>NZ_JAKFEN010000021.1:0-311129 GCF_036677185.1 Phenylobacterium sp.
CTGGCGCTCGGTCTCCACGTCCAGCGAGGATGTGGCCTCGTCCAGAACCAGGATCGGAGCATCAGCCAGGAAGGCCCGGGCGATGGCCACCCGCTGGCGCTCGCCGCCCGACAGCTTCACCCCGCGTTCGCCCACCGGCGTCTCGTAGCCGCCCGGTAGGCGGGCGATGAACTCGTGGGCGCGGGCCCGTTTTGCGGCCAGCACGATCTCCTCGTGGGTGGCGTCGGGTCGGGCGTAGCCGATGTTCTCGGCGATCGAGCGGTGGAACAGGGCCGGGTCCTGCGGCACCACGGCGATGGCGCGCCGCAGGGAACCCTGGCTGACCTTGGCTATGTCCTGGCCGTCGATCAGGATCCGACCGCCCTGCACGTCGTAGAGCCGCTGGATCAGCTTGACGAAGGTCGACTTGCCGGCCCCCGTCGGACCCACCAGGGCCACCCGCTCGCCGGGCGCCACCACCAGGGTGAAGCCGTCATAGAGCGGACGCGGCTGGTTGGCGTAGCCGAAGGTGACGCGGTCGAAGACCATCTCCCCCAGCTCGCCGCGGAAGGTCATGGCGTCCGGCGCGTCGGCCAGCTGCGGCTCGGTGACCATGTAGGTGGCCACGTCCAGGGTGTCGTCCAGGCCCTTCTGCAGCATGCGGGTGATCTCGCTGAAGTTGCGCATGTAGCCGGCCATGACGATGAACGAGGTGATGGCGAAGGCCACGTCCCCGGGGGTCGCGTTTCCCTTGGCCCAGGCGTCGACCAGGAAGGCCGTCAGGCCCGCCTGCAGCACGATCAGGAACAGGTTCTGGCCCAGGCCCACATTGTTGAACCGGTCCCAGGTCTTGTTCACCGCCGCGCGCCAGGCCTCGACCGTGCGGCCGAAGCGGGCCTCCTCGCGGTCCTCGGCGCCGAAGCTCTTGACCACCGGATTGGCGCCCACGGCGTCGGCCAAGGTCGCGCCGATCCTGGAGTCCAGCGCCGTCGACACCAGGTTTACCGGCCGGATGTAGTGCACCGACATCAGGATGTTGTAGGCCCCGAAGGCCACGACCATCACCGCCACGAAGGCGCCAGCCCAGGGCCACTGCAGGCCGAGCGAGATGGCCAACCCACCCAGGACGATCAGGGTCGGGAACAGCATCATCAGCAGGGCGTCCGAGGCGCTGTCATAGCCCCACATGGCCCGGCTGACCCGCCGCACGGTGGCGCCGGCGAAGTTCGAGGCGTGCCAGTCGGCGGAGAAGGCCTGCACCCGCTTGAAGCCGTCATTGACGATGCGGGCCATGATCCGCGCGTAGAAGCCGTTGGCCGCGCGGAACAGCGACGAGCGCATCAGGTAGAACAGCAGATAGAGGCCTGACAGCGAGGCCCAGGCCGCCCAAGCGGCCTGCGTCACCTTCTCCGGCGCGGAGACGGCGTTGATCAAGGCCCGGGTGGCCCAGGGGATCGCCAGGTCGGCGGCGGTGGCCGCCAGCATGAAGCCGACGATCAGGGCGAACTTGCCAGGCTCGGCCAGCCAGTGGCGGACGATGAAGCCCAACACCTGGGTGTTGGTCAGGACTCGGGGACGGTTGGCGTCCTCATCGTCGTCGAGAAAATCGGTCATGACGCACTTCTGAATTTCCCGGCCGGGCCGGGGTGATTTGAAAGTCCGAGGCTGGGCGCCGGGATCCGTGGGGGAGCACGGACCCCGGCGCCGCTTGCCGCGCCCCGCTAGGCAGCGGGTCGGCGGGCCTCGAAGTTGAGTATTCGGCTCGAGCGTCCTGGCGGCCGTCCGGGCTGATGGTCGGCGCCGACCGTGATCTGGTCGAAGCCCGCGGCCGCGAGCGCCAACTGGAACTCGGCGAGCCCCCAGATGCGGAAGGCCATGACCTCCAGCTCCGACTCCACCAGCCGCCCGTTCCGCCACCGCTCGTAGCGGTCGTGGGTGACGCGCCGCTGACGGACCAGGTCGATCTCCACGGCCCGGCCCTCGATCCGCAGCATGTCGCCGTTGGCGGCGGTCCAGGTGCGGATGTCGGGCTTCTCGTTGGTCAGGTAGCCCATCGGCATGAGGTCGATGAGCAGCCGGCCTCCGGGCGCCAGGTGGTCGTGGAACCGCTTCAGCACGGCCAGGCCCTCGGCGAAGTCGTCGATCAGAGTGAAGGTCCCAACCGGCACGAGGACCGCGGAGAAGGCGTGGTCGTAGGCGAAGTCCTGGAAACGGGCCTGCCGCAGGTCGGCCGAGAGGCCGCGCGCCGCGCAGTGGCGGCGGCAGCTCTCCAGCATGTCCGGCGACTGGTCGAAGCCCTTCACCTCCAGACCCGCCTCGAGCAGCGGGATCAGCAGGCGTCCGGTTCCGACCGCGGCCTCCAGGATCGGTCCCTGCGTCCCGGCCAGGCGGTCGAGATAGAAGGGCACGTCGGGCAGGGAGCCGGGCGGTTTGTCCAGGTCGTAGATCTCCGTGCACATCGCCCCGTAGCGGTTGGGAACGGGGGCGTTGGGACGGACCGAGATGGGTTCGGTGATAGGCATGTCGTCTCTTGAGTCGGACGGACTCCGCGCCAAATCTGGGCCAGGGAATCCGTGGAATCGAGGAGCGCCGGCGAACGCGTTTGTCTACGCGCGGAAGGCTGGCGATGCGGTGCAGAGCGGCCCCGGCTGGGGGCCCGGTCGCGAGTTAATCGCGGTTCCGCTTAAGGGCGGACACAGCGACGAACGGCGTCTGCGGGCGATGATTGAATGCTGTCACGCTGATCACCTCCCTGTTTCAGGCGCTGCGGGGCTGGACGACGATGCTGACCCTGCGCGCCTCGATTCCCGCTGTCAATCCGACCGACCCGCGTTCTTTGGTGTCGCCGGCAGGTCGCTGATCCTCGTGGCCGGGCTGCAACAGCGACTGGAAGGCCGACGTGGTTCTGGTAGAGGCTGAGCGCATGGCCGCCCCCCTCCCCGACGCCGCGCCCAGCAACTGGGTCGACCGCCACGCGCCGCGGCGCCTGCAGCCCTGGCTGAAGCTCGGGCGGTTCGATCGGCCGACCGGGATCTGGCTGCTGATGCTGCCGGGCTGGCAGGGGATCGCCCTGGCGACCGCCCAGGCCGGTCATTGGCCCGATCCGTGGCTGTTGATGAAGTTCCTGATCGGCGCAGCCCTCATGCGGGCGGCGGGCTGCGCCTATAACGACATGGTCGACCGCGACATCGACGCCAAGGTGGCGCGCACCGCCGGCCGGCCGATCCCCTCGGGCCAGATCAGCGTCAGGCAGGCCTGGAGCTTCGTGGCGGCCTGCGGCCTGGTGTCCCTGGCTATCCTGCTTACCCTCCCACCGCTGGCCGTGGCCCTGGGCGTCGGATCTCTGGCCCTGGTGGCGGCCTATCCGTTCATGAAGCGGATCACCTGGTGGCCGCAGGCCTGGCTGGGCCTGACCTTCAACTGGGGCGCCCTGATGGGGTACGCAGCGGTGACCGGAGCGCTCGGCTGGCCGGCCGCCCTGCTCTACGTCTCGGGCGTGTTCTGGACCCTGGGCTACGACACCATCTACGCCGTCCAGGACCTGGAGGACGACGCCCTGGCCGGGGTGAAGTCCTCCGCCCTGCGGCTGGGCGGCGCCGCGCCCAAGGCGGTGCTGGGCTTCTATGTGGCGAGTTTCGCCCTGGCGCTCGCGGCTGGCTGGATCGCGGGCCTCGGCCCGCTCGCCCTGCCGCCGCTGGCGCTCTTCGGCATGCACCTGTCGCGCCAGGCCGCCCGGCTGGACGTGGCCGATCCGGCGCTGGCGCTCTCGCTATTCAAGTCCAACAGCCTGGCCGGGCTGTTGCTGTTCCTGGCCCTGGTCGCCGGAGTGTGGCGGGGGCCGCTCGGCCTCTAGGCCATCCTCACCAAATGCTCCCCTCCTGGGGGAGCTGTCACCGCAGGTGACTGAGGGGGACTTTGACTCGCTTTCGCGCGCTTCAACCCCCTCCGTCTCGCCGCCAAGAGGCGACGAGCCACCCCCCCAAATCGCGCTGCGCGCTGGGGGAGGATCTGAGAGAAGCTCTAGGCGACCTGGCGATCTCCGTGCTGCTCGGCCAGGCGCTGCTCCATCCGGGCGCTGGCGCGGCGCAGTTCGTCGATGGCGTCGTCGATCTCCTGGCGCTGGCGCTCGAAGGCCACGATCCGCTCGCGGAATTTGCGCAGGGCCAGCGCGTTCTGGGCCACCTCCCCGTCCCCCTGGCCGTAGAGGCTCAGGATGTCGCGGATCTCGGCCAGCGACAGGCCGACCCGCTTGCCGTTGAGAATGATCTGCAGGCGGGCGCGGTCGCGGTACGAGTAGACCCGCGCCATGCCCTGGCGGGCAGGGGCGAGCAGGCCCTGGTCCTCGTAGTATCGCAGGGCGCGCGCGGTGGCGCCGAACTCGCGGCAGAGCTGGGTGATGGTGAAGGTCATCGCCGGGCGGCGAAGCTTGGCGGTCATTCTGTCCTCCCTGGGATCTCGCGGGCTGTCTCGCCCGTCGAGAGTGAAGTCTGCCCTTCCCCTTACGTGAACGTCAATCAGTTACGTCAACATCCGGACCTGCCGTGGGGTCACGCTTGTCGGCCTTTTCCACGCGAGGGAGGATCGCGCAAACGGGAGGCCAGGCGCATGAGCGACCTCGATTTTGGCGGCAAGACGGCGCTTGTGGTCGGCGGGTCCAGCGGCATCGGCAACGGGATCGCCCACGGCTTCCGAGAGCGTGGCGCCAAGGTCCATGTCTGGGGCACGCGGGCCGCTGCGGCGGACTATGATCCCGCGGACGGCTCGGACCTGGGCGGCCTGGCCTACGCCAAGGTCGATGTGGGGAACCGCGCGGAGATCGAGGCCGCCGCCCCCATCGACCCCCTCGACATCCTGGTCCTCTGCCAGGGGACGGTCGTCTACAAGCGCGGCGAGTTCGGGCCGGAGGGCTGGGACAAGGTCATGGCGGTGAATCTCGACAGCCTGATGGCCTGCGCCATGAAGTTCCACGACACGCTGGCCAAGGCGCGCGGCTCGATCATCATCGTCAGCTCCGTCTCCGGTTACCAGGCCAACCGCGGCAACCCGGCTTACGCCGCCTCCAAGGCCGGCGCCGTCAGCCTGACCAAGACCCTCGGCCAGGCCTGGGCCGGCGACGGCGTCCGGGTGAACGGCCTGGCGCCGGGCCTGGTCGACACCAAGCTGACCAAGGTCACCACCGAGCATCCCGACCGATTGCGTGGAGCTCTGAACCGCATCCCCATGGGCCGAATGGGAGAACCCAGCGACATGGCCGGGGCGGCCCTGTTCCTGGCCTCGCCGCTGGCGAGCTACGTGGTCGGCCAGACCCTGATCGTCGACGGGGGGCTCAGCCTGTGAGCGCGCCCGGACGTTCGCTGCGGGGCTCCCGCGTCCTCGTCACCGGCGCGGCCGGCGGCATGGGCCTGGCCACCGCCCGGATCTTCGCCCAGGAGGGGGCGGAGGTGGCGCTCACCGACTATACCGCCGCCTTGGCCGAGGCGGCGGCCGACGCCCTGGCCGGCGAAGGCCTCGCCGTCCATCCGTGGAAGCTGGACGTCTCCGACGCCACCGAGATCGCCGCCGTCGTCGAGCAGATCGCCCAGCGCCTGGGCGGGCTGGACGTGGTGGTGAACAACGCCGGGGTCTCGGGCTTCTCGCCCATCGACAGCGACGACTACGAGGCCGTCTGGGCCCGCTCGCTCTCGATCCTGCTCACCGCCCACCAGCGGGTGGTGCGCGCGGCCCTGCCCCACCTTCGCAAGTCGACGGCGCCGCGCATCGTCAACATCGCCTCCACCGAGGCCCTGGGCGCCACGTCCCGCGACAGTCCCTATGCCGCGGCCAAGGCCGGGGTGGTGGGCCTGACCCGCGCGCTCGCCGTGGAGCTGGGCCGCGAGGGGATCACCGTCAACTGCGTCTGCCCCGGTCCGATCCGCACCGGCATGACCGCCGCCATAGCCGACGAGGCCAAGGACACCTTCGCCAAGCGCCGCACCGCCATGGGCCGCTACGGCGAGCCCGAGGAGGTGGCCCACGTCACCGTCAGCCTCTGCCTGCCCGCCGCCTCCTACATCACCGGCGCGGTGATCCCCGTGGACGGCGGACTGACGGCCCGCAACGCCTAGGCCCCGCCTTGACGAAAGAACTTGTATGGCATACAAATAAGCCATGCCGAACGTCCTGTCCCTGGCCGAACAGCGTGGCCTCCGCGAGCCTGGCAAGCGCATGCGCTCTAGGCTGCTCGACGCGGCGGTGGAGTTGTTCAAGGCGCGGGGTCTGGCCGGGGTGTCGGTGGCCGAGATCGCCGCCGCGGCCGGAGCCTTCCCCAGTCAGGTCACCTATTACTTCCGGACCAAGGAGGCGCTGTTCGTCGAGGCCGCCTGCCGCGAGGTGCTCTATGTGGCGCGCCAGGCCGAGCTAGCCGCAGCGTCCGCCGTCACCGGTTCGGACTACAATCGCAGCCTGGTCGAGACCGTGATCGGATCGCCGGGACTGGCCCTCTTCGTGGACGCCCTGTCGCTCACCCGGCGGCGGCAGGATCTGGCCCCGCTGATCGAGCGCACCTTCGATCGCCTGCACGGCCAGGGCGACCGCGCCTATGCCGAGGTGCGCCAGCAGCGCGGCTGGTCGGGTCGGGACGACCCGGCGACTACCGCGCGGCGCTTCTGGACCCTGGCCCTGGGCGTGGCCCTGCGCGACGGCGCGACCGATGTCACCGGGCCTGCCGCCGTCGACGAGATGCTGGCCCTGCTGGGCCACTCCCACATTGCCGGAGCACACGCCTGATGGCCGCCGCCGCCCGCCTCGACCCGAAGGACTTCTTCACCGCCGAGGAATGGGCGCCGATGTCGCACCGTTCGTCGTGGAAGGGCCTGGCCATGATCGCCCACGCCTGGGCGACCATATTCGCGGCCGGGGTCATGGTCGTGGTCTGGCCCTTCACCCTGCCCCTGGCGGTGATGATCATCGGGGCGCGGCAGTTGGGCCTGGCCATACTCATGCACGACGCCGCCCACGGCGCCCTGCACAAGAACCTCAAGGTCAATGACTGGCTCAGCGAGTGGCTCACCGGCGGCGGGGTGCGCACCTATCGGCCCTACCACCTGACCCACCACCGCTTCGCCCAGCAGTCGGAAGACCCCGACCTGACGCTCTCGGCGCCGTTCCCGATCACCCGGCAGTCCCTGCGGCGCAAGATCGTCCGCGACCTCACCGGCCAGACGTTCTTCAAGGCCCGGTTCGGCGGCTTCGTGAAGAAGCTCAAGGCTCGCAAGGCCGGCGATCCCCTGCTGCCGATCCTCGCCGCGGAGATTCCCCGCCATGGCCGCTGGCTGGCCTCCGGCGCCATCGTCACCGCGGTCGCCGCGCCCTTCGGCCTGTGGTGGGTGTGGCCGGTCCTGTGGGTGCTGCCCCAAGCCACCTGGTATCCGCTGGTCACCCGCCTGCGGAACATCGCCGAGCACGCCTGCATCGACGAGAACGAGCCCGACCCCATGCGCCAGGCCCGGACCACCAAGGCCGGCCTGATCGAGCGCCTGCTGATCGCGCCCTACTACGTGAACTACCACTGCGAACATCACATGTTCATGCACCTGCCCTGCTACAGCCTGCCCCGCGCCCACAGGATCCTGGCGCGCAAGGGCGTGACGCAGCGCATGCTGGTCGAGCCGGGCGGCTATCTGAAGGTGCTTAGTCTGGCGTCGTCGAAGCCGGCCTAGAGTCCAGCGGCCGCCATGCTAGATGGCGGGATGATCGATCCCTCCATCGAGGGCCGCCAGGCCTTCATCCTGCAGAACACCCGGCTGCAGCAGCCTCCGCATACGCCGGAGATCATCCTGCACCTGGCCGACGAGATCACCCCGATCTGGAAGATGACCGAGGAGGCCCTGGCCGAGATCGGCCTGCCGCCACCGTTCTGGGCCTTCGCCTGGGCGGGCGGCCAGGCCCTGGCGCGCTACATCCTCGACAACCCGGAAGAGGTGGCCGGCAAGCGGGTGATCGACTTCGCCTCGGGCTCGGGGATCGTCGCCATCGCCGCCATGAAGGCTGGGGCGTTCGAGGTGCTGGCCGCCGATATCGACGACTTCTGCGGCGCGGCCCTGGACCTGAACGCCAAGGCCAACGGGGTCGTGGTCGGCTATACCGGCCTCGACCTGCTGGACGCCCCGGCGCCCCAGGCCGACGTCATCCTGGCCGGCGACATCTGCTACGAGAAGCCCTTGGCCGCCAAGGTCATGGACTGGCTGGCCGCCGCCCACGTACGCGGGGTGCGGGTGCTGATCGGCGATCCCGGGCGCAGTTATTTCCCCAAGGTCGGGCTGGAGAAGCTGGCCGAATACCAGGTCGAGACCACCCGCGAACTGGAGGACTTCGAGATCAAGAAAACCGCCGTCTGGACTCTCCCGGCCTGAGCCGCTAGCCTGGAACAAATACAGAACATCCATATGGAGACCGGAATGCGCGAAGACGGCAAGATCGACTATGTGGAGATGCACGGCGGAGACCTCGTGGCCACCAAGGCCTTCTACGCCCAGGCTTTCGGCTGGAGCTTCACCGACTATGGCCCGTCCTACGCGGCCTATAGCGAGGGCCTGGACGGCGGCTTCGACGCCGACGCGGCGTCCCAGCTCACCAAGCCCCTGGTGGTGCTGTTCGCCCACGATCTGGAAGCCATGGAAGCCAAGGTGATCGCAGCCGGCGGCGTGATCGTCAAACCGATCTTCAGCTTCCCCGGCGGGCGGCGGTTCCACTTCCGCGATCCCAGCGGCAATGAGCTGGCGGTCTGGTCGGAAGGCTAACCGTCAAAAGCCTTTCGCGCCCGGGCAATCTTGTCTTGGTCACTGGCCTTCAAGGCGTGTTTGAGTAGCTGCGCCTTATGCCTTCGGGGAGCCGCTTGAGGTCCGCCGATCGTCGCCGTTGAAAGTCCCAGCTACCTAACAGTCGAGCAGCGCCGCATTGACTGAAGGCGCACCTTCTTTGATTTCGCGCGTCCAAATCGACCGGATCGCTCAATGCATGTCGCACACGCAAACGCAACGGTTGAGCATTTAAATGCGGGCCGGCCCGCCCAACGCCCAGCCGCCGGCCATCGCCAGCATCTCGCGGCCCTCGGGCTGATAGGTGAGCTTGGTGGTGAGCGGGCCGATGGAGAGCCCCCGGCCATGCGCCGCCCGCCGCCTCGGCGCGCAGCCACACCGGCTCCGAGACCTCGATCGCCCCGTCCGTTATCCTGCCGACCTATGCAACGAGGGTAGAGGCGTCGCCGTAACAGGTGGAGGCCAGCACCATACGCGCGCGCGCATCGGCCTCACCCGCCTTGGGCAGGGCCGCGGCGTAGCAGGCCTCGAAGGAGCCGCTCAATTCGGTGAGGGCGCCCTCCATGCCCAGTTCCAGCAGCCAGGTCTCCGCCGCCAGCTCGTCAGCCGACGGCAGGGTCGGCCTGCCGATGGCCAGGCAGGCGATCAGCCCGGCCGAAGCCGCCAAGATGTCCATCCTGCGCATGTCTATCCCCTGCCCCAATCATACGGAGACGCGCGGTTCCCGGCAAGGCGGGGTCCCCTTCCGCGCCTGCGATCCTGGTTGAAGACCGCGGCGTTGCGATCCTGATTGACGCCTCTGCCGAGGGGCGCAAGGTGGATTCACCGACCAAGTAGGCGTGCGACCATGACTCCAGACGACGTGCGTGAGATCGCCCTGTCTTTCCCCGGCGCGGAGGAAGGCTCTTCCTACGGTCAGCCTTCGTTCAAGGTCTACGGCAAGTTCTTCACCCGGCTGCGGCGGGAGGACCAGAGCGTGGTCCTACTGGACGTCAGCTATGACGAACGCGAGATGCTGATGGAGGCCGAGCCCGCCACCTTCCACATCACGCCCCACTACAAGGACTATCCCAGCGTGCTGGCCCGCATCGAGAGCCTGCACCCGGGATCGTTCCGCAACTTCCTCGACCGCCGCTGGCGCAGGCTCGCGCCGAAGAAGGCGGTGAAGGCGTTCGACGCGGCCCAGGCGGACTGATCGGCCAGCTCAAGACCCCGGGTACTGTTTGAGCCGCCCCTAAAACTCATCTTCCATGGCCGCGCGGAAATTCTCGAACACTTCCGCCGCGCGCTCGTTCGTGGGTTCTTCCGGATCGGCCGGCGTCTCAGCGACGGGGGTCCCGCCGGTGAGGCGGCCGGCGACGCCGCCGTTCTGGACCAACAGCAGTTCCTCGCCCTCCTCGACGCTCGCAAGGAGCTGGGCGAGCTTGGGCGGCAGGTCGTCGAGATCGATGCGCTTCATGGCCCGGCGATGTTACGGAACCCTCGGGCGTGACACCAGCCCGCCCGCGCCCTAGCTTCCGGCCCGAGTTCAGGAGACGACATGGCCTATCGGTCCTTGCGGGAGTTCATCGCCAAGCTGGAGGCGGCCGGGGAGCTGGTGCGCGTCTCCGAGCCCGTCTCCTCTGTTCTAGAAATGACCGAGATCCACCGCCGGCTGCTGGCTAAGGGTGGTCCGGCGGTGATTTTCGAGAACGTCATCCGCGCCGATGGCGAACGCTCCTCCATGCCCTGCCTGGTGAACCTGTTCGGGACCGTGAAGCGGGTGGCCATGGGCGTGACCCTGGACGGCCGCGAACGGACCACGGCCGCCGACCTGCGCGAGGTCGGCGAACTGCTGGCCTTCCTGCGCGCGCCGGAGCCGCCCCGTGGCCTGAAGGACGCCTGGGACATGCTGCCGCTCGCCAAGACCGTGATGTCCATGCGGCCGGCGACGGTGAAGAAGGCCCCCGTGCAAGAGGTGGTCTGGATGGGCGACCAGATCGACCTCTCCAAGCTGCCGATCCAGACCTGCTGGCCAGGCGAGCCCGCCCCGCTGATCACCTGGCCGCTGGTGGTGACCAAGGGCCCGTCGGACGAGCGCGAGGACGACTACAACCTCGGCATCTACCGCATGCAGGTGATCGGCAAGGACAAGACCATCATGCGCTGGCTGGCCCATCGTGGGGGCGCCCAGCACCATCGCCGCTGGAAAGCGGCCGGCAAACCCGACGCCCTGCCCGCCTGCGCGGTGATCGGCGCCGATCCGGGGACCATCCTAGCCGCCGTGACCCCGGTGCCGGAAACCCTGTCGGAGTACCAGTTCGCCGGGCTGATGCGCGGGGCCAAGGTGGACCTGGTCGCCGCCAAGACGGTGCCGCTGATGGTCCCGGCCCAGGCCGAGATCGTCATCGAGGGCCACGTCATGCTGGACGAGTACGCCGACGAGGGCCCCTACGGCGACCACACGGGCTACTACAACTCGGTCGAACAGTTCCCGGTGTTCAAGGTCAGCGCCATCACCATGCGCAAGGACCCGATCTACCTCACCACCTTCACCGGCCGGCCGCCGGACGAGCCCAGCGTTCTGGGCGAGGCCCTGAACGAGGTGTTCATTCCCCTGCTGCGCCAGCAGTTCCCGGAGATCGTCGATTTCTGGCTGCCGCCCGAGGGCTGCTCCTACCGGATCGCCGTGGTCTCCATGAAGAAGGCCTATCCGGGCCACGCCAAGCGCGTGATGATGGGCGTCTGGAGCTATCTGCGACAGTTCATGTACACCAAGTGGGTGATCGTCGTGGACGACGACATCGACGCCCGCGACTGGAAGGACGTCATGTGGGCGCTCTCCACCCGCATGGACCCGGCCCGCGACATCACCCTCGTGGAAGGCACCCCCATCGACTATCTCGACTTCGCCTCCCCGGAGAGCGGGCTGGGCTCGAAGATCGGCCTGGACGCCACCAACAAATGGCCGCCCGAGACCAAGCGCGAGTGGGGCGAGAAGCTGGGCATGGACGAGGCCACCGTCGCGGCGGTGACCGCGAAATGGGCGCGGCTGGGCCTGCCGGACTAAGGTCGGCTACCCGACCTCTTGCCCTTGGCGTCGTTACGCGCACAACTGCGCGCCATCGCGTGGGGCGATAGAGGAACATCACACATGGACGCCGTCTCTTCGGGCCATGCGGCAGCGCTGTGGACCGGGCTGCATCTCATCCTGCTGCTGGTGCTTTCGCTGCTGGTCGTGCGCCAGCGCCAGCGTCACAAGGTCGCTCTCGGAGATGAAGGCGTGCCGGAGCTGGCCCAGGCCATCCGCGCCTTCGGCAACGCCACGGAATACATCCCGCCGGCCCTGATCGGGATCGCGGTCCTGGCCATCGTCGACGCCGCGCCCCTGGCCATCCATGTGACCGGCTTCGTGCTGTTCGTGGGGCGGGTGCTGCACGCCATCGGCCTGTCGCGCAGCGGCGGCGCCTCCTTCGCCCGGACCATCGGCATGACCATGACCTGGCTGGCCTACGTGTTCGCCAGCGTCGCCCTGCTGTTCAACGCGATCATCTAGCACCCGCTTCAGCTTGCCCAAGGCGCCGCATCCCGCCATATGGCCGGAATGGATGAGAGCCTGTTAGCCGATGTCGTGGCCGCCGCGCGCAAAGCCGGGGCCGATGCAGCCGAAGCCGTGGGCGCCGAGCGCCGCGCCCTGGGCATCAATGTGCGCCTCGGCGAACTTGAAGAGGTGGAGCGTGAGGAATCCCGCGACCTTGGCCTGAGGGTCTTCGTCGGACAGCGGCAGGCCACGGTCTCCGGCTCCGACATCTCCAAGGACGCCCGCGCCAAGCTGGTGGAGCGCGCCGTGGCCATGGCGCGGCTCGCCCCGGAGGACCCCTATGCCGGCCTCGCGCCGAGGGATCGCTTAGCCCAGGGCCCTTTCCTGGACCTCGACCTCTATGACAGCGAGGAACCCAGCCCGGAGTCGCTTGAGGACATCGCCCGCGCCGCCGAGGACGCCGCCCGCGCCAATCCTGGTGTGACCAATTCCGAAGGCGGCTCGGCCTCCACCTCCTCCAGCCAGTGGCGGCTTGTGACTTCCGGCGGCTTTTCCGGCCTCTACAGCGCCTCGACCTTCTCCGTCGGGGCCTCCGTGGTCGCCGGTGAGGGCGAGACCATGGAGAGCGGCTATGACGGCCGCTCCACGCGCTGGCGCGCCGACCTGCCGGCCCCCGCGACCATCGGAGCCGAGGCCGCCCGCCGCGCCGTCGCCCGGCTGGGCGCGCGCAAGATCGATTCGACCACCGCCCCGGTGATCTTCGAGAACCGCCTGGCCACTTCGCTCATCGGCCCGCTGATCGGCGCGATCTCCGGGCCGTCCATCGCCCGCGGCACCTCGTTCCTCAAGGACAGGCTGGGCCAGGCGGTGTTCGCCAAGGGCGTCAACATCGTCGACGACCCGCATGTCCGCCGCGGTCTCGGCTCCTCGCCCTTCGACGACGAGGGCGTGGCCAACCAGGCCCGCAGCCTGATCGACGACGGGGTGCTGACCACCTGGCTGATGAATTCGTCCTCCGCCCGCCAGCTCGGCCTCGAGACTACGGGCCACGCCTCGCGCGGCCTGGCCGGACCGCCCGGCGTCTCGACCACCAACCTGACGGTGCGTCCGGGCGCCAAGGACCAGGCCGCCCTGATGGCCGACGCCAAGACCGGACTGGTCATCACCTCGATGTTCGGCCCCTCGCTGAACGGCAACACCGGCGACTGGTCGGTGGGCTGCGCGGGCTTCTGGTTCGAGAACGGGGAACTGGCCTATCCGGTCACCGAGATCACCGTGGCGGGCAACCTGATCGACATCTATGCCCGCCTGATCCCCGGCTCCGACCTGGAGATCCGCGGCTCGGCCAATTCGCCCTCGATCCTGGTCGACGGCCTGGCGATCGCCGGCCGCTGATGCCCGTCGCCGCCGCCGACCTGGCGCTGATCACCGAGGCGGCGCACGAGGCCGGCGCCCTGGCGCTCAGGCTACGGGCCGAGGGCCTGGTCACCGAGTACAAGGCCGGCGATTCCCCGGTCACCAACGCCGACCTGGCCTGCGACGCCCTGCTGAAGGAACGCCTCTCGGCCGCCCGGCCGGACTATGGCTGGCTGTCGGAAGAGACCGCCGACGACCCCGCCCGTCTCTCCAAACGCCGGCTGTTCGTGGTCGATCCCATTGACGGCACCCGCTCTTTCCTCAAGGACCGGCCCTGGTGGGTGGTCTCCATCGCCGTGGTCGAGGACCGCCTGCCCCTGGCCGGGGTGGTGTACGCCCCCCAACTCGACGAGACCTACACGGCCATGGCCGGACGCGGCGCGCGGCTCGACGGCTTTTCGATCCACGCCTCGAGCTGCGACAAGGTCGAGGGGTGCGGCATGGTCGGCGACGCACGGATGTTCGCCCACCCCGCCTGGCCCACGCCCTGGCCCGACATGCGCATCGAGGCGCGCAACTCCACCGCCTACCGGATGTGCGCTGTCGCTTCAGGGGCCTTCGATTCCACGATCGCCATGGTTCCCAAATTCGACTGGGACCTGGCCGCCGCCGACCTGATCGCCCGGGAGGCCGGCGCCTTCGTCGGCGACCATCACGGCCGCCCCTTCAGCTATAATGGCCTGAAACCGGCGCAGCCGAGCCTCGTCTGCGCGGCGCCGCGTCTCGCCCCATTGATCCTGGAGCGCGTCTCGCATATCGCCCTCCGCAATTGAATCGTTTTGGGAAATGAGCCGGCCATGCCCGACAGACAGCTCCTGCATCTCGTCATCGGCGGCGAACTCGAAGAGGTCGAAGGCGTAAAATTCCGCGACCTCTCGAAGATCGACCTGGTGGGCGCCTACGCCAGCCACGCCGAGGCGCTCGCCGCCTGGCGCGCCAAGGCGCAGTCCACCGTCGACAACGCCCTGATACGCTACTTCATCATCCACGCCCACAAGCTGCTCGACCCGCACGACGACGAGCCGCACGGGCACTAGCGTCGGGCGAAACCAGCGCGGGCCGAGCGGCGCTCGCGCGCCGCTCGGCCTACCAGTTGTCTCAACCTTCACCATAGAAGACTCGTAGAATTCCGACCCACCTCGGTAGCTAATTCCGGCGCCGTCTTAGATGCGTCAGAGTATCGCATCGCGTCCAAGCGTTTGTTAAGAATTGCGCAGCGACACACCCATAAGATGATCGAACATATAGCGCTCGTCCGACGGGGGTTCGATGTTCAGGGTCCAATGGCGTCCGGTAGGGGCTTTCCAATGGAATATTGGGGCCATAACCGTAAGTTTGCCGGCTGCCGCCGGTGTGGCGAGGGTAACGGAGCGACGGACGGAGGCTGCCGACGTGCATATCGTGTCGGGCGTCGGGACGCCGGTCGATCCAAAGGCCCCGACTGATCGTCGCGTTTGAATTGACATCATCGACCCAATATCAGGGCGACGAATACTGAAATTCTCAGCGCCGACATTGAACGGCGCTCCGCTGATCCGCGCCCTACTCCCGCTTCAGCAGGCCCTCGGTCAGTAGGCGACCCCACATCTGGCTGCGGAAGTCGGCCTTGATGCCAGCCTCGTCGTAGGCGTCGCTCGCCACCCAGTCGAGGAAGCTCTGCCCCTTGGGCTCGCCCTCGGCGAGATAGCGCTCGAAGGTGTAGTCCAGCACGCCGGTCTTGCCCTGCTTCACGTGCAGGTACTTGAGCGAGAGCTGTTCCAGGGCCTGGCGGATCGGCAAGCCCTGGCGGAAGTGCTTGTAGAAGACGCTCATGATGCCGGCCCGGTCCGCGCCGGACTTGCAGTGCATCAGGGCCGGGTACTCGATGCTCTCGAACAGCGCCTTGGCGCCCAACACCCTGGCGCGGCTCGGGACCTCGCGCGAGGTGATGGTGAAGTCGACCATCGTCAGACCCAGGCGCTCGCAGGCGTCCTTCTCCAGGGCGTGGAAGCTGGCGTCGAACCCGCCGCGCAGGTTGATGATGGTCTTGATTCCGCGCCGCTTCCACTCGGCCAGCTGGTGGGGCCAGGGCTGGTTGGTGCGCACCAGCTCGTCGCTGATCCAATGGGCGTTCTGGAATTTCAGCCGCAGATAGGCGTGGTCGTTCCAGAGGTAGTCGAGATAGGCCGACCGCCGCCCGGCGGGCGTGCTGAGGTCGAATCCGGGCGCGGCGATGTCCTGGCTCATGGCCCCTAACTAGGCGTTGGAGGGCGCGAGCGAAAGCGCGGCCAAACGCGCCGGCTAGATGTAGGCGGCCGGCTGGGCGGCGGGGGTGGGGGGCGCGCCTGTCCGGCGAAGCAGGCGGGCCACCCGCTCCAGGATGTCAGCGCCGCTGAACGGCTTGGCCATGCAATCGCGAGCGCCGCGGTTGATCGCCCGTTGCACGTCCTCGGCGCTCAGCTTGCGGCCCATCACCAGGATCGGGAATGGCGGCTTGCATCCAGGCGGCGTCAGGGCGGCAAGCACCTCCAGACCCGAGACGTCCGGGACATTGATATCCAGAATCAGCGCCGCCGGCCGGGCATGGCGCATGGTTTCCAGGGCGGCGCGCCCGGTGCGGGCCGTGCTGGTGTTGTAGCCGGCGACCTCGAGGCGGATCTGCAGCATCTCAAGAACCGTCCGATCGTTGTCGACGATCATGATGTTCAGTCCGCGGGTATCGAATTGCATCGGCGACACCCCTCCTGAACGGGTGGACCAGGCTCTCGGACCCTAGAAGAGGTCGAGATCCCCGGCGTCATCCCCTTGATTGATCCCCATTTCCTCGCCGCCGAACGCCGTTGACATCCGGTCGGCCAGGACGCCCAGCGTGATGTCGTCGAGCGCCGCCTGCACCGGCACCAGAACCTCTTCCGAGACGTTCTCGCTGACCTTGCGGGCGAAGGCCGACAGGCCGGTCAGGTGCTGACTCAGCAGGTCGACCGCATGCATGCCCTCCATGAGTCGCGTGCGCTCCTCGACGGGCATGGTCTGCATCAGGTCGCCGATGAGCTTGTCGAGGAAGATGCAGCGGGCGCCGGCCAGTTCGATCTCCCAGGCCAGGGCGTCGAACGTCGTGGCCGCGCTGGCCGCCAGTCCGCCGTCGACCTGCCGTTGAGTCTGCATCGGAGCGTCCCTTGCCTGTTGGCGAAGCTGCACGCGGCGCTATTAACGCCCGATAAACTCTGCCCAAGTGCGACAAGCGGGCGCGCTGAGCCGCCCGCGGCGGCGTTCGGCTCCCTTGACTTCGGAGCCCCGACAGCCGACCCCAAGGGCGATGAGCGAGCCCGCCGCCGAGCTGCCCACCCGCGCCGTGATCGGCCGGATCGCGCGCGTCTACATGACGCCGCGCTGGAAGGGCTGGACCGTGGCGATGCTGGCGGCCGTGGCCGTGGCCTACCTCAGCGCCACCCTGATCCAGATGATGGAGCCGGCGATCAACGATCTGCTGGTCAATCACAAGCCTGGCGCCCTGGTCACCATCCCCCTGACCATAGCCGCCCTGGCCATCGGCCGGGCCCTGGCCCAGGTGATCCAGGCCACCCAGGTCAACCGCATCGGCAACGAGGTGGTGGGCCAGGTCCAGGTGCAGCTGTTCGGCAAGCTGGTGCGCGCCGACCTGGCGCGGCTGCGCAGCGAGCATTCCGGCTCCTTCGTCTCCTCTGTGCTCTACGACGCCGGGCTGATCCGCGAAGCGGCCACGTCCGGCGTGATCAACTACACCCAGCACGCCTTGACCCTGGTCGGCGCCTTTATCGTCATGACCAGCAACGACCCGGCGCTCTCCATCGTGCTGATCGTCGCCGCGCCCCTGGCCAGCACCATCATGCGCCGGTTCTCCCGGCGCACGGTCAAGGCCACAAAGGGCGCCATGGCCGAGACCTCGGCCCTGTCCACCGCCATCATGGAAAGTCTCGACGGCGTGCGGGTGGTGAAGATCGAGAACCGCGAGGACTATGAGGAGGGCCGGGTCGCCGAGGTGGTCCAGCGCCGCCAGAAGCATCTGGTGAAGGGCGCCAACGCCCGCGCCCGCGCCGCGCCGGCCACCGAACTCCTGATGACCCTGATCACGGCGGCGGTCATCGCCTATGCCGGCTGGCGCTCGCAGACCGGGGCGATGAACGTCGGGGCCTTCGTGGCCTTCATCATGGCGCTGGGCCTCGCGAGCCAGTCCCTGCGCCAACTCGCCAACCTGCAGACCGTTATGGCCGAGGGCCTGGCCGCCGCCCGGCGGCTGTTCACCGCTCTCGACGTCCAGCCCGAGGTGCGCGAACAGGCCGGCGCCCGGCCGCTTCCGCGCGGCGCGGCCACCATCGGCTTCGCGGATGTCGGCTTCAGTTACGCGGTCGACGGCCCGCCGGCCCTGCGCGACGTGACCCTGGAGGTCCGCCGGGGCGAAACCGTGGCCCTGGTCGGCCCCTCCGGTGGCGGCAAGAGCACCATCCTCAACCTCATCCCGCGCTTCTACGACGCCACCGCGGGCCGGGTGAGCATCGATGGGATCGACGTGCGCGACGTGACGCTCGCCTCGCTGCGGGACCAGATCGCCCTTGTGACCCAGGAGCCCTTCCTGTTCGACGACACCGTCCGCGCCAATATCGCCTACGCCCGCCCCGACGCGACGCAGGCCGAAATCGAGGCGGCCGCCTCGGCGGCGGCGGCCCATGACTTCATCAGCGACCTGCCGGACGGTTACGACACCCTGGTGGGCGAGGCCGGGGCGCGACTTTCCGGCGGCCAGCGCCAGCGCATCGCCATCGCCCGGGCCTTCCTGAAGGACGCCCCAATCCTGCTGCTGGACGAGGCCACCAGCGCGCTCGACACCGAGAGCGAGGCCCAGGTGCAGGTCGCTCTGGCCCGCCTGATGGCCGGCCGCACCACCATCCTGATCGCCCACCGCCTGTCGACCGTGCGCGGCGCCGACCGCATCTATGTCATCGACAAGGGCAAGGTGGTGGAGACAGGCGACCACGACAGCCTGATCAAGGATCGCGGCCTCTATGCCCGCCTCGCCCAGAGCCAGGATCTCGAGGCGGAGAGCGCGGCGTGAAGAAGCTGCTGCGCCACCCGGCGACCCAGGTGGCGCTGGGCTGGATCCTGCATGCCTACATGGTGCTGGTCCGCCGCACGGTGCGCTGGCGCCACGAGAACATCGAATGTGTCGACGGGGTGCTGGCCTCCGGCGAGGGGGCGCTGGCCCTGTGCTGGCACGGCCGCATCCCGGTGGCCCTGGCCGTGGCCAAGGTCTGGTGGAAGAAGCCCCGCGCCTGCCTGGTCTCGCCCTCCGGCGACGGCGAGTTCTTCGCCCAGGCCATGGCCCACGCCAGGTTCCCGTCCATCCGCGCCTCCTCGGCCAAGAAGGGCGACAGCGCCAAGGCCCGCGCCGTGGTGGCGGCCTTCCGCGAAGCCATGAAGCTGGTGGGTGACGGCGGGGTGCTGATCGTCACCCCCGACGGCCCGCGCGGTCCCAACGAGATCATGGCGCCCGGCGCGGCCCAGATCGCCAAGCGCACCGGCGCCCCGGTGTTCATGATGGGCATCGCCGTCTCGCCCGCCGCCAGGGCGGGAAGCTGGGACCGGGCGATGATCGGCCGGCCTTTCGGCAGGGGCGCGGTGGTCTGGGACGGGCCGCTCCACGTCCCGCCGGACGCCGACGACGGCGCCATCGACGCCCTGATGATCGACTGGTCCACCAGGCTCTCGCAGCTCACCCGCCGGGCCGAGGCCCTGGTCGGCTACGTTGATCCGCAAGCCGCGCGGTGACACATAGGGACATGGGCCAAGGCCATCACCACGGTCACGACCACCATCGCCATGACCACAGTCATGGCGCGCACGGTCACGCCCACGGCCATGGAGGCCACAGCCACGCGCCCAAGGACTTCGGTCGCGCCTTCGCCATCGGGGTGGGCCTGAACTTCGCCTTCGTCCTGGCCGAGGTCGGCGCGGGCCTCTGGTCCGGCTCGCTCGCCCTGCTGGCCGACGCCGGCCATAATCTCTCCGACGTGCTCAGCCTGCTGCTGGCCTGGGGCGCGACGGTGCTGGCCAAGAGCGCCCCCACCGCGCGGCGCACCTACGGCCTGCGCAAGGCCACCATCCTCGCCTCCCTGGCCAACGCCGTGCTGCTGCTCGTGGCCGTGGGGGTCATCGCCTCGGAGGCCGTGCGCCGCTTCGCCGAGCCCGCCGACATCGCCGCAACCCCCGTGATGATCGTCGCGGCCATCGGAGTGGTCATCAACACCGCCACCGCCCTGATGTTCATGAAGGGCCACGACGACCTGAACGTCCGCGGCGCCTTCCTGCACATGGCCGCCGACGCCGGGGTGTCTCTGGCCGTGGTGGTGGGCGCCGGCCTGATCGCGGTCACCGGCCTGCTCTGGATCGACCCGGCGCTCAGCCTGCTGATCGCCGCGGTGATCGTGCTGGGCACCTGGGGCCTGCTGCGCGACTCCGTCGACCTGGCCCTGGACGCCGCGCCCAAGGGCGTCGACGTGGAGGCGGTGCGCCTCTGGCTGACCGCACGGCCGGGCGTGACCGAGGTCCACGACCTGCACATCTGGGCCATGAGCACCACCGAGACGGCGCTCACCGCCCACCTCACCCGGCCGTTGAACGACGACGGCGACGACTTCCTGCACGCCACCTGCGACGCCCTGGCCCACAGGTTTGGCATCGGCCACTGCACCCTGCAGGTGGAGATCGGCTGCGCCGAGCCCTGCCGCCTCGCCGCCGCCCACGCGGTCTAGACCCACCTTGCCCCCCCTCTCGCTCGCGCTCTACGGCGCGCTCACCCGGGTCTTGAGCCCGCTCGCGAGCGTCGTGCTCAAGCAGCGCGCGGCCAGCGGCAAGGAAGACCCCGCCCGCCTCCCCGAACGCCTCGGTCATGCCGACCTGGCCCGTCCTGACGGCCCGCTGGTCTGGCTGCACGGGGTCAGCGTCGGCGAGAGCGTCTCGCTGCTGCCCCTGGTCGAGGCCCTGCATCGGCGAAGGCCCGACCTAGTCCTGTTGGTCACCTCGGGCACCGTCACCGCCGCCCGGCTGCTGGCCGAACGGCTGCCGGGGGGCGTCATCCACCAGTACGCCCCGGTGGACACCCCCGGCGCCGTGGGCCGGTTCCTGCGCCACTGGCGGCCCGCCCTGGTGGTGACGGTCGAGAGCGAACTCTGGCCCAACCTGATCCTCAGGGCTAAGGCGTCCGGCGCCAGGCTCGCCCTGGTCTCGGCCCGGATGACCCAGGCCAGCGCCGACGGCTGGGCCCGGTTTCCCGGCGCGGCCAGGGCCTTGCTCACCGCCTTCCACCTGGTCCTGCCGCAGGAGCCGGAAACCGCCGCGCGACTGGCCCGGCTGGGCGCGCGGCTGGGTCCGCAGCTCAATCTCAAACAGGTCGGCGAACCCCTGCCCGTCGACGCCGCCAGGCTCTCCGAGCTGCGCGCCGCAGTCGGCGCGCGGAAGGTCATCCTGGCCGCCAGCACCCATCCCGGTGAGGACGAGATCATCGCCAGGGCGGTGGTCGACGCCGCCGCCGGCGCCCTGCTGATCGTCGCTCCGCGCCATGTAGAGCGCGGGCCGGCGGTCGCCGAGGTCCTAAGCGCGGCGGGCCTCTCGGTCAGCCGGCGCAGCGCGGGCGAGGCCATCGGCCCTGGCGCCACCGCCTATGTGGCCGACACCATGTTCGAGATGGGCCTGTTCTTCCGGCTGGCCGACGTGGTGGTGATGGGCGGCAGCTTCGTGCCCGGGATCGGCGGCCATAATCCGCTGGAGCCGGCCCGGCTGGGACGCCCCATCGTCACCGGCCCGCACGCCTTCAACGCCGCCACGGTCTATGGCGAGATGGTCGACGAAGTGGCCGCCATCGAGGCCGCCGACGGCGCCGTCCTGGCCCGCCACCTGCGCGGCCTGCTCACCGAGCCCCTGATCGCCACGCGAATCGGCGAGGCGGCCCTGGCCTACGCCGAACGCCAGCAGGGCGCCCTGGACCAGGCCCTGGCCTTGCTCGAACCCCTGCTGCCCGCATGAAGCTCGCCACGCCCCGCTGGTGGTATGTGCGCCGAGGCGCCCCGGCGCCGGTCAGCCGCCTGCTGCTGAAGCCGGTCTCCTGGATCTGGGCCTATGTCACCGCCCGGCGGATCGCGCGGACGGTCCCGGTCGATCCGGGCGTTCCGGTGATCTGCGTCGGCAACCTGACCCTCGGCGGGGCCGGCAAGACCCCCGTAGTCCGCGCCCTGCTGGCCCGCCTGCCCGGCGCCCACGCCCTGTCGCGCGGCCATGGCGGTTCGCTGAGTGGCCCGGTGCGGGTCGATCCGGCCGTCCACACCGCCCGCGAGGTCGGGGACGAGCCCCTGATGCTGGCGGGCGACGCACCGGTCTGGACTTCCCGCGACCGGGTCGAGGGAGCCAAGGCGGCCGGATCGGCCGGCGCCCGCTTGGTGGTGATGGACGACGGCCACCAGAACCCCAGCCTCAGGAAGACGCTGTCCATCGTGGTCGTGGACGGCGAGACCCGGAACGACGCCTGGCCCCTGGGCGACGGCTCGATCTTCCCGTCCGGCCCCCTGCGCGAGCCCCTAGCCAAGGGCCTCGCCCGCGCCGACGCCGTGGTGCTGATGCTGCCTTCCGACCTGGCCGAGCCCGATCCGGAGCTGCTGGCCGTGTTCAGGAACAAGCCGGTGCTCATCGCCCGGCTGGAGCCCGCCGCCCCGCCCCCGCCCGGGCCGCAGCTCGGCTTCGCGGGCATCGGCATGCCGTGGAAGGTGGAGACCGCGCTCAAGGCCGCCGGCTGCGACCTGGCCGACTTTGTGCCCTTCCCCGATCACTTCGCCTATGACGCCGCCAGCCTGAAGATGCTGGCCGACCGCGCAGCGCTGTTCGGCGCCGGCCTGGTCACCACCGAGAAGGACTGGGTGCGCCTGCCGCCGGCCTGGCGTGAGCGCGTGGTCGCCTGGCCGGTGAAGGCGGTGTTCGAGGACGAGGCCGCGCTGAGCGCGCTTCTGGCCCGGTTCTAGAACGGCGGCTGTTCGGGCGTCGGCGGTTCCGGGGTCGCCGGTTGCGCGGGCGCGGCTGGCGCTTCGGGGACAATCCCAGGCTCACCATCCACGCTGGGCACATCGAGCTCCGGCAGGGCCTCCAGGTCGACCGGCGCCACCACGCGAACCGGCGAGCCGCCGACCACCTTGCCGGCCACGCGCACGGTCTTCAGCCGCATGGCCTCGCCCATGAACTCGCGCCAGACCTGGGCCGGCAGGCCGCCGCCGGCGACGCCCTTCATAGGGCTGTTGTCGTCGTTGCCGAACCACACCGCCACGACCATGTCGCCGACGAAGCCGATGAACACGGCGTCGCGATAGTCCTGGGTCGTGCCGGTCTTGCCGTGGGCGTACTGCGAGATGTTGGCCGTGTTTCCGGTGCCGAACACCACGCTGTTGCGCAACAGGTCGAGCAGTTCGTCGCGTTCTTTCTTGGGCAGCGGCGTCCTGGCCGGTTCGGCGGCCTGGATCACGCCATAGGGCGTCACCGGCATGGATCCGTTGGCGACCGCCGCATAGCCGGCGGTCAGCTCCATCAGGCTCATGGGCGCGGTGCCCAGCGCCAGGGTCAGGTCGTCGGGGAACTTGGCCGTGACGCCCATGTCGCGGGCCGCCTTGATGATCGCGCCGCGGCCGACCTGCTGGGCCAGGCGGACGGCCGCCACGTTCGATGAAGAGGCGAAGGCGTTGCGCAGGCGCACCTCGTGACCGGCGTAGCGGCCCTCATGGTTCTCCGGCTTCCAGTCGCCGATCTCTACCGGAGCGTCGAGGATCATGCTGTCGGGGGTCAGGCCGCTGCGCATCGCCGCCTGGTAGACGAACAGCTTGAAGGCTGAGCCTGGCTGGCGCATGGCGTCGACGGCGCGATTGAACTGGCTCTGCTGATAATCGCGGCCCCCGACCATCACCACCACCCGGCCGTCGGGCCGCATGGCGATGATCGCGCCCTGGGTGACGTTCGCCCAGCCATTGCGCTCGATGGCTCGGCGCAGGAGCTTCTCCGCCCGATCCTGCAGGACTGAATCGAGGGTGGTCTGCACCCGCACCTCGCCGAAGGCCCGTTCGTTGGCGCGCCGGGCCTGAGCGGTGACCCAGTCTGCGAAATAGGACCCCACCGGCAGCTTCACCCGGCCCTCACGGACCCGCACGCCGTGGGCCCGGCGGGCCTGGGCCGGCGTGATCTCGCCCACCTCGACCATGGAGGCCAGCACGATCCGCGCCCGCGCCCTGGCGGCGGGCAGGTCCTCGGTGGGCGCCAGCTTGGACGGCGCCTTCACCATCCCGGCCAGCATGGCCGACTCGCCGAGGCTGAGGGTTTCGGGGGTCTTGTCGAAATAGTGCCGGGCCGCGGCGCGCAAGCCATAGACCCCATCGCCGAAATAGACCGCCGAGAGATAGCGCGACAGGATCTCGTCCTTGGAGAGCCGCGCCTCCAGATAGAGCGCGATCAGCGCCTCCTGGGCCTTTCGGCGGAAGCTGCGCTGGTTGGTCAGGAAGGCGTTCTTGGCGAGCTGCTGGGTGATGGTCGAGGCGCCCTCGCGCACGCCGCCGGCCTCGGAATTGCGCTGCACCGCCCGGGCGATGGCCCGCAGATCGATACCGAAGTGGTTGTAGAACCGTCGGTCCTCGATGGCGACAAAGGCCGCGCCCACATGGTGCGGCAGCTTGGTCACGTCGACCGGCGCCTCCTTGTAGGAGCCGCGCCGGGCGAAGTCCTTGCCGTCGGCGGTGACCAGGATCAGCGTCGGGCTCTTCAGCGGCTCCAGGGCCCGGCCCAGCGGCAGCGACCAGACCAGGAAGACCACAAAGGCCAGGACCGCGAGCAAGGCCCCACCGGCGATCTGCCAGGAACGGCGACGCCAGAATGGCGGGCGGGCCGGAGCCGGTGCGGACGCCTCGGCCTCGGGCGCACGCACGGATTCCAGGGAGCCGGTCTGATCGCTCATGCGGGGGGAAGCTCGTTCGAGAACGCGGGGGTCAGGCGCGCTTCATGGACGGTTCCCGCCTTCGCCTCAAGCCCCTGCTTTCTGGGCGTATTTCCAGGCCGACTCGGCCAGCAGCGGCACACGGGCGGCCATGGCGGTCGCCTGCGGGCTGTTGGCTGTGCCGTCGCGAACCCGACCGACGATCCCCTGGCAGATCCCGGCCAGGCGGAACATGTTGTAGGCGAAGAACCAGTCGAGATCGTGCAGGCCGGTCCGGTTGGTGCGTTCGCAATAGGCGGCGACGGCCTCGTCGAGGGTCGGGATGCCGTGAGCCTTCAGGTCCGGCAGGGTGGCGATCGTACCGTTCACCCAGTTCATCAGCAGATAGGTGAAGTCGGCCAGGGGCTCGCCCAGCGTGCCCAGCTCCCAGTCGAGCACGGCGATGACGCGGGCCTCGGTGGGATGGATCACCATGTTGTCGAGACGGTAATCGCCATGGACGATGCTGGTCCGCTCTTGCGCCGGGAGCGACTTGGGCAGCCACTCGATGAGCTTTTCCATGTCCTCGAGGTGCTCGGTCTCCGAGGCCTTGTACTGCTTGGTCCAGCGGTCGACCTGCCGGCCCATGTAGTTGCCGGGCTTGCCGTAGTCGCCGAGACCGATAGCCTCGTAGTCGGTGTTGTGCAGGTCGGCGAGGGTGTTGATCTTGGCCATGTAGATGGCGTGCCGCTCGGCCGGTTCGTACTGCGGGAGTTGCTGATCCCAGAGGATCCGGCCCTCCACCATGTCCATGACGTAGAACCAGGTGCCGACCACGCTGTCGTCGGTGCAAAGGCCGTAGGACTTCGCCACCGGGAAGCCGGTGGGATAGAGGGCGGTGATCACCTTGTATTCCCGGTCGACCGCGTGGGCCGAGGGCAGCAGCTTGCCCGGCGGCTTGCGCCGCATGACGTACTTCTTGGTCGGCGTGATGAGCTGATAGGTCGGGTTGGACTGGCCGCCCTTGAACTGGCGCACCTCCAGCGGACCCTGGAAGCCTTCGACATTGGCCTGCATCCAGCCGAGCAAGGCGGCCTCGTCGAACCGATGGCTCTCGGCCACGGGCTTGGTGCCGCTGTTGAGCGCCTCGCGCTCCTGCTCCGCGGTGTCGGCCATGACGCTCCCCTGATCGTTCGTACGCTTGTTTGAACCACCATATCGACCTGCCCCGCACCGGGGCAAGGCGTCAGGTCAACTACCGCGCCCCCAGCGCCCGCCAGCCGATGTCGGTGCGGTGGAAGCCGCCCGGCCAGTCGATCCGGTCGATGGCGGCATAGGCCCTGTCGCGGGCCTCCTGCAGGGTCGCGCCGCGGGCGCAGACATTGAGCACCCGCCCGCCCGCCGCGCGCAGGGTTCCGTCGGGATCGCGCGACGTGCCGGCATGGAAGACCACGACATGCTCGCCGAAGTCCTGTTCGGCCCCCCGGATGATCGAGCCGCCCAGCGGGCTGTCGGGATAGCCGTCGGCGGCCAGGACCACGCAGATCGCCGCCTCGTCGCGCCATTTGGGCTCCGGCAAGGTGGCGAGGGTCCCATTGGCGCAGGCCCGCAGGTAGGGGACCAGGTCGCTCTCCAGGCGCAGCATCAGCACCTGGCATTCCGGATCGCCGAACCGGGTGTTGAACTCCACCAGCTTGGGGCCATCGGCGGTGGCCATCAGCTCGACGAACAGCACCCCCTTGTACGGCGCGCCTTCCGCGGCGATCCCGGCGAAGGCCCGCTCGGCCAGCCGGACGCGGGTCTGCTCGATCAGCTCTGGCGTGAAGACCGGGGCTGGAGAATAGGTGCCCATGCCGCCGGTATTGGGGCCCAGTTCGCCGTCATAGGCGCGCTTGTGATCCTGGGCCTCGCCGAACACGATGGAGTCCTTGCCGTCGCAGAGCGCGAACAGCGAGCCGATCTCACCCTGCAGGAACTCCTCGATCACCACCCGCGCGCCGGCCGCGCCGAACCGACCGCCCAGGGCGTCATCGATAGCGGCGTGGGCGGTGGCGAGATCCTCGGCGATCACCACGCCCTTGCCCGCCGCCAGGCCGTCGGCCTTGATCACATAGGGCGGCTGGAAGCCGGCCAGGGCCGCCTTGGCCTGGTCGGCGGTGTCGCAGACCGCATAGGCCGAGGTCGGCAGGCCGTGGCGATCGGTGAAGGCCTTGGTGAAGGCCTTGGAGCTCTCCAGTTGGCCGGCCTGGGCCACGGGGCCGAAACAGGGGATGGCGGCCTGGTTGAGCGCGTCCGCGAGGCCCGCCTCCACGGTGACCTCCGGACCGATGACCACCAGGTCGGCGGCGATCTCGCGGGCCAGGTCGACCAGGGCCGGAACGTCCGTCGGCTTGATCGCGCGAAGTTCGCCCAGCGCGGCCATGCCCGGATTGCCCGGCGCCATGACCAGGCGGCTGGTGAGCGGCGACGCCGCGATCTTCCAGGCCAGGGCATGTTCGCGCCCGCCCGAGCCGACGAGGAGGATGTTCATGGGGCCGCTTTGGCGCGCAGGAGCGCGCCGGTCAAGCCTGGGGCTGGGCGCCGAGCCACCGCTGGACCGCGCGCGCGGCGCGCGCGGAGGCCGCCTCTCCGGGCTGGCTGGGCGGCGCGGTGATTTCCAGGACGACGCCGTCCGGATCCTCGAAATAGATCGACTGCTGGGCGCCGTGGTCCTCTTCCCAATAGCGCACATCGGCCGCGCGCAGCTTCTTGCGCCACCTGACCAGGTCGGCGATCGAGCCCTCGGCCATGGCGTAGTGGCGCACGTCCTTGGGCAGGTCCTTGTACCTGGGCCGCGGCGCGTCCCTCAGCTCGACCAGCACGATCTCGCCGCCGTCCGGCAGGGCGAAGATCATCATCAGCCAGGGATAGGAGCCCCAGTCGTCGCCCTCATGGGCGTCGACCAGCGGCAGCTCCAGGATGTCGCGGTAGAAGGCGAGGCTCTTGCCCGCGTCGCGGACGGGAAACACCACGTGGTCCAGCTTCAGCATCCGGCCCTCCCTGATGGGTGGGCCGAAACGTAACATTGTTCACGCCTTCATCCCTCCTCTTTATGGGGAGGGACCGGTCGCGAAGCGACCAGGGTGGGGAAGTCCGGCAGCCTGCGCGGAAGCTTCAGCAAGCCCCACCCTCGACCGCTAAGCGGTCTGCCCTCCCCATAAAGGGGAGGGAAAAGAGGCGCTACGCGTCCATATCCAGGGAATAGCCCGCTGAGCGCACCGTGCGGATCGGATCAGCGGCTTCCTCGCGGTTCAGCGCCTTGCGCAGGCGCCCCACATGGACATCCACCGTGCGGGCCTCGACATAGACGTCCGAGCCCCAGACCGCGTCCAGCAGCTGTTCGCGGGAGAACACTCGGCCGGGGTGCTGCATCAGATAGTCCAGCAGACGGAACTCGGTGGGGCCCAGGTGGATTTCCTTGCCGGCCCGCTTCACCCGGTGGGCGACGCGGTCGATGACCAGGTCGCCGATATGGACGCGGTCCTCTGCCAGGCCCGGCCGGATGCGGCGCAGCACCGCACGGATGCGGGCCGACAGCTCACTCATGGCGAAGGGCTTGACGATGTAATCGTCGGCGCCGGTGTCCAGGCCGCGGATCCGGTCGCTCTCCTCGCCCCGGGCCGTCAGCATGATGATCGGCACGTTGCGGCTTTCCGGGCGCTGGCGCAGGCGGCGGCAGACCTCGATGCCCGAGACCTTCGGCAGCATCCAGTCCAGGACGATGATGTCGGGCAGGCGCTCGGAGACCAGGGTCAGGGCCTCTTCGCCGTCGGCGGCGACGGCGACCTCGTAGCCTTCCTTGTCGAGATTGTACTGCAGCAGGGTCGAGAGGGCGTCTTCGTCCTCGACCACCAGGATATGCGGCGTCAACTAAGCCTCCTAGACGCGCAGGGCGTCGGTCTTGGGCCGGTCGGCGGAGATCATCTCCTCGCCGGTGATCTCGTAATGGATGATCTCGGCGATGTTGGTGGCGTGGTCACCGATCCGCTCAAGGTTCTTGGCCACGAACAGCAGGTGGGCGCAGGCGGTGATCGTGCGCGGATCGCCCATCATGTAGGTCAGCAGCTCGCGGAACAGGCTGTTGTAGTGCTCGTCCACCTCGTCGTCCCGCGTCCAGACGGCGAGCGCCCGGTCGAGGTCGGAGCCCGTATAGGCGTCCAGCACGTCCTTCAGGCGGCCCAGGACCAGCTTGCCCATGCGCTCGATGGATCGGGTCAGCGGGGTGATCGGCTCGGCCTCGGTCAGCACCAGGGTGCGCTTGGCGATGTTCTTGGCCAGGTCGCCGCAGCGCTCCAGGTTGGAGGCGATCTTCATCGCCGCCACCGTCTTGCGCAGATCGTTGGCCATGGGCTGGCGCAGGGCGATCAGGCGGATGGCCTTTCGCTCGATATCGGCCTCCAGCACGTCCAGCCGCTCGTCGCGCCCGACCACCAGCTCGGCGGCGGCCTGGTCGCGCTTGACCACCGCGTCGATGGCGTCGCTGACCTGAGCCTCGCAGAGGCCGCCCATGCGGGCGCACTCGGCCGTGAGGGTGTTCAGCTCGTCTTCGTAGGATTTGACGATGTGCTCGTTCATGACGCCCTCTAGCCGAACCGGCCGGTGATGTAGTCCTGGGTGCGGTTGTCCCGGGGGTTGGTGAAGATCTCGCCGGTCGGACCGGCCTCCACCAGCTTGCCCAGGTGGAAGAAGGCGGTCTTCTGCGAGACCCGCGCGGCCTGGGCCATGGAGTGGGTGACGATGACGATGCAGTACTGGTTGCGCAGTTCGTCGATCAGTTCCTCGATCCGGGCCGTGGCGATGGGGTCCAGCGCCGAGCAGGGCTCGTCCATCAGGATCACCTCGGGCGAGACGGCGATGGCGCGGGCGATAACCAGACGCTGCTGCTGACCTCCGGAGAGGCCAGTGCCGGGCTGGTGCAGCCGGTCGGCCACCTCCGCCCAAAGGCCGGCGCGCTTCAGCGAGCTCTCGACGATGGCCTCCAGTTCGGCCTTGCCGCTGGCGGTGCCGTGGATGCGCGGGCCGTAGGCGACGTTCTCGAAGATGGTCTTGGGGAACGGGTTGGGCTTCTGGAACACCATGCCCACGCGGGCGCGCAGCACCACCGGATCGATGGATCTGTCGTTGATGTCTTCGCCGTCCAGCTCGATCCGGCCCTTCACCTTGCAGCCCGGGATGGTGTCGTTCATCCGGTTGATCGAGCGCAGGAAGGTGGATTTCCCGCAGCCCGATGGGCCGATCAGGGCGGTGACGGCCCTTTCCGGCACGTCGAGCCCGACGTCGAACAGGGCCTGCTTCTCGCCATAGAAGACATTGACGTCGCGGGCGCGGATCTTGATCTCGCCGACTGGGGCGGCGGCGTGGACGCGGTCCACGGCGATATGCACGGGCGCTTCGGCATGGGCGGCGACGTCATCGCGCTGACTGGGCATCGGGGACCTCGAAGATGGGTTCATGGCGCTACCACCGCCGCTCGAAGCGGCGCCTCACGAGAATGGCGGTGAGGTTCATGACGATCATGAACACCAGAAGGACAATGATCGCCGCGGCCGTGCGTTCATGGAAACCGCGCTCGGACGCGGTCTCCCAGATGAACACCTGGACGGGCAGGACGGTGGCCGAGCCCGTGAGACTTTCGGGCACGCCGGGCACGAAGGAGACCATGCCGATCATCAGCAGCGGCGCGGTTTCGCCCAGCGCGTGGGCCAGGGAGAGGATGGCGCCGGTCATGACGCCTGGCATGGCCAGCGGCAGGACGTGGTGGAAGACGGTCTGGGTGCGCGAGGCGCCCACGCCCAGCGCCGCTTCGCGGATCGAGGGCGGCACGGCCTTCAGCGCGGAGCGCGTGGCGATGATCACGGTCGGCAGAGCCATCAGGGCCAGAACCAGCCCGCCGACCAGGGGCGAAGAGCGCGGCACGGCCAGCCAGTTGATGAACACCGCCAGGCCCAGCAGGCCGTAGACGATGGAGGGCACCGCGGCGAGGTTGTTGATGTTGACCTCGATGATGTCGGTCCAGCGGTTCTTCGGCGCGAACTCTTCCAGGTAGGTCGCCGCCAGCACCCCGATGGGCACGGCCAGGAAGGCGGTGACGAACAGCATCATCAGCGACCCGACGATGGCGCCAAGAACCCCGGCCTGTTCCGGCTCGGTGGAGTCCGAGCGGGTCAGGAAGCCGAAATTGAAGCCCGACTTGATCGCGCCGGCCGCCTTCAACTTGTCCAACCAATCGAGCTGCTGGTCGTCCAGCTTGCGGCTGTCCTGCGGCGTCGAGCGCTTGATCTCGCCCTTGTAGTAGAGGCTGGCGTCCGACTTCACGGGACCGGTGACGGTCACCCGCTTGCCGATGACCGAGGGGTCGGCGCGGACCTGCTTCAGGAGCTGGAAGCCCAGGTCGTTGGACATGATCTCGAGGATCTTGCCGGATTTCTCGCCGTACTCGTCGTCGGTCTCGCCAAGCTTGGTCAGCAAGGATTCGGCGACCATCTGGTCGTAATTGGCGCCGCCGATGTCGGTCCGGTCGATCTTGGCCGGGTCCAGATAGACCGAGACGGCGATCTGGTTGTCGATGAAGGTCGTGTAGCCCTGGTGGACGATCCGGGCGAGCAACACAGCCAGGAACGACAAGGCCACGATGATGGCGATGCGGCCATAGAGGCGGAACCGCCTCTCCTGGGCGTGGCGTCGCTTCAGGCGGGCTTCGACGAGCCGGCGCAGGTCGGTCGCCGCGGCGGTCGGGAGGGTCGCGTCAGTCATACTGTTCCCGATATTTCTGCACGATGCGCAGGGCCACGATGTTGAGCATCAGGGTCACGACGAAGAGCGTCAGCCCCAGGCCGAAGGCCGCCAGGGTCTTGGGACTGTCGAACTCCTGGTCCCCGGTCAGCAGGGTGACGATCTGCACGGTGACCGTGGTGACCGTGTCGAGCGGATTGAGCGTGGTCTTGGCCTGCAGGCCGGCGGCCATGGTGACGATCATGGTCTCGCCCACGGCCCGCGAGACCGCCAGCAGCAGGGCCGCCATGATCCCGGGCAGGGCGGCGGGCAGCACCACCTTCTTGACCGTCTCTGAGCGTGTTGCGCCCATGGCCAGGCTGCCGTCGCGCAGGGACTGCGGCACCGCGTTGATGATGTCGTCCGACAGCGAGGAGACGAAGGGGATCAGCATGATGCCCATCACCGCGCCGGCGACCAGGGCCATCTGGTTCTGGACCTGCATCAGGTAGAGGCCGAGCCCGTCCATCGGGCCGCCGACCAGCATGCCGCCGATCCAATTGAAGAAGCCGCGGAACAGCGGTCCCACCGTCAGGGCGGCGAAGAAGCCGTAGACCACCGTCGGCACGCCCGCGAGGATCTCGAGCATCGGCTTGACCACCGAGCGCGTCCAGGGACTGGCGTATTCGGAAAGATAGATCGCCGAAAAGAGGCCGATGGGGGCCGCCACCGCCATGGCGATGATCATGATCAGGAAGGTGCCGACGAACAGCGGCACCGCGCCGAACGCGCCGGACGTGGCGTACTGGTCCGTGCGCATGGCGATTTGCGGATCCCATTCCGTTCCGAACAGGAACTGGAGCGGGGGGACGGCCTGGAAAAAGCGCCAGCTCTCCCAGACCAGGGAGGCCACGATGCCCACCGTGGTGAGCACGGCGGTGACCGAGCAGACGATAAACACGGCCGCGATCCAGCCCTCGACCCGGTTGCGGGCGCGGAACTGGACGCCGATCCTCGGATAGGCCAGGGCGACGCCGGCCAGCGCCAGGACCGCCGCCAGGGACAGGGCCCCGTAGTCGATCATCCGCTGGAGCTGGCTGGAACGGGCGATCTTTGTGTCCAGGGCCGTCTTCAGGTCGCCGGCATAGGGGGTCTCGCTGGGCTGGCCGCCGCGGGCCAGGGCGCGGGCGTCGTCATAGAAGATGTCCTGCTGCGGCGCGGTCAGGGCCTGGACGGCGGTCGGAGCGTCGAGGCGCAGCAGGCCCGCCTCCAACCGTCCGCCGAACATGGCGATCATCAGCACCAGCAGGGCGGCGGGAACGCCCGCCCACAGGGCCGCGTAGGCGCCGTGGTAGCCGGGAAGCGAATGCAGGCCCGCCGTCTTGCCGCCGGCCGTCGCCACGGCGCGGCGCCGCGCGGCCATATAGGCGGCGATCGAGAAGAGGGTCAGCGCCGCCAGGGCGAGCCAGGTGAGCATCGGAAGTCCCAGCCACTGAGTCCGCGCGGGAGCCATCCCCCGTCCACGCGGCCGGAAACTGCCTGGGGATTGCTGTCGCTGTACGACGGATTCAAGACAGTTTTGTAACAGCGCCCTCGGTCGTCAGGCGGGCGTCGCCGCGCGCGCCGCGCTGCATCGGGAAATAGGCGGTGAACGTCGCCCCCTCCCCCTGCACGCTTTCCACGACCAGTCCGCCGCGATGGCGGTTCATGATGTGCTTGACGATGGCCAGGCCCAGGCCGGTGCCCTGGCGCTCGCCGCTCTTCTGTCCTTCCACCCTGTAGAAGCGCTCTGTGAGCCGCGGCAGGGTCTCGCGCGCCAGGCCGACTCCGGAATCGGTCACCTGCAGCGCGGCGTAGATGTCGGGCCCATGATCGGGGGTGAGCAGCGACATACGGGAGGCGGAGGGGTTGCGCGCCGCCGCCGCGGCCTCCGCCGACAGGCCCGCGCGCAGGGAAATCCGCACCGTGGCGCCGGCCGGTGTGTACTTGATCGCGTTGTCGACCAGATTCTGGACCACCTGGATGATCTGATCGCGGTCGCCGGCGACCATCGCCTCGCCCCGGCAGGGCAGGTCCGTGACAAGCTTGACGTTCCGCTCGCGCGCCAGCGGCCCCACCCCGTCCACCACGTCCATCACCGCCGCGGTGAGGTCGGCCTCGCCTTCGGGCGCGATATGTTCGTTGAGCTCGATACGGCTGAGGGACAGCAGGTCGTCAATCAGCCGCGCCATGCGCTCGGCCTGGGCCTGCATGATGCCGAGGAACTTCTCGCGCGCGCCCTCGTCGGCGCGCGCATGGCCGCGCAGGGTCTCGATGAAGCCCGACAGCGAGGCGAGCGGGGTCCGCAGTTCATGGCTGGCGTTGGCCAGGAAATCGGCCCGCATCCGCTCCGAGCGGCGGATGTCGGTCTCGTCGCGCAGCACCAGCAGAGCGAGCCTGGCCCCGTCCGGCGCCACCCCCAACGGCTTGGCTATGGCCCGCAGGACCCGCTCCTGGGCGCCGCGCATCTCGTAGACGGCCTCGGCGGTCAGACCGCCGAACAGGGCCTCGTCGACCGCCTCAAGCACCTCCGGGTCGCGGATCGCGGTGACCAGCAGGCCTGCGTCATATTGTATCCTGAAGGTCTCGCGTGCAGCGGCGTTAACCAAGACGAAACGCCGACCCGTGAGGTCATCGGGTTCATGCGCGGCGATAACCAGCACCGGGTCCGGCAAGGCGTTGATGAGGCTCGCATAGGGCGGCGCGTCCTCATGCGCCGGGCGGGTGGCGGCCTCGGCCGCCGGGGCCATGGCGCGGACCTGCTCGGCCACATGCCAGGCCACCAAGCCGGTGGCGCCGGCGACGAGCAGCACCATCCAGGCGGTCAGCCGCGGATCGGCCCCACTGGCCATCGCCAGTCCGACGACGCCGAGGATTCCGGCCAGGCCAGCGGTCAGAACCGGCCACAACGGCGCGTATCTGACCAGCTTCTCCGGCGTCCAAGATGGCGACAACAGCGCCAAGCGAATCTCCCGTGGAGCAAACTCCGACCTGGCCTCAAGCTTATGTCACCGCGATGACACCGACCCAAGCGGATGACGATCGCGAGACCGGCTTGTCAGGAAATCTGCGGGCGTTTCAAATCTATCTCTATTTTCCCGATAGGAATTATCGGGTCTGTATCCAATCGAGTTTCGAGAAAACTCCAACAAGCCGAGGGGGCTAGAGCCATGGCGTGGAAGACCAAGCTTATCGCGGGGGTCGCGGCCGCCGCGCTCACCTGGCCGGCCATGGCCGCCGCTGACGAAGCGACCGATGCGCGCATCAGGGCGCTGGAGGAGCAATTGGCCTTGCTGCAGGGCCAGATCGCCGACCTGAAACAGTCGACGACCAACAACATCGCGGCGGTGCGCAGCGACGCGACCACGACCACGGTGTCGCTGGCCAACGGCCGTCCGACCATCGCCACCTCCGACGGCCGGTTCACCGCCTCGTTCCGCGGGGTGTTCCAACTCGACGCCGCCCACTACGACCAGCGCGCGCCGGGCCCGCTGGGCACGGATTTCCGCCGCGGCTCGTTTGGAGACGCCGTCGAGAACGACCGCGCCCGCGACCTGAACGACGGCGCCAACTTCCGCCGCGCGCGAATCGGCATCGAGGGCAAGGCCTTCGGCGATTTCGAGTACAACTTCCTCTACGATTTCGGCGGCTCCGGGAACGAAGAGGCCGGCAAGATCAGCGCCGCCTGGGTGCAGTATGGCGGCCTGCCCTTCGCCAACGCCAAGATCCGCATCGGCGCCTTCTCCCCGCCCGGCGGGCTCGAGGAGGCGGTCTCCACCAACGGCTCGCTGTTCGCCGAGCGCGCCTCGCCCTCCGAACTGGTGCGCGGCATCGCCTCGGGCGACGGCCGCACGGCGGTGGCCTTCCTGGCCAATGGCGACAACTGGGCGGCCACCGCGGCCATCACCGGCAACATCATCGGAGTCCAGACCTTCGACGAGCAGACGGCCTTCGTCGGCCGCCTCTCCTTCGTGCCCTTCCGTCGCGACGACAGCCTGATCCACCTGGGGGTCAACACCTCGATCGTGATCAATCCGGCCGCCAGCGGGCCCGACGTGGCCGGAACCGCGGTCACCGCGATCCGGCTGCGCGACCGCCCGGAAATCCGCGTCGACGGCGCGCGCCTGGTCGACACCGGCAATATCGACGCCGACGGCCTGACCGCCATCGGCGCGGAGTTCGGCGCTCAGTGGAAGAATTTCTACCTCCAGTCGGAATACTTCGACATCGACGTGGACCGGAAGGGCGCGCTCGGCGACCCCGACTTCGCCGGCTGGTACGCCCAGGCGGGCTGGACCCTCACCGGCGAGGCGCGCCGCTACAGCAACGCCACCTTCGACGCGCCTCGCCCGGCGAAACCGTTCGACCTGAAGACCGGTGGCTGGGGAGCCTGGGAGCTTGGTCTGCGTTATTCGAAACTGGACCTGAACTACCTCGCGGGAGCCCCCGGCACGGCCGCCGTGGCGGGGGCGATCCGCGGCGGCGAACAGGAGATCTTCACCCTGGGTCTCAACTGGTACGTCAACAACGTGCTGCGCTTCCAGGCGGCCTATCAGGACGTCTCGGTCGATCGCCTGTCGCCCGGCGGGACGGCCTTCGTGACGGGCTCCACGCCTCCAGCGGGGTCCCAGGTCGGTCAGGATCTGACGATCTACTCGCTGCGCACCCAGTACGCGTTCTGACGACGGGCGGCGCCCGGCGCCGCCCCCAGTCGCCCCGACCTTTCACGCCGAGCCTCAGAACAAGGATCTCGCTCGATGACTCATGACTTGAAGCTCCCCTCCCGCCGCAGCGTGGTCGCGGGCGCGGTGGCGGCGACCGCCGCCGGACCGGCGCTGCTGGCGAGCGCCGCGAACGCCCAGGGCAAGGCCAAGCCCGTCACCCTGCTGAATGTCAGCTACGACCCGACCCGCGAGCTCTACAAGGACATCAACGTCGCCTACGCCAAGTACTGGAAGGACAAGGTCGGCCAGGACCTGGAGATCAACCAGAGCCATGGCGGCTCGGGCAAGCAGGCGCGCTCGGTGATCGACGGCCTGCAGGCCGATGTGGTGACCCTCGCGCTCGCCTACGACATCGACGAGATCGCCCAGAAGGCCAAGCTGTTGCCGGCCAACTGGCAGTCGCGCCTGCCCAACAACTCCACGCCCTACACCTCGACCATCGTGTTCCTGGTCCGCAAGGGTAATCCCTGGAAGATCAGGGACTGGAGCGATTTGATCAAGCCGGGCATCGACGTCGTCACTCCCAATCCGAAAACCTCGGGTGGAGCGCGGTGGAACTACCTGGCCGCCTGGGCCTGGGCCCAGAAGAACGGCCGCAATCCGCAGGCCTTTGTCGAGGAGCTGTTCAAGCACGTGCCCGTGCTCGACACCGGCGCCCGCGGCGCCACCACCACCTTCGTCCAGCGGGGCATCGGCGACGTGCTGCTGTCCTGGGAGAACGAGGCGCACCTGGCCATCGAGGAGCTGGGGCCGGGCAAGGTCGACATCGTCATCCCATCGCTGTCCATCCTGGCCGAACCGCCGGTGGCGCTGGTCGACAAGGTGGTCGACCGCAAGAAGACCCGCACCGTCGCCGAGGGCTATCTGAACTTCCTCTACAGCCCCATCGCCCAGGACTTGATCGGCAAGAACCACTACCGGCCGCGCGGCGCCGAGGCGGCGGCGAAATACGCCTCCAAATTCCCGAAGATCCCGCTCGTCACCATCGACGACAGCTTCGGCGGCTGGAAGAAGGCCCAGGCGGTCCACTTCGCCGACGGCGGCGTGTTCGACAAGATCTACAAGCCGCGCTGACGGCGTCGGCCCGACAAAAAAGGGGCGCGGATCTCCCCCTCCGCGCCCCTTTTCATGCGCGCAACCTGGGCCATGCGGGGCCGTTTGAGCAGGTATGAGCCTCTCCACCCCCGACCTGATCGGAACCGCCGCCGCCGTCTGCTCGATGGCCAGCTTCACCCCGCAGATCGCCAAGATGTGGCGCGAGCGCGACGCCAGCTCGGTGTCGCTGCGGATGTATGTGGTCACGGTGACCGGCTTCATCCTGTGGACCGCCTATGGCGTCCTCACCCGCAGCTGGCCGGTGGCCGGCGCCAATGCGGTGTGCCTGACCCTGTCGGCGGTCATCCTGGCCTTGAAATGGCGGTTCCGCGATGGACCCAAGACCTAGGGCATGTTCGCCGCACCCCGGTTGGCGCCGGCCGCCTCGCCCACTAGATTGGCGCGAATTCGCGCGCCCGCCCGGGCGAAGCGCCTCCCCAACTCGCCGCCGCCGGCGCCTCGAACCTCCGAGCCCCGGCGCGTGACAGGATTACTGGATGTCGACTGAGAGATTCGCAGCAGCAGAAGCTGCGCTCAAGATGGGAAACTCCGAACTCGGAATTCGCCTGATCCAGGATGAGCTGGAAGCCGACGCCAAGGCGCCAGTTGCCCTCTATCGGAGCTTCACGGGGATTCTGTTTCGTCACAAGCGCTACGACCAGATCGAGCGATGGGCCAACGCCGGGCTCGAACTCTATCCTCGCGAAGTGGACCTGTGGAACGTCCTAGGCGTCGCTTACCGCCGAACGGATCGCCATGCGGAAGCGCTCAAGGCGTTCAAGCAGGCCGAGAAACTCAATCCGAAGAACATGTCCGTCCTCACGAACAAGGGCAACGTATATAACGACTTGCGCAACGGACCAGCCGCTGTCGAGGTCTTCGCCAAGCTTGTCCGCCAGCAGCCGACATCGTCCGAGCTCCAACGCAGCCTTGGGCGAGCCCATTGGTATTCGGCCGAACTGGACAAGGCCCAGATGCGCCTTGCCCTCGCCACCCGGCTCAAGCCGAACTACGTCGATGCTTGGCTCGATCTCGCCGCCGTCACCGGAGAAATCGCCGCGCCAAGCGACAGCCTCGCCGTGCTGGACCGTGGACTGGCCGCGAACCCCGACGACATGCGCCTGATGGAGTCAAAGGCGATTACGATCCGAGGCTCGGGGGCGACACGCGACGCGGAGAAGTTCCTTGTTGAGGCGCTTGAAAGGCACCCGGAGCGGGCCAGCCTGCACTTTCAGCTCGCGAGCAACATTAGCGACTATGACAAGCCCCGCGCCAACACTCACTTCCAGCGCGCCGTGGAACTCGAACCCGACAATACCAAGTTTCACGTCGCGCTCGCAGAAAGCTTGGGTCGCTCGCGTCATGGTGACGAGGCTGCGAATATTGAGCAGGCTTATGGCATCCTGAAGGGCGTCCTTGATCAACTGCCTATGACAGCCACAAACCTGAAAATCGCCTACGAGCTTCTCGTTCGCGTGGCGGCATACGATGACCTTGAGAAGCTCGGAGATTTCAAGCAGGTCGGCCGCATATGGGCTGAAGCCGGGCGGCATACAGCCCTCTTGGCTCACCTAGCCCGCGTCAAGACGCCGGACGATCGCCTGGAGTTGATTGAACAACACAGAATCTGGGGTCGCAAGGTCACAGAAGTAGTTAAGCGTAACCCAATTGCACATCCGGCCCCAAGAACACCGAACGGGAAGATACGTGTCGGCTTCATGTCGTCAGATCTTAGGCGACATCCCGTTGCCTATTTTGCAAACCCACTGTTCCAACATTATGATCGCAGCAAATTTGAGGTTTACTGCTACTCCTTTTATCAGGGAGAAGAAGATTCTGCTCAACGGGCGATCACCGAGGCCGTCGACGCCTTTCGGTGGAAAAAGGACATAGGTGACCGCGACGCCGCGCAGATGATCGCCAATGATCAACTCGACATGCTGATCGAACTCGGCGGATCAACCCACATGAACAAGCTCGGCGTCATGGGGTTCAAGCCAGCGCGCCTGTCGGCAAGCTGGGTCGGTTATCCTCACTCGGCTGGCCTCAAGGAGATCGACTACCTCGTCCTTGATCCATTCATGGCGCCGGAGAAGCCTGGCCTCATCATCGAGAAGCCGATGATGCTGCCCCATGGATGGTACGCACTCGGTGAGGACGCCTTCCGCGACGATCCGCGGCCCGAGGACTCAGCGCCAGTCGAGCGCAACGGGTTTGTGACATTCGGCACGGCCAACAACCCCTACAAGTACGGCCGCGAGGTGGTGAGTGCTTGGGCTCGAATCGTCGCCCAGACACCTAACTCACGCTTCCTCTTCGTGCGCCCCGAAGGGGGATCACCGACGTTCCGGGACAACATCTGCAAAGTGTTTGCTTCCGAGGGCGTGTCTGCTGATCGGATCACTTTCGAAGTCGTCCGCGGCAGGCACCTGCCCTTCTACAATCAGATGGATGTGTCCCTCGACACCTTCCCCCAGACGGGTGGAACGACGACCTGCGAATCGCTCTGGATGGGCGTTCCGGTCGTCAGCCAGGTCGGCGACGCGGTTTTTGAACGCCTGAGCTATTCCGTCCTGATGAACATCGGACTGGGCGAGCTCTGCGCCCGATCAATCGATGAATACGTAGAGATCGCTGTGAAGCTTGCCGCCGACCCCGCGCGGATCGGCGGGTTGCGACGTGGATTGCGCGACCGGATGAAAGCCAGTCCGCTTGGCAAGACCAAGCAGTTCGCCGACGACTACTACGCTGCAATCGAAAAGGCTGTTCTTGAGAACGCCGCCTCATGACCTAGGGGGGGGCGGCTAGAAGGCCGCTAGCGGCCAGCTTTTGGTAGTATGCGGCATAGGCGTCCCAGAACGGCTGCGCTGGCCAGTCCGGCTTGATCCAGGGGTCTGAATTGACCCTCACCTCCGGCTCGGCCAAGACCGTTTGCGGGAGCGTCTCCACGGCGCACTCAAGGCCGAGCCGGTGATTCATCTCCCCGGCGAGCAGGCGAGCAAATGCTTCCTGGGACCCAATTATGCCCGAGGGCCTGGCGATCTGCTGGTCCGGTGTGGACGGACTGAGGACGCTCTCTACAAGCGCCACATAGGCCGCGCCAAGGCATGGCGATGGGATGTTGTCGCGGATGTAGCGAGGTGTGCGGACGAGGCCGGGTTCCCCAGCAAACCAGCGCTGAAACAACGACCAGGCGAAGCGCCCTTCTTCCAACGGACCAAAGGGCGCGGCGATCACAAACTTCGCAAACCGTAGGCCTCGCCACCTGGCGAAGTTGCGCAAGGCCTCGTTCGTCAGGGTCTTGGACAGACCGTAGGGGCTGACGGCCACATCCCCAGGAGCGGATTGACCTTCGCCAGCTTCGAAGGTCGTGCCCGTCACCACGACGCCGACGCCGCCGCTACGGACCAGAGCTGAGAATGCCGCGTCCGCGCCCGCGACATTGCGAGCCACACCCTCGACGACATCGTAGGTTGCAGCACGATAGTCGGCGATGTCCGCGGCATGGTGCGCCAGCAGGTCAAAGCCTTCTTCCAGGATATCTGCGAAGGCTTGGGAGGCGAACGGGGCTTCGAAGACGACCCGGCACGTCGACATCAGGCGTGTGACCCGATCTGCGCGCAGAGCCTCATAGTCACCTCGTCGTCGGCGTAGAGGCGCGGTCACATCATGACCTGCGCCGACCAACGCCTCGGCGATCCACAGACCTGAGAACGAGCTCGCCCCGGTAAGAAGGATTCTCGCCACTTCAAACCTCTCCGTGGTCCGGATAGGTCGCATCTCGATCCGAGATGATCACCGGCGTTACCGGCCATTGGATGCCGAAGGCCGGGTCGTCCCAGCGCGCGCCGCGGCCGTGGCCTGGCTCGAAGATGCGGTCGATCTGATAGAGGACGTCGGTGTCGTCCTCGAGCGTGACGAAGCCATGGGCCAGGCCCCGGCCGATCAGCAAGGCGCGGCCGTTTTCCGCCGAAAGCTCGGTTCCGGTCCATTGGCGGTAGGTTGGGCTGCCTGGACGCAGATCCACCGCCACGTCGAAGATCGCGCCGCGGGTCACCCGGACCAGCTTGGCCTCCTCGTACGGGGCCGCCTCATAGTGCAGGCCGCGCAGGGTGGCGGCTTTCAGGTTGCGCGACAGGCTGGTCTGCAGCGGCGTGAAGGGATGGCCGGCGGCGGCGAACACCTCCGGGCAATGCAGCCGGGCGAACGAGCCGCGCTCATCGGACACGGGATCGAGGTCGACGATCACGACACCCTCGATGCCGGTCGCCGAGAACCGCATCAGCCGACGACCTTGGTGTCGGGCGCGGCGGTGACGAACCGACCGCCCCAGTCCTTCACATAGGCAAGCTGGCCCATGATCTCGTCCTTCAGGTTCCAGGGTAGGATGACCAGGTAGTCCGGCTTGAAGTCAGCGATCCGCGCCGGCGCGTGGACCGGGATATGACTGCCCGGCAGGTAGCGGTCCTGCTTGTGCGGGTTGGCGTCGAAACAGGCGACGATGTCGTCGGCCGTAACCCCGGCGTAGTTCAGGAAGGTGTTGCCCTTGGCCGCCGCGCCATAGGCCGCCACGACCTTGCCCTCGGACCTGGCCTTGGCGAGGAAGGCCAGGAAACCCTCGCGGACCGCCTCGACCCGGGCGGTGAAGCCCTCATAGCCCGACAGCCGGTCCAGGCCTGCGGCGTGCTCGCGAGCGCGCAGATCCTTCAGCGCCTGGGTCTCGACGTGGCTCGACGCCTCATGGGCGCAGAACAGCCTCAAGGAGCCCCCGTGGGTGGGCAGGAGCTCGACATCGAACGGGCGCAGGCCGTTGGCCCGCAGCACCCGCTCCACCGCCAGCAGGGACAGGTAGGAGTAGTGCTCGTGATAGATGGTGTCGAACTGCACCTTCTCGATCAGGTTCAGCAGATGCGGGAACTCGAAGGTCAGCACGCCCCCGGGCTTCAGCACATGCTGGAAACCCGCCACGAAGTCGCCGATGTCAGGAACGTGAGCCAGGACGTTGTTGCCCGCCATCAGGTCGGCGCCGACGCCCCGGTCCTTCAACGCGCGGCCAGCGGCCTCGTTGAAGAACGTGACCTCGGTAGGAATTCCCCGCTCCTCGATCGCCACCTGGGCGGTGTTGGCGGTGGGCTCGATGCCCAGGACCGGCACGCCCATGGCCTTGAAATGCTGCAGCAGGTAACCGTCGTTGGAGGCGACCTCGATGACCAGCGAATCCGCGCCCAGCCCGAACCGCGCGGCCATGGCCTCGGCGTAGCGCTTGGCGTGGGCCACCCAGCTTTCCGAATAGGCGGAGAAATAGGCGTAGCCGTCGTCGAAGATGGCGTCGGCGGCGACCGGGTCGTCGGCCTGGACCAGGAAACAGGTCCCGCAGACTCGGGTGCGCAGCGGATAGGTCCCCTCGACGCCCGCATCGAGCTGGGCCTTCGTCAGATAGGAATTGGCCAGGGGCTGGAGGCCCAGGTCCACGAAGGTCTGGGTCAGGGGCGCGCGGCAGAAGCGGCAGGCGGGAACGGTCATCAAAGGCCTTCGTAACGGGTGATCTGGTCCTGGACGAGGGCGAGCGCGTCGCCGCCATTCGCCTGGTCCCGATACCAGTCCATGGTCCACTCCACCGCGGCCGGGGCGTCGAGCGCGCTTTCGAAGCCCAGCACCTGGCGCGCCAGGCTGGCGTCGATGCCCAGGGACTTGGCCTCCAGGGAGTTGAGATCGGGTTCGTGGCGCCAGGGCTTTGCGCCGAGGGCCTGAACGGCGCGGGTGGCGAGGTCGCCCACGGTCACCTCTGGGCCGCCGGGGCGGGGGCCGAAGTTCAGCGCGCGCGGCGCGGTCGGATCGGTGGCCAGGCGCTCCAGGAAGACCAGGTATCCCGCCACGCAGTCCAGCACGTGCTGCCAGGGTCGCGTGGCCTCGGGATGACGCAGGACGGTGACGCCCTGGGCTTGGCCGGCGCGGACGATATCGGCCACCAGCCGGTCGCGGGAATAGTCGCCCCCGCCGATGACATTGCCGCCTCGCGCGGTGGCCACGGGCACGCCGGCCTTGTCGAAATAGCTCCTGGCGAAACTTTGAACGATGATTTCGGCGGCCGCCTTGGAAGCCGAATAGGGGTCCTTGCCGCCCAGGGCGTCGCCCTCGGCGAAGGCGCGGCCGGTCTCGTGGTTGGCATAGACCTTGTCCGACGTGATCGCGAGCACCGCCTTCAGAGCCGGCTGTCCGCGCAGGGTCTGCAGCAGATGCGCCGTGCCCATGATGTTGGAGGCGAAGGTGGCGATGGGGTCCTCGATGGACGCCCGCACGATCGGCTGGGCGGCCATGTGCAGGACCAGGTCGAATTCACGTCCGACCAGGGCCAGCTCCACGTCGGCCGGGCGGCGCAGGTCGACCAGCAGCGAGTCGGTGAGACTGGCCACGCCCGCCTGGATGAACAGGGCGGGCTCCTGGTCCGGCGCAAGGGCCAGGCCCGTGACCTTGGCCCCCATCCGAGACAGCCAGACCGCCGCCCACGAGCCCTTGAACCCGGTGTGCCCGGTCAGCAGGACGCGCTTGCCCGACCAGAAGGCGGGGTCGGGCCGCTTCATTTCCAGACTTGCCAGGGTGCCTGGCCCGAGGCCCAGAGCGCCTCGAGGTTGTTCTTGTCGCGCAGGGTGTCCATGGCCGCCCAGAAGCCGTCGTGGCGGTAGGCCATGAGCTGGCCGTCGGCGGCCAGGCCCTGCAAGGGTTCGACTTCCCAGGTGGTGGTGTCATCCTCGATGCGGGCGATGACCGCCGGATCCAGCACGAAGAAGCCGCCATTGATCAGGCCGTTGTCGCCGGGCGGCTTCTCGATGAAGCGCTCAACCGCGCCGTCCACGATGTCCAGCGCGCCGTAGCGGCCGGGAGGCGCCACCGCCGTCACCGTGGCGTCGCGGCCATGCTGCTTGTGGAACTCGGCCAGGGCCTTGAGGTCCACGTCCGCCACCCCGTCGCCATAGGTCATGAAGAACGGCTCGCCGGGATTGAGGTACTGGGCCACCCGCTTCAGCCGGCCGCCGGTCATGGTCTCGGCCCCGGTGTCGACCAGGGTGACCTTCCAGGGCTCATGATTGGTGGCGTGGTACTCCATCGCCCCCTTGGCCAGGTCAACGGTCAGGTCGGCGTTATGGAGCACGTAGTTGGCGAAGTACTCCTTGATCACATAGCCCTTGTAGCCGAGGCACACGACGAACTCGTTGAAGCCGTAGTGCGAGAACAGCTTCATGATGTGCCAGAGGATCGGCCGGCCGCCGACCTCGATCATCGGCTTGGGCTTGAGGTGGCTTTCCTCGGAGATCCGGGTGCCGAGACCCCCGCAGAGCAGGACGGCCTTCATCTAGGCGATCCGCTTGACGAAGGCGTCGGGCCAGTAGGTCACCCGCTCGGTCACCGTGCCCTCGTTGAACGGGAAGGCCGGCTCCTCGACGATGAAGCGCTTGTCCTGGGCCACGAAGTCGTGGACGGCGCGCTGGGGGTTGTTCCAGTCCCAGTCGTCGCCGGTGCGCGGGCCGCCTTTCACCTGGGCCATGATCCCGTCGGTGGCCACCACATAGGAGCCGACCTCGATCAGCTCGCCATAGAGTTTCAGTTCGTCCAGCACATGGTCGCGGGTGTGGTTCGAATCGAGCACCACTAGGACCTTTTCGCCCGGCTTGATGAGCGCCTTCACCTGGTCCAGCGTCTCCGGCGCGGTGGAGGAGCCCTCGATCAGCTCGATACGCTTCTTCATCGAGTGGGCCTCGATGGCCGCGCGGTTGTGCGGCCGGATCTCGATATCGATGCCGATCACCCGGCCCTTGCCCATGGCCTCGAACAGCGAGGCGTAGAAGATCAGCGAGCCGCCGTGGGCGACGCCGGTCTCGACCAGCACGTCGGGCTTCAGTGTGTAGATCACTTCCTGCAGGCGGATCATGTCCTCGGGTAGCTGGATGACCGGGCGGCCCATCCAGGCGAAGGAATAGACGTATTTCGAATCCCAGGTGGCGCGGAGCCAGGCCTTGGACGCCGCGGCGAAGCCCTCGGCGCTCGCCAGGCTGTGGCGGGTTTCGGCCTCGCCGTCCTTGACGACGACTTCGCCGCGCTCTTCGTCGATGATGGTGATCAAAGCTCTTCGCCTTCGGAATGCTGCCGGCAGGTTGGCGGATCGCCCGCCCCCGCCGACGAATTGGATCCCCTATTATCGCGTGTCCTTCGCGCGATGAAGCCGTATCGAAGGAGGGGATGGCGGCGTCGTGCCGCAAAGACGCGAAAATGGGGCTGAGGCGGGTTTGGACGAGGTCGATCGGCGGATCAATTTCATCGTCGCCGGCGTGCAGAAGGCCGGAACGACCGCGCTTTACGACTACTTGGCCGACGATCCGCATATCCGGCTCTCCAAGGTCAAGGAGGTCCATTTCTTCGACGACGAGTCGATCGACTGGGCCGCCCCCGACTACGGGCCCTACCACGCCCAGTTCGATGCGGGCGGCCCGCTGATTCGCGGCGAGGCGACGCCGATCTACCTTTACTGGCCGCGCAGCCTGGAGCGGATCGCCGCCTACAATCCGAAGGTCAGGATCATCGTCATGCTGCGCGATCCGGTCGAACGGGCCTGGTCGCACTGGAAGATGGAATATGCCCGGGGCGCGGAGACGGAGCCCTTCTCCTGGTGCATACGCCGGGGCCGCCGCCGGCTGCTGGACGCCCAACCCTGGGGCGTGCATCGCGAATTCTCCTATGTGGAGCGGGGCTTCTACGGCGAGCAGGTCGAGCGGTTATTCAGCCTCTTCCCGCGCGATCAGGTGCTGATCGCCAAGGCCGACGATCTACGGCGCGATCCCAACGCCACGTTGGCCGCCGTCAACGCCTTCCTGCGCGCGCCGCCGCCCAAACCAGTGACCCCGCGCGACGTGCATGTGGCTCGGGAGATGGACTATGGCGGCGACCTGACCGACGAGGACGCCGCTTTCCTGCGCAACCTTTACGCCCGCGACCTGGCGCGGCTCGAGGCCCTGACCGGCGTCGTCTTTCCGTGACGCCACATTTCCGGCGAGACGCGCGCCGAGGATCAGCCACGATGACCCGATCAGCCCTCCCTGCCTTGCTACTGGGCGTCCTGACCGCCTGCTCACCGGCCGGCGAACCCCAGGACGCTGCCGCCGCCGCGCCGCCGCCGGCTCCCTCCGTCTCCACGGCTGCGGCCCCCGTCGACGGTCCCCAGCTGTCTTTTCCCTTGGCCTGCGTGGTCGGCGAGACCTGCGAGGTGCAGAACCACGTCGACGTCGATCCCGGACCAGGGGTGAAGGACTATCGCTGCGGGCCGCAGACCTATGAAAAGCACGGCGGCGTCGACATTCGGCTGCTCGACATGGCCGCGCAGCGCCGGGGCGTCGATGTCCTGGCCGCCGCCCCAGGGCGGGTCACCAGGCTGCGCGACGGGGTCGCCGACGTGTCAGTGAAGGTCGCCGGCCCGGCCTCCGTCGCGGGCCAGGAGTGCGGCAACGGGGTGGTCATCGATCACGGCGGCGGCTGGGAGACCCAGTATTGCCACCTGGCCAGGGGCGGCATGATGGTGAAGCAGGGCGACACCGTCGCGGCGGGCCAGCCGATCGCTCGGGTTGGACTGTCCGGCAATACCGAGTACCCGCACCTGCACCTGAGCGTCCGCAAGGCCGGGACGATCGTTGACCCGTATCGACCGGATGCGGCGCCCGGGACCTGCAATGCCGCCAGTCCCGGGGTCGGCCTCTGGAACCCTGCGGCGGCGAAGGCGGTGGCCTACCAGCCGGGCGCGGTTCTGAACGCCGGGTTCGCCGTCGGGCAGCCGACCATGGAGGCGGTGGAGGCTGGTGACGTCACGGTGCCCTCTGCTGGCGGCCCGGCGCTGGTCGCCTATGTGCGGGCGATCAACCTGCAGGCCGGTGATGTGCTGAGCCTGAGCGTACAGGATCCGGACGGCTCCGTGCTCGCGCAGAGCACACTCGAACCTCTGGAGCGCAGCAAGGCGCAGTACCTTCTCTATGTCGGGAAGAAGACCCCGGCCGGCGGTTGGCGAAGCGGGCAATATGCAGCGACCTATGTCGTGACCCGGGCCGGCAGGCCAGTGCTGAGGCAGACTTTCGAGCTCGCGTTCTAGGCGAATTACGGTGACTTTCGGAGCAAAGTCAGCGCGTTCCAGCTTCACCTCACAAATCCGTTAAGAGCCTATTGTAGCGCTTGAGTCTCTTCCGCCCGGAGACCGAACGCGGTACAGTCCGGCGTCAGTCTTGCTCTCCAGGACTGTGTCGCTTTGGCCGGGCGGTAAGCTCACGGCTTTACCGCCCGGCCTCTCGCATCCCCATCAGAAACTGTAGTTCGTCCGCTCTGGTTGCTGCGGCGTGCGCTCCGCGCGCAGGGCTGGTGCAGGTCATCGACATGCGCGGCGAGGCGAAGACCATGACTCGCGCGCGCAAAAGAAAAGGGCCGCCCCGAAGGGCGGCCCCAATCCCTAGATCTTAGTCGTCTTAGAGGGTGAAGTCGGTACCCGCGTCGGCCAGGGCCGCGTTGAGCACGCCCGTCAACTTCACGACAGTCGTAATCGTGTTGCTGCCGGTGCCGTCGAAGAAGACGTAGGTGTCAGCACCGATCTCGACCGCGACGATGTCCTTGGAGCCGTTACCAACGAGGACGTTGGCTGCAGCGTAGGCGTCGGCGTAGGTGAGCGCGGTTTGCTCGTTGTAGTTGCCGGCCAGACCGGTGCCGGCGACGCCGGCCGCGATCTTGTCGGCTCCGACCAGGAAGTCGGAGATGACATCAGCACCATCGGTCGTGGCCGAGATGCCCGTATCGCCGCTGGCGAACACGAACCGGTCAGCGTCCAGGCCACCCGTGAGGGCATCGACACCGGCGCCGCCGGTAATCGTATCCGCCCCGGCAGCACCATTGATGCTGTCGTTGTCCGCGTTGCCGTTGATGACGTTCGCCGTAGCACCGCCGGTGATGCTGTCGGTGCCGGCGCCGCCGTTGGCGGAACCAGCGCCACCACCGGTAAAGGTGATGGTATCGTTGCCGTCACCGCCGTTGACGACGTCGGCGCCCGTCCCGTCGGTGATGCTGTCGTTGCCAGCATCGCCGTTCAGGATGGCGGCGTCGGCGCTGCCGTTGGAGATGGAGTCGCCGTCGTCACCGCCGTTGAGCGTATCAAGACCGCCACCGCTGATGAGGGTGTCGGAACCCGCTCCGCCGTTGACGAAGTCGACGCCCAGACCGCCGGTGATCGAGTCGGCGCCAGCTCCACCGTCACCGACGTTGGAGTCGGCCGCGTCGTCACCGGTACCGATGTCGATCGTGTCGACGCCGTCACCACCGCTCATGGAGTCGCTGCCGTCGCCGCCAACGAGGGAGTCATCGCCCGCGTCACCGAAGCCAACATCGTTGCCATTGCCGGCCGCGAGGGTGTCGTTGGCCGCGCCACCGTTCAGCTGATCGTTGCCGTCGTTGCCGGTGAGGCTGTCGGTGCCTTCGCCGCCATTCAGCGTGTCATTGCCGGTGCCGCCGTTGAGCACGTCGTTGTCGGCGTCCCCGTTCAGCGTGTTGTTGTCGGCCGTGGCGGTGATGGTGTCATTGCCCGCACCGCCATTCAGGACGTCAGCACCCGAGACGTTGGTGATGGCGTCGGCGCCGGCGTCGCCGGAAACCGTATCGGCATCAGCACCGGCCTCGATCGTGTCAGCGCCGTCGGCGCCAAACAGTTGGTCGGCGCCAGCGCCGCCGTCGAGGCTGTCGGTCCCAGCATCGCCGCTCAGGTAGTCAGCGGCCGCGGCGCCCAGCAGGGTGTCGGAGTCTTGACCGCCCAGCAGGGTGTCGGTGCCGGCACCACCGGTAATCGAGTCGTTGCCGATGTTGCCGTTCGACCAGTTGGTGCCGTCGCCGGTGTTGATCGTGTCGACGCCTTGACCGCCGTAGAGGGTATCATTGCCCGTGCCACCAACGATGCTGTCGTCGCCGGCGTTGCCTTGCACGGTGTTGGCGCCGTTACCGGCGCTCACGGTGTCATTGCCAGCACCGCCGAAGACGAGTTCCGCGTCGGCCGAGCCGGTGACGCTGTCATTGCCATCGCCGCCATCGATCGAGTCGGCGCCGCCGGAGTTGTTCAGCTGGTCGTTGCCGGCGCCGCCGGTGACCGTATCGGCGTCCGCACCGCTCTGGATGGTGTCGTTGCCGTCACCGCCCTGAAGGTTGTCAGCGCCAGCGCCGCCGTCGAGGTTGTCGGCGCCGAGATCGCCGCTGACCAGGTCAGCGCCGGCGCCCGAGGTGATGACATCGTCGTTCTGGCCACCCAGCAGCGTATCAGCGCCACCAGCCGCCGTCAGCGTATCGTTGCCGATATTGCCTTGGACGAAGTTGTTGCCATCGTCGCCGGCAATCGCGTCGGCGCCTTGACCGCCGAACAGCGAATCGGCGCCCGTACCACCCGCGATGCTGTCATCGCCTTGGTTGCCCTGGATGATGTCATTGCCAGCGTCGCCGCCGAACGTGTCATTACCCTGATTGCCCCAGAGGCCGTCAGCGAACGCGGAACCAGCGACGTTGTCGGCGCCGGTCGCACCGACGTGCAGCTTCGAGCCGTCAGTGAAGGTGACGGTGTCGCCCAGCAGGTTCGTGCTGAACGTCAAGGTCTTGCCGTTGTAGGTCAGGGTGGCGGTATTGACCACCGGATCCGGGAAGGCGGTGTTCGTGAAAGTCACCACCACCTGAGAGGCGGAGGCCGTCGCGGTCGAAAATTGCAGCGTGTCCGAGGCGCCAAACGCGGTGGCTTCCGCCTGCGTCATGCTCTCGAAGAAGAAGTTAGCCATGGTTCTCTCCAGTCTGTGTCACATGGACCCTGAAACGCCTGGCCACCATTTTCCCAAATGGAGCGGTCCCAGCGGTCCTTTCCGTTGCCACAATAGGGTCGTGGCGAAGGTTAAACGAGCCCGAGGAAGACGTATCGGAACCGTTGAAAATGCGCAACAGGTAAAAAGGCATGAATCCGTCGCACCAACGGGGTTTGCGCGCGGGAAATTCACCCCGCGTTAATCTTCTCGAAGGGCGTCGCGAATTGTGTCGGTCAGCGGACTTACGATATAGGACAGGACCGTCCGTTTTCCGGTCACGATCATCGCCTCCGCAGGCATGCCGGGGGTTAGTTTCACGCCTTTCGGCAGCTTGGTCAGCTCCTGTGGCGGAATGCGCACATCTGCCCGGAAATAGCTTTCGCCGCTCCGCTCGTCGGTCAGTTGGTCGGCGGACACATTGACGACCACCGCCTCCACCGGGGACACGCGCTGCGAATTGTAGGCGCTGAGCCGCACGCGCGCCTTCAACCCTGGCTTCACGATGTCCGTGTCCTGCGGTTTGATTCGCACCGTCACGATCAAGGGCGCATCGGCCGGAACCACGCTCATCAGCCGCTCGCCAGGCGCCACCACGCCGCCCACCGTGAACTGGGTAAGGTCGAGCACATAGCCGTCGGCCGGAGAACGCACTGTAGCCGCCTCCAACATCTGCGTCGCCGCTGTCAGCTTCGGTCCGGCGTCAGACAGCCCCGTTTGCATCTGGCGCAGACCTTCGGCGGCCTGGCTGATCCGTTCCTCGCGCTGGGTGTTGATCTGCAGCCGGGTCTCGCCAATCTGCTCGCGCAGCCGGGTGGTCTCGGCCAGCAGCGCGCCGCGCCGGCCGGCCTGCTCGGCCAGCGTGCGCTGGTAGCGCAGGATCAGGGTCTTGGGCGCATAGCCCTTCTCGTAGAGGGTCTGGTAGCCGGCCAGCTCTTCCTTGGTCAGCCGGTCGCTCTCGTTGAGCGCGTCGATCTGAGCCTTCACCCCGCCGATCTGGGTCTCGACCTGCTGCAGTCTCTGGCCCAGCACATCGCCCTGGGTCTCGAAGAACTGGAGACGGGTGGCGAACAGGAATTGTTGGTCGCGAATCACACCCGCCACCCGCGGATCGTTCGCCCGCGCCATCAGCTCCGGCGGAAAGACGATGGTCCGCTGGTTTGTGGCCTCGGCCTGAAGGCGCGCCATTTGGGCGAGCAGGCTATCGTACTGGTTCTGCAGGACGTCGACGCTTGCGCGGGTCTGCACGTCATCGAAGCGGAGCAACACCTGGTTCAGCTTCACGTGCTGGCCCTCGCGCGCCAGGATGGCGCGCACGGTGCCGCCCTGGAGGTGGCGAACGGTCTTGCGGTTGTCCTCGACCCGCACCGCGCCGGGCGCGACCACGGCGCTGTCCAGGGGCGAGACCGCCGCCCACAGGGTCACTCCCACCACGAACACCCCGACCACGATCGAGCCCATGATCATCGGCCGCTTCACGCGGCGCTGCAGCTCCGGGTCCAGGGGTACGAGATCGCTGCCGCTGAAGGCGGGGGTCACATAGGGTTTGACAGGTCCGAGTTCGAACTTCACCGGCTGGCCTCGATCTTCTGGACCGCGGCCGGCTGGACCACCCGGGCCATGACCTGGTCACGCGGACCGAAAAGCTCCACGCGACCGTCGCGCAGCAGCAGCATCTTGTCGGCGCTGCGGAACACGCTGGGCTTGTGGGAGACAATGACAATGGTCGCGCCGCCGGCCTTGAGTCCGTCGAGCGCGTTGACCAGGGCCTCCTCGCCCTCGGCGTCGAGGGCGGCGTTAGGCTCGTCCAACACCAACAGGCGCGGGTTGCCCATGACGGCGCGGGCCAGACCCACGCGCTGGCGCTGGCCAGCGGAGAGCACGTGGCCTGCCTCGCCGAGTTCGGTGTCGTAGCCGTTGGGCAGTCGTAGGATCAATTGATGGACGCCCGCGAGTTGGGCCGCATGCACGACGGCGGCGTCTTCCACGTCGGAACGGAAGCGAGCGATGTTGTCGCGAATGGTGCCGCCGAAGAGTTCGGTGTCCTGCGGCAGGTAGCCGACATGCTTGCCAAACTCTGCCCGATCCCAGGTGTAGACATCGGCGCCGTCGAGACGGACCGCGCCGCTGTTGGCCTGCCAGATGCCGACGATCAGGCGCGCCAGCGAGGACTTGCCCGCGCCGGACGGGCCGATGATCCCCAGCATCTCGCCGGGCTCCACCTTGAGATTGATACCTTGCAGCACGAAGCGGTTGGCGCCGGGTGGGGCGAAGTTCACAGCCTCGACCGAGAGTTGACCCATCGGCGTGGGCAGGGCGGTCGACGGTGTGGAAGGCTTCCAGTCCTTGAACAGCGTGTTCAGTCGCAGATAGGCGCGGTAACCGTTGTTCAAGCCGTCCCACGAGCCGACCAGTCGGTCGATCGGCTGCAGGGCGCGAGCCGCAAGGATCATGTTGGCGAAGAGCAATCCCGAGTGGATCTCGCCCTTGACCACCAGATAGGCGCCGATGCCGATGATCAGGACCTGGATCGCCTGGCGCGCGAATTTGCTGACGTTGGATAGGACGCTGGCGCGTTCGCTAGCGGCAGCGCTGCGTTCCATGGTCACCGAGCGGAAACCGGCCCAGCGCTGACCCAGCGGCTCGACCATGCCCATGGCCCGAACAACTTCGCCGTTGCGCAGCGCCGCGTCAGTGAATCCATAGCTGCGCAGGGCAGCGTCGTTGGCCTCCTTTAAGGCCGGACGGGTGGCGCGATCCTGGGCGATGGTGATGCCGACCAGAATGACGGCGCCCATGAGGGTCACCACCCCGATCAAGGGATCGATGACGAACAGGACGCCGATGAAGACTGGCAGCCAGGGCAGGTCGAAGAGGCTGGCGAAGGCCGAGCCGGTCAGCATCTGCCGGAAGGCGTCCAGGTCGCGCAGGGCCTGCGAGCGAAGGGATGGATTGCCGCGCAACACCCCATCGAACAAGGCCGAAAATACCTTGCCGCTAACGCGTTGGTCCATGACCACGCCGAAATTGATCAACACCTTGGCGCGATAGTCGTCGATCAGACCTGAGATGATGAAGGCGGCCAGCACGGCGACCGTGATGACCACCAGGGTCGGCACGCTGTAGCTCGTCATCACCCGCCCATAGATTTGAAAGGTGTAGAGCGGCAGGGCCAGGTAGAGGAGGTTGGACACCGCGCTGAATCCCGCCGCGAACCATAGGGGGGTGTAGCCCTCCTTGATCGAACGCGTGAGCGGGTTGTCCGGCTGGTCTGCCAACGGGTTGAGGATGTTCATGCGCGCCGGACTGTTCCGTGGATGCTCGCGGTCGGTGGACGCCGCGACCTTCGGCGATTCTGATGAACCAAGTCCAAGGCGCAAGGCGCCGAAAACGCGCGAGACATGCTTGGGGCTCCGTACGATGTCAATGGCGCAACCCGCCGCGCTACTCTCCTGAGGCGTGTGCTAGTAGACCACATGCGGGCCGCGCCGCACGTCTCGGGGAACGTCTTGTCCAGGATCGCCATCATCGGCAGCTGCATAACGCGCGACTTGTGGCCGATCCTAGGCGAAGCGCCTGAGAACCTGCTCTATGTCTCTCGCACCAGCCTGCCCACGCTGTTCGCACCGACGCCGTCGGGCCTGATCACGCCCGATGCGCCGCCCGGCGATCTGCGCCCCCAGCCGTATGCCGCCCTGGTCGCCGATGTACGGAAGACTGCGCTTGCCGCCCTTGTGGCGCATCGACCGACACACATCATCTTTGATTTCATAGACGAACGCTTCGACCTGATCTCCGTCGGCGGAGGCCTGGTCTCCCATACGTGGGAAATGGACGTCAGCGGGCTGCTGGATCAACCTCCGTTCGCCTCCGCCCAGACGATTGCACGGGCCTCTCGCGCCTGCGACCTTCTGTGGCGGCAGGGAGCCGACGAAATGGCCGCCCTCCTCTCGCTCACGCCGCTGCGCGATGCGACCGTCATCCTGCACGAGACACAATGGGCCACACAGTACCGCGACGCGGACGCGGCGCTGCGGCCCTTCCCCGCCGACGTTGAGATCCTGGAAGGGCGAGTAAGCAGCATCGAGGCCCAGAACGCCCGTCTCGAGGCCTACCAGACGACCTTCGCACGCGCCGTGCCGCGGGCGGTCCGTGTCCGTGCGGCGGAAGAGTTTTGTGTGGCCGACGTCGGCCATCGATGGGGCCTTAGCCCGTTCCACTACGTGACTGACTACTACCGGGACGTTTGGCGCCAGCTTCGGGCCGCCGGCGCCTAGGCGGGTAAGAGCCCCTGTCGCGCCCAGCGTTCCAGGGGCGTCATCCCGCAGACCTCAATGGTGGCTGGATCCAACCAGGGCTCTCCGAGAGTCCAGGCTCCGCCCTGCAGATAGTCAATCAACGGGTTGCGCTCATCGGGCCGCGCCGAACCCCTCTGGCGCATATATGCATGGGCGTCGAACCAGACGCTCGGACTACGCCCTTCGGTCCCGCCGGCCATCACATAATGAGTCAATGGCTCATCGCCCCCCGAGGCCACGTCGGGATAGAGGCCAAGATAGGCGTCGGGATCGAACAAGGGGTGGGGCCGGTGTCGTTTCGGACCCTCCTGCTTCAGGTAGTGGACGAGGGGCGGTCCGGCTGGCGGCTCTCCCATTTGTGACTCGTAGTAGTCGGGCGCGAAGAGGGGGTGGGGCGTGAGCCGGTCGCGCCAGCCGCGCTGCAGATAGTGCATCACCGGGTTAGCGCCCGACCCCACCAGGTCCCAGGCCTGGCCAACATAGTGCTCGATGCTGAAGAGCGGATGCGGATCGCGCCCTTCTGCCGCTCCGACCCGCATGAAGTGCTCCAGGGGTGTCAGGCCGCTTGCGGCAAGGGCCTCGGCGTTGGCCTGCGCGTAGAAGGTGGAATGAAGCAGGGGGTGGGGGCTGCGCCGGCAAGCAGCCTCGGAAGTCAGATAGTGGACTAGCGGGCTGACCCGCCCAGCCGCGACCTCCGGCGCCTGGCGCAAGTACCAAGCCTGGTCGAACAGCGTTTCGGGCTTGGCCGCCGGATCGGCGCCACGCCGGACGTAGGCGATGATGGCCAGCATTTGCCGCAATCGCCCGGAGAATGAATATATCTCGCCGCCCCACACGCCTGATCGGGCGATCGTCACGGTCTGGCCAATCGGTCCTGATCGGGCGAGTACCAAGTCTATCATCTTCGCGGCGCGGTTTCGGCGGCGCGGTCGGATCGTCCGCCGAGCGAGCGTTCTATAGGCGGACAGCGCCGAGGCCCGAGCCGCCCGCTCCGCCGCGGCGACCGCCTCAAGGGCTGAGCCCAGGCGTGCACGCCAAAGCCCCTCGGCCAAGGCGGCGCGTTGCGCCTCCTCGCGCAGAGCCGCAAAGCGGACGGCGAGATCGGCGACCTTGCCGCTCAGCTCTCCGCTGCCTTGAGATGTCAAACTAGATTTGGAGTCGGCCAAAAACACCGCCGCCGGTAGGCGGCCCCTCCTGTCGCACCCTGTCCTGTCGGGCGCGGGCCTGTCGCTGTCAAGCCGTCGCCGGCCCCAGCAAACCCTCGGCCTCGAGCCAACCGCGGAAACCCCCGCCCCCTGTGTCGAAGGGATCGGCGAAACGGTCGCGCAGATCCTCGCGGTCGCGCCAGATCAGGCGGTGATCGCGCAGGATTGGCGTTCCGTCATCAAAGGTCTCGTATGCCCAGTAGCGGTCTGGAATGCCAGGCTCGGTGGCGGCCTCCACCTGCTCCTTATACCAGCGCCAAATCTCGTAGACCGCGTGGTTCTCTCCGGCGTAGCGGCGTGTCATCGCGTCGCCGGTGGGGCCGAGCTTGGTGAAGTGCCAGAACCGCAGCGGCGCGCCGTTGACGGTGATCGCCCCGTCCTTGCCGATGGCCACGGTTCGCTGACTGAGGTTCCAACTGGCGACATTGTAGCCTGGATCGCGGACCACCTTGACCTTGTCGAACAGGGCCGGGACGTGGTCGCACCAGCGCTGGTCGACGAACAGGCCGGCTGGCATGTCGTCGTAGCAGAACTCCAGCAGGCGATCGTTCCACCACTGGCCGAAACGCAGCCCCTCCCCCCGGGCGCGGACGGCCACGAAGCCCAGGTTGAAGATGCCGGTCTTCGAGGCCGAGAGATCGTTGTCGAGGATCGACTCGCGGGTGGTGTTGGGATCGACCAGGTGCGGGGTCAGCAGGATGTCGTCGGCCGCCATCAGGTCCACCAGCGGATCGAGGCTGGAGAACAGGGCGGTGTCCGGATCGAGATAGATCACCGCGTCGGCGCCGGACCCCAGGGCCTGGTGCAGGAAGGGGCCCTTCACCGCCGTGCAGGCCTCGACCAGGTCGTGCTTGAATAGCCAGGCCTTGAAGTCGGGGATGGCCAGGTCGTCGGCATAGACCAGCCGGTCGAAGGGCTCGGAGGCCGGGTCAAAGCGGAAGCCTGCCGGCGGCCGGTCGGTGACCAGGGCGACCAACTCCCAATCCGGATGGAAGCGGCGCAGGGTCGAATAGAGGACGCGCGCCCGGTTCAGGTACGAGAAGGTGAAGCTGGAGTAGCAGGTGACCTTCACGCGTTGGCCCTCAGGAGATCGGCGGTCAGGGCGCTGAACCCCAGGTCCTGGATAATCGGCGACCGGACGTCCCGCGACAGGCGCAGGATGTCGCCGGATTCGAACGCGGCGATAAGGGCGGCCTCGTCGGCGAGCACCAAGCCGTACTCGTCCTCGCGGGTGAAGGCCTGGACATTGCCGCTGTCGGGGCCGGTCACCACCGCCGCACCCGCCGCCACCGCCTCGTAGGCGGTGAACGAGAAGGTCTCCCGGCAGATCGACCAGACCATGGCCGCGTCGACGTCCAGGCGATGCAGGGTGTCACGCATGGCCAGCGGTTTCTCGGCGGTCACCGAGACGGGGTGGTGCGAGATCGGCAAGCCCCCGACGGTCTTCTCGGCGAGATGGAAGAACTCGTAGCGGGGATCGTCCGCAAATCGCAGGGCGAGGTCGCGGAAGATTGGCCAGCCCTTGTGGATCGACGCGCCCCCCGGAAAGGCGAACCGGAACGGCCCTGGCTTGCGTGGTTGAGATCGGGCCCCGCTCGGCATCAGGCGAGCGTGCGGGATGACCAGCTCCTGGCGCGCGTCCAGGCCCGAGCGCCGCCAAGTGTCCAGGGCGTTTTGCGACGGGGCGACGACCGTGAGGTCCAGATAGCTGAATAGCCGTCCGTGCTCGGAGACGTGCAGGCCGCGGCCGGGGCCGTAGACGCAGATCCCGCAAGCCGGGCTGCCAAGGGCCGGGGCGCCGCAGTCCTCCACGTCGTTGCGGAGCAGATGAACTCCAGCGCAGAGGGCGGCGAAATCGTGGACCCAGAAATAGCCGGCGTTCATGCCCGCCGTGCGCACCACGTCGACGACGTCTCGGGCCGAATGGCCGAGCATGCTGTGAATTGCGAAACTGCGGGCGCGCGGTGAGACATCGGCTAGGGCGAGGTTCAGTTCCGCCAGGATCGTTGCTTGGGCAAAGTGCCCAAGCGGCGCGCCGTTCAGCATCACTCCCACCGCGGCCTCGCCCGCACCCGTGCGCACCACCGGCCAACTGCGCGAGGGATGCAGGTGCAGGTGGTCGTAACCCAGGGCCGCGATCCCGGCGGCCTCGCGCTGCACACAGAGCTGCAGCCCGCCGGTGTTGGCTGTGTAGTCGTCGTGGCTGAAGGTGATGTGCAGGTCCGCAAGCCCGGTCCGGGCGCGGTCGAAGCCCGCCGCCAAGTCCCGCGCCTCGCCAGGCTCGACCTGCCGGGACCAGTAGTCGAACGCCTCGACCCGTTGCTGCAAGGGTTTCAGGCGGCTGATCACGTCGTAGCGAAAGCCGCGCTCGTCGCGATGGGATCGTCCTTCGGCGCGGCCCTCCTGCAGGTAGTGGAGGAAGGGCTGCACGCCGGCGGCCCCGACGTCTGGATTGAGCTCGAGATAGCGACTGACCGAGAAGCCGGCGTTCGGATCGCGTCCCTCGCGCCAACCGACCTCGAGGAAGTGGCTCAACGCGTTGATGTTGGAGAGCGCGACGTCGGGGTTCTGGCCGAGATAGAAGGCCTCGTCGAATTCTGCGGCCACCACCGCGCGCTCGGCCGTTCCGATGCGCTGCTGGCCTCCGCCTTCGCGCGCCAGGCGTCGATCGCGGAGCCACACGTCGGCGCGTCGTGATCGGACGGCTTCGCGGCCTTCTCGCCGCCCCTGGGACAGGTAGTGGACGAAGGGGTTCTCGCCGCCGGCCGCCACATCACCGTTTTGGCGCAGGTAGTCCTCTGTGGAGAACCAAGCCGCCGGATCGCGCCCCTCACGCCAGCCCAGCGCCGCGTAGTGTCGCGCCGGATCCATGTCCATTTCGAACAGGTCGGGATGGGCCTCGCGATAGAAGTTGGCGTCCAGGCCGAGCCGGAGCAACCGAAAGCCTGGATCGGAGAGGGCCTCGGCGGCCATGCGCGGATTGTCCCTGGCGAAGCGGCCCACCTCTGCATCAGTTGGCTTCGCCGATCAACCGAACCCGCACTTGCCGGGCGCAGCGGGCAGTCATACAGCGGGTGCCAGCGAACCTGGACAACTCGAACGTCATGGCGAGACCGACAGTCGGAAAATCGAAGGCCGATCGCGCGGCGTACCTCGTCCTGGGCATGCACCGTTCCGGCACCTCGGCGGTGACCCAGCTCCTCGCGCTGGCCGGCGCCGAACTGCCGCAGAACGTGATGCCGGGCGATGAGCACAACGCCAAGGGCTACTTCGAGCCCTGGAAGATCGCCGTGTTCAACGACGAGCGGCTGCGCGCCGGCGGCGGCGCCTGGGACGACGTCTTCGCCTTCCCCTACCAGCCGCTGCCAGGGCCGCAGGAGGCCGAGTGGGCCGCCAAGGCGCTGGCGCTCTATGACGCCGAGTTCGGGGAGGCTTGGTTTCCGCTGCTGAAGGATCCCCGCGTCTCGGTCTTGGCGCCGCTGTGGCGCGCCACGTTGAAGGCCCGCAACATGCCGGCCCGCGCGGTGATGCCCGTGCGCCATCCTCTGTCAGTGGCCAAATCGCTCATGCGGCGTGACGGCTTTCCGGTCGAGAAGTCGGTCCTGCTGTGGGTCACCTACATGTTGGCGGCCGAACTCTATTCCCGCGACATGCCGCGCGCATTCGTCGGGTACGACCGCCTGCTGGCCGACTGGCGGGCGGAGGTCACACGGATCGAGGCGGCGCACGGCGCAGCACTTCCCCGCCTCAGCGAGCGCGCCGCCAGCGAGATCGACGCCTTCCTGACCACCGACCTGCGCCACGACGCTGGGGGCGGCGACCTTAGCGCCATTCCACTCGTAGGCCCTCTGGCCCAGCGGGCCTACGACTGGTTTGAAGCTGCGGCTCGCGACGCGCCGCGCGATTCCGAGGCGCTCGACCAGGTGGCCGTCGAAGTCGCCGACATGAAGGCGCAGATGGGGGTATTTGTCTCACCCGCCGCGCGGGCGCTGGACCTTGCCCGGGCAGATCTGGTTGAGGCGCGAGGCCTGCGGGCCATGGACCTGCGCTACATCTCCACCCTGGAAGGCCAGGTCGCGCGATTGCGGTCGGAGCTCTCCACGATCGAAGCCATGGTCGACACCATGATCGCGGGCCGCTAGAGCCCCTGCCTTGGCCAGACGACCGACAAAACCAAAGCCCGACCCCGCCGCCGCAGACGCCCTGCTGGCCAAGCGTCGCGCCCTGCACAAGGCGCGACGCGTGGTGGCCGAGGATCGCTGGAACCGATTCCGCAAGGCCGCCGCCCGCCGGGTGGGCCTGGCCGAGAAGGGCGCCACCGAGCAGAAGTTCGACCTGATGCTGGCGCGGGCCAAGTGGCCCGGCCGCGCGGCCCTGATCGCCCGCTCCGGTCTCTGGGACCTGCGGGTCGACCGCAATCTCGGCCGCGAAGGCGGGCCGGTGAAGGGCTTGGTGGACTATGTGAGGGCCGGTCCCGATTCGGCGACCTTCCCCAAGGCCCTGTTCGACCAGACCTGGTACCTGGAGAAGAACCCCGACCTGATGGGCACCCGCTGGGCGCCCCTGGCCCATTACCTGGTGGCCGGCGACCGCGAGGGCCGCGACCCACACCCGCTGTTCGACCTCAAGGACTATCGCGGCCGCCATGCCGTGAAGGTGGCGGCCACGGGCTTAAGCGCCCTGCAGCACTTCATTCATCGCGGGGCGGTGGAGGGCTTCGACCCCCATCCCCTGTTCGACCTGCGCTACTACGTCGGCCAGGCCGAGGAGGTGGCCGACTCCGGCGAGAACCCGCTGATCCACTATCTGCGCGAGGGCTGGCGGCGTGGCTATGACCCCCACCCGCTGTTCGCGGGCGACTGGTACCTGGCCCAGAATCCCGATGTCGCCGACCGCGGCCTGGCCCCCCTGCTGCACTATGTGACTAGCGGCGCGGTCGAGGGTCGCAGCCCCCACCCGCTGTTCGAGGCGGTCTGGTACGCCGAGCATTATCGCGACGCCGCCCCACTGGGCTCCAACGCCCTCTCCCACTTCCTCGACTACGGGGCCGAGCAGCGGCGTAACCCGTCCGCCCATTTCGACGTGGCCTTCTATCTGGAGCAGAACCCCACCGCGCCGTCGGACCAACATCCGGTGATCCACTATCTGATGGAGGGCGCCTTCGAGGGCGTCTCCCCGGCTGCCGACTTCAACGAGGCGAACTATCTGATCGAGCATCCCGAGGCGGCCGAGACGCCGGTGGCGGGCCTGCTGCACTGGGCCCTGTCGCGGGCCCCGAAGCCCGAGCCGGGCGCCGTCGGCCGCCGCGCCCTGGGCGACGACGGCCTGTTCGAGCAACTCCGCAGCTCCGGCCGCATGCGCGACGCCGGCGCCTACGACATCCAGGCCTATCGCGACATGACCCTGGACCGACGCCGGGCCAAGGAACGCGCCGTCGCCAAGGTGAAGGCCAAGAGGCCCAGGCTGATCTCGGTGGCCGAGCGGGATGTGGAGAAGGCGGCGGCCGAACTGGCCTTCGAGGCCGTGTCGCGCCCCAAGGTCTCCATCGTCATCCCGGCCTACAACAACCTGACCTTCACGCTCGAATGCCTGGCGGCCCTGCAGACGGCCGGCGGACTGGAGCGCGCCGAGGTGATCGTCATCGACGACGCGTCGTCAGACGCCACCAGCGCGATCCTGGCCAGGGTCGCGGGCCTCAAGCTGATCACCAACGCCGAGAACCTCGGCTTCATCCGCACCTGCAACAAGGCCGCGGACAAGGCCAGGGGCGAGTTCGTGGTCTTCCTGAACAACGACGTCCAGGTGCGCCCCGGCTGGCTGGCCGCCCTGCTCGCCCCCTTCGCCGAGGAGAAGGACGTCGGCGCCACGGCGCCGAAGATGCTGTTCCCCGACGGCCGGCTGCAGGAGGCCGGGGCGCGGATCGGTGTCGACGGCGCCGCCGAGATGATCGGCCTGTTCGAGGACCCGGACCTGGCCCGCTGGAACGTGCGGCGCGAGGTCGACTACGCTTCTGGCGCCTGCCTGATGGTGCGGCGCAAGGTGTTCGCCGAGCTGGGCGGCTTCGACCTCGCCTTCGCGCCGGCCTATTGCGAGGACGCCGACCTCTGCTTCCGGCTGCGCGAGCGCGGCCTGCGGGTGATCTACGAGCCGACCGCCGAGATCGTCCACCACCTGAGCGTCACCGCCAACTCCATCGACGCCGGCTACAAGCACCGTCTGGCCACCCGCAACCAGCAGGCCTTCGTCGAACGCTGGGGCGAGCGGCTGGAGGCGCTGAACGCGGTGCGGACCATCGCCTTCCACCTGCCGCAGTTCCACGCCATCCCGGAGAACGACCGGTGGTGGGGCGCGGGCTTCACCGAGTGGACCAATGTCACTCGGGCCCTGCCGAACTATCGCGGGCACTATCAGCCCCACCTGCCTGCTGACCTCGGCTTCTACGACCTGTCGGATCCTCAGACCCTGCAGCGCCAGGCCGAACTCGCCCAGCGCTACGGGGTGAGCGGCTTCTGCCACTATTTCTACTGGTTCACCGGCGGTCGCCGGGTGCTGGAAAAACCGCTGGAGCCCCTGCTCGACAGCAAGCCGGACGACTTCCCCTTCTGCCTGTGCTGGGCCAACGAGAACTGGACCCGGACCTGGGACGGCGAGGCGCGTGACGTGCTGCTGGCCCAGACCTATGCGAAGGGCGACGCCGAAGCCCTGATCGCCGAGATGGCGCCCTATCTCATCCGGCCCAACTACATCCGGATCGGCGGCAAGCCGCTCGTGCTGATCTACCGGCCCGGCCTGCTGCCAGACGCCAGGGCCTGGACCAAGGCCTGGCGCGACCACTGCCGCAAGGTCGGGATCGGCGAGATCTACCTGGCCTTCGTCGAGAGCTTCGAGAACGCCGGTGGCAAGACCGACCCGACCAGCCTTGGCTTCGACGCCTCGGTGGAGTTCCCGCCCTCGGGCGCGGGCGCCCTGATCCATCCGCCGGGGCCGCTGTACAATCCGCGCTTCGAGGGCCGGGTGAACGACTACCGGGCCATGGTGCGGCGCTATCTGGACACCCCGCCGCCGGCTCACACCCGGTTCCGCGGCGTGATGCCCTCCTGGGACAACACCGCCCGGCGCCAGGACGGCGGCTGGTCCTACCAGCACGCCACGCCCGGCGCTTTCCAGGCCTGGCTCGAGGCCATGTTCGAGGAGACGCGTCGCCAGAACTTCGGCGACGAACGGATCGTCTTCATCAACGCCTGGAACGAATGGGCCGAGGGCGCGCACCTGGAGCCCGACCAGCGGTTCGGCCACGGCTGGCTGGAGGCGGTGAAGAACGCCTACGACGCCGACCTGGTGGACAAGTCATGAGCGGCGACCTCGTCCTGGTCGGACATCCGTTCTCGGCCATCGGCATGGCCGAGCATGTCCGCTCGGCCCAGCGGGCGCTGAAGGCGGTCGGGGTGAAGGCCGGCCTGCTGGATGTCTACGGCATGGACCGCGGCAAGGACCCGGACTTCGAGCGGGAGTTCGGCGGCGATGTCGTCACCGCCCTGTCGGAGAAGACCAACCTCTTCTGCATCAACGCCGACGAGGTCGAGCAAGCCATGGGGGTGCTGGAGCACATCGGCTCGGGCCCCGCCTTCCAGAGCGCCTACAACATCATCTACCCGGCCTGGGAGCTGGCGAAATATCCCGAGCCCTGGGCGCGTATCCTGGAGCGGTTCGACGAGGTCTGGGCGCCGTCGGAATTCATCCGCGAGTGCATCGCCGGGGCCGTGGACCGGCCGGTGGTCCACATGCCCCTGGCCGTGGAGATGACGGTGTCGGCCTTCCTGGGACGGCGGCATTTCGGCATTCCAGAGAACGCCTTCGTCTGCCTGTTCTTCTTCGACTTCTCCTCCTACGCCGAGCGGAAGAATCCCTTCGCCATGCTGGAGGCTTTCGAGAAGCTCGTCGCCCTGCGGCCGGACGCGTCGCTGCATGTGGTCGTCAAGTACAAGGGCGGCAAGGATGACAATCCGGGCCGCCGGGCGCTGGAGGCCAGGCTCGCGGCTTTGGGCTCGCGTGCGCAGTCGATCACCCGGCAGCTATCGGACAATGAGATCAAGAACCTGGTGCGCTGCGCCGACGCCTTCGTCTCCCTGCACCGGTCCGAGGGCTTCGGGCGGGGGCCGGCCGAGGCGATGATCATGGGCCGCGCCGCGGTGGCCACCGCCTATTCCGGCAATCTCGACTACATGACCCCGCAGACCAGCCGGCTGGTCGACTACAAACTGATTCCGGTGGCCGAGGGGGCCTATCTGTTCGGCGAGGGCCAGGTCTGGGCCGACCCCAGCGTCGACCACGCCGTGCAGCTCCTGGCCGGGCTGGTGGACGATCCGGCCGAGGCCCGCGCGCTCGGCGCCCGCGCCCGACGCCACATCCGCACCCATTTCAGCGCCCGCGCCATCGGCCTGTGCTACGCCGCGCGGCTGGAAGAGTTGGCCGGCGACTAGGTCTTCGGCGCCTCGGGAAGCTCGTCCTTGGCCTTCGCCTCATCCTTCACCTCGACCGGGGCCGGCGGCGTGACGCCCAGGGCCGCGGGTCCCGGATTTTCGGTCACCGCGATCTGGTGGATGGTGAAGGTCCCGCCGGCCTGGTCGTCGGTATCGATCCGGAGGCTGTCGATGAGCGAGTTGGTCCAGTCAGCGCCGCCCTTCTTCGGGTGGGCCATGTCGTAGACCAGCACCACCGTCTCGTTGACGCCGGGAGCCGCGCCCTCCACCGGCTTGGACCGGAAGTCGCCCGACTCGCCGTGGTTGGCGGTGGAATAGAAGATCGCCCCGTCCCAGGCCGCACCGGGCCGATGGCGGGTCAGGCGCACCAGCACCAGGGAGTAGCGGTCTCCGTCAAGCTCCAGCCCCTTGGGCGAGCGCAGCATCGGGTCGAAATCGACATTGCGCACCGCGAGCCCGGTGGGCGCGGCCGGGAGCACGAAGCCGCCGGCCAGGACGAAGCCCTCCGTGGAGCCGTCGAAGGTCCAGAGGCGTCCGGCCTTGAGCGCCTTGCCGCCGATCTCGAAGGCGCCCGCAGCCTCGTTCCAGGTCACATTCTGGGCGCGTGGATTGGCGGGCCCCTGTGCTTCCGGGGGTACATTTGCGAGCTTGGCCCAGGGCGCGGGCTCATCGCAACCGCCCAGGACAGCCGCAGCCGTCGAGAGCATCGCGATCAGGATCGACTTCATGCGCAGGCTCCGCCCGTCACGGCCCCCGCGCGAAGCGAACGACCGGCGGGTCCAAGGCCAGATAGAGAAGCCCCGCCACCGCCGCCAGATCGAGGGCGTAAAGATATCTGTAGTCACAGGCGATGGAGATCAGGAAGAAGCTCCCGGCAAAAGCCAAGGCTCCCAGCATCAGCGCGGCGATCACCATGTCGGCGCCCTCGCGACGGAAGACCAGGAAGCCGGCGACGATCAGGGCCGCCGCGGCGAGAGCCAGGTGCGAGTAGAACGGCGTCACGTACCACCAGGTCGCGTAGTTCGCGATGGCCACGTTGGCGCGGCTTTGTCCCGCTGGGATGCCAAGGGCCACGAGATGCGATGCGGGGCCATCGACCCCCACGTGGATTGGGACACATCGTTCCAGCTGCGGGTTGATCAACACCCAGACAAACGCCTCCCAGCGGTGCGCGAAATAGGCGCCACTATGGTTCGAAACGAGCTCCAACCATTGAGCTCGCATATCCTCTTTGGAGGTTTTCCACAGAGCCGGTGCAAGCTGCGGACTCTGATCAAAACTATCGATGCGCTCCGAGGAATATACTCTTCGGCCCTCCGTCTCGATCACACGAGCGGCTTCCGGTCGCGTCCTGGCGACAACGGCCAGCCTGGCCTCGGGCGCGTGAGCCAAGATCCCCACGATGTCGTAGTGCTGGACAATCCGCAGGCCGCTCTCAAACGCCTTGTCAGGACCAGCCCTGACCGGCTGGGCCAAGACGTTCAGCGTCTGCGCTAGCGCTACAACGGCGACAAGGCTGACGCCGCCCCATGCTAGCCCAGCGGCCCAACCCTTTGACCGTTCTTGCCAGCCCACGGCCGCCGCCGCGGCAAGAACCAGTATCAACCCGTTCTGACGTACCGACATCGCGACCGCCAAGGCAACGCCCGCCGCGACCAAGGTCGCCCAGCGCCGCGCCGGATCCCCTCTGGCGAGCTCGGCATGGGCTAGCAGGACGAAGGCCGCCACCGTGAGGTTGCCGAAGAGCACATCCTTCCAGACAATCCCTTGGTAAAGCAGCAGGGTCGGGGAAAGCACGAGCACGGCCGCCAACGCCGTGGCCGACCAGGTCGCGCGGCCCCGTAAATCGGTCAGCGACGCCAACGCGCCAAACAGTATGAGGGCGCTTGACGTGACATAGAGCGCGGTCCCGGGCAGCACCTCGTCAAATAGGCCGAGGATCTTGGAGTAGACCGCCGGGCCGAACGTCTCGCGGACACCGAACTTCCCCTCATGGAGCTCCATGATGGAGTCCACCGACATGTGACCGGGCAGGCTAGCCGCGAGCGTGATGAGAAGTCCGCCTAGGAGAACGATGCGATATGCCGCCACCGCCGCTCGATCTCGAACTTCCACCGACGCACCCCCACCCGACACCCTCAACTAGGCTCGCACCTGGCTGACGATGACGAGGAAGCCCGCCAGCATCAAGGCGTACCCGATGGCCATGGGCCACGAGAGCGGCTCCTTGAAGATCACCCAAGCGGCAACCGGCACAAGGGCTGAGCCGATCAGCGAGAAGACGTAGGCGGCCGACAGGGGCACCCGCGTCAGCACATAGAACCAGAGCAGGGCCGTACCGCCGTACCAGGCGAAGGCGCCCATCAGCGGCCAGTTCTGGAGCACCCGCCAGACGAACGGTCCCTCGAGTCGCACGCTGTAGAGCGCCGCCCACTTGAACATCACCTGGCCGATGGGCAGGGCCACGGCCACCAGCGAGCACAGTAAGGCGTTGGTCCATCCCATGGAGGGGCTACTCGCTGGCGATGCGCTCGAGCGTGCGCAGATAAGGGTGGATCGGCCGGCTCGGCACGTTGATGACGTCGAAGTTCATAGCCTGCAGCAGCAGTTGCACCCCGATGATCACCGGTAGGGCCGCGGTCATGACCACGCCGGCCGAGGCCGCCTGGCCCGGATCGCGCACCGCCAGCCAGTGCAGGCCGTAGCCGGCGCCGAAGCTCAGGAACCCCGCGCCGATCAGCATTTCCAGCGTGGCGACGTTGAAGTCGCGCACGAAGTACTGGCCGAGAATCCGCAGGGTGAAGTTCTTCAGGTGCTTGAGTGCGAAGGGTCCGACGATGGCGCCGATCCGCAGGTTGGAGACCTCGTCCCTGTAGCGGGCGGGGATCGGCACGTCGCGAACCACCGCGCGGAGGGTGCCCAGGTGGTAGAGAAGGTCGGTCTCGAAGAAGAATCGGCGCGAGATGCGCTTCTCGATCACCCGCTTGGCGACGCTGGCCTCGATGGCGGTGAAGCCGTTGGTGGGGTCGAAGACGTTCCAGTAGCCGGTGGAGACCTTGGCCGCGAAGCTGAGCGCCGCATTTCCGAAGATGCGCACCCGCGGCATGGCGGTCAGGTGGCTGATCGAGGTGAAGCGGTTGCCCTTGGCGTAGTCGGCCTCGCCCAGGAGGATCGGCGCCACCAGCTGGGAGAGATAGGTCAGGTCCATCTGGTCGTCGCCGTCGACCTTGACCAGGATCCGCCCGCCGCGCCGTTCGGCCTCGGCGTAACCGGCGATCACCGCCCCGCCCACGCCCTGGTTCTCCGCCAGCCGGATCACCACCACGCGGGGATCGAGAGGTTGCGATTCCAGGAAGTCGGCCGTGCCTTCGGGGCAGGCGTCGTCCACGCAGACGATGCCCTCGACCCAGGACGGCGACTTGGCGATGACCTTCAGGATGTGGTCGCGGACCTTGTAGCAAGGCACGACCAGCCAGATCCGGGCGTCCAGCAGGGCGGAGTCGAGCGAGCCCGTGAATGGGCCGGCGAAGGGCGGCTGGAATGTTTCGGTCGGCTGCATCGAATGGGGATCACCGCCACAAGCGGCTGGCTTACACGGGCCGTTCGTGGTTGCAAAGCATGCCGCGCGCGACTACCCCGGCCAGGACCCCGGATACGAAGCTTGGACCGACCGACGACGATGCGTCACGAACTGGTGCGCGCCCGCGCCCCCCTTCGACTAGGCTTCGGCGGCGGCGGAACCGACGTGGCGCCGTATTGCGACGAGCACGGCGGGGTGGTGCTGAACGCCGCCATCGACCTCTTCGCCCATGTGACCATCCAGGCTCGCAAGGACGACCAGGTCCGGCTGGTCGCCGCCGACGGCGAGATCGACTGGCAGGCCAGGGCGAGCGCCCCTCTGCCCACCGATGAGCCGTTGCGGCTGCTCAAGGGCGTCTACAACCGCTTCATGGCCGACCATGCCGGCGGCCGGGCCATCCCCCTGACCCTGATCACCTCCGCCGACTGCCCGCCCGGTTCCGGACTGGGCTCGTCCTCGGCCCTGGTGGTGGCCATGGTCGAGGCCATGCGCCGGTTCATGGGCCTGGAGATGGACGCCCAGGCCGTCGCGGCGCTCGCTTTCGATATCGAGCGCCGGGAGCTGGCCCTGGCCGGCGGCGCCCAGGACCAGTACGCCGCGGCCTTCGGCGGCCTCAACCTGATGCGGTTCGCCGCCGGTTCGCAGGTGGAGGTCGAGCCCGTCGAGGTCCCGGCCCGGGTGATGAAGGAGCTTGAGGCCTCTCTGGTCCTCTACTTCACCGGGGTCAGTCGCGAGTCCGCCGCGATCATCGACGAGCAGACCGCCAAGATGCGCAGCCATGAGGCCAAGTCCATGGAGAGCCTGCATGCGCTCAAGGCCGGCGCCTTCGAGATGCGCGACGCTCTGGTCGCCGGCGACCTCGCCCGGTTCGGCGCCCTGCTGGACTCAGGCTGGAGCTCGAAGAAGCAGATCGCCCACAACATCTCCTCGCCGCAGATCGACAAGGTCTATGAGGCCGCCAAGAGCTTCGGGGTGTTCGGTGGCAAGGTGAGCGGCGCGGGCGGCGGCGGCTTCATGATGTTCCTGGTTGACCCCACCCGCCGCGAAGGGCTCAAGCGCCTGCTGGCCACCTTCGGCGGCGCGGCCCAGGCCGCCCGGTTCACGCCCACTGGCGCTGAATCCTGGGACGTGCGGTAGCCAGAGAAACCCGCTAGGACGCGCGACGTGAAAGAACTCTCCAAATCCATTGTCCGGCGCATGGCCGACCCCAACTTCGCCCGCCGCTGGTTCGTAGGCGAGGGCCTGGACATCGGCGGCAAGCCCGACCCGCTGTCGCTCTATGTGCCGTTCTTCCCCGAGTTGAAATCCGTCCGGGTCTGGGATTGGGAGGACGGCGACGCGCAGTTCCTGGAGGGCGTCGAGAAGGACAGCCTCGACTTCGTTCATTCCAGCCACTGCCTGGAGCACCTGGTCGATCCGCGCGCGGGCCTGGCGGCCTGGTTCGGAGCCATCAAGCCCGGCGGCTTCCTGATCGTCACCGTCCCCGACGAGGACCTGTACGAACAGGGCGTCTGGCCCTCGACCCACAACCGCGACCACAAGTGGACCTTCACCATGCTCAAGGCCCGCTCCTGGAGCGAGGCCTCGATCAACGTGCTGGAGCTGCTGTCGAACCTCGGCCCCGCCGCCGACGTGGAGAAGGTGGCCCTGCTCAACTCCACCTTCCGCTACGACCTGCCCCGCTTCGACCAGACGCTGACGCCGATCGGCGAGTGCGGCATCGAGTTCGTGGTCCGCAAGCGCACGGCCCGCGAACTCACCTATGGCGGCCTGGTCCGCGATGTCGACCAGCCCTCCCCCGCCGAGCGCAAGCACTTCAACCAGTACCGCGCCGACCACGCCCATATGAAGACCAGCCCGCCGCCGTTTGAGGACGACGGCGAGCTCTAGCAGTTGCCCACGATCGGACGCCGCCCTATACTTTAGGATACCGTCCAACCGTATATACACAACTGTATTGGGTCACTTAGATGTCTAGTTTGATAATTTCCAGCGTGCCGGCCATTCAAAGACTACGGAGATTGAAGGTTCAGGCTAGGCAAGAGGGGAGATATCGCCTTGCGTCGAAGCTTAAGCACCGACTGTGGACACGCATCAGGTCATGCGGAGTTTCCTGATCGGACTAACGAATTGTAGTCGTCATTCGCGGGTGTAGCGCCGCTGCGCCTCCCGTAGGACCGCCGCGTCCATCTCTTCAAGCGCAACGCCCGAGATCAAAGGGTCTATTGCCAGCGCGCGCTCCACCGCGTCCGGGTCCCTCTCGATCACGGTCAAGAGAACCCGGCCGGCGATGTCCAGCTTGCGGCCTTGCTCCCATCCCTCAAGGGTTCGGGCCGGCACGCCGAAGCGGCGCTCGAACTCCTTGGGGCTCTTGGCGACGGCCTTGCGGATGGCCTTCACCCGCGACGCCGGCATGGCGTCGATGATCCGGGTCGGCAGGGCGATCTTGCCGTCCAGGTGGTCACGAACCTCTTGCAGGCTGGCCAGCAATTCGCGCCCGAAATCGGTATCCTGTTCGGTGATCTTCATTTGAAGCTCTCCACGAAGGCTAGAATGGCGGCTCTCTGGGTGTTGGAAATCTCGACCTGATCGCCCTTGGAATAGGCGATCAACAGATAGGCCGCGTCACGAACTCGGATCACGACATAGATCGCCCGTCCGCCGCCACGCTTCCCTTTGCCCTTCATCGCGAAGCGTATCTTTCGGGCCCCGCCGAGGCCTTTGATCACATCACCAACGTCTGGGTCGGCCGCGATGGCTCGCTCCAAGGCGTCGAGCTCTTCAGTCGACGCGCCAAGCTTCTTGGCGGCCCGCTCAAACGCCGCCGTGCGAACGACTTCCATCCGGCGAACATACGCTAATCGCGTATCCTGTCAATGGTATAATACGCGATTAGCGTATGAGGCGGTTAGGGCTTCCCGTATCCGTAATCTCAGCTCCGGGTCTCGGCCTGGGTTGCGGCGCGAAACAGCGCCCCGATCTGTAGATTCGAACCCGCTGATTCCCGGTCGATTCCGCCGCGTCCGCCATGCTTGCGCCGCAAAAAGCGACCTGTTACCCACCGCGCGACGGCTTGCGGACGTTTCGCGTCCGGAAGTCAGTCGGGAGACGAGATGCAATCCGTACAACACATGGTGCGCACCGGTCGGCGCGGGCCCATGCACGAGTTCAGCATGGCGTTCGCCGACCTGCGCGGCTCGTTCCAGCGGATCGGCCTCGCCTGGTCCCTGGCCTGGCACGATGTGGTGTCCAGATACCGCGGCTCGATCCTCGGTCCGTTCTGGATCACGCTCTCCATGGGCCTGATGGTCGGCGGGATCGGCTTCCTCTACGCCAACCTGTTCAAGATCCCGGTCCACGACTTCATTCCCTATGTCGCCATCGGCATCGTGTTCTGGGGGCTGATCTCGAATGTGATCGTCGAGGGCTGCGGCGCCTTCGTCGGCGCCTCGGGCATGTTGAGTCAGACCTCGCTGCCGATGATGACCTTCATCTGGCGCACGGTGCTGCGCAACGTCATCAACCTGGCCCACCATCTGGTGATCATCGTGGGCGTGCTGATCATCTATGACCACTGGCGCGAGGCCAACGCGCCCCTGGCCCTGGTGGGGGTGGTCCTGGTCATGCTCAACCTGGGCTGGATCTGCCTGGCCACGGCGATGGCCTCGGCCCGGTTCCGCGACATCCCGCAGATCGTCGCCTCGATCACCCAGTTCGCCATGTTCATGACGCCGGTGTTCTGGCTGCCGGGCGGGCGGCTGGTGAACCATGCGGTTCTGCTGCTGAACCCGTTCCACCACATGCTGGAGGCCGTCCGCGCTCCGCTGCTGGGGCAGGCGCCGGGCGCGACCACCTATCTGGTGCTGGGCGCCATGGCCTTGGTCGGCTGGGGCGCCACCTTCACCATCTTCTCCAACATTCGGCGACGGATCGTGCACTACCTATGAAGGGTCCTCAGGTCTCGATCAGCGTCACCGACCTCACCCTGCGCTTCCCTGTCTACGGGGTGGACGCCAAGTCGCTGAAGAAGCGGCTGGCCAGCATCACGGTGGGCGGCAAGCTCGGCCGGACGATGACCGGTGCCACCGAGGTGACGGCGCTTTCGAAGGTCAGCATGCATTTGCGCGCTGGGGACCGACTGGGCCTGATCGGCCATAACGGCTCTGGCAAGACCACGCTTCTGCGAGCCCTGTCAGGCGCCTACGAGCCCGATGAGGGCACCATCGACGTCCATGGCCAGATCGCGGCCCTGCTCGACCTCAATCTCGGCATCGACCCGTCGGCCACCGGCCTCGACAATATCCGCCTGCGCGGCCGCATCGCCGGCCTCACGGCGCGGGAGATCGAGGACAAGCTCGAGGAGATCGCCGACTTCACCGGCCTTGGTCCCTTCCTGGCCATGCCGCTGAAGACCTATTCCGCCGGCATGCAGGCGCGCCTGGCCTTCGCCGTCTCCACGGCCGTGGAGGCCGACGTGATCCTGATGGACGAATGGATCGCCGTGGGTGACGCCGAATTCCAGAAGATCGCCCACAAGCGGTTGCTGGGCCTGATGGAACGGGCCGGCATCCTGGTGCTGGCCTCACACGATCTCGACCTGATCAGGCTCTACTGCAACAAGGTCATGCGAATCGAAAGCGGCGTCGCCTCGCCCGTGACCAGCATCAAGAAGCTGGACGAACTGCTGGCCGCCGCCTGATAGATCGTCGACAGCCCGGAGCCGCGCCTGTGGACGTCATCTTCACCATCGTGTCGCGCAACTACGCGGCCCAGGCGGCGAGCCTGATGGAGAGCCTGGCGGTCGCCGAGCCCAAAGCGGCCCGCGTGGTCGTGACCACCGACGGTCCCATCGCCTTCGCCGATCCGAAGATCCGAGTGATCGACGCGGCGACCCTGGTTCCCGACTACGGCGTTATGTGCGCCTACTACGACGCGCTCGAGCTCAACACCGCAGTCAAGCCGCATGCCTTCCGCGCCCTGCTCGCCGAGGACGGCGTGACCTCGGGCGCCTATCTGGATCCGGACATCTGGGTCTATCGGCCGCTTGAAGAGGTGCGCGAGGGCCTAACGCGCGCGCCCCTGGTCCTGACCCCACACATGACGCGCCCTCTGCCGGGCGAAGCCAATCCCAACGACCACGTCATCCTGACCTCGGGCGCCTACAACCTCGGCTTCATGGCCGCCCGCGCCGAGCCACAGATCGACGCCCTGCTGGCCTGGTGGGCGGAGAAGTGCCGGTTCGACTGCCGGGTCGATCCCGCTGCCGGCCTGTTCACCGACCAGAAGTGGATGGACCTCGCGCCTGGCCTGGTGAGCGACCTGGCCTTGCTGCGCACGCCGACCCTCAACCTGGCCTACTGGAACCTGGAAGGGCGGGAGCTTGCCCAGACTCAGACCGGCTGGGCCGTCGATGGCCAGTCGCTGGGCTTTTTCCACTTCTCCGGCTTCGATCCCGCCCATCCCGGCCTGCTCTCCAAGCACCAGGATCGGATCGCCGTGGCGGCGGACTCGCCGCTAGCGGGGCTCCTCGCCGACTACGCGGCCGTCCTGCGGCGTAACGGTCATCAGCAGGCCGCTCAGGTCCCCTACGGCCACCGCGCCTTCCCGTCGGGCCAGCTCGCCACCACGGCCCAGCGCCGCCGGCTGCTGGCCGCAGCCCGGATGGGCGAGGACTTCGGCGGCGGCCTGACTGCCAAGGCCGAGGCTTGGCTCTCCGTCGAGCCCGGCAAGGGCGTTCGCGAACCGGTCCCGCCGCCGGAGGGTCCCTGGCTGGCGCCTTCGGGCGAACTGGCCGCCTGGCTGATGGCTGGGCCGGCGACACCCGCCATCGACGCCCTGTTGGCGGGTCGCAAGGACCTGCGCGACCGCTTCGCCTCCGACCCGGAGGGGCTGAAGGCCTGGCTGCTGGGGCCGGAGTCGCTGGACGGCCGGTTCTCCGGCCGGCTGATCCCGCTCGACGCGTTGCGGGACCCCGACCTGCCGCTGCACGCGGCGCGCTATGTGAAGGGTGAAACGACCAAGGCGGGGCTGCGCCTGGCGGCCTATGGGCTGGCCGATCGCGCGGGCTGGCCCGGCGAACTCAGCGCGGCGCTGCGACGCCGCTTCGACGCCCCCGTGCCGGAACTCGCCCGCGGGCTTCCGTTCACGCGGCTGTTCCTGGAGATCTGGGAAAGCCGCGGCGACCTGCAGAAGCTGTTCCCGCTCCTCACGTTCCGGCAGCGGTTCGCCTTCCTGCGCTGGTTGATCGGCGGAGGGCTTGCGGAGGTCGGCATAGACCTTTCGGCCCTGCCACCGGCCGTCGACAGCCACCCGATCTGGGAGCTGGCCCGGCTGACCGTGCGCCGAGAGCCGCCTGCGCTCTCTCGCCAACAGGCCGTTGGGCGCGTCAGTCACCTTTTTGTCGTTGAGACCTGGCATGAGGGTTGCGCTCCGGCCGAGGTGCTGGTCTTCGACGCCATGGCGAGTCGGTTTCGCACACCCAGCGGCGCGCCCGCCCCGCCCCCGGCCATGGCCGAGCGAGTACACCACCGAGCCCATCCCTATCTGATACCCGCCGACGCCGTGGCCTTGCTTGCTCAAGGCGTCACCTGGCGCACGGCGGCATGAGCCTGCTGAGCAACGCGCGCCGCTTGTGGCGGCAAATGACGCCCGAGCCCGTACGGCTCGCCGTGCAACCTATCTTGAGGCCGGCTCTGGAGGCCTATGTCCGCGCCCTGGCCCGCCGACCCCACGAGGGCCAAGCCTATGACGGTCCGATCCGGGTGGTGGGCGACTTCGGTGGGTCCTACGGCATTTCGGCCTCGGCGCGGTTCGCCGTCCGCGCCTTCCAGGCCTTGGGCGTGCCGGTGGAGGCCGTGGATGTCTCGGGGGCGAAGCTTGACTGGATTGGGGCGGCGGACGCCGCGCGCGCACCCGGCCCGTGGATCTTCCACATCAACCCTCCCGAACTTCTGGCGGCCATGGCCTATCTGGGACCCAGGCGTGTGTTGGGTCCGCGGTTCGGTTATTGGGCGTGGGAACTGCCCAAGGCGCCCAAGACCTGGCTGAAGGGCGCCGCCCTCGTGGACGAGGTCTGGGCGCCCAGCGAGTATACGGCCAGCGCCTTCGCCGGGGCCAAGACGGCGGTGCGGGTGGTGCCGCACCCGATCTTCCTTGAGGACTATCGAGACGTGGCGCCCCTGCCGCGCGAGCCAGGGTTCCTGGCCGTCACCCTGTTTGACTTCAACTCATCGATGGCCCGCAAGAACCCGCAGGGCGTGATCGCCGCCTTCGCCCGAGCCTTTCCAGGCGACACGACCGCGCGGCTCGTGATCAAGACCCAGAACGGCGGCCTCTTCCCCGAACTTCTGGCCGAACTGCGCCGCATCGCGCCGCTTAACGTCGAGGTGCTGGACGCCGTTTGGCCCTATGCGCGGGTAAAGGCCCTCATCGCTTCGGCCGACGTGCTTATTTCGTTGCACCGGGCCGAGGGCTTCGGCCTGACCATCGCCGAGGCCATGGCGCTCTCGGTGCCTGTCATCGCCACGGGCTGGTCAGGTAACACCGACTTCATGGACCAGACCTGCGCCCTGGTCGTGCCCTGCGCCCCGGTGGCGGTGGACGACCCGCAGAGGATCTACAAGGGTCAGACCTGGGCCAACCCAGACGTCGAGGCCGCCGCCCAAGCCCTCGTACGGCTACGCGCCGATCCCGTGCTGGCCAGCCACCTGCGCCAGGCAGGTCGACGGCGGGTGGGCGAACGACTCTCGCCCCAGGCCTGGTTCGCGACCCTGCCCAATGACCTGCGCAAGGCCGCTATGGTGGCTGCGAGCCGGGCGCGGAAGGCTCAGGCTCGCGCGTAGGCGACGACCCGCCAGAGATCGGGATCAGCAGGGTCTGACCGGTCAGCCACTTGACGGGGCTCCGTCCTCGGCCCGCATCGGGGCGCGCCAGCCCAGAATCCCAAGCTTGCAGAGCCACATGATGCTCAGGACGACCGACTGGCGACGCGCCGCGGGAAATTGCGCCACCACCTCGCCGATGGTCGGGCTGCCAGCCTGCGCCACCAGCCCGAGAGCTCGCTCGCACTCTTCGTATGTCGCGCGCCAGCCCTGGCCGAACCGGTCGAGCCATACGGCCTTCGTCCGCTCCAGGTCCTTCAGGCCGCTGCCCTCGCGCACGCTCAACCGGGTTCGGGCTTGGGCGACCTCGGTCGGGAAATTCGAGAAGCTCTCGTAAGGATCCTTCTTGACCGGGTTGTGTGCATGGCGGCTTGGCTCGGCGCTCGAGGCACGTCGAATTTGCGCCAACTCCTCCAACAGTCCGTCAAGTTCCCGCACGACCACCGGCCAGTCGAACATTCCTCGCATGCGCGCGCGGCCTGACGCCCCCATGCTCGCGCGAAGCGAAGGCGAGGCGATGAGTTGCGAAAGCCGCTGGGCGGCCGCGGCGACGTCGACAGCAGTATGCTGGGCCACGACACCGACATAGGTTTGATAACTCAATAGCCCGGTGACGTGCTGAGCGATCAGACCTCGGCCAGCCCCCGGCAGACCGCCGAGGGTTGGAATGAGGAATCCCGTCTCGCCATCGGCCACGGTATGGCGATAGCCGTCCCAATCGCTGACCACCACTGGCAAGCCTGCGGCCATCGCCTCGATCGGCGTGATGCCAAAGGTCTCTTGGATGTTGTCGACCAGCGACAGGAAGATGTCCGCGCCCGCCCACATGGCGCCGAGCCGCTCGCGATCGTTGCCGTCGATGAAGTGGACTGCGACCGAGGGCGCATAGGCCCGGGCCGCTTCAAGATAGGCTTCGCGATCACGGGGCTCCTCAGGGAACCAGCCCACCATCGCGAAATGAACCTTCGCGCCGGTCTCCCTGGCAGCCTCCTCCACGGCCCGGAACATCGGCTGGGGAAACGCCTTCTCGAAGAAGGACAGGCGGCCGACCCAAAGGATGATCACATCATCCGGGCCCGCGCCGAGCTCCTCCCGAATGGTTTGCCTCTCGGCCGGCCGGTCGGCCAGCCGCGCCATGGCCGTCACGTCGACGCCGAGTGGAATGAGGGGCAACTGTGGCCGCACGACCCTGGAGCCACCGTACCGCTCACCGAGATAGTCCGTCCACTCCGTGAACATGGTGTCCAACGCCGTCTGGACCGACGGCGAGGTGCAGATGATCGCGTCCCATGGCTGCACCGGTGAGATCGCAGCGGCCGAAATGAGCTGACGCATGGCGGGCGGCCCGATGGTGTGGACGACCCCAAGCAGACTGTAGGCCGTCTCCATCCCGCCGCCACGTCGCAGCCAGGCGAGATCGGCAAGCTCAGGATGTCCGCGTAGCAGGCCCCCTGACGCCCGGGCCGGCGCCTGGTCCAGCAGGTGCGTCGCCCTGATCCTTGCGCCAACCACCTCTCCGGGGGTCAGTGTCTCGACGATCTCCTCGGCCGAGAGGCCTGGGACGGTCAGGAAGTCGATCTGGTCAAAATTGCCATGCCGCAGGATCGCCCTGAACAGCTCGAGGTTGGCGACATCCTTGCCGAAAGGATTGTGGGTTCGACCTGAGCCGCCACTTGGGTGGTAGAGGGCTAGCCGTTTCAAGGTTCCTCACGCGCTACTGGTTGCGTTCCCAGGCCTGCGTCCGAGCCCTGCCCGCGATGCGGCCCGGGACATGGCCCGCGTCTGATCCGCTCTCGTGTCGCATGTCGAGCGATCCGGCAAGGCGCGCCATGAATCATGGTCTCTCAAATCCCGCCGCGCCCCGCAAAACCTTGCGGTTTGCCGTCCGCTTCCTCATGACTCGATCCAGCGCCAAACGAAGCACGACCTTCTCACATGCCCATGTATCGCCTTATCCTGAGCGGCCGCCCCAAACGCGTGAAGCCGCTCTATGTATTTGAGAGTTCGGATGACACCCGGGCATGCGAATATGGGCAGTCGGTCGTGGGCCGTGGCCGAGACATCGAAGTCTGGCAGGAGGATCGCCTCGTCGCCTTGATCAAGGGCAAGCCCATCGGACCTGGTTGACCGGGTCGCGCGCCCTGCCCTTGTCTTGCCATGCGAGACCCAGGCCAATGACGTCGACGCAAGCTGGCTCCCAGTGCGAGCCGGCTGGAGGCCATGCTAGGGCGGCCGAAGGTCAGTCCAGCGCGTAGGGTTCGCAGAAGGTGGTCAAGGCGAAGACCCCAAGCGCCGTGACCACAGCGGCCGGGACCAGGGTGAGCAGCACCTGGTCGGGGCCGAAGCCCACGGCGCGCAGCTCGCCCGCGATCAACGGGCCGGCGATGGAGCCCATCCGTCCGAAGGCGATGGCCGCGCCGGATCCCGCCGCGCGCACGCCTTCGGGATAGTAGGTCGGGGCGAGCGCATAGAGGATGTAGAGCCCGCCTACCACGGCGAACCCCGCGGCCCCCGCCGCAGCGTACAGCATGCCGATGCTGGTGAACTGCGACAGGCCGTAGAGGGCCACGGCCAGGCCGGCGAAGACCGCCACCAGCAGCCCGCGATAGCCGGTGCGGTCGGCGATCCAGCCCAGAATCAAGGCGCCCACGACGCTGCAGATGTTCATCCAGAACGAGGCCTGAGCGCCGTCCTGCGGCGTGAACCCCTTGGCCACCATCAGGGTCGGCAGCCAGTTGAGCAGCAGATAGGTGACCAGCAGGTCGAGGGCGAAGGCTAGCCAGATCAGCGATGTGGCCAGCGCCCGCTTCCCGCCGAACAGACCATGGATCACCCGCCGGTCGACATGCTGGGCCGAGGCGGGCCGGGTCTCGGGCAGGAAGAAGAACACCACGGGGGCCAACAGCAGCGGCAAGGCGCCGCCGATCAGGAAGATGGTCCGCCAATCCACAACCTCGCCGCCGAACTGGGCCAGGAGCGCCACCGCCGAGCCACCGGCCGGCAGGCCGCAGAACATGCTGGTGGTGGTGATCGCGCGCCGGTTCGGCGGGCTGATCTCGGTGGCGATGGCCATCATGTTGGGCATGGCGCCGCCGAAGCCGAGGCCGGTGGCGAGCCTCGCCAGCACCAGCATCTCGTAGCTCTGGGACATGGCCGTCACCACCGAGAAGATCCCGAACAGGGCCACCGACACGGTCAGCACCGGTCGGCGGCCGAACAGGTCCGCCGCCCAGCCGCCGGTGAGCGCGCCGATGGCGAGGCCCAGCATGGCCGCGCTACCGGCCAGGCCGAGCTGGCTGGGGCCGAGCCCCAGGTCCGGCGCCATGCGCGGCGCCGCCACCCCGAAGGCCTGGATGTCGTAGCCCTCCAGCGCCGCGATGCTGAAACAGATGGCGACGATGAATCCCGGGCCCAGTCGCCCGATGGCCTTCGCGGTCATGCTGATTCCCCGCCCCTCACGCGGGCGCATCAGACAAGGCCGGGATGCTCCGCGCCAGCGGAGATGTGCACGCTAGCCGTCCAGCTTGTCGGGCTTGAGGTTCATCAGGCCGCGGCGTTCCAGCTCGCCGATCAACTGGTCGAGTTGGCTGCGCAGTTCGAGCATGCAGTCGGGGGTCAGGATCAAGTAGCCCGACTGCACCAGCTGTTCCTGGCCGGCGGTGTCGGCGACATTGGCCGAGAAGGCCAGGCGGAAGACACCAGACTGGAATCCAAGCCCCGCCATCTTGTCCCCGAAGATCATCGGAAGGTCGAACTCAGGCAATCCGGGCGGGCTGGGCATGCGCCAGGATCGCATGATTCCTCTGGGCGCCGGGAGAACGGCCGACATTGATGCGGGCCGCTGCATGCTGGGTTGCCTCGAGTTGAGCAACGAAGGCGGCCTTCGGCGCGCCAGGCTAACCAGCGCCTTCGTCCTCAGGCGTGGCTCCAGGAATCGCGTTCAAGCCGGTCTGGTTGGAGGTCGCGTCACGTTGCGCCCGGAGTCTAAGCGCCTCGGCGCGCGCGCGCCCGACCGGCGAGGCGCGCTCCTTGATCGAGACGCGGACATAGCCGACGCGCGCATAGGCCTGCCGTAGGGAGCCGAACCGGTCGATGTAGGTGTCGGCGCACGGACCGGTTGGGTCCTGGTCAATGAGGTAGCCGCTCAACTCGCCGTGCTCGTGAAGGATACGCGACAGTCGCCGCAGCAGGTCCTCGTCCGACCAGATCCGCACGGTCCGGCGTACGATGCGCCGCGTCGTATAGCCGATGAGGTTATAGGCGCCGCGCAGGCTGCCGAACCGTTTCACATAGGAGTGGGCGCTTGGCACGCCGGGCGCGTGATCGATGATGTGCTTGGAGAGGCCGCCGTGCTCTTCAAGCAGCTCGCGCAGGGCGTCCAGCATCGCTTCGGGCTTCATTCGGGCGGCGCGCTGGGCGAGCGCTTCCTGAGCCCGTTCGAACAGGTGGCGTTCGACCACGGGTTCGAACGCTCCGGGCGTGCGCACCCAATCCGATTTCGGCGCATGCCGACGCCTGCCGCCGAGTTCCGTCTTCCACCGGCTGGAGATCAGATTGCCGACGTACTTCTCGTTGGTCAGGACTTCGTGGACACGCTCGAACGTCCACGGCCGTCCCAGTTCCGCGGTGACGCCGTCCTCGTTCAAGGCGCGCGCGATAGCGTTGCGCTTCATGCCTGTCACCGCAAACAGCCAGTAGATCCTGCGAACCACCTCGACCTCCTCTGGTGGCCCCGGGACGAGGATGACGCGATGGCTCTGGATCGCCTTGGCTTCGCCGGCCTGCAGGATCAGGCCGGCCCGGCCATGTTCGTCGACCATCTGTCGGCGCAGGCCATATCCCGGCGGCCCGCCTTGCCAGAATCCCTTCCGGGCGCCGGCCTTCTGCGCGGCGGACACGACGATCGAAAAGTCTCGACTGTCCTGGGCGGCCATGACTCGTTTCAGGCTCTTCAGAATCATCGAGCCCATGCTGCCGTCATTGGTGAAGGGTTCCTCGCAATATTCCACCGAAACGCCTGCCTCCTGGCACAGGAACTCATAGTGGGCGCTCTGGTCGGGGTTCTGGAACCGACCCCAGCGGCTGACGTCGTAGACGAGGATCACGTCAAATCCGGGCTCGCCGCCGACGACGTCGGCCAGCAGGGCCTGCAGCGCCTTGCGATGGCTCAGCGTGAGGCCGCTGATTCCGCTGTCGGTGTAGGTGCGTACGATCTCGTGGCGATGCTTGGCGGCATAGCGCGCGATCGCCGCAGCCTGGCGTTCCGTCGAGTAGCGCTGATGTTCAGTCGACATGCGCAGGTATTGCGCAGCGCGCGTCTTCGCGCGCTTAGGAACGGGTTTCGCACTCAAGACCAAAGCCGGACGCTAGAAGAGGTGGGAAACGGCTTACACAGGCGCCCATGGCGGCCTGTCAATTGCTCGCGCGCGAGTTGTGTTTCCTGATCGGCGATCAGGCGCCGGATCTGATGATGCGACGCGCCTGATGCGGCGGAATGATCGCGGTGATGTGGGCGGCCCAGCGAATCTTGCAGTTGCGCCGCGTAGGCGCGTCGAGGCTTTCCAGGTCGTACCGCCCGGGCGTCTGGGCCTGGAAGATCCGCTTCACCAGCACTTCGTCGCCATCGGTTTCGACCACCACCACGTGGCCCAGCATGTCCGGACTGGGCGGGGTCCTCTGATCCTCGAAATAGACCAGCGAGCCGTCATCGGCGAGGCCGCGCATCGAGCCGCCCACCACCTGCAGGGCCACGGTCTTCTCCGACCCCCCAGGGGGAATGGGAACGAGATCGCCCGCCGCCTGACCCGTGGCGAACAGGACCCGGCCCTCGGGATCGGCCCCGACCAGACCGATCACCGGTACGAGGACGCCGTCGGGATGCAAGGGTGCCGGCGAAGACCTGGCCGCCAGCTCCTCGGCCTCGCGGCCCTCATAGAGTCGTACAGCGTCGACGCCGAACGCCTCGGCATAGGCCTTGGCGCGCCGATAGGAGAAGGGCGCGTTGCCATTCTCATTTGAGGCATAGGTGTTGCGGTTCCAGCCGAAGGCGTCCGCCGCGGCGATGGCCGTCTTGAAGCCCCTGGCCTGTCGGGCTTCCTTGAGGCGGCGCGCGCGACTCTCTTTGTCCATCCGCCCTGTATATAACATACATTTTCCGTTGCAAGTCGACTGTATCTTTCATACAGTCGGCTCATGTCCACGCCCTCGAAGCCAAAGCCGTCATCCCCGAAGTCCTCCCTTTCCGTGCGGCTCGGCAGCTGGTTTCAGGCCGAAGCGACCGGCGCGGCGTGGATCGCGATCCCCTTTGTGGTCGTCGCCGTGCTTGCGACTGTTCTGGCCAGATATCTACTGACCTAGTCAGAAACGGACGCAGACCCCGTGAGGAGCCGCCATTTCAGGCTTCGGCGACGCTCTGCTACCGGACTTGGCCCGCCAGAGGGTGTCGGGCTGGCGTGAACGGTCAAGTCCAACGCACGGCGTCGCACTCTTGGACTTAGAGACCGCATGTTCCGCTGACAGCTCGAGCCTGCAACGTACCCGCGGCGTTTCGCGCCCAAGTTGCCATCGAACGGCGTTCTGTTAGCGTCCGCTCAGGGGATCAGGCCTGGGAGGGCGATCATGGACATGATGTTTGAGCCAATCCGCAAGTACGCGCAGTTTTCCGGACGCGCGCGGCGGAAGGAATACTGGATGTTCTTCCTGTTGATCATCGGGATCGAGATCGTCTTCTACACCCTGATGGGCATTCTGGGCGCGGGCCCGATGATGGCGGGCGATCCCACCGCGGGCGCCAATCCGGTCGCTGGCCTGCTGATGCTGGTCTTCTGCGTGGTGATGCTCGGCCTGTTCATTCCGTCGCTCGCGGTCAGCGTCCGGCGGCTGCACGACACCAACCGGTCGGGCTGGTGGGTGCTGATCGCCCTTATCCCGTTCTTGGGCGCCCTCGTCCTGCTGATCTTCATGCTGCTGGACGGGACAGCGGGCGACAACCGGTTCGGGCCGGACCCCAAAGGTCGCGAGGGCTTGGTCGCGGCCTAGGTCTGGTCGCCAAGGGGTGTTCACCCTTGGCCAGGATGTGAGGCCTCCGATGCCGGAATGTGGTCAGGTAGAGGCTGTAGGCGACGGTCAAGGTCCGATGCGCGCTACGCCGACGCCGATCGTTGAGCACCGTTGGGGTGGCCCAAGCCCAATCGGGCGACCAGGCGCCGGCCAAACCGGATGCCAGGAGCCTCGACATGTTCATAGAGGAGCCACGCGAGCGGGATCACGACGGCGCAAGTCGCTAGGACCGCCAGCGGGAAGCTCATTCCCGACCCGCCAGGCGTTTGAAGAATCCGATCGTAGATCCCGAGCGTCATCAGGCCGGAAATGACATGGGGGTGGGCCAGATAGACGCCGAAGCTGATCTTCCCAAGGAATTGGGTGATCGGATTCGACATGAGGCGCGGCGGGCGCAGCGCCATGCCGAGGCAAAGCAAGCCGAACGGAACTCCCCACGCAGCCTGGTAGAGAGTGTTTGGCACGAGAGCAGCGAAGGTCGCGCCGTGAAATTTCGCGACGGCATAGAGGCCCACGATACCCGCCAGACCCACGACGACAAGCGCCCCACCCCACCGCGTGGGCGTCACGCGGTAGAGGTGATAGGCGATCAGGCCGAAGCCAAAATAGGGCAGGTTGAATAGGAGACCATGGCTCACGAAGGCCGGGTTCAACTTCAAATCCGTGGCGATGACGGCGAAGGCCACGGCCAGGGCCGCTAACGCGGCCGTGACGAGCACCGCCCTGGGCAGAGTCTTCGCCAGGGCCAGCAGGAACGGGAACACAGCATAGAACAGCATCTCGACCCCGATCGACCACGACGCCGGGGCGATGCCGTCGACCGCTGGTGGATGGAGATTGAACACGAACGCGAAAGAGAGGGCGCCCATCGTCCAGGACGGCTGGTCGTATCCCGTGGCCGCGATCGCCGCCATCTGCGCCAGGATCGCGAGATAGTAAAGCGGGGCGATCCTCAGCACGCGACGCAGGTAGAACTCCCCGACTTGGTCCGCGCGAGACAGCTTGCCGTCATAGCCGTAGGCTAGGCTGAACGCGCTCACCACGAAGAATAGCGGCACGCCGAACCCGAAGAACCACTTCATGAACTCCAGCGCCTGGGGGATCGGCGTCTGGGCGATGTGGATGACGTGGAAGATGACAATTGCAAAGGCCGCATGGCCGCGAAGGGATTCCACGCCTGGAAGATGCGGTCGGCGCGGATGCACACCTGAAGAATCCAGCACGATCAACCCCCGGGAGTGAAAGACAACCTAGCGGTGGATTCGACCTCTTGGAATAGAAATTGTCGCGCGCCACACCTCCAAGTCGGTACGGCGAGTTGCCATGAATTGGCGGTGCCGCCGGTCATGGCCCTCCGTGGATAAGAGATATCGCCGCGATCTGGCGGGTCTTTGATTGATCTGCGGATGACCGGTCGGCGCCACATGCAGACCTTGGCGTCAGGGCTGCAAGCGGACGTTCACGCTGGAAAATCCCTCACGTTCCAGGCGGCACTCAGCCCGACCTATGCTGGTGGCCATTTCTGGGCGGCGTGAAGCACGCGCGAAATCGTCACTGCTTCGGGGCCATCAGCATAGACGACGACCTAGTTCGATCGCACGACCATCTCGCGCGTGCCGGCGACACGGCCAAGACGGTAGAGCTTGGGGTGTTCGGGAAGCTTCGCCGCCTTGGCTTCGATGTCATCCTTCAGTTTCTGGGCTGCGTCCGGATTGTCATCGGAGATGTAATCGATGATGGCCAGCAGATCAGCGCGGGCCTACCGGCTGCTCCATGAGCGCGAAGGTCGCGTCATCGGGAAGACCCGTTGGACGTTCGCGCAGCACGATCATGCGGTTGATGATCATGCTGGCGCCCCCGAGGAATTCGCCGCCGCCTCAGCGCTCAGCAATTCACGCAGACGGGCCTTGGCGACCTTCTCGAGGGTCGAGCGGGGCAGCGCCTCGACGAGGCGCACCTGGCGTGGCTGTTTGAAGGTCGCCAGGGAATGTACGCAGGCCGCGTTTATGGCGGCGATGAGATGCGAAGCCGACGCCTCGGCGGTCGGGATGACGAAGGCGACCGGCACCTCGTCCAGCATGGGGTCACGCGCCGCGACGACGGCGACTTCCCGCACGCCCGGCACCGCGCCGACCACCCGCTCGATCTCCGAGGCGGCGACGTTCTCGCCGCCGACCTTGAGCATGTCCTTGCTTCGGTCCGCGAAGAACATCGCGCCCGATGCATCGCGATAGACACGGTCGCCCGTCAGGAAAGAGCCTTCCGCGTCGAAGGCGGCGGCCGTCGCGGCGGGATCGCCCGCATAGCCGGCGAAGAGCGAGACGCCGCGACGGCCCTGGATCAGCAGATCGCCGGACTCGCCCGCCCCGACAGGCCGGCCGCCATCGTCGACCACCTTGACGTCGTACCCGCGGGCCGGCCGCCCGATGGACCGCGTGGGGTTCGGCAGGTTGGCGCTGGCCACCAGGCCGTGGGTGACGGTCTCGGTCATGCCCCACCAGCCGATCGTCTTCACACCGAACACCGCGTCGGTCGGCGGGGACGAGATGGCGTTGCCCCATAGGCGGTAGTGGTGCCAATCGGGGCTCGGCTGGGCCATGAGCGCGCGGTTGCAGAACGGGATCATCGAGGTCCAGGTGCATCGCCGCCGTAGCGAGACATCCCAGAACCGCGAGGCCGAAAACCTCGGCTGGATGACCACGGTCGCCCCGACCCATAGCGAGGCCAGCAGGGAATAGCTCTGCGCATTGGTGTGATAGAGGGGCAGGGTCACCAGGTGCACATCGTCGGGCCGCAACCCCTCGTGCTCGGCGCTCGCCTGCCCGCCCCAGAGCGCGTTGCCGTGGGTCCACAACACGGCCTTCGGACGCGAGGTGGTGCCCGAGGTGTACTGGATCGCGAAACTCGCCCACGGGTCGGCGGGCATCGGCGGAAGGTCGTCGGCGGCGCCCAGCAAGGCAGCGAAACTTTCCGAGCCTCCCGGCGTCCAGGCTGGCGCCTCCCCGGCGTCCGTCGACGTTATCGTCAGCCACTTCAGCTCGGTCGCCGCGGCCGCGACGATCTCGGCGTAGGCGGGTTGGGTGATCGCGCCCACCACCTGGCTATGCCCGGCGAAATAGGCCAGTTCCTCACGACTGGATCGGGTGTTGGTCGTCACAGCCACCGCCCCCAGATAGGCGCAGCCCAGCCAGGCGATCACCAACTCGGGGCAGTTGTCCAGGTGGATCAGCACGCGCTGGCCGGCGCGCACGCCGCGCTTGGCCAGACCGGCGGCGAAGGCGGCGAGATCGGCGTTCAGTTCGCCATAGGTCCAGGCCCGCGCCTCTCCCGAGAAGGGTTCCCAGATGATGGCGGGGTGGTCGGGCCGGCTGAGCGCCTGGGTCTGCACCAGGCTGCGGACGTTCATGCCCTCATAGGGCGACAAGGCGGCGGTCATCCGGCGCGGTCTGCACAGGGCTTTTGAAGCGTCATGCCGGGCCGCCGCCCGTCACCACGGTGACGCTCACGGCGCCCATCGAGGACGAGGCGTGCTCGACCCGGTCGCCGGCCTCGAGGTAGCGCCCGCTCTTCATCTCGCTTTGGATGAAGCTCTCGCCCACCGTGGCGAAGGACGGTTCGCCGCGGAACATGGCGCCCGAGAAGACGTAGCGGGCGACCCCGGCTGCGATGTCCCCGCGGGTCGGCGGCATGAAGATGACGCCCTCCGAGGTTCCCGACATTAAGGTGGACCCTCGCGCTATCACGCCGCCTTCCAGGAGGGTGGCCGGCGCGCCCTGATAGCGATAGCGCCCGCCTCCGCCACCCGTGATCGCCTTTTCCACCAGGGCGCGGAAATCCAGGATCATCTCGCCGCCGCGGGCGTCCTGCCGCAACTCGCTGTTCACTCGGGTGACGATCCGCTCCTGAGCGACGAATTGCTTCCAGTCGTGGGGGATCACCACGAACGGTCCGGTCGGGAAGAAGTCAGGTCCGCTCTTGGCGTCGCTGAACCCCTGCCCCGACCCTATGTCATCTCGATCGACGAGCCGCACCAGCGTCGCGCGGTCGGTGAAGTCGCCACACAGGAAGAACCCTTTTCGGGCCGCGTCGAAATCCGCCGCCGAGCGGAGATCGCGGTCGAAGCGCGCGCAGATCTCCACCTCGTAGTCGAGAAGGACGCCGGGGTTGAGGCGTACAGTGGTGATCGCCGGGGTGGGGTGGCCGAACTTTGGGAAGTTGAACACCTTGGAGCTCGCCGTCTCCTCGGCATGCTCGGGAAAGTTGGTCCCAGAGGCCAGGTGGCGATCGACCGCTGCGGCCGACGGGAGCAGCTCGCCGATCGCGTAGGTGCGCGCCAGCCCTGTCTGGCGGAGCGCCGAGGTGAGGCGCGCCTCGCCCACGGCGGCGGAGGCGTCGAACACGTCGCTGTCGAGCGGCGCGCCCAAGCCGGTCAGGTCGATGGCCTCGATCGCCTCTCCCTCGAACCGTGAGACGAGAAGGGTCGCGATCCGCCCGTCCGCGTTCCGGACCTGGGCGAAGGTGAGCGCCTGGGCCGGCGGCGCGAGCCCCGGACGGATCGGCTCGGCTTCGGCGCTGACCGCATTCCATCGCGGCTCCTTGGCGCAGCCGCTCAGCAGCAGGGCGAGGACGATCGCCCCCGACTTGGACATGGACGTCATGAGATTTCCCGGATCGAAGGGCTCGCCCGCCTGGCGCGGACGAGCCGGATGGCTATTCGAAGCGATAGGAGAGGCTGACGCCCCAGGTGCGCGGAGGCCCGTAGATCACCGGCCGCTGTGACAGGATCACCTGCGGTCCGACGTATTGGATCTCCGCCTCGTCCAGGACATTGCGAACGAAGATCGCGGCTTCCCAGTCCCCCTGGTCGGGAATCCAGCCCAGCCGCAGGTCGATCAGGTCCTTGCCTGGACGAATGCCGAACCGCTCGTCGGCCGGCGCGTCGTGGGCCACGTCGCTCCGGGTCACGTAGTCGATGCGGAGCTGAGCCGCGCCGGCGTCGGCGATGGTTGGGCTCGTGAGGACCGCCGAGGCCGAGAAGGTCCAGTCCGGCATCTTCGCGAGCGAGGCGCCGGACAGATCGTTTCCATCCTCGTCGACGAACTCGTCATAGGTCCCGTCGTAGGCTGAGTAGGCCGCCGACAGGTTCACGTAACGATTGGGCCGCGCCACGGCCTCGATCTCGACGCCGCGGATCGTGGCCTTGCCCATGTTGGCGATGACCTCCACCCCGCCCGCGGTGAACGATCCCGTCTGGATATCGGTGTAGCGCATGTCGAACGCCGTCACGTTGAGCCGGAGGCGGTCGTCCAGGAGTTGCGTGCGGACACCCGCCTCGAAATTGGTCACCTTCTCCTCGTCGAACGACGTGGTGGCGGCGATCAGGTTCGAGGGTTCCGGATTGAACCCGCCGGATTTGTAGCCCTGCGACACCGTCCCATAGGCCATGACGTCCTCGTTGAACCGGTATTCCAGCGACAGGCGTCCTGTCGGCTGCTCCCAACTGTCGCTGACGGAAGCGGTCAGAGGCTGGGACGGATCTTCCACGAAGAAGGGGGCGAACGGACCGTTGGCGCGGTTGTCGACCCAGAAGTCCTTCTCGTCGCGGGAAAACCGGCCGCCCAGGGTCAGCTTGAGGGCAGGCGTCATCCGCCACACCGCTTCCCCGAAGAGACCGTAGCCTCGGGCGCTGCTGGTCTGGCGCAGGCTCTGCGTCGTCGGTCCGAAGGTCGTGCTGGCCGAGCCGACGCGGTCATAACCGAAGGCGACGTCCTCCTCGAGATAGAAGGCGCCGGCCACCCAGTAGAGCCGGTCCCCCAGCAGCTCGCCGTCGAGGCGCAGCTCCTGGGAGAAGACGTCGGCGGCGTTCCTGACATCGACGATGTTGAAGCCGATGGGCGAGCCCTGGAAGAAGTGGTTGTCCCCACGTCGGAAGGCGGTCAGCGACGTCAGCTTCGCCCAGCCGAACGGCAGGATCAGCTCATTGGACAGGCCCCAGACGTCGCGGTCGAAGAAGCTGCCGCCCGGCGTCGTGACGATCCGATACGGATCGGTGCTCGGCTCGACATAGTCTGGCCGGAACGGCGGTCCCAGCAGCGGCAGGGTCGGGTCGTAGGACTTCCAGGGTCCGGTGTCGCCGTGGCGCTCGCGGCTGGCGTGCAGGCGAAGGGTCGTCGAGGCGTCGTCGCCGAACCGCCGTTCGAAGGTCAGGCGGCCGGCCAGGGCCTGGCGGTGGTCCACGTCACGTCCCGTGGCGACGTCGGTGCTGTACCCATCGCGGCTGTTGTAGTGGATCGCCAGGCGCGCGGAGGTCTGGTCGTCCAGGACAAGATCCCCGCCGGCGTTCAGCGTAAATGCGCCGAAGTCGCCGATCTCCAGGGCCGCGTCGCCGCTTGGCGATGCGGCCGGCCGGCGATTGATGACGTGCAAGACCCCGCCCGTCGCGTTGCGGCCATATGTGGTGCCCTGCGGTCCCCGAAGCACCTCCACCCGCTCGACATCGAACATCGGCGCGCCGCGCAGGAAGTCGCGCGAGATGACCTCGCCATCGACCATCATCAGGACGCCGGAATCCGAGGCCGCCCCCTCCCCGCCCGAGGAGATGCCCCGCACCGACAGCACCGGTTCAGCGGCGTTGATGAAGGTGAAGGTCGCCCCCGGCGTCAGGGCCAGGACGTCGCGCATGTCGACAAGGCCACGCCTCTGCAGATCCGACCCCGACACCGCGCTTACCGCGAGCGGGACATCCTGAAGGGTTTCAGCCCGGCGTTGCGCCGTGACGATGACTTCCTCGACAACTGCGCTCTCATCCTGCGCCCAGGCGACATCCGAAAGTATCGACATGGCAGCGCCCGCCACAAGCGATGATCTCTTCCAGTTCATGGCTTTCCCCAATCAGTGTCAGGGAGAGGACATCACTTCCCTGATCTTCGTTATGTTTCGACGCGTGCCCACGACGTCCTGCGGCGACTATGCGTTGGGACGGCTCAGCCGATCTGATCGGCGGGACGCGATACGCCGTAAATGACCGGAGCGTCCGACGGCGTCAACATAAAATCGATATTTTCTTCTTTTACCGTTTTTATGAAGCGTAACTGGCGGTAGGTTCGCGCCTCAAGTCCGGCGGGGCAGCCCTTCGTCGAGCATCATGAAGAGGTCGGGAAATGCTACGCGCCCATGGGGTTTGGATGATCTTGGCGTTCGTCGGCGCGGGAGCCCTCGCGGTCATCGCCGCGGGCCGCGGCGAGCAGATCAACGCCCTGTGGATCCTGGCCGCCGCGATCTCGACCCACCTGATCGCCTATCGCTATTACAGCCTCTACATCGCCAGGCGGGTGCTCGGTCTCGACCCCGCCCGTCCGACCCCCGCGGTCGTGCAGAACGACGGGCTCGACTATGTGCCGACCCATCGCAACGTGCTCTTCGGCCATCACTTCGCGGCCATCGCCGGCGCCGGTCCGCTGGTCGGTCCGGTGCTCGCCGCGCAGATGGGCTACCTGCCTGGACTGTTGTGGATTCTGGCGGGCGTGGTCCTGGCGGGCGCGGTGCAAGACTTCATCGTGCTGTTCATCTCCACCCGGCGCGGCGGCCGCTCGCTTGGAGAGCTGATCCGCGAGGAGATGGGCGCGGTCGCCGGCGTGATCGCCCTGGTCGGGGTGTTCATGATCATGGTGATCATCCTGGCGGTGCTGGCGCTCATCGTGGTGAAAGCCCTCGCCCAGAGTCCGTGGGGCGCCTTCACGGTCGCCGCGACCGTGCCGATCGCGCTGATCATGGGCGTGTACATGCGCTACTTGCGTCCAGGCCGCGTCGCCGAGGTCTCCGTGTTCGGCGTTCTCATGCTGATCCTGGCGATCGTCCTTGGTCAGCGGGTCGCCGCCTCGCCCATGCTCGCCGAGATATTCGCCCTCTCCGCGGTCCAGCTCTGCTGGATCCTGATCGGCTACGGCTTCCTCGCCGCCGTCCTGCCGATCTGGCTCTTGCTTGCGCCCCGCGACTATCTGTCCACCTTCCTGAAGATCGGCGCGATCCTGGCCCTGGCCATCGGGATCGTCCTGATGCGGCCCGAGCTGAAGATGCCCGCGGTTACCTCGTTCGCGGGCGGCGGCGGTCCGGTCTGGGCAGGCTCGCTCTTCCCCTTTCTGTTCATCACCATCGCCTGTGGCGCGGTCTCGGGCTTTCACGCCCTGATCTCGTCGGGCACGACACCCAAGCTGCTGTCCAGTGAGGCCGACGCCCGCTTCATCGGTTTCGGCGCCATGCTGGCCGAGTCCTTCGTGGCGGTCATGGCCTTGGTCGCTGCCGCGATCCTGGACCCCGGCGTCTATTTCGCCATGAACAGCCCCGCCGCGGTGATCGGAACCACGCCGGAAAGCGCCGCCGCGGCGGTGACCGCAATGGGCTTTCCCGTCACCGCTCAATCCCTTTCGGCGATCACGGCGGCGGTCGGCGAGAGCACGATCATCTCAAGGGCCGGGGGTGCGCCGACCCTGGCAGTCGGCATGGCGCAGATCTTCTCTCACGTGCTCGGCGGCCCGACGGCGATGGCCTTCTGGTATCATTTCGCCATCCTATTCGAGGCCCTGTTCATCCTGACCGCGGTGGATGCGGGAACCCGGGCGGGCCGATTCATGCTGCAGGACCTGCTGGGCGTGTTTGCGCCGCGTTTCCGCGACACCCGGTCCTGGACGAACAACCTGATCGCCACGGGGCTGTGCGTCGGCGCATGGGGGTTCTTTCTTCACCAGGGGGTGACCGATCCCCTGGGCGGGGTGAACACCCTCTGGCCCCTGTTCGGCATCGCCAATCAGATGCTGGCGGCGGTGGCGCTGATCCTGGCCACGGCGGTGCTCTTCAAGATGAAGCGGCGGCGTTATGCGTGGGTGACGGTGCTGCCGGCGGCCTGGCTTGTCATCTGCACCATGACGGCGGGCTGGCTGAAGCTGTTCTCTTCCGATCCCGCCTTGGGGTTCCTCGCCCACGCCGATCGGTTCGCGGCCGCCCGCCGCGCGGGACGGATTCTCGCGCCCGCCCAGAGCCTCGAGGAGATGGGTGCGATCATCATGAATGACCGGATCGACGCCGCCCTTTGCGCCCTCTTCATGGGCGTGGTCCTCGCGATGCTCGCTTGCGGAACGGCAAGTTGCAGACGCGCCCTTCGCACACCGCCCCAAGAGTTGGGCGGAACCCCAATGATGCGGACCGAACTGCGATGAGCAACACGCCCTCTCCGTTTCGAGCCTTCGCACGATGCGTGTGCGAGGGCGCGCGCCTCATGGTCGGGGTCCCGGACTACCAGGCCTATTGCGCCCATGTCGCCCGGAGCCACCCAAACGCGCCGCCCATGACCTCCGCCGAGTTCTTCCGAGATCGGCAGGACGCCAGATACCGTGGCGACCAAGGCGGGTTCCGCTGCTGCTAGCCGCCGGAATATCGACAATGATCCCGAATATGGATAGCCAGTACCGGCGCAGGAACGGGCGGGCTGGGCCCCGCGACAGCTACCGGCGTCCATAAGGCCTCATGTCCGACACCGCTGACGATACCGAGCCTCAGACCCTCTCCACGAGAGCCGCCGAAGGCATATCCTCCGCCATCATCCGGGGCGAGCTCGCGCCGGGTTCGCGCCTGGCGATCAAGGCCTTGTCAGCGCGGCTAGGCATTGGCCCGACCCCGGTCAGAGAGGCGCTCACCGGCCTCGCGGGCCGGGGCATGGTCGTCGGGATGGTCCAACGGGGTTTCCGGGTCGCCGCAGTCAGCGAGGCCGATCTGCGCGACCTGATCGCGGCGCGCACGGTCATAGAGACCGGCGCGCTGCGTGACGCCATCGCCGCCGGAGGCGCTGACTGGGAGGCCGGGATCGCCGCGGCGCTTCAGCGGCAGAAGCACTTTTCGCGCTCGCCGCCAGATACGATCGAGGCCCGCGTCGCGGCCTTCGAGGACCTTAACCGCGACTTCCATACCGCCCTCATCGCCGCCTGCGGGTCGTCGAGGCTCATCGCCCTCAACAACGAATTGCACGATCAGGCGCAGCGATATCGCAACCTCATGCTTCGGGTGCGGGATGTGAGCCCGAACGTCTATGACGAACACCGGGAGCTGGCCGAGCTCGCCCTCAGTCGAGACGCCGACGCAGCCTGCGCGCGCTTGGCGGCGCACAACTCCATTACGCTTAACATGATCTACGGCGCCGGAGCGGCGCTTGGGTCGGCGGTGCTCACCGACTGACTCTGAGGTGGACGCCGCGATCGCCGGCGTCCCGCCGACATTCCCCTGATCGAGCACGTGCTGCGGGGCAGAGAGGGCTTCCCTCTCTCTGGACACGCCGTTCAACCGCGCGGGTCTTGCGCCAATCACAATATATCGTTGTACATCGTAAATATCGATATTATCAGCTTATGTCGATTCTACCTTTCGCGCGCTCCCGGCTCGCCCTGCCTATCGAGGCCTCATGACCATCAGTTCCGCGCGCTCCCCCACGCCGCCGCACCTGCGAACCGCCGCACCCTCCGCGGCGCGCCATGAGTTCGGCGCGGGCTGGTCGGTTGTGCTCGTCGCCTTCGTGGGCATCGCCGCAGGACTCAGCAGCACCTTCTTCTATTCCACCGGGCTCTTCATGAAGCCGATCGCCGAGGAGTTCGGTTGGGGTCGCGGAGACGTCGGGCTCGGCCCGTTGCTGACTACGGTCCTTACCGCCCTGCTGGCCCCCTTGGTCGGCCGCCTGGTCGACCGCTATGGAACCTGGAACGTCGTCCTGCCTTCGATGGCTGGACTGTCCGCCGGCTTGTTTCTCATCGCCTTCGCGACGCAGGGATTCACGTCCTACTTGCTGCTCATGGGACTGCTGGCGCTCTTAGGCGCCGGCACGACCCCTCTGCCTTTCACGCGGGCCGTGGTGGGCGCCTTTCGGGCGCACCGCGGACTGGCCCTCGGTCTCGCCATATCCGGCAGCGGTGTCGGCGCGGCCCTCGTTCCCATGTTCCTCACGCCCTACATCCTCGAGCTTGGATGGCGCGGCGGCTACATGATCCTCGCGGCGGTCGTCGCCGCGGGCCTCGTTGTCGTCCTAACGCTCGTCTTGGTTGCACGTCTCAGCGTCGGTCCGTCCGCCGCCGCGCCCCTGGCGCACCAACCGGCCGACCTGTCGTCGGGCAGAGAGACACCCCTCCTCCGCGACCGGGCCTTCCTCGTGCTCTCGGCCATCTTTTTCCTCGCCGCGTCAGCGATCATGACCGTGATCATCCACTTCGTGCCGATGCTCACCGACGCCGGCATGACCCCGGCGCGCGCCGGCGCGCTGGCCGGGACGATCGGAGCGGCTGTGATCGTCGGTCGGATCGTCGCGGGCTTCCTTCTCGATCGCGTTCGCGCCGAGGCCCTCGCCGCGGTCCTGTTCCTGTCGGTGGCGGTGGCCATGCTTCTGTTGTTGATCGGCGGCGCCGACCTGGCCCTGGCCGCAGCCATCGCCGCCGGCCTCGGGGTCGGCGCCGAGATCGACCTCATGGCCTACCTCGCCGCCCGCCACTTTCCCCTCAGGCGATACGGCGCGGCCTATGGCGCGCTCTACGCCATATTCCTTGTGGGTGCGTCCCTGGGCCCAACAGTCACCGGTTACCTCTTCGACTTTACCGGGGACTACCGGCTGGCGCTGATCCTCTGCGCCGCCAGCCTGGGAGGGGCCACGATGCTCCTTACGGCCATCCCCAAACCTCGGTTGGCGATCTAGATGGGGTCAGCTGCGCGATCCGTGGGCGCGGCTGAACATCGCCCGGCGGGTCCGCTTCTTGGGAGCTTGCAAGAACGAGCTCTGCCGGAAAGCGGACCTTTCCAAAGTCTCGGTTGAGCCCCAAGCCGACGGTTCGACTCCCCGCATGGAGGCAGCAGAACGCCCAAGCGGCCGCTAGCGATTGACGAGCGCGACCTCCGTCACGCCGAGCGCATGCGCGATCTTCTCAAGGACGTTCAGCGTGATGTTTCGGTGTCCATTCTCGACGCCAGACAGGTAGGTCACGTGGATCCCAGCGCGGTGCGCAAGCTCATCCTGAGGCAAACCTAGCCTCTCACGCTCGCGCCGAATGTTGTGGCCGACGACCACCCGCAAGGGCGTAGGCGTCGTGATCCCCAATCTCCTGACCTGGGCTGACAGCGTCATCGTTCTCGACGTCAAGCGCGAGAACTGGGTCGCCAGCGCCGGCTTCCGCGCGGCCCACGGCCAGGAGGTGCTGCTGTTTGATCCGCTAGCCCCGGACGGCGCCACCGCCCGGTTCAACCCGTTGGCCCATATTCCGCGTCAGGATCCCATCGCCGTGCTTGATGAACTGCAAAAGATCGCGGCCATGCTGTTTCCTGTGACCGAGCGGGCCGATCCGTTCTGGTCGGAGGCCGCGCGAACAGCCTTTATCGGCGTGGGCGCCTACATCGCCGAGACCGAAGGGCTCCCGTTCACGTTCGGGGAGATCTACCGCAACCTGACCAATGACGACCCACGAACACGCTTCCCACGGGAGATAGAGGCGCGCTCGCGGAGCGAACACCCACTCTCATCGGGCTGCGTCAGCGCGCTCTCGGACTTCTGCGGCGCAAGCGAGAAGACCTTCACCTCAGTCAAGCAGACCGCAACGGCACGCCTCGGGCTCTGGCTGAACCCGCGCGTGGATCAGGCCACCTCCGTTTCGGATTTCGATCTGTGTCAAATGAGGACCGGGCCGACCTCGCTCTACCTCGCGACGACGCCGGACAATCTCGTCCGTGTGGCGCCGCTCTATAATCTCCTGCTTCAGCTTTTTGTGGACCTCAACACCCGATCCGTTCCGGTAAGCGGGGAAGGACGTCCGCAAGTGCTTGTCCTGCTCGACGAGTTCGCGCGCCTAGGGCACACGGGCGTCATCGCCCACGGCTTCTCTTTCCTGGCAGGCTACGGAATCCGGCTTCTGGCGGTTCTGCAAAGCCCCTCTCAGCTACGCGGCGCTCACGGGCGCGATCTCGCCGACGAGATCATTGGAAACTGCGGCGTCGAGATTCTCTTCGCGCCAAAGGAAATCGAAGTCGCTCGGGCCTTGAGCGAACGCCTCGGCTACTATGATCTGAAAAGCTCGTCTCGATCGCGCCCGTTAGGCCTAGCCGCGGGCCGACGCACCGTCACCGAGTCCACGGCGCGTCGGGCCCTGATGCTGCCGCAGGAGCTGATCACGCTTCCCGACAAGCAGGCGCTCATCCTTCGCGCGGGCATGCCGCCGGTCCGCGCCCGCAAGCTGCGTTACTACAGCGCCAACGCGTTTCGCCGTCGCGTCCTGCCCCCACCGTCCATACCGGCCCGACCGCTAGGGATGGTCAATCCGCCTTCCCGCCTTGAGCAGACCGAAGACAACCTGGCCGAAGATCGCATTGATCATTCCGCCTTCGCCCAATCCCTTGGGACGCCGTTGGATTAAGCAGCGATTGAGCTGTCCATGTCAGCTCGCAGGCTGCGTTCCAACGACGCTCCAGGCCTTCGCCCTCCCCTCAGCGCTCATGTCCCTCATCGCGGGCGATCTGGTGTTCACGATTGGCGGGGCCTCTGGCGCGGGCTTCGCGAAGCTCCTTCGCCAACAGGTGGAAACGGTTCTCCGGCGCCGGCATGGATAGCGCGAAGCTCGCCACCTTCAGCGACAGCGCCTGATCGGCGGGATCTGGGGACTTGGCCAAAAGTTTCGCCGCCAGCCCATAGGCCGCTCGCGTGGTCATCCAGCGTTCCCGCAGTTGGACATTCCAGGGGTCAGCATCGTGCGGGGGCTCGGACGCCGCCCTTGCCGCCTGTTCGCGCGCGGCGGCCAGGACCCTGGGTTCGTCGCCGAGCCCCAGCTCATGGCGCTCACGCATCATGCGCACCGTCGTCCGTTCGGACTTGATGACCACGCCCCGCGCCCGCCGCGGCGTGGCCTCGGCCTCGACGCCGCGGACTCTCAGAGCCTCGGCGAAGGTCTGTCGCCATTGATCCAGGTCCGCCTTGGACGGGTTCAACCGCTCTCCCGAATCGCCGAGGGCGCGGACGGCCACGTGGACGTGCGGGTGGCCCACATCGAGATGCGGAGCCAAGACGTAGTCAAACTTCTGCCCGAAGGAGGCTGCGACAAACTCGCGAGCGGCGGCGAAGACCTCGTCTGGGCTCACACCTTCAGGCATCGAGACGACGAGAGAACGCGAGAGCGGCGTGCGCTCCTGCCGCCGACCATCGACATCAGCCCCCCAAGCCCAGTCCGCCGCCAGCTCCTGCTGCGCCTGGCGGCTCACCAGGACCTCGCCGCCCCGCCCCTCCAGCGGCAGGTCGCCTCGACGGGAGATATAGTCCAGATGAGCCTTCAACCCTTTTGCGCCGCGCGTGGCGCCGGTCACCTTCACCACGACTTCAGGCGCGCGCACGACGATGCGCGCAAGCCTCGCCTTGGTGGCGATCGGCGATCCCGTCGCAATGATCGCGTCCTTGGCGAAAGCCCGATGGTTGGCGACCGGACGCCAGATGTCCTCAAACCCGCGGATCGGACGGATTTCGGTCATTCTCTCCCCTGCCAATAGGCCAGATTACCTTCGAGACCTGCTCGCAGACCGCTCATGTGATCGCGAACCTCCTGCGCCAGTCGCTCGACCCGGGCGGCCTGATCGCTCGCCTGTGCTGATCCGAGTTCTTCCAACTGCCGCGCAATTTGAGACAGGGTGACGCCTATCCGCCGCAGCTCGGAGTGGCTCCTGATGATCGAGAGTTCGCCCTCGCGAGAAAAACGCGGGCCGCCTGAGGCTCGTCGATGCACCACGGCGGCGATCCAGCTTGAGCGATGCAGGCCCATGGCGAAGGCCTCCTCCTCAATCCAGGCGGCGTCCGAGGGCGTTAGGTAAGTCCGCACCTTGACCGTCCGGTCGTCGGGCGGCCGTGAGGTGGCCGGCCTTGCCGGCGGCGGCGGCGGCCTCCCTGCCACGGCCTCCTCGACGAGGCGGCGGAGGAAACCCGCGCGGCCTCCGTCAATTCGCGCGCTCGCGTCGACCGCCCTGGCGACCTCCGCAGTCACGTTCACCTTCAGGAGGGGCAAGGCGATACCACCGATTGTGACCTAAACGGTCCACAGGGTGGCCTTGTTTCGCGCCTTTTCAGACACCGTAGGTCTACGGGTTCGGGCGCGTCACTCGCAGATGTCCAACTCCGCCTTGCAGCGAGCGACACCACAGCTTCTGTCTACTTATAGGTGATATTTCTTCTTATAAAATATCACCTATAAGTGTATACCAGATGCTTTTCTCATCACTAATGTATAGTGAATCAATCTGAAAATATCACCTACCTATGATATTATACTTGACAATATATCACATATAAATGATTTTTAATTCATGGGAACTCAAGCTGACCGATCCGTCCTAGCACGCAAGCACCTTGAGCGCCGCCTGAGCGCCTGGAGGGGCATCGACGCGGCCCGTCCCCCGAAGGGCTGGGTGCGCGCCATACGAGACGCCTTCGGGATGACAGCGGTGCAAATGGCTGCGCGGCTTGGTGTCGTTCAATCCCGCATCACCGCGCTGGAACAGGCCGAAGCCAATGACGCGATCACCCTCAAATCATTGCGGCAAGCCGCCGAGGCGCTTGACTGCACCCTTGTCTACGCCCTCGTGCCCAACGAGCCCATCGACGACCTTCTTCGTGATCGAGCGGCGCGGATCGCCGACGAGCAGATCGCCCGCGCGCACCACTCGATGCGCCTTGAGGATCAGGCCCTTGATCCACGGGATCTCGCCGCGGCCCGCACGAGCCTGGTCAACGAACTGCTCCATGCGCCGCGTCGCCTTTGGGACCAACGATGACCGACTGGCTCGCAGACGCGCAAGGGGATGGCGCGGCAACCCCACTGACGCCGGCTGAACGTGAGGGGCTAATTCCGACCTACATCACCAACCGGGCGGAGCTGAACGAGGCGGAGCAACTCAATATCCTGGAAGCCGACACATGGGCTTTTCGTCGCAAGCGCGACGTCCTCGATCACGGCCTCCTGGTCTCGCTGCACAAGCGCATGCTGGGCAAGGTCTGGCGCTGGGCCGGCGCATTCAGCGGTGAAGTGAATCGACGCATTGGCGTGGATTACTGGCTTATCGAAGCCGAATTGCGCCAACTTCTCGATGACGTGCGCTACTGGGCCGAAAATCAAACCTTTCCGCCAGATGAGATCGCCGTGCGGTTCCACCACCGGCTGGTGGTGATTCATCCCTTCCCAAACGGGAATGGTCGTCTTTCCCGGCTCGCTTCGGACCTGCTTGCCGTGCAGCTCGGCCAAGAGCGCTTTACGTGGGGGAGAGCAATTCTCGTCGAGGCGGCGGAAACCCGCCGCCTGTATGTGGCGGCGCTTCGGGCAGCGGACATGCACGATATCGGGCCTCTCCTTGCCTTTGCTCGTAGCTAGACACGAAGATGGGCACGGAGAGCTCACCGCATCGTTTTGTTAGGAATCCCCGAAATCGCCAGGGTGAGCCTGTGCCGGTCCGGGTAGGCGCAGGTTCGGCGAATAGGGCGTCATGATCAGGGTCCGGTCTGGATCGCGCCCATCACCGGACCATGCTCCTCGCGGCTCTTGGCCTTGATGTCCGACCATTCCTTGTCGGCCATGAACCCGGCCCAACGCTCGGCCATGACCTCGCGGTCGGGCCACTCGAGCAGGTAGACGAACTCGGTCTTGGATCCCGCCTTGGCCTCCCACATGGCCTGGATCTTGAAGTCATGGCGTTTCATGATGCGGGCCGCGTGGTCTCGGACCCGGGCGTGGAAGGCGGCCTCCTGCCCCGCGGCGACAGCGTAGATCCGTAGCTGGTGGACGGGCGCGGCGCTCGCGGGCGCGGTCCAGGCGGTGAGCGCGAATACGCCGCGGCGAGCGCGCCGCGCAGGGAGCTTGAAGACATCCGGGGTTTCCTTGACCTCGTTGAACCCGAGGGATGGCGGCTGCGCCGAGCAGATCAAGCCCGCCCTTGGCCCGCCAGACCTGAGGGGCTTAGATGGCGGAGCCTCTCGGAGCCAAGACCATGCCCAAGTTCGCCATCAAGCCGCTGACGCCTACCATCGGGGCCGTGATCGAAGGCTGCGACCTCGCCCAACGCCTGGACGACGAACAGCTCGCCGAGATCCGCGGCGCCCTGCTGAAGCACCAGGTGATCTTCTTCGAGGGCCAGCAGATGAGCCCGGTCCAGCACCGGGACTTCGCCGCCCGGTTCGGGGCTCTGCACACCCATCCGCTCTATCCGGGCGTGCCCGAGGCTCCGGAGCTGTTCATCCTGGACAACCACAAGGACAACCCGACCGACAACGACAGCTGGCACACCGACGTCACCTTCATCGAGACCCCGCCCATGGCCTCGATCCTCTACGCCAAGCATCTGCCGCCCTCGGGGGGCGACACCATCTGGTCGAACATGAAGGCGGCCTATGAGGCCCTGTCGCCCACGTTCCGGGAGTTTCTGTCCGGCCTGGACGCGGTCCACGACTTCGCCCGCGGCTTCCCGCAGCGGGGGATCGTCGCCAAGGGCGCGGGCGAAGACAGGCACGCCAAGGCGCTGGCCGAGCACCCGCCGGTGCTGCACCCGGTGATCCGCACCCATCCGGAGACCGGCGAGGACGGGCTGTTCGTCAATTTCGGCTTCACCGACCGCATCAAGGGCCTGCGCCGCAAGGAAAGCGACGCCATCCTCAACATGCTATTCGAGCACATCCAGAAGCCGGAATTCCTGGTTCGCTGGCGCTGGAGCGAGAACGCGGTGGCGTTCTGGGACAACCGGGTGACCCAACACTATGCGGTCAACGACTACCTGCCCCACCGCCGTATCATGAACCGCGCCACGGTGCTGGGCGACCGGCCCTATCACCGCTCACGCATGCCGGCCGGAGTCAGGGCTGCCGCGGAGTAGCCACCATGGCGAACTCACGACCGCCAAGGCTCGCCAGGGCCGAAGCGCAGGCCTGACTGGCGGCGCTCTGGTCGTCGGCCTTGTAGCGCAGGGTGGTGACGGCGAGCGCGCCGGCCTTGCCGTCCAACATCTGGATGGCGGTGTCGGCCAGGGTCTCGCGCGTATAGACCGCGCTCAGGCAGGCGTCGCGGACGGCGCCGGGCGCGTGGGTCTTCTGCAGCGCGCCGAACGCGGTGAGGCAGGCGGCCTTGGTCGCGCCCACCGCGGCGCGAGCGCCAGCCTGGGGCGAGGCGGAGACCGCCAACTGATCGATATGACCGCCGGCCCGGTTCATGGCCTGTTCGCAGGGTTCGACGATGCCGCGAACGTCCTGGACCACCTGGGCGGCGCTCGGCGCGGCGGCGGCGACCTGGGTGAGCGGAACATTGCGAGCGGGCTGGCTGCAGGCGGCGGCCAGGACCAACAGGCTTGCGAGGACGAGGTTTCGGAACACGGGGAGGACTCCGGGGATTTTCAGTCTTAGCTACGGAGCCCGAGACAGAATTGACGCCTCCCCGCGTCAAAAATCCTTGGGCAGAGCCCCACATAGTAGCGTCGAGGGGTTACGCCAAGGTTGCCTGACATTTCAAATTTCTAATGTGGCGCGAATTCCACGATCCGCGCGCAGACCTCGTCCACCACCGTTTCGACTGGGCGCGCGACGTCCACCAGCCAGGCGTCGTCGGGCGGCGTCAGGGCCGCAAACTGGCTCGCCAGCAGGCTTTTCCCGGCGAAGTGGCCATGGCGGCCGGCCAGGCGCGCGCCGATCAGCTCGGGCTCGCCGGACAGCAGGATGTAGCGCACGGCGCCGTCGAACCCCGCCTCCAGCCAGGCACGCACGCTAGGGGTGAGCGCCGAGCAGGCGAGGATCATCATTGACCCATCGGACCCCGCCAGGGCCGCCGTGAGGGCCTCGATCCACGGCCGGCGGTCCGCATCGGTAAGCGGCTGGCCCGCGGCCATCTTCTCGCGATTGGCCTCGAGGTGAAAATCGTCGGCCTCAACGAACGGCAAGCCCAAACGCTCGGCCGCCGCCCGGCCGATGGTGGACTTGCCGCTGCCGGCCACCCCCATGAGGACGATGAGCGTCCTCATGCGTCGTGGAGGAACAGGCCGGCGCAGGCCTCGACGATGGCCTGGGCGTCCAGGCGGTAGCGGCGGTAGAGGTCGGTGAGGTCGCCCACCTGGCCAAACTCATCCAGGCCGAGCGGACTGACTCGCTGGCCCAGCACCCCGCCCAGCCAGGAGAGCGCGCCGGGAGAACCATCGATCACCGTGACCAGGCCCGCGCCGGGGGCGAGTTCGGCGAGCAGCTTGGCCGCATGGCTCCGGCGCGGCGCCTCGCCGCCCCAACGGGCGCGCTGCGAGCCCATCCAGTCACGGTGCAGCAGGCCCGGCGAGACCACGTTCAGCACCCCGATCCCGCCGAAGTCCTCGGCCAGTTGGTCGGCGGCCTCCAGCACCTCGGGGGCCACCGCGCCGCAGAAGACGATGGCGGCCTCGGCGTCCGCGCCCGGCTTGCGCAGCCAGTAGGCGCCCTTGAGCGCCTCGTCGCGCCAGGCGTCGTCCTGGCGCTCGACCTGCGGGAAGGACCGCGTGGTCAGGCGCAGATAGACAGAGCCGCCGTCATCGGCCTGCATGTGCTCGAAGGACCAGCGCATGACCTCGGCCAGTTCGTCGACGAAGGCCGGTTCGAAATAGGTGAGCTTGGGCTGGCCGATGCCGATCACCGGGGAGTGGATCGACTGGTGCGCCCCGCCCTCGGGACCGAGGGTCAAGCCGGAGGGCGTGGCCACCAGCATGAAGCGGGCGTCTTGGTAGCAGGCATAGTTGAGCGCATCGAGGCCGCGGGCGATGAACGGGTCATAGACCGTGCCGATGGGCAGCAGCCGCTCGCCCCAGATCGCGCCCGCCAGGCCAAGCGCCGCCAGGTTGAGGAACAGGTTGTTCTCGGCGATGCCCAGCTCGATATGCTGGCCCGCGCGCCCGCCGATCCATTTCTGGGTCGAGGGGATCTTGGCGTCGCGGAACACGTCGCGGGTCTCACGGCGGCGGAACAGGCCACGGTGGTTCACGAAGCCGCCGAGATTGGTCGAGACCGTCACGTCGGGCGAGGTGGTCACCAGCCGGCCGGCGATGGGATGATCCAGCTTCGACAGGTCCAGCAGGATCCGCCCGAAGGCGGCCTGGGTCGACTGCTCCTTGCCGTCCGGCGACGGGAACTCGGACCGGGTGGGAATGGGGACGACCGGCGCGACCGGCCTCCGGTCAGCGGGCTGGGCGAAGGGCGAGGCCTCGACGAAGGCGCGAAGCGCGTCGGCCTCCTGCGTCGGCACACCGGCATAGGGCTCCCATTCCTCGCCTTCCGGCACGCCCAGGGCCTGACGCAGGGCCTCCACCTGGTTGGGGGTCATCAGGCCGGCATGGTTGTCCTTGTGGCCGGCCAGGGGCAGGCCGAAGCCCTTGATGGTGTAGGCGATGAACAGGGTGGGCGTGTCATCGGCCGAGGCCTGCGCATAGGCCTCCAGCAGGGTCTCGACGCAGTGACCTCCCAGGCCGGTCATCAGGGCCGCCAGCCCCGGCTCGTCATAGCTGTCCAGCAGCGCCTTCACGTGAGGCCGCTCGCCGATGTCGCGCATCAGCCGCTCGCGCCAGTCGCCCTGGTAGGTCAGCGCCGCATAGTCGGCGTTGGGACAGGCGTCGATCCAGGTCCGCAGGTGCTCCCCGCCCGGCCGGGCGAAGGCGGCGAGCTGGGCCTTGCCGTGCTTGAGGTTCAGCACCCGCCAGCCGAAGGTGGCGAAGATGTCGTCGAACCGGTCGAACATGCGGTCGGCGGTGGTCGCGTCCAGGCTCTGGCGGTTGTAGTCGACGATCCACCAGGCGTTCTTGATGTCGTGCTTATAGGCCTCGATCAGGCACTCGTAGATATTGCCCTCGTCCAGCTCGGCGTCGCCCAGGGTCGCCACCATTCGGCCCTCGCGCGCCGGGTCCAGCCAGCCGTGGGCCTTCAGATAGTCCTGGGTCAGGGAGGCGAAGGCGGTGACCGCCACGCCGAGGCCGACCGAGCCCGTGGAGAAGTCGACATCGTCATGGTCCTTGGTCCGCGAGGGATAGGACTGGGCGCCGCCATAGGCGCGGAACCGCTCCAGCTGGTCGCGGGACTGGCGGCCCAGCAGGTATTGGATCGCGTGGAACACCGGGCTGGCGTGCGGCTTCACCGCCACCCGGTCCTGCGGTCGCAGGGCATGGAAATAAAGCGTCGCCAGGATGGTGGTCATCGAGGCGCAGGAGGCCTGGTGGCCACCCACCTTCAGCCCGTCTCTGCTGTTCCTCAGGTGGTTGGCGTTGTGGATCGTCCAGGTCGACAGCCAGCGCAGCCGCTCGTCCAGCCGGTTCAGATGCTCGACCGTGCGGTCGGCGGTAGGCGCGGTCTTCAGACTGGCGCGAGACATGGACGGCGGTTCCCTTGCGACCCCGCTGGCCTATCACGACCCCATGCGGAGAAATTTGCAAAGACAGCCGTCGCGCCCCTCAGTTCGGGGCAGATTCTGCCTTGGCGGGCCGGCGTTCAGGCCTCGGGCTCGCCGCGCGCGTCGATGCGGTCCTCGAGGTCGATGTCGTCGACGATGGCCCCGGCGGAATCGGTCATCTCGAAGGGCACGCCATCAGCGGTCAGCTCCTCCCACTTGGCGAGGGCCGCCTCTTCCGTATCGACCGTGTATGTCACCACGCGGCCGGGATGGCGGGCCGAAATCCTGTATGCCATGGCCCATCCTACGCGCGGCGCGGCCCAAGCGCGACGTCTGTCGTGGGTCAGCCGCCCGGCGCCGTGGCCAGCCAGATGACGTGGCGCGCGCCGCGGGTCCCACCGGTGGCCCGGACGCGCACCTCCTCGACCGCGAAACCCGCCCGGCGGAGCCGCTGGGTGAAGGCCGCGTTCGGCGCCGACGACCAGACGGCCAACACGCCGCCTGGCCGCAAGGCCCGACGGGCGGCGGTCAGCCCGGCCGGGTCATAGAGCCGGTCATTGGCCTTGCGGCTCAGGCCCTCGGGGCCGTTGTCGACGTCGAGCAGGATGGCGTCGTAGCTCGCCTGGCCCGATCCGATCAGGGCGCCGACATCGCCCTCGCGGATCGTCAGCCGCGGGTCCCGCAGGCATTCGCCGGAGATGTGGGCCATTGGTCCACGGGCCCAGGCGATCACCGCCGGAACCAGCTCGGCCACCGTGACCCGCGCCTCCGGACCCAGGTTTTCCAGTGCCGCACGCAGGGTGAATCCCATGCCGAAGCCGCCGATCAGCAGGTGGGACTTCGGCCGATCGCGGAGGCGTTCGCAGGCCAGGGTGGCCAAGGCCTTTTCGGACCCGCTGAGCCGGCTGTTCATCAGCTCGATGCCACTCGACATGATCGAGAACTCGGCGCCGCGCTGCATGAGCCGCAGTTCGCCGCCGTCGTCGGGGACGGTCGTCGTATCGAGGTGAGTCCAGCGAATCATCGTGAGGGGCGTCCTTGATCACCCGCTGAAATACACCGACGCGCGAGCTCGCCTCAGGCCGGCTGCTTCACCGGCGGATCAGCGTAGGACGCCGACGCCGTGATCACCTCGTCAGGGACCGCGATCATCCTCAGATAGGCCTCCTTCGGATAGGCCATGTGCGGCTTGTCCTCGGCATAGGCCGGCTGGGCCACCGGGCTTGGGCCCGCATAGGCCGCCGGGGCCCGGAAGCGGGCGGCCTCCGCGGCGTCGATGCCGGCCTTGGCGAGCACCGTGGGGTCGATCCAGGCCTCGGGATCGATGGCTTCCTGCGAGGTGGCGACCTCCAGGGTCATCTGGTCGGGACCCGCGAAGTAGATCGAGCGGCACATGCCGTGATCGATGGGGCCGATGACATTGATCCCGTGGCTACGGATGCGGTCGCGCATGGCGATCAGGTCGGCGTCGGTGTCCACCCCGAAGGCCAGGTGCTGCAGGGTGCCCGGCGCGCTGGGCAGGGCGCCGTTGCCGGCGTGGGTCTTGCCCAGCTCGATGGGGATCTTGTCCACGTCGGGAAGCTGCACGATCGAGAAGTAGGAGTGGTCGTTCATCCGCAGGAAGGCGTGCAGGCCGCCAGGCACGCCGTGCATGTCGAACAGGGCCACCAGCGGGCAACCCATGACCTCCGAGAAGAAGGCGATGTGCTTCTTGATGTCCCCGGCCATGAAGGCGAGGTGGTGGATGCCGGTCGGGTGCTGCGCCATGGGTTTCTCCCTGTCGGGTTATGTCGTGCGCGGGGTGAGCAGGCCGCCCAGCAGGGCGTCGATGATCAGGCGTTCGTGGGCCTCGCGGGCCGCCGGTTCCGACGGGTCGAGGCCGAAGCTCTTGCGCATCATGGGCGCCAGGTTGATGACCCCGGCGCCGGCCGCCTGCAGGGTGATGATCATGGTGGCGGCCGGGAACGGCTTCAGGGCGCCGGAATCGATTGCGGCCTGGGCGAGCTCGGCGAGGCGGCGATTGCGCGGCCCGATCAGGTGGGCGTCCAGCCAATCCAGCCGCTCGCCCCCCGCCATGCCTTCCAGCGCCACGATGCGGCCCAGCGCCGGGTGGTTCCAGGAGATGCGCAGGAAGAGCCGCATGGCCATGCGCAGCTGGGCCTCCGGAGGCGCGTCGGCGGCGGCCTCCAGCAGCCGCTCCTCCTCGGAGATCACCGCGCGGAGCTGCAGCATGGCCGCGCGCCAGAGCTGGTCCTTGTCGGCGAAATGATAGTGCAAGGTCGCCTGGGAAACGCCGGCCTCGGCGGCGATCTCGGCCATGGTGGCCCGCTCGAAGCCCAGGCGCGAGAACAGCTCCAGCGCCGCCTCGCGGATCCGCGCCGCGGTCTGCGGCCCCTTCCTCGCGGGCGCTTGGGCGACGGCCACGGACATCTGCCTTGACTCCATTGCCAGTATTCCTGACTTTCAAATCAGAAAAAGAAGCTCGCCGCAACACCGACAGGCAAGCCCGGGAGGAACCGATGGCGATCGTCCGCGAGCCCTACGGCTATTCCTACGCCGAGAAGAGCCGGCTGAAGGAGACCTATGGCGGCCCCGAGGGCCAGGTCTTCGTCGAGTGCATGCGCATCCGTCCGGACACGGGCGAGTCCAAGACCGTCATCCTGTTCAGCCACCCGATCGGCGGCGGCTCGTTCCTGCCGCTGGTGACCGCCCTGGCCCGCGCCGGCCGCCACGTCATCTATTGCAACACCCGCTATCGGGGAAACGACACGGCGCTGATCCTGGAGAAGTGCGTGCTGGACCTGGGCGCCTGCGTGGCCGACCTCAAGAAGCGGTTCGGCTACGAAAAGGTGGTGCTGGGCGGCTGGTCCGGGGGCGGGTCGCTGTCGATGTTCTACCAGGAGCAGGCCCAGCGGCCGACCATCACCGCCACCCCGGCCGGCGACCCGGTGGACCTCGTCGGCGCGAACCTGCAGCCGGCCGACGGCCTGCTGCTGCTGGCGGCCCACGTCAGCCGCTCGGTGACCATGACCGAGTGGCTCGATCCGTCGATCCTGGACGAAGACCGGCCCTTCGACCGCGATCCGGGCCTGAACATCTACAGTCCCGACTGCCCAGACCAAGCCCCCTATAGCGACGCCTTCGTGGCTCGATTCCGCGAAGCCCAGGTCGCCCGCAACCGCCGCATCACGGCGCGCGCCAAACAGACCCTGGCGGAGCTCAAGGCCGGCGGTGATCCCGACATGGAGCGGCCCTTCGTGGTCTACGGCACCATGTGCGACGTGCGTTGGACCGACCCGACCCAGGATCCGTCCGACCGCCGGCCCCACGCCTGCTATCTGGGCGAGCCGCGCATCGCCAATGACGGACCCGTGGGACTGGGCCGGTTCACGACCCTGCGCTCATGGCTGTCGCAATGGAGCTATGACGAGAGCCGGGCCAACGGGGTGCTGAACGCCGCCAACGTCACCTGCCCGTCCCTGACCATCAACAACACCGCCGACCTGGCCTGCACGCCCAGCCACGCCCGGCGGCTGTTCGCGGCCCTGGCCTCGGCGGATAAGACCTATGTCGATATCCAGGACGCCGACCACTACTACATGGAACGGCCGGACCTGCTGCCGCAGGCCACCGCAACGGTGACCGGCTGGCTGGACGAACGCGGCTTCTAGGTCGCCCCCGCCCAGCCCTTCCGTATCGGGACGATCAGGCCGCCTGGGCCACGGTCCTGCGGCGGCGGAGCCCCGCGCCCGCCAGGCCGAAGCCCGTGATCATCATCGCCCAGGTCGCCGGCTCGGGAACCGCCGAGACCTCGAAGTCGAAGGTCGAGGTGGAGCGTCCGAAGCTGAAGCTCACATTGTCGACGGCGCCGACAAAGGTCCCGGGACTCCAGCCGGAGCCCACGCCGGTCGAGAAACCGATCACCATGGCGCCGGCGTTGGCCGCCGACCAATCCGAGAGGCTGTGCAGGCAGGACTGGCAGTGCGGCCCCACGCCGCCGGGCGGCGGGATCACGAAGTTCGAGCCGGTGGCCCAGAACAGCGAGGTGGTCGTGTCGATCAGGGTGGTCTGCCAGGAATCGGTCGGCACCGTCCCCGGCAACTGCTGGTAGGGCTCGAAGACGAAGTAGCCGAAGCCGCCCTGAGCGTTGGTCATGGCCAGGCGAAACGCCGGGGCCGGAGCCGAACCGATGGTCGAGGCGCTGTCGCGGAACCAGTCGTAGCTGGCGCCGCTGAAGTCCGTCAGCAGCACGGGTTGGGAGAAGTAGTACTCCATGTCCGCCTTCGACGGGCCCGAGCCATCGGTGCTGAAATAGATCGAGCCGTTGCCGCCGTTGGCGTCGGCATAGTCGGTGGTGATCCCAACCACGCCATTGCCGCGGACGTTGCGCTGTTGCCATTGATCGTAGGCGGGCGCCTCGCTGCCGAAGCCGACCGCGGCGGGATTGGTCGACCGGGTCCCGGTCGAGTCGGTGGTGGTCGAACCGGCCGAGATCGAGCCCAGTTCGGTGTTTTCGACCACGGTCGCCGCCGCGGGCGCCGCCGTCGCGACGACCGCCAGCATGGTCGTAGCGGCAAGCATGACTCTAAGCTGCATCAGAACCCCCCAATGTTGAAAAATGAGAACCCCTGGTGGCTAAATTCCGCCACCGCGTGCAGCCACGTTAATCAATATTAACTACGAGGGAAGCGCCCTTCCCCTTGCGGTTGAATCTTGGGACAGGCGCCGAGCGCGAGCTATCTGCCTCGAATCCCCTCCGCCAGGGCGGCGGCGTCGGAGGCCAGCAAGAGCTGCAGGCTTCCCGCCGAGGGATCGACGATGGCGCGGGCGCCCAGCGCGGTCAGGGCCGCCCGGTCGACGAGGTCCTTGGCCGCCAGGTCCAGCCACAGACGGTTTGACGCCGCCCCGGCCATGAGCACATTGCCCGAACCGCCCAGGGCCTTCAGCCACGGACCGGGATCCGCGGCCTCGGCCGGCGGCGTCGCGGGGCCTCGCGCCACGGCGGCGCGGATCTCGCCCGCCACCTGGTCGGCCACGGGACCCAGCACCACCTGCAACGCCTTCTCGGACGGCCGCACCATGCCGCGCGAACCCAAGCGCTTCAGGGCCGCCTCGTCCACCGCCTTGGGATCGGCCAGGATCAGCCGCAGGCGCGTGGTGCAGGCGTCGACGCCGACCAGGTTCTTAGGCCCGCCCAGCGCGGCCACGAAGTCGCCGCCCCGCCCGCCGCCCGCTCCAGCCATGGGCGCGGCGACCGCCTCGCCCTCGGCCTCACGGCCGGGGGTCTTCAGATCGAAGCGCACGATCGCCCAGCGGAAGAGGCCGTAATAGACGGCGAAATAGGCCAGGCCGACGGGGATCAGCAGCAGCGGCCGGGTGGCTTTGCCGTAGTTCAGGAAGTAGTCGAAAAAGCCCGCCGAGAAGCCGAAGCCGAGCTTCACGTCCAGCAGCCCCATGACGATGAATGACAGCCCGGTGAGCACGGCGTGCAGGGCGTAGAGCGCCGGCGCCAGGAACATGAAGGTGAACTCGATCGGCTCGGTCACCCCGGTCAGGAAGGTGGTCAGCGCCATGGAGGCCAGCATCCCACCCACCGCCTTGCGCCGCTTGGCCGGGGCGGCGCGGTACATGGCCAGGCAGGCCGCGGGCAGGCCGAACATCATCACCGGGAAGAAGCCCGCCATGAACACCCCGGCGCTGGGGTCGCCGGCGAAGAACCGGTTCAGGTCGCCCGTGGCGCCGTGATAGTCGCCGACGATGAACCAGGCGATGTTGTTGAGGATGTGGTGCAGGCCCGTGACGATCAGGGCGCGGTTCAGCACCCCGTAGACGAACATGCCGAGCTCGCCCGAGCCGATGATGGCGCGGCTGGCGCCGTCCACCGCGGAGTTCACCGCCTCGTAGCTGAACCCCACCAGGGCCGCGAGGCCGAGGCCCGCGAGGCCCGCCACGATGGGCACGAACCGCCGACCGCCGAAGAAGGCCAGGTATTCCGGCAGCTTGATGTTGGAGAACCGATTGTAGAACTGCCCGCCGATCACCCCGGAAAGGATGCCGATCGGTACGCTGAGCTTGGCGACCGCCTTCTCCTTGAAGGCCGCCGTGGCCAGGGCGACGGCGTCCCCGGTCATGCCCATCAGGGCCTCGGGCGGAACATGCAGCAGGGTCTGTGCGCCCTCCACGGCGATGAGGAAGCAGACCACCCCGGCCAGGCCCGCCGCCCCGTTGTTGTCGCGGGCCAGGCCCACGGCGACGCCGGCGGCGAACAGCAAGCCGAGATTGGCGAAGATCGCCTGGCCGGCGGCGGCCACGAAGGCGATGTTCAGCAAGTCCGGCTGACCGAGACGCAGCAGAAGGCCCGCGACCGGCAAGACGGCGATGGGCAGCATGAGGGCGCGGCCCAGGGACTGCAGGCTTTCGAGGGGCGAGGCCATCTCAGGCGCCTCCGGTGAGGAAGGTGTTGGAGAGCGCCCGCACCGCCTGGGGCGAATCCTGAGCCAGCGCCTCGGCGGCGAGCTTGCGGCAGGCGCCGGGCGACAGGGTGCGGATCATGGACTTGACCTCGGCTATGGCGGCGCCGGGCATGGAAAGCTCGGTGACCCCCAGGCCGATCAGGATCGGGGCGGCGGCCACGTCCCCGGCCAGGCCGCCGCAGACCCCGGTCCACAGGGCGTGCTTGCGGCCACCCTCCGCCGCCGCCGCGATCAGGCGCAGGACGGCCGGGTGAAGCGCGTCGACCTCGGCGGCCAGCTCGGGATTCCCCCGGTCCATGGCCAAGGTGTACTGGGTGAGGTCGTTGGTGCCGATTGAGAGGAAATCGGCCTCGCCGGCCAGCTGGTCGGCGATCATCGCCGCCGCCGGGGTCTCGATCATCACGCCCAGGTCGACACGGCCCTCGAAGGCGACGTCGCGGCGGGCCTCGTCCAGGGCGGCGCGGACGGCCTTCAGCTCGGCCAGGCTCGCCACCATGGGCGCCATGATCTTGGCGCCCGCCGCGCCGCGCAGGATGCCGCGGAGCTGTGTCCGCAGCAGCTGCGGCCGCCGCAACAGGACGCGCACCCCGCGCACCCCGAGCGCCGGGTTCTCCTCGGCGGCGATGGGCAGGTAGGCGGCCGACTTGTCGCCGCCCACATCCAGCAGCCGCACGATCAGCGGACGGCCTTCCAGCGCCTCGGCGATGGCCCGGTACTGGGCGGCCTGTTCGTCCTCGTCGGGGGCGGTCTCCCGCTCCAGGAACAGGAACTCGGTGCGCAGCAGGCCGCAGCCCTCCGCCCCGGCGGCGAGCGCGCCCTGGGCGTCGCCCAGCGATCCCAGGTTGGCGAACACCTCGATCCGCGTCCCGTCGGCCATGCGGCAGTCCTCGCGCGCCATGGCGCGGGCGGCGGCGCGGCGCTGGTGGCGGGCGGCGAGCGCGGTCTGGGCGGCCTCGAGCGCGGCGGCGGCCGGGGCCACCTGCAGCGAGCCGGCGTCCGCGTCGAGGATCAGGCAGGTCCCGTCACGGATCGCGGCCACCGCCGGGCCCGCGGCCACCAAACAGGGCACGCCCATGGCGGCGGCCAGGATGGCTACGTGGCTGGTGGGACCACCCTTGGCGGTGCAGATCCCGGCCAGGCGCGAGGCGTCCAGCGCCATGAGCTGCGAAGGAAGCAGTTCCTCCGCCAGCAGGATGGATCCGGACGGCAGGTCCGGAGCGCGGTCCTCCTCCCCGGCCAGGGCCTGGAGAACGCGCCGCTCCAGGTCGACCAGGTCGTCGACGCGCTCGGCCATCCGGGGATCGCGCAAGCCGCGCAGGGCCCCCACATAGTCGCCGACCGCCGCCTTCCAGGCGAAACCGGCGCTCTTGCCCTCGCCGATCCGCCGGCGGGCTTGGCCGGTCAGCTCCGGGTCCTCAAGGAAGGCCGCGTGGGCGCCCAGGATCGAGCGGCGCGCCTTGTCGCCCTCGCCGGCCATCACCGCGATCCGCGCGCGCACCTGCGCCAGGGCAGTCGACAGGGCGGCCTCCTCATGAGTCGCGCCGGCCCCGGCCTCGACCACGGAAATCTCGGCGCGGAACAGCCGCACCGCCTTGCCCACCGCCAGGCCCGGGGCGGCCATCACCCCGCGTAGCTGGCCGGGGTTGGCCAGGGCGGACGCCGAAGGTTCCGACGACTCAGGCGCGACCGCGATCGGCGCGGCCTCCCCCATGCCGCCCTCGATCAGGGCCGCGATCGCGGCGACCGACGCCTGGGCTTGCTCGCCCGTCGCGGAGAGCAAGACGGCGTCGCCGTGCCGCAGGCCGAGCGTCATCAGGCCCACCGGGCTCTTGGCGTTCGCCCGGCGACTGACGGTGGCCAGCGAGATCTCCGCCGGAAACGACTTGGCGAGGTCCGCCACGCGGGCGGCGGGGCGCGCATGCAGCCCGTGGATCATCGGGATCACCAGCCGGCGCTCCACGGTGGGTCCGGCGACGGGCGCGATATCGTGGGCCGCCGTCTCGCCCCGCGTGAGCTCGATCAGCGGCTCGCCCGCCGCGACCAGGCGGCCGGCCTGGCGCAGGGCCATCCTGTGACCGGCCAGGTCGGTGACCACCATGGGCGAGATCAGGCTCTTGGCCCGCCGCGCCAACAGGTCGAGGTCGAAGCCGATCAGACGCTGGCCGGCGGTGACGGCCTGGCCGTCGGCCACATGGACCTCGAAGCCCGCGCCGTTCAGGGCGACGGTCTCCAGTCCGATATGGATCAGGACCTCCACCCCGCCGGCGGTCCGCAGGGTCACGGCATGGCGCGCGGCGTGGACGGAGATCACCGTCGCGTCGCAGGGTGCGTAGAGCAGGCCTTCAGTGGGCTCGACGGCCACCCCGTCACCCAGCATGGCCTCGGCGAAGACCGGATCGGGAACCTCGGAGAGCGGCGCGGCCCAGCCGGCCATGGGCGAGAGCAGCACGAGATCAGCGGCCACGGGGCGCCTCCGCGACCAGGGTGACGCGGTCGAGCGCCCACATGGGCTCGACCGTCTTCTGGGTGAAGGTGAAGCACAGATCGCGCGGACCGGCCTCCCCCTTGATCTCGCTAGTCAGGACGGTGACGCCCTGCGACTTCGCCGCCGGCGCCAGCGGCAGGACCGCGACCACCGGCCCCTGGCAGGAACCCTGGCGAACCTCCAGTTCGCCCTGCGGCGTGGCCGGCGGGCGGAAGACGATCTTCTCGATGTCCTTGCCGATCTGGAAGTTGAACGGCAGCTGGCCGACGGCGACCTCGATCCGCGACACGCCGGAGAGGTCAGCGCCCTCATAGGTCCAGCAGGGCGCCAGGACGTCGATGAGGAACCGGGCGCGTTCGCCGCGCACCGGCGCGTCGTCCTCGAGGTTCAGCAGGATGTTCTCGGAGCAAGATTTCAGCTCCTGGCTCCTCCGGGTGCGGATCGCGCGGGCGTCGACCTTGATCGCCGAGGCCGGCGCCAGGGCCTGGCCGGCGCGATAGGCCTGGGCGCGGACAGTCGCGCCCAGCTTGACTTCGAGCGGCGCGGCATAGATCGGCGAGGCCGGCGTCGGCGCCGAGCCGTCCAGCGTGTAACGGATCTCACCCAGGCCCTCGGCGCCCAGTAGCGCCAGCCGGGCGCCGTCGCCCGCGGGATCGCCCAGGCCACGTACTTTCAGCGGCGTCTCGTCATAGGTCTGGCCCAGCGCCCGGTAGCGGGCCAACTGGGCCGGCAGGCGATCGGCGAACCCGTTCCAGTCGCGCCGGGCGGCGGGCGCCCAAGCGATCTCGGCCAGGGCGGCGGCGCGGGGGAACAGCATCATCGCCGCCCGCTGTTCGGTGCGCACATGCTCGGTCCAGAGATTGGCCTGGACGCCGAGGATGTGAGGGCGCTCGTCGTCGTCCAGCGCGGCCGGCATGGGGTCGAAGTCGTAGACCGTCTTCAGCGACACCACCTGTCCGCGTCCCGGCGGCGCGTCGGGCGAGGCGCTCTGGCCGTTGTCGAGATAGAGGGTCGGCGCCGGCGACAGGACCGCGTCGTGACCCAGCTTGGCGGCGACAATCGCCCCGTCGATCCCGCGCCAGGAGGTGATCGTGGCGCCCTTGGCCACCCCGCCCTCGAGGATCTCGTCCCAGCCGATCAGCCGGCGGCCCCGCGCATTCAGGACCTGTTCGATCCGCGAGATGAACCAGCCCTGCAGCTGGGCCTCGCTGCCGATGTGCAGGGCCTTCATGCGGGCCTGGACGGCGGGGCTGGATCGCCACTGGTCCTTCACCGCCTCATCGCCGCCGACGTGGATGTAGCGGCTGGGGAACAGCTCGGTCACCTCGGCCAGCACGTCCTCCAGGAAGCCGAAGGTCGGCTCCTCCACATTGTAGAGATAGGGGAAGACGCCCCAGTCGCCGGAGATGTTGTCGGTCGGAACCGGCGCGGAACCGAGGTGCGGATAGGCCTGGATCGGCGCGAGCGCATGGCCCGGCATCTCGATCTCCGGCACGATGGTGACGTGACGGGCGGCGGCGTAGGCCACCAACTCGCGAACCTGGGCTTGGGTGTAGAAGCCGCCGATCACGCGCGGCTTGCCGGTCTTGGGATCTATGTCGGCCGCGGCGGCCGGGCCCGCCGGGACCCGCCAGGCGCCGACCTCCGTCAGCCTCGGATACTTCCGGATCTCCAGCCGCCAGGCCTGGTCGTCGGTCAGGTGCCATTGCAGGGTGTTGAGCTTGACCAGGGCCATCTGGTCGATGAGGCCCTTGATGAAGTCGACGCTCTGGAAGTGGCGCGCGGAGTCCAGCATCAGCCCGCGCCAGGCGAAGCGCGGCGCGTCGTCGAGCGTCACCGCCGGGATCTCGACCGGGCCCCTGCCGGGGGTCTGGGTGGCGAGCTGCCAGACGGTGACGGCGCCGTAGAACAGGCCCGCCTCGCCAGAGCCCGTGACCGCGATCCCGTCCGGCGACACCGCCACCTTGTAGCCTTCGCCGGCCCCTTGGCCGCCAGCCAGACGGATGGCGGGCTCGCCTGATTTCGGCGTTCCGACGGCCAGATTCAGACCCCGGGTGCGCTGGAGCAGGTCGGCCAGGAACTGGGCGGAGGCCCGGGCGCGCGGATCGCCTGCCTCGACGGAGATCACCGTCCGCGACGTCAGATGGAAGGAACCTGCCATCGGAGCCTCGCTGGCCGGCGCCGGGATCATCGAGACGCGTTCGGCGGCCGCGGCGGGGGCGGCGATCAGCAGAGCCGCCAGGAACAGGGAACGGATCATCGATGCGCCCGCGCAAAAAAGAGAGCGGAGCGGCGAACCGCCCCGCCCAGGGCCCACGTTCTCACGGAGGCGGGGATTGGGGGAGGGATAGGGGGCGCGGCCTGGGCTCATGAGGTCATCCTGAACCAGACCGCGCGCCGGACGAAGCGGCGGGGGGCATCCCACCGCCTCGTCCGGGGTCTCAGAAGGTCAAGCTCACGGTGGCCAGGAACTTCCGGCCGGTCCGATAGACGCCGCGCGGCAGGGCCGTGGTGTTGGCGTAGGCGTAGTACTCGGTGTCGAATAGGTTCATGCCGGCCAGGGTCAGGCTGACATTGTTGGTGAAGTTGTAGGTGCCCGACACGTCCAGCGACTTGTAGGGGCGGACATACATCTCGTCGCCGCGGTCGACCCCGGTGAAGTACTTGGACCGCCAAGTGTAGGTCGCCCGCACGGCCACCGGACCGTTCTCGTAGAACGGGCTGACATTGACCTGGTGCTTGGAGTTGTAGGGCAGGGCCGCGCCGTTGGCCCCCTGACCGTCGGCATAGGTGTAGTTGGCCAGCAGGCCGAAGCCCATGGCGTAGTTCTGCTGGTAGGCGATCGACACGCCCTTCACGTCGGCCGAGCCGGCGTTGCTGGGACGGCTGATCTGATAGGTCGTGACCCGGCCCTGGGACTGGTTGAAGTACTGCTCAGGTCCGGTCCGTTGCAGGATGTAGTTGCTGATGTCCTTGTAGAAGAACTCCGCGGCCAGGATCGCCTGAGGCTGGAAGTACCACTCGGCCGAGAAGTTGAAGTTGCTCGACTTGTAGGGATCCAGGTTCGGATTGCCGCCATTGCCCGTGAGGATGCCGTCGGACAGCTGGAAGAAGTTGGTCATGTCGGCGTAGTTCGGCCGGGCGATCACCTGGGCCGCGGCGAAGCGCAGGATCAGGTCGTCGGAGACGCTATAGGCCAGGTTCACGCTGGGCAGGACGTTGTCGTACGTCTTCGACGTGGTCTGCCAGGTCCAGTGAGCCGGGGCCGAGCAGGCCGTGCCCGGGTTGCAGACATAGCCCGCGCTGTCGACGCCGGTGTGGACATAGCGGACGCCGAAGTTGCCGCGCAGTTCGCCGGCCTCGATGCTGGCCTGGGCGTAGACCGCGTTGATGTCCTCCTGGATCGCCCAGTTGCCGGCGGTGAACTCCGGAGCGGCGAAGATCGACGGCACGGGCATGGTGCGCCCGGCCGTCAGCCAGGAGCCGCTGGTGACGTACTGGACCATCGACGGGCCGTCGATCCGGAAGCGGTTGCTCATCTGGTCGTTGGCGCCGAAGCCGTTCAGGTAGTTGCCGGGCGCGGTGCTCGGGCTGAACTGGCTGGCCGGGGCGGCGACGCCGGTGATGGCGATGCCGGCATATTGCTGGCTGGTCTCGTGGCGACGGAACTTGTAGCCGATCTGGACGCGCTTGATGACGCCGTCGAGGTCCATGCCGAAGTCGGCCTGGGCGTACTTCTCTTCATCCTCGGTGGGCTTGGTGACCAGGTTGCCGCTCCAGCCCGGATCGGTGGCGAAGGCGGCGGGATTGCCCTGGACATTGGTCGTGTAGGTCAGCAGGCCGGGCGTGCCGGGCGCGCCGCTGATGTCGACCGTGTAGTTGGCCCAGTTCAGGAACTCGAGGAACACTTGGCGCTTGGTGCCGCCGTCGGCCTTGGAGATCCCCGCCACGCCGGACAGGTCCCAGCCGTCGCCCTTCCACTTGCCGCGGAAGTCGTAGGTGTCGGAGTTCATCTCCGCCTCGCGGTACTGGACGTCTAGCACGCTGAGGGCGTTGTTGAAGGTCGCCGAGGTGACGACGCCGTTGGCGACCGAGAGGCCGGTGAGCGCGCCCAGGCTGTTCCAGGTGTTGCCCTGGAAGGCGTACATCGACTGGTTCAGGTTGTCGTACTGGGCCTCGATCTTCAGCCAGTTGAACTCGAGTTCCAGCTGGTCGTTCGGCCGGAACTGGACCGAGCCGGTATAGGTCAGACGGTCGCGTTCCTGCTCGAAGAACGAAGTGCCGAAGGCGTTGGGGCTGCGGGCCGTCAGGTTGGCGCTCAGCGTGGTGGCGCAGGTCCCGACGCAGCCGAAATTGCGCGAGTCCACGGGATTGTCGGGGTTGCCGCCGGCCCATTGGTTGGCCGCCATGGTGCCGTAGGTTTCCACCCCGTCGCGACGGAGTTGGTCGGTGGCCTTCTGGACGGAGAAGGCGACACCGAGGGTCTCAGCCTCGTTCTTCCAGCTGCCGATCAGGGCGCCCTGGAGGTCGCCCTCCTTGGAACGGTCGTTATAGAGATAGCCGATCGAACCCGCGATGGTCGGCGACTTGAGGTCGAAGGGCTTGCGGGTGCTGACGATCACGGTGCCGCCGATGCTGCCCTCGTCGATGCGCGCTTCCGGCGTCTTGTAGACATCCACGCGGCCGACGATCTGCGGCGCGAGAAGGGCGTAGTTGAACGTCCGGCCCGGGCTGTCGAGGATGAACCAGTCGGCCGACGCCACGGTCTGGCCGTTGAGCAGGGTGCGGTTCAGCGCCGGGTCCGTGCCCAGGATGCTGACTTTCTCGCCCTGGCCGAACTGGCGGTCGACAGTGACGCCGGGCACCATGGTCAGGGCCTCGGCGACGTTGGTGTTGGGAAACTTGCCCACGTCCTCGGCGGTGACCGAGTCGACGATGGCGTCGGCTTTGCGCTTGGTTTCCAGCGATTGCTGCAAGGAGGCGCGGATGCCGGTGACCACCACCTCGTCGACCGTGGAGTCCTGCGCGAAGGCCGGACCGGCTAGGCCGATGACGGCGGCGCTGACCGATGCGATCAGCAGAGACTTGCGATATTCGTTCACTCGGCTTCTCCCCAGAATTCCGGCGGGTCGCCGGAGCCGACGCATGTCCAATGTGATACCAATTGTCAGCGCTTCAGCGCATAAACCGGCGTTCACCGACCTGCAGGACCAAACTGTGCGCAGTTTCACAAAATTGACAAGCCCAAAAAGAGACCAATTGCGTTCCACGTACATATTGGTATCTAACTGGTCTCACGAAACGTCACGCCAACGGTCCGCCGGGCCTGAGCTGGAGAGACGCCCTTGAGCTTTTCCGAACGCATAGGACGCTTGGACGCCGACGAGCACGCCCCGCTCTACCGGCAGCTCCAGCGCGCCCTGCGCATGGCGATCCAGAACCGGGTGCTGGGCCCGGACGACGCCCTGCCGGCGGAGCGCGAGCTCGCCGAGGAGCTCGGGGTGTCGCGAATCACCGTGCGCAAGGCCCTGGACGGCCTAGTCTCCGAGGGCCTGCTGCACAGGCGCCAGGGGGCGGGCACCTTCGTCGCCGCCCGGGTGGAGAAAAGCTTCTCCAAGCTCTCGTCCTTCACGGAGGACATGATCTCCCGTGGGCGCACGCCGCATTCCACCTGGCTGTCCAAGGCCGAGGGTCAGGTGACGCCCGAGGAATCCCTGACGCTCGGCCTCTCGCCAGGCGCACCGGTCTATCGCTTCAACCGGATCCGCTATGCCGACGGGGCGCCGATGGCGCTGGAATATTCCACGGTCCCGGCCTTCGCCTTGCCCTCCCCGGACTTCGTGGAGACCTCGCTCTACGAGGCTCTGGAGAAGACCGGCCACCGCCCCGCCCGCGCCCTGCAACGGCTGCGCGCCGTACTGTTCACGCCGGAGCAGGCCGAGCTGCTGACCATCGCCCCACGCGATCCCGGTCTGCTGATCGAGCGGCGGGGCTATCTGAAGGACGGCCGCGCGGTGGAGGTCACGCAATCCTACTATCGTGGCGACGCCTACGACTTCGTCGCCGAGCTGAACGCACTCTAGTGAAACCGCCGTGCCCCGGAGAAAGCGCTTGAAGTCCCAGTCCGCGACGCGTCCGCAGGACACGCGCATGTTCAGTGAAGCGGCCGAGGCGCCCGCCGTGGTGGCGCGCCTGCTGGCCGCCAACCGCGAGGCGGCCCGGGCGCTCGGCGAAGAGCTGCGCGCCCTGAAACCCCGGGCCGTGGTCACCTGCGCCCGCGGCTCGTCCGACCACGCGGCCACCTACGCCAAGTACCTGGTCGAGACCGGGACCGGGGTGCTCACCTCGTCGGCCGCCCTCTCGGTGAGTTCGGTCTACGCCGCCGAGCCGCGGCTGGAGGGGGTTCTCTACCTGGCCATTTCGCAGTCGGGAAAGAGCCCGGACCTGCTGTCGGCGGTCGAGGCGGCCAAGCGCGGCGGCGCCCTGGTGGTGGCCCTGGTCAATGACGAGACCTCGCCCCTGGCGGTGCTCGCCGACCGCACCCTGCCCCTGCATGCGGGCCCCGAGCTCAGTGTCGCGGCCACCAAGTCCTATATCGCCGCCCTCGCCGCCATCGCCCAGCTGGTCGCCGCCTGGACGCAGGACGACCGGCTCGAAGCCGCGCTCGACAGGCTGCCCGAGGTTCTGGCCCGGGCCTGGGAGATGGACTGGAGCCCGGCCGCGGCCCGGCTGAAGGACGCCCACAACCTCTATGTCCTTGGCCGAGGGGTCGGCTTCGCGGTGGCCCAGGAGGCGGCGCTGAAGTTCAAGGAGACCTGCGGCCTGCACGCCGAGGCGTTCAGCGCCGCAGAGGTGCTGCACGGCCCCATGGCCTTGGTGACGGCGGGCTTCCCGGTCCTGGTCTTCGCCCAGGCCGACGAGAGCGAGGCCAGCGTCCTGGAGATGGCCAAGGGCCTGGAGGCGCGGGGCGCCGATGTCCTGCTGGCCGGCGGCCCGGCCTCCAACGTCCTGCCGACGCTCGCCACCCACCCGGTCCTCGAGCCGATCGTCCGCATCCAGAGCTTCTATCGGATGGCCAATGCGCTCTCCCTGGCCCGCGGCCACGATCCCGACCGCCCGCCTCACCTCAACAAGGTGACCGAGACCGTCTGATGGCCATCGTCCTCGAAAACGGCCGGGTCTTGACGCCGCGCGGGTTCGAAGCCGCCGCCGTGGTCGTCGACGGCGAACGCATCACCGCCGTTGGGCCGCCGGAGGTCAACAGCGGCGACCAGCGGATCGACCTCGAGGGCCGCTACCTGCTGCCGGGCTTCATCGACACCCAGGTGAACGGCGGCGGCGGCATGCTGTTCAACGCCACCCCGACAGTCGAGGCCATCGCCACGATCGGCGCGGCGCACCGGCGGTTCGGCACGACGGGCTTCCTGCCCACCCTGATCAGCGACGACCTGGCCACCGTGGAGCGGGCCATCGTCGCCGTCGACGCGGCCATCGAGCAGGGCGTGTCGGGCGTGCTCGGAATCCACATCGAAGGGCCCTTCCTGGCCGAGAGCCGCAAGGGGGTGCATGACTCATCCAAGTTCCGCACCCTGGACGAGGCGGCGCTCCGGCTCCTGACCTCGGCCCGACGCGGCAGGACCCTGGTCACCCTGGCGCCCGAGACCACCACCGACGAGATGATCGGCCGCCTGCGCGCCGCCGGCGTCACGGTCGCGGCGGGCCACACCAACGCCACCTATGAGCGGCTGCGCTCGGCGCTCAACGCTGGCCTGACCGGCTTCACCCACCTGTTCAACGCCATGTCGCCGCTCACCAGCCGCGCGCCCGGCGCGGTGGGCGCCGCCCTGGACGATCCGGACAGCTGGTGCGGGGTCATCGTCGATGGGCGGCACATCCACCCGGCCACCCTGGGCATCGCCTTCCGCGCCAAGCGGCACGATCGGTTCATGCTGGTCACCGACGCCATGCCCAGCGTCGGCATGACCGATAAGACCTTCACTCTACAGGGCCGCACCATCCGCGTGGTCGACGGGGTCTGCGTGGACGAGGACGGCACCCTGGCCGGCTCCGACCTCGACATGATCGGGGCGGTGCGCAACGCCGTGGCGATCACCGGCCTCGACCTGGCCGCGGCCGTCGGCATGGCCAGCGCCGCCCCCGCCGCCTTCCTGGGCCTCTCGGCGGACCACGGCGCCATCGCCACCGGCCTGCGCGCCAACCTGGTGGTCGCCGACCAGACCCTGCAGGTCACCGAGACCTGGATCGACGGCCAGCGCCTGGTCGTGACGGGCTAACCGGTCCTCGACAGCAACGCATGGCGCCTGTGCAAAGGCGCCATGAGGGATAGGCTCACCCCGCGCGTAGAGATCTAGGACTTCCCAACCCAGCCGCGGAGATCTGCATGTCCCTTCGACCCGCCCTCGTGCTCGCCTTCTCCGCCGTCGCCGTCCTGGCCGCGGGCCAGGCCTCCGCCCACGCCAAGGTCGTCAGCTCCAGCCCCGCCGAGAACGCCACCGTGGCGGCGCCGCCTCAGATCACCCTGCGGTTCAACGAGAAGCTGCAACCCAAGTTCTCGAGCTTCGAGCTGATGACGGGCAAGACCGTGGCGCCGGTCAAGGTGACCGTCAGCCAGGACAAGCTCTCGCTGGTCGGGACGCCTAAGCGCCCGCTGACCGCCGGTACCTATGAGGTGAAGTGGCACGCGGTCACCGCCGACGCCCACCGCATGGAAGGCGCCTACACCTTTACTGTCCGCTGACGGCCCATGGACGCCGCCGTCGTCGCCGTCCGGTTCCTACAGTTCGCGGCAGCCACCGTGCTGTTCGGCGCGCCGCTCTTCCTGCTCTACGCCTTGAAAGGACCCGATCGGGCGGCGCCGGTCTGGCCGCGCCCGCTGCTGGTGATCGCGAGCCTGGGGCTCGCACTCGGCGCGGTGGCCGCCCTCCTGGCCCAAACCGCGATGATGGTGGGTGACCCGGCGGCGGCCCTGGACGGCAGGATGCTGAGCACGGTGATGCTGGAGACTCCCTTCGGCCTGGCCATCGCGGCGCGCGGTCTCGCCGCCGCCGCGGCGCTGGCGCTCTGCCTGCTGTGGCGGCCCAGCCCGGGCTTGTGGCTCGCGCTGACCGGCCTCGGCGGCGCGGCGCTCGCGAGCTTCGCCTGGACGGGACACGGCGCGGCGACGGAAGGTCCCGGCGGCCCGTTGCATCTTGCGGCCGACATTCTGCACCTGCTGGCGGCCGGCGTCTGGATCGGCGCCCTGGCCGCCCTGGCGCTGATGCTGCGCGCCACGATCCGGGCGCCGAATCCCGCGGGTGTCCGGGCGCTCCACGCGGCGCTGGCCGGCTTCTCGGGGATCGGCTCGGCCGTCGTGGCGACCCTCGTACTCACCGGCCTCGTCAACAGCTGGTTTCTCGTCGGCTTCGAGGGCGTCGGCCGGATGACCACCTCGCCGTATGGTCTGCTGCTGCTCGCGAAGCTCGGGCTGTTCGCCGCCATGCTGGCCCTGGCCGCCGCCAACCGATTCGCTCACACGCCGCGGCTGGCCGCCGTCATGGCCGACGACTCGCCCGCCGCCGCCCTGCGCGCCCTGCGCCGCAGCGTGCTCCTGGAGACGGCGCTCGCGGCAGCGGTGGTGGCCCTGGTCGCTGTTCTCGGTAGTCTCGCGCCAGTTTCGGCTGGATAGGCGCCGCTTGACCTTGGTCAAAGACGCCGCCGCGCGCTGCTGCTACCGTAGAAAAATGATCGCGCGTCTCCTTGCGCTCTTCGCCGTCCTGGCCCTGGCCCTCAGCCCCGTGAACGCCGCGGCGGCGGCCGGCGTCTGCGCCCACATGTCGGACGGCGGCGAGGTCGGCGTCATGCTGCAACCGCAAGCGTCGGCCGAGGCGATGGACGTTATGCCGTGCTGCGATCCAGATCCGTCGAGCACCATGGATCCCGCCTGTGTCGCGACCTGCGTCGCCATGGCCGGAGTGGTGGCCGACCTTCTCCAGGCGATCACCGTCAAGCCGCCGGCCCTCGCGCGGACGCCGTTCGTCGCCGACAGGTCGTGCGCCCTGCCGGACCGACCGCCGTCGAGGTTGGAACGACCTCCCAGACCCATCGCCTGAAGCCTCCGCGCCGCCGGTCGCCCGCGAGGGCCCCACGGCGGCTGACACCGCACGCCCGCGTGCCGTCGATCCCTGTCTTCAGGACGAAATCTCATGTCGTGGACACCCTTCCGCGCGGGCGCGCCAAGCCGCCGCCGCGCCTCGCCGTGCCGCCTTCCGGCCGGGCTCTGCCTTGCCGTCGCGCTGGCCGCGGGGCCCGTCGAAGCGGCGCCGGTCACGTTCGCCGCAGCGCTCAAGCTCGCAGAGGACCAGGCGCCCGAACTTCAGGCCGGCACCCTGCAGGTCGAGGCGGCGCGATCGGCGGCGCGTGCGGCGGGCGCCCTGCCCGACCCGAAGCTGCAAATGAGCTTGGAGAACCTGCCGATCTCCGGCCCGGACGCCGGGCGCCTCGACGCCGAAGCAATGACCATGGCCCGCGTCGGCTTGATGCAGGAGCTGCCGAACGGCGCCAAGCGTCGCGCCGAACGGGACCGTGCGGGGATCGACGTCGCCGCCGCCCAGGCCGACCGGCGGGCCGTGAGCCGGGACGTCAGGGTCGCCGCGGCGGGCGCTTGGATCGACCTCTACTACGCGCAGCGGCGGCTCCGAGCGCTCGACGAGGCCGTGTCCACATTGACGCCGCTCTGGGACGCCGCACTCGCCGGCGTCGCCTCGGGCGCTTCGCGGCCCGCCGCCGCGCCGGAAGCGCAGCGCCTGCGGGCGGACCTGGAAGACCGCCGCAGCGAGCTGGTCGCCGAGGTCGCCAGCGCACGCGCCAGGCTGGCGCGCTGGACCGGGGATCCGCAGGTGGAGGCGGCGGGAGCCGCCCCGCCGCTGGAGTTCGACGCCGCCGCCCTACGCGCCGAGCTGGAGCGCCATCCGAGCCTGGCGGCGCTGGACGCCGCGACCCGGCAGGCCGGCGCCGAGGTGGCGCTGGCGCGGGCGGGGAAACGGCCGGACCTCGGACTGGAGCTCGCCTACCAGCGGCGCGACCCGATGTTCGGCGACATGGTCTCGGTGGGGGTCACCGTCAGCCTGCCGATCTTCGCGAAGACCCGGCAGGACCCGATCATCGCCGCGCGCGTCGCCACCGCCGGCCAGGCGCGCGCGCGGCGCGAGGCGGCCGGCCGGGCGCTCACCTCCGAGCTCGAGCAGGGCCTCGCCGACTACGCCATGCGCCGCGAGCAATGGCTGCGCGCCCGCGACACGCTTCTGCCCCTGGCCAGGACACGCGCCGATCTGGAGACCGCCAGCTACGGCGCGGGCCGCGCGGGCGTCGTCGAGGTCACCGAAGCGCTCACCGGCCGCGCCGACGCCCAGCTCACCCTGCTCGAACGGGAGGCGGCGCTCGCGCGCGCCGCCGTCCGGCTCACCCACGCCTTCGGGAGCGACCAATGACACCCCTCAAGATCTCGCGGGCCGGCCTTGCCGCCGGCGCGCTCGTGGCCGCCGCCACCCTGGCGGGCGGAGTGCTGATCGGCCGGGCCACGGCGCCCGAACACGCGGCCCCGGCCCCGGCCGGGCGCAAGGTGCTCTACTGGTACGACCCGATGGTCCCGGGCCAGCGCTTCGACAAGCCCGGCAAGTCGCCCTACATGGACATGGCGCTGCAGCCGAAATACGCCGACGAGGCTGGCGGCGGCGGGGTGCGGATCGACCCGGCCAGGACCCAGAACCTCGGCGTGCGCCTGGCGACGGTGGAGCGGGGTCTGCTGCCCGGTGGCGTCGCGGCGACGGGCGTCATCGAATACAATGAGCGCGACCTGGCGGTGGTCCAGGCCAAGGCGGCCGGCTTCGTTCAGCGTGTCTACGCGCGCGCGCCGGGCGACGTGATCGCAGCCGGGGCGCCGCTGGCGGACATCCTGGTTCCAGAGTGGGCCGGGGCGCAGGCCGAATTCCTCGCCGTGCGCACGACCGGAGACGCCGCGCTGACGCGCGCCGCGCGCCAGCGCCTGCAGCTGTTGGGCATGCCGCCGTCCCTGGTCGAGCAGGTGGAGCGGTCCGGCCGCGTGCGCAACGTCGTGACCGTCTCCGCTCCGGCCGGCGGAGCGATCAAGACGCTGGGCGTGCGGGCCGGCATGACCGTCGCCGCGGGCCAGACGCTGGCGGAGGTGAACAGCCTCTCCCGCGTCTGGCTGAACGCCGCCGTGCCCGAGGCCCTCGCCGGCGAGGTGAGGCCCGGCCAGTCGGCGACCGCCACCCTGACGGCCTATCCCGGCGAGATATTCGAGGGGCGCGTCGCGGCCCTGCTTCCACAGGCCGACGCGGCCAGCCGCACGATCACGGCGCGCGTGGAGCTGGCCAATCCCCGGGGACGTCTGCGGCCCGGCATGTTCGCCAACGTCCAGCTGGCGGGGACCGGACAACCGGCCCTGCTCGCGCCCTCAGAGGCCGTCATCCGCACGGGACGCCGTTCCGTGGTGATGGTCGCCGGCCCCGGCGGCGGCTTCCAGGCGGCGGAGGTCCGCACCGGGCGCGAAGCCGGGGGGCGCACCGAGATCCTGCAGGGATTGTCCGAGGGCGAAAAGGTGGTGGCTTCCGGCCAGTTCCTGATCGACTCCGAGGCCAGCCTCGCCGGCCTCCGCGCCCGACCCGCGCAGCCCGAGGGCGACCCCCACGCCGGCCACGCCGCGCCGGCGCTGCTCGAAGGCGCTGGCCGCATCGAGGCGCTCTCGCCGGTCAGCGTGACGTTGTCGCACGGAGCGATCCCGGGCGTCGGCTGGCCCGCCATGACCATGGCGTTCCGCCTCGCCGACCCGGCGCTGGCGCGCGGCCTGAAGGTCGGCGACCGCGTGCGCTTCGCCTTTGACCAGCAAAGCGGGCCGACGGTGCGACGCATGTCGCCGGAGGGCCAGCCATGATTGGCGCTGTCATCCGCGCTTCGGTCCGGGCGCGCGTCCTGGTGCTGGTCGCCGCCGTCGCCCTCGCCGTGGCCGGGGTGCTTGCGGTCCGCGGTACGCCCGTGGATGCGCTTCCCGACCTGTCGGACGTGCAGGTCGTGATCCGCACCCCCTATCCCGGCCAGGCGCCGCAGATCGTCGAGAACCAGGTCACCTATCCGCTCACCACCACCATGCTGTCGGTGCCGGGGGCGAAGACCGTGCGCGGCTATTCCTTCTTCGGGGACAGCTTCGTCTATGTGCTGTTCGAGGACGGAACGGACCTCTATTGGGCCCGTTCCCGGGTGCTCGAGTACCTGAGCCAGGTGCAGAGCCGCCTGCCGGCGGCCGCCCGCCCTGCCTTGGGGCCCGACGCCACCGGGGTCGGCTGGATCTACGAATACGCCCTGGTCGACCGCAGCGGTCGCCACGACCTCTCGCAGTTGCGCGGCCTGCAGGACTGGTTCCTCCGCTACGAGCTGAAGACCCTGCCCGGCGTCGCCGAGGTGGCCAGCATCGGCGGCATGGTCCGTCAGCATCAGGTGGTCCTCGACCCGGTGAAGCTCGCGGCCTACGGGGTCACTTTCCAGGACGCCGCCGACGCCATCCGGCGGGCCAACCAGGAGACTGGCGGCTCGGTCGTGGAGCTCGGCGAAGCCGAGTACATGGTCCGCGCCACCGGCTATCTGGAGAGCCTCGACGACTTCCGCGGCATCAGCCTGCGGACCGCGGGGAGCGGAACGCCGGTGAGGCTGGGCGACGTGGCCACGATCCAGGTCGGGCCGGAAATGCGCCGCGGCGTGGCCGAGCTCAACGGCGAGGGCGAGGTGGCCGGCGGGGTGGTCATCCTGCGCTCCGGCGAGAACGCCCGCGCGACCCTCGAGGCGGTGCACGAAAAGGTCGCCGCCCTGAAGCGAAGCCTTCCGCCCGGGGTGGAGATCGTCACCACCTACGACCGGTCGCAATTGATCGACCGGGCGATCACCAACCTGACCAGCAAACTCCTGGAGGAGTTCGTGGTCGTGGGGATCGTCTGCGCCCTGTTCCTCTGGCACGTGCGCTCCGCCCTGGTGGCGATCGTCACCCTTCCGCTGGGCGTGCTGTTCGCCTTCCTGATCATGCGGGTGCAGGGCGTGAACGCCAACATCATGTCGCTGGGGGGCATCGCCATCGCCGTCGGCGCCATGGTCGACGCCGCTGTGGTGATGATCGAGAACGCCCACAAGCGACTGGAACGGTGGGCGCACGAGAATCCCGGCGCCATCATGGATTCGCCCACGCGCTGGCGGCTGGTGACCGAGGCCGCGGCCGAGGTGGGGCCGGCGCTGTTCCTCAGCCTGGTGATCATCACCCTGTCGTTCGTGCCAGTGTTCGCCCTGCAGGCGCAGGAGGGGCGGCTGTTCTCGCCCCTCGCCTTCACCAAGAGCTACGCGATGGCCGGCGCGGCGATCCTCTCGGTCACCCTCGTGCCGGTGCTGATGGGCTATCTGATCCGCGGCCGTATCCCGGCCGAGGACGCCAACCCCATGAACCGATGGCTGACCGCCGCCTACCGTCCGGCGATCGACTGGGTGCTGAAGAAGCCGCGGACCGTGCTCGTGCTCGCGCTGGCCGTGTTCGCCACCACGGCCTGGCCGCTCAGCCGCCTGGGCGGCGAGTTCATCCCCCCGTTGGACGAGGGCGACCTGCTCTATATGCCCTCGGCGCTTCCCGGCATCTCGGCCGCCAAGGCCGCCGAGCTGCTGCAGCAGACCGACCGGCTGATTCGCACCGTTCCGGAGGTGAAGACCGTGTTCGGCAAGGCCGGCCGCGCCGAGAGCGCCACCGACCCGGCGCCCCTGGAGATGTTCGAGACCACGATCCAGCTCAAGCCACGGGAAGAGTGGCGGCCTGGCATGACGCCCGAGAAGCTGGTGGAAGAACTGGACCGCACCGTGAAGGTCCCGGGCCTCGCCAACGTGTGGGTGCCACCGATCCGTAACCGCATCGATATGCTGGCCACGGGCGTGAAGAGCCCGATCGGGGTGAAGGTTTCCGGGACCGACCTCGCCCAGCTCGATCGGGTGGCGGCCGCGGTGGAAGCCGTGGCCAGGCGAACCCCTGGCGTCAGCTCGGCGCTCGCCGAACGGCTGACGGGCGGGCGCTATGTGGATGTCGATATCGACCGGGCGACCATCGCCCGCTACGGGCTCAGCATCTCCGACGTCCAAGGGATCGTCGCCGGCGCGATCGGCGGCGAGAACGTCGGCGAGACGGTCGAGGGGGTGGCGCGCTACCCCATCAACGTCCGTTACCCACGGGAGCTGCGCGACAGCCTGGAAGGCCTGCGGGCGCTGCCGATCCTCACCCCGGCCGGGCAGCAGATCACCCTGGGTTCAGTCGCCCGCATCGAAATCCGCGACGGGCCGCCGATGCTGAAGACCGAGAACGCCCGCCCTTCCACCTGGGTCTATGTGGACGTCAGGGGCCGCGATCTGAACTCGGTCGTCACGGACCTGCGCCGCGCCGTCGCCAAGGAGGTCAAGCTGCCACCCGGCGTCTCGGTCGCCTATTCGGGCCAGTTCGAGTACCTCCAGCGCGCCGCCGAACGGCTGAAGCTCGTCGTCCCCGCCACGCTGGCGATCATCTTCCTGCTGCTCTACGCCACCTTCCGCCGATGGGATGAGGCCGCCCTGATCATGGCCACCCTTCCGTTCGCGCTCACCGGCGGCGTCTGGGCCATCTACGTCCTGGGCTACAACCAGTCCGTGGCCACCGGAGTGGGTTTCATCGCCCTGGCCGGGGTGGCGGCCGAGTTCGGCGTGGTGATGCTGATCTACCTGAAACACGCCCTGACCGAGCACGGCCCCGACCGGCTCGACGAGGCCGTGCGGGAGGGCGCCCTGCTCCGGGTGCGACCCAAGGCCATGACGGTCGCGGTGATCCTGGCGGGTCTCGCCCCGATCCTGGTCGGGCACGGCGCCGGCTCCGAAGTGATGAGCCGCATCGCCGCCCCGATGATCGGCGGCATGCTGACGGCGCCTCTACTGTCGATGCTCGTCATCCCCGCGGGCTATCTGCTGCTCCGGCGACGATGGCCGAACCGGGACGGCGCCCCTTCCCGGCAAGGAGACCGCGAATGACCATTCGCCCTCCTCGACGCCTCGATCCGCTTCACCTAACCTCCCGCCAGGAGTCCCAATGAACCTCGCTCGTTCCGCCTGCCGCATGGCGTGCGCCGCCGCTCTGCTGGCCGCCACCGCGGCCCACGCCCATCCCGCTGCGCACGGCGCGCCCGCCGCCCTCACGGCGCCCCAGGCTCCGGCCGAGGCCGCGAAAGTCATCGACGCCTTCCACGCAGCCCTGAGGCAGGGTGACACCGCCGCGGCCGCGGCGCTGCTGACGGACGCCGTGCTGATCTTCGAAGCCGGCGGCGCGGAGCGCTCGAAGGCCGAATACGCCTCGGCGCACCTGCCCGGCGACGCGGTGTTCGCCCAGGCCGTCGGATCGGAGCTGACCCGGCGGACCGGCGGGACCAGCGGCGATCTCGCCTGGGCGGCCAGCGAGGGACGCACGCGCGGGCGCTACAAGGATCGCGACGTGGACCGGATCACCACCGAGACCATGGTGCTCCGTCGACAGGCCGGCGCGTGGAGGATCGTCCACGTACACTGGTCGTCGCGGGCGGCCTCCACGGCGCACTAAGGCAGGTCAAGGGTGCGGCCCTTGCGGCCGGCGGCGAGTTCCGGCCGGGGTCGCGCTCACCACTGACGACGGAAGAGGAGCCAGCTCGTCAGGAACATGGGCGCGCTGATCGCGGCGAGCGCAGCGGCGTGAGGCCAAAGCTCGCCCATGCCGGCGCCCTTCAGGAACAGGCCGCTGATGCTCTCGATGAAGTGGCGCAGCGGGCTGATCTCGGTCCCGAGCTGCAGCCAGGCCGGCATGCTCTCGATGGGCGCGATGCTCCCTGAGAGGAAGAGCAACGGGAAGAGGCCGAAAAAGCTGGTCAGCATGGCTTGCTGCAAGGTGGTGGTGATGGTCGCCACAAACACCCCGATCGACACGGCGCTCAGCAGGAACAGGAGATCCAGCCCGACGAGGGTGGTCAGGCTGCCGTTCATCGGCACGCCCAGCAGGCGCAGCACCAGCAGGGTAGGGAAGAGAGACCCCAGGCAGATCACGATCGGCGGCGTCACCTTGCCGATGAAGAGCTCGTGCGCGCGGATCGGCGTGACCCGGATCTGCTCCAGCGTGCCGTTCTGCTTCTCACGGACCATCCCCGCGGCCGGCAGGATCACGGCCAGCATGAACCCCGCCTGCGCAAGCATGCCGAGCGCCATGAAGCGGGTGTTGGTGAGGTCCGGATTGTACCAGACGCGCACCACGGGCTGCACGCCGGCCCGCATGGCCATCGATCCCATCAGCTGCTCGCGGGTGAAGCTCGCGGTCATCTCGACGACATAGGCCCGGGCGCGGGACGCCACATTGGCGTTCGAACCGTCCACGACCACGCCCACGGACGCCCGGCGGCCGGCCGCGATGCGCGCCCCGAAGTTCGGCGGAACCTCCACGACCGCGTCCAGCGCGCCGCGCTGCAGCTGGCTCTCCGCCTGCCGCATGGAGGTGAACTCGTCGTGCAGCACGAAGGTGTCGGCGGAGGTGAGCTCGCGCACCAGGGCGCGGCTCGCCGCGCTGCGGTCGTGGTCGATCACCCCGAGCTTCAGGTCCTTCACGTCGAAGCCCAGCGCCATGGTGCACATGACCACCTCGACGGTGGTCAGCCAGAAGATCAGGAACAGCACCACCGGGTCGCGCAGCATCTGCGCGAATTCCTTGGCGATCAGGCCATAGAGGCGTCCGCGGACCATCACGCGATCCGCTTCTTGAAGAGCCAGGTGGCGAGCGCCAGGACGACGGCGGTGTAGACCACGAGCACGGCCACATTGACCCAGAGCTCAGCCAGCCCCGCCCCGCGCATGACGATCCCGCGCGAGATGTTCACGAAATACATCGTGGGGATCCGGGCCGAATAGCCCTGGAAGAACTCGGGCATCGTGAAGACCGGATAGACGAAGCCCGAGAACAGGAACGACGGCATCAGCGTCACGATCAGCGTCACCAGCATGGCGGCCACCTGGGTGCGAACCAGGGTGGACACCAGGAGCCCGATCGAGACCGTGCAGAGGACGTACACGAGCCCAAGCGCCGCCAGGAGCGCCAGGCTCCCGTGCATCGGCGTCTTGAACCACAAGAAGCCGGCCGCCAGCACGATGGCCAGCTGCAGGGCGGCGATGGCGACGTACGGCAGCAGCTTGCCGACGATGAACTCGAACTTGGTCAAGGGAGAGGCGTAGATCTGGGCGATGGCGCCCAGCTCCTTCTCGCGCGCCACGGCCAGGGCGGTGAGCAGCGGCGGGAAGGCCATGAGGATCACCGCAAACAGTCCCGGAACGATGAAGTCACGGCTGCGCAGCTGGGGATTGTACCAGACGCGCACCTCCGGCTGGACGGGCGTCTGCAGCGTCCCGCTCGGGAAGGCGTACATGATCGCGCGCCCGTAGGCGGACAGGATGGACGCCGTCGACGCGTAGGTGCCGTCCACCAGGAACTCGACCGGGGCCGCCTCGCCGCGCGAGAGGCGCCGTCCGAACCCCGGCGGGATGGAGAGCACGGCGCGCGCCCTGCCCTGCATCAAGGCGTGCTCGGCGACCCGTTCGTCCTCCGGGGCGCCCGCGAACCGGAAGTAGCGGGTGTTCAGGAACTGGTTCGAGAGCGAGCGGCTGGCGGCGCTCTTGTCGTGATCGACGATGACGAGCGGCGCGTTCTCCACGTCGAAGGACAGCGCGTAGCCGAACAGGAACAGCATCACGAGCGGCATGAAGAGCGCGATCCAGACCGTGATCGGATCGCGGACGATCTCCAGGACCTCCTTGTGCGCGAACGCGAGCATGCGGGAGAGTTTCATGCCGCCCTCGCCTCGCCCCGGGCTCGAGCGATGAATCCGAGGAACACGTCCTCGACGCGCGCCTCCGCGAGGCCGAGCTCCGCATTCAGGGCGGCCAGGGTCCCGAGCGCGATCATCCGGCCGTCCATCATCAGGCCGAGACGGTCGCAGTAGGTGGCTTCCTCCAGGTAGTGCGTCGAGACGATCACCGCGACGCCCTCGCCGGCCAGGGCCGAGATCAGCCGCCAGAAGCGGAACCGGGACAGCGGGTCGACACCGGACGTCGGCTCGTCGAGGAACAGCACCTTCGGCCGGTGCACGATGGCGCAGGCCAGCGCCAGGCGCTGGCGGAGCGCGCTCGAGAGGTTGCGCACCAGGCCATGGTCCGCCGTCGGGAAGCCCGCGCGGTCGCAGGCCCACCGGATGCGCGCCTTCATCTCGACGCCGGGGACCCCGTACGCCCGCGCGAAGAAGGTCAGGTTCTCCCCGGCGGTGAGGTCGGCGAACAGCGAAACCTTCTGCGACACGTAGCCGATGCTGGACCGCACCTGTTCGCTCTGCCGGACGACATCGAAGCCGGCCACCCGCGCCGAGCCTTCGCTGGGCGCCAGCAGCCCGCAGAGGATGCGGATCAGGGTGGTCTTGCCCGCGCCGTTGGGGCCAAGCAGGCCCAGCACCTCGCCGGCCTTGACCGCCACGGTCACATCACCGACCGCGACGAAGTCGCCGAACCGGCGGGTGACGTGCTCGGCGGCGACCAGCACCTGCGATCTTGCGATGCGGACGGGTTCCGGCGGCGGGGTGTCGGCCGGGCCGGCGCCGGAGGCCGCCACGGTGAACACGTCCTCCATCGTCGGCTCGACCGGCTTCAGCTCGCGGCAATGCAGCCCGAGGGCGGGCGGCCTGTCGGCGGCGCGGAGCTGGACGCGGACCTCCTCGGCCGAGCGGCGCTGGAAGCTCAGCACCTGCGGCGAGGTCGCCAGCGCCGCCTCGGCCGCCGCCGGATCGGCGGTGCGCACGCTGTAGACCCGTCCCCGCGCCATCTTGCGAAGTTCCGCCGGCGCGCCCATCGCCAACGGCCGGCCGTCGCGCAGCAGCAGCACCCGGTCGCTGGCGTCGGCCTCGTCCATATAGGAGGTGGCGAAGAGGATCGACCGCCCCTCGCCGCGCGCCGCATCCAGGATCCGCCAGAGTTCGCGACGCGAGAGCGGGTCGACGCCGAGGCTGGGCTCGTCGAGGATCAGGAGCGGCGGCTCGTGGATGAGGTTGGCGCAGAGCGCGAGCTTCTTGCGCATCCCGCCGGAGAGCGCGCCCTCGCGCCGCGTCTGGAAGCGCTCCAGGCCCGCCATCGCCAGGAGCTTGGCTTTGCGAGGCGCGAAGGCGTCCTTCGGGACGTCCCGGATGGCGGCAGCGAAGGCGAGATTCTCGGCCACCGTCAGCCGGTCGTAAAGCGAGAAGCCCTGCGACATGTAGCCGACGCGGGCCTGGACGCGGTCCGGCCGCTTGCGGACGTCCTCGCCCAGCACCCTGCAGGCGCCCTCCGTGGGCCGCAGGATGGCGGCCACCATTTGCAGCAGGGTCGTCTTGCCGGCGCCATCCGGCCCGACCACGCCGAACACCTCGCCGGCCCCGACGCGGAAGCTCACGTCCTGCAGGACGGCGCGCCCGCCAAAGCGGCGGCCAAGCCCGTCCGCCTCGATGACCGGGGTGGCGTCCATCAGCCTAGTCCGGCACGCGGAGCGCGGCCGGCCAGCCGCGCCGGGCGTCCCACAGGATCCAGCTGTCGGCGGGCATCCCCGGCTTCAGCAGGCCCTCGGGATTGGCCGCCTCCAGGGTCACCCCGTAGACTGTGCGGCTGCGCTCGTCGGCGATGTGGACGTCGCGCGGCGTGAACTGGGCCTGGGCGTCGACGCGCGCCACGCGGGCGGGCAGATCGCGGCCCGGAAAGGCGTCGACCCGGATGCGCGCGGGCGCGCCCAGGCGCAGCTTTCCCAGGTCCCCCTCCAGGATGAAGACCTTCAGCCTCACCGTCGCCAGGTTCGCCAGCACCGCCACCGGCTGTCCGGCGGCCACCACCTCGCCGGGTTCGGCCAGGCGCTCCAGGACGGCGCCCGAGAGCGGCGCGATGACCTCGGTCTTGGCGATCTGCGAACGGGCGAGCGCAAGGGATTTCGTCGCCACGATCGCCTGGGCGTCAGCCTCCGCGCGCTGCTGGCGCAGCACGCTTACCTGATCGCTTGCGGCGGCGTAGCTGTTCCGCGCGACGTCCAGCCGCTGCGCCGGGATCCAGCCTTGCCGTCCGAGCGCCTCGTATCGCGCCAGGTCGGTCCGGGCGGTATGCGAATGGTGGGCGGCAAGCCCGATCTGGGCGTCGATCTGCGCGGCGGTGCGCAGGGCGGCCACCCGCTGGGCTTCGGCCCGGTCGGCCAGCAGCGTGTAGTCGGCCGGATCGATGCGCGCCAGGGTCTCACCCGCCCGGACCGACTGGCCCTCGACCGCGCGGTTCTCGACGACGCGGCCGGGCACTTCGGGCGCGATCCGCACCTCATCCGCCTCGATGCGACCGCTGCCGTAGATCAGCTGCGCTGGCAGGGGTTCCGGCCGCATGCGCCAGTAGGCGACGCCGGACGCTGACGCGATGCCGACCAGCCCGAGCGCGACGACGGCCGCAGCGGCTTTTGGCGAGAACTTCAAGGCCCACCCTCCTGATCGCATGGCGCCGGCATTGAACTAGGACGCGGCGACCGGCGCCTTGTTACAGGTCAAGCGCCGCGTACGGCCGGCCCGAGCAGCGTCCGGCGCGAACCTGCGCCTCAGACCACGAAGAGCGGCGCGAAGCCGCCGCCGGGCGTGCGCAGGTTCGTGGCCTGACCCTGATAGAGACGCGCTGCGGAAAGCAGGACGTCGCCGTCGTAGGTGTAGAGCCTCACGTCCAGCTTCCTCGTCTCGGGTCGGCCGTCGATCGCGATCCGCCGCTCGCTGGGCGGCGAATAGCGCTGGGCGACATAGTCGGCCGCGAGGATCTCGGCCCAGACGCGAGTGGTGAGCTTCTCTCCGCGATAGACGCCCTTGCTTGCGTGCCCTCGCGTGGGCTTGAAGAACCACGTCCTGCGCTCACGCCAGAGCGCCTCAGCGCGCTCCGCCGTCACCTGCACCGTCTGGGGAACCGCCTTCAGCGCCTCGAGCGCGGGCGCACTCACGCCCCAGGCGGCGAGCGTGGCAAGGTCTGAGAACAGGACGAGGTCGCGCTTGTCCGCGTAGAGGGCGTGCAGGTGCGGGTTGGGCGTGACGACGACCGCGCCGTCGAGGTAGGCCCGCCGAAGCTCGGCGTGGCGTGGCTCGTCGAGGGTGAAATCGACCAGACGGTTGTAGACGAGGTCGATCGGCGCCCCCTCCACCGAGAGCGCGCCGTCGCGGTAGACCAGTTCGGCCGGATCGAGAATCAACACCTCGGCGCCGTCGGCCGCCAGCACCCGCTGCGCGATCAGGAACTCCGGATAGAGATGCTGCTCGGCCGGCGCGTCGTCGACGATGGCGATGCGGCGCGCCGCGCCGGTACGCCCCTGGTGCGACCATTCACGGGAGAACATCCGACGCGCCGCCTCGGCGAAGGCGTCCGCCTCCCCCGCCGCCAGGCCGACGCCGGCGTCGGCGCAACAGATCCGCTGCGCCTGCGCCGCAAGCGCGTTCAGGAAGGCGCCGCCCGCATTGGTGTTCACCTCGATGAGGCGGGGCCCCTGCGTTGTCAGATGGAAGTCGTAGCCCATCAGGGCCCCGCGCGGACCGAAGTCGCGCGCCGCGACCGGCGGCGCCCAGGCCAGGGCCGCACGCCGATAGGCGCGATTGCGGACGACCTCCTCGATGGCCAGGACGACCGCGCGGAGCGCCGCCACCTCGGCCGCCGACAGGAAGACCGGCGTGCGAGAGAAGAGGTGCGGGCGGGCTTCCAGCATAGGCCCCACGAGGTCCCCGAGCTCTCGCCGGAGGGCGTCATGCAGTGCGGATTCATCGAGGGTTCGACAGAAACACCCTTCGTTGAGCCGCCCGGCCAGGGTCGCGGTCTCGGAAGATGAACCGCCGTCGCAGCCGCAGCTCATGTGGACCTCCTCGTCGCATCAGGACGGGGCCGGTCGGCGCTTGCCGCCGCCATGCCAAGCGCCTCTTGGGTGTGGATCGCGATCATCCTCTCCTCGTCGGTCGGAATGACCCAGATGGCCACATGACTGTCGGGCGCACTGATCTTTGTCTCTCCCCGGAGATTGGCCGCATCGTCGAGCGCCAGCCCAAGCCAGGCCAGGCGTTCGCAGACGGCCGAACGAATCTCCGGGCAGTTCTCGCCAACGCCGGCCGTGAAGACGAGTGCGTCCAGCCCCTCGAGGGTCCCCGCAAGGGCCGCTGTTTCGCGCGCGACGCGGAAGACGAACAGCTCGACCGCCTCGCGGGCGGCGGGCTCGCGGCTATTGAGCAGCACGCGCATGTCGGCGCTGAGGCCAGAGACACCAAGCAGTCCCGACCGATGGTAGAGCAAGTCGCTCAGCTGCGTCGCGTCCAGCCCTTGGGTCTGCTGCAGGAAGAGGATCGCGCCGGGGTCGAGCGCCCCGCAGCGTGTGCCCATCAGCAGGCCGTCCAACGGCGTCGCGCCCATGGTGGTGTCGATACTCCGTCCCGCCTGCATGGCGCAGAGGCTCGCGCCGGAGCCGAGGTGGGCGGCGATCACCCGCCCGCCCGCCGCCGCCGGATCCAGCTCGCGCAGCCGGCTTGCCAGGTACTCATAGGATAGGCCGTGGAAACCGAAGCGGCGAAGGCCTTGGGCCTCAAAGGCGCGCGGCAATCCCAGACGATCCACCACCGGGGCGTGGCCATGATGGAACGCCGTGTCGAAGGCCAACGCCTGCCGCAGATGTGGTCGGGCCCTGCGCAGGGCGAAGGCCGCGGCGAGCGACGGGAGTTGGTGGAGCGGCGCCAGAGGCGCAAGCCGCTCCAGCGCCCGGCCCACCTCATCGGTGAGGACCGCCGGGGCCACGAACCGCACCCCGCCATGCACGACGCGGTGACCCACCGCTGCGATGGGACTCCGAATGTGATCTTCGATCCAGTCGAACAGCCGAAGGACCGTATCGCCCTCGAACCCGCGCCCAAGGACCAGGTCTCCAGACGGCAGCGGTTCACCATCGGCGTCGCGGGCGTGAAAGCGCGGGCCCTCTGGACCGAAGCTCAGTCGGGCCCGCAGAAGGGCCTGCTGCGCGGCGGCGCCCAGGTCGAACACCGCCAGCTTGACGGTCGACGAGCCGGTGTTGACGGCGAGGACGTGGAGGGTCATGGCCGCAGCCGGTCGATCGCGTTCAAGGGGTGGCCCGGCCGTCGCCGCACCGCTCGAGCAGCGCCTCTTCAGCCGCCGCGACGGCGGCCTTCACCCTGACAAAGCTGTCGGGGCTCACGGAGATCGAGTCGATGCCCAGCCGCACCAGGAACTGGGCGAACTCGGGGTGGTTGCTCGGCGCTTCACCGCAGATGCCCACCTTCGCGCCCGCTTCATGAGCCTCCAGGATGACGTGCTCAATCATCCACCTCACCGCGGGGTCCCGCTCATCGAAGAGGGGCGCCAACTCGGCGGAGTCGCGATCGACGCCGAGCGTCAGCTGCGTCAGGTCGTTGCTCCCGATGGAAAACCCGTCGAACAGCTCGGCGAACGCCTTCGCGAGGATGACGTTGGAGGGGACCTCGCACATGACGTAGACCTCAAGACCGTCCTTGCCACGCACGAGCCCGTTCTCGGCCATGACGTCGAGCACCCGGCGGGCTTCGCCGATGGTGCGGCAGAACGGGATCATGACGATCACGTTGCGCAGGCCCAAGGTCTCTCGCAGGCGGCGGATCGCCCGGCACTCGAGGGCGAACCCTTCGCGGTAGCGGGGGGAGTCGTAGCGCGAAGCACCCCGGAACCCGAGCATCGGGTTCTCCTCCTTGGGTTCAAAGCCAGAGCCGCCGATCAGGTTGGCGTACTCGTTGGTCTTGAAGTCGCTCATCCGGATGATGACCGGTTTGGGATGGAAGGCCGCGGCGATCCTTGAGAGGCCGCGCGAGAGGCGATCCACGAAGTATTCCGTCCGGTCGGCATAGCCCGCCGTCAAGGTCTCGATGGCCGCCCGGGCCGCCGGATCCTCGACCTCCTCGAAGCGGACGAGCGCCATCGGATGGATCTTCACGTGGTTGCTGACCACGAACTCCATGCGCGCCAGCCCCACCCCGTCGGCCGGCAGGCGCCACCATCGGAAGGCCGCCGCCGGATTGGCGAGGTTGAGCATGACCTGCGTGGAGGTCCCGGGGAGGTCGTCGGCGTCAAGCGCCTGCGCCTCGAACTCCGCCCGGCCCGCGTAGACGAAGCCCTGATCGCCCTCGGCGCAGGAAACGGTGACCTCGCGCCCCGCCTCGAGCACCGCCGTGGCGTTCCCCGCCCCCACGATGGCCGGCAGGCCGAGCTCGCGGCTCACGATGGCCGCATGCGAGGTTCGGCCGCCGTGATCGGTTACGATCGCCGCGGCGCGTTTCATGATCGGCACCCAGTCGGGATCGGTGACGGCGGTCACCAGGATCGCTCCGTCCACGAAGCGATCGATGTCGCGCGGACTATCGATGCGGCAGACCGGCGCCGCCACGACGGCGTCGCCGATAGCCAGGCCGGTGACCAGCAATGAGCCCTTCGAGATAATCCTGAAGCTTCGCGGCGCTCCGGCGCCCACCCGCGACTGGACGGTCTCCGGACGGGCCTGGACAATGAAGATCTCGCCGCTCTCGCCGTCCTTGGCCCACTCCATGTCCATCGGGCAGCCGTAGTGACCTTCGATGGCGACGGCCCAGCGCGCCAGCGTCAGCACCTCGTCGTCCGTCAGCACGAAGGCCGACTGCTCCGTGGACGTTGTGGACACATTGCAGGTGGAGCGCTCCCCGCCCTCGGCGTAGATCATCTTCTGCGCCTTGCCGCCGAGGCGCTTTTCCAGGATCGGAACCGTCCGCGGCTGGTCCAGCAGCGGCTTGAAGACCTGGTGCTCGTCCGGATCGACCGCGCCCTGCACGACGTTCTCGCCGAGGCCCCAGGCGCCGTTGATCAGCACCACCTTGTCGAAGCCGGTTTCCGTGTCGATCGAGAACATCACGCCTGCGCCGGCGAGGTCGGAGCGGACCATCTGCTGGACCCCGACGGAGAGGGCGACCTTCAGGTGGTCGAAGCCCTTGGTCTGCCGGTAGCTGATCGCCCGATCCGTGAAGAGCGAGGCGTAGCATCGGCGACAGGCGTCCAGCAGCGCGGACTCGCCGCGGATATTGAGGAAGCTCTCCTGTTGGCCCGCGAAACTCGCGTCTGGAAGATCCTCGGCGGTGGCGCTGGAACGGACCGCCACGTCGGCGTCGGACTTGCCGATGCGGGTGCAAAGATCGCGGTAGGCGGTCCGGATGGCGTCTGCGTTCGCCGCCGGCCAGGGCGCCGCCAGGATGGCCGCGCGAAGGCCGCCGCCGGTGTCCGAAAGCGACACTCTCCCAGACGTCCAGTCGTCGATCGCAGCCGCGATCACCGGGCGCAGGTCGCTCTCATCGAGGAACCGCCAATAGGCCTCGGCGGTGGTCGCAAAGCCCGGGGGCACGCGAACGCCGCGCCCGCCGAGATTGCGGACCATTTCCCCAAGCGAGGCGTTCTTGCCGCCCACTCGGGCGACCGAGCCTCGATCGAGACTCTCGAACGGCAGGGTCAGTGGGGCGGACGTGCTCATGGCTTCGATCTCAACGGACGTATCGGCCGTCGGCGACGCCGCCGCGGGCCAGGTCAGGGCGCCTCAACTGACGCGGGCGCCCCCGGGCCCTTACGGTCCGAACCGGGGCGGCGGCCGACGCGACCGTCGACGACGACGGCTTGTCGGGAGGCCTGGCGACTGAGCTCCACGACCAACCGACGGTCCATCGCGGCGAGGTTCGCGTAATGGCTCGCCCGGTTCTGCGTCCAACCGAGCATCTCTTCGACCGCCGCGGACTCCCCCGCGTCGGCGCCCGCAAAGGAGTGTGGCCGTGCGGTTTACTCGCCGAGGCCGAGGCCCCTGCCAGCTGAAATTCCGGGTGCGGCCGGCCAAGCCGCGAGGAGCTTCATTGTGATCGACCAACCCAGTTCCAACACCCTGCTCCGGGGGCTCGCCCTCGCCGCCTTCGCCGCGGCCCTGGCCTATCTGTTCTTCGGCGAGCACCGGGTGCATCTGCTGGGCTACCTGCCCTTCCTGCTGCTGCTCGCCTGTCCGCTGCTGCACATGACCATGCATGGAGGCCACGGCGGCCATGGCGGTCACGCCGACGCGCCGCGGGGCCCGAACGCCGCGCCGTCCCATCAACACAAGCCCTGACGGAGGCCCCATGGAAGAGCCGCAAGCCTATGGCCTCTGGTCGCTCGTGATCCTGAACTCGGTCCTGTTCATCTTCTTCGCCTTCACCTTCTTCAAGCCGACGACGGCGCGCGACTGGCGCTCCTTCGGCGCCTTCAGCGCCTTCCTGGTGGCGCTGTTCACCGAGATGTACGGCTTCCCGCTGACGATCTACGTCCTGTCCGGCTGGCTGCAGAGCCGTTACCCGAACGTGAACTGGTTCTCCCACGACGGCGGCCACCTGCTGGAGATGCTGTTCGGCTGGAAGGCCAACCCGCACTTTGGGCCGTTCCACATCATCAGCGCGCTGTTCATCGGCGGCGGCTTCTGGCTGATCTCGGCCGCCTGGCGGGTGCTCTACACCGCCCAGCGGGCCGGCGAGCTCGCCACCACGGGTCCCTACAGGTCGGTGCGCCACCCGCAGTATGTGGGCTTCGTGCTGGTGATGTTCGGCTTCCTCCTGGAGTGGCCGACGATCCTCACCCTGGCGATGTTCCCGGTGCTGGTGATCATGTACTGGCGCCTGGCGCGGTCGGAGGAGAAGGACACGCTGGCCGCCTTCGGCGAGCGCTACGCCGCCTACAAGCGCGTCACCCCGGCGTTCCTCCCCAGGCTCACCCGCCGCGACCGCGGCGCCGACACGGCGCTCGGGCGTTCCTGATCCGCCACACAAGCCAGTCGAGGTCCGATGCCCACGATCACCGTCGACGTGTCCGGCTTCCGGACGCCCCTGGATCCGCTCGTCATCGAGAAGCACCTGCGGGGGCTGAAGGGGGTCCGCAAGGCGACCGCCAACTTCGCCTCCGGCACCGCCAGCATCGACTACGACGCGGCGAAGGTGGGCGCGGCGGAGCTCGAACAGGCGGTGAGGGACTGCGGATTCCACTGCCGCGGCGAGGTCGTCCCGCGCCATGTCTGCGCACCGGGCGAGGACACCGTGGCCCACGGGCCCGGCCGCCACGACCACGCCGGCCATGGCGGTGCGGCGCCGAAAGCCGCCGAACATGCTGACCATGACGACATGGCCGGCATGGGCCATGGCCCCGGTATGGACATGCTGGCGATGGCGCGGGACATGCGAAACCGCTTCGTCGTCAGCCTGGTTTTCACGATCCCGATCTTCTTCCTGGCGCCGATGGGCATGGAGGCTATGCGGGTCGATCCGCCCTTCGGCCTGCCGCTGAAGCCCACGCTCTTCGTGCTGGCCAGCGCGGCCATCCTCTACCCGGGCTGGCCGTTCTTCGTCGCCGCTGTCCGTGCGCTCCGGCGGCGGGTCTTCAACATGGCCGTCCTGGTCCTGTTGAGCGTCGGCGCCGGCTACCTCTTCAGCGTCGGGGCGACCTTCTTCTTCGAGGCCGAGCAGTTCTACGAGGCCTCGGCGCTGTTGCTGGTCTTCATCCTCCTCGGCCATTGGCTGGAGATGAGGGCCCGCGCCGGAGCGTCCGACGCGATCCGCAAACTGATGGACCTCGCCCCGCCCACGGCCAAGGTGCTGCGCGACGGGGTCGAGATCGACGTTCCCACCTCGCAGGTGCTGGTCGGCGACCAGGTCGTCGTCCGCCCCGGCGGCAAGATTCCCGTGGACGGCGCCATAGAGGACGGCGCCTCGGAGATCGACGAGTCGATGCTGACGGGCGAGTCCCTGCCGGTGTCCAAGACGGTCGGCGACCCCGTGATCGGCGGCTCGATCAACAAGACCGGCGCCTTCCGCTACCGCGCCACCAAGGTGGGGGCCGACACCGCGCTCGCCCAGATCGTCAAGCTGGTGCAGGAGGCGCAGAACTCCAAGGCCCCGGCCCAGCTGCTCGCCGACCGGGCTTCGCAGTGGCTCGTCCTGGCGGCTATCGCCGTCGGCCTCGCCACCTTCGCCGTGTGGTTCTGGGTGGTCGGGGAGACGCTGCTGTTCTCCCTGACGCTGACGATCACCGTCTTCGTCATCGCCTGCCCCGACGCCCTGGGCCTGGCGACGCCCATGGCGATCATGGTGGGCACGGGGCTCGGGGCGCAGCACGGCATCCTGATCAAGGACGCCGCGGCTCTGGAGGAGTCCGTCAAACTCGACGTCATCATCTTCGACAAGACCGGCACCCTCACCCTGGGCGAGCCGAAGGTGGTGCAGGTCGTCGCCGCCGCGGGGTTCGACGAGGCGGCGATCCTGACCACGGCCGCAGCCCTTGAGCGCGGATCCGAGCACCACATCGCCAAGGCGGTCCTGGAACGGGCGAAGACACTGCCGGTGTTGGCCGCCAGCGACTTCGAGTCCTTCGGCGGCAAGGGCCTCCGAGCCACGGTCGAGGGCAGGACCGTGCTTTCCGGCAACCGCATGCTGATGGCCGACAACGGCGTCGACCTCGGCGAACTCGCGGCGGAATCCGAGCGGCTGCAGGGCGCCGGGCGCACGGTGGCGCACATCGCCCGCGACGGACACGTGATCGGGCTGATCGCCGTCGCCGACGCCGTCCGCCCGACCGCAAAGGCCACGATCCGGCGCCTGCAGGAACTGGGCGTGAAGGTCGCCATGATCACCGGCGACAACCTCGGCACCGCCCAGCGCATCGCCGGCGAGCTCGGCATCGACATCGTGCTCGCCGACGTCCTGCCGGGGGACAAGGCGACCAAGGTCAAGGCGCTGCAGGCTCAGGGCCAAAAGGTGGGAATGGTGGGCGACGGCGTGAACGACGCCCCGGCGCTGACCCAGGCCGACGTCGGCTTTGCGATCGGCGCCGGCACGGACGTGGCCATCGAAAGCGCCGACGTGGTGCTGATGCGCAGCGATCCGGCCGACGTGGTCAAGGCCATCGAGCTTTCGCGCGCCACCCTGCGCAAGATGCACCAGAACCTCTGGTGGGCGGTGGGCTACAACCTGATCGCCTTCCCCCTGGCGGCCGGGGTGCTCTACCCCATCACCCTCAGCCCGGAGATCGCGGCGCTGTCCATGTCCGGAAGCTCCGCGCTGGTGGCCGTCAACGCCCTGATGCTCAAGCGCCTGCGCCTGGGCGCGAGGACCGGGGCGCCGCCGGCGGGCGGCCCGATCCCGTAAGCTCGCGGACCTCGCTGCGTCCTTCCTGATGCGAGCGCCGCCGGAACGGCGGATCGCATCGGAGAAAACCGCATGTCCACAACCCTCGAGCGCGCCGCGGCGCCGGCCCAAGGCCGGGGCGTCGCCATCGTCCCGCTGGGCCTCAGCCTGTCGATCTTCCTCGCCGGCAATTTCCTGCTGTGCGCACTCGGCGGCTTCGTTCCCGGCCTGGAGAACCTGCACTTCCTGTCGGCGCTGTATCCGCAGCTTGACTGGACAAGCCCGCCCCTGATCGTCGCCGGCGCGGCCTGGGCCTTCGCTTGCGGCTGGTACGTCGCCATCGTCTGGGGCTGGCTCTACAACGCTTTTTCCGCGCGTCGCGCCTAAAGCGCCACGAAGGGCCGCAGGCAATGCGAAGCTTCGTCCAGACGTAACACCATCAATGCTGGCACAGTGTTCGCGCCCTGAAACCATGCCATCATGGAGCGTCTAGATCAGGTCTGACCATCGAATACGGCATCCTACAAGCAAATAGTCGGCGCGCGCCCTGATGAGCATTTGATCTAGCGCAATGTTCCCAATCTCAGAGCGACCTATCTCTGTCCCGGGACGAGATCAGGATTCATCCGATGAACCTTTCAGCAAGGAGGGTGACTGAGAAGCGCGGCGCCGGAGATCCGGCCGTTCGGCTTGTGTCGGGCGCGGACCGACCGGCGGACCTGCTGGCGATCGTGGAGCTGCGGCTGCGAAATGGCCGGGCCGGCCATCTGCGCTATCTGCGCAGCCGCCTACGCTCGCCGGAGGACGCCGAGGACGTGCTCCAGGAGTTCGCGCTGAAGGCCGTGCAGGGCGCCCCGCGCCTCGCCTCGGCCGATCGGGTGGACGCCTGGCTGGCCGTGACGCTGCGCAACGCCCTTTTCGATCGTTACCGCCGCAACGCCGGCCGCCGCCGGCTGCAGGATGCGGTCGCCGTCGAACCTGCGGACGGCGGCGAGACCGAGGATCTCGAGCCCGCCCTCAACTGCCTCTCCAGGGTGATCGACAGCCTCTCGCCGGAGGCGGCCGTGCTCCTACGCCGTTGCGAGCTGCAGGACGTCCCGGTCAAGCGGGTCGCCGAGGAGCTTGGAATCACCGCCAACAATGCCGGGGTGCGCGCTCACCGCGCGCGCGCGGCCCTTCGCCAGGCCATGGGCGCGCGCTGCGCCGCCTGCCCAGCCCGTTGCGCCTTCGCCGAGCGCTTTCTGACCCGCACGGCCGCCTGAACCCGAGGTCCCTAGGCGGTCGCTTGCAGCGCCTGCGCCAGCAGGCCGGCCACGGAAATGGCGTTGCTCGGATGGGCGACGGTGTCCGTCGAGATCACGACCTTCGCCGTCTCGGCCAGTTGGGCGAAGGCGGCTTCCGCGAACAGGGCATGCACCGCCAGGCACACCGGCGGCGGCAGGCCCTGCCCCACAAGTCCCTTGGCGGCCTCGATCATTGTCCGCCCGGAGGAGACGATATCGTCGATCAGCACGGGTTGCAGGTCGCGCCAGCCCGTCACGTCCGGCATCTCCACAGTCACGCTGCGGTCGCCGTGGCGCTGCTTGCGCAACACCAGATGCGGTGCGCCCGCCCGGCCCGCCACCTCGGCGACCCACTGCTCGCTCTCGATGTCGGGGCCGATGATCAGCGGCTGGGCCACGTGCCCCGTGATCCACGCGGCCAGCAGGGGCGCCGCGTGCAGCGCCAGGGCGGGAATGGCGTAGATCTCCGAGAGCGCCGCGTGGCGGTGTAGATGGGGATCGACCGTGATCAGCCGGTCCACCTCCCGCGACAGCAGATCCGCGAAGCTGGCGGAGGTGACCGCTTCGCCCGGCCGGAAGCGCGTGTCCTGGCGCATGTAGCCCAGGTACGGCGCCACCAGCGTGATGCTGGACGCGCCGAGTTCGCGCAGCGTCCTGGCCGTGAAGACCAGCCGCAGGAACTGTTCGTCCGGCTGCGCCAGGGTGCAGACGAGCACGGCCGCCTTGCCACCCACCTCGGAGACGATGCGCACATAGGACTCCCCATCGGGAAAGCGCCGGGTCTCGAGGACCCCCTGCTCGGCGCCCAGCCGCGCCGCGAGGTCGCCGCCCAGCCGCTCGGACCCAGGCAAGGAGAAGATGATCCGCATGGCGATCAGGCCTCGATTTCGATCAGGTCGGGGTGGGCGGCCGCATAGTCGAGCGCATAGGCCAGTTCGCCGTCCGTCTCGGCATGCACGTCGAGCAGGGGCTCGCCGGCCGCCACCTCGGCGCCAAGCCGAACGTGCAGCCGGAGTCCGGCGGACTTCTGATCGGGCGCGCCGGCCAGCTTGGCGAGGGTCGCGATCTGGCGGTTGTTGATCAGCACGACCCGGCCTGCGCGCGCCGCCACGAGGGTCGAACGCCGCGGCGCCGTCGGCGGGGTCCGCAAGCCGCCCTGCGCCTCGCAGATGCGCTGGAACTTGCTCCAGGCGCGGCCGTCGGCGAGGATCCTTTCCGCCTGGGACGGGCCCCGGCCCGCGTCGGCGACGCCGGCCAGTTCGAGCGCCGCCCCGGCCAGCAGGCAGGCCCGTGCGCGGAGGTCCGATGGGGCCTCCGGCCGGTTTTGCAGCACGGCCAGGATGTCATGCGCCTCCAACGCCGGGCCGATGCCGCGGCCGACCGGCTGACTGCCATCGGTCTGCACACAGCGGGCCTTCATCCCGAACTGGGCCGCGACGTCGACCAGCCGCTGCGAGAGCTTCCGACCCGCCTCGTCGGAGCGCACCTTGGCCGTGGGGCCGACGGGGATGTCCAGCACCACGTGGTTCGACCCCGCGGCGATCTTCTTCGACAGCACCGAGGCGATGAGCTGCCCCTCGGTGTCGACGTCCAGGACCCGCTCGATCCGGATGAAGAGGTCGTCCGCCGGGCTGAGCCGGACGGCCCCGCCCCACACGATGCAACCGCCCTCGGCCTCCACCACCCGCCGCATGGCGGGAAGGTCCAGGTTCACCGGCGCGAGGGTTTCCATGGTGTCGGCCGTCCCGGCCGGCGAGGTGATCGCACGCGAGGAGGTCTTGGGCGTCAGCAGTCCCTCGGCGGCGAGGATGGCCACGACGATCGGGGTGGTGCGGTTGCCGGGAAGGCCGCCGATGGAGTGCTTGTCCATCACCGTGCCGCCCGGCCAGCTGAGGCGGTCGCCTACATCGACCATGGCGCGGGTGAGCGCCACCGTCTCCGCCTCGTCCAGCGGCAGGGCCGAGGTCGCGGTGAGGAAGGCCGCCAGGTGCACGTTGGTGTAGCGGCCGGCCACGACATCCCCGACGATGCCGGCGATGGCCGGGGCGTCCAGCCGCGCGCCATAGATTCGCCGTCGTACGCTCGACATGGATTCCAGAGTGGGCGCGTGGCTCACGACCACAGGGTCGCCGGGCTGCACGCCCAGCAGCCGCCAGGCGTCCTCGGAGAGGCCGACTTCGTCCAGCGACAGCAGGTCGCCCTCGGTCTGGTAGAGGGTCGCATAGACCTCGCGCCCTCCGGCGGCGAGCCGCACCTGCGAGCGCGACGACAAGCCCTCCGAGCGGCAGACGTGGCAGTCGCGCCGCATGAGCGCGATGGCCTCGTGCTGGGCATGGAGGCCGAAGCGCCGGGCCTTGAGCGGCGGCGCGCCCCGGCTCGCGGCGACGGTCGCGTCGTTCATAGCTGATAGGCCACGAGCATCTGCGGGATCACGCAGTCCCAGCCCAGCCGGTCCTGGATCCGCACCCGCAGGGCGTCGGAGGCGTGCGGCTCGCCGTGGACGATGAAGGTCTTCTTCGGCGGCTGCTTGATCCCGGACAGCCAGCGCAGGATCTCCTCGGAGTCGGCGTGGGCCGAGAGCATCGGCAGGTTGGCCACCTCGGCGCGGATGGGAATCCACTGGCCATGGATCTTCACCTCGGCCGCGCCCTCCACCATCGAGCGTCCCCGCGTGCCGGCCGCCTGGAAGCCTGAGAACAGGATCGTGTTCCGGCGGTCCGGTCCGAACGCCTTGATGTGGTGCAGCACGCGCCCGCCCGTGGCCATGCCGCTTGCGGCCAGGATGACCTTCGGGACCGGGCTCGCCGTCACCTTCTTCGACGCTTCGACCTCCCGCACATAGGTGGCCACCGCGCAGGCCGCGTCGCAGACGTCGGCCGCCATCCGGTGGTCCTCCAGGTGCGCGCAGAGCAGGTCCGTGGCGCTGATCGCCATGGGACTGTCCATATAGATGGGCGCGAGGCCGATGCGGCCCGCCGCCTTCAGCCGCCAGAGGTGGTACAGCAGCGACTGGGCGCGGCCGACCGCGAAGGTGGGGATGACGACCGTGCCGCCGCGCGCCGTGGTCCGCTCGATGATCTCGCCAAGCGCCGCCGTGGGATCCTGCTGGTCATGGCGCCGATCGCCGTAGGTCGACTCGACGACCACATAGTCCGCCTCGCTCACGGGCTCGGGATCGAGCATGGTCGCATCGCCGTAGCGACCAAGGTCTCCCGAAAACAGGATGCGGGTTCCGTTCCAGGTCAGCTCGACGGTCGCCGCCCCGAGGATGTGGCCGGCCCGCCGGAGCGTCAGGCTCGCGCCGCCGGGCAGTCGGACCGCCTTGTGAAACGGCGTGGACGAGAAGCGTTCGATGGCGCGTTCGGCGTCGTGCACGCCATAGAGCGGCAAGGCTGGCTTGTGCTTCGCATAGCCGTGTCGGTTGGCGTCTTCCGCGTCCTTCTCCTGGATGTGACCGCTGTCCCGCAGGATGATCTCCGACACGTCCCGGGTCGCCGCGCTGGCGAAGATGGGGCCCTTGAACCCATCTTTCACAAGCTTCGGTAGGTATCCCGAGTGGTCGAGGTGGGCATGGGTGAGCACCACAGCGTCGATGCTGGAAGGCTTGATTGGAAGCGGGGTCCAATTCTGCTCGCGAAGCGTCTTCAGGCCCTGGAAGAGCCCGCAGTCGACGAGGATGCGGCGGCCGTCCGCCTCCAGGAGATGCTTTGAACCTGTGACTGTGCCGGCGCCGCCGAGGCTGGTCAGGGTGATCACATCGAGGTCCTTCTTCAATCGGGGCCTGTGTCGAGGACCCGCGGATTGGTCTTGCCCGCCAGCGCCGAGAGTTCCGGCCCGTCGAGCACGTCGGTGGGCGCGGCCTTCGTCACCTGCGCCGCGGCCGCCACGATGTGAGCCCAGGTGCAGCGGTTGGCGAACAGCATGCCGAAGACGTCGAAGGTGCCGCCGTGCCCGATATAGCCGAGCCCGGTCATTCGCTCCGGCCCCCCGTCGAGGCGCCGCAGCAGGCCCTGCAGGGGCTCCGGGCGGGTGTGGGTGACGAGCACCCGCGGCAGCTCGCGCGGAAAGGCCGCCGCCATCTCGACGTCGGCGAGGGCGACCGCCGCCTCGTGGGTGTCGCGGGGAACCCTGAGCCGACCCGGCTCGAGGACGGCCGTCACGCAGACCCGCCGTCCGCGCGCCTGAAGCCGATCGCGAGCCCACAGGGCCTCGAGCGCCTGGTAGGCGCCGATCGCCACGATCTGCACGTCGGCGTCGGCCGGCGCCCCGGCCAGGTGCGCCCAGCCCTGCGCCGCGAAGGCGCGCGCCGCCGGTCCGTTCAAGAGCGCCGGCGTCGTGCGCTTGGGGACGACCAGGCAGGCCAGCTGGCCGCGCGTGCCATAGACGGCGCTGAGCGCGGCGACGGCGCTGTTGGCGTCGAGCGGGAAGAGCACGCGCGCGGTGTCCGACATCTCCCCCAGCAGGGCTTCCGAGAGCGTCGGATCCTGGTGGGACTGCTCGTTCTTCGAGTTCTCCCAGGTATGGGACGTCGCGATCAGCGGGATCGAGATCCAGCCCGGCGGCTCGCCGATCTCCCGCTGCCGCCGGGCAAAGACGATCTCCTGCCGGAGGGCGCCGAGCATCTTCACGGCGAAGGCCTCGTAGCTGACGATCAGGCTGAGGCCGCCCTTATTGCCCAACGCGCCGCCGGCGACGGCCTCCTCGTTGAGGGCGGTGATCACGGCGCCGTCGACCGCCTCGGCCGCGCCCGCCTCCGGCCGGTTCACCCGGTGCTTCAATTGGTCGAGCGTGCGGCTCATGTGGTTGCTGCGCAGCTCGTCGGGATTGCCGACCCGCGGCCGCAGCTGTGGGTTCGCGGCCACGAAGGCGGCGAACCAGCCGTCGAGCGCGTCCATCGGCGAGGCCGCCTCAGCGGCCCACGCTGGCGCGGGCTGGCGCGGAGCCGGCGGATGGCGCGTGGCCGCTGGGTGGCGGCTCTCGAGCGGTCGATGCTGCAGGTCGTGGGTCTTCAGCACGGCCACGGCCGCGTCGAGCTCCCGCTTGCGCACCATGAGCGCCCCGGCGGCCTCGTTGAACTCGGCCCGGGCCGCGGGATCCGTGCTGGGATTGCCTTCCAGCGGCAGGTTGTGGGCGCGGTTCGTGCCCGCGCCCGGGAAGCCGAAGCCCTTCACCGCCCGGGCGATCACATAGGGCAGCGGCGCCGGATAGCGGCGGTTCGGGTCCGCGGTGAACCGCTTCAGGCGCTCCTCGGCGTCCAGCACCGCCCAGGCGTAGGCGGCCGGGTCGTGGCCGTCGATCACCACCGGATCGAAGCCGCTGAGCGTCAGGTGCCGCTCCAGCCAGGTGGCGCCGCCCTCCTGCTCGATCTCGGTGCGGCCCTCGATGCGCCGGCCATTGAGGATCATGACCGGGGTCGCAAGGCCGCTGTCCTCGGCGCGCCACCAGCGGGGCGACCAGTCCGAGCCCCGCTGTTCCTCGAAGGCGCCGTCGCTCAGGAAGGCGACCAGACTCTCCCCGCGAAGCGGCATGTGGATGTACTGGAGCTCGGCGAAGCCCAGATACCCGCCCTCCGACACCGCCCCGGCGGTGGTCGCGCCCGCATGGCTGCCGAGCGGCGGCGCAGGCCGCCCATCGGGCCGGACGCCATAGCTGTAGAAGTCGGCGGCGAGTTGCGACAGGCCCGTCTCCGAGCGGTCATAGCGCCCGCGCTGCGCGGCCGAGACGTCGCCGGTGAGCGCATTGATCGCCTCGACAGCCGCCACGCAGTGGCCCTGGCCCATGACCCATGAGCGGGTGGTCCCCGACAGCACGTTGGCGGTCAAGTAGCCCACGAAGGCGGGCGTCATGTTGAGGGATCCGCCCGTATGACCCTCCGGGTTCGCCTTGAACGCTTCCGCCGGCAACGGCGATCCCGAGAGGTCCACCCTCCGGGCATAGGTCATGTGCACCACCAGCCACATGGCCGCCCGGGTCAGCCGATCGGCGGCCGCGAGGACGCGGTAGACCGCGTCGGCGTCCGGCCAGAGCCCGCGCCGAACGAGCCGCTCGGCCATCGCGTCCACGCGCACGACGGTCTCTGGGTCCCGCTGGATCACACCGTAGCCGGCCCTCCAATCGTCGGCCCACTGCCGGGTCACACCACCACCCTCCACTCGAGCCGCTCGCCGGCGCTGTCCCATAGGACGCCCTGAGACGGCGTCGCTTACAGGTCCGCGCATCTGGCGGTGGAGGCCACGCTCAACGCCATCCCGATCCCCGCCGATGACCCTCGGCGCGATCGGCGCGCCGGGTCACCGAATGGCGAAGCTGGCGGCGACTTCCACCGCTGCGTTGAAGGGAAGGCTGCTGACGCCAACGGCGGTTCGCGCGTGGCGACCGGCCTCGCCGAGCGCCTCGACCAGGAAATCCGAGGCTCCATTGATGACCGTCGATTGGTCGGCAAAGTCCTGGGGCGCGTTCACGAAGCCTGACAGCAGAAGGCATCGTTCGACCCGGTCGAGGTCGAGCGCAGCCCGCAAGGTGGCCAGGAGATTGATCGCGCAGAGACGCGCGGCTTCACGCCCGGCCTCTACGCTGAGGTGTTCGCCCACACGGCCCGTCACCAGGCCATGGGCGCCGCGCGAGAGCTGGCCCGACACGGTCGCCGTCCCCGCATGGAGGACCACCGAGACATAGTTGGCCAATGGCGCGGAGACGTCCGGAAGCTCGATACCGATCGATCGAAGGTGTTGGTCGACTCGACCCATGACTTGTGCGGTCTCCGTCTGCTGTCAGCGATGAAGAAGTTGTCCGAGGAAGGCGCGCGCCCGCTCATGGCTGGGTGCGGCGAAAAACTCGGCGGGCGGGCGATCCTCGATGATCTGGCCTTGATCCATGAACAGGACGCGGTCGGCGACCTCGCGCGCAAAGCCCATCTCGTGGGTGACGCAGATCATCGTGCGGCCGTCCCGCGCGAGGTCCACCATCACCTCCAGGACTTCGTTGATCATCTCCGGATCCAGCGCCGAGGTGGGCTCATCGAAGAGCATCAGGGCCGGCTCCATCGAAAGGGCCCGGGCGATCGCCGCCCGCTGTTGCTGGCCGCCGGACAGCTCGCCTGGAAACTTGTGCGCCTGGTCGAGGATACGGACCCGCTCGAGATAGGCGAGCGCGCGCGCCTCGGCCTCGGGTTTGCCGAGCTTGCGTACAAGCTGCGGCGCGAGCGTGCAGTTGTCGAGGATCGTCATGTGCGGGAAGAGGTTGAAGTGCTGGAAGACCATGCCGATGTCGCGCCGCACGGTCTCGATCGGCAGCCTCGACTCGCCCAGCTCGACGCCGTTGACGAGCACCGCCCCCTCCTCGGCCTCTTCCAGCCGATTGATGCAGCGGATCAGGGTGGACTTGCCCGACCCGGAAGGCCCGCACACGACCACCCGTTCACCGGGCGCGACCGTCAGGTCCACGCCCTTTAGGACCTGGAAATCGCCATACCATTTGCTGACACCGCGGAGCTCCACCGCCGGCGGGCTGTTCGGGGCCGAGTTGAGCGACGCCATCGAAACCTTCTTCCACCGTCTTGGGGTCAGGCCGCGCCGGAGCGCAGTCGTGCGAAGGCCCGTTCCAGGTCCGCGATCAGGTCGGCGGGGTCTTCCAAGCCTGCGTGGAAGCGGACCAGCGTCCCTTCGAGGGGCGGCGTTCCGGCCAGGCGGACGGGAGGCGGCGCCGCGGGAACGGCCAGGCTGACATAGCTTCCCCAACTGGAGCCCAGCAGGAAGACCGAGAAGTGATTGAAGAAGCGATCGATGGCCGCGTCGTCCATCGGCTTCATCACCACGCCGAACAGTCCGGAGGCGCCATCGAAGTCCCGCTTCCAGATCTTGTGGCCGGGGTCGCTTTCGAGGGCTGGGTAGAGGATGCGGAGCACCTCTGGTTGGCCCTGCAGCCATTCGATCAGGGCCTTGGCCGTGCGCTCATGGTGGCGAAGCCTGCTCGGAAGGGTCCGCAGGCCCCGATGGACGAGATAGCAGTCATCGGGACTTGCCGAGACTCCCCAGCGTCCCGCCGAGTCCTTCAGCTTCTGATAGATCTCTTCCGACCCGGCCGTCATGGCGCCCAGCATGACGTCCGAGTGACCCGCCATGTACTTGGTCGCCGCGGCGATGGAGACGTCGACGCCGTGTTCGATGGGCCTGAAGTAGATCGGGGTGGCCCAGGTGTTGTCGATCATCGTGACGATGCCATGCTTCCGCGCCACGGCGCAGATCGCGGGAACGTCCGAGACCTCGAAGGTATGGGAGCCGGGGCTCTCCATGAAGATCGCCCGTGTATTGGGGCGAACAAGATCAGCGATGGCGCCGCCAACCAGGGGGTCGAAATAGGTCACCTCGACGCCATATCGAACCATCGCCTCCTGGCAGAAACGGCGGGTGTGGCCATAGACGACATCGGACACCAGGATATGGTCGCCGGCGCTGGTGAAGGCGGCCAAGGCCAGGGCCACCGCCGCGCTGCCCGAAGAGGTGATGACGCTCTGGTAGCCGCCCTCGAGATCGGCGACGGCGCGGGCGAGCGCGAAAGTGGTCTCGGTCCCGTAGAGTCCGTAGATCACGTCGTCATAGAAGCCGTCATGCCGACGACGATAGGCGTCGACGGTCTTGAAGATGATGGTGGATGCACGATGGACGGGGGGATTGAGCAATCCGCCCATGTCCCCGGGATCGGGCCCACCGTGTACGGCGCGGGTCGCCAGGCTCGGCGACGCCGCCTGCGCCGCGTCTTGGGCATCCGAGGTTCGGGATTGTCCCAAACGTTCAAGCTCTTGAGTCACTTCAGTTCTTCCGTGTGTGGGAAAGATGTTGTTCAAGTCGAAGGCTGAGCCTGGATAGGGAAAGGCAGATCACGAAGAAGATCGTGCCGGTCATGACGTAGGCCTCGACGTAGAACGGCCGCCACTCGACATCCATGTAGGCAAGGCGGGTCGTCTGAAGTACGTCGAATACCCCGACGATCAAGACGAGCGTCGTGTTCTTCACTTCGCTGATCGCCGTATTGACGATCCCAGGCATGCTGACCCTCAGGGTCTGAGGCAGAATCACCCTGCGCAGCGATTGCCATCCGGTCAGGCCGAGCGCCATGGCCGCCTGACGCTGTCCGTCAGGCAGGGTGAGCAATCCCCCGCGAATAGCCTCGGCCATATAGGCCGCCGTGAAGAGGATCAGCGCGATCGCGACCCGAACCAGGCTGTCGATGCTCAGCCACTCGGGAACGAAAAGCGGGAACATGACGGCCGCCATGAACAGCACGCCGATCAGCGGCACGCCGCGCATGACGTCGACGAAGCCCGCCGATAGGGCTCGCACGACCGGGAGCTGGGATTGACGACCCAAGGCCAGCGCGACGGCGAGCGGGAAGGCGCAGATGACGGCCGAGCTCGCCAGGATCAAGGTCACCGGCAGCCCGCTCCATTCCCCCATCGGCGCGGGCGTGAGGCCAAGAGCCTTCCCCGACATGAGGACCGGCGCCGCCACCAGGGCGAAGAGCCAGACAAGGGCGATGGATGGACCCCATAGGCGCCGGACGAACGAAAGCGCGAGCGCGGCGGCGAAGAGGCCGCAGACCAACACCGGACGCCAGAGCAGGGGCTCGGGATAGGTGCCGAAGAGGATCAGCCGATAGTTCTCGCGGATGAACAGCCAGCAGGCGCCGCCCGCCGCGCGGCAGGCCTGCGCATCGCCGTCGACGACGGCCTGGAGGACGGCCCAGTCAAGGACGCGCCAGAACAGCCACAGCCAAGCCAGGCCGGCCGCGATAGAAAGGGCCGACTGACGCCGGGATCCGAAGAGCGCGCGGCGCGCCCACCCTGCGAAGGCCCGGATCGAGGAGAGGTTCACCGGAGGGGCGCCGGAGCCGCGGCCGACGCCAGCCGTAGCCGAGAAGCTCCAGCCGAGCCGGTCATTGTACCAATTGAGCAGCCGCGAGATCGAGATCGAGAACAGCAGGAACGTGCCCATGATCAGGAGCACGCCTTCGATCGCTTGGCCGGTCTGATTGATGATGGAATCGACGACGGAGACGATGTCGGCGTAGCCGATCGCCACGGCCAGGGACGTGTTCTTGACCGTGTTGATGTGCCAGCTGACCATCGGCGGGATGATCGAGCGCATGGCCTGGGGCAGGATCACATGGCGCATGACCTGTCCTGGCCGAAGGCCGAGCGCGATCCCCGCCTCGCGCTGTCCGGCCGCGCAGGATTGGATGGCGCCGCGCACGATCTCGGCGATGTAGGCCGCCGTGTAGACGCTCAGACCGACGACCAGCGTCAGGAACTCCACCGAGAGTTCCAGGCCGCCCTCGTAGTTGAACGGACCCAACTGCGGGGCGACCATCGCGGGACGGCTGAACGGGACCAGCAGCGCGATGATCAACACCAGGCTCGGCGCCAGGATCCAACCGCCTCGGGCCAGGCTTGCGAGACGTGGGTCCGCGGGCCTCAACCGGCGGGCCAGAAGGCCGCCTAGAAGCGCTGCGACGACCAAGGCTCCGGCCAGAAGCCAGAACGCCGAGGGTTCCCCGATGGCCGGCAGGTTCAGCCCGCGATTGCTCAGCACTAGGCCGCCAGGCAGCAGCACCGCGCGCTTCACATGCGGGAGGGCGTTGAGCAGGAAGCTGTACCAGGCGAAAAGTTGCAGCAGCAGCGGCAGGTTGCGGACCACCTCGATGTAGCCGCCCGCCGTCCTGGCGATCACCCAGTTGCCGGACAGACGGGCGAAGCCGATCAGGAACCCCAGCAGGGTTGAGAGCACGATGGCCACCGCCGCCAGGCCGGTGGTGTTGAGAACGCCCACCAGGACGGCCCGCGCATAGCTGTCTGACGGACTGTAGGCGATCGGGGTCTCGCCGATGGCGAACTCCGCGGCTTGCCCGAGGAAGCCGAAGCCAGCCCTGATGTTGCGGTCCGCCAGGTTTTCCTGGGTGGTCCGCACCAGCATCACTGAGGCGAGCAGCAAGATCGTCAGGACCGCCGCCTGAACGAGCCAGCGCCGGCGCCCCTGCGCGCGACGCCGCGCCGCGCCAGGGCTAAGCGAAGCCTCCGAGCGGGACATGGACGACGCGCTCAGGTTCATCGCAGCGGCAGCGGGTAGAGGAGGCCGCCCTCGGTGTAGAGCCGGTTCATGCCGCGCTCGACACCGAGCGGCTGGATGTACTTAGCGTGCAGTTCGCCGTAGTTGCCGACCGCCTTGATCGCCCGATAGGCCCAGTCCTCGGAGAGTCCCATGGACTTGCCGACACCCGGCGTCACCCCGAGCAGGCGCTTGAGTTCCGGGTCGGTGGTGGTCCTACGAACCTGGTCCACATTGGCGCTCGTCACCCCATATTCCTCGGCGGCGATCAGGGTGTTCACGAGCCATTTGTTGATGTCGAACCACTGTTCATCATCGCTGCGCACCGCCGGCGACTGCGGCGCCTTGGAGATGAAACCGGGCAGGACCATGTAGTCGGCGGGCCGTTCGGCGTCGGCCAGCCGGATGATCGCCAGCGTGTAGGCGTCGGTCGTCATCGCATCGCACCGGCCGGCGAAGAAGGCGACCTTGGCCTCCTCGGCGCTCTCGAAAGCCAGGGGCCGATAGCGGAGCCCTTTCCGGGCGAAATAGTCGGTCGTTCCAAGCTCGGCGGTGGTCCCCTTGGTCACGCATATTGTCGCGCCGTTCAGGCCACTGACGGCGCGCACGCCGCCCGCACGAGGCACCAGGAAGCTCTGGCCGTCATAGTAGAGGACCCCGGTGAAATTGATGCCGAGGCCGACGTCGCGGGTCAGGGTCCAGGTCGTCGTGCGTGACAGGACGTCGGCCTCGCCGGTCTGCAGGATGGTGAAGCGTTTGTTGGAGGAGACCGGCAGGAATCGAACCTTGCTCGAGTCCCCCAGGGTGGCCGCCGCCAGCGCTCGGCAATAGTCGGCGAAGAGGCCCCTCCAGCGGCCTTGCTTGTCGAGGTAGGACATGCCGGCCTGGCCGGTGTGGATGGCGCAGTTCACATAGCCCCGCGCGCGCACCGACTGCAGGGTCGAGGTCTTGGCGGCAGCCGAGACCGGCGCGGCGACGCTCGCCAAAAGGCCGAGTGTCGCTGCGAGCAGCGCGCCCCACCGGGGCCTCTTGGCGGAGATATTCATGACCACAACCCCTAATTCGAAGCCCAAACCTTCACAACGGAATATGCTCTTCACGCTAAAGATATGAGATGGTTATGCGCTAATGTTATATCTTGGCGGAACGTCGGGCGGCGAATTCATGATCCGATCGCGCCACCTCAGATTCGATACTGAGACCATGCAAGGATTTGCTTGCGATGGACCACGCGCGAATGCGGCCTTGCCCGCGTTGCTCACGAATAGGCGCCGCTCGCCGTCCAGTGAAGACGGCCCATACCCGCCGACTAAACGGGCAATCGCGACGTGGGCTCAGCCTTCAGGTACTCGATGAACTTCGAGGCCAGCAGGGAGTGCGGTCGCGCCGGAGGCATGAAGAGCATGTACTGGAATTCGATCGTTGGTTCGAACGGCCGCACAACCAGTCCGTGGCCGGCGAAGTCGTCGACGCTCAGCGGATTGAGGATCGAACATCCGATCCCCTCGCGCACCAGCCCGCAGATGGTGACGGCGTAGGACGTCTCGACGACGATGTTGCGCTCGACGCCGGCCCGCTCGAAGATCAGGTCGAGCTTGCGCCGGGCGGGATCCTCGAGGCCCAGGGAGATGAAGGGGTGGTCGCCGATGTCCGCCGGCCGGATGACGCTCTTGGCCGACAGCGGATGGCCCTGGGGCAGCACGCAGACGCCCTTCGTCCGCAGCAGGGTCTCGACCTCCAACCCCGGCACGTCGACGCTCGGGGTTGCGATCCCGAAGTCGAACTGCTGTGAGCCAACCCACTGCCGGATCGTCGCGGAACTGCGGGTCATCAGGTGGATTTTCACGTCAGGATAGTCGTCCCTGAATTTCTTGATCACCGAAGGGACGAAGCCGGTCGCGAGCGCCAGCAGGCAGGCGATATGGAGGTTGCCGCTGCGGAAATTGCGGATGTCGTCGGCGGCCCGCGCGAGCTCGCGGATGCCTGTATACGACCGCTCCACCTGGACGAAAAAGGCGCTCGCCTCCGGTGTCGCCGCCAGCGCGCTCCCCTTGGTGCGCACAAAGAGCTTGAAGCCGAGGGAGCGCTCCAGATCCGAGATTTGCCGGCTGACCGCGGGCTGCGACAGATAGAGCTGCTCGGCGGCGTGGGTGATCGAGCCCGTCATCATCACGGCGCGAAAGGCGTCGAGCTGACGTAGATTCATGGCTCGCCCTCCCAATGCCCGCCCTGGCCGATCAGCTCCACCGACCTTAGCCGCCGCCGGGCCCCATCGCGGGGGAGCGCGACGGGGTTCCTGCGGGGGCGCTGAGCCGAACCTAGCTCAACTGGCCAACGGACTGTCAAAATTTGGCGGTGGCGCGCACGTACCAGAAGCCGCCATTGAAGCCGAAGGGCGAGAACTGCGGATAGATGATGCCGTTGTTGATCTGGCTGATCCGGCGATCCTTGTCCGGATAGGCGTCGAAGACGTTGTCGGCGCCGACCGAAAGCCGGAGTTTCTCGGTGAAGTCGTAGCTGGCCTCCAGGTCGACCAGCCACTCAGCGCTAAAGGTCTGGTCGAAGGACACGGCGGTCGGCACGGCGTTGGGAACTGCGTCGGTCCACTCCCCGTAATAGTTGGCGCGCGCCATAAAACTCCAGGGGCCTTGCTCGAGATTGGCGGTGACATTGCCGCGCCATTTCGGGTTGAAGGCGCTGATCTCGATGCGGCGCTCCCGGTCGATGGCGCGCGGCTCCCGAACCGCGGTGATCTCGGTTTCGGTGTAGTTGGCCGCCGCGCTGAGCGCCAAGCGCAGTCCCGAGTCGAAGCTCCAGGTCTTGGACGCCACCACATCGACCCCTTGCGTCTTGGTGTCGAAGAAGTTGCCAAGGAAGCGGACGCTCTGGACGTCACCCGCCGAAACGCCTTGGGCGGCGAGCGCGGCGCGGTCGGCCGCGGTGATCGGGATGCGCGAGGTCAGCGCAATGCGATCCTCCACATTGATGTTGAAGTAGTCGACGGTCACCACGTATCCGCCCGACAGGTCGAAGACGACGCCGGCCGCGTAGTTCATCGCTTCTTCGGGCGCCAGCGGTTTGCCCCCGTAGTAGCGGGCGATCGGATCGCTTGGCGGCCGGGTGGCCACCAGCAGCAGGCCGCCGGTCAGGGGATCGATATTGGTGGCGACGTCGGAGATGTTCGACTGGCCAGGCGTCGGGGCCTTGAAGCCGGTATTGATTGACCCGCGGACCGCGACGCCGTCGATAAGCTCGTAGCGGCCGGTGACCTTCCAGTTGAAGGTCTGGCCGAAGTCCGAGAAGTCCTCGAACCGGGCCGCCACCGCGAGCGTCAGGGCTTCGGTGACATCGGTTTCCAGGTCGACATAGGCCGCCCAGTTGGTGCGCGAGAAGCTGCCGGCCGATTGAGGCGTATAGCCCGGGAAACCGCTTGAGCCGACGCCTAGTCCGATGAACCGTCCGGCGTCGGGGTCGAAGACGCGCGCGAAGGGCCCGACCTGGTAGGAGGCCAGGTCACCGGCTTGGATCCTGAAGGTCTCACGCCGCCATTCCGCGCCGAAGGCGACATTGAGCGGCGCTGCGAAGGCGCCGGTTTCCCACTCGTAGACGAAGTCGGCGTTGAGGCGGCTCTCCCGCTGTTCCAGGGTTCCAGGCTTGAAAGAGGTCGGCGATTGCGGTCCGAGCGAGGGGTTCACCGTATTGGCGATGCTGTAGTCAAGCTCGCTGCGGGCGACACCGGCGCTGAGATCGTAGCGCAGCGCACCGAAGATCTCTCCCTTGCCGCCAAGCGTGAGGCTCGCGTCTTCGATGGTCGTTCCAAACCGTGGGGCGAAGCCTCCGGGGAACATGCTGAGGAAACTGAAGCGCGCGCCGCCCGGGGTCGCGGTCAGCGGCACGCTGGCGAACACGTCGGCCCGGGCGACTGGGTGGCGATAGAAGAATTCAGACTCGCCCTCGCTCTTGCCGAGGTTGCCGAATGCGTAGGCTGTGATCGCCTCCCCAACTGGGAGTTCGGCGTTGACGAACACCCTCGCCGCCTCGTTGTCGATATTGCCCCACCGTTGGGCGGGCACGGGCACGGCGGCGTTGCCGGCGTTGATCAGGGCTTGGGCGTCAGGGCGCTGGGCGCCGCGCGAGGTCGGTCGCGAGCTCAGATATTCGCCGCTGATATTGATGAAGCCGTCGGCCATGAGCGGAAAGCCGGCATTGGCCTGGACCGTATAGTCCTCGCCGTCGCCTTCGTAGAACTGGCCGTAGCGGGCGATGATGGTCGCGCCTTCCGAGGCGCGCTTGAGCTTGAAGTTGATCACGCCGGCGATGGCGTCCGAACCGTATTGCGCCGCGGCCCCGTCGCGCAGCACCTCGATCTGCTCGATCGCGATCGCTGGTATGGTCGACAGGTCGGGGCCCTGGGCCCCGGCGGACAGCGGTTGATTGGTGATCTGAACCAGGGCCGAGCGATGCCGGCGCTTGCCGTTCACCAGCACCAGGGTCTGGTCGGAGGGCAGCCCCCGCAGGCTGAAGGGTCGGATGAAGGCCGCGCCGTCCTGGGCGACGAACTTCTGCACGTTGAGCGAAACCACCGCGGTCTTGAGAACGTCGTTCATGTTCGACGCCCCCTGCTTGGCGAGCGTCTCGCTCGAGACGACGTCGATGGGGGCGGAGGTCTCGGTCAGGGTGACACCCGCCCGGCGCGAACCGGTCACCACAACTTCGTCGAGCTGCGCCCCGGCGGTCTGGCTCGCGGCCGCGCCCGGCGCAAGGGACTGCGCCAAGGCCGGTGAAGCCCCGACCGCGAGCGCGATCAAGGATCCAGTTGCAAAGAATTTCCCGCGCATTCGCGCCCGATTGCTCATGATGACCCACCCCCTCGTCTAATGATGGCGCACGGCGCCATCCTTTGTTGTTTCGCGACGATGTCGACGCCTTCGACGTGCGTCTGCCAACACCGCTCGCTGATCGATCCGAGTGCTTGATTGCGGAAATCTTGTCTTGGCGACCGCTATCGAAGGCGCCGACGATTTCTTCCTGCTCGCATCTCAACTGATTTCGAGATGCTCATCTCGACATCTTTGAGGATTGAATTCAAATAGCAAATACCAGGGCAGATATGCGCAAATGATATGACTCCACTATTCTCGCCGCGATCCGGTCAATTGGATTGACGCGACCGATTTGCGATGGCGGTTTGTCGCTCCCACGGCGGCGGGATCGCCTGGGTCGTCCATTGCGCCCGGGCCGCGGAGGCCTGGACCGACGAAGCGAGGAAGGCTCATGCGCCGGAGCGCCGGCAGCTTCGGCCAGCCCAGGACAAGGAGGAGACCTGTGCAATTTATCTGTCGCCGGCCAAACCCGGTGTTCAGCGCCGACTACGAGCCATTCCGTGAAATCCTGATCCAGGCCCGGCAAAGCGCCGGCGTCTCTCAGCGTACGCTGGCCGCGCGCATCGGGCGGTCGGGGTCGCACGTCTCGATGATCGAGCAGGGTCAACGCCGGATCGACATTCTTGAATTCTATCTCATCGTCCGCTCGCTCGGCCAAAACCCCACCGAACTCTTTCAACGGGCGGCCCAGCGGGTTGCGGCGAGCCAGGACTAATCGTCCGGCGACTCGCCCACCGGTCAGTGCAGGCTTGCTTCGATGAAATGCAGGTTCTCAGCCCGGAAGACCGACGGCTACGCGTGGCGTTTTCCGGCGACGATCGGAGGTAGATTCTTTATCGCGCTACCCTGGCGGCTCACGCATGGCGACGGCGACGACGGCCCCCGAAACAAGGGTGAGAACCCCGATCGAACCGATGGCCCATGGGGCCCCGAAGAGGTCGGCGATGACGCCCGCAGCCAAGGCGCCGACCGCGTAGCCCATGTCGCGCCAGAAGCGATAGACGCTCAGCGAGCGGGCGCGCCAGGTCGGATGGGAGGCGTCGGAGACCGAGGCGATGAGCGTCGGATAGACCATGGCCGTGCCCAGGCCGAGCAGGATGCTGGCGGCCAGCCACCAGCCAAACTGCCGGGTCGCCGCGGTCAGGAAGAGGCCCGCGGCCTGCACCCACATGCCGGCGACGATCAGGCCCTTGCGGCCCCAGCGGTCGCTTAGGGCGCCGGTGACGGTCTGCAGCACGCTCCAGACCACCGGATAGACCGCCTTCAGGATCCCGATGCGCTCCACGCTCAGCCCGAAGGCCGAGTAGAATAGCGGGAAGATCCCCCAGCTCATGCCGTCGTTGAGGTTGTTGACCAGCCCGGCTTGCGAGGCCGCGAACAGGTTCCGGTCGCCATAGGACGTGCGCCGGAACACCTCCCAGAACCGCACCGGCTCGGCGGCCACCGCGTGACCGGCGATCTCGAGCCCCACATGGTGGCGGGTGTCGCGAATCAGGAAGATCGACAGGACGAGGCCAAGCGCGGCATAGGCGACGCCGAGATAGAAGGGCTCGGGCCGCAGGCCATAGCGCTGGGCGATGTAGCCGGTGGCGAGCGCCGTGAGCCCGACCGCCAGATAGCCGGCGAACTCGTTGAGGCCGACCGCCAGGCCACGCGACTTTGGGCCGACGAGGTCGATCTTCATGATCACCGTCATCGACCAGGTGAGGCCCTGGCTGACGCCGAGCAGCGCGTTGGCCGCGACGATCCAACCCCAATTCGGGCCCCAGCCGATCATGAACGGGACGGGTAAAGCGATCAGCCAGCCCAGGACCAGGAGCCGCTTGCGTCCGTAGACGTCGGCGAAATGGCCCGACAGCAGGTTGGTGAAGGCCTTGATCACCCCGAAGCTGACAATGAACGAGGTCACCAGGGTGGTGGAGGCGAGCCGGAATTCCTCGACCCCAATGAGCGGGACGACCGTGCGCTCCAGCCCGACCATGCCGCCCACGAAGGCGTTGACCAGGATCAACAGGCCAAACTGACGCCAGTTCTCGGCGAGGCCCAGCCGCAGTCCGCCGGCGGGGGCGGCCGCGCCGTCTCGGGCGGACGTCGGGCTCGGATCGCTCACGCCGCGGCGGCCGTGAATCCGGAATTGACGGCGCGCAGCTCGGCCGCCTGGGCGGGTGGCTCGGGAATCTCGATCAGCATGGCGACGACGAACGCCTCCTCGTCATCGATCCGGAAGGCCTGGTTGTGTCGGCGCTCGAAGCCGATGGTGGAGGTGAGCTTGCCGCTCAGCCGACGGCCGCAGACCGAGCCGGAGAAGGCGCCGGGCAGCACTTCCACATAGTCCGGCAGCGACTTCAGCCGCGCGATGGTGCGAAACAGGGTCCGCGCGCCCTCCTCCGCCGACGCGGCCAACTCAGTGCGGCCGAGGTCGCCGACCATCAGGGTGTGGCCGGTGAGCACGAACCAGGGTTCAGCCGCGCGGGTCCGATCGGTGACCAGCAGGCAGATGTGTTCGGGCGTGTGGCCAGGCGTATGGAGCACTTCCACGGCGACGTTGCCGAGTTCCAGAACGTCACCATCCCGGACACCCTTGAACGGCCCCGCGGCCGCCGCATCGGCGAACAGCACATAGGGCGCGCCGGCGGCCTCGGCGAGCCGACGGCCGGCGGAGACGTGGTCGGCATGCAGATGGGTGTCGATCACATAGCGGATCGCCATGCCGTTCTGTTCAGCCGCGGAGAGGTAGTGCGCGGGGTCGCCCACAGGATCGATGACGGCTGCGGCGGACTGGCCGCCGCAGCCGAGCAGGTATGAGATTCCCACTGGGTCGTGGTGCAGGAACTGACGCAGGATCATGGCCGCTTGTTCGCCGCGCCAGCGGGCTTCACCGGTTCGCGCGCGCCGTGCGGCGGCAACGGGATGAGCATGGACACTCGCTTGCGGTAGTTCGCGTACTGCTCGCCGAACGCCGCGATCAGGTCGCGCTCCTCGAGCTGGATGCCGATCAGGATGTAGGCGGTGGTGGCCAGGGCGAACAGCAGATGGCCCGCCGTCATGTTCGGGGTCGCCCAGAACGCCAGGATGAAGCCCAGGTAGATCGGGTGACGCACGGCTTTGTAGAACCACGGCGTCCTGAACTCGGGCGGCGGCGGCTCGCGGCGCGAGCGGTAGTCCCAGACCTGCTTCAGCCCGAACAGGTCGAAATGATTGATCAGGAAGGTGCTCGTCAGCACCACGACCCAGCCCAGGCCGAACACCGCCCACAGCACTTGGACCCACACACCTGTCACCGACCAGACCGGCTGGGTCAGCGGCCGCCACTGCCAGAACAGCAGGACGAGCGCGAGGCTGGCCAACAGCACGTAGGTCGAGCGCTCCACCGGCTGCGGCACGAACCTGGTCCACCAGCGCTTGAAGGCGGGCCTGGCCATCAGGCTATGCTGGACCGCGAACACGCCCAGCAGAGCCAGGTCGATGAGCACGGCCTGCGCCAGGCTGGCCGGCGCGCCGGAATCAATCGACTTCGGAACGAGGAGGCCGCCCACGAAGCCGATGGCGTATAGGAACGTCAGGAAGAAGACGGCGTAGGCGACGACGCCGTACAGGACAGGCAATGCACGCATGGAACACCTCCCAGGTCACGGTCCATCCAAGACCGGCCGCGCCAGACGCAAGGCGCGACGCCTTGACATTCTTGCACGATCATTCAATTAATTGATTGAACGATTGATCGAGGAACCGAAACTGTCAAGCGACAATCCAAAGCACCTGGTGTTCGCCGGCCTGGCCGAACTGGCGAAGGCGCTGGCGAGCCCGCACCGCATCGAGATCATCGAGGTGCTGGGCCAGGGCGAGCGCAGCGTCGAGGGCGTCGCCGAACGTGTCGGGCTCTCCGTCGCCAACGCCTCCCAGCACTTGCGGCTCATGCGCGGGTCCGGCCTGCTGGCCTCACGGCGCGACGGCAAGCACGTCCTTTACCGGCTGAGCGACCCGGCCGTAGTGGATCTCATGACCGCCCTCGGCCGCCTGGGTGAGCGCAACCAGGCCGAAGTCCGGGCGGTCATGGCCGGCTATTTCCATGAGCGCGACACCATGGAGCCGGTGTCGCGGGCCGACCTCGCCGAGCGGATCAAGGATGGGCTCGTCACCGTGCTGGACGTGCGGCCGGAAGATGAGTTCGCCAGCGGTCGCCTGCCGTCGGCGGTGAACATCCCGCTGCGCGATCTTCCGCGTCGCCTGGCCGACCTGCCGAGGGACCACGAGATCGTCGCCTATTGCCGGGGCGCCTATTGCGTCCTGGCGTTCGAGGCGGTGGCGCTGCTCCGTGAGCACGGCTTCAAGGTGCGGCGGCTGGAAGATGGATTTCCGGAGTGGAAGGCGGCGGGACTGCCGGTCGCGGCGTGAGGCAGGCCGCCCATGAACGGGTCGCGCGCGATGAGAACCGGCGACCTATCCTGCCAGCACGAGCGCATCTGACGCGATCATGTCCGGCTTGGGACCAAGGAGCGGCGCCCAGTCCGCGGAACCGCGAATGGACCAATCCTCCAGCGGCGTCGGCGAAGACCGCCGATTGATTTTGCACAAGGCCGGACGCCCTGGAATGCGCGATCCCTCACGCAGCGTCACTCTGGACAGGTTGGCGCAGCACACTTGCTCATCCACCGGGAGCGGCCTCCGACGCCGTTGGAGCTGATGAAGATCGCGGTCTTCGAAGTGGCGGATTGGGAGCGCCGGGCGTGCCTGAGGCTCCAGCCGCACCACACGGTCGAATGCCTGGCGGGCCCCCTGACCGAAGCGTCGGCGGGCGCCTACGCCGACGTCGAGACGGTCACCACCTTCATCCGCTCGGACCTCGGCGCGCCGGTGTTGCGTCAGCTTCCAAAGCTTCGGCTCATCGCCACCCGCTCGACGGGCTTCGATCACATCGATCTCGACTATTGCAGACGGTCGGGCGTCACGGTCTGCAACGTCCCGGACTATGGCGACCACACGGTGGCCGAACACGTCTTCGCCCTGCTGCTGGCGCTCAGCCGGCGCGTCGTCGAGGCGGCCGAGCGGACGCGGCGCGGCGATTTCTCGGAAGACGGCCTTCGCGGCTTCGATCTCGCCGGCAAGACCCTGGGCGTGGTCGGCGCCGGCCGCATCGGTCGCCGGGCCATCGCCATCGCCAAGGGCTTCGGCATGAAGGTCGTCGCCTTCGACATCCGCCCCGACCCGACGGCGGCCGAGACGCTGGGGTTCCGCTATGCGGGGCTCGATGAGCTGCTGGCGAGCGCCGACGTGGTGACGCTGCATCTCCCCGGCGGCGCCGAGACCCGCCATCTCATCGGCGACGCCCAGCTTGCGCGGATGAAGCCGGGCGCGGTGCTCATCAACACGTCCCGAGGCGGCGTCGTGGACGGCGAGGCCCTGGTGCGGGCCCTGACCACGGGCCGCCTGGCCGGCGCGGGGCTCGACGTGGTGGCCGAGGAAGGCGTTCTGCGCGAGGAAGCGGAGATCTTCCGCTCCCAGACGATGGTCTCCACGGAACGGCTAAGGGCGCTCGTCGCCGACCACGCACTTCTGAGCCTGCCGAATGTCATCGTCACCCCCCACATCGCCTACGATACGCGCGAGGCGGTGGCTCGCATCGTGGAGACCACCCTCGACAACATCGAGGCCTTCGCGGCGGGCGCGCCGCGCAACCTGGTCGCCTGACCAACCCCGTTCGTGGCGGTCACGCCACACCTTCCGGCACGGACGTCATGACCGCTTCCGGCGGCCGGCGCGGCGAGAACGGCAAGGTGGGCCCGTAGCCGAAGCGCATCACGATGTCGGGCCTGCGGCCAGGCGTCCCCACGAGGCTTGCGAACTGCGGTCGCAGGGCGGCGACCTCGACGGGCTGATTGATGAAGGCGTGCTTGATCCCGAGCGCCGTCGCCTGCAAGGCGAAGCGCTGACAGGCACGCCCCGCACGCACCCAGTGGTCCTTGTCGTCTTGCTCCGACACGAAGATCGCAACGCCTGCGGACGAGCGCAGCTGCCGGGCGTACTTGTCGTTCTCCGTCGCCACGCGGAAGACCCGGTCGAACATCAGGCCGCCGAGCCACGTCGGCAAATTCGGATTTCCGCTCGCGGCGCTGAACAGGCCATCGCCCATTTGCAGCGCCTCGCGCGGGTTGAAGCGCAACCAGGCCTTCAGCTCGCGTACGAAGGCGGGATCGGCGATCTGCGCGCTGTTGCCCGCGGCGACGAGTTCCAGCACGCGCTCGATTTGCCGCCGGTCGGTCGCCAGGACCAGATGGACCCCCGGGACTCGGGCGGCGGCGGCGAGCGCCTCCAGGTCGGAGACCGCGACTGGCCGCCCGTCATAGTCGGCGCGCGTCGACTGGCGCTTCGGGATCGCCTCGAAGAGAGCTGAGCGTTCGGCCCGACCGCCGCCAAACTCGAAAACGAGCGAGCCCGCGCCGCCAGGTTCGAACCGCAGGACGCCGCCGCGACCGCATGCGGCGGCCGAGAGCGCGAGGTTCTCGCCAGCACAGCCGAGGCTGGCGAAGAGATGATGGTCGTCGGGATCCACGACGGGCGTGCGCCGCGCGAAGTCCGGAAGGGTTGCGATCCGGCCTTTCGCGAGATCAAAGCGCCAGGGCTGGGTGTTGTGGCCGTTCGCGGCCAGCGTCGCATAGCGAACGAGGTCTTTGAGGCCCGGATGTTCGGAGAGCCGCGCCCGCGTCGCGGCGACCGCCGCGGCATAGTCCTCGAGCGAGCCCATGCGCGAGAAAGCGAGAGCCGCTCCGCCCGCGCCGACGAGGACTGATGCGCCTCCCCCAATCAGCGCCTGCCGCCTATTCATCTCTTGCGGCCGCCACCCTGATGACCAGCCCATTCATCGACGTTCCTCGCCCAATGACTTTGAAGCGGGACAACCTGCTCGACGTGACGGTTCCGCGGCTTCGCGATTCCGCAGGTTCGCCAATCGATTGGGGTGAGGTCGGCTCCGGCGGCGCGCATGTCGACCTTCAGACGACGATGACCGACGGGGACTCTGGCAGCGTGAGTTGAAAGCGCAATCCGGGCCCCTCCAAGTCGAACGCCATGACCGCTCCCACTTGCTTGGCGAGCGCACGCAGCAGCCGAAACCCCAGCCCGCCGCCCGTCTCGGGATCGAATGTGGCGGGAAGTCCCGGCCCGTTGTCGGCGATCTCGATCCACACCGTACCGCTCTCGTCTCTGCGGCAACGGGCAAGGATCACGCCCCGCTCGCCGGCGGGATAGGCGTACTTGATCGCGTTCGTGATCACCTCGGCGGCGATCTGGGTGATCGGAAGGACCTGATCTGGCCGCACGAAACATCCGGGCGGGAAATCCTGAACGATCTCGATCCGGCCGCAGAGGGCGATCCCCAGAGGCGTGCAGATGTTACGCAAATGCTCGCCCAGGTCCGGGGAGCCTTTGCCGTCGGCGGCGAATGAGCGGTGCAGCCGCGCGAGCGCCCCGATCTGCGCGCGAATGCTTTCGAGGAGCAGCTGAACATCGGGGTCGCCGCCAGAAACCATGGGCCGACGCACCAATTCGGCGCCCTTCAACCGTACAAAGCCTTCGAGCATCGCCAGGTGATTGGCGATGCGGTGGTCGGCTTCCCGGACAATATCGCACTCATCGCAGACACCCCTGACGCCGGAGGCCGGCGTTGGGCCCTGGCCGCCCTGCGCTGTGCTGGAACCTGGAAAGACACCGCTGCGCATGACATCCTCCGGTCGTTCGGCTGGGCGTGCGCCCCGCACGAATGGTTAAGACTGTCAGGGCCGGCCGCAGACACCTTTGACGTCGATCAACTCGCCTGCATCCCCTTGAGCCACGCCGGCAAGTCGCGGCCGGAGCAAGCCCTGATGGCCGCGTGCCGTCCCCCTGGGCTTACGCAACGCAGCCAGGGGCGGAAGCTCAACACCGTGAGCGCTTCAGGCGGCCAGTTCGCGAATGATGTCGATGATGGCGGACGGGGCGTATGGCTTCTTGACGAACCGGGAACCGGGAACCAACCGCAGGCCCTGAGTTGAAAACCCCGAGGCGTAGATCACCGGAAGGTTCTCGCGCAGCCGCCGCGCCTGCTCGGCGACACCCCAACCGTCGAGCGACCCCGGCAACCGGATGTCGGTGAAGAGCAGGTCGATGGCGTCCTGGCCCGCCAGGATCGCTATGGCCGCATCGCCATCGGCCGCCTCGAAGACCCGGAACCCCGCATCCTGCAACTCCTGCATCACGATTTCGCGCACCAGGTCCTCGTCTTCCACCACGAGGACGGAAAGCGGCCGTGCGTTCATGCCGCGTCTTCGCTCATGGTGGCGGGGGTGATGGCCGCGATCCGCGGGAAGATCACGCAGATGGTCGTGCCGATGCCCACAACGCTCTCGATCACGGCTGTTCCGCCGGACTGGCGGGCGAACCCATAGACCTGGCTAAGGCCCAACCCGGTGCCTTCCCCCAAGGGTTTCGTGGTGTAGAAGGGCTCGAACGCCCGCTCCAGCACCGCCGACGTCATGCCGGTTCCGGTGTCCGACACCTCGATCGCCACGCAGTCGCCCAGGGCGGCGCCATGCGGCCCCGCGCCCGCGGGCAGATTGCGGGTCCGGATCGTGAGCCGCCCGCCTTCGGGCATGGCGTCGCGAGCGTTGAGCGCCAGGTTCAAGAGCGCGTTCTCGGTCTGGTTGGCGTCCACATGGACCGGCCACAGGTCGCGTGCGAGCCCTATATCGAATTCAACCTGCGGCCCCAGTGTGCGCTTGAGCAGTTCGGCCACTTCGCCGACCAGGGCGTTGAGGTCGATCTCGGCCGGCTGCAGCGGCTGCTTGCGCGCGAAGGCGAGAAGGCGATCCGTCAGGGCCGCCGCCCGCTCGGCGCCGACCAGTGCGTTGGCAAGCGCCGCTTGCGCGCCATCGGCGCCCGGTCCGCTCAGCCGCTGGGCGCGATGCAGGTTGCCGACGATCACCGTCAGCAGGTTGTTGAAGTCGTGCGCCATGCCGCCGGTGAGTTGGCCCACGGCCTCCATCTTCTGGGCCTGGCGCACCTGCTCTTCGGCCCGCAAACGCTGTTCGCTCTCGCGCCGCAGCGCCTCCAGGGCCTCGTCACGCTCGATCACACGTTGCGTCAGAACACTGTTGATCTCGCGGAGCTGGACTGGCGAGGGCAGCGCCAACGCCTTGGGCAGCAGTCGCCAGAGCAAGATGGCGGTCATCACCGAGACCGCCGCGGTCGCCATCTTGACCAAGGCTTCGGGGCCATAGTCGGGATTCCAAAGGGTCCAGATCGAGAAGAAGTGCGTGGCGCCGCAGGCCAGGATGAAAGCGGCGAAGCAGCCGAACACCCAGCTGAAGGCCAGATCACGGCGCTTGCTCATGAAATAGGCCAGCGCAATGGGGATCGAAAAATAGGCCGTGCCGATCAGGGCGTCGGAGATCACATGGGTCCAGATCAATTCCGGATTCCACAGCAGGCAAATCCCATGCGGCGAGAGAAACCGGCTGTCGAGGAGGCTTTGTAGGTAATGCAGCATACCGCACTCCCGGTCGCCCGCGTCGACCCGCGCTGGTGGCATGCAAGAGACGATTCCCGCCCCAGCCAACTCGGAATCTAGACCCAGTGATCGACGGCGACAACCAGGACGCGTCCTGACCGCGTTCCACCGAACGCCACGACAGCGACATCAAGAACCTCGAGAGAGTGTCCGGTCGTCTGAAAGCGTTGCTCGAAGGCGACAGGCGCTGTCTGCTTTCGCCGAAAACGGACATGGTCTGCGCTACGGCGAACGGGAATTTGCACCTACCTCCGAGCACACGCTAGGTTGAAACCATGACGCAGAAACTCACCGACAAGCCAATCTCGATCGGGGCCGATTATCGCGGTTTCGCTCTCAAGGAGCGGCTGAAGGTCTGGCTGCAAGTCAACGGCTAGAGCGTGAAAGACTGCGGGACCGGCAGTGGCGTCGAGCGAGTCGACGCGATGGACTACGCGCTTCGTTTGGTGGCTGAAATCAAAGAGAACCGTTCCGACTTCGCCATAGGAATATGCGGTAGCGGGCAGATGATGGCCATAACGGCCAACCGCTTTCCTTTCATGCGGGCGACTCTGCTTCATACCCCAGCTGAAAGCGTCCACGCCCGCGAACACGGTGACGCCAATATGCTGGTCTTGGGCGCGGACACCCTCGACGACGACGACGACGAGCATATCCTCAAGACATTCCTGGACACCGCCGACCTAGGTGTTCAGTCCCGAGGTCAAGTGGATCGGGTCTAGCCTGAAGCGCTCGGGCTCATCGGCCCATGCCTTGCCGATGGCTTCGTAGGGCGTGAGACCGCGCAGGGTCTTGAGGCGTCTGGCGAATTCGTCCGCGCCGCGCCCGTCCATGCCGTCGAACCTCTCCCTAGGATGCGTCCGACCCGCCTGCGCCGCAGACGGCCTCCTGGGCCATCATCGCCGCGGCGACCCGCTGTTCGGGCAGTCCAGCGCTCGCCGCCAGGCCTGCGATAACGCCCATACGATTGCCGTCGCTCTCGTTCTGGGAGAACTTGCGACGACCCTCGATCCGCTCGACACCGACCTCGACCCCTACGATCCGAAGCAGCAGCTTCTCGGTGAAATCCGGCGGCGCATCGGCGACCCGCCAGGGCTCGGCCCGGTTGTGTTCATGCCGGTTTGTAAGGTCTTCCAGATTCTGGCGCAGCCAGAGCGGATCGTTGATCCACCGAACGGGGCCATGCACGTGAAGGAATTCATAGTTCCAGGTCGGCGCCACGCGACCATGCACTGCCTTGGAAGGATAGAAGGCGGGCGAGACGTAGGCGTCAGGTCCGCTGAACAGCACTAGGGCGTCGCCCTCGCCCGTCTGGCTGTGAGGGTTTCGAAACGAGACATGCCCGCGCAGCAGACGCGCCGCCGGATCGAACACAAACGGGATGTGCGTCACGGTCAATCCCCCGGGTCCGTTCGTGATCAGGGTTCCGAGACCGACCGCCGCCAGCATGGCGTCGAGCTCCAGCGGGTCATCGACAGCAAAGACGGGAAAATAGAAGGGTGCGGCCATCTAGAGCGCCTCCGGACGCGCCAGGATCAGTTTGCTCGGCGGTGTGGCCAGCGCATCGATCGCATCGCTCCAGGGCGCGATCGTATGGATGGGATTGAGCAGCTCGGGCGCGGCCTGGAGCAGGTTCAGCACCTTCGGCATATGGGTCTGTACGTTCGCCCAGCCGACCGTGAAGCGAACCCCCTGGGCGTACATGGCGCCGAGGGGGAGCGGGGCGGACCCGTGATAGATGCCGCAACTCGTGCAGCGGCCGTAGCGCGCGGTCGAGCGGAGCGCGGTCGCTAGCCAGGCGCCGGAAGGGTCGCCGCTGGTGTCGGCTGTGATGTAGTGGCTGCCCTGCCGGTCCGGAGCCCTGGCTGCGAGGATCGGTCTGGCGCCAAGCGACTCCGCGATCAAGAGCCGTTCCGGATCGCTGTCCAGGTAGTCGACCTGTTCCGACCCGAGCGCCAACGCCAGGGCGGCGGCATAGAGGCTGATCGAGGGCGCGCGACCGCCCCCGGCGACCACCAGCACCGAGGCGCCGGGCTCCTCCTCCAGGCCCTCGGCCACACAGCGGAACGCGTCCGACAGATTGTCACCCACGCTCGCCGCGGCGCTGGGCGAGACCCCTGACGGCAGGTGCGCCATCATATAGCCTGCGAACGGAACCCGGATCAGGTCGCAGAGCGCCCCGCCCCAGTCGCCGAAGATCCCGAAGCCATAGGCCGCCTTGGCGTCGACCGTGGCGCAGGCGGCCGGAAAGCCGCGCCGGCAGGGCGAGCAGGATCCGCAAGCGATCAGGAAGGCGACAACCACGCGGTCGCCAGGTGCGAAGCCGGCCACGTCCTCGCCCAAACTCACCACCTCGGCGACGAACTCGTGGCCGAAGCAAAACGGATCGCGGCGCGGCAGCTGCCCACGCAGATAGAGGACGTCGGCGTCGCAGATCGACACGGCGATCGGGCGAACAAGTGCGTCCGTTGCGGTCATAAGCCGGGGTTCGGGAATCTCACGCCATTCGAGGGCCGTTGACCCCATTGCCATGAGCTGTCGCACGTCAGAGGTTTCCTCGTGAACACGGCCTATTCGAAAGCGCCTAGCCTCACAGGCCAGCACCTCACGCACAAGTGTCGCATTCGACATTGTTCGGGGATTTTCCGCCACGCGGCATCGGGCGGTCTGGTCTTGTTCGGAGCGTCGCCCTCAAGCATTTCAATTGAGGTGGCCCCGGAAAATCAGACCGGCGGTTATGGCAGGCTCGCCTTTGAACGATGGACTTTATGACTGGTAAGCGGAAGCGGTGCTCGGCTGCCTTCAAGGCCAAGGTGGCGCGGCGAGTGCTGGAATGCGCCGGATCACGTAGACTATTGGTCGTGCCCCGCGAGAAATCGCTGCGCGCTCATTCACCAAGCCGCGCTACTCCCAGAGCCGATAGCCGCCTGCTCCGTCGATGGCGGCTCGCTCCGCTCTCGGCAGCCGAGCTGGCCGCAGCGTTGGAATCCGGTGACGCCGCGAGCCTCAGTCAGTTGGTATCAATCTACTCAGACTGCCCCCAGCCAGTGCTAGTATAAGCTAAGGGGTTGGGTCGCCTGCGGAGGAACGGATGGAGAGTCAGGTCCGCAGGCGCGTTCGGCGCACCGTTGAGGCGTCTCGGCAGACGATCCTCGAAACCGCTGAGCGATACCTCGCCGAAGAAGGCCCACATGGCGTGAAGGTGCAGCGGATCGCGCGCGACCTTGGGCTAACGGATGCCGCCATCCACTATCACTTCGGCAACCGGGAAGGGCTTCTCGAGGCGTTGCTGCGGTTCTCCGGGCGTCGGTTTGTCGACGAGCTTACGTTGGCGATGGAGGCAAGCGGCTCGCCGTCGTTCGACCTTGGAAAAGCGGCTCGCCTACTTACCGATTTGTACGAGCGGCGCGGTGCGGCGCGGCTCGCCATGTGGCTGATCCTCTCCGGGTGGTCGCCGAGCGGCGGCGGAATGCTCCAGCCGCTCGTCGACTGGCTTCATGAGGCGAGAACCCGCCGCGCCCTGGAAAGCGGTCTCACCGCTCCACAGCTGGAGGACAGCCAGAAGCTGATCGCGCTCCTCAGCGCCGTGACATTCGCCCAGGCCCTCTCTGGAGACGCGTTGCTGCGCAGCGTTGGATTGCAGGCCCTGCCGCGGGAGGACTTCCTCTCGTGGGTGACCGATCTGTTGGAGCAGGAGTCCTGATGCCCCCCGGCAGGCGGAGACCGCCAACCTCGGGATGCGCCAAGTCGAGGCCGCGCCAAGCCCTTGAACGGCCCTAGACGTAGCTGGGGTCGAGACCTTGGCCCCAGCCGGCCATCCAGCGCTCGAACTCGGCGCCCGTTCCGGGATCATAGATGTCGATGATCCGTTCGATCAGGCCATCCCGATAAGTCGCGATCTCCCAGAGCCGCGCGGACGTCGAGGGAGCGCCGTCGCGTTCGAAGCGCATGCCGCTGTGGACGAGGACGTTGGCGCCCTCCTCCTGGATCGAGGAGTCGATGCCGACGGTTCGAATGCAAAGCTTGTCGAAGCGTTCAACTGAGCGTTCGAGCCCCGCGAGGACCGAAGCCCGCCCCTTGATCACACAATGGAACGGCATGTTCATCACCTCGTAGGTGATGTCCTCGTGAAAGAAGACCCCGAGCGGCGCCCAATCGCCGCTGACATACGCAGCCTCGAATGCGGCGCGCTGGGCGATAAACCGTTGGATAAGCGTCACGTCCGGCTCCTTGTCTGGCGACTTCTTGGAAGATCCGCGGTGCGCTGCAACGTCGCGTGAGCCGCCCGCGTGATTACAAGTTGGAGCTCAGCGGCCAGGGCGGCCGGTTGATCTTCCTGGATGTTGTGGCCAGCGCCGGGGACGACGGCCCAGCCACCCCGCGGAAAGCGACCGGCGAACTGTTCCAGCCCCGCCTGGCTGAGCACGCGGCTGCGGCCGCCTTTCACCACTAGGACTGGGCATGAGATCCGCGGCGCCAGATCGGCGAGTTCCGCGAGCTTGCCGAGGATATGTGGAAAGTTGGTGGGGCGCCGCCGGTCGGCCTTCCAGCCGAAGCCGTCCGGACCGGGGGTCAGCAGCGACTGATAGCGGTAGAGCATCAGGTCGGGGTCGGTTCGCGGACTTACGGCCAGCGCCTGGCGCACGAGGCCCTCCACCTGCGCAACGGGTCGCACCCCTTCGATAAAGGCGCGCATGCGAGCGCTGGCGGTGAAGTTCACTTGGTCGCCGACGTCGATGAAGGTGAGGCTTGCCAGCCTGTCGCCCAGCGCCGCAGCCGCATGACCCGCGACGCAGCCGCCAAGGGACATGCCAGCAAGGTGTATCGCGGCCACGCCGAACTGACGCACCAAGTCCCTGACATCCGCCGCCCAGCGCTCCACGGAATACTCGTCGGCCCACCCACTGGCGCCATGGCCACGCAAGTCGAGCGCGATGCAACGGACATCGTCCCCAAGGGCGAGGGCCAAGAGGTCGAAGGTGTGCGCCGATAGCGCGCCACCGTGCAGCAGGACCAGGGTGTGGGGGTCGCCCGGCCAATCCAGATAGTGCAACCTTAGGCCGTCCGAGGCTTCCAACCAGCCTGATGCGGGGAGTCGATGGGTCCGGAACGGGATGGCCCGCGCCAGGGCCAATCGGCTCAGAAGTTGGATCGAAGGCTGGTTCATGCCGGATCTCATCACCAGGAAGAAACGGATACTTAGATAACTCTAAGTATCATTTCAACCCGCGGCGGAGCCGAGAGACCGGACCGGGTGATCGGAACCTCCATCGGAGCGATCAACGCCGGCAACGCGCCGGAGAACCACCTGCCGCAGCTACGCGAATTCTGCGGGCGGATAACCCACAGCCCATTGCTGCAGGCCACCGGCCTGGCGCCGGGACATCAGCGGAAGCATCTGGATCTCCGGTTTTCAGGGGTGAGGGACCGTGGGCGCACGACGCGCGGGTGAGTAGCGCCTCATGGCCCTACCCTCAGCCGGGCCTCCGAGACGGTGAAGGCCTTGCCGCGCAACGTCACGCGGTCGCCCTCCACTCGACCCTCGAGCTCCGCGCCGCGGCCTGGGTACGCCTGGTGGAAGCGGATCGGACCGGCCTTGAATCGGCCCGCGAAGATCGGGGTGAGGATGCCGTGGAAGGACCCGGTGGCCGCATCCTCCGGGATCCCGTAGCCCGGCGCGAAGAAGCGATCGATCACGTCAAAAGCGGATCCCGCCTCAGCTGGCGCGGCGGCGCCGACATTGCCCTGCCCACCGTGGGCCAGGGAGACCAGGCGTAGGGCCTCGTGTCGAGGCTCCAGGGCGCGCACCTCGTCCGCGGTCTCGAAGATCGCCACCAGGTAAGCGCCCGCCCAGACCTCGGTGGGGCGCACACCGAGCGCCGCCACCAGCTCAGGTGGAGTGGGGATGGGGGTCGCCTGTTGGGCTGGCAAGGTCATCTCGTAGGCGTCGCCGCTGCGCTGCACGCACAGCTCGCCCGAGAGGGTTTCGAACTCGAGGGCTTCCGCTCCCAGTCCTGCTTCCGCGAACAACATGTGGGCGGCGGCAAGGGTCGCATGTCCGCAGAGCGGCACCTCGACCGCGGGCGTGAACCACCGCAGCCCGAACCGTGACGGCATCTCCGTCCGGCGCAGGAAGGCCGTGGCGCCTACATTGTTCTCGCCGGCAAGCCCCTGCATCCAGGCCGCGTCCGGCCAGGCGGACAGCGGCTCCAATATGCACGCGGCATTGCCCCCGAAGGCTCGCGACGTGAAGGCGTCAATCATCCACTGCCGCATCATCGGCTCCCGACTCTCGGCCGCACGCGGCGCGGGAGCCTATACTTGGCCGCAAGCACCCGCGCAGGGAGGGTCGAAACCGACAATTTTCGGGGACACTTCGCCAACCTGCGCGGTCGCCCCATGGCCTCGCCCGCCAGCCCTTCCGCAAGCCCCATGCGGAGCGTTGGGCCGCCGCTCGAGAATGCGCGTAATCCGCGAACCGAAAGGTCTACGTCATTGAGAATTCGCCGCGCGTCGATCAAGAACCGCTCGCCGGCCGGGGGCAGGCGCGTCGATCGCCGGGTTCGTTCCAACAGGCGGACTTTGAGCTCAGTCTCCAGGTCCCGGATCTGGCGGCTCAGCGGCGACTGCTCAATGCCGAGCCTTTCTCCCGCGTGCGAAAAATGGAGCTCCTCGGCGAGGACTGTAAAGTAGCGGAGGTGACGCAACTCCATGGCTGTCTCGCGGATCAAAACTGCCCTTGCCGGAAGCCAACGCCAGCCGCACCAGGCTTAGTTGGCGATGCGTTGTAGCTCCTGGCTAATTCTGTCGAGAACTCGTCATGGGGCCTTCGCTCCGGATCGGCGGGGCTGAAGGGTCACGCCGGCGACCGCCGGCAGCGCCGCCATGCGGTTCGCGCAGAGCCTGCTGGCGCGCTCGTCCGTCTCGAGGCGGACCTCGATCCGCAAGCCCGCGCCATGTCCACGGACCGCGAGTTTGGCTGGCGTGAGTTCATAGAGCGCCAGGACGCCGACTACACGGCTGAGGTCCCGCACGCCGCCGTACGTCTCGATGCTCAGGTCGTACGCCGGGCTCATACGGCGCGCTCGGCAAGTCGACGTCCAGGGCGTTCACTCGCCATGCGGTCGGCCTCCTCATGGGCGGCCGATGTTCCGCCCTCGCCTGCTGCAGGACCCCTGAGACCCGATCGCCGATGGCCCGCACCCGCGACTTCACCGACGCGGCGGACTCGCCGAGGTATTCCGACGTTGATGATCCCGCCGGCGTTGACGACATAATCCGGTGCGTAGGTCACGCCTCGGGTGAAGGGCCGAAGGCTGTCCTCGTCCCCCGCCAGCTGATTGTTAGCACCGCCGCAGACCAAGGGCGCGCCAAGGTCCGGGATCGCATCGACGTTGAGGACGGCGCCCAGGGCGTTCGGGGAGAAGACCTCCGCGTCTGCCCGATGGATGCGCTCCACGGGGACGACCTCGGCCCCGAACCTGCGGCGGACCTCTTCCGCCCGCCCCTCGTCCACATCGGCGACCACGAGGCGGGCGTCGTGCTCGTTCAGGAGCGCGCAAAGCTTGAATCCGACCGAGCCCAGACCCTGCACCGCGACGTGGACGCCGGTCAGCGGCCGCCCAAGGGCGGCCTGCAGTGAGACGAAGACGCTAAGCGCCGTCCAAGGTGCAGGGTCGCCTTCGGCCTGCGCGCCGCGATGCGGAAGACCCGCGACGAAGCTGCTCCGCCGCGCGACGATCTCCATGTCGGCGACACTGGTGCCGACGTCCTCGGCATGGGTCGGGGTTGGGAATGAGATCAAGACAGCGTCCCGAGGCGCATCGTCCGGCCAGCCACGGCCCTTTTGATTGTGCAGGCGATTAGTCAACCGAAGACGGCGGGCGAGGCGATGCTTCGGCCACGAACGTGCCGAGGTCTTCAACAAGGCCCCGAACGGCGGCATCGATCAGCTGACATCCCTTCTCGAGGGTCGCCAGGCCCGGATCCGAGCCTATGCGGCCGTCCGGGAAGCGGGCGCGGAAGTCCAGCGCGTCGTAAATGGGGCCCTCGGGCGCGATCTGTGGAGCGTACGCGACCGACTTGACCATCTCCGGATAGGCGGCCTGGGTGATGGCGATTTCGGAGGGCGTGGCATGGCTGCCGTGTCCCGTGGGGAAGAGGTTCTTCGCCAGGGCCATGACTCCGGGCAGGTCCCACCAGTTCCTCAACTTCAGCAGGAAGGGCGCGCGGTGTCCGCCGAACGAGAACTTGGCGTAGATCTCCGAGAACGCCGCCTCGATCGAGTTGGTGTTGCCCCCGTGACCGTTCAGGAAATAGATTCTGTCGAAACCGCATCCCGCAAGCGATCCCATCCAGTCGCCGATCGCCGCCTGGAAGGTCGATGGCCGCAGCGAGATGGTCCCCGGGAAGCCCAGGTGATGTTGGGCCATGCCAATGTTGAAGGTCGGGGCGACCAGGATATCGCTGGCCTTCGACGCCCGATGCGCGATGATCTCGGGGCAGAGCCAATCGGTGCCGAGCAGGCCGGTCGGGCCGTGCTGCTCGTTCGAACCGATCGGGACGACGATCGCCCGGGATCTGGCCAGGCGGGCGTCGATCTCCTGCCAGGTCGAAAAGGCCATCAGCATGGGCGATCCTCTCTGAAGAATTGCGGGCCCCGCCTCAGGCGGCGGGGCCCGCGTCCGGATCAGGGCCGGAACAGTGCTCGGGCGTGGGGGCATGCTCGAAGGCTGTGGGGAGCGAACCCCTGCGCCCCTGAAGAAGACGTCCGAGGCGCGGCGGTCCCCTACCGCCCAAGCGCACGATTTTTCGACCGATGCGCCGCGAGGTAGGGTCGTCCGCCGCCTAGGCGTCTTTGAAGGGACCAGGCACTCGACGGCTGGGGGGAAGAAAACCATGCGTCTGACGATGAACTCACGGGCCGAGCGAGGCGCCTATACGAGCACCGAGGCTGAGATCGTCTCGCTCGCGGCGGCCGAGGCCGCCCGCGCCGAGATCGCCACCTGGCCGGGCTACGCCCCGACCCCGCTCCTCAGCCTGCCGGCCCTGGCCGCCGAGTTCGGCGTCGGCGAAGTCCTTTACAAGGATGAGTCCGGACGCCTGGGCCAGGGGAGTTTCAAGGTCCTGGGCGGCGCCTATGCGGCGACGCTGACCTTGCGCGAGCTGGACGGCGCCGGGCCCGTGACGCTCTGCTGCGCCACGGACGGCAACCACGGCAGGTCGGTCGCCTACGCCGCCCGCGAGCACGGCTGCCGCAGCGTGGTGTTCATGCACGAGCACGCCCCCGACTTCAAAGCCGACGCGATCGAGGCCCTCGGCGCGCGCGTCGTCAGGACGCGGGGGACCTACGACGACTCTCTCCGGGAGGCCCACAGCGCCGCCCTGAGCGAAGGCTGGGTGCTGATCGCCGACACCAGCGAGGATCCCGCCGATCCGACCACGCGCCGCGTCATGCAAGGCTACGGCGTGATGGTGCTGGAACTGCTCGACCAGTTCGGGGTGCGCGAGCCGCCCACCCATGTCTTCCTTCAGGGCGGTGTGGGCGGGCTCGCCGCCGGGGTCGCGGGCGTATTGGCCGAGCGCTACGGATCGAGCCGCCCGACCGTCGTGGTCGTGGAGCCCGAAGCTGCCGCGGCCCTATTCGAAAGCGCCGTCCAAGGCGCTCCGTCCCGCGTCGGCGGCGACTTCCGGACCGCCATGGAGATGTTGTCGACGGGCGAAGCCTCCCCGGTCGCCTGGCCGATCCTGCAGCGCCGAGCCGACGCCTTCATGGCCATCGACGACCAGGCGGCGATCGCCGCCGCCGAACGCCTCTCCAGGCGCGAAGTCGGCCGGCCGGCGCTCGACGTGGGCGTTTCGGGCGCGGCCGGCCTGGCGGGCCTCGCCGAGCTCTCGAAGGACCGCGCCTCGGCCGACTGGCTCGGGCTCGAGTCGTCGTCGCGAGTGCTGGTGTTCGGAACGGAGGGCGGCGCGGCACCCCTCGCCTAGATGAAGCCTATCCAGCCGCCCGCAGATGGGCGGCGAAGCCGTCGATATCAATATTGGCGCCGCACACGAGCACCCCCACCCGTTTGCCCGCCAGGCGCTCGCGCAACGGCCCGAACAGAGCGGCGCAGGCCGCCGCCCCCGCCGGCTCGACGGCGAGCTTCATCTCGCGGAACATCACGGCCATGGCCCGGCGTATCTGGTCGTCGTCGACCAGGACCAGCTCGTCCACATGCCGCCGGCACAGCGCAAAGCTGTAGGGCAATGCATAGGGCGGCGCCAAACTGTCGGCGATGGTGGCGACGTCCGCCCGGCTGGCCGGCGACCCAGCCGCGAAGCTGCGGCTCATGGTGTCCGCGCCGACGGGTTCAACGCCGAAGACCAGGCAATCGGGTTGCAGGCGCTTGATCGCGCTGGCGACGCCGGCGCAGAGCCCGCCCCCGCCAACCGGCACGATCACCGCGTCCAGTCGACCGGCCTGGTCCAGCCATTCGGCGCCCAAGGTCGCCGTGCCAAGGGCGGTCAGCGGCCCTTCGAACGGATGGATGAAGGTCCGGCCCTCGTCCCGTTCGATCCGAGCGGCCAGGTCGAAGGCGCTTCTGCCGTCCGGGGCGATCAGGACTTCTGCGCCATAGGCCTTGCAGCGTTCGACGCGCGCCGCATTGGCTGAGGCCAGCATCACCACCTTGGCTGAGGCGCCGACCTTGCGGGCCGCGAAGGCCGTGGCGATGGCGTGGTTGCCGGCGCTTACGGCTGTGACGCCCTGCGCCAAGGCGTCGGAGTCCAGCCGCAGGGCGACGGACAGCGCGCCGCGGGCCTTGAAGGTCCCGGTGTGCTGGAAGAGCTCGAGCTTGAGCACCACCTCGGTCGCGCCAAGCCATTCGGCGATTTCCCGTCCCTGCCAATGGTGGATGGGCGTGCGCAGGATGTGAGGCGCCAGCAGCCGTCCGGTCGCCTCGATCTCGGCGAGGGTCGGGGACGGAGGCGCGGCCGGACTCGCCTCTGTCATGCGCTCCTTCCCGTGTCCGCGGCCGTTACCCGCCGGCGCTTCCTGAGCTGGCGCCGCAACCAGATCGTCACACCGCTCAGGACCAGGACCACGGGCGCGAGACCGCCCAGGAAGATGACCACACGCCAGAGGGGCCACGCCTGAGCGCCGTCATGCACCTGCCGCAGGCCGCGTGACAGGGGGTCGCCTGCCGGGCTCACCCGGACCTCACCGGTGCGGAGCAGGACATCGATCCGCTTCGGTTGCTCGCCCCCAAACCGGACGCTCCAGGCGTCCGCCTCGCCGCCGTCTGGGAGGATAACGGCCAGCAGGGGCGCGGAGGCCTCGACCGTCCGGGCCACCGCCACGGCGTCGTCAATGGACCCTGGCGGATTCCGGCCAGCACTAACCGCGGGCTCCTCATCGACCACTCCGAATAGGCCGCGGCTGGCTTGCGGGAAGGCGACGCAGACACCGGTGATCGAGAGCACGGCCAGCGGGAGGCAAATCCAGAAGCCGACCATGTGGTGCAGGTTGAAAAGGGTGGAGGGGCCTCTGCGCCAGCGCAGGGCTTTCAGCACCGCCCCATTGCGCGGCCACCAGAGCCATAGGCCCGTGGCGCAGGAGACGAACATCGCCCACCCTAGCCAGCCCACTATCTTTCGGCCGATCTCCGGGATCATCAGCGAACCATGGAGGTTGTGCAGGAAGCCGAGCAGGCTGGCTCGAGGATCGCCGACCTCGCGCACAGCCCCCGTCGCGGGGTCCAGCCACGCAGCCAGCAATCCGCCGGAGGTCCGGCCGACCACCAGGACAGGATTGCCTGGCCGCTCGGGGAACCTGACCTGGACGGGTTCGGCGCGGCCCTTGAAAGCGTCCGTGGCGGCTTTGAGATAGGTGGACGGCGGCCGCGAGGCGGCGCTGTCCGATACCGAATAGCGCTGCGGTTCCAGCGCCCGCTCGAGCTCGTCGCGCCAGACCAGGGCCGCGCCACTGGCGGCCAGCGGCAAAAACGCGGCCAGCAGACCGACCCCGAGCCACAGATGGACGTTCAGCCAGAGGCGGCGCAACCGCGCCGTGAAGCGTGCGCCCATGGACTAGGGCCTCCGATAGACGGGGAACGGCGGGCGGACCAGCGGCTTGACGGGCGTTCGCTCGAGGGCCTCCAGCGTCACCCGCACCGCCTCTTCCAACTGCCGGTCGTGACCGGCGGCGACCGAGGCCGGGTCGTTCTCGACCTCGATGTCCGGCGCGACGCCGTGGTTCTCGATCTCCCACTGCCCCTTCAGGCCATAGTGGCCATGCGACGGCGCGGCCACGCCGTCTCCGTCCATCAGGGCCGGGGCCCCTCCGGCGGTGAGGCCGCCCCAGGTCCGCACGCCCACCAACGGACCGATCTTCTCCTGGCGGAACATCCACGGGAAGGCGTCGCCGCCGGACCCCGAGAGCTCGTTGATGATCATGGTCTTGGGTCCATAGATCTGCGCCACGGGGGTGCACCAGTCCTGGCCCTCCCGGGTGACGGCGCAGTTGCGCCGCGACCGCTTCAGATGGTCGATGAAATAGTCGGCGAACCGGCCGCCCTGGTTGAACCGGCCGTCGACCACCGCCGCAGCCTTGCCGACCTGGCCGAGATAGAAGCGGTTGAAACTGACCAGGCCGTCATCGGACGTGTCGGGCAGATGGACATAGGCGAGGCGTCCTCCGCTGAGCTCGTCCACCTTGCGGCGGTTGCCCTCCTCCCAGGCGCGCAGACGCAGTTCCGTCTCGTCGAACACCGGGACGACGGTGACCTCGCGGGCGTCACGACCCTCGGGATCGCCGGCCACCTTGATCTTCACGGGCCACCCGCCCTTGCCCTCGAAGACGCTGTAGATGTCGGTGGGTGGACGCAGGTCCTTGCCGTTCACGGCGAGCAGGTAGTCGCCGACCCTGACGTCGACGCCCAGTCCGGCCAAGGGCGCGCGCAGGTCGGGGTTCCACGCCTCGCCGTCATAGATGCGGGCGAAGCGGTAGCGGCCGTTCTCGATCCGATAGTCGGCGCCCAGCAGCCCGGCCTTGATCCCGGGACGATCGGGCCTTCCATCGGTGCTGACGAACATGTGGCCGACGGTCAGGTCGCCCAGCATCTCGCGGAACAGGTAGTTGAGGTCCTCGCGCCCGCCAAGGCGCGCGACATAGGGCGCATATTTCCGCTCGGCCGCGGCCAGGTCGAGGCCGTGGTGGTTGGGATCGTAGAAGTAGTCGCGCTGGAAACGCCAGACCTCGCGGTACATCTGCACCCACTGCGCCTGCGGATCGGTCTGGACCTCGTCCTTCGAAAGGTCGAGGCCGCCCTCCCCCGGCTTCGGCGCCGCCGCCGTCGGCGTGACGAACCATCGCCGCCCCTCCCGGTGGAGGGCCGCCACTCCGTTCCGGGAAACCTCGAAGCTCCGCACGCCGGTCAGGTACGGCTGGGTCTTGCCCGTGGCGAGATCGAACCGAACGACGCCCGCGCCGTTGGCCCGCACCCCGGTGCGCGGCGCGAAGATCGGCAACTCCTGCAGGAAGAGCACGCCCGGCGCCCCTGCGGCCAGGCCGACATAGTTGCCGGCCGGAACCGGCAGCGGAACGATCCGGTCCGCCAGGCCGTCCAGGTCGATCCCCGCCGGGCTGGCTGCGGGCGCCTCGGCGGCCGGATTCAGCGGCGCGCGATCTCCCTTGTTCAGAACCAGGGCGTAGACATTGCGGCTGACCGGCCGGTTGACGCCCGACAGGTCCATCCAGCTCAGCGCCAGGCCGAGATCGGTGCTGGCGGCGAACAGCAGCAGTTTGCCGCCCTGGTCGAAAACGGGATAGCGCGCGTCGCTCATCCCATCGGTGACCTGGGTGCTCTTGCCCGTCTCAAGCGAATGGAGGTGGATGGCATGGGTGTAGTTGGAGGTCAGCTTCGCATAGGCGAGCCACCGGCTGTCCGGCGACCAGGCCGGCGCAAGGTCATGCGTCGGGATGTCGTAGGGGTCGGTGTCCACCTTGGCGACTGCGCCGGTCTCCAAGTCCGCCCACCAGAGATTCAGCCGCTTGTCCTGCAGGGCGACCTTCTTGCCGTCCGGCGACCAGAGCAGGTCGTGGAAGAATGACGGCGGGTTGCCCAGGCCGATCTTACTGACCGCCCCTGACCCGTCCGCGTTTCGGATGTGCAGCGCGTATTCGCCCGACTCGTCGGAAAGATAGGCGATCCGGCGCCCGTCGGGAGACCAGGCGGGATCGCGATCGGCCACGGCGGGGCTGTTGGTCAGGTTGCGGCCGCCGCTCTTGTCCGCGGAGACCACCACGATCTCGCCCTGCGCCTCGAAGGCCGCAGCCGCCCCCGTCGGCGACAGTGCGACGTCCTCGACGGCGCCCGCCAGCTTCAGGGTTTTCGGCCGCGCCTCGGGCAGATCGTCGGGGACGCGGATATCGACCTTCGTCGATCGGCCCGTCTCCGGCGAGAACAGATGGACGTCGCCGAACTGCTCATAGACCAGGGCGTCCGGCCCCGCAGACAGGGTCTTGAGGTCGAGGCCGTCGTTGGCGAGCACCTGCCGGACGGTCTTGCGCCGGGTGTCGTAGGCGAACAGCGTCACCGGCCCGCTACGGTCGGACAGGAAATAGACGACCTCGCCAACCCAGACCGGCTCGGAGTCGTTCGAGTCCTTGCGCGGCGTCTTCTCGACCTTCAAGGTCTTGAGGTCGATCAAGTGGATCGGCGTTGTCTGGCCGCCGCGATAGCGCTTCCATTCCTTCTGCCACTTCAGGTTTGGGACATAGGCGACGCGCGATCCGTCGGGCGAGAAAGCGCCGCTCTCCCCGCGCCACATCGGCAGGGGCTCTTGGGCGCCGCCGTCCGCGGGAACCGTGTAGAGGCGGTGGAAGGTGGCGAAGGCGTCGCGGCCTGAGGCGAACAGCACATTCTTGCCATCCGGCGTCCAGCCCACCGCGAAGTCGGCGCCAGGGTGCCAGGTGAGCCGGCGTGGTTCGCCCCCGCCCGCCGGCATGACGAAGACGTCCCGGTTCCAGTCCGACCGGCTGGTGAAGGCGATCTGGGTCCCGTCGGGCGAGAAGAATGCGCGGCCTTCGTCTCCGACTTTGGTCAATTGGCGGGCCTCGCCCCCCTCGCGGGGCACGCTCCAGAGATAGCCGCCGTGCGTGAATACGATATGGGTCCGGTTCAGGGTCGGGCCCTGGGCCAGCGGCGACCTGTCCCGCGCCGCGGCGCCGCCAGCGAGGACGACAGCCAGGACCGCCGTCAGGAATCCGGCTCTAAGCCGCATCGGCCTCTCCCAGGTTGGATTTCTGCGCATCACGGCCGCCAAGGCAGGTGCTCGAGATCGACATTGCCGCCCGTCAGGATCACCCCGACCCGGCGGCCATCCGACGGCAGCTTCCGGTCCAGGAGCGCGGCCACCGGCACGGCGCTGCTCGGTTCGATGACCACCTTCAGCACCTCCCAGACCAGGCGCATGGACGAGACGATGGCGGCCTCGTCGACCGTGACGAAGTCGTCCAGCAGGGCGCGCAGGATCGAAAAGCCAGTCCCGCCCAGCGTCGTGCGCAGGCCGTCGGCGATGGTGTCCGGCGGATCTCCCGGCGTCAGGACGCCCGTCGTCCAGGACCGCCAGGCGTCGTCGGCCTGGGCCGGCTCCACCGCCCAGATCTTGGTCGAAGGCGCCAGGCCGTGGACCGCCACGGCCGTGCCCGACATCAGCCCGCCGCCGCCGACCGGCGCCATGACCGCGTCCAGGTCGGGAACCTTGGCCAGCAGTTCGGCCGCCGCCGTCCCCTGGCCGGCGATCACCTTCGGATCGTCATAGGGATGGATCAGGGTCGCGCCACGCTGCGCGACAATCTCCTCGGCAGCCGCCTCGCGCGCCGCGATCGTCGGCTCGCAGAACGTGATCTCGCCACCCAGCCGGCGCACGGACTCTACCTTCGCCGTGGGCGCGTTCGACGGCATGACGATGAAGGCCGGAACGCCGCGGTTGCGCGCCGCCAGGCTCAGCGCTGCGGCATGGTTGCCCGAGGAATGCGTCACCACCCCGCGCGCGACCGCCCCCTCGTCCAGGGCGAAGACCGCGTTGTGCGCGCCGCGAGCCTTGAAGGCGCCGATCCGCTGCAGGTTCTCGCACTTGAAGAACACCTTCGCCCCCAGGATCTCGTCGAGCCGCCGCGAGGTCAGCACCGGCGTGCGGTGGACGAAGGGGGCGATACGCGAGGCGGCGGCCTCGATATCGGCGAGGGTGACGGGAAGCTGGTCGATCATGGTCGGGCGGGCTTTTCCAAGGATTGGGATCAGGAAAGGTCGATTGGGCGCGCCAGGCCCTGGGCCTGGGCCTGCTCGAGGGCGAAGCCGCAGATGGCGAGGTCCTGCAGGGCTATCCCCGAGCTGTCATAGATCGTGATCTCATCGCGTGAACCGCGCCCAGACAGACGCCCAGCGACGAGGCCGCCAATGGGCTGGATAGCCTCCGCGGCCGCGCCGCTTACATGCTGGAACTCACCCAGGACCAAGGATTGAGGCGGATGGTCCGCCCACAGGGCGGCCGTCGCCGTCAGCGCCGGGGCCAGCTCCCGCTTGCCTGGACCGTCGGCGCCCATGGCCGAGATGTGGGTTCCGGGTCGGACGTCGCCGGCCGCGAACAGGGCCTCGCGCGACGCGGTGACCGTGCTGACCAGGTCGGCGCGCGCTAGGGCGGGGCCGATCGCGCTGGCGGCGGCGGGCAGCCCGGCCTGGCGGAGGCGTGCAGCCAGGGCCTCGGCGGCGTCGGGGTCACGGCCACAGACCAGGACCTCCGACAGCGCGCGCACCTCGGCGATCGCGAGCGCGTCCCAATAGGCCTGGTGTCCCGGACCGACCAGGACCAGGACCGAGGCGTCCGCGCGCGCCAAATGTTTGACCGCCACGGCATCAGAGGCGGCGGTCCGCAGCGCCGTGAGATGGGTCGCGGCGACCAAGGCTTGCGGCAAGCCTGTCGCGTCATCCAGCAGCAGGACGGTTGAGCCGTGATTGCCGAAGCCGCGGGCCGCGTTTCCGGGCCAATAGCTGCCGACCTTCAATCCCGGTCGGCAGCGGGTGGAATCGAAGCCGGCCTTGGCGCCGAACCGTGTTCCGGGGTCCGAGCCATGACCGGAGACCATCGGAAACAACAGCGACTCGCCGCGATCGAGGGAGACGAACGCCGTTTCCATCAAGGCGATGGCGTCCTTCAAGGTGACCAGACGCTTCGCGACGCTCTCGCTGACTGTGAGAAGGGGTTTCACGCCGCCGAGCCCTCCGCGACCAAGACCGGCCCAGGTCTGGAGGAAGCTTCGACCGCGGCGTACGCCTCGATCTTGCGCGTGGGCCGGTCGAACAGCAGGAGGATCAGGCTCGAGGCGCCTGCAAACCCCGCGATCAGCAGGAAGAACGGACCGTGCGGAATCCGGCTCCAGAGGACACCCACGGCGCCGGCCGCCAAATTCCCGGCGAAGATCGCCAGACACCAAACGGCGATGGTGGTGGCCGCGATGCGCGGCGGCGCGAGGCGGCCGAACAGCCCCATTCCGACGGGCAGGATGTAGAGCTCGCCGACCGTCAGGACCGTGAAGAAGGCGGCGAGCCACAACCAGCTCACCCGCGCGTCCTCCGTCGCGAAGCTCACGGCGGCGAGGATCAGGAAGGCCAGGCCCACGACGGCGGCGCCTATGGCCATCTTGACGATGGTCGACGCCTCACGCCCGCGCTTGGCCTCCCGCGTCCAGCGGGCCACCAGGAACGGCGTCAGCACGAACACCAGCAGCGGATTGAGGGATTGGAACCAGGTCATGGGAATGGCCCAGCCGCCCGCGGTCAGTCGCCGATCCACCCCGGCGTCGGCCCAGAGCGCCACCGTATTGCCGGTCTGCTCATAGGCGACCCGGAAGACCACCACCGCGGCTGCGACCCCCACGAGCAGCCAGATGCGCTGCGCCAGGTCCCGGGCCGGAAGACCGTCCGGTCGGTCGGGGCCAGCGGCCGTCTTGGGGAGTTCCGGGGGCAGATGCCGACGGCCAGCGATATAGATGGCCAGACCGCCGACCATGCCGACCCCGGCGGCGGCGAAACCCCAATGCCACCCATAGACCTCGCCCAGGGTCCCGCAGACCAGGGGGGCCAGGAAGGCGCCCAGGTTGATCCCAACATAGTAGACGTTGAAGGCTGAGCCCCGGCGGGGATCGTCAGGACGATAGAGTCCGGCGACCTGGCTCGGCAGACTTGGCATGAACAGGCCGTTGCCCAAGGCGATGACGGCAAGGGCCGAATAGAGCAGGCTCTCTGAGGCCATCATGAAATGGCCGAGCGCCATGATCGAGCCGCCCAGAATCACCGCGTTGCGGCGACCAAGCCACCGGTCGGAGATCAAGCCGCCGACGATAGGGGTGAGATAGGCCGAGGCCGTATAGAGCCCGTAGATCAGCGAGGCGTGCGCCTGGTCGATCAGGAGTTGCTTGGTCATGTAATAGACCAGCAGGGCGCGCATCCCGTAATAGGAGAAGATCTCCCACATCTCGGTGAGGAACAGGACGGTCAGGCCACGAGGGTGGCCGAACCACGTTTGCTCCGGCGACGACGGCGGGCTCAGCGATCCAGGCATGCGTCCACCAGGCGTTCGAATTCGGGCCCGCCCCGGATCGGGTCGGCGCAGGGCAGGCCCGTCTGAGCGCTCCGCTCGGCCAGCAGCTCCCGGGCCTCAGGTTCGGAGAGCTTCGAGGTGTTGAGGCTCAGGCCGCCGCAGCGGACAGCGGGGTTGGTGCGGCGCGCGAGGCGCAGGGTCAGCTCGGCCACCTCCTCTGCCGTGGGCGTCCGAAAGGCCGGATAGCCCGACATGCGCATCCGCCCCGCCTCGTGGCAGACGACCACCACGTCCGGTTGGCTGCCGTGCAACAGGCCAAGGGAGACCCCGGCATAGGCCGGATGGAACAGCGATCCCTGCCCCTCGATCACGTCCCAATGGTCGTGCTCGGCGTCGGGACTGAGCTGCTCGGCGGCGCCGGCGACGAAGTCGGCCACCACGGCATCGATAGGAACGCCGCCTCCGGCGATCATGATGCCGGTCTGGCCGGTGGCCCGGAAATCCGCGTCGACGCCCCGCGCCTTGAACGCGCGGGCCAAGGCCAGGGCCGTGTACTTCTTGCCGAGCGCGCAATCGGCGCCCACGGTCAGCAGACGCATGCCGCGACGGCGCAGCCCGGTGGCGACGGGCGAAGTCGCCGGGGGCCGACGCACGTCGATCAATCGCCGCCCCAGCCGCTCGGCCGCGGCCGCGAGGCCGGGCGCGTCGGCCAGCGGCGTATGCATGCCGCTCACCAGGTCGAGGCCGGCTTCCAGCGCTTCCAACAGGCAGGGGATCCAGGCCGGGGCGATCGCCCCGCCCACCGGAGCCACCCCGATCACCAAGGCGCGGGCTCCCTTGGCGCGAGCCTCGGCCGGCGACAAGGCCGGCAGGCCCAGAGTGACCTTGCCGCCCGGCGCACGCCATTCGGCCACGACGCGTTCGGGCGCCCAATCGCGCAGGCCGAAGGCAGTCTTGGCGTCGGAGGCGTCGGCCGTATCGCCCAAGAACAGCAGATATGGCGAGGGCAGGTTCATGCCGCGCCCCAGATCTCGGGCGCGCACCACACACGACCGTCTTCGTAGACGGTCGGCGGGTCCCGATCGGAGGCGAGCGGTATCGGGCCGTCGAGGTCGACGATGTCGCAGAGCTGCCCGAGGACGAAGGCCGGCGCCATGGCCAGCGCCGTACCCAGCATGTTGCCGACCATGACCCCGAGGCCCAGGCGGCGAGCTTCGCGGGCCATGGCCAGGCCCTCGGTCAGGCCGCCGCACTTGTCGAGCTTGATGTTGATCACGTCCGCCCGGCCGACCAAGCCGGCGATGTCGTCCAGCCCTTGGACGCTCTCGTCGGCGGCCACGGGGATCGGCGAGCACAGCCCGTCCAGCCAGATGTCGCGGTCCAGCGGGAACGGCTGCTCCAGCAGGCCGACGCCAGATTCCACCAGGGCCGGCATCAGGCGCGTCAAGGTCGCCGGGGTGAAACCCTGATTGGCGTCCACGCCAATCCAGACGTCCGGCCGCGCAGCCCGCACGGCGCGCACGCGCTCGATGTCGGCCGCTTCGCCGGTGAGCTTCAGCTTCAACGCCCGCGCGCCTACAAAGGCTCTGGCGCCGGCCGCCATCACCTCGGGGGCGTCGGCGCCCAGGGTGTAGGTGGTCAGCAGCGGCCGCGGCGGCTCCAGCCCGGCCAGCGCCCAGGCGGGCCGCCCCGAGCGCCTGGCCTCCAGGTCCCACAAGGCGCAGTCCACGGCGTTGCGCGCGCCGCCTCGCGGCAGCAGCCGGGCCAGGGCGTCGCGGTCCAGCCCCGCCTCGATCTGGCCGCGCACAGCCTCGATCTGCGCGGCCATACGAGGTGGATCGTCGTCGTGGTAGTAGACGCCGGCCGCCTCCCCGCGACCGCGATGCGTCCCGTCGTCCAGCGTCACGACCAAGGCGTCCAGGTCGGTCACCGTATAGCCGGTGATCCGAAACGGCGTCCTCAGCGGCCAGTTTTCGGCTTCGATCCGCAACGACAGGCGGGATGGCGCGGCGCAATTCACGGGGCGCTCCTGTGGAAAGGGGTTCTGCATGGGAATCAGGCGGCCCATGGGGTGAGGCCGCCGCGCAGGGCGACCAGGCCGCTGAAGAGCACGAAGACCAGCGCCGCCAGGGCGTGCCGGCCCTTGCGCCCGAGGCTCCATCCGCCCGCGCCCCACAAGGTGAGCGGCGCGACCATCGCCATGGCGAGCGATCCGAGGGCGGCGGCGAAGGCGGCCCAGGCGGCGGTCAGCACGGCCGGGCCCGGCCAGCGGTAGACGATGGTCGGGTCGTCGACGTGGGCGAACCAGAGGCCGAAGGCGACGAAGGCTGTCAGCCAGAAGGACGCCGTTCCCAGCGACAGGAGATCCGCCCGCCTTTGCCAGGGCGTGGGCTCGCCGCCCCGGCCTCTGCGCGTGAAGAACCCGATCCAGGTCGCCAGGGCCGCCGCCAGGGCCAGGGCGGCGGCAGCCTGGAACAGGCGAGGGTCCAGGGCCGGTCCCGCCCGCTCCAGGGTGAAGGTCCCTCGCGCGCCCAGGAAGCTGACGGCGCGCCCGTCGCGGCCGAGAACGAAGTTCAAGGCCTGGCCGCCGTCGGCGGCGCGGAACCGGCCAGGCGCCCCGTCGGCCACCCAGGCTTGAACCTGCGACCCGATATTGGTCACCAGATAGCCTTGGGGCGCCACCGAGACCTCGTCGGCCTTGGTCAGCAGGTCGACAAACTTCTCCGGCCCGGAATAGGCGCGCCGAGTGGCGAAGTAGGTCCCGGCGTAACGGTCGCCGTCGGCGATCGGGGTGGGCTTGCGAAGCACGGCGGGCGAAGGCGCGTAGAACGCCTGGACGATCAGGCCCGGGAGCCGCTCGACGACGCCGCGGCCAGTGCTGGTGTTGGTGGTGACGAAGACGCCGAGATCGAGGTCCGGCGCCAGCACCATGTTGCTGAAAAAGGTCTGCAACGACCCGCCATGGCCGTATCCCCGCAACCCGCCGGGCAAGGGCCGCACCATGTAGCCATGCGCCCAGCCGTTGACGCCCTCCGGAACCGCCAGGATCGGGGTGCGGAACGCCTGGGCCGTGCGTGGACCGTAGATCCGCATACCCTCGAGGGCGCCGCCGGCCAGCTGCATGCGCATGTAACGGGCCATGTCCGCGGCGGTCGACGAGGCGGCGCCGGCCGCGGCGGTCTGGCCGACATACTCGACGCCGAAGGGCTTGAACCCGGACGATCCCCAGAAGAAGCCGGTGGCGAGATTGTCCGCCAGGGCCTGGGGCATGGGCGCCGGGAGTCCGGCGCGGGGCGGACGGGGCTCACGGAAGGTCGTGCGGGCCATGCCCAACGGACGCAGCACATCGCGCTCGACCAGGCTCTCGTAGTCCAGGCCGTTCAGCCGCGCCACGATGTGGCCCGCCAGCGCGGCGCCGTAGTTCGAATAGCTGGCCAACTCGCCGGGCTCGCGGACCCGGTCGGGCCGATGGTCCGCGAGGTACCTGGCGGCCGGCGGAATCCGCGCGGGCCTGTCGATGAACAGGTGGCCGAGCTTGATGTCCTCGAAACCGGAGGCATGGCTCATCAGGTCGACGATACGGATCGGCCGCTCGAACCCCTGGTTGGGGATCCTGAGCTCGACCGGCAGGTAGTCGTTGACCGGCGCGTCCAGCCGCACCCGACCGCGCTCGACCTCCCGCATCAGGGCGATCCACGTGAAGGTCTTGGAGATGGAGCCGATGCGGAACAGGGTCCGGCTCGGATCCACGGTGCGGCCCGGGCCGAGACCCGATACCCCGTAGCCCTTGAGCAGCACGGTGCGGCCGCCCTGCACCACCGCCACCGATACGCCGGCCACATGCTCCACGGCCATGGCGTCGGCCACCGCGCCGTCCACCAGGCGCTCGAGATCCGCCGGCGGGATAGGTTCGCCCCGGGCGAGCCGCGGGGCCTGGGCCCAGGCTCCGCCCGCAAGGACCATGGTGCAGATCGCCGTCGCGCCGGCCGCAAGCCATCGCCCCGCAGAAGGTGCGCGGCGTCCCCGAACATGCCTGGCCTGTGTCATGCCAATCGCCCTCGGTGTGGGTTCAGAAGCTGGCGGTGAGGCCCGCGGTCAGGCGACCGCGGTAGTTGTCGCCGAGCCGATGACCGTCGGTGTCGCACCAGCGCAGGTCGGCGCTCAGGTGCGGCGCCAGGACCTGCTTCACGCCCAGGTTCCAGGCCAGATAGTCAGCGCCGCCGGCCTGTTCGCGACGCCCCAGAGCCCCGCTGACCTCGGTCTGCGCCGAGATGTTCAGGCCAAGCCGACCCTCCACCCAGAGCGCCTGCCTCGCGGCGCCGAAATTGTCCGGCGTCCATTCCGCCCGAAGCCGCGCCTGGACGGGACCGAAGGCGCGGGCCGCATCTGCGCGGAACTCCACGAGGTCCTCGTCGACGCCGTCGCGGGTCCCGGGAAAGGTCTTGTAGAAGGCCGAAACATCGAGGGCGTATCCGAAGGCCTTTGCGCGCCGGCCGACATAGACTTGGAGTTCGGCGTCGCTGCGTTGAGACAGCTCGACGTTCGACGCCCACGCCCCGGCGTAGGCCCCGCCGTGGGCTGCTTCCAGCCGGCCCCAAAGCTGCGGGTCGCCGTTGGTCTTGCTCACGCCTTTCGAGACATAATCGGTCGACGCGCCGATCTGGCCCGACCAGGCGGCGCCAGCCGCCGCGGGCGGAGCCGCGAGGCAGGTCAACAGCATGGGCAGCGCCAGGGCGGCGGCGCGCGCCGAAAGCCGATAGGCGATCATCGAAAGCTCTCCGGGTACGACGGCATGGGTCACGACGGGCGCTTGGCGGGCGCGGGAAAGGCCGGCGCCCTGAATTTCGGCGCGGGCAGCTCGGCCGTGGGCGGCAGGTTCCGGGTCTCGCCGGTCCGCAGGAAATCCAGGACCAGCGCCATCATCCGCGGCTGCTGTTCGAGCAGGGCGGCTCGCGCGCCGTGGCCGCCGCGGCGCACGACGATGGCGCGGCCGGCTGGGAAGTAGGGCAGCATCCCCAACATGTTTTCGACCGGCGTCGACGTGTCCCAATCGCCGTGGACGAACAGGACCGGGGTGTCGGTGGCGACCGGTTTGCGCAGGTCGTCGCCGACATCGGGCGTCGGCCAGGCCGGCGCGGAAACGATGTAGGGATCGAAGCCCCAGGCGCCCAACAGGCCCATCGCCGGGTCGCTGCGAAGCTGATGCTCGCGGTCGGCCGATACGCCGAGGCTCGAGTCGATCAGCACGCCGATCAGCGCGGCCTGGCCGGCGCCGCCGGCCTTGCGCTGGGCCGCCACCGACCGGGCCCAGTCGTCATAGTGTCCGTAGTAGAGCGACAGCACGAAGGCGGGCCAGGCGTCGGCCGGCGTGACGAGGCTCTGCTGGAAGTCGCCCAGCCCGAGGACCACGGTCCGGACCTGGCCGGTCTTCTCGTCCTTCAGGGGCACGGAGACCGGGGCCTTGGCCAGTCGTTCGCGCACGGCCTGCACCGCGCCGACCAGCCCGCCGGCCGGCAGGTAGGGCTTCAGGGCGGGGTCCTGCTCGGCTTCCCAGGCGATGCGCTGGAGGGCCGCGAAGACCTGGGCCGGCATGTCGTAGCCGTTGTTCAGCGGCTCGACCCCCGACAACAAGGCCCGCGCTACGATTTCGGGGTGGAGGCGCATCACCCCGAAGCTCCACTGCGACCCGAAGCTCTGGCCCAGCAGGGTGATCTTGTCGTAGCCGAGCGCCCGGCGCAGGTCGTTCACGTCCTCGACGCACTGGACCACCGTGTAGCCGGACAGATCCTTGTCGCCGTGGGCGGCGACCACCGCCTTCGCGGTCGCGACGATCGCGGCGTTGTCGGCCGACGCGCTGGCCGGCCGGTCGAGCGGGAGGTCGGTGAACGGATAGGGGAAGGTCAGGACCTCGCCCCGTTCGGAGAATCCCCGCTGGTCGATCACAACGACGTCGCCGGCGGCGCGGTATTTGAGCAGCTGCGCGCGCAACCGGCGCTCGCGACCTTCCCCGTCGGTAAAGGCGCCCAGATAGCTGTCGCCCGGCCCGCCCGGCAGGGCGAACATCGGCGGCGCGCCGGTGGGCTTTTCGGCCCGGAGACGGGCGAAGCCGACCCCAATGAGTCGGCTCCCCGGCGCCAGGCGGTTCTCCGGCACGAAAAGTGTTCCGATCTCGTAAGGCAGAGTCTCGCCTTCGGGAGTGGCCAGCGATCGCGTCTCGACCACGATCTCGCCCGCCCTGCGGCCAGCCGTCGGCGCCGCGGCCTCGGCTTGAGAGGCTGCGAAGGCCAGGGCCAGCGCAAGCCAAGCCCATCCCGCGGCATTTCGGTTCGTTCCGGCGTTCAAGGCCTTCTCCATAGGGCGCGCTCGTCCCGCCGCGGTCGCGGGAGGTCGTCTCGGCGCGGGACGAGCGCGCCGATCGGATCGGTTGGAATGTTCGGTCGCCGACCTCCGCCTGACCCGAGAGGGCCGGCGGAGGTCGTTCTCACCAGGTCTTGCGAAGGGTCAGGGAAATGACCCGGCCGCGAGGGCTGGCGAATTCAGGGTCGTAGCCAATATTCGCCCCTCCATTTCCGTTGTTCACGAACGGCGGGTCGTCATCGAACAGATTTTCAACGTCCAGGTTCACGGACAGTCCCTCGAGGTACTTGCTCGATTGCTGGAACTCGTAGCCAAGCTGCAGATCCGTGGTCGTCCACGCTTCGACCTTACTGTTCGAGAACGTGTTCACGTAGCTTCCGACGTGGTTCACCGCCAAACCGGCGCGCAGTGGTCCCCGTGTCCAGGCGACCGAGGCCCGAGCGCGCAGGTCGTTGGGATTGCTGCTGGTGTTCAAGAGGTCGATGAACGGAGCGTCGGCGAGCCGCTGGACCTCGTACTTGGCGATGTAGGTCGCGCTGGCCCCGAGCGTGAAGACGCCGGCCTCGGTCGTGAACTCGTAGGTCAGGTTGGCGTCCAACCCGTCCAGCTTCACCGCGCCGTAGTTCGAACCCTGCAGGCTTGCGATCGCATAGACCTGCGGGGCCGGGAACGGGGTGTCGAGGACGAAGAACTTTCCGGAGTTGTAGATCGCGTCCAATTCAGCCTGGCTCGGATTGAGCTTGGTGACGATGTCGCTGGTCTGGCCGCCGGCCAGGGCCATGATGAACTCCAGGTCGGTGGGCGACAGTATCCGGTCTTCGTATTTCACCGAGAAATAGGTCAGGCTGGCCTTCAGGCCAGGGATGGCCGACGGCTCGAAATCAGCGCCGACGCTCCAGGTCTTCGCCGTCTCGGGCTGCAGCTTCTTGTTGCCGAAACCGAGCTGCACGATGACGTTCGAGAAGCCGGGAGCCGGCGTGCTCGGCCCGGGAACGGCGCCCGGATTGGGGAGGGTCAGGCCCCGGTAGACATTGGCCGCCTCGTTGAGCTGCTGCAGGCGCGGCGCCTTGAACGATGAACCCCAGCTTCCCCGCACGAGCAGGTCATCGAGCGGCTTCCATTGCACGCCGATCTTGGGATTGGTCGTCTCCCCGAAGTCACTGTAGCGCTCGCCGCGCACCGCGAAGGACAGGTCCAGCTTGCGCAGGCCCGCCCGGGCGTTGTCGGAGCCGACGAGCGGAACCAGCAGTTCGGCATAGGCGGCCTTGATCGAACGGCTCAGGACCCCGTCTCCGTCCGCCGCCGTCCCAGGGGTCGGCGTCAGCGCCAGTTGATCGCGGACACTGGAGACGCCGAGCTTCTCCTTGCGGTAGTCCGCCCCGATCGCCATCCGCACCACGCCGCCGGGCAGAGCGAACAGCGCCCCGCTGCCGCCGAGGTTCACCGACTCGATATCGTAGGCCTGCCGGCGGGTCGCGAAGCCCTCGACCTTAGCCCGGGTGGCCCCCGACGTGAACGCGCCGTCGCCATAAGGATTGAAGGCCGTGTCACGATTAGGGTCGGCCAGCGCCGCGGCCAGGCGAGCCTCGTTGGGGAAGCCCATCGAGCGGGTCTTCAGCTCGTCGCGGCCCTTGCTGACATAGAACTCGCCGTTCCAATCCCGCGGTAGGTCGAAATTGGCGCCGGCCGTGACCGTGTAGTTTTCCGAACTGCCTTCGTCGCGGGCTTCGAAGTCGCGGACGAAGGAGTAGCGGACGAGATTCCGCGTCGGCGATCCGGGAATTCCGGCGATGAAGAACGGATTGGAGCTGGGCACGACCAGTTGACGGCCCGCCGGCTGGGTCTTCCGCTCGAAATCGCGGGTGGAATAGAATAGGTCGGCGAAGAGCCTGACGCGCTCCCCAAGGTCCTGGTTCAGCGAAACGACGAGGCTGTTCCGCTTCTGGGCGGGCAGGATGTCTTGGAAGAGCTGCGGATCCAGGAAATTGCGGGAACCGGCCACCAGGTTGGCAAGGGTGAGCCCCTGCCCGTTCTGGCCCGCCGGGATGGCGTAGGTCGTGGTTCCCGAGACGATCGTGCCGGGATTGGCCTGGAAGGCCTGGGATTGCGCCGGCGACTGGGGCAGGAAGTTGCTGCCCCCGAAGGCGGTCAGATCGCTGCGATAATAGGGCCGCTTGAAGCCGGCCAGGTGGGTGCGGCTGTAGTACTCGTAGGCCAGGCTGATGGAACCCGTGTCCCACGACCTGCCGAAGGCCTGGCCGGCGGTGTATTCGTGAAAGCCGGAGCCCGCGCCATAGCGGGCGGAGGTCTCGGCGCCGTCGTAGTCGTGCCGTAGGACGAAGTTGACCACCCCGCCGATGGCGTCCGAGCCGTACAACGCCGAGGCGCCGTCCGGCAGGATCTCGACCCGCTCGACCGCCGCCAGCGGAATCTGCGAGATGTCGACAAACACCCCGGACGCGCTCGGCGCGAGCCGCCGCCCGTTGACCAGGGTCAGGGTGGCGTCGGCCCCGAGGCCGCGCAGGTTGACGCTTGAGCCCGCCCCGGCGTTGTCGATATCGCCCTGCCCGCGCCGTCCCCGGGTTCCTTCGGTGGTCCCGATCGACTGGATCTGCGGGATCGTCCGCAGCAGGTCGGTGACAGTGGCCCGGCCGATGTGGTGGATCTCGTCCCGATCCAGCGTGACGATCTGCGAGCCCACCGGGGCCTGACCGCGTATCCGCGTGCCGACGACAATCACCTCGGCGAGCTGCGACGCCTCTTCGGCGGCTTCGTCGCCGATGTCACCTTGGGGCGCGCCGGCCCGGAAGGCCTGGGGGCCTTCGCCCTCCGTCCGGATGCGCACCGCGCTGGCGCCCACGAACTCGTAGTCAAGGCCGGTGCCTTCGAGCATCTGGCTCAGGGCGGCCCTGACGGTCAGCTCGCCCTGCACCGCCTTGCCAGACCTGCCGGAGACGAGTGGGGCTGGGGCGGCGATGGAGATGCGGGCCTGTCGCCCGAGCACCAGCAGGCCGGACGACAGCGGTTGGGCGGGGATCGCAAACCGGTTGGTCGCCTCCCTGGCCACCGCCACCGGAGCGGCCGCCAAGCCGATCAGCAGCGCCGCGGCGCTCGCCTGGCTCCATCGTCCCCGACGCGACATGTGATGAGTGTTCTTGAGCATGACCCCCCCTTGGTTCTTGCTCTTCATGACGCTCGGGGCTGGGAGGCACCCTACCCTCGGATGACGAATTTTCGACCAAGCCGCGACAACCGCGTGGCCTAGACCTCCGACCAGAGCCTGAGGAGGTTGCCGCAGGCCTTGGACATCAGGTCGAACGCCTCGCCCCCGCCGGTGTCGGCCAACACCATCCGGCGGGCCCGCTGCAGGTCGAAGAGCAGCTCGCGCCGACCGGCGTCGCGGACGCAGCACTGCGCCCAGCCGACCGCCACGAGCCGGGTTCCGGCGCGCACGATCTCGACCTTGTGCAGATAGGTCGCCGGATAGAGCACCAGGCCGCCGGCCGCGAGCTTGAAATCCAGTTCGCCCGAGGCGCTTTCGATCACCAGTTCGCCGCCCTCGTACGCGTCCGGCGCGCTGAGGAAGAGGGTGTAGGCGAGGTCGGTGCGCACGTAGGGCTCGCCCATCAGCGCGTCGTCCATGTGCCGCCCATAGCCCATGCCAACATCCGAGCGGCTGATCAGCGGCGGTCGCAGGGCGCGCGGCAGGGCCGCCTGCATGAAGACCTCGTTGGCCCGCAACGCCGCCGTGATGCGGCCGGCGACCCGCTCGTAGCAGGGGTCGCCGGCCTCCATCTGCAGGTTGTTCTTCACCCGCCGGGCCGACCAGCCGGCGGTGGCGCGGCCGTCGCGGAACCCGGACCGAGCGATCTCGCCGCGGATGGCTTCCAAGTCTCCGGCGCTCAGCACGTCCTCAATGCAGAGGATCATCGCACCGCCCTAGTCCGCGAGCTTTCCGCGCGCGTCGCCACGCACCAGGCTCATCGGCCGGCGCACCAGCTTGCCCGCCTCGTCGAAGGCCAGGACGCTGTTGATCGCCAGCGCCAGCGAGTAGCAGCGGCTCGCCGGGATCTTGATGTCGAACGGCGAGGCGAACACGCCCGGCATGCACAGCTTGTCGCCTCGCGCGCTCCAGGCGCCGCGGACCGGGATCTCGGTCGAGGCGATGCACTGGCCGTCGTCGAGCGCGTAGCCTTTTGCCCGCGGCTCGGCGCAGGCGCTGGCCGGCGCGGGCGTCCATTTGAGCGTCCAGCCCTCGACGCGGCCGTCCGTTGAGAAGTGAAGGGCGAAACGGTCGCCTGAGCGGATCGTATTGCCGCCGACGGCCTTGACGATCTGGTCGTTCTTGAGCGCCGGCACGGAGAAGCGGCCGTCGGCGAGATCGGTCATGCCGAGACCTCCCTCGCCGCCCTCGCCGTCGAACATCTTCTCTAGAGCGTGCTCGATCGTCCCGCCGGGATAGCCGCTGGGGCCCAGCGCCTGGGCCACGGCGGCGTCGCAGGCGCCGATGGCCAGGCTCGCGCCCGCCAGGGTCTTCCAAATCTTCATCCGCACGCTTGATCTCCTGTTAGTCGCCGCCCTTGGCGGCCGGCTGGTAGTCGGCGCGCGGATAGCGCCTGCCGCGCTTGACGGTCAGGACGACTGTCCGCAGCGCCTCGATGTCGTCCAATGGGTTGGCGCGGACCACCATCAGATTGGCCAGCTTGCCGGCCTCGATCGTGCCCATCTCGGCCTGCCGACCCGCGGCCATGGCGCCCACCAGGGTAGCCGAGCGGATCACTTGGGCCGGCGGCATCCGCACCTTCCTGGCCAGGAAGCCGATCTCATCATAGAGCGGGGGGAACGGCTCTTGCGGCGGCGCGAAGCCATCGGTGCCGGTCGAGATGTCCACTCCCTGCCGGAACGCTTGGGCCGTCAGCCTGGCGGCCAGCTCGGCGGTGCAGTTACGGGGCCGTCCGCCCGCCGGTCGCTCGTCGCCCTCGGCATAGGTTCGGTTGGTGGCGTCGAGGATCACGCCGCGGCGGCGCATTTCGGCGAACAGGGCCGTCAGCTCGGCGTTGTCGCCGTGGGCGAACGCCTCGAAGTCGACGGGGAACCGATCGCCGATGGTCTGTGGCGGCGGGTTGGCAACCTGGTAGGCTAGGTCGCAGACATGCGAGACGGCGTCGACGCCCGCCTCAACCACCTGCCGGGGCTTGGTGGGGAAGACTGCGGCGTGCGCCCAGACCAGCATGCCTTGCCGGTGGGCCTCGGCGGCGATGGCGGCCACCAGCGGCGGCGGCAGGTTGGCGTAGATCTTGATCGCCGTGGCGCCGGTGCCCTTGGCCCGCGCCACCGCCGCCGGCAGGTCGGCGTCGTCGGCGATCGCCTGGGCCCACGGGACGATCCCGGGTTTGAAGCCCGTGGACAGCCCATGCATCCGAGGATTCTCGAACAGGCTCGGCCCGCCCATCAGCGCGGCGTAGTAGATGTCCGGCCCGGGGATTTCTCCGGAACGCGAAGCCGCCACCAAGCCTTGCAGGTCCCGCAGGTCGTTGGCCAGGTCGCGGACGGCCGTGATTCCGGAATAGAGGTCGCGCCGCATCATCGCCTTGCCGCTAGCGCCGGGTCGCAGATGCTCGTGGCTGTCGATCAGGCCGGGCAGCACATAGAGGCCCGCCAGATCGACCACTTCCACGGCGCCCAAGCCCTTGATCGCGAGCTTGCGGGCGGGCACGATGGCGGTGATCCGCTCGCCATCCGTGACGATGGCCATGTCGCGTCTCAGGGGCCCGCCTGTGCCGTCGATAAGGTGCGCGCCGAGATAGATCACCGGCTGCGCCGCGGCGCCCACCGGCGTCAGGAGCAGCAGGCCCAGCACGAAGGCGACGGCGCCGCGACACGTCACCGCCAGCATGCGCCGCGCCATCTCAGTAGCCTCGCACGCGATAGATCTTGCCGTCGGGGGCGTGAGCGAAGGCGAAATGCTCCACCTCCTCGCCGAAGGTCGCGCGATACCGCCGGACCTGGCCCGCTCCCTCGGCGAAGGTCTCGACCAGTTCGAAAGTGCTCATCGGTCCGCGGCCCGCGCGGTTCGGGGGAGAGGGTCGCGCGCCCGCCGGCCGGCCCAGCAGCGGCGCGATCTCCGCGGCGAACCGGCTGGCGTCGAGCGACTTTGGGCCGCGGGTGAGCATGGCTCGCGCCTCGGCGGTGAGCGCCGAATCCGGATCGCGGATCGGACGAAGCGACATCGGGGTCGAGCCGGGCGCGATCAGTTCGGCGAGGTCCTGGACGGTGCGGCGCAGGGCGATTTCGCCGACCCCGCTGCCGAGATTGGTGAGCGCCACCACACCCACCCGTTCCGCCGGGACGCGCAGATAGAACGCCAGGAACCCTGGCACGCTGCCGCCGTGATACTGCAGCGCCCGGCCCCGCACCCGGTCGGTGTACCAACCAAGTCCGTAGGCGCAGTCGCGCCCCGTCGACAGCATGATCGGCGTGGTCATCTGGCGCTGCGCGGCCGCCGGGATCGCCGAATCGGCCTGCAACCCAGCCTCCCAGCGCGCTGCGTCTCGCGCCGAGAACAGCAGTCCGCCGTCCGGCCAGCCGGAATAGTCGCCATCCATCATCACCGCGTGGCGAAGGACGCCCTTCTGCAACTCATAGGGCTCGGCGCGGCCGGCGATGATCGCTGGAGCGTCGTCAACGCGGGCCTCGCGCAGTTTCGCCGGGCGCAGCAGTTCCTCCGTCACGAACTCACGATAGGTTCGTCCCGAGACGTCGGCTATCACGTAGCCCAGCAGCACATAGCCAGTGTTGGAATAGCTCCAGGCCTCGCCGGGCGCGAAGCCGGGCGTCAGTTCGCCCACCGCCTTGACGAAGGCGGTGCGGCTGACGGGCCGGTCGACGCCGGTATCGGGGCGACCTGCGAGAAGCCCGTAGTCAGGAACGCCCGCCGTGTGGCTGAGCAGCGCCCGGATGGTGAACCCGGCGAGGGATGGCGGCAGGTCGCGGGCATGACGTCCGACCGGATCGTCGAGGCCGATCCGACCGGCCTCGACCAGCCGCAGAATGGCCGCGGCGGTGACGTGTTTCGAGATCGAGCCGAAGTGGAACAGCGTCCGTTCCGTCGCCGCCACGCCGAACGGCAAGGACGCCTGGCCGACGCTATCGATGACCAGGGGCACGCCGTCCTTGATCGCGCAGACGGCGATGGCCGGGATCTGGTCTCGCGCCAGTCGGGCGGCGATCTTGGACCTCAGCGCTTGGGGCAACCCAATCGCGTTCGCGTCATTTTCCGCGGCGAGCGACGGGGCGCCGGCCAGGGCCGCGCCACCGGCGGCGAGCCCCATGATCAGGCGTCGTGTTGGTTCGATGGGCACAGCCGAACTCCCCCTTGGCAGCTATGCCCTTCATGACGCTCGAACCGTGCGCGGCCCCTACCCTGTCGATGACGTTTCCGCCGCCGAACCTAAAGTCTGAGCGCGGCGAGGATCGCGGAGAAATGGCGGTCGAGCTCGAAGACCCTGTCGTTTACCGTCCAGCCCAGCCGGACAATGACGGTCCGCTGCGTGGGCATGATCGCCACGATTTGCCGGTTATGCCCGCGCGCCAAGTACATGTCGTGCGGCAGGTTCGGGTATTCCCGCTCGGTCCCGCCGGGCTCCTGTAACGGGTTCAGCCGGAAATGCGCCGCGTACTCCCGAAGCGGAGCGGCGGGAGCCGGCCGCTGGACAAAGTCGACCCAGGCCTTCGAAAGGATGCGCCGTCCGTTCAATTCGCCGCCGTTCATATAAAGCTGTCCGAACCGGGCCCAGTCGCGCGCCGTGGCGTAGAGGTAGGAGCTCCCCACGATCACCCCTCGCTCATCGGGCTCGAACACCGCGCTCGCCATGCCGGCGGGTTCGAACAGCCGCTCGCGGGCATAGTTCTGATAGGCCGCCATCGAGCCGCCCACCGCCTCCATGACGATCCGCGACAGCAGGTTGGTCGTGCCCGACGAGTAGTCCCACACCTCGCCAGGCGGGTGGGCGAGCGGGCTGGCGGCGGCGAACCCCGCCATGTCGCCGCGTTCGAACAGCATGACGGTGCTGTCGGCGCCTGGGACATAGGGTTCGGAAAAGGCCAGGCCGCTCGACATGTGCAGCAGGTGACGCAGCGTGATCGCGCCGCGCGGATCGCCGGGCGTGCGCCATTCGGACACGGGCGCCGGCGCGTCCAGCCTCAGACGACCCTCGTCCACCAGGATGCCGACCAGCGTCGCCAGCACGCTCTTGCTCGCCGACCAGCCGAGCAGGCGTGTGGCCGGGCCGTAGCCGGGCGCATAGCGCTCGGCGACCAGCAGGCCACCATGGACGACGACCAGGGCGCGGGTGTCCATCTCCCGATCCGGCGTCTCGTCGGCGAAGATCGCGTCCAGCGCCCCGCTGAGGGCGGATCCCGGGACATCGCGCGTCGCCGGTTCGGCCTCCTCCCCTTCCGGCCAGCGCCCGGGCCTCGTCAGGGTCCGCGCCGGGCTCATCCCCCCCGTCTGGCGTCGCAGGGTTTCCAGGTCGGCGTCGACCACCAGGACAGCGCCGACGCCAGGTCGGTGCAGCGCCGTTACGGAAACCCCCCGCTTGGTGGCGGTAACCGTCTGTCGGTCGACGTCGAGCGCATATTCGATGTCCCGCGTCAGCGGCGAGGCGCGTTGGATGTCGTCGCGGACCACGTCCTCGAGCGTCCGGCCCGACACGAACACGCCGGAACAGGCGAGCTTGGCCGCGAAGCCGGCGGCCATCTTCCTGTTGTCGGGTTTCGCGCCTTGCGCAACCTCGTCGTCCGCCATGGACATGGTCATTTCTCCCTGCCGAGCCATGCCCCAATGACGCCTTGGCCGGGCTCCTCCCCTACCTTGGGAAGGCGGAGGGTCGATCAGGACGCCGCGGCGCGGCCAGTTCCGTCTTCGACCGGGACGCCCAGCAGCGCGTTGAGGGTCCGCAGGGTGCTCTCGCGATCCTCGACCTGGAGCCGGATGGTGATCCGCCGCCGTCCCAGGGTCGGGTCGGAGATTTCGATGGGCTGCGGGAAGAACCGGTTTAGGTCCGCGACCACCTCGGCGACCGACGCGTCCTCGTACGAGACCGTGCGCAGCCGCCATTCGGCCACGCTCTGGATCGCGATCGGTTCCGGCGTCGCGCTGGCGGCGGCGGGCGTGGCCGGCAGCTCCAGCTTCTGGCCGGCTTCCAGGCGGGCGATCGGCTGGCCGGCGCGCGGGCCCTTCAGGGCGGTGACCAGGACCACCCCCTCCTGCACCGCGATCTCAGTGGCGCCGTCCCTGAGGCGTACGTCAAAGGCGGTGCCCACGGCGCGGACCTCGTAGTCGCCGGCGGTCACGAGGAAGGGCCGGTCCTTGTCCTTGTGGACCACGAACAGGGCCTGGCCCTCCCGCAGCCGCACGTTCCGCCGGTCGTCCTGCATCTTGTAGTCGATGCGCGTCGCGACGTTCAGGTTGACCACGCTGCCGTCCGGCAAGGTCCTGGAGCGCTGCTCGCCGATCGCAGTGCTGGCGCTCTGGGCGTAGGCCATGGGCTGGATGGCGGTGACCGCGAGCAGGCCTGCGACCGCGACCGCGATCCCGCCCGTGGCGCCCACGGCGATCCGACGACGTTGGAGCGAGGGCGTGCGCAGGACCGGCTGGACGGCCTTCAGGGCCGCCATCTCACCCCAGAGCTCATGCATGGCGTTGAGCGCCGCCAGGTTCTGCGGATCGGCGCGCCAAGCGTCGAACGCCTCCCGCTCCTCGATGGACATGACGGCGCGGCGTTGCACAGCGAACCACGCCGCCGCCGCTTCACGTCTTTCCACGGAAAGTTTCATGGCGTCCTTCGCTCAACCACCGCCAATATAGACGTTTCAAACCGCTCCGGCCCCTACGCCAAGTCGCCGTCGGTGTCGAACTCCTCAAAGAGTTGGGCCATCGCGGCGGACATGAGCTTCTCGATCGCATGGACGCTGACGCCCATCCGGCGGCCGGCCTCCGCATAGGTGAGCTCTTCGACCCGGCACAGCAGGAAGGCTTCCCGCCGGCGCGGCGGCATCTTGTCGATGGCCGCCAGCGCCGCGCTGAGCCGTTCGGAGGCGATGACGGCGCGCTCGGGACTGACGCCCGGATCGGTCGCATCGGCGTCGTCAAGGCCGTACTCCAAGACCCGTCCCCGGCGCGTCCTGGTCCGGAAGCGGTCGAGCAAGGTGTTGCGCGTGACCCGGAAGAGGAACCGGACCGGATCGCGGACGTCCGACTTCTGCCCGGCTTCCAGGGTCTTGACGATCGCGTCATGCACCAGGTCCGAGGCGTCGTCGCGTCCGCCGCGCGCCGCGATCTCCCGGAGCCTGGCCCCGCGCTCGCGGTAGGCCTGATTCAGATCTTCGATCAGCGTGGAGCGTCTGTCGTTGGCCATCAGCTCAGATTTACGTGCCGGCGTCATGTCTTGGTCAAGCCTCGCATACTTTGAGCGAATTCAAAGGGCTTGGTCGCGGAGGCGCGGCGCCTGGATGGCCGATGTAGGACTGACAGCCCCCCGCAGGCGACACATGCGGAGGGGCGGACAGACCGCCTATCCCCTGCTCGATCTTCGCTATGACTAGTCCCTGTCGGCGTCATGCAAACCCAGCCCGCATCGCGACCACGCATCACGGCATGGTAGCTAGACGTCCGACGCCGCCAGATCCCCTACCTCCTGCCGGGTCGACATGACGCCGCTGGGCCCGATTCCGACGTGACTGCAGCGCGGACGCCGCTAACCTCGGCGCGAAAGGCTCGCCTTCGGAGGATGGTCTGTGGCGCCAGTCCGATAGGACGGTGCTGGGCGACTCAGGCAGGCAAGCCAAACTGCAGCGCAAGAGGGGCCAGGATCAGTGCGCCGATGGATGCGACGGCTGTCAAAACCGCCTGCATCGGTCGTCGGCGAAGGCGGCTAGATCGGCTGCTCTGCAAAAACTGGACGACCATCTCGACAGTATGGGTCCCTGCGGGCCGTTCGGTAGGTTCCATGCCCCGCGTTCGGTGATTGTTAGGCGGCCTGCCGACGCCCCAGCGCGCGCTTCTGCGCTCCAATTTGACGCTGCTTCGCCCGCCGAACCGCCACGATAGCGTCGTTTTAGACCAAAATCCCCGGAGTAAACGACGAGCGCCGAAGCTCGCGATGTAGCTCAATCGGAAGATTCATTGATTTTCTAGGAAAAATTGGCGCGCCGACGTCGAAGGCGCAGAGAACTATGCCTTCGCTATGGCGCTCTAGCTTTCGACGACCAACCAGTATCTGCCGAAAGGGCCGCTTGGCGCCAAGAGCGGAACTTGGACTCGGGCCGGAGAGCGGACGTGCGACTGTGAGGCCGGCTGCGGCTGGTTACCGCCGGGGCTGGGCAACTGCTTGCGTTGAGCAATCTGCGATGAGCGCGTCGCAGGAGCCTTGAGCTGACATGGCGTCTCTAAACGGCCCAACGGGTGGCGCAGCGTCAGCCCTCACTCATCGGCTTCAGGGCGCGGAGAACGCATTATCTCCGTCCATCCGCTCGCGCCTCCCTCGATCGTCGCTCAGGCGTAGCGGACCTCGAGGGCAGGCGCCGCATCGCATTCCGCGCGGAGTTGGTCGCCCCGACGAACGGGACCGACCCCGGCGGGCGTCCCAGTGAGGATGACGTCGCCCGCCGCGAGTTCGACCAATTGCGAAAGCGCCGCGAGGGTATCGGCGATCGGCCAGATGAGGGCGTGGAGGTCGCCGGACTGGCGCACCTCGCCATTGATCGTCAGGCGGATGGCGCCCTTCGTCGGGGGCGCGCCGGGGCACGGGCGGAAAGCGCCGATCGGGCAGGACCTGTCGAACGCCTTGCCCATGTCCCACGGCCGCGCGAGCCGCTTGGCCTCGGACTGGAGATCGCGGCGCGTCATGTCCAAAGCGACGGCGCAGCCAAAGACGGCGGCGCCCGCCTGCTCGACGCTGAGCCCGCTGCCGCCCGACCGCAGGCCCACGGCAAGCTCGACCTCATGATGCAGGTCCTGAGTCGCCAGGGGATACGGCAGCTCACCGCCGGTGGGGACGATGGCGTCCGCAGGCTTGCCGAAGAAGAAGGGCGGCTCGCGGTCCGGGTCACCGCCCATTTCGAGGGCGTGTTCTGCGTAGTTTCGCCCGACGCACCAGATCCGACGGACGGGGAACAGCGCCTCGCTGCCCTCGATCGGCACGGCAGCGCTCGGGGCGGGCGGAAAGGTGTAGATCATGCGAGCGCCACCGGGGCTTCGAGGCGGCCCAGCGCCCCAAATCTCGTGAAGAGCTCCCTGCGCTGCTCCGCGGCCAGAGGCGCGAGCGGCGGCAGCGTCAGCTCGTGCGCCGGGTCGGCGGCGAGATGCGCCACCATGGCCTTGATGGCGGGAACCAGCGGCAGTCCGTCGAAGATGTTTCGGAAGGCGATGGCCCGAAAGAGCGCGTCGGCGTCGCCCTCGCGATACCCGCGCGCGCAGTCCGCAGAGTTGAGGTTGGCCGTTGCTGAGATGCAGCCGGCGAAGGGTCCGCCTTCCCGGGCTAGGCCCAGGTTAGCCTCGTTCGAAGGGAAGACGTCGAGGTCCGGCGAGATCGCAGCGATCTGGCGGGAATAGGGTACGTCGCCTGAGGAGTCCTTCAAGCCGGCGATGCGGTCGCCGAAGGCCGCCACCAGCGCCTCCACCAGGGCGGGCGTGTACGTGACGCCGCTGAGGGCCGGGAAGTTGTAGAGGTATAAGGGAATGGCCTCCGCCGCCGTCGCGGTCACGAGCCGATCGAAGAACCGCATCAGGCCGGCGTCGGCCACGGCCTTGTAGTAGAACGGCGGCAGCACCAGGGCTCCACCGAACCCGTTTGCGGCGGCCGACTTGGTCAGGCGGACCGCGTCGTCGAGGGCCGCGGCGCCGACGCCGACGAGCAAGCGGCTGGTGGGCAATCCCGAGCGGCCCACGGCGTCCGTCAGGCTTTCGCGCGCCTCCGCGCTGAAAGAGGTCGCCTCCCCCGTCGTTCCGAGGACGTTGAGGCCGTCGCAGCCGTCGGCCAGGAGGCGCTGTGCGCGGGAGAGGAAGCGCGGAATATCGGGATGCCCCGCCTCGGTGACAGGCGTGGTGATGGCGGCGACGACGCCGCGCACGCGTGCGGTCATGAGGGTCCTCTAGTCTTGGGGCTAGTGGACAGCCGCTGGCTGTCGGGAATGTCGATGGCGGGGTTCTCGCCGGGCAGGAACTCGACCGTGATGAAGATCAGGTCGGTGTCGCCCACGTTCTCGATGGCGTGGACGAAGAACTCGCCCGGCCCATGGCGGAAGTGCCGGGTCTCGCCAGGATAGTGGTGGACGTCGACGATCCGGCCGTCCTGGTAGTAGCCGCGCGCCACGCCGCGCGAGGGGGTCGTCCAGAAGTAGTCCAGGACGTGGCGGTGGAAGGTGAGCCAGCCGCCGGGGGGCAGGTGCAGGTGCCAAACCCGCACCCGATCGGTCTCGGATACGAGGACGCTGCCGACGCCGCCGCTGAACTGGTTGGCCTCGAACTCCCTGCGGCGGGCTTCGGGCCAGTCGCGCAGCGGGTCCTCGGGCGGACCCGGCGGCGCGATCTCGACGATCTTGTGCTCCATGCGCCTGTCAGTCCTGCGGACGCACGACGACCTTGATCGCCCCGTCGACGCGCTCGCGCGCGTAGCGCAGCGCTTCGGGCAGGTCGGCGAGGCCGAAGGTGTGGGTGTGGATCAGCTTCGCATCGAAGCGAGGCATCAGGGCCATGGCGCGCCGGGTGGCGCTTCTCCCCTCCCCGCGTATTCCGTAGAGATACATGTTGTTGCGCACCGCATGTGCGAGATCGATCGACACAGGCACATGCGGGAAGGCGGCCAGACAGATCCGTCCCCCGCGGTTGGCCATCTGGATGGCCTGGTTGATCGACTCCTCCGTGCCGGCGCAGTCCATGACGAAGTCGGCGCCGCCGCCCGTGATCTGGCGCACGACATCACCGGGATCCTCGGCGGTGGCGTCGATCACCCGGTCGGCTCCGAGAAGGGCCCCGATCTTGAGGCGCTCGGCCCGGGTGCCGGTCAGGATCACCGGCGACGCCCCCAAGCTCTTGGCGATGGCGACGGCCAGGAGACCGATCGGCCCCGGGCCGATGACCACGACGGCCTCCCCCGCCACCAGACCGCCAAGCTCGGTGAACCCGTACATCGAGGTGCCCGCGGTCACCACGAGCGCGGCTTCCTCGTCGCTCATGCCGTCCGGCACCCGGACTAGCGTGTTGATGTTGTTCACCGCGTACTGCGCGAAGCCACCGTCGGTCGTGAACCCGTTGGCCCGATGGCCGCGGTCATGGCCTTCGTAGTTCTCACCATAGTTCAGGCAGGCGGTGTACATGCCTTCCCGGCACCGCTTGCAACGGCCGCAACCGGCGTGGATCTCGACGCTCACCCGCTCGCCAACCCGATATTCGCCGACGTCCGGCCCGAGTTGCACGACGGTCCCCATGTACTCGTGGCCAGGCGTAAAGCCCTTGTTGAACGGCAGCCCGCCCTGGATGCGCGCCGGCGGCCCATCTTGGATGACCTCAAGGTCGGTAGCGCAGACCGCCACCGCATCGATGCGGACCAGCACTTCGGCACGGCCGGGCGCGGGCGTCGGCTTGTCCACCAGGCTGAGCTGTCCTGGGTTCCCCAAGACCCAAGCCCGCATCCTTTCGGGGACCATGAGCATGCGCTCGTCCATTCACCGCCTCGACCATTTGTATCAATATAAACCAAATTGGTTTATCTCATAGCGCAGCCCGTTCCTGGGCGCAATCGATGTCGTAGCGTCGGGAGGATCCGGCGCGCCCGCGCCTAGGCTGCCGGAGCCGCCAGGCCAGCGGCCCCGAGGACGCGAGCGGCGATCCTGCGCACCGACAGGGAGAGCTCGGCGAGATCATCTCGACACAGTCCGCCGTTCTGCTTGCGCCAGCAGCCGGCGATCATCACGGCGTCGATGTTCCCGGGGTGGGCCTGGAGGACGGTCGCGACCGGATCGTTTGCAGGTTGCAGGTTGAAGGCTTCGGCATCGACCATGACGAGGTCGGCCTGCATCCCGACTTCCAGGGCGCCGACCCGGCCGGCCAGACCCAGGGCGCGGGCGCCCTCGCGCGTCACCCACCCGAGCGCCTCGGCGCCCCGCGGAGGTCCCGCGGACGGACCTGCGCCGTTCCGAGCCGCGGCATGGTCAAGCGCTCGCTGGTGCGCGAGCGCCATGCGCGCCGCCGTCAGCATCTCTCCACTGATGGCCGCCTCGATGTCGATCCCGAGGGAAGGCGCGGCGCCCAGCGCTCGCAGACGGCCCGTGATGGGGTGGCCGTGACCGTCCCCCATCTCGACCTCCGGCGTCACCGTGAAGGTGACGCCCGCGCCCACCAGGCGCGCCAGCGTCTCGTCGTCCAGGTGATTGCCGTGGACGATGTTGACGTGCGGGCCGAGCAGCCCCTTGGCTTCGAGAAGTGGCCAAGGATCCACCGCCGGCGTCGGACCGCCGCTGTGATGCATCGAGGCGATCAGCCCGAGGTCCTTGGCCAGGCGCAGATCGTGCTCCGCAATCTCGAGCGGCGAATACATCGGCCCGGGAATGGCGATGCCGAGGGTCAGCCGGCCTTCCCGGTCCCCAAACGCGCCATTGAGGAGACGCTCCAGCTCGTCGCGGGGATGCGGCGACGGCGCGATACCCGGACCTGCCCCCGGCGTCCCATGCATGAACAGCGCGCGGATGCCTGACGCCTGCAGGGCCGCGACCGCCGCATCGGTGTGCTCAGGCGTCGGATTGTTGTGACACCAGTCGCCGACGGTGGTGGTTCCGCCGGCGATCTGGTTCAGCGCGCCCGCCAGGGTCCCATCATAGATGTCCTGCGGCGTGAAATGCTCCGCCACACGCCCGTGCACCCGCATCAGGTATTCCATCAGCGACCAGTCGGCCGCGAGGCCGCGTAGCGGGGTCTGCCAGGTGTGAAGGTGGCAGTTGATGAGCCCAGGCAGGACCAGCCGGCCGGCCCCGTCGACGACTTCCGTCGCCTCGCCGGCGTCCAGTTGGGGGCCGATGGCGGCTATGGCGCTGCCGTCGATGAGGATGTCGGTCGTCGCGGCGTCGACCCTCTCCGGAGGTGCGGCCAACACCCGCGCGCCGCGGATCAGGATCTTTGTCAAAACGCCCTCTCTATGTTGCGGGGTGGTATCGCGCCTTTGAGCTTGCATTGTCAACCAATCAGAGACTATTTAAACCAAATTGGTACAGGAGAACGCGGTGGGAGACGGTCCGGAGGTGAAGCTTGCGCCCGCGATCGTGCGCGCGTTCTCAGGGCGTCGCGCGGCAGCGTTCGCCCCGCCTGACGAGGCGGCCTCAGCGGAATCGCAGGCCGCGCTTCGCCAACTGTCGGTCGAGCGCCTCATGGCCTACGGGGTGCACGACCCCGACGCCCTGGAGCTTCGCGGCAGGGTCTGGGCGGGCGAAGACTGGCGAAGCGTCGCCACCGAACTGGCCGACAGCTGCCTGTCGCCCCCAGAGGCGGGCGTCTCTCCGCCAACCCGCCAGACCCGGATCAACCGCCTCTTCCGCGCCTCGGCGCTCACACGGATGAGCCAGATGATGATGCTGGGAGACAGCCCGGAACGTTCGGCGATCTTCGCCCGCGCCGGAGAGCTCTACGGCCAGGCGGCCGCGCTGGCGGGCGATCGCCAGCGGGAGGTCATCGAGACCCCGAACGGTCCTCTGATCGGCTGGTTCTTTCCGGCCGCCGGGCCCGAAGTGGTCGGCGCAGCCCTCCTGATCGGCGGGGTCGAAGGCTGGGCGATGGACTTCTCGGAGATGGCCACGGCGCTGGCGGCCCGCGGCATCGACACCCTCTCGATCGATGGCCCAGGCCAGGGCGAAAGCCGCATGGTCCTGGGACATCTCCTCACCGACGGATGGGAGGCGGCCTACGCCGCGGCGATCGACTGGCTCGCGCGCCGGTCCGCGGGACGCCGGATCGGCGTGGTGGGCAACAGCATGGGCGGTTCCTTCGCCATGCACCTGGCCGCCCGCCATCCAGCGATCGCCGCGTGCTGTAACAACGGCGGCACGAGCGCGCCGGCGATGGCGCGAGCCAACGCGACCTTCTTCCAGAAGATGACCGCTTTCGTCGGGGACGTGTCCGGCGATGAAGCGCAGGCGCGCTGGGCCACGGTAAGGCCCGCCGATCCTGACGCGCCCGTTCGCTGTCCACTGCTGGTCGTCCATGGGGGGCTGGATCCGATGATCAGCGATGCGGACGCGCGGAACCTGTTCCAGACCGCCCAGGCCGCAGACAAGCAGATGGTCGTGTTCTCGGACGGCGACCACTGCATCTACAACCACCCCGACGACAAGCTCTCGCTGGTCGGGGACTGGCTGGCGTCGCGCCTGGGCGGCCCCTGACGATCGCCGCACATGCCGCCTCACTCACGATGTTCGTCCCAGGCGCTGGAATCCAGCCGCCTGGCTCTCCGGATGGAGCCTAAGCTTGGTTGACCCTGACCTTATGTTGGATGTCCTGGTGGTGGGCGGCGGCCCGACCGGATCGGCCCTTGCGATCGACCTGGCGCGCCGCGGCCTGCGGGTCCGCATCATCGAGAAGAACGCCCACAGCTTCCCCGGTTCGCGGGCGAAGGGGCTCCAGCCGCGCACCCTCGAGGTGCTCGACGATCTGGGCGTCGTGGCCGACGCCCTGGCCGCCGGCGACCTCTATCCCCCGCTTGGCGTCCACGTGGGGCCGCTGGTGATCCCGCGGCGGATGTACAAGACCCGCAAGGCGACCTCGGACATCCCGTATCCCAACACCCTGCTCATCCCGCAATTCGAGACCGATGCGCTCCTGCATCGACGACTCGCGGCGCTCGGCGTGCGCGTGGAATTCAACGCCAGGCTCAAGGCGTTCGTCGAAACGGACGAAGGCGTGCAGGCCACCGTCGAGCATCCCGGCGGCGAGGAGACGATCACCTGCCGATACATGGTCGGCGCCGACGGCGGGGCGAGCTCCGTCCGCGAGCAGCTCAAGATCGGGTTTCCGGGCCGCACCGACGAGGCCGACCGCATGATCATCGTCGACTGCAAGGTCGAGGGCCTCTCCCGCGACTACTGGCACGCCTGGCCAGGCGGCGGGGGCCGGTTCGTGGTCGCCTGCCCCCTGCCGCACGGCGACCTCTTCCAATGGATGATCCGCCTGAAGCCTGGCGAGGAGCCGCGCCTCGACGAAGCCGCCCTCAACCACCGGGTCCGTGACCACACACGCTCGAAGAAGCTCAGGCTGCATGACATCCGATGGACCTCGGTGTTTCGGCCGAACATCCGCCTGGCCGACCACTATCGCCAGGGCCGCGTCTTCCTGGCCGGCGATGCGGCTCACGTCCACACGCCCGCCGGCGCGCAGGGCCTGAACACCGGAGTCCAGGACGCCTACAACCTGGGCTGGAAGCTCGCGCAGGCCCTGAACGGCGCGCCAGCGACGTTACTCGACAGCTATGAAGCCGAGCGCCAGCCGGTGGCTGCGCGGGTGCTTGGGATGTCCACCCAGAAGTACGAGGCCATGAACCGCGGCGGGGCCGAAGCCTCCAGGCGGGGCGCGGACGAACAGCAGCTGGGGATCACCTATCGAAGAGGCCCGCTGGGGGATGGCGGCGCGTCGACCAGCACGCTTGCGGTCGGCGACCGCGCACCGGATGCGGTCCTCAAGGACCTGCACGGCGCGCCCGTGCGGCTGTTCGACGTCTTCCGGGGACCACACTTCACGGCGCTCGCCTTCGGCGTGGCCGCAGCCCAGGACCTGTCACGTCTGGCGTGGTCGAGGCAGGGGGCCGGCCTGAAGCGGGTGGCGATCAACCCCGGCTCAGGCGCCGACGCGGACGTCGTGCTGCGCGACGCCGGCGAGACCTTCGCGTCAGCCTACGGATTGACCGGCGATGCCCTCATTCTGGTGCGGCCCGACGGCTACATCGCCCAGATCGCCCGGGACGACCGCGTCGCCGCGACGGCGCGGGCCGCCGCGAGGCTCACGCCGCCCTTGTAGTCCGCAACGACGGATCCTCGGCCCCGTCGACGCAAAGCCCGATGGTTGCCGTCAGCGCCAGCCGATCCACTCTCGGACCCCTCGGCCCATCACCCACTCCAGGTCCTCCCCCTGCAGCCAGCTGAGTTCCTCGGTGAACATCGTCACGCACTCGCGCCAGCTGCACCTCATCCGGGTGTAGTCGGTGCCCCAGAACATGCGCTCCGGCCCGAAGGCGTCGAACGTCCGGCGCAGGAGCGGATGGGTGCTGGCGAACGGATAGTCATCGTTGGCCATGCTGGGCACGCCGCTCGCCTTGACCGCAACATTGGGCAGACGGGCCAGCGGCAGCAGGGCCTCCACGAGCTCGCCGGCTTCGGGAAGCTTGGTGAAAGGCCCAACGCCCAGATGATCGATCAGGAGCCTCATCCTAGGATGGCGCGCCGCGATGCGTGACAGCTCCGCATAGAGTGCGGGATGGACCATGAGCCCGACCGGCAGACCCAGGCGGTCGGCCGCCGTCCAGAGCCACTCCAGCGCGCCGTCGGCCAGCAGTCGCTGCTGATCCGGCATGACGAGGACGAACCGCAGGCCCAGCATGCCCGGCTGGGCCACGAACCCGTCGACGAAATCGTCAGGGCGAGGAACGGAAAGGTCGAACCAGCCGAGCGTGGCGAAGCGGCTCGGATACTGGCGCGCCGCCTCCACCGCATAGGCGTTGGCGTCCGCATCCCAGATGGCGGGGCAGTTGACGGCGCTATCGACGCCGGCGGCGTCCATGTCCCGAAGCGCGTCCTCCATGCGGAACGGCGCGCGCCAGTGATGCGGCGGGGCCTGCTCGCCCGTCCACAGGTGGATTTGCGAATCGATGATCTGCATGGGTCGGCCTGCGGCGTTCTCGAGTAAGCCCAAAGTGGCCCGTGGCGCAGACCCATTGGCCGTGCTCACCGGGATGTGTCTCGAGAGTGAAGGGCTAAACCATTTTGGTCAAGTATGGTTCAAATTGGCCCCGAGCCGGTCAGATCGTGTCGAGCAGGCCGCCCCGCGCGTCAATGCGACGGCTAAACCGTCTGCAGCAGGTCCGCGTCGCGGTCTGCGCCCCGCATGTGCGCCTGGGTTCCGCCTAGGTGGTCCGCCATCGCGCGCATCGCCTGGGCGCCGTCACGCGCCGCGATGGCGTCGACGATCGCCTCGTGCTCACGGAAGGAGTGGTAGTCGTCCGCAGGCCCGACGGGGCGCTTCACGAGCGTGCCCCATACGACGTAGCGCCGCACGCCGTTGAGGAGCGCCTGGATCTCCGCCAGGAGCACGTTGCCGGTGGCCTCGGCGATTACGTTGTGGAAGCGCCAGTCAAGTTCCGCATAGGCTTCCCAGCTGGGCGCCTTGCGCATCTCGGCGCAAAGGCTCCGCATCTCCCCGACCTGAGCCGATGTGGCGTTCAGCGCAGCCAGGCGGCACAGCTCCGGCTCTATGATCCTGCGCGCCTGCATGGCCATCAGCGGGCTCGTCCGGGCGGCGATGTCCTCGCTCCCCACCGACGTCTGCGCCGCGTCCGGCACGATGAAGGTGCCGCGGCCGACGTGGCGGCGGATCTGCCCTTCCTTCTCGAGCACCGCCAAGGCCTTACGCAACTCCGCGCGGGAGACGCAGAACCTCGCGGCGAGCTCACGCTCCGCCGGTAGACGCAGGTTGCCGTCGAGCCGCTGCGCGCTGAGCCACTTCCGGACGGTGGGCAACAGATGGTCCGCTTTGGTCGCCGTCATGTAGGCATCCCGCCCGATTGGTTGAAGCGGAACCACTTAACCACTCACAGCCGGCGAGGGCCAGCCTGCCTGCTCCACGCAAGCAAGTGATGCACTCTAGATCTCACACCTTGGTCGCCTTGGCGCCAAACTCGGGCGTAAGCCGGCCTAGGCTTGAGAACCCGGAGACATAACCCCCTCGACCGGAAGGCTGAGCAGCTCGGAGATCGCCTGGAACTCGCTCAGGTACTCCGGCTTGTGCTGCGCCAACCAGCGCACGACCTGGGCATTGCCGAACAGCCGCGTGACTAGGCCTTGGCGACCGTGAGGTGCAGGTTGTCGATGCCGTAGGTCTCCTCCACGGCCTTGATCTGCACCTGCAGCCCGGCGAGCTCCCCGCTCGAGCCGCGCCACCTGTTCGCGCGTCACCGCGCTCGTCTCCGGCGCCGGCTTCCGCTTGCCCTTCGTGGAGGCCAGATGGCCCTCTGGCGTCGCGGCCAGCAAAGCCAAGGCGAAGGCCTTGCCGAAGTTGTTGTGGCCGAGCATCAGCTCGGCCGCCTCGAGCTGGCGCATCGGTCCCATCTTCCGCAGCACATCGAACACCGCGAACGAGCACTGCGAATCCTTGAGCAGGACCGCGACCTCAGGGGCAGCAACCCGATGATGAGGTCGGACTTCTCGCAGGCCGCCGACAGCCGGTGCGGCCGCGAGACGCGCTCGTCGTTGACGAGGACCGAGCGCATGAACGGATACGACCAAGTCGCGTAGCGCCCATGCTGGGCGGCCAGGGCGCGGCGCAACGAGCATCACGCGACTGGCGGGCCGCAAACTCCGATAGGCGAGCGCGGCCATGTTGGCGACGATCGTCTTGCCGGTGCCGGGCGGCAGGCGCAGCTCGGTCGAACGGCCCTCGCCGGCGGCGTCCGCCAGGGCGAGCGCGGCTGCCAACTGATAGCGGCGCGCCTGGAGCCCGCGCGCGACCGCCGCGGGCTGCGATAGCGCGCGCCCGATGAGATCCGACGCGGCGCTCAGGACGCCGCCGCGGCCGGCTTGGCCGGCTTCGGCTGCGTCCCGTCGTAGACCTTGCGGCCAATCGCATAGCCCCGGCTGAGTAGATAGCCGAGCGAGGTCAGTAGCGGCACGCGGTTGTACTGCCTATTGATGCTATATTTGAGCTGCCGCAGAACCGCCTTCTCCGTGTCGTCGCCCCCAACCTTGTGGCCTTCGAACAGCGCCTCGGCGGCGATCAGGTCGCGCAGCCAGTTGCTCAGCTGCACGTAGAAGAAGCTGCCGAGCAGACTGATCAGGCTGAGGAAGAATCCCAGGGTTCCGATTTCCTGAGAGGTGAGGACCTGGGCGCTAGGCATTGGCCACCTCTTGTCCCACGCGGTCGATCATCACCATCACGCTGTCGGCCGGGAGTTCGATCAGCCGCTGGTCCCCCACCCCGCCCTTTGCGGTCGGCCCAATGAAATTGCGATCGACCTTGAACTCGGCGTCGCACAGCCGATTGAGCTCGATGGAAGCCATGCGCGTGGTGCGCACGTTAAGCCCCTTGTCGCCGTCGCCGGCCGCTTGGCGCTGCAGGGCCTGCGGCTTCACCCGTTCCAGGTCCGCGAGGAGGTCGCGCAGGGCCTGGCTGCGCCAGTGACGCAGCGTCTTGGCGTGGGTGAGGCTGTCGGACTTGGTCGAGACCCTGTGGTTCTTCCCCGCGACGTAGGCAGAGCACTGCCACGAGGAGGAGCCTGCGCGGCGGTAGATCTGGATCTTTCCGCCGTAGATCGAATGCCCGTTCGGCATCGGAACGCCCTTCTGTGAAGGGGTGTGTTCCACTGTGTAAGAGGTGTGTAAGCCTTTTTCGATGGCCAGCTTGGCAGCTAAGTCATTGAAAATTGGCGCGCCCGGAACGATTCGAACGTCCGACCCTCAGATTCGTAGTTGCTCAATCCACCTTTTCTGGGCTTCGCCAGAACTCGCTGGAGTGAGGTTGCCAACCCCACAACCCGTTGCGTAATATAGGTTTTGGCGAACGCGATCGAACTCGATCGCAGTTCGACCGGAAGATCGTTGGTACGTTTCGACATCAGAAACCCCGACCTAATTCCCGACCTAGTTCGCTTTGGAGGCTGAGATGGCGGACCAACGGATCAGTCTGAACGACGATGTCGTGGCTCGTCTGCCTTTCGCCCAGGGCGGCCAATACAAGGCCCGCGACACCGAGCTGAAGGGCTTCTACGTCCTCGTGGGCACACGTCGGAAGACGTTCTGCGTCTATGGCGAATATTGGAACGAAGGCGTCCGCAAGAGCACGCGGCAGACGATCGGATCGGCGGCCGATCTGACGACCCGAGCGGCACGCAAGCTGGCTCGGGACCACCTGGTTCGCATCGCCGCCGGTGAGTTCGCGGCGGAGGCAGCCGCCGATGCGCCGCCGCCCGCAGCCGGGGTGACCCTGCGACAAGCCTGGGACCGGTACAGGGACTCCCACCTACGCCGGAAGGAACGCAGCGAGGCGACGATCCGGGGCTTTCGCGACCACGTCGAGCGGTACATGGCGGACTGGCTGGACGAGCCGCTCATGACGCTTGGCGAGCACCCCAGGCTGGTCGCCGACCGGCATGACAAGATCACGCGGGAGAACGGCCCCTTCGCCGCCAACGGCTGCATGCGCACCCTGCGGGCCATCTACAACCACGCCCGTCGCTCGGCGCGACAGCTACCGCCTGACAACCCGACGACTGCGGTCGACTGGAATGTCGAGCGTCGGCGCGACAGCGCCATGGGCGTCGACGACCTCCCCCGCTGGTTCGAGCAAGCTCGCAGCTTGCGCCATCAGATTCGCCGGGAGTTCCACCTCTTCACGCTCCTCTCGGGATCACGGCCTGGCGCGCTGATGCAGGCCAGGGTCGCGGACCTGGATCTGGCAGGCCGCATCCTGCACATCCCCAGGCCCAAAGGCGGCGCCAAGCGAGCCTTCGACATCCCGCTGTCGCGGGCCATGGTGCGCTGCCTGATCCGGGCGATGCGGGTTAGTCGCGAGCTCTATCCCGAGCAGGCTGAGACCTGGATCTTCGCGGCCGCCAGCGAAGCGGGGCATCTCGTCGAGCATAAGGAAGACCGCACCAGGCTCTTCAAATGGGGCAACGACCTGCGGCAGACCTACCGCACCGTAGGCCAGGCCGCCGGCCTCTCGGATATCGACATGCATCTTTTGATGAACCACAGCCTGCCCGGTGTGAATGCCGGCTACATCACACGCGCCAAGCTGCTCGACGACCACCTGCGCGAGGCGCAGGAGCGGCTGTCGACCTACATTATCGACGCTGCGGCCAAGGCGGCCAGCAGTCCGGATGATGGCATTCCTCGCTGGCCGCAGCTGCCGGCCCGGCGGATCGGCGACGCAGTCAGAGATCCCCGCGCTCGGGATGTCCGGGTCGGACGGCCTCGGAACCGTCACGAGCCAGATGAGATGATGGCCGCGTAAAGTCTGACGACTCGGGTCGCCAGAATAGCCGCTAGACTTGCGTGCCGCACACTCGCGCTGGCGCAGGGAACATGCAGTGGAACTACCGTCGCTGATATTTGGAATAGTCGGCGCTCTGACGGGATCGGCGTCGCTCGCGCGGCTCTTCTATCTCGACATTCGCGGTAAGTCTGCGCGCCTGGCGATCACCACGGTACGCGGCCCGACAGCCATGCTGAAGATGCGGATAGAGTACCGTCCCGAGTTCGCGCACATCGGACTATCGGCGCAGGTTAAGGTTTTGGGCCGATCCGAAACTACGCTGCTGCCGGGAGAACGTAGCGAGGAGCATTTGGCTCTCGGCGTCATGAACAGCCAATTCGAGCGCGCGATGGTCACCGAGAACATCGGCAGCATTCCGCTGACTGGCGATCGCTCCAGGGTGAAGGTGCGTCTGCTCCATCTCTCGTCGGAGCCAAGCGGCATCTACGCCGCGTTGGTTTGGCTTCAACGCGACGACGATCGCCCCATCGACCTAGCTCGGCTGGAGGTCCGCGTCGTCTCCGACGACGGAAAACTACTGCTCAAGCGGAAGATCGCGATCAGCGCTACCGACTGACGAATAGTTGGGATCGAGCCCGCGTGGCCGGCCGGTCGCCAGATTGCCTTCAACCGTAGACAAGGGGAGCGCGGCTCGCCTCCTGAAGCGCTATGAACGCATGTTTTGAATAGGGCTGCGCCAGTAGACCTGCCCACCCGTTCAGGGTCGCAAGAATGCGCGCGCGTTGCCGTTCGGGGAACGAACGCATTTGTGACTTCACCTGCACCCCAGCCAAATGTTCCCGCCATTTCGATTGGTGGAGCTCAAGCATCGCCAGGTCGAGGACGTCCAGAGGGTGGGTCACGAACATCGGAAGGCGCGGTACGTCGTTCACGGTTCCGTGGAACTGGACGTGGAGAGGCGGATGCCCCGCCTGGCCTGCGTACCCACCCTGGCAGACATCGAAGTGAACGACCTTGGTGGCCTCCTGATCGTCAGGATCGAAGATCGTCAGTTCGGCGTAACCCTCATAGACCAACAGACGATTGGCGTCGGCCGGATCTGGTCCGCACATCCATTCGAAGCTCACCTGACCCATCATCGGTCGGTGATCGCCGACGCCCTTGTAGAGTTTGGAGGGTCGAATCCGCACGGCGCCCCCCAGGCCATTCTTGTCCGAAGGCCATTTGAAGCGCTGCCCCGCCGTCGTCTGGCTGAGACCGACCTCGAGCGCCGTCACATACCCGTCGAAGGTCGCCTTCGACCCCGCTTCCAGAAAGGTGCCCGCCCAGCCGGGAAACCGTCGCAGCTCGTCCTTCAGGCCCGAGATGTCCAGGGATATGACGCTCACGCCTGCAGTTCCCGATCGTCGGGGTCCACCAAGGCTTCGAGGATCTTGTCCCCTTGGACTTCGTCGCGCCTCATCCACGGCTCAAGCGCGTTCGCGGGCCAACCGGGCGGATGAACCTCGACCGCGTCGGCGATCGGGACGACATCGCACTCCGTAAAATCGTCGTTCCACGTCACGACCATGTCGTTGTCCGCGAGTGGCTGCAGGACGCCGCCGGAGAGCGCCCCAAGCGCCGCTGTGCGATCACGCAGCTCGACAGTCTTTTGGCCCAACAGCCATGCGGCCTGGTCGAGCCCCGCCGTCCACCATCTCCGCCCTAGGAACCGCTCGAACACGCCTCCGTAGACGGAGCCGGACACGAGGGCGTGGGCTTCGCCCGACGCGGGCCCGTCGATCCAGGCCACGAACGACTCGACGGTCGCGCCAAGTGACCAAGCCGCGAACCGGTCCGACAGGAAAACCGCCGGAAACGGAAGTGCTCGATGAAGGAGCCATCTCAGCGCAGCGGTCGGACCTCGTGCCGGAAAGGCGCCGCCTTGGCCGGCAGCTTCGCTGATGGGAGGCTGGGCTCGGGCCAGATGCACACGCGCACGCGTCGCCCAATCGACGTCGGGCAACGCGAGAAGGGCTTCGAGCTCGAGGAAGCTGGCGCCGCCGTTTCCGAAGACCTCCGTCGCACGACGGTAGGCCTCACCGATCTCTTGAGCCTTCGCGCCGAACTCTGGATCCTCCTTCCAGAGCAACCACTCGACGTCGAGGGTGGGCGCGATCCTATGTTCGCGGCTTCGAAACGAACCACCCAATGGAAGCGGCGGCCCGACCGCCGGGACCTCCAGCTTGTAGGACTCCTCCTGGCTGGTGATCAGTACGATCGGAGCGAGGACGAGATTTTCTCGTCGCGCCCAGGACCGGAAGTGCGCGACGAGGCTCGCGCCGTCCGGCGCCCTCATCGACAAGGCGGCATTGTCGATATCGAGTTCCTGGTCGACCAGGATCACATCGGCGTCGGCGATGCCGCCGGCCAAGGCGAGAGCAAATCCGTCGTCTTGCGGACTGACCATGACGACGGCCACCGTATCGGGGAGATGGACCGTGGCCGGGACGTCGTCGACGACGAGGGCTTGCGTCATCGCGCCGGCACCTTGAACTGGAGAGCCGTGGCGAAGCCGGCCGCGGGCGGGACGAAGGCGATCTCACCCCCGTATTCGTCCAGCAGGCTGCGGGTGATGGTCAGCCCAAGGCCCATGCCTTGGCCCAATCGGTCGTCGACATCTTCCGTCGTCGACCGGAACGGCGCGAACCAGCGTTCGGAGGTGGCCAAATCGACCTCGGCGCCTGTGTTTTCGATCCGAACCACGACGTGTTGGTCCTCGAGGGCGCCGGTGGCGCGTATCCGTCCGCCCTCGCCGGCGAACTTGATCGCGTTGCTCAGGAGATTGCTGAGGACGGCCGCCGTTTCGGCCGGGAACATGGGTGGCGACAGCAGACGCTCGGGAATGTCGTTCTCGACCGTGACCTTTCGCGTCGCAGCGGCTCGCTCGAAGAACCTCGACACGACGTCGAACCGCTCGCGGATCGCGTGGCGGGTCCTGCGCCTGCGCCCCTCCACGCCCGTCATATCCGCCAGGTAGACGGAGTTGCGCCGTAGGCGCTCCCGCATGTCCCGGGCCTCGCCGATCAGGACCTGAAGCCGTTGGGCGACGTCGGCCGGGGCGGTCTTGGCCAGGCGCTCCAGCGTGACGAGGATTGTCTGCGCCGTCAGAGCGAGGGAATGGACCTCATGCACGAAGGCGGCGTGTTCCAGACCCATCGACGCCAAGAGACGATATGTGGTCGCTTCCGAGGCCGCCTCGTCGGAGAGCTCGGCCGCCGCGCCGATCTGCTGCTCGACCCGGGCCAGGCTCGCGGCGACGTCGGCATTACGACCTTGGGCCAGGGCGCCCCGGGCCTCCCGAAGCGAGGTCAGGGCGTCACCTTGCAAGCTGCTCATCAGGAACGCCGTCGGAGGCGACCCTGCCCCCGCGCGGCCGGCGGCGGCCGTTTGCCGTTCCTGGGTTCGGTGGCGAGCGGATTTCGCCTCCGAAGTTGCCGCATAGCGGACCCGCGTCTGGATATCGATGGCCAGACGAACGACCTCGGCGATGAAATCGACCTCGGGGCCGGGCAGGAAGCCTTCGCGATTAACCAGCATCTCCATCCCCGGCGAGCGCTCGCGGGTCAGGAACACGCCCCCTAGCAGCATCTCGTTGCCCTGGATGACGAGGCTTTCCTTCGTGTCGCCTTCAGGCAGGTTCCAGTCCGAATAGTTCCGAAGACGGGCCAGGGGCGTGTGGCCTCGCGCCTTGTAGTCCTTGTCGAGCTCCAGCCAGTCATCCTGCGGCTCACCGTAAGGGAGCACTCGAAATCCCTCATGATAGACTCGCACGCCCCGGTAGGCGGCCGGCCAGCTTTCCGACATCCTTTGGAGGATGCGGGCCTGGAAACCGACCCGCGGCTTGTCCTTCGGAAATTTGCGGCAGACGCGAAATCCTTCCGCGTTGGCGTATTCGGTCATGCACTTGCGGGTCGGCGTCACCACGATCTCAAGGCGATCCTCATCCGGATTGCAGTCTATCTCCACGACAAACATCGCGCTTTCCGCCAACGTCGGCAGCAAGTCGTCGGGTCGGGCGAGTTCACCGCCCAATACGACCTGGAAAGCTCCCGGCTTCCGCGCGTCCCTAACAAACGGGCTCCCGAAGAGCACAGGCTTCCGGACCACGGTCGGCGGTAGGGCCTCCACCAACAGGTCCGGCGGCGTGAGCGTTGCGACTTCGCCATGGAAGCGCGCCAGGTCGCGCGGCGTCCACCTGCGTCTCAGGTTGTGAAGGCGCAGCGACGTACCGGCCGTGCCGACGGCATTTCCGACGGACTCCACCACGACCGCGCCGGTTCCGTCGACCGAGGCCAGGGTGGGGTGTGCCTCGACGGCGTCCCAGTCGATTATCGCATCGACTCCACCGATGGCGGCGAAGCCACTTAGCGGGTCGCGGGGTGTGCCGCCCCAGCGTCGGGAGGCCACTTCCAACATGCGCGCCAGCTTGTGCGCCGCCAGACGTCCCACCCCCTTCTCGCCGGTGTAGCGGCGCTCGAACCAGGGCGAGCGACGCTCTCCATCGGTCTTCGACCGACCGGCGATGGTCAGGAAGCCCTTCGAAAACTCCGCGTCGTTCATTCCCGTGCCGTCGTCGGAGACGACGATCTCGCCCCCCTCGTCGGCGAGGCCCACGCCGTAGATCTCCACCTTCGTGGCATCGGCGTCGTAGGAATTCTTGACGAGCTCCACCAAGGCGGTTGAATCCCGCCCGACGAGCAGTTCACCGAGTTCGCGGAATAGCTTGGTATCGACCTCAAAGCCGGCCAAAGACGATCATCCTCGCACTGCGGCTGCTCGTCCCGAGAACGCCTCGCCCCACCCCTACGAGACCACCCTACAGCTTTCGCGAGCACCTCGGAAGCTCGGCCTGGTCTCCACCCGCGTTGCGTCACGACAGCAGGCGTGCCACGCAAGGTCGATTATGAACGGGCCCGATGGAATCAAACCTGCCTCCCGCATCAAACGACGGTGAATCGTCGACCCCCGGATCGCGCAGCCGCGCGCCGAAGGGGGCGGTCGGACGCGCCCAGGCGCGCACGCGGGTCCACGCCCACTGTGGCGTCTACACGGACGTCACGGTCGTCGGCATGATGCTTGATCTCGTCGGCTGGACCGCGGCGTCGGACTTGGCCGACGCCCGTCTCCTTGAGCCGTCGTGCGGGGACGGCGCCTTCGTCGCCGAGGCGGCACGACGCTTGGTCAGGTCGCGGCCGGCGGCCGGCATATCGGCGCTTATCGACATGATCGTCGCCTTCGAGTTCGAGGCGGCCACGGCACGGCGAGCGCGAGCCAACGTCGCCGCGGCTTTGCAAGGCGAAGGCATGAAGCGCGGCGACGCGGTTCTCTTGGCCAAGACCTGGATTCGCACGGAAGATTTCCTCACGTCGGAGCTCGACGGCACGTTCAGCCATGTCGTCGGCAATCCGCCCTACATGCGCTGGTCGCTCGTGCCGGACATCCTTCGCAACGCCTATCGCAAGGCCCTGCCCGCTCACGTCGCCAAAGGCGATCTTTGTCTTGGATTCGTCTGGCGCGGCTTGCAGACGCTCCGCCCGGACACCGGCGCGATGGCCTTCCTCTGCGCCGACCGATGGCTTCGATGCGCATACGGCGCCGGTGTGCGGGAGGCGTTCGTCAAGACCCACGCCCTCGTCGCCCACGTCGAGGTCCACGACGTGCCGGTGTTCACGGGCGACCGGGCGGTAAGCGCCTATGCCGCCATCAGCCTCATTCGTGCGCGCGCCAACACGGCCACATTCTTCGCGCGCGCCACGTCGACGAAGGACCTTCGAGCGTCACTGAAGGAGGCGCAGGCCCATGATGCCGTGTGCCTTGCTCCTGCTCCTGCTCCGGGAAGGACCGCGTCGCGCATCTCCCTCGTCGAAGAAGACACCGCTTGGGCCATCGACCTTCTGCGAGCCGGCGGGGCTCCTCTCGGGAGCGCGGGCGTCCAGGTGAAGTGTGGCGTGGCGCTCGGCGCGGTGAAGGTCTTCGTGGTCGATCCCACCGCCGACATCGAGGCCGACCGTCTTGTCCCGCTCATCCGCAGTGTCGATGTCGCCCAGGATGGCGCCGTGACCGCGGTCCGCCGCGTGATCAACGTGTGGACGGAGGGGGGCGAACTCGTCGATCTGTCCGCCTATCCGAAGCTGTCGGCCCATCTTGAGGCGCACCGCGCCCAGTTGACCATCCGGGCCTGCGTCGGCGAACCCCATCAATGGTACAGGTCGATCGACAAGATTGACCTCGGCCGAGTGGCCGCCCCGAAGGTCCTGGTGGTCGGCATGGCGAAACACGCCAGAGTTGGCCTCGACGCCGGCGGGAGTCAGCACGGCAACGCCCTCTACGCGCTCACCTCCAGCACTTGGCCGGTGACCGCGTTGCGTCGGCTCCTGGACGGCGGCGTGCTCGAGCTCTTCGGCGTCGCGCTCTCGCCACGATTTTCCGGCGGAACGAAGCGCTTCGATGGCCACGTCCTCTCGCAGGTCCACTTGCCGACCTGGGATCGCGTGCCGATCGAGGCTCGGACGGTGCTTCTTGATCCGGCGACGATCGTGGACGCCGACGTCGTGGCCGCCACGTACCGGGTTTCCGGCCGGCAACGCGCGCGCACCCTGCGCCACGCGCTGGAGGCGTGCGCTGGCCGGCAGACGAGTTCCGAACGGGAACAGGCCGCATGAACGGCCTGGATATCATCGCGCGGTCGATGTCGGTGGCGACGACCGGAAGCCCCGGCGGTTCCCGGTTCCAGAACGGGAACGCCTGGCAGTATCATCCGCGCAGCGACCGCCATTCCAAGATCGCCTGCTGGGCTCTGATGTTCGACCTCCTGCAGGAGTGCGAACTGCTGCAGGCCCACCTCGCGTCCGGCAAGGTCGCCATCGGCATCAACCATCCGATGCGCGACTTCGCGCGCAACCGGTCGAAGAATCTCGATCTGGTCATCTGCCGCGCGAGTGGCGTCCCGAGCCAACGCACCTTCGCCGACCTCGTGATGCCCTACACCATCGTGCTCGATGACGGTGAGCAAGCGATCCTGTCGGCTCTTCCGCCTGCGCCGCTCGGCAAGCCCGCGACGGTACTCATGGCGCTCGAAGCCAAGGCCTGCATGACGGAATTCGGCAAGGCCAGGCCCAGGCTCTACGACGAACTGAACAGCTCGCACCTGACCATCCATGGTGACACCGACGGTGCCATCGCCGCAGGTTTCGCGATGATCAACCGCGCGGAGACCTTCGTCTCTCCGCTGCGGAATCCGTGGGCACTCGGTTCCCTGCCGACGATCGTTTCACGACACAATCAGCCCAAGGACATGCTGTCGGTCGCCGCCAAGCTGATGGAACTGCCGCGTCGCGCCCGTCCAGGCGAGGAAGGCTTCGATGCGTTCGCGATCGCGGTGGTCGATTGCGCCAACGACGGCCGTGCCGTCACGGCGAGTGGCTTCGCCGGCGCACCGGGCATGCCCGGAATCTACGACTACGCCCAGACCATCGGGCGTCTCGGACACCTCTACGCGACGCGCTTCGGTTCGATCTGAACACCGGCGACGTGGCGGTAGTGGGCCTCGACCGCATCGATGAACCCCGGCGTGAAGCGCAGCTTCGCAACCCGCGTCCGCGACAGGAAGCCGGCAGTCGCCCTGGGACTGAGCAACGCGCCCTCGTGCCGCAGGAACTCCGCCAGCGGTGGGGCCCGACGGCCTAAAGGATCGACGCCGATCGCGACCGCGTGGCGGTCGCGCCCATCGAAACGAGCGGCCTTCGGCAAACGACCGACCGGGTCGAAGGCGAGATCGCGAGACCGGTCGTAGGCGCCCGGGGTCCTCAAACGGCCACCCAGCCAGGCGGCGACAGGCACGCTGACGGCGCTCCCGACCAGGCTCCAACGGGCCGACCCGCGGGTCACCTCCTCAGCCGGCGCCGTCCAGTCCTCCGGAAAACCCTGTAAGCGTTCGGCGTCACGAATGTCGGGTTTCACCACTCGCCCGTTGGGCAAGAGAATGGCGGGAGGAGAGGGAATGCCGACCGCCGAACCGTTCTTCAGAGTCGGCACCGCGTCGACCGCCCAGCCGAGTCCGCCTCGACCTTCCGTCCAGTAGAAGCCGTGCGCGAGCTCGCCCAGCGCCGTCTTCGGCCGAACGAGGGGGGTGTCGTCCGCCATGAGGACGTCGGCCGGATCGCCCTCGCGCGACGCCACCAGGAAGACGCGCTCGCGCCGGTGCGGCAGCTCGAATCCATTGCTGTCGACTACTCGCCAAGCCCAGAGGTAGCCGAGCTCTTCCAGGCGATCGACGATGCTGCGCATCGCGGCACCCCGGCCCAACTGCAACATGAACGGCACATTTTCCAAGACGATCCAGGGCGTCTTGGCCTCGGCGGCCAGCCGGAATACCTCTTCGACCAAGCCGCTACGGTCGCCATCCAGGCCCCGCGCGAGGCCTGCCTGGCTAAGATCCTGGCACGGGAACCCAGCCACCACGAGATCCACGTCGGACGGTAGCCTGGCCAGCTCGCGCACGTCGCCGACGAGTTCGACGTCCGGCAGGCGCCGCGCCAGCACCGCGCGTGCAGCCGGAAGGATTTCGCTGGCCAGCAGCATCTCATGGCCGGCCCGCGCCATGCCCACTTCAAGGCCGCCAACGCCTGCGAACAGTCCTGCAATCTTCATGGGGCGCGCCGATCCTCTGATTCGGAATGTTCCTCTACCCGGGACGGCACGTCCACCCGCGTCCCGAACAATCGGCCGAGCCGCGCCCTGACGGCCCCGGCGTCGCGAGTCTCGCACTCCCAGACGATCTCGGCACGCCAGCCCTTGGCCGCCAGGCCGTCCACGGCGCGCCGGTCGCGAGCCCGATTGGCGTCGATCTTGGCCAGCCACCAATTGGTCCGGGTCTTCGGAACGGTAGCGAACTTGCAGTCCTCGTGACCATGCCAGAAGCAACCATGGACGAATATCGCCGTGCGATGGCGCGGAAAGACCAAGTCCGGCGTGCCCGGCAGGTCCTTCCTATGGAGCCTGAACCTCAGTCCGAGCCCGTGGGCGACACGTCGCACCCTCAATTCCGGCGCGGTCCCCTGCCGGCGCACCTTGCGCATGTGCGCGCTGCGTTCTTCTGACGACAGTCGGTCCATCGGCGTTCCTGCTCGGCGGCCTCAGGCCGCGATCGCCGTTGGAGGCTCGCCGACCGCCTCGGACAATTTCTGGAGCACCGACTCCGTCCATGCCTCGCCGAGCCTGACCTCGACCTTACGGCGAACCTCGACCAGCTCGGGCGTTTCCTCGAACCACTTCAGCAGCGCATCGGCGACGGCGTCGCGGTAGCGTTCGCCGGCCCCCCAGTCGCCACGTCCCCAATAACCGGAAAGGGTGTCCCAGAGATCGGCGGCGTCATCGAGGTGCGGCTTGAACGCGACCCTTCCGATCACGATGGCCCTGGCCAAGAACTCCTGGCGCCAGTCGGAAATGTCCTCCCGGAGCGCGTCGACGATCGCCACGATCTCGGGAAGGCTGGAGAAAGTCTGCCCAAGCGACTCCAGTCGCCCGTCTATCTTGGCGAAGATGTCGGAGGTTCGGATATTCGCATCGAATCGGAGCCCCACGCCGACCATGTGATGAACCGGGAAATTCGACCAAGCGCCTCGCCGGCCTACGGCGGCGTTGATAGAGCTCGCGTGGCCGCCGCGGATTTCGGTGACCAGGTTCTGGTGCGCAGGACGCACGACGGGGCCAAGATTGGCGTAGGCGTCGACGATGCGCGCGACTTCCGCATCGACGGCGCGCCGTGCCTCTTCGATCTTGGATGCGTCCGGATTTGCAATCAGGTCGGCTGAGACCTCGACGAACCGCTGCAGACGGTCGAGCTGGCGCCGCCGTAGCAGGTCGAGGTGCCCGGCGAGCTTGTCCCAGGTCCGTGCGGGCGGGTCCGTCATCGCGTTAAAGAAGATGACCGGCGTCGGGGGCAAGCCGGCCTGTCGAAGTGAATCCTGAACCTGTTGCTCGCGCTCGTAGTAGCCGTCCTCGACGCTCTCCACCGGCATGCCCGACCCGTCGGCGACCTTCATGGCCTCGTCGCCGCGCGGTAGGGCGAGGAGGAGAACCCTGTGTTTCTCCAGAGCGTCCGATCCGAAGGCCTTCAATTCGGTCATGATCTTGAGCGCGTCGGCATTGGGCGCGTCGTTGAACGTCGTGCACAGCACCGAAAGCGTTCGCGGGTCGTCGAGGTGGGCCCGCAGATCTGGACGCTGCGTGGTCACGTGCACCCCCTTGGTATCGACGACGGCGAGCTCGTAGCGGGTCCGCCGCAACACCGCGGCAGGCACGAAGACGGTCACGCGCTCGGGCAACGAGAAGTGCGGATGGAGGCCGAAATTGATCTTCGTCACATGATCGGAAAGCCATTTCAGGCCTTCCGCCGACGTCTCCGACAGTATGAGCTGGGTCTCCCGGCGTTCTTGCAGACGCATCCTGCCCATGACTTCTTCGACGACGTCGTCGACCACGCCGGACCGCTGTTCCAACATCTCGCGTAGTGGATCCGACTCCCGGCTCTTCCGCAGGTCCGCCATGTTTCTGACTGCCCGGTCGAGTTCGCTCGATATGCCGCCTTCCTTGACCACCATTCCTTCAACCAGGTCGCCGACGAGCGCGCGCACCGCATCTTCGTCCATGGGCTCCACCGCGATTCCATAAGCGGGGGCCACACGCACCATGACCTCGCTGATCGTCGTCCGTCCTCCCGTAGCAGGGAAGATCGGTTGCGGGGCGCCGGTCTTGCCCGGAACGACCAGATTGGTGAGCAGCGACAGCGCCGTCGTCTTCCCCACACCTACCGGTCCAATCCAGGCGATGCCGTGGTCCAGCCGCGACACGAAGGCCACGGCCGACTCCAGGTTCGAGCGGATCTGAGAGGCCGGCCCGTCGAGGATGCGGTCGTAGTCGGGACTGTGGGTGAAGGCGTCCATAGCCTGTAGTGCGGTCTCGGCGGCCCACAGCGCCTCGCGATCGGGATGGAAGAAGGATGGCCGGTCGGTGACTCGCCAATCTCGCTGGTAGAACTGGGCGATATCGTGGGCGGACTGGGTGCCGAGAGCATCCAAGTAGCGCCGCGCCATCACACCATCTGTCGTCTCGGTCTTTTCGAGTCGGGAGATGACGCTTCCGCTGACGCCCAACCGGGTGGCCATCTCGGATTGCTTTACGCTCGCGTCTTCGCGCGCTCTCTTCAAAACGGAAGTCGGAACGGACATAGGCAAGTCTCCTGACAAGGCATGACCTACACCCTCGCAAACCGCACGGCAAGCATTCTGCAAACTTGCAGCAAGATTCTTTGGCGCTTTCAGCGCCTCTCCCTGAAGGTCAGGCCCCTCCCTCATCCTCCGCCTGCCAAATCTCCAGCCTCCGCTTGGCGGGATCGATCGCGTCCGCTTCGGCCAACGCCCAATCCCGCCACGTTTCGAGGGCGCCATCGTCGCCGGGTCCTTGGGATCCGCGAGCCATGACCTCTGCGACGAAGCTCCGGATATTAGCGGCAGTCCGCCAGTCATGAGCCTGGCCGAGGAGCATGTCGCGGCGAGCCTTGGCCTCGCGCTCGCGCTTCTCGCGCGCGAGGCGTTCAGCCTCGAGGCGGCGCTTGATGACTTCGGCCTCGTTGTCCGCGCGGCGCTTCAGCAGATAGGCGTGGTGCGCGATCCGGCCCTGGCGGTAGTGGACCTCGCCGGCGACACCGAAGGCGATCAGGATGTCGGTAAGTTGGTCCTCGAGCTTGCCCTCCTCGCCGTCGATCCACGTCCATTTCGGGATGTCCTCGATGAACCGCGGCTTGAGTTCGAGCTTCAGGGTGTCAGCCGGGCCCGGCCGCGTCGACCATTCGCCCCATTGGTTCGGCTTGGCGCTGGGATGGTCCAGAGCGAACTCCATGGTCTGGCCGCCGACATGCAGCGATAGCCTGCGCGCCTCCTTGCCTGAGTAGTCGAGCTTGCCGCCAATCCGCGGCAGGGCGAGCCCGATGGCGTTCAGGACCCGCAGCCGGCGGACCTCGAACGGCGAGTCGAACAGCGGCGCGTCCCAGGACGATGGGTAGGCCGAGCGCAGGTGCTTCTCCCTGCGCTTGTCGTCATTGACCAAGAGCTTGCGCACCGTGAGGCACGGACTGGCGAGGTCCCGGCAGCGGATCACCTTACCGACGCGCTTGCTCACCCGGGCGCGGACCTCTTCGAGCGGTTCGGGAAACACCGGCGGCTCGGGGATAGGCTCGGCCAACTCGGCTTCGGGATCGTAGCGGTAGCTGTACGCCGGCTTTGTGATCGAGACCGTGTCGGACATGCCGGGATCGCGCAGCGGCAGCTTCGCTTTGACGACGGGCTTTCCGGCGGCCAGCTTGGCCCAATAGCCGCGATCGGGCGTCGGCACCTGGACGCCCGCGCAGACTTTCTTGAGCCACACGTCGGAAACGCCATAGGTCGCGGCCACGGTGCGGATTGGATCTGCCCAGACAAGCTCATAGAGCTCCTGTCGGCTTAGAGTCGTCTTCAGCATCGCGGTTCTCTAGTCCAGATGATCGGGGAAGGCATTCCCCTGCGGCCGAGCCGACTTCGTCTCGCCCGACCCCTTCCAGCGGGGCGGTCCCCGCAACCCCCAAGGTCAATTGAGAGCAGCCGGCGGTCGTGCTCGGTCCCGCCGCTGCGCGGCTCCTACGGGTCCAACCCTGCGGGCGCCTTCGGCGCCGCCGGCCGCTCGACGGCGCGTCCCGCCGCACGCTGCGCGCGGGCTCCTTGCAGCCTTCACTCTTGTCGATTCGCAATCCCGGAAAGGCGGGATTGCGGATCGCGTGGCTTAGGGCGTCCCGCCCTCGGCGCACTTCGGATCGCCTTCCGCCCAGCTTCGGGCTTCGCCCTGATGTCACGCCCCCGCGGATTGGAAGCCCTGCAGCCGGGTCCCCGCGAAGGCGCCCCTCCGCTTGCACACCCGGTCTCGCCGACGGGCAGGGGTTCAGGCGCGCCTTGCGCCTGCACCCTGACCCCAAGGAGGTTCCTATGACTGCCAAGTTTGAGACCGTCCTCGACCACGGCGCCGTGGTCGAAATCCCGCTCAACAAGCTCAAGAAGTCGCCTAAGAACGTGCGGAAGGTCCCGCACAGCCCCGGCGACATCGAGGCCCGCGCGGCCAGCATCGCCGCCAAGGGCGTGCTTCAGCCGTTGGTGGTGGAGCCTGAACGTGACGACGCAGGCGAGCCCACCGGCTTCTATCTCGTCACCATCGGCGAAGGCCGTCGCCTCGCCCAATGCCTGCGGGCCTCACGCAAGGAGATCAGGAAGACCGAGCCGGTGCGCTGCGTAATCGACACGCAGAACGACCCTTCGGAAATCTCCCTGGACGAGAACGTCAGCCGTACCGACATGCACCCGGCCGATCAGTTCGAGGCCTTCCGCGACCTCGGCGAGCGCAAGGGCTGGGGGCCGGAGGAGATCGGCGCCCGGTTTGGGGTCTCGGCCCATGTGGTGCGCCAGCGGCTTCGCCTCGGCGCGGTCAGCCCCAGGCTGCTGGCCATCTACCGCGAGGACGGCCTGACCTTGGACCAGTTGATGGCTTTCGGCGTGACCGAGGACCACGCCCGCCAGGATCAGGTGTTCGAACAACTCGCCTTCAATCGCAGCCCGACCCTCATCCGCCGGGCCATGACCGAGGCCAAGGTCTCCGCTGACGACCGGCGCGTCGTGTTCGTGGGCGTGGAGGCCTATGCGGAGGCGGGGGGCGCCATCCTGCGCGACCTCTTCACCGAGGATCGCGGCGGCTGGCTGGAGGACGTGGCGTTGCTGGACCGGCTTGTGCTGGAGAAGCTGGTGGCGCTGGCGACCGAGCTTCGCGACACCGAAGGCTGGAAGTGGGCGCAGGCCCATGTGGACTACCCAACCGGCCATGGCCTCGCGACGCGGGTCTATCCGCACCGGGTCGAGCGCACCGCCGAGGACGAGGCGAACATCGCCGCTCTGTCCGAGGCCTATGACGCGCTGACCGAGCAGTGGGCCGAGGTCGAAGACCTGCCGCCCAACGTGGAGGCGGAGCTCGCCGAAATGGACGCCGAGCTTCAAGCCTATGGCGACGGCTATGGCTTCGATCCGGACGAGATCGCGCGCGGCGGCGTCTTCGTGGTGCTGGGCCACGACGGGCAAGCCCGCATCGAACGCGGTTGGGTGCGGGCCGAAGACCTGCCGCCGCCGGTGGAGCCGGAAGCCGCCGAGGACGATGGCACCCCCGGCGCAGGCCGTGGCGAACTGGTGGAAGGTCCGACGGAGGACGAGGATGATGACGAAGCAGAGGACGAGCTTGCGCCGCTCTCGGATCGCCTCATCGCCGACCTCACCGCCCATCGCACCGCAGGCCTTCGCGACGCCCTGTCGGAAAACCCTGACGTCGCCCTGCTTTGCGTCGTCCACGCCCTGACCTTGCGGACCTTCTATCCAGCCTGCGCGCCCGCCACCTGCCTGGACCTGCGCAGCGCGTCCACGGGCCTTGGGCAATACGCGCCGGGGATCGAGGACACCCCCGCCAGTCGCGCCATCGATCAGCGGCATGAGGCCTGGGCGCGGCAGATGCCGCAAGACCCGCGCGAGGTCTGGACCGTTGTCCTCGGCTTGGACAGCGACAGCCGCCAGAGCCTGCTGGCCCACTGTGTGGGTATCAGCGTCAACGCCGTCCGCGCGTGGGAGCGGCGCCCCGCTGCGCTGGCTCATGCCGACCAGCTAGCCCACGCGGTCGGCCTCGACATGGGCGCCTACTGGACCCCGACCGAGCGCAGCTACTTCGGGCGGGTCACCAAGGCGCGGATCGGCGAAGCCGTGCGCGAGGCGGTGTCGGATGAAGCGGCCGAGCGGATCGCCAGTTTGAAGAAGCCGCAGATGGCGCAGGCCGCCGAGCAGCTTGTGGTCGGGACCGGCTGGCTGCCGCCGCTGCTACGCGCGGCAGTGGCGCCCGTCGAAGGCGGGAGCGCCGAGGCCGTTCCGGAGGGTGAAGCGGACTTGGCCGACGCCGAGGCCGCACCCGCCATCGCGGCGGAATAGGTCGTTTTGGTCGGAGCCGCTTCGGCGGCTCCGATCCTTTCCGGGTCTACGGATTTCAGTCGATACGGATTACCGCGCAGGCCACGACGGGCGAGGTTCCGTCCAGCGGCAGATAGAGCCTCGCGATCCGACGGTCGTGGACCGCGTCCTCGACGGTAAATGGTCGCATCAACTGCGTCGCGCGCGAGGCTTCGCGCGCGCCATCGCCGCGACCTGGCGTCAGCGCATCCGCCGAACAGCCGACCAGCGCTGTCCCCTGCACCATCACGGCCTGGACGCCCGCCTGCTCGATGATCGGCAGGCCCTCGCTTCCCCGCCACGTGATCAGGCAGAGCGACTCCGCCAAGCCGCCCAGCACGGTCGTCAACGCATCCCACGTCCGCGGAGCGCCGAGCGACTCCCAGGCGCTCAGGATTTGGCCAAGCACAGGCGTTCGGCCGTTCGTCGGGGCTTCTTCCGTCATCGCCTCACCATCCAACCAGATTTTCTGATTATCAGAAAACCCGATTACTGGACCGGTCGACCTTCATTTTCCGTCGACGCGGGCGAATGCCCAAGACCCTTCGTTCACCACGCCAACAGCGCCTCATCGAGCTGCTCATTGAGCAGCGCAAGAAGGCTGGCTTGAGCCAGGCGGCGCTCGCCGATGCGCTGGGCAGATATCAATCCGTCATCGCGGCCATGGAATCGGGCAGCCGACGTATCGACGTCGTGGAGTTCCTGGATATCGCCGAGGTGGTCGGTTTCGACATTCACGAAATGATCGACGCTTTGCTGGCGACAAAGACACCCGCCGCTTGAATCGTCCTGGGCCGCCGCATTCTTCCGCGATCAGCCCGCCAGAAAGCGGACGCGTCGAATAGCTGGGAAGGGTGGGGAGCGGACCTTGGGTCAGCTGCGGGAGGTGGACCTTGCTGGATGTTAGACCTGAGCCTGGCTAGCTAGCTATGGAGGCCCCGGCCTTCTTGAACAGAGGGCAGGTGGCGTCTTGTTCGCGCGCCTCCGCCAAGAGCTCCTGCTGATACAAGGAAACCTGCTCGGGTTGCTGATCGATCATCCGCAGCATCGACCGCCGCAGGCAGGCTATTGCCACCTCCATGGAGACAGGCAGGATGTCCGTCTGCGCCTCGCTCGGAAGGAAGTAGTCGATCTGATGATCGGCCATTCGCATGAAGCTCATCGGCGCGGAATGGGTGTGGGCCGAGAGGTAGGCGTAGACGCCGTTGAACTGGGCCTCATCCCAGCCCATGATCCGGATGGCCACCGCCCGCATGCCGATGGCGAACATTTCCTCGCCGCTGGCCAGGCGTTTTTGGCGTTCTTCGGGCAGAGCCTGGAAGATCGACATCGCTGCAAGCTCTGCCTTCAGTTCCGCGCGTCCGGCGCGAAGATCGTCCACTGGCAGACTGAAGCCACCCAGCAGTTTGATGCGTGTCACTGTATCGTGCAGCTTTAGGAGGGTGTGCCGGAAGGCCCATTCCTCAGGCCCGACCGGGTCGAGCAGGTAGGCGATCATGGTCGAGGCCTCCATGATCATCCGAGCAAGAGCCATGATCGTGTGGTGGTCGAACATCGACGATTGGGTCGAGATCGCGCCGATCGATCGGGCGTGGGCGCAGCACTTGGCGTAGACCATAGACGCCAGCGAACCGGCCGTCGTCGTCGGCAGTCCCGTTTGTTCGATCGAGACGTGGTTGGCAAAGCCGCCGAGCACAGCCAGATCGTCCATTTGATCGCGAAAGCGCGATGGCGGCAGGCTTCTCGTTGCGCCTTCGCCGGGCTTTCGCACTCGCTTGCTGGCGGCGCGTCGCTGCTTTCGATTCAGCCCACTCATCAGCAAAGCTTAGCCAGCTTCGCCCACGGGTAAACACCCGCCACCGACAATAGAAACCTGAACGTCCGAACTGGGTCGCATCCAGTCTTTAGCTTGAGGTCGGAGCGCGGACGTTCCGAAGGACCGAGAACGCGCCGAAAGCAGCCCCTGCAATCGTGTCCACCAAAGCTTCCGCCACAGACCTCACATCGCAATCCACCCCGCGGGCATCTGTGCGCACGTGCTTCACGCCCGGGCAGTCGCATCTCGTCCAGACCACGGACTTAGTCCAGCCACCGGATGTCGTTGTGTCATGCGCGCACCGATGGGCCGAATGCCGTCTTGATCATCGACGAAGGCGCCCAAAGGGGTTCACCCGTCACCACGCCGGCCCCACGCGCCTCTCAGGCCTGATCTGGCCGGGCGTTCACCGCCCCTCGCAACGACGGCGGGCGACTTCTTTCCCCTGACGCCTGCGGCGCCATTCCTCGCGAAGCAAACAAGCCGCCCACCGGCGTCCTCCGCTGCGCTTCGGGTCCCACACGGACTGCGGGGCGGTCCCCGCCCGGCCTGTCGATCGCCATCGAGGTCGCGATAGGCGCGGCCCGAAGGACGACAGGAGAAACCCCAATGGCCACCATCGGCGCCTTCCACAAGCAAGACAACGGCAGCTTCACCGGCTCGATCAAGACCCTGACGCTCAACGTCAAGCAGGCCCAGTTCCGCCCTTCCGAGAAGGAAAACGACAAGGCCCCGGACTTCCGCATCTTCGCCGGCCAGACCGAGTTCGGCGCGGCCTGGAAGAAGACCTCCCGCGAGAACCGCGACTACATCTCGGTCAAGCTGGACGATCCGAGCTTCCCGGCTCCGATCTACGCCTCGCTGGTCGATGCGGACGACGGCTACGCCCTGATCTGGTCGCGCAGCCGCACCGCCGACTGAGCCGAAGTGCGCCCCGCCGCCAGGGCGGGGCGCCACCCTCAAATCCTCAAATCCGGAAACACGGCTATGACCGTCATCATCACCGCCGAGCAGCGTGCGCAGATGCTCGCCAACGGAGCCCGCAGCGCCGCGGGCGAAGACATCGACCCCTTTCCGATCGTGAAACTCTTCACGCCGGATGCCGGAGCCACCTGGCTCCTCACCGAACTGGACCCGGAGACGCCCGACATCGCCTTCGGTCTCTGCGACCTCGGCGTGGGCTTTCCCGAACTGGGGTCGGTGAGCCTTTCGGAGATCACCTCCGTGCGCGGCCCCATGGGACTGCCCGTGGAGCGCGACCTACACTTCAAAGCCGACCGGCCGATTAGCCGATACGCCGACGAGGCGCGTCGTACGGGTGGGGTCCGAGCCTAGAACCTGCGGTCTAAACGCGCCTCCGCATCCGTGCGGAGGCGCTTCTGCAAAAATACGCCGATCCAACAATCCTGACACCCCCATACCCCTTGTCACCACCAATGCGAGCATCCAGATACTCGGTCGGGCGGGGGCCTGCTGGAGAGTATGACGCATGGCCGAGCCCGCGCCCGCCACCCCGTTCGCCGCCTATCTGTACGTCCTCCGCCTCGATCCTCCGGACCTGGCCTGGGAGTATCTGCGCCGTAGGATCGACTATCGGCGGCAGTGGCGCGATCAGGGCGCGGGGGCGCGGTTCGGGCTCTGCTTTTGTTGAACACCCCGACCGCGACGCCCGTGAGGCAGAACCGTCCTGGCTTCCGACGCCCTGGCCAGCGCCTCACCTCGTAGACGTTCCTGACCCGAGTGCGCCGAACTTCGACCTCTGGGCGATGCCCGGCGCCAAGCGGCTGATCCACGATGGTCGCACGCTCGCGCTAACACGCCGAGCCGCGGGGGAAATTGAACGCGCCACGCTCGGACGAGGCCTGGAACGCGGGCAGCCCTTTGGCATCGCCGCATCGCTAGTACGACCGCGCGCATCGGAGCTGAGCGCTGGCGCCGCGCGAGCGGCGTTCTCCCACATGCGCGCGCTCCTCGCCCTCGACGCCAAGGCCGCCGGGGCCAGCGATCTGCAGATCGCGCGCATACTCGTCCCTTCGACCCAGATCGGGGACTGGTCCTCCGATAGCGCCGTGCGGGCCCTCGTCCGCGACGCCCTCAAGCGCGGCCGAACCTTCCGTGACGGGCGCTGGCCCGAGCTCGTCTGGGGTGCAGGGAGACGTCCGGTCCGCGCCTAATCTCCCTGCGAAGCGCGCCTCGGCCCGCTCACCCTGTCTCCGATCCGCCGCGCCCCGATCGGCTGCGGCCAACCCGGAGACAGACATATGGCCGAAGCCGCTACACGTGAGCGCCGCTACCTTACCAATTCCGAAGCCGCCGACTTTCTGAAGTTGTCGCCGCGCACGCTGGAGAAGCAGCGCGTGATCGGCGGCGGGCCACGCTTTCGCAAGTTCGGCCGCCGCGTCGTCTACGCCGTGGACGACCTGGTCGCCTGGGCCGAGGCGCGGGGTTGCGACTCCACCTCCGATCACAACTACGTCGCCGCGCGGTGATCGCCGGATGCCCCCTCGCCTCCCGCAGTCCGATCGCCAGCAGCTTGAGCTCTTCCGGGCCCTGCCCGGCGATCTCGCTGCGCGCGACGCCCAGGATCTGATGGCTTACCCGTTCTTCAGCCTGGCCAAGACGCCGCGGACGGCGCCGATCGACTTCAAGGCGGGAGAGGTCGCCATCCGGGTGGAGGCGACCGCCGAGCATGGCATGGCCACCATCTGGGACGCCGACGTGCTGATCTGGGCGGCCAGCCAGATCGTCGAAGCCCGAGACGCGGGGCTGCGGCCCTCGCGCCTGATGGCCGCCACCCCCTACGAGATCCTGACCTTCATAGGACGAGGTGTTGGGGCACGCGACTATCAGCGCCTGAAGGCGGCGTTGGACCGGCTGCAGTCCACGACGGTGGCGACCACCATCCGCCAGGCCACAGCCCGACGGATGCATCGCTTCTCCTGGATCAACGAGTGGAAGGAGACCGCGGACGCCGCGGGCCGACCCTATGGTCTGGAGTTGATCCTGCCGGATTGGTTCTTCGCCGGCGTCATCGACCACGCCCTCGTGCTGACCATCGACCGGGCCTATTTCGACCTGACGGGTGGGCTCGAGCGCTGGCTCTATCGCCTGGTGCGCAAACACGGCGGCCGCCAAAGCGGCGGCTGGGTGTTCGACTTCCGCCACCTGCACGCCAAGTCCGGCAGCCTCTCGCGCTTCTCCGACTTCGCCCTCGATCTGCGCCGCCTCGCCGGCCGCCAAGCCCTGCCCGGCTATGCGCTGCGGGTCCGTCGCTTGAGGGGCGGTGGCGAGGCGCTGGTCTTCACGCCGCTGGTGGTCGATCCGCTGGCCCGCCTCGCCGCGCGGATGGACGCCCTCGCCTACGTGGAGGAGAGCCTGTGAATCCTCTCGTGCTATCGGGCGCACGGACTATCGTGCCATCAGGCGCAGCGGACACGTGCTATCAGGCGCACGAACCTGTCCTAAGCTCCCGACTCCATTGTCGAATTCGCGCCCGTAACGAGTCTAACCAAGACTCCTTCGGAGTCTTTCTAACGTCCGGGCGCTGTGGACAGCGGCTTCCCGAGTGGTCGGCCAAGGGCTACCGGCCATGATCGTCGCCCTCCTCAATCAGAAGGGTGGGGTCGGCAAGACCACGCTCGCCCTGCATCTGGCTGGCGCCTTCGCCGCTCATGGCCGCCGCGCCGTCGTGGTCGACGCCGACCCGCAGGGTTCAGCGCTCGATTGGTCGCAGGCCCGCGCAGCGTCAGGCGCGCCCAGGTTGTTCGGAGTGGTCGGCCTGGCCCGCGAAACCTTGCATCGCGAGGTCCCGGAGATCGCTCGCGGCGTCGACCATGTGGTGATCGATGGTCCACCACGGGTCGCGGCCCTGGCGCGCTCGGCGCTGCTGGCCGCCGACCTGGTGTTGATCCCGGTCCAGCCCTCGGCTCTCGACGGCTGGGCCTCGGCTGAGATGCTTCGGCTCCTGGACGAAGCGCGGGTGTTCCGGCCGCAGCTTCGCGCCCGCTTCGTCCTCAACCGCTGCGCCGCCCGCACCGTTATCGCCCGTGAGACGGCCGCCAGCCTGGCGCAGTCCGAGCCCAGGCTGCTCGCCGCCCGGATCGGCCAGCGGGTCGCCTATCCGGAGGCCGCCGCCGAAGGGCGTCTGGCCTTCGAGAGCGACCCAGACGGGCCGGCGGCGGCGGAAATCGCCGCCTTAGCCGCCGAGGTGCTGGAGGTGGGCGCATGACGGCGTCTGTACCGAAGAACGCGGCTTCCGGCTTCGTGCGGCGGCCAGGCGATCCAGAAGCCTGGGTCCGCGCTGACGATCAATCAGCGGCTCCGGCCCCTCCCGGCAAAGCCGACCTCTATGACGCCCGGCTGACAGTCGACATCACCAAGGCTCTGCGCGGCCGGATCAAGGTCGTGGCCTTCCAGCGCGGCGAGACGGTAGCCGACATGCTGCGGGTCCTACTCGAGGCTGCCTTCCCCGAAGCGGGCCAAACGTCATGACCGCGCTCACCAGCGTCAGCCTCTGGCACGTTCCGGATTTCGCCGACGACTGGCTGCGGTTCGGCGCGCCCGCCGTCGAGCGCGTGATCGATCGCCGGCGGTCATGGGCCGGCTTCGCGGCCGGGTCGGTGTTCGCCTATGTCCGCTGGCGCGGCGGCGACTACGGAACCGTCCGCTGGTCGCTGGCGGTGCTGTTGGCCCGAGCGCCCGGTCAACCCGCCGAAACGGTGGCCGGCGTCAGCCCCGGCGCCGAGATCCTACTGCAGGCGCTCGACGAAGGACCGGTGCATCGGGCCTTCGCTGTCATCGACGCGGTCGAGGCCGCGGGCTTCGACCCGTGCGGTATCTCCGCAAATTATTGGCGGGTCGCCCGCAACAGGCTTGCGGCCCACCTGCCGCCGCGCTGCTACGGCCAGGCCGAGCACGCCGCTTGGCTGGCTCGCCGGGAAGTTTCAGCATGAACCCCGGCGGCCTGGCGATCATGTCGGCGACTTTTGTGGCGACCTGCGGCCTCGCCCTGGGCGGGCCCGCGAAGCCGGCGCCACGACTAGTCTACAACCCCACCGCCAGTGCGCCACTGGGCTTCTACGTCGTGACGCCGGCAACACATCTCAGACGTGGCGAGCTCGTCGTCTCGCGGTTGCCGCCGGAAGCCGCCGCGATCGCGGATCGGCGGCGCTATGTCCCGGCGACCGTGCCCGTCGTGAAGATGATCGCGGCCGGAAGAGGCGCGCGGGTTTGCCGACGAGGTCGGGTCGTCACGGTGTCAGGGCGCCCGGCCGCCGTGGCCCGCGAGCGCGACTCTGCCGGACGGGTCCTGCCGATCTGGTCAGGCTGCCACAGCCTTTCCGCCGGCCAAGTGTTGTTGCTCGGCGGGCGGGCCGATTCTTTTGACGGGCGATATTTCGGACCGACCGACGCGGCCCTCATCCTCGGCCAGGCGCGTCCGCTATGGACCTGGTGAGGCTCGCCCTCTGCGTCACCGTAATCGTTGCCCTGCCGGTCGCCGCGAAGGCGCAGGAGCCGTGGGCGGCCGAGATCCGTAGCGCGGCGCGCCAAGTCGGCCTGCCCGAAAGCCTCCTGCGGGCCGTGCTCAGGGCCGAGAGCGCTGGCGATCCTCGGGCGGTCTCAAGGGCCGGAGCGATGGGCCTCATGCAGTTGATGCCGGGCACATGGGCGGATCTGCGCGCCGACCTCGGTCTGGGCCCTGATCCGTTCGCCCCGGCCGACAACATCCTGGCCGGCGCGACCTACCTGCGCCGTCTCTACGATCGCTACGGATTGCCCGGCGCATTCGCCGCCTACAACGCCGGGCCCGGGCGCTTTGACGCCTATCTGAACGCGCGGCGTCCCCTGCCGCTGGAGACCCGCCGCTATGTGGCCGGCCTCGCCGTCGCGACGGGATCGAACGATGTCGGCGCGCCTCCAGCTGAGCGGTTTCAACCGCTACTGCCGAAGGGTCTGTTCGCCATCCGCCACGACCGCGAAGCCGTGCATTCCGCCCCGCACGACGCTCCCGCCAGCGGGCTGTTCGCGGTTCACACGCCCCGGCCGGATTGATCGTCATGAGGATAGATGGCCGTTCCGACCCCGGAAAGTGTGAGGGCAAGATAGAAGGGCGCACCTCGCGAAGCCCGGTCACACCTTGTCTGCACATCGGGTTTGGTGGCGCCATGCCGGCCCGGGCCGGAGTCGCGACGAAGACCAGTGCCCTGGTTGTCTTTGAGATTTTGCGGGGTTCGTCCTCCCAGGTTCGCTGGAGCTGGCATGCCGCGCGGTCCTGACGAGGAGCAGTTTCGGCCGCGGCCGGGCAAACCGCGCGCCAGCAAGCGCGGTCGCCGCTTCACCAGCCAGGTGCTCCGGGCCGCGCAGAAGGCGGCGGGCGGCATTCGCCCCCGGTTCGCTCGGCCTTCCAAGCGCGGCGGTGAGGCGGGCCGTGGCCGGGCGGTCGCCCGCCTACTTGCCGGCGGAGCGACGGCGCGTGACCGGCGCGTGGTGGTGAAGGTGCGACTGGTGGTCCTCGCCAGAACGTCGCCCGGCTCGACAGCCGCGCACCTGCGCTACATCCAGCGTGACGGCGTCACGCCGGAGGGAGAGCCAGGCGCGACCTATGGCCGAACGGCGGACCGCGCTGATGCCGAGGCTTTCGAGGCGCGTGGCCGCGAGGACCGTCACCAGTTCCGCTTCATCGTCTCGCCGGAAGACGCAGCTGAGCTCGGTGATTTGCGCGGCTTCACCCGCGACCTGATGGGGCGGATGGAGGGCGATCTTGGTACGCGGCTCGACTGGGTCGCGGTCGACCATTTCGACACCGACAACCCGCACAGCCACGTGGTCCTGCGTGGCGTCGACGACCGGGGCCGTGACCTGATCATCGCCCGTGATTACATCAGCCATGGGATGCGCCGACGCGCGTCCCTGCTGGCCACCGAACTCCTTGGCCCGCAGACCGAGCAGGAGCTTCGTGAGCGCCTGACCCGCGAGATCAGCGCGGAGCGCTGGACCGGTCTCGACCGGCAACTGCAGGACCTGGCGCGGGATGGCATCGTGACATGTGAGCCGGATGAGGATCCCGCCCTTGTCGGCCGGGCCGCCACGCTCGAGCGTCTTGGACTGGCGGAACGCATGGGTTCAGCGCGCTGGCAGTTGCGCGAAGACCTCGAGCCTACGCTCCGGGCCATGGGCGAACGCGGCGACATCGTGCTTACCTTGCAGCGAGCGTTCGTCGGTGAGTCCCGGCCCTTGGAGATCCTGCATGGCGCGGGCGCGCCGGGGACCACCATCGGGCGGATTGTCCGCAAGGGGCTGGCCGACGAACTGGACGATCGCGGGTTCTTGGTGATCGATGGCCTGGACGGCAAGGGCCGCTACGTGGCGCTGCACCCTGGCGCCGCGTTGACCGACTATCCCCAAGGCGCCGTCGCCAGCGTCCGGACGGTTGCGGCTGGCCCGCGGCCTGCGGACCGGGCCATCGCCGCAGTCGCGGAAGGCGATCTCTACCACCCTGATCGTCACCTCGCCTCGGCGCGCTCCGATGCCGGGCCCACCGATGATCCCGAGGGATTCGTGGCCGCGCATGTTCGCCGGCTGGAGGTGTTGCGTCGGGCCGGCGTCGTCGAACGATTGGATGACGGCCGCTGGAGACTCCCACCCGATTTCCTGAAGCGTGCGGCCGCTTACCAAGCCGGCCGGTTCGGCGGCGTGCAGGTGGAGGTGCTCTCGGACGGGCCGCCCTCGCGACAGGCGCGCCTCCTTGGCGTCACATGGCTCGACCGAAGCCTCATCGAGGATGTCCGTCCGGGGCCAACGGCGTTCGGCGCGGAGGTCCGCGATGCGCTAAACGCGCGCCGCGCTTTTCTCGCCGAGCAGGGTCTGGCGACGCAGCGCGGAGCCGGTTGGAAACTAGCGCCGGATCTTCTGGGCGCATTGCGCCGGCGTGAGCTTGAGGCGGTCGGCGCACGACTCGCCGCCGAGACCGGGGTGGTGCATCGCCCGGCCATCGACGGCGACGTCATCCGTGGGACCTATCGCCGTCAGCTCAACCTGGTGAGCGGGCGCTTCGCCATGGTCGACGACGGGATGGGCTTCAGTCTCGTGCCTTGGCGTCCGGTCCTGGAGAACCGCCTCGGGCAGATGGTCAACGCCCAGATTCGCCACGTCGGGGTGCAGTGGACGTTCGGCCGGTCGCGCGGCATCGGCGTCTAACAAAAAAAGTTCAGAGACGTGATCCACCGCCCTCGCCACGCCTGGGCCCGACCGGAAGTCCTGCGCTTTGCAAACCGTTCTCTTACGTCTCGCAGCATACCCGGACGGTCTTTGACCCGACGTGTGGCGGCGAGCGACTTCACCCTAGGCGTGCGTATCGGCTCGTCGTGTCGATGCGGGAGAGGTCGGATGTCACCGACCAAAGTGCTTGTCGGGCAGATCCTGGTGGTGTTCGCGGTAGCCGGCTTCGCCGTCTGGGGCGCGACCCAATGGGCGGCCCAGGCGCTCGCCTATCAGTCCCAGCTCGGTCAACCCTGGTTCATCACCTTCGGCCATCCGATCTACAGGCCCTGGCTGCTCTTCCCTTGGTGGTTCGCCTACTACGCCTACGCGCCAAGCATCTTCGACCGCGCCGGCGCCATGGCCGCCACCGGCGGTCTGCTCGGCGCGGCCTCGGCCGTGGTGGGCTCGGTCTGGCGGGCGCGACAATCTCGGTTGGTCACGACGTACGGGTCAGCCCGCTGGGCGAAGGCCAAGGATCTGCGGCGCGCCGGCCTGATGCGAGCGGCCGGCGTGTTCCTCGGGCGCACCGACGGCGGATATCTGCGGCACGACGGCCCCGAGCATGTGATGGCCTTCGCGCCCACCCGGTCGGGCAAGGGCGTCGGCCTGGTCGTGCCGACCTTGCTGAGCTGGACCGGCAGCTGCGTGGTCCACGACATCAAGGGCGAGAACTGGCAGCTCACCGCCGGCTTCCGCTCCCGCTTCTCCCACTGCCTGCTGTTCAATCCCACCGACCCGCGCTCGGCCGCCTACAATCCACTGCTGGAAGTGCGTCGCGGACCGCAGGAGGTCCGCGACGTCCAGAACATCGCCGACATCCTGGTCGATCCCGAGGGTTCGATCGAGAAGCGCAGCCATTGGGAGAAGACCAGCCATGCGTTGCTGGTCGGCGCGATCCTGCATGTCCTCTACGCCGAGCCGGACAAGACGCTGGCCGGCGTCGCCAACTTCCTCTCCGATCCGGCCCGGGCCTTCGACCGCACGCTGAAGGTGATGATGACCACGGCCCATCTGGGTCCGCTGGGTGTCCACCCCGTCGTCGCCAGCGCCGCGCGCGAGGTGCTGAACAAGTCGGAGAACGAACGCTCCGGCGTGCTCTCCACCGCCATGAGCTTCCTCGGCCTCTATCGCGATCCGACAGTCGCGCAGGTCACCGCCCGCTGCGACTGGCGGATCGATGACCTCGTCGAGGGCAAGCACGCCGTCAGCCTCTACCTGGTCGTTCCGCCCTCGGACATCTCGCGGACCAAGCCGCTGATCCGCCTGGTCCTGAACCAGATTGGCCGGCGGCTGACCGAACAACTCGATGACGCCAAGCATCCGCGGCGCAAGCTCCTCCTGATGCTGGACGAGTTCCCGGCGCTCGGGCGGCTCGACTTCTTCGAGTCGGCCCTGGCCTTCATGGCCGGCTATGGCCTGCGCGCCTTCCTGATCGCCCAATCGCTCAATCAGATCGAGAAGGCCTACGGGCCCAACAACGCGATCCTGGACAACTGCCATGTACGGGTGACGTTCGCGACCAACGACGAGCGCACCGCCAAGCGGATCTCCGATGCACTCGGCGCCGCCACCGAGCTGCGGTCCCAGCGCAACTATGCCGGCCACCGGCTCTCCCCCTGGCTCGGCCACCTGATGGTCAGCCGCCAGGAGACCGCTCGCCAGCTGCTGACGCCTGGCGAAGTCATGCAGCTGCCGCCCGACGAGGAGATTGTCATGGTCTCGGGGCACCCGCCGGCCCGGGCCAAGAAGCTCCGCTACTACGAGGACGCCAACTTCAAGGACCGGGTGGCGCCGCCGCCGGTCTTGGCCGACGACGGCTATGTTGATCGGCCGGCGCCACGGGCCGATGACTGGAGCGGGCTGGTGACGCCCTCTCAGGCGGCGCCCACAGTTCAGGCCATCGACGGCTTCGATGATGAGGGCGGCGCCCGCCGCCAGCCCGAACTCGACGCCCTTGAGTCATCGCCGGCAACGTCGAACGCCGACGAGCTCATGCGGCTCGACGACGACAGCGACTTCGATGACGACATCACGGCCGACCGGTTCCGGCCCGACCGCCGGCTTCAGACCGCCGCACGCTTGGCGGCGCTCGATCCCGACGACGGGATCGCCCTGTGAGCCGCCCGCCGATCTCTCGCTCGCGCCTCAGCGTCTATGTCGAGCCTGAGGCCGAGAAGCGGCTGGCCGAGGTGGCAGCCCTGAAAGGCATCTCCAAATCCTCCATCGTGGCGGCCGCCCTGTGGTCGTTCCTGTCGCCCGATGGCGGCGACCGGCGTGAGGCCGCCATCGCCAAGCGCCTGGACAAACTCACCCGGCAATACGACCGGCTGGAGCGCGACCAGACCATCCTTATCGAGACGGTGGCGTTGTTCGTCCGCCACACCCTGACCGTCACCTCGCCGATCCCCGCCGCCCACCAGGAGGCCGCGGTCGCGCAGGGTCGCGAGCGGATGCGGCAGTTCGTCGACCAGCTCGCCCGACGCCTCCAGCAGGGCCGCAGCCTGGTCAAGGAGGTTCACGAGGAGATCTTCCCCGACGAGAGCCGCTTCTTCCATCTGGACGACGCCCCGCCGGCTGAAGCCGAGGCGGAGGTCGCAACGTGAGTGTCCACGAACTCTCCGCCGCCCGCCAGGTCCGGATGTTGCGCACCGCACTGGGGCCGGTCATCGCCGCGGCGTTGGAGGATCACGATGTCGTCGAGGTCTTGCTCAACCCCGATGGCTCACTCTGGACCGATCGGCTCTCCTGCGGCCGCACGCCCACTGGCGAGTATCTCTCCGCGGCCGACGCCGAGCGGATCATCCGCCTGATCGCCACACATGTCGGCGTTGAAGCCAGCCGCAAGACCCCGATCGTCTCGGCCGAACTACCAGAGACCGGCGAACGGTTCGAGGGCATCCTGCCGCCGGTCGCGCCGACCCCGGCCTTCGCCATCCGCAAGCGCGCCAGCCTCGTCTACACCCTGGATCGCTATGTCGCCGATGAGGTGATGACGGCGCAGGAGGCCGAAGCCCTGCGGGTCGCGGTCCGGACGCGGCTCAACATCGTCATCGCCGGGCCGACCTCGTCGGGCAAGACCACTCTGGCCAACGCTCTCTTGGAAGAAGTCGCCAAGACCGGCGACCGGGTGATCATCCTTGAAGACACCCGCGAACTGCAGTCGCTCTCCAACGACCAGGTGCCGCTGCGCACCAAGCCCGGCGTCGCCACCATGGCCGACCTGGTCCGCTCGACGCTGCGCCTGCGCCCAGACCGCATCGTCATCGGCGAGGTCCGCGGCGCCGAGGCCCTCGATCTGCTGAAGGCTTGGGGCACCGGCCATCCTGGCGGCATCGCCACGCTTCACGCCGGGTCGGCCGTGGGCGCGCTGAACCGGCTGGAGCAGCTGATCGCCGAGGGCGTGATCAATGTCCCCCGCGCCCTGATCGCCGAAGCCGTCGACGTGGTCGTGCTGATCGACGGCCGCGGCCCAGCCAGGCGCGTCCGCGAGCTGGTCCGCGTTACCGGGCTGCTCGACGCCGGCTACCGCCTCGAACCCCTCATCACCCTTGCAACAGGAGAAGCGCCATGACGGCGAAACGGATTTGCGGAAACCCGCAACGGCGGATCTCAGGATCGGCGGGTCTGCTGATCTCAGGCTTTGCGACCCTCAGTCTTTGGCCAGGCGCCGTGCTGGCGGCCGGTTCTTCCATGCCCTGGGAACAGCCGCTGCAGCAGATCCTGAACTCCATCGAGGGGCCAGTCGCCAAGATCATCGCGGTGATCATCATCATCTCCACCGGCCTGACCCTGGCGTTCGGCGACAGTTCGGGCGGCATGCGCAAGCTGGTGCAGATCGTCTTCGGCCTCTCGATCGCCTTCGCCGCCTCGAGCTTCTTCCTGTCCTTCTTCTCGTTCGGCGGCGGGGCGCTGGTCTGATGGCCGCCGAGGGCTCGCCGGGCGGCTACGAGGTCACGCTGCACCGATCGCTCACCGAGCCGATCCTGCTCGGCGGCGCGCCACGGCCCGTGGCGATCGCGGTCGGCACCCTGGCCGCCGCGCTGGGGATCGGGCTTCGCCTCTGGCTGGCCGGGGTCCTGATCTGGCTGGTGGGCCATGCGCTCGCCGTCTGGGGCGCGCGCATCGACGCCCAGTTTGTCGAGGTCTTCACCCGCCACGTGAAGCACCGCCCGCACCTGGACGCCTGACCCGATGCTCAACCTCGCCGAATACCGCAAGCGTCCGGCCAGCCTCGCCGATTGGCTACCCTGGGCCGGCCTGGTCGCGCCAGGCGTCGTGCTGAACAAGGATGGGTCCTTCCAACGCACCGCAAGGTTCCGCGGACCCGATCTCGACAGCGCCACCGAGTCCGAACTGGTCGCCACGGCCGCTCGTCTCAACAACGCGCTGAAACGGCTCGGCTCCGGCTGGGCCCTGTTCGTCGAGGCCGAGCGCCGGCCGGCCGCGCTCTACCCATACGCGGAGCTCCCCGACCCACTGTCCTGGCTCGTCGACCAGGAGCGGCGGGCGAGGTTCGACGAGAGCGGCGACCTCTTCGAGAGCGTCTATCACCTGACCGTCGTCTTCCTGCCCCCGGAAGAAGCGAAGGCCCGCGCCGGCTCGGTGCTCTTCGAGAGCGCCGAGCCGCGCGGCGTCGACTGGCGGGCGCAACTCGGCCGCTTCGTCGACCAGACCGAGCGGCTGGCGGGTCTGTTCGAAGGCGTGCTGCCGGAGTTCGGATGGCTGGAGGACGCCGAGACCCTGACCTACCTGCACGGCACGGTCTCGACGACGCGCCATCCCGTCACCGTCCCCGAAGTGCCGATGCACCTGGACGCATTGCTCGCCGACCAGCCGCTCGCGACGGGCCTGGCGCCGATGTTGGGGACCGCGCACCTGCGGACCCTGACGGTCCGGGGCTTCCCGACCTCGACCTGGCCGGGCCTGCTCGACGAGCTCAATCGCCTGGCCTTCTCCTACCGCTGGACGGTGCGCTTCCTCTTTATGGACAAGGCCGACGCCGAGAAGGAACTCGGCAAGCGCCGGCGCCAGTGGTTCGCCAAAAGGAGGGGCATCGCCACCCTACTGCGGGAGACCATCTTCCAGCAGGAGAGCCCGCTGGTGGATTCCGACGCCGCCAACAAGGCGCTCGATGCCGACGAGGCGCTACAGGCGCTGGGGTCCGACGCGGTGGGGTTCGGCTACCTCACCGCGACCGTGACGGTTTGGAATGTAGACGCCCAACTGGCCGACGAGCGCCTGCGAATGGTCGAGCGCACGATCCAGGGCCGGGGGTTCGTCGCCACGCCGGAGACCCTGAACGCCGTCGAGGCTTGGCTGTCGTCCTTGCCCGGTCACGTCTACGCCAATGTCCGCACGCCCGTCGTCTCGACCCTGAACCTTGCCCACCTGATGCCGATCTCGGCGGTCTGGGCGGGGCCGGCGCGCAACGCCCATCTGGATGGGCCGCCGCTGCTGGTCACCCGCACCGAGGGCGCGACCCCGTTCCGGCTCGACCTGCATGTCGGCGATGTCGGCCATACCCTGGTGGTAGGGCCCACCGGCGCCGGCAAGTCGGTACTGCTGGCCACCCTGGCCCTACAATTCCGCAAGTACGCCGACGCGCAGATCAGCATCTTCGACAAGGGCGGCTCGATCCGCGCCACGGTCCTGGGCCTCGGCGGAGCCTTCCACGACCTTGGCCTCGACGGGCGCCTAAGCTTCCAGCCGCTGCGCAACATCGACGACGACCCCGAGCGGGCGTGGGCGTCGGAGTGGGTGCAGGGTCTGCTGCTCCGCGAAGGCGTGGAGCTGACGCCCGACGCCAAGGACACCGTCTGGGCGGCATTGAACAGCCTCGCCTCGGCGCCGGCGCAGGAGCGGACGCTCACCGGGCTGTCGGTGCTGCTGCAGTCGGCAGCGCTGCGCCAGGCGCTGGCGCCCTACACCATCTCCGGACCGTTCGGCCGACTGCTGGACGCCGACGAGGAGGCGCTGTCGCTCACCGACCTCCAGGCCTTCGAGATGGAGGACCTGATGCGGTCTCCGGCCCTGACGGCCGCTGTGCTGGGCTACCTGTTCCATCGCCTGGAAGGGACGTTCGATGGGCGGCCGGCGCTGCTGGTCCTAGATGAGGCCTGGGTCTTCCTCGACGATCCGCTGTTCGCCGCCCGCATTCGCGAATGGCTGAAGACCCTTCGCAAGAAGAACGTCGCCGTGGTGTTCGCCACCCAGTCGCTGGCCGACATCCATCGCTCGACCATCGCCCCGGCCGTCGTCGAAAGCTGCCCCTCTCGGATCTTCCTGCCCTCGCCCCAGGCCACCGAGCCGCAGCTCCGGACCATCTATGAGGGGTTCGGCCTCAACGCCCGGCAGATCGACATCGTCGCCAGGGCGACGCCCAAACGCGACTACTACCTGCAGAGCCGTCTCGGCAATCGGCTGTTCGAACTCGACCTCGGCCCCGTCGCCCTGGCTTTCGCCGGCGCCTCGGCGCCCGCCGATCACCTCGCCATGGACCAACTCGCAGACCGGCCGGCCGGCGCCAAGTTCGCCGCGGCCTGGCTGCGTCGCCGCGATCTCGCCTGGGCCGCCGACCTGATCGACGGCCATGCCCCTACCCCCGAAGAGGAGACCTGACCCATGTCCAAGACACCCTGGCTCGCCGCAACGGCGGCGGCCGTCCTCATCCTGGCCGCGCCGATGCAGGCGAGCGCCCAACTGACGGTCTTCGACCCCAGCAACTACGTCCATACGGTCCTGACCGCGTCACGCAGCCTCCAGCAGATCACCAACCAGATCACCATGCTGCAGAACCAGGCTCAGATGCTGCTGAACGGGGCCAAGAACCTCACCAGCCTGAACTTCAGCGCGCTGGCCCAGCTCAAGGCCAATCTCGCCCGCACCCAGGCGCTGATCGCCCAGGCCAAGGGGCTGGCCTTCGACATCGCCACCCTCGATCAGAAGTTCAAGCAGCTCTATCCGACCGGCTATGCCGCCGGCACGACGGGCGCGGTGCTGGCCAGCGATGCACGGAGCCGCTGGACGGCCTCGCTCGAGGCGCTGCGCACCAGCATGCAGGTGCAGGCCCAGGTCTCCGACCAGATCACCGCCGACCAAGTCACGCTCAGCGACGTCAGCACCCGCAGCGCCTCGGCCGTCGGCGTGCTGCAGGCCGTGCAGGCCACCAACGAGCTCCTCGCCTTGCAGGCCAAGCAGGCGATGCAGGGCCAGCAGCTCGCGCTCGCCCAGGACCGCGCCGCGGCCTCCGAGGCAGCGCGTGGATTGGCGGCGGACACGCGGGCCCAGGCTGTCCGCTCGCAGTTCGTCGGCACGCCGTCGGCCTATGCACCGCTGCCCGTGAAGGCGTTCTGACCATGCTGGTGAACACCAAGCTCCTCTGGCTGGCGGCGGCGCTGGCTTTGGCGGCCTGCGACCAACGACCGGCCGAGACGCGGCCGCCGGCCCACGTCGCCGCGCCCACGATCGACGTCGCACGGCTCGCCGCCGATCGCGCCGCGCTCGACGACGCCCACGCCCGCTGCAAGGCCCGCGCCGCCGACGCCACACCCGAACTCTGCGCTGCGGCCGCTGAGGCGACGCGACGTCGGTTCTCAGGTTCGGCGAGCGTCAACGTGCCGGCCCCCGCCGCACCCAACCTGGGCGACGCCAACCGATGAACAACGTCAACGTCATCGACCAATTCACAGACACCTTCGCCCGCTACATCGATAGCGGGTTCGGGCTGGTCGGCGGCGACGTCAGCAGCCTGGCGGCGATCCTGATCGCCATCGACATGACCTTGGCGGGGCTGTTCTGGGCGCTCGGCGGGGCCGACGATGTGATCGCCCGGCTGATCAAGAAGGTCCTCTATGTGGGAGCCTTCGCGTTCATAATCTCCAACTTCAACAGCCTGGCCGGGATCGTCTTCCGCTCCTTCGCCACCCTGGGCCTGACCGCCTCCGGCGGCAGCATCGGACAGGCCGAACTGCTGCAGCCCGGGCGCCTGGCAACGGTCGGGGTCGAGGCCGGGCGTCCGCTCTACGAGGCGATCGGCAAGCTGGCCGGCTTCCCCGACGTTTTCACCAACCTCGACACCATCGCCATCTTGCTGTTGGCCTTCCTGATCGTGGTGCTGAGCTTCTTCATCCTGGCCGTCCAGGTGTTCGTCGCCATCATCGAGTTCAAGCTGACCACGCTGGCCGGCTTCGTGCTGGTGCCCTTCGCGCTCTGGAACAAGACCAGCTTCCTGGCCGAGAAAGTGCTCGGCAATGTCGTCTCCTCCGGCGTGAAGATCCTGGTGCTGGCGGTCATCGTCGGCATCGGCACGGGGCTGTTTTCCCAGTTCAAGGCGCCCGCCGGAACCGAGCCGACGCTCGACCAGGCGCTCGCCTTGATCCTGGCCTCCATCACTTTCCTGGGGCTCGGCATCTTCGGCCCCAGTATCGCCGGCGGGCTGATCACCGGCGCACCGCAGCTGGGCGCTGGCGCGGCCGTCGGGTCAGCGGCCGCCACGGCCGGAATGGTCGTCGCCGGGGGCGCTGGCGCCATGGCGGCTGGCCGCCTGGCCGGCGGCGTCCTCGGCGGCGGTCTTCGCGCGGCCACCACGCTGGCTTCCGGCGCCCGCACCGCCTACGCGGCCGGAGCGGCGGGCCGGACCGGCGCATCATCCGTCGGCGGCGGCCTGGCCGGCGTCGCTCGAGCCGGTCTCGAAGGCGCTGCTGGACAAGTCCGTCAGCGCTTTACACCACCGCCGCCATCCGCCGGCGGTGGTGGGGAATCCGGCTCCAAAGGCGAGCCGGCCTGGGCCTCCCGCCTCAAACGCAACCACGGCCTGCGTGGCGCGACGTCCTCAGTCCTGCACACCGTCAAATCCGGCGATCACGGCGGCTCCAGCGCCGGCCCCTCACTGCGCGAACCGGAGAGCTGATCCATGCGCTTTCGACGATCATCTGTGAGCTACGGCCTCTCCCCGGAACCGGTGACGCCCTACCAGAAGGCGGCTCAGGCCTGGGACGACCGGCTGGGTTCGGCTCGTGTCCAGGCGCGCGGTTGGCGGCTCATGGCCTTCGGTTGCCTGGGCCTCGCCTTCGCCGCCGGAGCCGGCATCGTCTGGCAAGCCGGCCGCTCGACAGTTGCGCCCTACGTGGTCGAAATCGACCTGACCGGCGAGGTGCGCAATGTGGCGGCGGTCCGCCAGACCTATGAGCCGACAGACGTCCAGATCGCTTTCCACCTTGCCCGATTCATCACCGACGTACGGTCGCTGCCGACCGATCCCGTCATGGTCCGGCGCGCCTGGCTCGAGGCCTATGACTTCACGACCGACCGCGGCGCGGCCGTCCTCAACGACCACGCCAGGCAGGACGATCCCTTCGCCAAGGTCGGCAAGACCTCCGTGACGGTCGACGTGGCGAGCGTGGTCCGCGCCTCGCCAGGCGCCTTCCAGATCCGCTGGACCGAGCAGAGCTATGCCGATGGCGCCCTGGTCTCCACCGACCGATGGACGGCGATCGCCCAGGTCGTGCTGCAGCCACCGCGCACCGAGGAGCGGCTGCGCAAGAACCCACTCGGCATCTACGTCAACGGATTGAGCTGGAGCCGGGACCTGGCCGCGCCAGCGACGCCGCCGGCGCAACCGCTCCCCCCGCCACAGTCCCTTCCTCCGCAACCCGTTCCAGCGAGCGCCCCATGATCCGCCGCGCCTCGATCCTCGCCTCATCCCTGACCCTCGCGGCCTGCGCCAGCCAGTCCGCGCCGCCACCAAAGATCGCCCTTGATCCGCCTACGGCGCTGGCGATCGTCCAGCCGGAGCCGCCCAAGCCGATCCAGGTAGTGGCCATCCCCCAACTCTTGCCATTGCCCGGCCAGCTGAAGCCGATGGCGGCCGCGCCACCCCAAGCATCGGTCGATCCACATCGTCGGGTCGCCATGGCGGGGGCGGCGGCCCGCGTCCAGCCCGCACAGGACGGCTTCATCAATGCGATCCAGGTCTGGCCCTTCTCGCCCGGCGCGCTCTACCAGATCTATGCAACGCCCGGAAAGGTGACGGACATCGCCCTGGAACCGGGCGAGAAGCTCACTTCCGTCTCCGCCGGCGACACCGTCCGCTGGGTGATCGGCCACACCACCAGCGGCGCGGGCGCCGGCCAGCAGGTCCACGTCCTGATCAAACCCACGCGGGCCGATCTGAAAACCAACCTGCTGATCTACACCGACCGCCGTCTCTATCAGCTTGAGGTGACGGCCGGCCCGAGCGCCTGGATGGCCGGCGTCTCCTGGAGCTACCCGCAGGATGAGCTCATGGCCCTGAAGCGGCAGAGCGTCGAGGCCGACGTCCAGGCGCCGAGCGCCGCGGGGATACAGATCGACCGTCTGCAATTCCGCTATGCCATCACTGGCGCCCGGCCGGCTTGGCGCCCGGTGAACGCTTTCGACGATGGCGAGAAGGTCTACATCCAATTTCCCGCCGGCATCGCCCAGACCGATCTGCCGCCGCTTTTCGTGGTTGGGCCGGACGGCGAAGGCCAGCTCGTCAACTACCGCGTCCGCGCGCCCTACTATGTGGTCGATGGCGTCTTCGGCGCCGCCGAGCTGCGCTTGGGCGGCAAGCGCCAGGACGTGGTGCGCATAGAACGGACAGATGGCCGCAAAGCGCGCGGGTTGTTCCGATGACCGAACCCACGAAGGAGCGTCCCGAGACGCTGGCCATCCGCGCCAAGCCACGGCCGGTGACACGCCTGTCGCGCAAAGCCCTGGCCGGCTTGCTAGGCGGCGCGGCCGTGGTTGTTCTGGGCGGCGCGATCTGGGCGCTGCGTCCGCCCATGAAACCCAAAGCCCCGGACGAGCTGTATTCCGTGGATCGACGAGCGACGGCCGAGGGCCTGAACCGGCTGCCGCGGAACTATGCCGGGTTGGGCACGGGCGTCGCCGTCCCTCAACTCGGGCCGCCACTACCAGGCGATCTCGGCGAGCCGATCCTGCGCGCACAGCAGGACGGGCGGATCCCGGAGGGGGCGATACCCCAGGTCGGACCGGTCGCGCCGAGCTCGGCCGCGGATCAAATGCGCGAGGACCAGATCAAGACAGCGCACGAGGCCATCGGCTCTCCGTTGTTCTCGGCGTCCTCAACACCTGCGGTGTCCGCGGCAGACCTGGGCGCCGATGGCCCCCACACCGGCGCAATCGTTCCAGCATTGAGCCTTCCCACATCCGACGCCTCCGCGACCCGAGTCGAACTCACGCCTTCGCGCCACGAAGCGTTCGCACGGGCGGCGTCAGGTGCGCCGACTGTCTCGGCGCATCGCCTGACGTCGCCCGAGTCGCCGTTCACGATCATGGCGGGGACTGTGATCTCCGCGGCCCTCGTAACCGGGCTGAATTCCGACCTCCCTGGCCAAATCATCGCCACCGTGACGGTGCCGGTGTTCGACAGCGTCACCGGCCGGACCATATTGATCCCGCAGGGTGCTCGCGTGCTCGGCACCTACGACAGCCAGACCGCGTTTGGAGAGAGCCGCGCGATGGTGGTGTGGACCCGCCTGATCCTCCCAGATGGACGGTCATTGCTGCTGGATCGACTCCTGGGCGTTGATGCTCAAGGCCATGCCGGCTTGACCGATGTCGTCGATCGCCACTGGCGACGCTTGGCCGGCGGCGCTCTGGTCTCGAGCCTGCTCGGCGTCAGCGCCGAACTAACCGCACCCCCATCGAGTGGGGCGCGCGGCGATGTGATCGTGGCGGTGCGCGACGGGGCGCAGGACAGCGTCAATCAGGCTGGTCAGGAACTAACCCGACGAAATCTGGGCATCAAACCAACCATCAGGGTGCGGCCGGGCTTCCCGTTGCGGATCGTTGTGGCGGTTGATTTGGTTCTTGCACCCTATTTGCCACCGTCGCGTTGAACTGTTTCGGCAGCCCGCACCAGTGTCTGGCGCCGAGGGTTTGCACGATCTCCGTTACGTGTTGCTAGCCAAACGCTATATCGCGCCTGACGAAGCGGTAGCCGATGCACTGCTACTCTTGGCTCCGATGGTGCCAATCCGTCTGGCAACAAGCCCGCCCCGATCGATGCCTCCACCATTCGCGCTAGCGTCGGCGCCGTGGAAAAGAGACCCACCACGTCATGTTGAATGTTCCCCACGCGCAGAATCTCACGCACCTGCAACGACAACCCGGGCATGGCCTGCGGATCTGGAAGTATCAGGGCGCTTCCGCGTAGATCTGCGAGCTTCCTGTGTCCCACATGAAGGGGTGAGATCAGCTCGAAGGAGTCCTCCCAGGCGCTGATCGAAACCAACAGCGATGTCACCGGCCGCTCTGCAGTGAGTAGTCCGTCAAGCGCCTCACCGGCAGCAAGCGCGATGAGATCGCGTAGCGGCCGCTCGAGTATGCTGAGCTTGAACCCAGACTCAATGTTAGCCATGGCGTCGATAAAACGCGTCAGACCGGAGCCGCCGGTGCCTTCGGCTACTCCAAGCCGAATTGTAGGCCCGGCCCCATGGGCCCGCATCTCGCGTACCGCCGCGTCGGCGTCAGCGAGAATCCGACGGGCGGTGGATAGGAAGGCTTCACCGGCCGGTGTGAGATTTGTGGAACGCCGCGTGCGAGCAAACAGGCGAACTCGGATATCTATTTCTAAGTCACGTATGGCGCGACTAAGAGGCGATTGCTCGATTCCGAGTCTGCTGGCCGCACGAGCGAAGTGCAACTCTTCAGCTAGAACGACAAAGTTGCGTAGATGTCGAAGCTCCATTTTCGCTCAGTAATTCTCGACGCTTGGTGAATATCGTTTCAGATATTCGTAGATGGTGACTGAATTCAGGTCTCGCTTGACCCTTGTTTAGGTGTGATCGTTACGGAATTGGGCCGATTGAGCCGTGATGCTCTTAGGGATCACCGAGATCGACTAGATACTCTCCGATCGTTTTGCGCCGAACTTCTGGTCTCGCTCAGTCAGAGCCGACAACCCCAGGCTTTCGATCCGCCTGCCACCTTCGCGACGGCTTTCCGCATCCGCACCCACTCGCCATACCACCATCACGGTCCTGGCGGCCACGTCATCACACCGGACGTCTTCGAATGGCAGATGATCCAACGCTTCCCGGACTTTGTATGCGGTGGCCTCCTGACGGAGTTTGTATCGAGCGACCTTGCCAACCGGGGTCAGCGGAAGGCTTTCGATCACGAAGAGCTGCTTGGGACGCGCCGGCGGCTCACCTAGCCTCGCCGCGACGAACTCCTGGATGTCTTCAACCAGACAGGAGGAGCCTGGCCTCAGCACGACGAACAAGACCGGGACCTCACCGGCATAGGAATCCGGCATGGCGACGGCGGCGGCCTGGAGGACGTCGGGGTGGGCTAGGGCGGCGTCATCTATCATCGCCGGGTCGATATTGTGCCCGCCGCGAATGATCATGTCCTTCGATCGGCCAGACAGACGCAGTTGTCCATCGACTCCGATGTCACCGAGATCTCCGCTATGGACCCATCCTTCCACGGAACCCCGGCTGGTCCCCGCCGTCGTTCTGTAACCCTGGAATACGTTCGGGCCTCTGAACTGCGCCTCGCCATCGACTATGCGGACCTCCATGGGCGAAGGAATGAAGCCGACGGCCAGGGTCCGAATCTCGCCATCGACCGGTTGGGCCGAGCAGATTCCCGACAGTTCCGTCATCCCATAGACCTGGCAGACAGGGCGGCCTGTCATCGCTTGTAGTTTCAGCGCGATGTGGCCGGGCAAAGGCGACGCGCCCGTCACGAAACCACGCAGGGCGTCGAGGTTCGCGTCACCGAGTGGGCGTTCGGCGACAAGACCCAACGATGTCGGGACCATGCCAATCAGCGTCGTTCGGGTTCGATCCACCAGATCCCATATTCCACTGACGACGTTCGGATCGCGCGCACCGAGCGGACTCGGAAGGATCACCGTGCCACCGACCGCGAAGCTCGCCAGGACGATGTCGATCAGGCCGCCCACGTGGAACAGCGGCAATCCATTCAGAATCCGGTCGTCGGCCCGATACGCGAGCGCATGCGCCGCCAGCAGGGCGCCGGCGACCAGATTGGCTTCCGAGAGCTCCGCTAGCTTCGGCGACCCAGTCGTTCCGCCCGTGTGGAACAAGGCGGCGGTTCGACCGGTCCCGAATTCAGGCGACGGCGTAGGGCTTGCAGCAAGGAAATCGCGCCAATCAGAACCGCCGTCGCCGGCCCCGAGATCAAGGATCAATTGGCGGACGGGACGGCAGGTGGCCCCTGGCCCCTTCGGGCCTTCGCCGGCGGCCTGGGACGTCGCCGAAAGCAGGATCGCAGCGGCGCCGAGGTCAAGTTGGGAGGTCAGGGCGTCCGCGGACAACAGCGGGTTCAGCGGAAACGCGATGCCGACCGAAGCCGCAGCGATGAAGGCCACGACCGACTCCGGGCAGACCGGCAGGTGGATGGCGACGCTGGAGTCGCGGTCCAGTCCAAACCCCGCGAACGCCGCGGCGGTCGCCTCCACCCGGCCGAGCAGGTCCGCGTAGGAGAAGACCCGTGGATCGGGGTCGTTCGGTCCGGTCATCGCCACGATCGCCGGATGCGACGGGCGCGCCGCGGCCTGAGACCGCAGGAGCGACATCAGTGTGGGATCGGCCGCCAGCGCCTGTGCGACGTCAACCTGTGGACTCGTCATATCGTGCGCTCCCATCTCGGCCCGCCTCCGGCGGCTAGGCCGCGGCGATCTGGTTCAGGCGTGACCGCGCCTCGCGATATTCACGTTCCAGACGATCCACGAAGCCCGCGACCGTGGGGATACCGTCGATACCGCCGATGCCTTGGCCGCACCCCCAAATGTCGCGCCAAGCCTTCGCCGCGGTGTTGCCGCCGCTTCCGAAGTTCATCTTGGACGGATCGGAGGTGGGAAGGTTCGTAGGGTCGAAACCGGCCTGGACGACGCTGCGAGTCAGATAGTTGCCATGCACACCGGTGAAGAGGTTGGAGTAGACGATGTCCTCTGACGTGCCCTCGACGATGGCCGCCTTGTAACCCGCCGCCGCCTTCGCTTCCTGGGTCGGGATGAACCCCGATCCGATGTAGGCCCAGTCGGCGCCCATAGCCTGGGCCGCGAGAATCGCCGAGCCGCTAGCGATCGCGCCCGACAGGGCCACGGGGCCGTCGAACCACGCCCTGATCTCCTGGATCAGCGCGAAGGGCGACAGGGTTCCAGCGTGACCACCGGCGCCGGCCGCCACCGGGATCAAGCCGTCGGCGCCCTTCTCCACGGCTTTGTGCGCAAAGCGGTTGTTGATGACATCGTGCAGGACCATGCCGCCATAACTGTGGATCGCCTCATTGAGGTCTTCGCGGGCGCCCAGCGATGTGATCACCAAGGGCGCCTTGTATTTCACGCAGAGCTCGAGGTCCTCCTCGAGCCGATTGTTTGATTTGTGGACGATCTGGTTCACGGCGAAGGGGGCCGCGGGGCGGTCCGGATTGAGCCGGTTCCAGTTCGCCAGTTCCTCGGTGATGAAGGCGAGCCACTCGTCTAGCTGGCTGATGGGTCGCGCATTCAGCGACGGGAATGAGCCGACGACCCCCGCCTTGCATTGCGCTACCACCAGTTCCGGATCCGAGATCAGGAACAGAGGCGCGGCGATAACCGGCAGGCGTAACGGACCAAGTCGATCGATGTTCGCGCTCACGTCTCATCTCCACTGTCAGATTTCATGCGCCCCAATCTCAGGTGACCAGGGTCCGCACGCGATATTCCGGCGCGTCCCAAAGCCGGTCGGCTAGGACGGCGCGAAGGGTCTGGACGGCTCGCCACACGTCCTCAAAACCCAGGTAGAGCGGGGTCAGGCCAAAGCGCAGCACGTCGGGCCCGCGGAAGTCGCCGATGACCCCGCGGGCGATCAGGGCCCGCATGATGGCGTAGCCGTCCGGGTGGCGGAACGACACATGGCTGCCTCGCGGCTGCCCAAGCGCCGGCCCGATCGCTTCGAGGCCGTAAGCGCCGCACTCCTGCTCGACAAGTGTCGTCAGCAGGCGGCAGAGCGCCGCCGACTTGGCGGCGATCGCCCCCATGTCGGCCCGCAGCAGGAGATCGACGCCCGTCTCGAGCGCCGCTAGGCCCATGACCGACGGGGTCCCGCAAAGGAAGCGCCGCACGCCCGGCGCCGGTTGATAGGCGTCGGAAAAATCGAATGGGCTGGCGTGACCCATCCATCCTGTCAGGGGCGACGTCAGGTCTTGGTGATGACGTTCGGCGACGAAGAGGAAGGCCGGCGCTCCCGGTCCGCCGTTCAGATATTTGTAGCCGCAGCCCACTGCCAGATCCGCGCGCGCGGCGTTGAGATCGACCGCAACGGCGCCGACACTATGACTCAGATCCCAGAGCATCAGGGCACCCGCAGCATGGGCCCGGCTTGTGATCTCCGGCATGTCAAAAACGTCGGCGGTCTTGTAGTGGACGTGAGTCAGCAAGACGAGGGCGGTGTCGTGGTCGATAGCCTCGGCCAGCCGATCGCGCGGTCGCAGTTCCAGCCGATGGCCTCCGCTCAGCGCCGCGAGCGCGCCCTGGATCATGTATAGGTCGGTAGGGAAGTTGCCGGGCTCCGACAGCACGACTTGTCGCCCGGGCCTGGCCTGAAGCGCCGCGACGATGAGCTTGAAGAGGTTGGCGGAGGTCGAGTCGGTGGCGATAACCTCGCCGACGTGCGCACCGACCAGCCTAGCGATCTTGTCGCCGATCCGGCTCGGCGCCCCGATCCAACCATTTGCTTCCCAGCTGCGGATGAGGTCACGCCCCCATTCCAGCTCGATGAGGTCGACCACGCGGTCGGCTGTCTGAACAGGAAGCGCGCCCAGCGAGTTGCCGTCGAGGTAGATCACGTCCGCCGGCAAGCGGAACTCATCCCGGAAAGCCCGAAGCTCGTCGTCGGCGTCGAGTTTCCGGCAGTCTTCCAGGCTTATCTGCACCGGGGTCTGGCTCATGCTTCGGAGGCCTTGGCGTGGAACTGGACCGACTGGCGCCGAGTCTCGTGCTGGGCATCATCCAGGAACTCGCCAAATGTCGTGCCGCCGGTTCCCGTCTCGCCGGGCGCGGCGCCCGACGGAACGCTGACATAGTCGTGCGCCATTCGCCGGTGCGCGGCGCGGAACTTCTCGACCCGCCCGAGAGCGCGATTATAAGCGTGAGCCAGAGCGGGCGCGCCGCGCTCGACCCGGCGACGGAGCTGAGAGACGTCGGCGATGTCCTCGACGAATTGCCGATGAGGTCGCGGCATGTAGGTTCGCATGGTGGCGAAGAACGGCCCTGTGACCGGGCCGTCATGGACGACGCCAAGGGCCGCGTCGACCGCCTGGATCAACGAGCTTTGGCCGGCGCTTCCGCCGATATATTTCCGAGGCTCCGGCCATACGCCCTCATAGATCACGCCAGGGTCCGGCCAGCCGGCCACGAAGTTTCGGACGCGATGATAGAAGATGTGCGGATCGCACCATTCGCGCATCCGCTGGAGCGCCGACATGACCGGACCCAGCTCGTCGGCAATCCTGTCGAGCAGCACCATGACGTCGGCGTCCTCGCCTTCGTGTGAGGCGAGCACCGCCGTGTGCAACGACTTGAGCAGGGGCGCGCCAGCCAGCTCCACCCCCATGGACGCGAGATAGAACCACTCTTCATCGACGCCGCCGAGGAAGCCCACATCCATCTGCGCGTTGTCGAGCGACAGAGGCCTGTCGGGATCCACCCGCCGCCAGTTTCGCAGCGCCATCGATCCATAGTGGGTTATCGGTGGCCGCCCCAGATCGTCGGCGAGCGCGCAGAGCGGCCGGGCCAACGGCGACGGGATCGTCAGATCGGGATCGCGCCCGCCCCAGACCCAGGCGTTAGCGAACATCGTCAGCAGCAGTAGCGCGCGCTCCTGCTCCGCCTCTCCGACCAGGTCGGCGACATCCAGAGTCGGCAGTCCACCGAGGACCTCGCGGATGCGGCCCGAACGGATGAAGGGGGGCATCAGGGGGACGACCTGTTCCCAGGCCTCGAACTGCTGGGGCAACCGGCGTAGCTGATCGCGACCGGGCACGAAGCCCGTCAGGGGGTCGATCGCATAGTCCGACAACGGCCGGAGATCCCGGGACCTGGGCGCGTGGGGCATGGAAGCGTGCATCTGAGACGGGTCCCTGTGGGCCATGCCGCAGCATCGACGTCATAGAAGTCTGATCAAGGTCCACATTTGAACCATTTCAACAGACTACTTTTCCAATCCGCTGCATGGGCAAGGGCCTCCGGCTCAGCCACGCATTACGATAATTTATATTGCATTCTACCATGCACCATTTAGCAATCTGGGAGCTGAAAACGAGAACAGAGGCCGGAGAATGGCCAGTCCCTCGCCTCCAGACGGCATCTCGGTCGTGGCGGGGGCGCATGCGTCCCCGTCCGAGTATCGGAATTTCGTGCACCGCCCGCCCCTCCTCACAGGAACAGACCAATGGGACATCCTCTTGCGGCGCTCCTCTGCGCATCGGTCGTAGCGACCGTGAGCCTCACTCCAGGCTTGGCTCAGGATCGCGGCCCAACCCTGGACCAGATCCTGGGCGTACCGATACCCAGCGGCCCCGTGGCGGCGCCGGGCGGCCGGCAATTCGCCTGGACCACCAACGAACGCGGGCGCCGCAACATCTGGGTCGCGGCGCCCGGCGCGGGAGGATACGGCGCTAGGCAGATCACCAACTTCTCAAAGGACGACGGGCTCGATCTGGGAGAGCTGAACTGGGTCCCGGGCGGCAGTGAGATCATCTACACGCGCGGCGGCACGCTCACCGGCGGGTTCCTGGGCGGTGCAGATCGCAATCCCAACCCCACCAGCCTGGCGGCAGGCGCGAGCCCGCAGGAGATCTGGGCGGTCTCCTTGTCTTCTGGAACCAGCCGGAGACTCGCCGAAGGCCGCTCTCCTCTGGTCTCACCCAGGGGAGATCTCGTCGCCTATGTGTTTGGAGGCCAGATCTGGGTCGTAGACTTGGCGGGCGGAAAACCGCGCAAGCTTCTCCATGACAACGGCTCCCCCGGACCCCAAACGCCAGGCCTGCCACCTGCCATGGCCTGGTCCCCTGACGGCGCCCGCCTCGCATTCGTCAGCCAGCGCGGCGACCACGCCTTCATCGGGGTCTATGCCCTGGACAACGAGCGCCTGACCTGGCTAGCGCCCAGCCTCGACACCGACTCGAATCCGACATGGTCTCCCGACGGCGCTCGGGTGGCGTTCATGCGGACGGCCGGCGGCGGCGGCGTCTTTCCCGCGCCAAGGACGGGAATTCCCTGGTCCGTGATCGTCGCTGACGCGCGGACGGGTGAGGGAAAAGCCGTCTGGCGGGCCGATCCCGGCGTCGGCAGCGTCTTCACCACCTTCGACTCGCCCGCCCAGAAGGCGCCGCTGATGTGGGCCGCCGGCGACAATATCGTCTTTCCTTGGGAGAAGACGGGCTGGGTCCACCTCTACGCCGTGCCGGCGAGGGGCGGCGAAGCCCGCGCCTTAACGAGCGGCCAGTTCGAAGTGACCCACTCGGAGATGGCGCCCGATCGTCGCAGCATCGTTTACGCATCCAACCAGGGCGATCCCGACCGGCGTCACCTCTGGAGGGTTCAGGTTCTCGGCGGCGCGCCGACCCAACTGACCCACGGCGAGGACAGCGAGGACCGCCCCATCGTCTCGGGCGATGGCGGCGCTATCGCGGGCCTGCAGAGCGGAGGCGTGGCTCCGTTGCGTCCAAGCGTGGTCGAGACCGATGGTAGAATGCGCCCGCTGGTCGGCAACGACATCCCGGCTACCTATCCGGCGTCCAAGTTGAGCGCGCCGGTTCCCGTGACCTTCCAGGCCGCCGACGGCCTGACCCTCCACGGGCAACTGTTCCTGCCGCCGAAGTCCGCCGGGAATGGGCCTCACCCCGCCCTGCTCTTCTTCCATGGTGGGCCTCGCAAGCAGTCTTTGCTGGCCTGGGGCAACGAACCTCACAACTACGCCAACTGCCTCTATCTCGCGTCCCAGGGGTATGTGGTCCTGGCCGTGAACTATCGCGGAAGCTCCGGCTACGGCCTGAACTTCCGGCTGCCGGAAGGCTTCGGCCCAGCCGGCGGCAGCGAAGCGGCCGATGTCCGCGCCGGTGCGCTCTACCTGGCTGGGCGCCCGGACGTCGACAAGACGCGGATCGGCAGCTGGGGGCACAGCTATGGCGGCATGCTGACCGCTCAGGGCCTTGCGCGGTCGTCGGACCTCCTGGCGGCGGGCGTAGTCAACTCCGCACTCACCAACTGGCGCTCGCTTTTCGTCAAGGCGGGCTTCGTGAGTCCATCCGACACTGCAGCGGGCGCTGCCCTGGTCGCCGCCTCACCGATCGGCGCCATATCGACCTGGAAGGCGCCTGTCCTGCTGATCTACAACGATGACGACCGTGCCTCACCGTTCTCGCAAGCAGTCGAGCTGGCCGGCGCCCTGCGACGGCAGAATGTGGAATTCGAGCAGAAGATCATCCCGAATGAGATTCACAATCCACAGATGTACGCCTCGACGCTCTCCATCTACGAGGCGACCAACGCGTTCCTGTTCCGCCACCTGGAGCGGCCGGCCAAGTGATCAGGATTGACCCGGCGACGCCCGCCGCAGGTGATTCAGGGTCGCGGCCCCAAACGCCGTCAGCGGGTCGAGCAGGTCGAAGATCAGGTCGAAGTGGTTTCGATTGGCGAATTCCCGCAGCTCCGCGCACCCGCCCTTGATCCGGATCGCCTCTGCGAACGCCTTGGACTGTCGCTTGAACTCCGAAGGCTCGTTCTCGGCGACGGCCACGAGGGCGGGCGGTAAGTCGCCCTGGAAGGCGTCGACGAGCAGCAGGGGGCTGTTCAGCAGCGCGGCCTCCCCCGTCAGGCCCACCGCGTCGTTGACGTAGGTGAGCGGCAGAGGCCTCAGGTCGTAGACACCGCTGAGCAGCGTTAGGCTTCGTACCGGGTTGGCCCCCGCCCAATCGCTCAGGGCGGTCATGGCGGCCAATTGCGCGCCCGCAGAGCACCCGGCGAGGTGAATCGCTTCCGCGTCGAGACCTAGCTCCTCCGCCCGCTCGTAAAGGACGAGCACCGCGCGCCGGCAACGATCGACCATCTCATCGAGCGACACCTGAGGCGCGAGTCCGTAGTTTATCGCCACATAGGCTAGGCCAGCCGCATTCGCGGCCAGCGCCGGAAAGCTGTGCTCGCGACTGCTCAGTTCCTGCCAGTAGCCCCCGTGGATATAGACTAGGACAGGCTGACCGGCGCCGGCCCGATGTCCCTTGGCCGGGAAGAAATCCATCGTCTCCTGGGGGCCACCGCCATACGCGAGGGTAACGTGAGCGTCGGCGAACGCGCGCGCCTGCTCACTTTTCTCCGTATATTGACCAAGTATCTCCCTCCAGTTCGTCACGCAGGAGCTGGGGGAGTACTCACGCTCGAGCGCCGCCCTGTCCGGAAAATTGCGATAGTAGTTCATTGCGGAACCTGAGCTTGGGCAGGAAGGTCAGCGCCATCCTAGCGTGCTGACGCGTGGATCGCATGACTTGGGGCGTCGAGGATTTGACGAAGAGGCGGCGGATATTCGACACACCCGCCGCCCATGGCGGGTCAACGCGGCGTGTTGAGGATCGGCCGCCCTGGCAGGGCCCGCACGTCGAGTTTGCCGTTGTCGATAACGACGGCGCCGTTCACGATGACATAGTCCATGCCGACTGAGAGGGCGCCCGGCTTCCGTTCAGTGGCGACGGCGCGAACAGCGACGGGATCGAACACGAGCAGATCAGCATCGGCGCCAACCTTCACCCGCCCCTTGGCGCGCATCATCGGGACATGGCGCTCCAGTTCCAGAGCCGGGTTCAGCGAGGCCGCGCGGAAGACGTCCATCATGTCCACCAGCTTCCACTCCATCACGTATTTTTGGATTACGCGGGTGAAGTTGCCCGCCGAGCGCGGGTGAGCCCAGGCGTCGGCCGGGAGGGGCCAGAGATCGCTGGGCAGCCGGTCACCTTTGAAATTGGTCCAGGGCATGGCGTCCGAGGCCAGGGTCCAGCCCGGCGTTCGTATCCGGCGGGCCGTTTCCTCCCGCAGCCTGACATCGTTATCGTCGGTAAGCTTGTGCAGGTTGATGATGAGGGCGTCCGGATCCTTCGCTTGGATTTCCGCCAGTTCCTCAAATGTGGTGACGTGCCGACCGTAATAGAGAAGGTCAGGCGTCTTCCCCATCTTCTTCATCGCCTCCGGACGCATGAATGGCGCGCCCACGAAAGTCGACCCGGTCAGCAGCCCCTTTGTCTCCGGCGTGATCGGCGCGCCGGCCTTCATGGCTCCGGCGATCAGCTCCATCTGGGCGGGGCTGTTCCAGTAGACGTGCATGATGTGCCAATGAGCGCCGGTCGACACCGCGTTCGCTATGACCTCCTCGGTCCCCGAAAAGTCAGGCGTAGTGCTGCGAATGTGGGTGAATATCTCGGCATTTCGCCGGGCCGCCAGCTGCGAGACGGCGAACACCTCTTCCGCCTGGGCCCCGGGCATGTAACCCAGCGCCAGGCCGATGCCGGGCGCACCCTGATCGAGCCCCTGGTCGAGTAAGGCCAGGATGCGCTCGACCTCCGGCGCCGTGGCCGCGCGCTGGCCCTCTTCATTAAGACGCGCCTTCTCGCCGCCCTTCCATGTTCCGTCGACCTCGACGCCCGCCAGCACCACCGCGCGGGCCAGGTTCCAAGAAACCGTGAAGCCGTAGTTCGTCGCCCGGCCTTCCTGGGCAGCGTTCCGGTAGGCCTTGTCCACGGGGAACTGGCCGGCCTCGGCCTCGATGGCCGTGGTGACGCCATCGAAGGCCTGCACCCGTCCGGCCAGCAGCGACTGCCCGTGCGCATGCAGATCGATGAAGCCTGGCCCCACGATCTTGCCCTTGGCGTTGATCGTCCGAGCGCCTGTAAGCGCACCCTCGGAGATCGCAGCAATCTTGCCATCCTTGACTCCGATCGTGCGCACCGCACGTAATCCGGATTCAGGGTCCATGACCTGACCATCGGATATCACCAGATCGTACCGCTCCGCGGCCGTGGCCGGCGTCGTTAGCCAAACGCATCCCAAAAGACCTGCCGCCAACACCCACTTCATGCCCGTCTCCAATGTCTGGCGCGCCGCGACCGCGACGCTAGGTTTAAACTTTCAATGCGCCTGCCCGTTTGGCCCGCGGCCGACGTCGAACAGGCCCTCGTCGATCGCGGTGAGCGCGAAGCTCCGAAGCGGGTCGCTGCGCGGTTTGGTCTGTGCATTGGCCAGGACGACGAGTCCGAAGCGACCTTCCGGGCAGAACAGGCACAGGCTGCTGTAGCCGCCGCCTCCAGACCCGTGGGCCAGGATCCTCCGGCCGGCGCGGGGCAGGACGAACCAGCCTCGCGCCACCTGCAGACCCGCTGGATATCCAGGAACGCCGATCTTCACCGACAGGGGCGCTGTCAGGGTCCGGACCATCGCCGAGGAGACCATGCCCCGGCGACCCGACCGCCCCTCGGACAGGTGTGTCTGCACAAGGCCCAGCAGGTCGTCGGTACAGGAGAAGAGGTCGCCGACAGCGAATCGATCCGGGGCGATCAGCAGATCGGCACGCGGCCGGGTCACGCCGACGCCGTCCGCAACATGGGGCGCCGCCAGCCCGGTGGGATCGACCGTGTCGATCCCGAACGTCGAACGGCGCAGGTCCAACCTGGAGAACAGCCCCCCACGCATCGCCGCGGCGAACGGAGCCGCGTCGAGCGTCTCGATCACCGCCGTCAACAGCAGCAGCCCAAGCCTGCTCGGAGCAAATCCGTCGCCGGGCACGAACTGAAGCCACACCCCGGAAAGATCGACACCTAAGTCCAGCTTGACGGGGCTCGAGCCCGCGCCCGGCGGGACATCGTCGGGCAGCCCGCTACGGTGGGTGAGAAGGTGGTCGACGGTGGCTCCGACAAAGCGGGGATCTCCGACTCGCAGCCCCGGCAGCAGATCGGCGATCGGCTGGTCGAAACTCAGGCGCCCCTGCTCGACATGGCTGGCGATCGCCATCGCCAGCAACGGCCGATAAGCTGCGGCGGCGCGAAACACCGTCTGGTCCGTGGCCGCCGCGCCGCCCTGGCGCAGCACACCAAGCGCGCCCTTCGAGACCATTCCTCCGCCGCGAACAACGCCATAAACCAGGCCGGGCGCGGCGAGATCTCTCTGAGCCTGCTCGGCGAGCGCCCGAACGCGGAACATCGGGTCATCTTTCGCTACCACGGGCAGCGCGGCCCAGGCCGTCGCCGTCGCCGTCGCGATGAAAGTTCGGCGCTTGATCATTGGCCGCCTGAATCCCGGACATTCGCCGTCAGCTCCGCCCGCGCGAAGAGCGCGCTGGAGCCCCCATGCGTCGCATCTAGGCGACGCAGTGTGAAATTGACTCGTAATGCAATGCACTTTCAATCGATTTTTGCGTAAAAGAGTGACGCACTTGTCAGCGGCATGGCTCCCAGACTTTAAGCAATGGCCGGCTAGTCGCGCCGCGACGATGACACGACGCGAACTTCGAACCCTGCACAACCCTAAGATTTACAAGGAGGAGGCAAGGGTAGCGCCGAACATTGGCGCGTCATCTTATCATGCGTTTTACAGCGCACATTGCAGTTGACTATCCATCAAAAAGTGATCAGCGTACCCGTCGAAAACGCCATTAAGGCGTGGCGATCACGTTGACTGGTGATCGATCGAGGCTGAGCGCCTCTGACCTTGCGACCCGCATCTGCGGCGTCGGATCCGAAACATTAGGGGTAAGGCATCATGAACACCGTGGAGACCACACAGCTTGAATTGAGGCTCCGGCGACGCGCCCTGACATCAGGACTGCGCCCGACCGCGGCGTCCGTGATCGCGCTCACCGCCGCGCTCGGCGGCGGCCTGGTCGCCTCGCCGGCCCTGGCCCAGTCGCCCTCCAGCGAGCCCGCGACGGTCGACACCGTCATTGTGACCGCCTCGCGGGTGGACCGCGCAGGTTTCACGGCCCCTACCCCCACGACGGTCGTCACCGCTGAGGAATTCGCCCTACGCGCTGTCACCAGTGTCGCCGACGGGCTCAACCAGACCCCCGCCTTCTTCGCCAACACCACGCCCGCGACCGGCGGCAATCAGCGTTCGAACGGCAACGCCAACTATTTGAACCTCAGGGCCCTGGGCGCGAACCGCACCCTGGTGCTGGTGAATGGCCGCCGGCATGTGCCGACGACCTCGGGCGGAGCCCTCGACATCAATCTGATCCCTCAGGCCCTGATCTCGCGCGTCGAAGTGGTGACGGGGGGCGCCTCGGCAGCCTGGGGCTCGGACGCGGTGGCCGGAGTGGTCAACCTGATTTTCGACGACAGGCTGGATGGCGGTCGCGCCAGTGTGCAGTATGGCGTCAGTAGCCGGGGCGACAATCGTGAGACCAAGGCCACCCTGGCTCAGGGCTTCTCCTTCGCCCAAGGACGCGGCCACGCTGCCATCGCCGGAGAGTGGTATCGCAACAGCGGCATCCTGGACCAGCAGGATCGCAACTGGGGCCGACAGGAATGGCAGATCGTCAACAACGCCAACGCGACGGCGACCAACGGCCAGTACCTTCGCCTCAGAAGCCCCTACGTCCATCAGTCGGGCCGCACCGAGAGCGGCCTCATCCTGAGCGGCCCCCTAGCGAACATGCAGTTCGGCCCGGGCGGCGTATTGCAGCCGTTCAGGCTGGGCCAGGTGACTGGCGGCGGGTTCATGATCGGCGGCGACGGCATCAACCAGGGCACCGTGACGTCATTGGTCACCCCCGGCGAACGCAAAACACTCTATGCAACCGCATCCTATGAGCTGACCCCGACGATCAAAGGCTCTGTCGAGGCGTCCTATGCGCGGATCGAGTCCAGCAACGACATGCTGGCCTCCTTCAGCACTGCGCCCTACCTCATCCGAGTCGACAACCCGTTCCTGCCGACGGCGGTGCGCAACCAGATGATCGGCGCCGGCCAGACCCAGCTTCAGGTCGGTCGGATCAACACCGATTTCGGGTTCATCGTCGCCCACCCCGTCAATGAGACCAAACGGATCGTCGGCGCCCTCGATGGATCTTTCGGCGAGACCTGGAAATGGTCAGCCTACTACACCTACGGCCAGAACTATTCGCACGATCGGACCGAGAACAATCTGATCGTGGGCCGCGCCATCGCGGCCATGGATGCCATACGCGATCCTGTCTCCGGCCAAATCGTGTGCCGCTCGGCTGCGACGGCGCCGGCCTGTGTTCCGCTGAACATCGTGGGCTACGGCGCGCCCTCGGCGAGCGCGATCAACTATGTCACCGGTACCACCGAGTCATGGACCACCAACAAGCAGCAGGTCGCCGCGTTCAGTCTCACCGGCGAACCATTCTCGAGCTGGGCCGGCCCCGTTTCCGTGGCCCTTGGCGGCGAGCTCCGGCGAGAGAGCATCAAGAGCACGGCCGATCCGATCTCGGTCGCCAACGGCTTCCTAGTGGGGAACCCCAAGAACCTGTCAGGCAAGTACGACGTCAAAGAGGTATTCCTCGAAACCGTCGTCCCCCTGATCGCCGACTTGCCGTTCGTCAAGTCCTTGGACTTCAACGGGGCCGTGCGCCTGACCGACTACAGCAGCAGCGGCTCCGTCGTGACCTGGAAGGCCGGCCTCACCTATCAGATCAATGATGCCGTCCGGCTGCGCGGCACCGCGTCGCGGGACATCCGAGCCGCCAACCTCACCGAACTCTACCAATCCTCCGCCACCAGTTTCGCGACCATACGCGACCCTCGGCCGGGCAGCGGCGCACCCGCCGCCTTGGTCAACAACGTCACCGGCGGCAACCCCAATCTGAAACCAGAGGAAGCCGACACCTGGACGGTCGGGATCGTCCTGTCGCCCAGCGCCATTCCCGGGCTCAGGGCGTCGATCGACTACTACGACATCGATATCCAGGGCGCGATCGGGGCCCTGAGCGCCCAGTCGATCGTCGACCGGTGCTTCACCGGCGGCCAGACGGCGCTGTGCCCACTAATTACGATCAATCCGGCGACCAACGCCATCACCCGAACCGACGCGTCCTTCCTCAATCTCTCCGAGACAATCACCCGGGGCGTCGACGCGGAGATCAGTTACACCCGCCAGATCGCCGATGGTGATCTGACGATCCGGTTGCTTTCCACTTATGTCGCCAACCTGATCACCAACGATGGCGTGTTGTCGATCGACCGCGCAGGCCAAGTCGCCGGTCAAGGCGCCGACGCAGGGCTGCCGCGCTGGCGCAGCACGGCGACCGTGGCCTATCGGCGTGGCCCGCTGGCGCTCTCGGCGGCCACTCGATACGTCGGCGGCGGCAAGGTCGACGTGACCTACACTGGGCTGGCGATCAACGACAACTCCGTAAAGAGCCGCACTTATCTCGACCTCTCGGTGGAGTACGCGCTCGGCGAAGGCGACACCCGCGTGAAGCTGTTCGGCGCCGTCAACAATGTGTTCGACAAGGACCCACCCCTGGTCGGCACCACCTTCCAGGCGCCGTTCTACACCAACGCCGCTCTCTATGACGTCGTCGGACGGTTCATCACCGTCGGCCTGAGGGTCAGCTACTAGCTACTCTAGAGATAGGCGCGGCCACCGCTTGCGGTCGCGCCTCCCTTGCCATGAGGCGACGGATTCCTTCTCGGCCGCGGGCGCTCAGCGCTCCAACGGACCTCCCTGAAGGGCGACGGCCGGAACGCTACGGCGCTCCACATCCGACTCCCGAAAAGTAAGTTTGATTGATCGTCGCACTTTCCATTATTGGATTGCGTCAGACTGGCCCGATTCCATCAGGCCATTGAGCACGAAGCACCCTGACGCCCCCGCAAGGAGCGACCATGAAATCGCCGAGCAAGACCACCACCCCGGGCAAGACCGACCGGCCGCCGCCGCCCCTGGCCCGAACCGAAAGCGAGCGCGTCCTGACAGACTTCGAACAAGCGCTGATCTGCGCCTCGGAAGCGTTCTATCGATTCGCTGGCGTGGTCCTCGGTCCCGTCGGGGCGAAGCACAAACTGACCGGCCATGAGAACGTGATTTTCCAGCAGTTGCTCTTCACGCCCAATCCGCGCAGCGTCAGCGAGCTGAGCCGTTTCAGCAATCGCGATGACATCTCCAACATCCAGTACAGCCTGAGAAAGCTCACAGCCGCCGGCCTCATCGAGAAAGTGCCAGGGAGCACCAACCGCGACACCCGATATCGCCCGACGCAGGCCGGGCGGCAGCTCACCGAGGAGATCGTCGCCAACCGCCGTGAACTGCTGATTTCGCCCAGCAGCGGGATCACCGACGTCCAGGCCCAGCTCAAGGCGGCGACGGACGCCATGTCCCTGCTCACAGGCCTCTACGACCACGCCTCGCGGATGCTGACCGGCCGCCAATAGCGCTATAGATCTCGCGACCGCGCTTGCCTCATCCGACGATGGCGCAAGCTGCGGTGCGCTTCGCTTGACTCATCGAAAATACAATGCACTCTGCATTGAATAACAGTGCTGTCACAAGGCGACATTATGGCTGAGTCCTTGCAACCCGACGCCCGACGGAATGGGACCGGCGACACCTCGACTCTGCGGCGGACCCTGGGGCCCGTCCAGCTCATGGTGCTGGGCATGGGCGCGATCATCGGCTCCGGGATATTCGTGGCCACCGGTGTCGTGGCGGCTACGCACACCGGACCTGCCATCGTCATCTCGTTCCTCGTCGCCGCAGCCGCGTGCCTCTGCGCGGGCCTCTGCTACGCCGAGTTCTCTTCGATGGTCCCGGCTTCCGGCAGCGCCTACAGCTACGTCTACGTCGCCTTCGGCCGCACCGCCGCCTGGATGATCGGCTGGTGCCTCGTGTTGGAATACCTGATGGCCGGATCAACGGTCGCGGTGGGCTGGTCCGGCTACTGCAGCGCCTTCTTCAGCTCGCTAGGCGCGCCCCTACCGGCGATGTTCACCTCACCGCCCTTTGCGCTTTCTCGGACGGGAGAGCTCGTCGCGACGGGTGCCGTCATCAACGCGCCGGCAGTGATCCTATTGACCCTGCTCACCCTGATCTCGCTTGGCGGGGTCAAGCTGTCGATCCAGGCCACCAGCGTGCTGGTGGCCATTAAACTCGCGGTGCTAGCGCTGTTCATTTTCGGCGGCGCATTCTATGTAAGCAGCCAGAATTGGAGTCCATTCCTGCCCCCCAACACTGGGGTGTTCGGCGAGTTCGGCTGGTCGGGCGTCTTCCGCGGCGCGGCGATCGTTTTCTATGCTTTCTTGGGGTTCGACGCGGTCTCGACCGCCGCACGGGAGACCTACAATCCTCAACGGACGGTGCCGATCGGCATCATCGGGTCCCTGGCCCTGGCACTGGTCATCTACATGGCGTTCTCCCTGGTCCTCACTGGCCTGGTTCCGTATCCCACCTTGAATGTCTCCAGCCCCGCAAGTTTCGCCTTGGAGCACGGCGCGCCGAAAATGCTGTTCCTGCGCGCCGCTGTGGAGATGGGCGCAGTGCTCGGCCTTACCTCCTCGCTCATGGTCGTCCTCTACGCGCTCAGCCGAGTGCTCTACGCCATGGCCCATGACGGGCTACTGCCGTCAATCTTTGGACGGGTCGGGCGGAGGACACGCGCGCCATATGCCTGCATCACCGTATGCGGCCTGACGGCTTCGATCGCCGCCGGGCTCTTCCCGGTCGACGCGCTTAGCCAGCTGATCTCCATCGGAACCCTCAGCGCCTTCATTATGGTTTGTGCCGGGGTGCTGGCGCTGCGGATCACCCACCCGGCGATGGAACGTCCCTTCCGGACGCCTTTCGCACCGGTAGTCTCGATCGCCGGGATCGCAATCTGCGGCTATCTGATGGCCAGCTTGCCTGGCGCGACCTGGGCGCGCTTCGTGGTCTGGCTGGCGCTTGGGGCTGGCATCTACCTGTTCTATGGCCGGCATCGCGTCCGGCCAGCGGAACCGTCGGTCGCGACCTGAGGTCGTTACCAGTCGATGACAACGCCCTTCTGGAGCCGCCCGGCCTCGCTAAGCACGAAGTCGGCGGCGACGATGTCCTGGACCACTAGGCCAAGGGACTTGAACAGCGTGATCTCTCCGGGACCTTCACGTCCGGGCGCGAGGCCTTCGATCACCTCGCCGACGGAACCCAGCAGATGGCGCTCGTCGATCAAGCCGGCCTCGATCGCCCGGGTGAACTCGCCCGAGAGGCTGAGCGCGCCTTCCCGGGAGTCGTAGTAGCAGCGTGCGCCGGCGATCACTCGCCCCTCGACCTCCGCCTCCCGAGGCGTGCTCGCCCCCACGAGGTTCAGGTGCTGGCCAGCGCGCAGCCACTCCGCTTGATAGAACGGCTCGGTCGCCGATGTGGTGGTGCAGACGACATCGCTGTCCGCGGCTTCTTGCGGATCGAGAACAGCCTCGACCGGCCGGCCGATACGGGCTGATTGCGCGACGGAAAAGGCCTTGGCCTTCACCGGGTCACGCCCCCAAATACGGATGCGATCGAAGGTCCGGACCAACGACAGGGCGGCGACGTGCTGTGCGGCCTGTTCGCCATATCCGAACACCCCCAGGCTGGCGGCATCGGGACGGGCCAGCAGATCGGTCGCGACGGCGGTCGAGGCCGCCGTCCGGATCGCCGTGATGGCGGTCGCGTCGATGATCGCCCTTGGCGCGCCCGTCATCGTGTCGAACAACAGCACCATTCCTTGGTGGGCGCCGAACGCCGTACCGAAGTTCCTCTCGAACACCGAAATGATCTTCGCGCCGTACCAGGTCGGCGCAGAGGTGTAGCCGGGCATGACCCCGAGCAATCCTTCGACGCCCGGAGCGCGGACCCCAATACGCACCGGCTGGACCGCCTCCTTGCGGGCAACCATCGAATGAGCTCGCCGCATAAGTGGAAGACAGCTTTCCATGGTCAGCAGCTCGCGCACGAGCGCCCCGTTCACGACAGTGACCCTCATCGGGAGCCCTCACTCAGGATTTGACAAAAGGTCGCCGGATCGATGTTTCCCCCGGACAGCACGGCGACCACATTGCGGCCACCGGTCTTCGGGGACATCGCTGCGGCCAGCGCCAAGGCGCCGGCCCCTTCGACGATCAGGTGATTGCGCGTCGCCAACAGCCGCAGGGCCGCCCTGACTTCGTCGACGGAGACCACCACCACGTCGTCCACGAGGTCGTTCAGCAGCGGCCACATGGCGTCGAGGACCGACGTCGAGCCGACGGCGTCGATAAAAGAAGGCGTCCGCTCGATGGCGACCGGACGGCCCGCGCGTTTCGCCGCGGCCAACGGCGCGGCGCCCTCGGCCTCGCAAGCCACCAGCCGAACCGGGCGACCGAGCGCGCGGAACGCCAACGCGATCCCGATGGCCAGACCTCCGCCCCCGATCGGCGCCACGACGGTGTCGAGTTCCGGCCAGTCCGCCGCCAGTTCCAGTCCGATGGTGCCGTTGCCGCGGATGACCGCCGGCTCGCAGACCGGATGGATAAAAAGGCCATCATCGGCGCCGGTCTCGCGGCTCAGCGCGATCCGCATCCAGGCCTCCGGTGTCTGGGGGACCAGGGTCACGCCCAAGGCGCGTAGCGCCTCGAGCTTGACCGGACTGGCGCTGTCCTGGATGTGGGCGGTCAGCCGCACCCCCCGCGCCCGCGCGGCCAGCGCGAGCCCCTGGGCGAAATTTCCGGCGCTAACCGTCGCGATCCCACCGGAAAGCTGCTTGTCGCTCAGGGCGGCTAGGGCGTTGGCGCCGCAGCGGACCTTGAACGACCCAAGCGGCTGAAGGTTCTCCGCCTTCAGCCTGATCGCCCGTCCGCCCTCGTCCGAAAACGGGATCAGTGGCGAGCGCAGGGCCAGACCCGCGATGCGCTCGGCCGCCGCCTCGAAATCGCCGAGCGAACTGTTCCAGGTCGCCTCCTGGAAGGCCGGAGCCCAGGGCATCTGCGGGTTCACTCTGCCTTCTCCAGTCGATCTGCGGCCAGGACGGTTCGGTAGTCTCAGCGGCCAAACAAGTCTAATCAAGGTCCACTTTGTCAGGCGCTGAGTAGACTAGTTCATGGACCTGCATATCGACCTCGATCGCGCTGCCAGCGCGACCCTGCCGCATCAGATCGGCCGCGCGATCATCGAGATGATCTGTAACGGCACCCTGATCGAGGGAACCCGCCTGCCGGCCAGCCGCCTGCTGGCGGAACGTCTGGGCGTGGCCCGGCTGACGGTCGTGGAAGCCTATCAGTGGCTGGCCGACCAGGACTATGTGGCCGCTCGCCGTGGATCGCGCACGGTCGTTCAGAACGTCCAGCCCCTGCTCGCCAATCCTGACGATCATATCCACAGGATCTCACGACCTCGCCAGTTGCTTCCCGCGACGCCCAAGGACGTCTTGATCGACTTTCGCGCCGGCCGCCCGGACCTGGCCTCATTCCCCCGCAAGCGCTGGGCCGCTGCGCTGGCGACCGCGGCGCGGACCCTTCCGCCCGACAGTTTCGACTACGGCGACCCGCTCGGCCATCCGCCCCTGCGTCGCGCCCTGGCGGCCTACCTACAGCGCAGCCGCGGCTTGAACGTCGACCCGGCCAATGTCGTGATCACGGCGGGGAGCGCCCAGGCCGTCGATCTGGTGCTGCGGGCACGCCCCGACCATCGCGAGATTGTGCTGGAGCACCCGGGCCACCTTATCGTGCAGCAGCTCGTGGCCAACCATCGGGTCAGCGTCCGCGAGACGCCGGTGGACGAGGACGGTCTGCGGACCGACCTGCTCCCGCAAGATGCGACCACTCCCCGCGTCGTGCTGGTCACCCCCAGCCATCAGTTCCCGACCGGCTGCCGCATGTCCCTGGCCAGGCGCCGGGAGTTGATATCCTGGGCCTCGCGGACTGGGGCGCTGATCATTGAGGACGATTACGACAGCGAATTCGCCTATGACGGCAGGCCTCCGGTGCCATTAGCGAAACTCGATCGCGCCCAGCATGTCGTCTATATGGGCACCTTTTCCAAAACCCTGGCCCCCGCCCTCCGCCTAGGCTTCATGGTTGTGCCAGACCCTATGATCGAGGCGATCACCGCGCTGAAGATCTGGGTCGACTACGGCGGCGGCGCCCTGCCCCAAGAGGCCATGGCGCAGTGGATCGAGAGCGGAATCTTCGAACGCCATCTTCAGCGGATGCGCCCAATCTATCAGGGACGCTATGATGTGCTCACTCGTGAACTCACGGGCCGGCTGGGCGACCGGGTCCGGTTCGCGGCCGCGCGGGTCGGGATGCATCTGATGATCTTCGTCCGATCCCCGATGGACACGGTCGAACTGACGAGGCGCACGCGCGCTCGCGGAGTTGTCATCTACCCGCTGCCCTTCGAGAGCGCTACCCAGGCGCCCGACGAGATCGCGATCGTTCTCGGGTTCGGAAACCTCTCCGAACCCGAGATCGTGACAGGGGTGACCGTCCTCGCCGAGACAATCATCGGCGGGATGGGCCCGGGCTAGTAGGCTTCGTCCGGGTCGTCGAAGACGAGGGCGAGTTCTGCCCTACCGGCATTGTCGCCCAGCGCAACGGTTTTGGCCTCGCTCGAAGGGTTGGGCGGGAAGGCCTGGCGCTGGCCGCCGAGCTTGATCACCGCCCCCCGACGCATGACGAAGGCGACCCGTTCCAGGCGGGTGATGTCTTCCAACGGGCTGCCCTGGACCGCGACCAAATCGGCGTCCTTGCCAACCTCGATGGTTCCGATCGTGCTCGACCGACCCAGAAGGTCGGCGCCGTTCACGGTCGCAGCCTTGATGACTTGCATCGGCGTCATTCCAGCCGCGACCATCAGCTTGAATTCCCGCGCGTTGTCGCCATTCTTGGAGACGCCGCTGTCGCTTCCGGTGGCGATCTTCACGCCGCCCATGATCGCGCGCCGGTGGTTCGCCTGGGCGACCTTGGCGGTGGCCTCGGCCTTTTCCAGCACCGCCGGCGGACGGTCGCCGCGCCGGGCCTGCTCAAGCGCCGTGAAGGCGGCCAGCTCCGTCGGGACCAGATAGGCGCCGGTCTGCTTGAATAGCGCCACCGTCGAGTCCTCGGTGAAGGCCCCGTGCTCGATGGAGTCGACCCCGGCGCGGAGCGCGGCCTCAATACCGTCCTTGGCGTGGGCGTGGGCGCCCACTTTGCGGCCGAACATATGGGCCGTCTCCACGATCGCGCGCATTTCGTCATCGAACATCTGCCGGCCGACACCGCCGGCGACATTGCTGTTCACCCCGCCCGTGGCCGCGAACTTGATGACGTCCGCACCCATCGAGATCTGTTCGCGCACGGCGCGTCGACAAGACTCCGGTCCGTCGCAGAGGTTTGTGGAATTTGCGCGGGCCAGGGCGGCGTGGTCGCGGCTGAGGCCGTTCCCTTGGTCGCCATGGCCGCCGGTGACCGAGATCATGGACCCGGCGAAGACCACGGTCGGCCCCGGCAGGGCGCCCCGGTTGATGGCGTCGCGCAGGGCCCTCATTCCGTGCGGGTCCCCGCCCATGTCGCGCACCGTGGTGAAGCCCGCCTCCAGCGTCCAGCGCGCAGCTTCGGCCGCCAGGACGAAGCGATCCTCAAAGTCTCGCGTGGTCGCCTCCAGACGAGCCTTCAACGGATCGCCGGGGATATAGAGATGGACGTGCATGTCCATCAGGCCCGGCAGCACGAACTGATCCCGCAGGTCGATCACCCGCTCGCCATGGGTCGCGGTCGCAAAGCCGTCGCGCACCTCGACGACCTTGCCGCCCCGGACAACCACCGTCGAAGGGCCGCGCGCAGCCTGACCTGGCCGATCCAGAAGCTGGCCCGCCAGGACCAAGGTCGTGTCGCCGGCCGCGGGAGCCGTCTGGGCCTGCGCCGCAGCGCCCGCCAGCCAAGCCACCCCGAGCGCTGCGATAAAAATCGCCTTCATTGCGGTACCTCCTGGCCTGCCCGGTCGTACGCCTTGGCCGGCGTTCTGAAGGCGTTAGGCTCATTGACTAAGAGAAAGTGCAATGTAGAATGCACAATATTATGTCCCGTAGCAAGCGTTCCACATGAGCCTGATCCTCTACGAACTGGGCGGTCGAAATGGCCTGCGCTACAGCCAATTTTCCTGGCGCACGCGGCTGGCGCTCGCCCACAAAGGACTGACCGCCGAGCTCAAGCCCGTGGCGGTGCATGACAAGGAGGCGATCGCCTTCAGCCGCCAGGGGCGAGTTCCGATACTGGTCGACGCTGACGAGGTGGTGGTCGACTCCTGGACGATCGCCGAGCACCTAGAGACCCAGAGGCCGAACCAACCCAGCCTGTTCGGTGGAGAGATCGGTCACGGCCTGAGCCGCTTCGTGAACGCCTATACGGACCGCGTGCTGATCCCCGCCGTCGTCCCGCTCCTGATGATCGACGTCACCCGCTGCGTCGAACCACGCGACGCCGAGCATCTACGCCTGCAGATCGAGGCCGGCTTCCGGCGCCCGCTCGAAGTCCTGGCGGCTGATCGCGACCAGGCCATCCTGGGCGTGCGGAAGCTCTTCGATCCGGCCAGGGTCTGCCTGAAGGCCCAGCCTTATCTCGCAGGTGATCACGCCGCCTATGCGGACTATGTGCTGTTCAGCCTCTTCCAGTGGGCGAGGCTGGTGAGCACGTTCCCGCTGATCGAGGATGTGGACCCCCTCGCCGCATGGCGGGAGCGAATGCTGGACCTGCACGACGGGCTCGCTCGGCGGGAAGCATCGTGCGCCGAACGTGAGGCCCTGTCGTGACCATGCCCGGGCCAACCAAGACCTCCGCACAGTGGATCACCGCCCACAGCACGCGATCCGCGAACATGATCGCCTTCCGGGACGATTCGGTCTCCATCACCTATCTCGACCTGCACGCCCAGGTCCAAGCATTGGCTGCGGGCTTCCGCGGACTTGGCGTGGGCAAGGGCGACGTGGTCGCCGCCCAACTGCCGAACGGCTTGGAGTTCATCCTCTGCTACCTTGCGACGAGCCGTCTCGGCGCCGTATTGCAGCCGATCCACATGCCCTATCGGGCCGCGGAGATCGAACCCCTGCTACGCCACGGGCAGGCAAAGGCGATCGTCTGCCTTTCCCAGGCCAAGGATTACAGCCCCGCCGAACTCGCCCTCTCGCTCCAGGAATCGCTGCCGCATCTCGAAGTGGTCATCGCGGTTGGCGATGGGGCGCCGCAGCGCGCGATCCCGTTCGAGCGGTTGCGCCGCGGCAGCGCGACCTCCCCCGAGGTCGACGTCACGCCCGAGGATGACTTCGTGCTGCTCTACACCTCTGGCACGACAGCCTCGCCCAAGGGAATCCGGGTCGGCTATTCACGGTTTCTGGCCAACGCCGAGGCCTGCGCCTCGGAACTTGGCCTGAAGAGCGCGTCAGTCCTGCTCTCCGCGGCGCCCTTCTCTCATCTGTACGGCCTTCTGACGGTCAACCTGACCATTGTCACCGGCGCCTCGAGCGTCGGCCTGGCGACGTTTACGCCAGAGGCCCTGGCGGCGGCTTTGGACGCGCACCGGCCGACCGCAGTCTTTGTCGCGCCGGCCCATATCGCAAGTTGCCTGAGCCTGGGCCTCCTCACCCCGGAGCGACTGGCTTCGCTGGAGTTCGTGATGATCTCCGGCAGCACCTGTCCTCCGGAACTCGCCTCGGACCTTCAGGCGCTGATGCCGAATGGCAAGGTCTGCCAACTGTGGGGCATGAGCGAGCTCCAGGTCGGCGCGTTCACACGGCCCACCGACCCGGTCGCCGTTCGCCTAGCGAGCGTCGGTCGCGCGAGCCCAGGCACGGAGCTCCGGGTGACCGAGGACGGCGCGCTCGCACCCGCGGGTGTGGAAGGTGAACTGCAGGTTCGCGGCATCTCAGTGTTCGAGAGCTACCTCGATAACCCGGCGGCTAGCGCCGAAGCCTTCACCCCGGACGGCTGGTTCAAGACCGGCGACCTAGCCAAGCTCAGCGTCGAGGGTGACGTCCGCCTCACCGGCCGGCTGAAAGACCTCATCAATCGCGGCGGCGTAAAGTTCAATCCCACGGACGTCGAGGCTGTGATTGATCGCCATCCGTCAGTGGCCGTCAGCGCAATCGTCCCCATGCCGGACCCGGTGCTGGGTGAACGCGCGTGCTGCTTCGTCGTGCTGACGCCCGGCGGGAGCGTTCACCTGGAGGACCTGCAAGCCTGGCTCGCCACCCATCAGGTGGCCAAGAACCGCTGGCCCGAACGCCTGGACATCATCGCGGAGATGCCCATGACACCGACGCGGAAAATCAAGAAGGCCGAGTTGGCCCGCCTTGTGGTTCAGCTCAAGTGATCGATCTCTACACTTGGCTCACGCCCAACGGTCGCAAGGTCTCGCTCATGCTTGAGGAGGCCGGCCTTCCCTACCGGGTCGTGCCGATCAATATCGGCCAGGGCGAACAGTTCGGGCCGGCATTCTCGGACCTCTGTCCGAACCAGAAAATTCCGGCCATCGTGGATCACAACGGACCGGGCGGCGCGCCGCTGTCGTTGTTCGAATCCGCAGCCATCCTCCAGTATCTCGCCGAAAAGTCGGGCCAGTTGCTGCCTACCCAACCCGCGGCGCGGTGGCGGACCCTTCAGTGGCTCCATTTCCAGGCTGCCAGCCTGGGCCCGATGCTCGGCCAAGCTCAGCACTTCGTGCACTATGCGGACGTCAAGACGCCCTATGCGATCGACCGCTATGTGCGGGAAGCCCGCCGCCTTTACAGTGTCCTCGACGGCGTCCTGGCGCGAAGCCCCTACCTTGCCGGCGACGATTACAGCATCGCCGACGTCGCGACATGGCCATGGATTCGCGCCTGGAAGATTCAGGGGGTCGAACTCGCCTCCTTCCCCCACGTGGCGCAGTGGCTAGCCCTGATCGAGGGCCGTCCCGCCGTCCTACGCGAGAGAGCCGTACTCGCCGAATTTCGGCGCGAACCCGCCGTGACGCTCGACGCGTCCGCGCGGGAAATCCTGTTTGGAACAACGGCGGACCGGCCGGCGCGGCTCGGAAAGGCCGGGGGATAGTTGTGATGAAAGTAAGCGTTATCGGTGGCGGCCCCGCCGGGCTCTATGCGGCCATGTTGCTCAAGAAGCACTCCCCGGAGGACTCCATCGTCGTCCACGAGCGAAACGGCGCCGACGACACCTTCGGCTTCGGGATCGTGTTGTCCGACGAGACCCTCGGGAACCTGCGCCAGGCCGACGAGCCGAGCTGGCGCGCCATCAGCCAGAACTTCGCCTATTGGGACGATCTCTATACGCACTATGAGCGCACAGTGATCCGCTCCACGGGCCATGGCTTCTCCGGCATCGAACGGCTGACCCTGTTGAAGATCCTGCAGGGCCGCTGCGAGGAACTCGGAGTCGAGATCCGGTTCCAGGATGAGCGGACCGACATCGCCACCATCACCGCAGAGTCGGACCTGGTTATCGGTGCTGACGGCATGAACAGCCTGGTGCGCGAGTCCCAACCGTGCGCCTTTCAGCCGAAAATCGACCTCCAGCGGAATCAATTCGTCTGGCTGGGTTCGAGCCTGCCCCTGCCGGGCTTCACCTACTTCTTCGCGCGCGACGCCCATGGCGGGACCTGGATCGTCCACGGCTACCAGTACAAACAGAACGCCTCGACGATCGTCGTGGAGACCACCCCAGAGAATTTCACGCGCGCCGGACTGGACCCAAACGACGAGGCCGCCACGGTCGATTTTCTTGAGGCCCTGCTGAAGGACTTCCTGAAGGGTCATCGGCTGGAGACGAACCGCTCCATCTGGCGTCGCTTCCCATCGATCCATTGCCAAGCCTGGCGCCACGACAACACAGTTCTGCTGGGAGATGCAGCGCATACCGCCCACTTCTCAATCGGTTCGGGCACCAAGCTGGCTCTTGAGGACGCCATCGCTCTGTTCCACGCCGTGGCGGCTGGTCGCGATGATATCCCCCAGGCCTTGGCCTCCTACGAGCGCGATCGCCGCGAGGAGGTCGAGAAGATCCAACACGCAGGCGACATCAGCCTGAGGTGGTTCGAGAACGTGGCCGACCTGATTGGCATGGACCCGATCCAGTTCAACTATAGCCTGCTGTCGCGATCCAAGCAGATCACCCATGAGAATCTGCGCCTTCGCGACCCAGGCACCGTGGCCGAGATCGAACAGTGGTTTGCGCGCACGGAAGGCGGCTTGAAACGCGCCCAACCCGGCGCGCCGATCACCGCCCCGCCACCGCCGATGTTCCATCCGTTCCGCCTGCGCGACATGTCGCTCGACAATCGCGTCGTCGTCTCGCCCATGTGCCAGTACTCCGCGCGGGATGGAGCGCCCAATGACTGGCACCTGATGCACCTGGGGGCCAGGGCTGTGGGGGGCGCCGGCCTGATCATCACCGAGATGACAGCCGTTTCACGCGCTGCGCGCATCACGCCGGGATGCGCGGGCATGTACAAGCCCAGCCACCAGGCGCACTGGAAGCGGATCGTCGACTTCGTCCACCGGCACAGCCCCGCCAAGATCTGTCTGCAACTCGGCCATGCCGGCCGCAAAGGATCGACCCAGCTGGGTTGGGAGCAGATGGATCACCCCCTGCCCAAGGCCAACTGGCCCATCATCTCAGCCTCGGCGATCCCCTACTTCGCCCATAGCCAGGTGCCCAGGGCAATGAACCGGGCCGACATGGACCGCGTGCGCGACGACTTCGTCGCATCCGCGAGAATGGCCGAGAAGAGCGGCTTCGACATGATCGAGCTCCATTTCGCTCACGGATACCTGCTGGCCAGCTTCCTATCTCCCGTGACCAACTGCCGGACCGACAGGTATGGCGGCAGCGCCGAAAACCGCCTGCGTTTCCCGCTTGAGGTCTTCGACGCGGTGCGGGCGGCCTGGCCCGCGCATAAGCCGATGAGCGTGCGGCTTTCGGCGACCGACTGGATCGATGAGGGGGGGCTAGGCGCAGAGGACGCCGTCTCGATCGCGCGCGCGCTCAAGGAACGCGGCTGCGACCTGATCGATGTTTCGAGCGGGCAGACGGCTCCAGAATCCAAGCCCGTCTATGGCCGGATGTACCAGACCATCTTCGCCGAACAAATCCGGCTGGCTGTGGCGATTCCCACCATCGCGGTCGGGGCCATCACCACGGCCGACCAGGCCAACACAATTCTTGCCGCTGGCCGGGCCGACCTGGTGGCCCTGGCGCGTCCCCACCTATCTGACCCCAACTTCACACTCAACGCCGCAGCGGAATACGACATCGAGAGCTGCGCCTGGCCAGTGCAGTACCTTTCGGGCCGCGACCAGCTCTTCGCCCTGAAGCGCAAGGCCAAGCTCGAGAGCCAAGGCCAGACTGTGTAGCCTCGCCGGCCCAAGCCGGCGAGATTATCGCGGGCCCGCAGGCCATGCCGCTAGGCCCTTCGCACGCCTCATCGTCCGCCGACCGGCGGACGATGCTTCCTTGATTTATCGCTAAGATCAGGGCGGCGTTATCGCCCCAAGAAAAACGGCCCGTTCCAAGCGGAACGGGCCGTCGCCAAGACTAGAGCATTCGGCGGCTAAGTTGGCGCATAAGCTTCGACCCCGTCTGCGCAAGGCGAGCAGTCGAATGGCGACTTCGTTACGTCGGCCCGCAACCGCAGAGACCGCGCTGTCGTCAACAGCTCTTCCTTGTCGGACAGCAGTGAGATCGCTGCCGCCGCTTGCTCAAAGAGTTCCGCCTCTCGTCTGCATTCATCAGGCGTCATGATTCTCATTTTCCTCTCCTCGAGACTTCAGGGCTGGCGAGCCATGTCGCGTCGCCAACAGGACCTGCATTCGATTCATCTCGAGCGCCGATTGCTCTAGAAGCGGGCTTGCAGTTCTATACCCAGCACCCGCGGGCGCACGTATTGGCGAACTGGGAGGAAGACGATGTACTCTGCGGCTGTGACGTCATCGCGGTTGGTGACGTTCTCCGCGAAGACAGAGATCCTCCAGCGATCGTCGCCGAGGCCCGCCCGCAGATTGAGGTTTTGTAGCGAGGTCGTCTCGAGCTGCGGTGTGTTAGCCGCATTGGTGAAGGTCTTCGTCCGGAACCGATAGTCGCCGTGCAGGAACAGGGTCTTGCCGAGCATGTCGGTCTGATAATCCGCCGACAGGCCCCCGCTCCACTTGGGGACGAACGGGATCAGATTGCCCTCGGAGACCACCAGCGTCTTGGCCGGATCGATCACGTCCTCGGAAAGTTCGGCGCGGGTGTAGGTCAGGTTGGCGCTGAGCGACAGCCCCTGCAGGGGGCGAATCTCGGTCTCGAACTCGACGCCGTAGGCGTCCGCACCACCTGCATTGGAGGTGAAGGTGAAGGCCCGGTTCTGGGTCGAGAAGCTGAGCTGGATGTCGGTCCACTTGTTGTAGAAGCCATAGGCGTTCAGGCGCAGCCAGGGCATGGGGTCGGTCTTGACGCCGACCTCGTAGGACCAGACCGATTCCGGGCCATAGCCGGCCGGAATGGTGGGGTTGAGCGCCGTGTTCTCGTTGCTGCCCCCGGATCGAAACCCCTTGGCGATGCGTCCGAAGATCAGCACGTTCGCATCGGGCTTGTAGTTGAGCTGAATGTTGGGCGAGAAGGCGTTGTCCTTGGCGTTCACGGTCAGCACCGTGCCCGCGACCGTCCTGAAGATCGCCGACGACGATAGCTGCCGCAGGACGACGTTGCGCTCGTCCTTGTAGTAGCGGCCGCCTGCTGTGACCGACAGGGTGTCGGTGAGATCGTAGTCCGCCTGACCGAAGATCGCGTAGGACGTGCTCTCGGTGCTCTTTACGGACTGCGACAGGTCGGTGATTGGCGCGCCGCCGCGGAGCAGTTGGAAGTCGAGCGAAGTGAATTGGTATCGCTCGAGCTTGCGGTAGAAGCCGCCGACCGTCCAATTCAGCCGGTTGTCGCCATTCGAGACCAGGCGGACCTCCTGGGTGAAGAACTTTGCCGTCCGGTCGTTCTTCTGCAGCGCCGTCCCCGTGGTTCCGGGGCCGATGAGCAGGGGCGCGACAGGACCGAAGTCGCGCGGGTTGTCGATCTCCTGACGGTAGAAGGCCGTCGCCGTGACCAGGCTCGCCAGCCCAAGGTCGTAGTTGATCGTCAGGTCCGTCAAGTTCGAGGACAGGTTCTCGACCTCACGCCGCACCGGAACTCCGGCGCCCGGCGTCGAGGAGGGCGGGTCGTAGAGTCCGGGCGCGGTCTGTTGGGACGAGACTTGCGCGTGTTTGTGATAGGTGTGCGAAAGGTCGACGGTCAATTCGTCGGTTGGGGTGTAGCGCAGCGCGACGCGCGCATCGCTCTGCTTGTTCTTGTTGATGTTTTCCGCGTTCATCGACGGAGCATCGATCCAGCCTGCGTCGATCTTGCTCTGGCCTGAGACTCGGAGGGCGAGCTTGTCTTCGAGGATGGGGAGGTTGAGGACCCCCGAGACCCCACCGGCGGAATCGCCACCCTTCACCGTATAGCCGCGTGCCAGGATCGATCCCGAGATCTCGTGGGAGTCAGGCTTGTTGGTGATGACCCGGACCGTCCCGGCCATCGACCCTTCCCCGAACAAGGTGCCTTGCGGCCCCCGCAGGAACTCCACCCGCGAGACGTCGTTAAGGGCGGTCTCGGGAAAGCGAGAGGTGAAGGCTGAGATCGGGGTTTCGTCGACATAGAGGCCCACGGCGGGCGTCGCTTCGAAACTGGCGGCGATCGTGGTCACCCCGCGGGCCGCCGCCTGGGTCGTCCCCACGCCATTGGTGTTCACCAGCTGAACGCCGGGAACCATATTCTGGATTTCCGTCAGCGAGGTCGCCCCCGCGTTTCGGATCGTGGCCTCGTCGACGACCGAGATCGACAACGGCACGTCCTGAACCGCTTGTTCGCGTTTTTGGGCGGTGACGACGACTTCCTCGATCGCCAATCCCTGGTCGGCGTCGGCCCTGGCGAAGGCCTCGGTGGATAGCGAGCTGATCGCCAGCACGCTGACACTCGCAAGCGCCAAGCTCTTCTGAATCCTCACTACGCACTCCCCCTGTGATGCATCGAGTAACTGGAACGCCAAAACTCTGCTGGGCCTGACCTGGATCGAACCGTCGAACGGATTTGAGCCACTGGCCGCACCCAAAGAACCGCTCGGCGCGACAAAGTGTGCGACGTGCTTGACGTTGCGATACCACGCGATTGTTCATGTGATTATGCGCTGTAAATTCTATTAGTCAACAAAACCGTCACACACCCGTCGCGCAGGGGGTGGGTCGGGAATCCTGAGTGTCGCTGACGGGGGCCGCGCGGCCCCGAGACTTGGCGGCTGGGCTATTGCCGCGGGGAAGTTTGCCTGTCCTCAGCCGCGATCGAGCGCTTCATGATCGCGAGGAGATCGAACAACTGCTCGCGCTTCTCGACCGGCATACCGGCGAACATGCCAGAGACCCATTGATGGTGGGCGCGTGCGAACGTCGCGAACTGTTCGGCGCCAGCCGGCGTTAGGGCGACCACTTGGCTTCGACGATCCGTCGGCGCCGGGCGCAGGGTGGCCAGGCCCTGAGCCTGCAATTGCCGCACCAGGACCGTTAGGTTGCCGTTCGACACCAGCAGCGCCGTCGACAACTCCCCCATGCTCATGCCGTCGGGACGACGCTCGAGCGCCGCCAGCACATCAAAGCGCGGCAAGGTAGTGTCGAACTCGTCAGCCAGCCGCCGGCGCAGCCGCTTCTCGACGATGGTTGAGCAGCTCAGGAGCCGCAGCCACAGCCGCACATCTAGCCCACCCGAGAGCAGGCCATCGTGCTTTTCGCGGAACGTACCGCTGTCATGATCCGCCACGAAGAACCTCCTGCTTGCATGAGGCGTAAAGCGCCTGCGACAGACCGGCAAGGATCCAGGCGGCGGGCCTCAGAAGAAGGCCTGCAGCCCCGTCTGGGCCCGCCCAAGAATCAGAGCGTGGATATCGTGCGTCCCCTCATAGGTGTTCACGGCCTCGAGGTTCATCACATGGCGGATCACGCCGTAGTCGTCGGAGATCCCGTTGCCGCCGTGCATGTCGCGCGCAGCGCGGGCGATCTCCAGCGCCTTACCGCAATTGTTGCGCTTCAGGAGGCTAATCGTCTCCGGCGACAGGTTCTGATCGTCCATCAGGCGCCCTGCGGCGAGGCAGGCCGAGAGGCCCAGGGTGATCTCGGTCTGCATGTCGGCCAGCTTCTTCTGAAAGAGCTGGGTCTGAGCAAGCGGCCGTCCGAACTGATGTCGCTCCAGGCCGTAGCGGAGCGCCGCGTGCCAGCAGAACTCGGCAGCGCCGAGCGCACCCCAGGCGATGCCGTAGCGGGCGTTGTTGAGGCAGCTGAACGGCCCCCTCAAACCCGAAACCCCTTCCAGCAGTCGATCGTTGGGAACAAACACCTCGTCGAGGATGATCTCGCCAGTGATCCAGGCTCGCAGGCTGAACTTCCCTCGAATCGCGGGAGTGGCGAGGCCCTTGTCGCCTCGCTCCAAGATGAACCCGCGCACCGCGCCAGCTTCGTCTTCCAGCTTGGCCCACACCACGAAGACGTCGGCTAGGGGTGCGCTGGTGATCCAAGTCTTAGCGCCGGTGAGGACATAACCGCCATCGACCCTTCGGGCCCGCGTGAGCATGCCGCCGGGGTCCGACCCCGCGCCGGGCTCGGTCAGGCCGAACGAACCGATGTGCTCGCCTGTCGCGAGCTTCGGAAGGTACCGTTCCCGCTGAGCTTCGGAGCCGAAGGCGTAGATCGGGTACATGACCAGCGACGATTGTACGGAGAAGGCGGAGCGGAATGCTGAGTCGATCCGTTCGACTTCCCGCGCGATGAGGCCGTAGGCCACGTAAGAAGCGACCGCGCAGCCATAGCCTTTGAGGGTCGGCCCAAGGAGACCCGCCTCGCCGAAGCGCTGCATGAGCGCTCGGTCGCAGATCTCATCGCGGTTCATGTCACGTACGACCGGGGCCAAGTGCCTGCCGGCGAAAGCTTGGGCGCTGTCACGCACCAGCCGCTCGTCTTCCGTCAGGGCCGCATCCAGCCGCAGCGGATCGGACCAGTCGAAGGTCGGCCAGGCTTGGGCGCGGGACGCGAGCGAAGTGGGTGAGAGGACTGTGGACATCAGAACGGCGTCATCGCCGTGGCTTCGATCTCCAGCCGGGCGCCGGCCTCGATCAGACCGCGCACCTCCACGACCGCCATGGCCGGATAGATTTTACCGATCTCCTCGCGATAGATCGCTCCCAGTTCAGAGAGGTTCGCCAGGTATTCCTCGCGATCAAGGATGTACCAGGTCATGCGCACAATATGTTCGGGACCGGCGTCGGCCTCCGCCAAGACGGCCAGCACATTGCGCAACAGCTGCCGGAACTGGCTGGCGATGTCGGGCCCCGCCAGATCGCCGGCGGCGTTCCAGCCGATCAGCCCGCCGGTAAACACCATGCGCCCTTGGGCCGCGATGCCGTTGGCGTAGCCCTTCGGGCGCGGCCACCCCGGCGGTAGCAAAACATCATGGATGGTCATTCTTCTGTTCCTGAACTTGCGGAGACTGCAAGAAGTGTGGCGCGCCACGGGTCGGGCCAGGCGCAACCTCGCATCGTCGCGAGGCTCATAAGCACGAGCGTCATCTCGGCAGTCAGCCGTCGCTGGCCGCCGCACGAGACGGCGATCGAGACGTGGACGGAAGCGCGGCCGACCTCCATTACGCTCAGATTGAAGGTGAGAAGGTCGCCCAGCCGGCTCGGCTGCTGGAACTTCACACGCATCTCCGAAACGGGCAGACCTAGCAGCATGTCGCTGTGCATCGTTCGCCGATCCACCCCGAGCACCGCCCGGCTCCAGTCCTCCACCACCGCATCGATCAGCTCGAAATATCGCGGATAGAAGACAATTCCCGCCGGATCTACGTGAGAGAAGCGGATGGGATGAGTGGCGATGTAAGACTTGGCGACCGCCGGGCCGGTCGATCGCCGTTCATCGTCACTCGTCGCGCTTGCCGTCACGGCGCACCGCCTTTCAGCGCGTAGAAGCCAACATCGAACCCCTCGCCGCTCGGCACCATGGGGATTTGCTTTAAGCTTAAAATATCTCTAGGTTCCGCCAAGTCAAGCCGGGCTCTCCCCTGGGGCGACCCGGACCTCCCATTGGAAGAAGGCCTGAACGCATGCTCCGTGAAGCCGCGCGGCGGCGCCGCGCAAAGCCGACGCCCGCCGGACGGCGGGACCTGATCAACGAACTGGACCGCAAGGTTCACTGGCTGTCAGCCTGGATGATCCACAACGCCAATCATCTGAGGCCGGCCCGCGATGGATTGAAGGTCGGCGGACACCAGGCCTCGTCCGCTTCGATGGCGACCATCCTGTCGGCGCTCTATTTCGGCGTACTCACACCCAAGGACCGCATTGCCGTGAAGCCGCACGCCAGTCCGGCGTTTCACGCGATCGAATACCTATTTGGCCGCCAGACGCGAGACCAGCTGGAACGGTTCCGGGCCTTTGGCGGCGCCCAATCCTACCCTTCGAGGACGAAGGACTATGACGCTGTCGACTTCTCGACCGGTTCGGTCGGCATGGGCGTGGCGATCAGCGCCTTCGCCTCGATCGTCCAGGACTATCTCATCGCCCACGGCCGGCTGAGTGAGGGCGACGCAGGGCGGATGATTGCGGTCCTCGGCGACGCGGAACTCGACGAGGGCAACATCTACGAAGCCCTCATCGAGGGCGCCAAGCACGACCTGCGAAACTGCTGGTGGATCGTCGACTACAACCGCCAGAGCCTGGACGCGACCACCACCGACCGGATGTTCCAGCGGTTCGACGACATCTTCCGGGCCTGCGGGTGGGACGTAGTGACCCTGAAATATGGGCGCCTGCTCGAAGCCGCGTTCCGCGAGCCGGGCGGGAAGGCCCTGAAGGCCTGGATCGAAACCGCGCCCAACGATCTCTATGCGGCGCTCAGCTTCCAGGGCGGACAGGCCTGGCGGACGAGACTGACTGCCGACATGGGCGATAACCCCACGCTGGCGGCGCTGCTGGCTCGGCGCGACGACGAGGATCTCGGCCGCTTGATGACCAATCTCGGGGGCCACGACTTGGACCTACTTCTCGAGACCTTCGCCGCGGCGAACGACCCGAAGCCCAGATTGTTCATCGCCTACACCATCAAGGGGATCGGACTGCCGTTTCAGGGGCACAAGGACAATCACTCCGGGCTGATGACCCCCAGCCAGATGGAGGCGTTCCAGGTCGGAATGGGCGTCGCCCAGGGCCGGGAGTGGGAGAAGTTCGCTGGGCTGCCGAGGCCGGCCGATGACTATGAGGCCTTCATCGCCAGCTTACCGATGGCGGCTAAGACCCGAACGACCGCCCCCCCGACCATTCCGGTTCCGCAGGCCTTCCCGATCGGCAAGGGCGGCGAGCGCGCCTCGACGCAAGCCTCGTTCGGCAAGATTCTGAGCGCGCTGGCGCGCGAGGGCGGCCCTTTGGCCGACGCGATTATGACCACCTCACCTGACGTCACCGTCTCGACCAATCTCGGCGGGTTCGTCAACCAGCGTGGGCTGTTCTCGCGGTCGGTGCGGGCCGATCGCTTCAAGGATGCGGCGATCGCCTCGCCCCAGAAGTGGCTGGCGGGTCCTAGGGGGCAGCATGTCGAACTCGGCATCGCCGAGCACAACCTCTTCACCATGCTCGCCGCGGCCGGCCTCGCGGCCGACGTGTTCGGCCAACGTCTGCTTCCGATCGGCACCGTCTACGACCCGTTCATCAACCGCGGCCTCGATGCCCTCAACTACGCATGTTATCAGGACGCCCGGTTCCTGCTGGTGGCGACGCCCTCCGGTCTGACGCTCGCGCCTGAGGGCGGCGCCCACCAATCGATCCACACGCCGCTGATCGGCATCGCCCAACCCGGATTGACCTATTTCGAACCGGCGTTCGTCGACGAACTGGCCCTGATCCTTCAGTGGAGCTTCGAACACCTGCAGTCGCCGGACGGCGGATCGGTTTATCTGCGGCTCTCGACCCGGCAGATCGTCCAGCCAGACCGCAGCTGGGATTCCGATGCAAAGGCGGACCTTCTGAAGGGCGCCTACTGGCATTATCCCCCGGGGCCGAACGCCCAGCTCGCCCTCGTCTATGCCGGCGCCGTCGCCCCTGAGGCCCTCGAAGCCTTCGAACAGATCCGGGAAGACATTCCGGACGCCGGTCTCCTGGCCATCCCAAGCCCCGACCTAGCGCATCGCGACTGGACGCGGGCCTTGGCGGATCGCGCCACAGGGTCAGGGGCTCAGGCCCACATCGAACACCTGCTGGCCGATCTCGCGCCAAGGGCCGCCCTGACGACGGTGATCGACGGCCCGCCCCTGGCCCTGTCCTGGCTCGGCGGCGTCGCTGGCCACCGCGTTACCCCGTTGGGAATCGACCGCTTCGGACAGTCGGGCGACATTCCAGACCTCTTCCGCGCCTATCGGCTCGACACTGACGCGATTGTCGAAGCCACCGCCACCGGGCTCATCGCCGTGGAGCATTCGGCATGATCGAGATTCTGATGCCCGCCCTGTCGCCGACCATGGAAGAGGGCAAGCTCGCCAGATGGCGGATTGGGATGGGCGACACGGTCAGGCCCGGCGACCTCATCGCCGAGATCGAGACCGATAAGGCTACTATGGACGTTGAGGCCGTCGACGCCGGAGTGGTCACGGAACTGCTGGTGCCTGAAGGTGCCGAGGGGGTGAAGGTGAACACCCCGATCGCCCGTCTCTCCGGCGAGGACTCCGGCTCCGCCCCGCCCGCGCTCAAGGCCGAGGCTCCGAAAGCCGAAGCGCCCAAGGCCGAAGCCGCCAAACCCGCGGCGGCTGAGCCTGCGCCGGTCGCCGAGGCCGCGCCTGCGGTCCAGACCTCTGCGGCCCAGGCCCCCGCAGCCCAGTCCAACGGCGAGCGGGTCTTCGCCTCGCCCCTGGCCCGCCGAATCGCCGAGCAGAAGGGCCTGGACCTCACCAAGGTCGCGGGTTCCGGCCCGCACGGCCGGATCATCAAGCGCGACGTCGACGGCGCCACGCCCTCGGCCAAAGCGCCGGCCGCTGCCACTGGTGCGCCAGCGCCGGCCCGTCAGGTCCAGAGCCTGGCCCAGATGGGCATTCCGGACGGGACCTACGACCTGATCCCGCTGGACGGCATGAAGAAGACCGTGGCGCGGCGGATGACCGACAGCTTCCGCGACGTGCCGCACTTCCCGCTGACCATCGACCTGGAGATCGACGCCCTGCTGGCGGCGCGGGCCAAGATCAACGCCATGCTGGAAAAGCAGGGGGTCAAGGTCAGCGTCAACGACCTGGTGCTGAAGGCCGCGGCCGTGGCGCTGAAGCGGGTGCCGGAGGCCAACGCCTCCTATTCGCCCGAGGGCATCGCCATGCACCACAACGCCGACATCGCCATGGCCGTGGCTATCGACGGCGGGCTGATCACCCCGATCATCCGCAAGTGCGAGACCAAGGGCCTGGCCCAGATCGCCGTGGAGGCCAAGGACCTGGCCGAACGGGCCCGGACCCGCAAGTTGAAGCCCGAGGAGTTCCAGGGCGGCACCTTCTCGGTCTCCAACCTCGGCATGTTCGGCATCAAGTCGTTCAATTCGATCATCAACGAGCCGCAGGGCGCGATCCTGTCGGTAGGGGTGGGCGAGCAGCGCCCGGTCGTGAAGAACGGCGAGCTGACCATCGCCACGGTGATGAGCGTCACACTCACCTGCGATCACCGGGTGGTCGACGGGGCCATCGGCGCCCGCTGGCTGCAGGCCTTCAAGGCCCTGATCGAAGACCCCCTCGGTCTGGCCCTCTAGCGGCGGCGCTTCATTCGATATGTCGTTGAAGTTATCGCTATATATTACAGTTGACTTTCAACGTTAATTTCAATCAATCTCGCGGTCGAATTTCAAGATCTCATGCGCTAGGCGCGCCGTGAATTCGACTGCCGGCGGCGATCGCCGCCCCACTGCGGGCGCAAACGGCTCCCCGGCGTGGGTGCGTCATGAGACCAAGTCGGGACAAGGGAATGTCGGTGTTCGCCAAGCGACTAGCGCTTAGGATATTTCTCATCTCCGCCGTCTTCGGCGCGGGCCCGGTCTGGGCTGACTCCGCCCCCAGTCCGGCCGAAAAGTCGGTGTCCATTGGGATGTCGCTACCGCTGACCGGGGCCGACGCCCTGGGGGCGGCTATGATCAAGAACGGCGCGCAACTGGCCATCGACGAGGCCAACGCCGCAGGCGGTGTCGAGGGCTACCGGATCAAGTCCATCGTCCTCGACAGCGGCACGGCGACCGCAGGTCAGCACGACCCCGCCCAGGCGGCGCGAAACGCGCGCAAGCTCGCCTCCGACCCTAGCGTCATCGCTCACGTCGGCCCGCAGATGAGCGCGGAGGGCAAGGCGATGTCGCCGATCTTCAGCGCCGCCAGCCTGGCCACCATCACGCCGACGGCCACCAACCCTGACCTCACCAGCCCCGACCCGAAATTCGTCGCGCAGTTCCGGCCGAACGGAAAGGCGGTCTTCTTCCGTACGGTGACGACGGACGCCTTGCAGGGCCCCAGCATGGCGAACTACTTCGCCGACACGCTCAAGGTGAAGACCGTCTACTTGATCGACGACGCCAGCTCTTACGGGGTGGGGATTTCAGACGCCTTCGCCAAACAGGCCAAGCTGCGCGGCCTCAGGATCGTCGGCCACGACCAGATCAACCCGAAATCAGCGGATTATACTTCCGTACTCACCGCAGTGCGGCAGGCGGGCCCACACGCCCTCTACTACGGCGGCTCGACCCAGGCCGGCGTGAAGCTCGTCCGGCAAGCCTACGACATCATTCCCCGGACCATCAAAGGCGGCGGGGATGGGATGTACAATCCCGAGTATCTCCAAGGCGCGGGGTTCCCCGCAGCCGAGGGATGGTACGTAACCATCGCCTCGCCAAACCTGCTCGTCGACCCTGCGGCCAAGGCGACGGTGGAAGCGTTCAAGGCCCGCTATGGCTACTCGCCCGACAACTCGGCGATCACCGCCTACGACGCCGCTCTCGTGGCGATCGATGCTATCCGGCGGGTGGCCCGCAGCGGACAGCAGGTCAATCGCGCCAATGTCCGTGACGCAATCCAGAGCACTCGCCTCAAGACCCTGCAAGGCACCGTGGTTTTCGACGCCAACGGCGACCTGGTCGACAAGGTCACAAGCGTCCTGCAGATTCATCGCGACCCGGCCTTTCCCGCCAGCGACATCGCCACACAGTACAGGCTCGCGGCCGTGGTCTCGGCCGGCGTCCCGGCGCCAGGCGATGCAGCGCCGGCAATGGGCGCAGCGGACCTGCTGCTGCAGCAGGTGATCAACGGTCTAAGCCTGGGGGCGATGTACGCCCTTCTCGCGCTCGGATTCTCGATCGTCTACGGCATCCTCCAGCTCATCAATTTCGCGCACTTCAACGTCTTCATGGTCGGCTCGTTCGTCGGCCTGTGGCTGCTCCAGGCGCTCGGCGTGAGCGACTCGACGACTGTCCTGACTGGGCTGCCACTGGCAGGGGTCCTGCTCGCAGCCTTCGCCGGAACTCTGGCGATCTGCGGAGCCTTGGGCGTCCTGATCGAACGCGTAGCGTTGCGCCCGCTTCGAGGCGTTCGCGGCGCCGCCGCGATGATCAGCACCATCGGCGTGTCCTACATCCTCTACAACCTCGTGCTGCTCATGGTCGGCGCGGACACCAAGAGCTATCCGAATCCCATTCCCCGCGTCACCTGGCAGATCGGTGGCGCGGTCCTGGAACTGCGGCAATTGCTGGTTTGGGGCGGCGCCTTCGCCCTGATGCTCGGCCTGCACCACATCGTCCGGCGCACTCGGATGGGAAAGGCGATGCAGGCGACCGCCCAGGACGAGGAGTGCGCACGAATGATGGGGGTCGAGGTCGACCGCGTGATCATGCTCGCCTTCTTCCTCGGCTCGGCCCTGGCGGGCGCGGCGGGCCTCATCTTCGGCCTCTATTACGGCTTCACCGGCTTCGCCATCGGCTATTCGGCTGGGATGCGCGCCTTCACGGCGGCCGTTCTCGGCGGCATCGGCAATATCGGCGGCGCCATGGTCGGCGGCCTGCTGGTGGGCCTCATCGAGACCCTGAGCAGCCAGTTCATCTCCGCCCGCTGGACCGATGCGATCATCTTTTCGATCCTGATCCTGCTGCTGGTCCTGAAACCGAACGGATTGTTCGGCGCCCAAGCGCCCCAGAAATCATAGGCCGCATCATGGCTGCTATCCCGCCCTCGCCTCCGTTGACCCGGCCGGGTCTCAATCTCGCCCACTATGTTCGCGGTCGGGAGAGCTGGCTCGTCGCCGCAGCCCTTTTGGTCGCGGTCCTCTTCCCGCTGCTCCACCGCAACGACGGCGACATCGACACCGCCGCGACCGCCTGCGCCTTCATCATCCTGGCGCTCGGTCTGAACATCGTGGTCGGTTACACGGGAATGCTCCATCTGGGCTTCGCCGCCTTCTTTGGTATCGGCGCATACGCCTATGGCGTTCTGTCATCCTATCAGGTGACCCCCGCCTGGAACGACTACTGGGCCCCGCTTGAGGCGCTTGGGCTCGTCGAGCACGTGCGGAGCCCCGCTGGGGACTACGTGCATCTCTGCGTGCCGTTCTGGCTGATGCTGCCGATCTCCGGGATCATCGCGGCCGGATTCGCGATGCTCTTCGGCGCGCCAACCCTGCGCCTCAAGGGCGACTACCTGGCCATCGTCACACTTGGCTTCGGCGAGATCGTGCCGATCGTAGCACGCAACACTCCCGCCCTGACCAACGGAGCCATGGGCCTCAACGGCGTCACGCCGCCGGTCTTCTTCGGCTATCGGTTCGGCGTCGAATCCTGGCCGTTCTATTACGTCGGTCTCGCCTTGGTCTGCGTCCTGATCCTGGTGAGCTATCGCTTGCGGGCCTCGCGCATCGGGCGCGCATGGACGGCGCTGCGGGACGACGAGATCGGCGCCAGCGCCATGGGCGTGGACCCGGTCAAGCTCAAGCTCCTGGCCCTGGCCATCGGCGGCGGTTTCGCCGGCGTCGCCGGGGCCTTCTACGTCGCCAAGCTGCAGACCGCATCGCCGGACATGTTCATGCTCCCAGTCTCGATCATGGTGCTGGTGATGATCGTGCTGGGCGGGATGGGCAGCGTCGCGGGTGTCGTGACCGGCGCGCTGCTGCTCTATCTCCTGCAGTCCTGGCTTCTCCAGGATCTCACGGAATGGATCCAGGCCGCAGGCCGCGGACTCGGCAGCGAGCTCCTGTTGCGCATCGATCTGGTGCGGGGCACCGAGCTCATCTTCGGCGTCATCTTGGTGTTGATGATGCTATGGCGCCGGCAAGGCCTGTTCCCCGCCATGGCGCAAACGGCGGCCCTCACTCTGGGCGAACAGACGGCGCTGCCGAGCCGGGGAGAGATCAAGCGGCCGCTCAGTCGGTTGCCCGGCGCAAACACGCTGCCGGTGAGCGTACCGATCCTGGAGACCCGTGCTCTGGTCAAACGGTTCGGCGGAGTCACCGCCGTCAAGGCTCTGAACCTCGCCATGTTCCCGGGCCAGATCGTCGCCATCATCGGGCCGAACGGCTCGGGCAAGTCGACGCTCTTCAACCTGATCACCGGGGTCGATAGGCCAGATGACGGCCGCATCCTGTTCATGGGCCAAGACATCACTGGGCTCCCACCCCATCGCATCGCCGAGCGCGGCATCGCACGCACGTTCCAAAACCTGCGGGTGTTTTCCGACCTGAACGTCATGGAGAACGTCCTGGTCGGCGCCCACTGCCGGACCCGCACGGGAGCCCTGGGCGCGGTCCTACGCACGCCGCGCGTCCGGCGAGAGGAAGCGGATTCACGAGCCTGGGTACTGGAGCTCGCCGGCGTCTTCGGCAACCGCCTACTGCCAAGACTCGGGCACTTCGTACAGGGCCTCAGCTACGCCAACCGTCGCCGGACGGAGATCATGCGGGCGCTGGCCACGGAGCCGAAGCTGCTGTTGCTGGATGAACCCACCGCCGGGATGAACCCCGCCGAGACCCTGGAGCTCGCAGCGCAGCTGCAGCATCTCAAGGCGATGGGCTTCAGCATCCTGCTGATCGAACACAAGCTCCACATCCTGAATGACATCGCCGACAAGGTCATCGTCCTCGACCATGGCGAAAAGATCGCTGAAGGCAGCGCTGAAGAGGTCCAGAAAAATGTCGAAGTCATCAGCGCGTACCTCGGGCGCGGCGCCGCTACTACACTTCAATAACATCGACACCCACTACGGCGAACTCCACGTCCTCAAGGGGGTGAGCTACGAAATCTGGCCGGGGGAGATCGTCTGCCTGCTAGGCGGCAATGCGTCCGGCAAGTCGACCACCATGAAAACTATCCTAGGCGTGGTGCGACCGACCAGCGGCTCGCTGCTCTTCAGGGGTGAGGACATCTCCCGGCTGCGCACCGCCGAACGGGTCAGGCGCGGCATCTCGACGGTGCCGGAGACACGCCGGCTGTTTCCGCGGATGACAGTGCTGGAGAACCTCGAAATGGGCGCCTTCACGCGTCGGGACCGGGTGGGAATCGACGAAGACCTGGAGCGGGTCTACGGCCTGTTTCCGCGGGTGAAGGACCGCCGCCAGCAACTGGCTGGAACCCTGTCGGGCGGCGAGCAGCAGATGGTGGCGATGGGCCGGGCGCTGATGGCGCGGCCGACCCTGCTTTGTATGGATGAGCCGTCCATGGGGCTGTCACCACGTTATGTTGAGCAGGTCTTCGAGATCATCCAGACGATCAACAAGCAAGGCACGGCGATCTTCGTCGTTGAGCAGAACGCCAACATGGCGCTGTCGATCGCCTCGTACGGCTATGTATTGCAGACCGGCCAGCTCGTCCTGGCGGGCGATCCCGAGATGTTGCTGAACAACGACTGGCTTCGCAGCGCCTATCTAGGCGGCGTCAGCGACGAGCCCGCTGGGGCGCCCTGACCAGCCCCCGCCGCCTCAGCGCTTTCCCCGCGCGTCGACGGGCCAGACTTCGACCAGGGTGTCGGCCCGGACCACGTGATAGGCGTCGTAGAGATTGACCGTTGGATCGCAGTGTGGGGTCATCAACTCAACCCTGTCGCCCAGGGCAGGAACAGGCGCCCCTTGCGGGAACCGCAGCATCCCATGCTCGTCTCCGAAGAAGGCATAGGTGGCGCCCGCCGGCCCGCCAGACATCAGCTCCGGATTTGGCCCTTCGGTCGCAAAGCTCTTCAACCCGGCGTCAGTGGTTACATAGCCACCGGGAATAACGGCGCCGTTCCGGCTGACGACGGCGGTCTGCACGAAGAGGGCGGTCTCGAAGTTGGGGCCGTTCAGCCCGGCCGCCATCGCGCGATGATAGTCGACGTCCATAAAGACGTAGGAGCCGGCTTGGATTTCGGTGAAGACCCCGGACGCCGCGTCGATCTCGTGCGTGCCTGTGCCAGAACCCGTGACGATCGGAACCTCGATCCCCTCGGCCCGCAAGGCGGCGACCAGGCGGCCCAGGATCGAGAGCCTGACCCGCGCTCGCTCCAACTGCTCCGCCCGCTCGGCGATGTGCTGGATGTGCCCTGAATACGATTGGACGCCCCTGAACCGCAGCGCCGTGGCCTCTGCAGCGGCGCGAGCGAGCGAAAGCACGTCATCCTCGGTGGCGGCCCCGGTGCGGTGATGCCCGGCGGAATAGTCGGCCAGCACACCCAGTTCGATCCCGGCCGCTGCTGCGGCGGCGGCCAAGACCGCGAGATTGCTGAGATCGTCGACCGCTACGGTCAATCCGAGATGAGCCCGGGCCGCAAGCGCGACAAGCCGCTCGATCTTCGACGGCGTCACCTGGGGCGAGGTTATGTGGACGCCAGGGAGGCCGCCCGCAACCATGATCTCGGCCTCGCCCAAGGTGGTGCAGCAGATGCCGATCGCCCCCGCCGCCACCTGCATCCTGGCGATCGTCACCGACTTGTGGGTCTTGCAATGCGGACGAAGCGCGACGCCGCGCCCTTTCATTCGCGCCGCCATGATGGCGATGTTGCGCTCAAGAGCGTCCAGATCGACGCAGAGCGCGGGGGTGTCCAGACGCGCTCGGCCGCCCGGCGCGCCGATCAGGGAAATATTGGGATTAGTCCAGGTCACGAAATGTCTCCTTGGGCGCCGGGCCAGGCCGCTGGCCACGCGAGCACGGCCTCGACCGCGGACGCCACGGCGAGCAGCGCCAGGTCCTCGCCAGGTCGGCCCACCAGTTGAAGGCCGATCGGTAGACCGTCGGGATCCAGGCCGCAGGGCAACGAGATAGCCGGGCAGCCCAGCAGCGACAGGACATGGGTGAGCAGGAACCAGTCGCTGTATGCCTCGAAACTCACCCCGGCTACGGAGGCAGGTTCGATAAGCTCGACCCCGAAAGCGGGCGTGATTGTTGTGGGGCAGATCAGCACGTCGAAGTCGTCCATCAAGGCGGCGAAGCCGTAGTACAGACGGGCCCGGATGGCCTCGGCCCGGGCGATGTCATCGGCGCCGAGGGCGAGCCCGCGCTCGATCTCATGCCGCACATGGTTGGGGAGCGCTTGGCCGTGTTCGGTCAACAGAGGGCCCAAACTCGCCAGCCGTGCGCCGCGCAGAATGTTGACGGCGATCTTTCCATCCACGAGATCGGGAGACACTGGCCGCACGTCGAGGCCGGCGGCCTCCAGCGCCTTTAGGGCGCCCTGGCAGCCGGCCAGGACCGTGGGCTCGACAATGCAGATCCCGCCAAGGTCCGGCGACCAAGCCACGCGCAGACGGTCGAGCGGAGGAGCAGCGGCTGCCGCCCGTCTGGCCGAGCCAACCAGATCGCGGCTAAGGGGATCGGACGGATCACGGCCAGCCATGGCGTCGAACAGCAAGGCGACGTCGCCCACCGAGCGGGCCATGGGGCCGCAGACGCTGAGCAGGTCAAAGGGGAGCGTCCGTGGTCCGAAGGGTACGACCCCTGGGCTGGGCCGGAAGCCTACCACACCGCAGAACGCGGCGGGCATACGCAGCGAACCCCCAAGGTCGCTGCCAGTGGCAAGCCAGGCCTCCCGCGCCGCGAGCGCTGCGGCCGCCCCTCCGGACGAACCACCCGCTGTGCGCGACAGGTGCCACGGATTGCGAGTCGATCCGAAGACCGGGTTCGTGCAGCCCCCGCCGAAGGCAAGCTCCGGCACGTTCGACTTGGCGATAATGATCGCTCCGCGCCGCCGCAAGCGCTGGACAAGGACGTCATCGCGCGTCGCTTGGGCATGGGCGAAGGGCTTGAAGCCCTGGGTGGTCGGCAGTCCCGTGACGTCGTGCTGATCCTTGATCACCACGGGCAGGCCGTGAAGTACGCCTTGGGATCGAACCTTCTGTGGCAGCGCATCGAACCCTGCCGCCGCCTCGCGTGCCCTCTCGAAGTCACGGATGGGCAGGGCGTTGATGACCCCGTCGACGGCTTCGATGCGTGTGATCGCCGCCTCGACGACTTCCGCCGCGGACACCTCGCGACTCTGCAAGAGACCGTTGACGTGCGCAGCCGATCGATCCGCCAAGTTGGACATGTCGAAGGGTCCTTTCATAGCGGCCCGTCAGAACTAGTTCGCTGACCTCGGCGGCCCAGCCTCGGTTCCGAAAGCCAGCACCCTCGAGGTCTCATCCAGGCCGAAGAGAGCAGCCAGATGGGGACGGCGCATGAGTTCGAAAACACCCGCCAGGCTGCCTGCGCCAGTGACGCCGATGTCCAGAGCCTCCCGGCCGGACTCAGCGGCGTTCAATCGGGCGGCGGTCGCAACAGCGGGGGTGTCCTCGATAGCCATGAAACCGTCGATGCGCGATTGCAGGATCGGCCACGCCGCGGCCGAGGCCTCGCCAGCCGCCAGCATGTGCATCTCGGTGTGAAGGTCGCCTTCGACCCGTGAAGGCTCGAACCGCACAGCGCTCTCCAGCAGGCACGCCGCCGTCTCGGGCTCGACGATAATGAACTTTGGACGGTGCTCGCCCAGCACCTCGCTGAGGACGCCGGAGACCCCGGCCGCCAGCCCCCCGACCCCGCCCTGCAGGAACACGTGGGTCGGAAGTTGTTCGGACGACAGTTGCTCCAACAGTTCCAGTACCATGACGCCATAGCCGCGCATGACGCGGTGTACAGTCTGATCGTTTGGATCGCTGGTGTCTGAGATCAGCAGCCAGCCTTCGCGTTCGGCGTCCGCCTTGGCCACTCGCACGGAGTCATCGTAGGTGCCTGGCGTCCGGACCACTTGCGCGCCGAGGGCGCGGATGGCGTCCGCCTTATATTCCAAGGCGTTCTCATGCATGTAGACGACGGCGGAGCAGCCGAGCCGGCTGGCGGCGAAGGCGACGGAGCGGCCGTGGTTGCCATCCGTCGCGCAGCAGAGCGTCACCGGCCCGTCGCCGCCGATCTCCCGAAGCTTTAAGGCGGCCGCGTAGGCGCCCCCCAGGCTCTTGAAACTTCCCTGTCCCAGTCGCCCTGACTCGTCCTTGAGCAGGACCTGGCCGAGCTTGAGCTCGGCGGCGACGGCGTTGAGCGGCCGAAGCGGCGACGGCGCGTATCCCGGCCAATGCCTGATTTCACGGCGCGCGTCTTCAGCGGCAGCCCGCGTCGTGATGCGGGCTTCTTCCGGGGTATAGGGGCCGCGAGTGGCAAAGGGATTTAAGACGAGCCGCATGGATCGATCCTCCGACAATAACCGCAAGCGCTACTGCGCAAGTAAAATTCAATCCAAACTATCAATCAGCTGTGCTCAAAATCCGCAAAATCGGGCCAAAATTGCCGTAGATGAGCACATTTTTGCTGATATCGCCGAAATTCTGCGATGTCAGGCGTCATACATTGATTTAAGATCGACTCTTGAATGCTGTAGAAGCAGCTGATCGTTCCTTGCGGGGATTTTGGCGCGCCATGTCCAACTATAAGATCGACGACTTCGACCGCCGACTGCTTGAAGTGTTGCAGGAGAACAACCTCATACCCGCCGAACGCATCGCCGAACGGGTCGGACTGTCGGTCTCCGCGGTTCAGCGACGCGCGCGACGGCTGCGCAAGGAGCAGGTGATAGTTGCCGATGTGTCTGTGGTCGAACCCAAGGCGGTAGGCCGAGGCGCGGCCTTCATTGTCGAGGTCACCTTGGAGCGGGAAAGCCGCGAGATCGTGGAGGCATTCAAGGCCCGCATTCGTGTCGCCCCCGAAGTCCAACAGTGCTTCTACGTGACCGGTGATGCGGACTTCGTTCTGTTCGTCACCGCCAGGGATATTGCTGACTATGAAAGTATCATCGAGCGGCTGTTCAACGATCGCGGCATCCGCAAGTTCAAGACCGCTGTCGTGCTCAGTACAGTCAAGACGTCGCTTTTGGTGCCGATCGGCGAGGAGCGGCGCTGATAGCGGTTCCACCTAGCTTTTGGAGGCAACCGACGAGGCGGGGGCGGACCGCCAGCAGATTTCTCCCAGCAGGATCAACGCCGCAGGCAAGACTAAAATGCGGATGACGAAGGCGTCGACGAACACGGCGAAGGCAAGACCGAAACCGATCTGCTTCAGCTCTTGTAGGCCCACGAACATGAAGCTTGCGAAGACCGATATCATAATTATGGCGGCGCTGGTGACCACCCCCGCTGAGCTCGTCACCCCTTGGTAGATCGCGTCGCGGACGTTCTTACCTTCGAGCACCGCCTCGCGGATGCGGCTGAGAACGAAGACTTGGTAGTCCATGGAGAGCCCGAACAGGATGACGAATAGGAACATCGGAATCCGTGAGCCGACGAACCCGCCCGGCGGCAGCCCGAATAGGCTCTCGGCCCAGCCATATTGGAAGAGCGCCACCAGCGCCCCCAGGGCCGCAGCGGCAGAGAGCAGATTGAGCAAGCAGCCGATCACTCCGATCACCAGGGAGCGAAACGCCGTGGCCATGATCACGAAGGTCACCAGGAGCACGCCCCCCACGACCAGCGGCAGGTGCTCGGCTTGGTGTCTGACATAGTCGAGCGAACGGGCGACTTGCCCGGAGACTGCGTACTCCGCGCCTGGAATACCGCCTATGAAGGCGGGGACAAGCTGACCTCGCAGCGCTTGAAGTGACAGCGCGCCGTCGGGGGAGTTCGCGCCTTTGGTGATCGGCGTCTCGAGGGTCGTTACACGGGCATCGGCCGAAATCCGGATTCTGGGGGTCAGGTTGGCGGCGAACGGGCTGGTCATTTGAGCCTGCCGGGCGAGGGCCGCGAGGGCCTGCGCGACTTCTCGTGATTGCGAGGGGTGGGCGCGGACGACCACCAAATGGGCGACTCCCTGATCGGGGAACTTTTGCGTCAGGCGGTCGTAGGCGGCGACGGCGGGGATGGAGCGTGGAAAAGTATCCACGCCCTCCACGCTCAGTCGAAGATTCGCCACCGGCAGCGCGAGGATGACGATCAGGCCGATCGCGGCCACGAGCGACAGCGCGGGCCGGGCCATCACCGGCTTCAGGATGGCCGGCCAGATACGCTGCGCGACCGGGGGCTGGCTGATCTCAACCTGTTTTTTTTGCCAGCGGCCCGAAAACCGGCCGAGTTTAGTCAAGAGCGCCGGCAAGACGGTCAACGAGCCGATCATGGCGATGAGCACGACGAGGATCGAGCCGGTAGCGATCGAGGTCGATACGACGTCGTCGGCCGCGTAGAGGCCGAAGAGCGAGGCCATTACCGCGAAGGCCGACAGGACGATCGCACGGCCCGCAGTCGCCGCGGCGCGATTGACCGCCCCCTCATAGCCGGCGCGCTCGTCGTCCAGCAGGCGCTCCTCGCGCACGCGCTTCACGTAGAGCAGGGAATAGTCGACCCCCACCGCCATCCCCATCATCAGGATTATGTTGGCGACGGCCCCTCCAACGTCTGGAAACAGATAGGTCGTCAGGGGATAGATCCCGAACGACGCGGCGATCGCGGTCAGGGCCAGGATGAGCGGCAGCCCTGCCGCGACGATTGAGCCGAACACCACGAACAGTATGACGAGCGTGATCGGCAGCGTGATCAACTCGGCTCGCCGGAGATCCGCGCCGAGCTGGGTTTCGACGCCCACGCTGATCGAGGCCCCCCCGGTCTGGGCCAGGAGGAGACTAGGATGACTAGCCTGGACGACCGCTACGTCCGCCTTCACCGACGCAACCCCCCGCTTAGCGACCTTGAGTTCACCTCGCATCACGATGGGGACCATGACCGCCGCACCGTCGGACGACGTCGTCGCGCGACCCACCTCCGCCACAGCCGGGTTGGCGGTCAGCCGCTGCGCCAGGTCGGCGCGCGCCGACCTGGCTTCCGCCATGTTCAGATCGCCGCGCCTGGAGGTTATAAGCACCTTGTCGACCACGGGCTGGAAGAGGCCCGCGCCCTCGGCCATGGCCTCTGCGCGGCCGGCCTCGCCGATCCAGTAGTCACGGCTCTCCGCGGGATTGGCCGCCACCAATCGCCCGGCGAACAGGCAAGCCGCCACGAAGACGACCCATCCGCCTATGGCCAGCCATGGGTGGCGTGCGCTCCAGCGGGCGGCCACCAGGGTCATCGACGGCGTCCTCATGGCTTCATCTCGCAGTTGGGGGTTCGCCATCGATGATCGGCGTTTGCTGAGGCGTCAGGGCCGGTCGCCAGCTTTGGCTGTCTCGGCCAGGTGTTGGCGGGCGATGACCACTTTCTGCACCTCGGACGCGCCCTCGTAGATCCGGAGCGCGCGGATCTCCCGGTACAGCACTTCGACGGGTACGCCGTGGACCACGCCGAGACCGCCAAACATCTGCACGGCCTTGTCTATAGTCAGCTGCGCCGACTCCGTGGCGTGGAGCTTCGCCATGGCGGCTTCCCGCGTATTGCGACGTCCAAGTACGTCGCGCGTCCAGCCGGCGCGGTAGATCAGGAGCGCGGAGGTGTCGATGTCGAGCGCCATCTCGGCGAGCTTGCTCTGGGTGATGGCGTTGCCGGCCAGGACCCCGCCCCCGAAGACGCGGGTGGAGGCGCGGCTCGTCGCCTCATCGAGCGCCCGGCGCGCGAACCCGAGGGCGGCGGCGCCGACCGTCGTCCGGAATATGTCCAGGGTCGCCATGGCCTGGGCGAAGCCCGCGCCGGAGACGCCCAGCAGAGCGCTGGCCGGCAAATGGCACGCGTCGAACCGGAGCGTCGCCAGCGGATGCGGCGCCATCACCTGAATCCTTTCTGCGATGGTCAGCCCAGGCGTCGCTGCATCAACGATGAACGCCGATACACCCTTGGCTCCCGGCGCTTCGCCGGTCCGCGCGAACACGACGTAATAGTCGGCTATCCCTCCGTTGGAGATGAAGGTCTTGGCGCCGTCCAGGCGGTAGCCGTCACCCTCGACAATCGCCGTCATTTCCAGATTGGCGACGTCCGAACCAGCCTTCGGCTCCGTCAGGGCGAAGGCCGCCATCGCGCGGCCCTGGGCGACCGCCGGCAGGTAGGCCGCCTGCTGATCAGGTGACCCGAACAGGCTGATGGTCCCGCTCCCCAGTCCCTGCATCGCGAACACGAAGTCGGCCAGACCGGAATAGCGCGCCAGAGTCTCGCGGATGATGCTCAGGGAACGGACGTCGAGGACATCGCGAACCCCGCCATGCGCGGCCGGAACGGCGTGCCGCAACCAGCCGCCGTCGCCCAAGCGCTGAAGCAGGTGGCGGCACTGGCCGTCAATGTCCGTCTCGCAATGCGCCAAAGGAGCGAGTTCGACCTCGCACCAGGCCTCCAGCTCAACGGCGAGGCGCCGATGGTCGGCGTCGAGAAAGGGCCACTCCAGGAAGCTATGATCTGACACTAGTCGCCCTCGAACACGGGTTGGCGCGACGTCGAGAACGCCTCGAACGCGCGGCGGAAGTCTTGCGTCTGCATGCAGATTGCCTGGGCCTGAGCCTCCATCTCGATTGCGGTCTCGAGGCTGACGTTCCATTCGTGATGGAGCTGCGTTTTGGTGACGCCATGCGCGAAGGTCGGCCCGGCGGCGAGCGCTGCTGCGATCTCGCCCACGACGGCCACCAGGACTTCGGGATCCACCAGCCGATTGAGGAAACCCCAGCGCTCACCTTCATCGGCGGTCATCACCCGGCCAGTGAAGAGCAGCTCGCTTGCCCTGCCTTGGCCGATGATCCTCGGCAAGATCGCGCAGGCGCCCATGTCGCATCCGGCCAGGCCCACTCGCGTGAACAGGAAGGCAGTCTTCGTGCGTGGCGTGGCGATGCGAATGTCCGAAGCCATGGCCAGGATTGCGCCAGCTCCGACACAGACCCCATCGATCGCGGCAATAATCGGTTGCGGACAAGCTCGCATGGCCTTGACCAAGTCGCCGGTCATCCGTGTGAAAGCCAGGAGCTGGGGCATCGTCTGGCTGGTGAGCGGCCCGATAATTTCGTGAACGTCGCCGCCGGAACAGAAGTTTCCGCCCGCCCCCGTGATAACCACGACCTTCACCTCGGGTGCGAACACGAGATCCCGGAACAGATCACGCAGCTCGGCGTAGCTGTCGAAGGTCAGCGGATTCTTGCGGGCTGGACGGTCAAGGGTGACCGTCCCAACGCCGTCGGAGAAGCTCCACTGGAAATGGGTCGGTCGATAGTCGGCTGCGACGATCATGGTTGCAACTCCGTTTGGCTGCGGCGAGCGCCCCGCCCTTGCGCGACGGTATGATCGAACCTCATCCGACCTCGCCCCCGGAGATCGCGAGCGCCAGGCCGTTGATTGATCGGTTTTCTGGCCGGCAGATCCAGTGGACGGCGGAGGCGACTTCCACTGGGTCGATCAGCCGCCGCTGAGGGTTGAATCTGGTCATGTCCTCACGCGCCACGTCGGCGGCTCGGCCGGTACGCTGGACGATAGTCGCGATGGCCTCGGCGACGAGGTCGGTGTCGCAGAAGCTGGGGCACACCGCGTTCACAGTCAGGTTGGTGAGCGCGAACTCCATCGCCAGGGCCCGCGTCAGCCCCACGGCTCCGTGCTTGGCGGCGCTGTAGGCGGCCGTATAGGCGTAGCCTTTCAGGCCGGCGGTGCTGGCGACGTTGACGATCCGACCATGGGCGGCGGCGCGTAGGTCCGGCAGGGCGGCCTGACAAGTGTGATGCAGAGCATCGAGGTTGACGCTCATCACCCGGCGCCAAGTGTCGAAGTCGAGCTTGCTGAAGGGCGCCGTGGCGGCCGCACCAGCATTGTTGACGAGAATGGAGATCGGGCCGTTCGCGGCGCGGGCCGCGTCGAAGGCGAGGCCGACAGCGATTGGATCCGTGACATCTGCGGCAACCACAAACGGGCTGTTGGCGAGCGCGCCCGCAACGATCCGCAGAGGGCCTTCGCGACGCCCTACCAGGGTAACCATCGCCCCAGCGCGGTCGAGCGCGACCGCGATCGCTGCGCCGATACCAGTTCCACCTCCCGTCACCAAGGCATGGCTGCCATCAAGACTCGTCATGCTCTTCCCTGGTGCCTCGCTCATTTATTTGAAGCTTAAACTATCTTGACTCCAACGGCTGTCAAGGTGATTGCGTTCGCGCCTTCGAGGCGGCGCTGAAGCCGAGATTCGGGCCCCTTACGGCCTCGGCGCCCCCGGCGCCATGTCCGCGAGAACGGACGCCCAGCCAGCTTCTGGACAGTCTTCGAGCGCCGCGATTCCACGCTCGAACCGGCGGTCGAACAGGTTCGCGAGGTCGAGGCCCCCGCTGCGGACGGTTCGCACAATAGCCACGGTACCGACCGGAGTCATTGGAGTCGGAAAGTCGACTCAGGCAACTGCGCCAGTTGATAACAATGCGGATTGCCTTGTACTATTAATCGATTATGTCTGATAAATCACCCCGTAAACCGGGATCACGGCAGCGATAAATCACCTCTCGAATTCACCAGCTGGCAGGAAGCTCGCGACAGCCCGATCGACCATCGGGGCGTCTGTGCTTCCGCCTATCGTCAAGGGACCTGATCGATGACAGTCGCCGCCGTGCCGCGGACCCAGACCAAATCCGGCTATCGATATCTCGTCGTCGGGGTCTTGGCGGTCGTCTACACCTTCAATTTCCTAGATCGACAAATTCTGTCGATTCTAAACGAGCCGATCCGCGAGGAACTTGGGCTCTCCGACACCGAACTCGGTCTGCTGAGCGGCCTCGCCTTCGCAATGTTCTATACGACGTTCGGCATTCCCGTGGCGTGGCTGGCCGATCGCGCCAATCGGGTCCGCATCATCGCCCTTGCCTGCACTATCTGGAGCCTCTGCTGCGCCGCCTGCGGCCTGGCCACCAATTTCGCCCAATTGGCCGCGGGTCGGGTCGGCGTCGGTATCGGCGAAGCCGGCGGGGCTCCTCCGTCATATTCCTTGATCTCGGACTATTTCCCGCCTGAGGAACGAGGCAAGGCGCTGGCGCTCTTCTCGCTGGGCGTACCCTTTGGTTCGATGATCGGCGCAGCGGCGGGCGGCTGGATCGCCGCCGCCTACGGATGGCGAATGGCGTTCTTCGTGGTGGGACTTCCAGGGGTGATCCTGGCGCTCCTGACCCTGATCCTGGTGCGCGAACCCAAACGGGGCGGCCTCGACCCGACCGCAGACGGCGCTACGGCCCATCAAGCCAGCCCGCCGCTGCTCAGCGCGATTGGCGCCTTCTTCGCCGAACGGACCCTGGTTCTGGTCGCGCTCTCTTCGGGCCTATCGGCGTTTGTCGGCTACGCGATGCTCTCCTGGAACCCGGCCTTTCTGATCCGGGTGAAAGGCATGAGCCTGAGCGAGGTTGCGATCTATTACAGCCTGGTCCTCGGCGTCACCGGGATCATCGGCACCCTCAGCGCAGGCTGGCTCGCCGACTGGCTCGGGAAGCGCGATCGCCGGTGGTATGCGTGGATCCCGGCTGTCGCCTTTGCGATCTCGATCCCTTTCTTGGCGGCCGCTCTCTACGCGCGGAGTTGGCAAATGGCCCTCGCCTTCCTCAGCGTTCCCACTTTGCTCAAGATCATGTATCTGGCGCCGGCTATCGCCGTGATCCAAAATTCGGTACCCCCGGGCCGTCGAACCGTTTCTTCGGCGATTCTGCTGTTCGCGTTGAACATGATCGGGTTGGGGGGCGGCCCCTTGTTCGTTGGCATGATCTCCGATTTTGCCAAGGCGCAGTACGGCGACCAGTCCTTGACCATCGGGCTAGGAGCGCTGATTCCGGTGATCGTGCTCACCGTCGGCGCGCACATCGCCGCGGCGCGTTCGATTGGTCGCGACGCATCCAAAGCTTGAGGCCAAGAACGACCCTACCCCTCAGAGCCCCTTGAGGATTCCCTCGACCATCTTCTTGGCGTCGCCGAACAGCATCATGGTGTTGTCCCGGAAGAACAGTTCGTTCTCGACCCCGGCATAGCCGGAGGACATCCCGCGCTTCACGAACAGCACGGTGCGGGCCTTTTCCACGTCCAGGATCGGCATGCCGTAGATGGCGCTGGTCTTGTCGGTCTTGGCGGCGGGGTTGGTGACGTCGTTGGCCCCGATGACGAAGGCCACGTCGGCCACCGGGAACTCGGCGTTGATGTCCTCCAGCTCGAAGACCTCGTCATAGGGGACGTTGGCCTCGGCCAGCAGCACGTTCATGTGGCCCGGCATCCGGCCGGCGACGGGGTGGATGGCGTACTTCACC
>NZ_JAKFEN010000022.1:0-288988 GCF_036677185.1 Phenylobacterium sp.
GCCGCTGGCCGTGCCGTCGCCGACCCCCGACGCCGCGCCGGCCGAGGAGGCCCCGCCCGTCCAGGTGGCCCCGCCGCCGCCGATCGTCACGCCGCCCATCGAGGCCGCCGAGGTGGCCCCCGCGCCGCCACCAAAGGCCCAGGTCGCCGCCAAGCCCGCGGAAGCCGCCATCAAGCGAGCGCGCTACGACGTCGCGGTGATCCAGGCCCTGGACAAGGTGACCGCCGAATCCATGCGCTTTGAGGCCGCGGTGGGCAAACCCGTGCGCTACAAGAATCTGGTGTTCACGGTGAAGGCCTGCGAACGCTCGGCCGAGGACGAAGCGGTGGAGGACTCCATGGTCCATCTGACCGTGGAATCCCAGCCGCGCCCGGCGCCCGGCAAGCCGGTCCCGCCGCCGCGCCAAGCCTTCCGAGGCTGGATGTACGCCGCCTCGCCGGGCCTGAACCCGCTGGAGCATCCCGTCTACGACGCCTGGCTGATCACCTGCAGGGCCGCCGCGCCCCCGCCTACCGCGCTGCGCTGAAACACCGCGTCCCGGCCTAGCGCGCGGCCCAGCCTGCGGCGGTACTCCGCGCGAGGAATCTCCTCGGCGCCGAACTGGGTCAAGTGCTCGGTCATGAACTGGGCGTCCAGCAGGACGAAGCCGTCGGCGATCAGCCGCGCCACCAAGTGCACCAGGGCCACCTTCGAGGCGTCAGTGGCCCGCGAGAACATGCTCTCGCCGAAGAAGGCGCCCGCCAGTGACACGCCATAGAGGCCGCCGACCAACCGGCCGTCCTTCCAGCACTCGACGGAATGTGCATGGCCTGTCTCGAACAACTCGCCGTAGAGGCGCTCGATCACCCCGTTGATCCAGGTCTCGGTCCGGCCCGACGTGGCCGCGGCGCAGAACTCGACCACCTGGCTGAAGGCGGTGTCGATGCGGATCTCGAACGGCTCGGCGCGGACGGTGCGGGCCAGCCGGCGCGAGACGTGGAAGCCCGCCAGCGGCAGGACACCGCGCTTCTCGGGATCGATCAGGAAGACCCGCTCGTCCTCACGGGCGTCGGCCATGGGAAAGACGCCGCGGGCGTAGCAGTCCAGCAGCTCTCGCGCCCCGAAGCGCCCGCTCATGGCCGGCGGCCTGCGGCGCGCGGGAGGGCTACGCCTCTGACTGGGCCTTCATCCATCGTTCCAGCCAGTGGATGTCGTACTTGCCCGCCAGGATGTCGGGCTGCTGCAGCAGATCCTGGAACAGCGGGATCGAGGTCTCGATGCCGCCGACCACCATCTCGCCCAGGCAGCGGTTGAGGCGCGCGATGCATTCCTCGCGGTCGCGGCCGTGGACGATCAGCTTGCCCACCAGGCTGTCGTAATAGGGCGGGATCGTGTAGCCGGCGTAGAGGGCGCTATCGAGCCGCACACCCAGGCCGCCCGGCGCGTGGAAATCGGTGACCAGGCCCGGCGAGGGGACGAAGGTCTTCGGGTTCTCGGCGTTGATCCGGCACTCGATGGCGTGGCCCTCGAAGACCACCTCTTCCTGCTTGAACGACAGGGGCATGCCGGCGGCGATGCGGATCTGTTCGCGGACCAGGTCGATGCCGGTGATGGCTTCGGTGACCGGATGCTCGACCTGCAGGCGGGTGTTCATCTCGATGAAGAAGAACTCGCCGTTCTCGTACAGGAATTCGATGGTGCCGACGCCCAGATAGCCGATGGCCTTGACCGCATCGACCACGACCTTGCCGATCTTGGCGCGGGCCGCGGCGTCGATGACCGGAGAGGGGGCTTCTTCCAGCACCTTCTGGTGGCGGCGCTGCAGCGAGCAGTCGCGTTCGCCCAGGTGGCAGACATTGCCGAAGCTGTCGGCGATGACCTGCAGCTCGATGTGGCGGGGGGTCTGGAGGTAGCGCTCCATATAGACTGCGTCGTCGCCGAAGGCCGCGCGGGCCTCGGCGCGGGCGGTGGAGACCGCCTCATAGAGTTCGTCCTGGTTCTGGGCGACTTTCATGCCGCGCCCGCCGCCGCCGGCGGCGGCCTTGATCAGGACGGGGAAGCCGATTTCCTTGGCCGCAGCGAAGGCCTCCTCCTCGGTGGTCACGGCGCCGTCGGAGCCGGGGACCACGGGGATGCCCGCGTCCTTCACCGCCTGCTTGGCGGTGATCTTGTCGCCCATCATCTTGATGTGCTCGGCCTTGGGGCCGATGAAGGTGAAGCCGTGGGCGGTGACAATCTCGGCGAAGCGGGCGTTTTCCGAAAGGAATCCGTAGCCTGGATGGATCGCCTGAGCCCCGGTGATCTCCGCCGCGGCGATGATCGAAGGGATGTTCAGATAGGACTTGGCCGCCGGGGCCGGGCCGATGCAGACGCTTTCGTCGGCCAGCCGCACCCACATGGCGCCGGCGTCAGCCTCGGAATGGACCGCCACCGTGGAGATGCCCATTTCCTTGCAGGCCCGGTGGACCCGAAGAGCGATCTCGCCCCGATTGGCGATGAGGATTTTCTCGAACATCGTCCTACTCGACGACGACGAGCGGCTCGCCGAACTCGACCGGCTGCCCATCCTCGACGAGGATCTCCACCACCTTGCCGGCCTTGGTCGCCGGGATGGGGTTCATGGTCTTCATCGCCTCGACGATCATCAGGGTCTGGCCTATGGCGACGGTGTCGCCCACCTTGATGAAGGGCGGCGCGTCCGGCTGGGGCTGCAGGTAGATGGTGCCGACCATGGGGGAGTTGATCGTGTCGGCCTTGCTGCGCGTTTCCGCCGCAGGGGCAGGCGCCGCTTCGGAGACGGGAGCCGCCGCCGCGGGGGCCGCATGGCTCTGCTGCACGGGCGGCGCATAGTGGATCGGCGCCGACGTCAGGGTCTTGGCGACGCGAATCTTCAGTCCGTCACGCTCGACTTCGATTTCCGAGAGGCCGGTGTCCGTGAGGATGTCGGCCAATTTGCGCACCAGACGCGCGTCGATCGGATCGGCAGGAGCCTTGGGACTGCTAGCCATATGAAAATCCTTAACTTGGTTGAGACCTAGCGGATGAGGCCCGCGGCGGCCTCGACGGCCAGTTCATAGCTCGCCCCGCCGAAGCCGGAGACCACTCCGGTCGCGGCCAGCGAGACATAGGTTTCGCGGCGGAACGCCTCGCGCGCCGCCGGGTTCGAGAGGTGGCACTCGATCACCGGAATATCCAGTGTTTTCAAGGCGTCCAGCAGGGCGACGGAGGTGTGGCCGTAGCCCGCGGGATTGATCACCAGGGCGCAGGCCTCCGTCCGGGCCTCCTGGACCCAGTCGATCAGCTCGCCCTCGTGGTTGGATTGCCGGAAGACGATGGCGCGACCTAGAGCGCCCGCACGTCGCTCGCACCGGGTGCGGACGTCGTCCAGGGTCTCTTTTCCGTAAATCTCCGGCTCTCGGACCCCCAGGAGGTTGAGGTTCGGTCCGCTAAGCACATAGATCGGTTTCGACATTCGGCTCCGCCGTCGATTCCGCCGTCTTGTAACGGTCGGCGGCGGGGGTCACAAGCATTGGGCGATTTGGCGCTTCACGAGGTCGTCATGACTTTGACTATCAACGGCGAGGAAAGGGCCTTCGGGAGCCTGTCCAGCATCGCCGCCCTGGTGGCGGAGCTGGGCCTCGACGCGCGTAAGGTGGCGGTGGAACGCAACCTGGAAATCGTTCCGCGCTCGGCCTATGGCGCCACGGCGCTCACCGACGGCGACCGTATCGAGATCGTGCATTTTATCGGAGGCGGCTGACATGGATGGATCAGTTCACAACCAGGACACTTGGACCGTGGCCGGCCGCACCTTCACCTCGCGGCTGATCGTGGGCACCGGCAAATACAAGGACTATGCGGAGAACGCCGCGGCCGTCGAGGCCGCCGGCGCGGAGATCGTCACTGTGGCCCTGCGGCGGGTGAACCTCAACGATCCCAGCCAGCCCATGCTGGTCGACTACGTGAAGCCCGACCGCTTCACCTTCCTGCCCAACACCGCCGGCTGTTTCAGCGGCGAGGAGGCGGTGCGCACCCTGCGCCTGGCGCGCGAGGCCGGCGGCTGGGACCTGGTGAAGCTGGAGGTGCTGTCGGACCCCAACCTGCTCTATCCGGACATGGAAGAGACCCTACGGGCCCTGAAGATGCTGATCGCCGAGGGCTTCCAGGTGATGGTCTATTGCACCGACGACCCGGTCTTCGCCCGCAAGCTGGAGGACGCCGGCGCCGCGGCCATCATGCCGCTGGCGGCCCCGATCGGCTCGGGCCTGGGCATTCTCAACGCGGTGAACCTCAAGATCATCATCGACCAGACCAAGGTCCCGGTGCTGGTGGACGCGGGCCTTGGCACGGCCTCCGATGCGACGCTGGCCATGGAGCTCGGTTGCGACGCCGTGCTGATGAACACCGCCATCTCCAACGCCAGGGACCCGATCCGCATGGCGCGGGCCATGAAGCATGCGGTGATCGCCGGCCGTGAAGCCTATCTGGCGGGCCGCATGCCCAAGAAGGTGTTCGGCGAGGCGTCCTCGCCGGCGGCGGGCCTGATCTGATGAGCCTGGCGAACGGACGCAAATCGATCTTCATCACCGGCGCGGCCTCGGGCATGGGCCGCGAGACCGCCAGGCTGTTCGCGGGCAAGGGCTGGTTCGTCGGCGGCTACGACGTCAACGGGGCGGGCCTGACGGCGCTGGAGGCCGAGCTGGGGGCCGGCAATTGTCTGGTCCGCACGCTCGACGTCACTGACCGCGAGGATTACCGCGGGGCCCTGGCGGCGTTCGGGGAGGCCACCGGCGGCCAGCTCGATCTGTTGTTCAACAACGCCGGGATCGGCCGGGGCGGCCCTTTCGCCGACCAACCGTTCGAGGACGTGATCGCCGTCGTCCAGGTCAATCTGATGGGGGTGCTGATCGGCATCCATGAGGGGATCGGCCTGCTGAAGGCGACGCCCAATTCGCTCTGCTTCACCACCTCGTCGTCCTCGGCCACCTTCGGCATGCCGGGGATCGCGGTCTATTCGGCCACCAAGCACGCGGTGAAGGGGCTGTCGGAGGCGCTGTCGGTGGAGTTCAAGGCCTATGGGGTGCGGGTCGCCGACGTCCTGCCGGGCCTGATCGACACGCCGATCCTGCCGCCCGAGGCGGTAGCCAACGCGCCCAAGGAAGGCCTGTTCCGGGCCATCCCGCCGGTCGAGGTCGCCAAGGTCGTCTGGGAGGCCTACCACGCCGACACCCTGCACTGGTACGTGCCCCCGGAGCTGGTGGAAATGGACAAGATGGCGACCGCCGCCCCCGAAGCCATGCGCGAGCAGATGGCGGCCGGCGGGCTGTTCAACAGACCGGCGGACGAGCCCTGACCTCAGATGCTCCCCCTCTGGGGGAGCTGTCAGCGAGGCTGACTGAGGGGGACTTTGACTCTGTCCACCGTGGATGAAGCCCCCTCCGTCTCGTCGCAAAGAGGCGACGATCCACCTCCCCCAAACCGCGCTGCGCGCTGGGGGAGGACCTATTCTTACGGCGCCTGGACGACGCCTTCGCGCAGGGCCGCGCGGGTCTTGGAGCCCGTGACGGCGACTTTCAGCATGTCGGCCTCCGGCTCCAGGCCGATGGCGCGCATCAGGGTCTCACGGTCCGGCCCTGGCTTGGGCGGATAGGCCGCCGCCTTCTGCTGACGGCCAGCGACCCAGTAGCCCAGCACCTTGGCCAGGTTGCCCGGCTTCTTCAGCCAGGCCGAGGGGTGCTCCAGCATGTGGAAGCCGCGCAGCGCCTGGCGCAGGAGCTGGGTATCGGAGCGGATGGCGATGCTCACCCCGTCCTCCATGAAGCTCTTCAGCACCCGGCTCTTCAGGCTGGGTCGGAAGCTGGGCGTCAAGGTCTGCTGCGCCCGCTTGATGGCCGAACGATCCTGGTCGCGCATGGTGGTGTAGTAGGGCCGCAGCTCGCGGGTGACCCGTTCCTGGAAGTCGACCATCCGCACCACCGGGTCGTCGGTCTCCACCAGCACGTCGCGCAACAGATAGGCCTGGACGGCGGCGAAGGAGCAGCCCCGGCCATAGAGCGGATTGGTGCGGATCAGGCTGTCGCCCAGGGCGAAATAGCCGATGACGGACGGGGCGCCGTCCTTGGCCAGATCGCGCCAGCGGCTGTGCAGTTCGCCCATGCCGAACACCCGGCTGACGCCCTGCGCCGTGGCCGGGTCGATCCAGGGAACCAGGCCCGGCATCCGCGCGCAGATGGCGTCGAACACCTCAGGGGCGACGATGGCCTTGCGCAGCTCCATCTCGATCTCCGGCACGCACAGGGTGATGGAGAAGCAGCCGTTGTCGGCCGGGAACACCCCGAACTTCAGGAAGCCCAGGTCGCCGGTGCCCGGCGCCTTGCCGCGCGGCGGTTCACTCACGCCGGGCAACAGCCGGTAGTGGCGGGTGAAGTAGAGGATGCCGCAGGTCTCGGTCTCCTCGAGGATCGGCGCCCCGGCCTCGACGAGCTGTTCGATCCCCGGTGAGGTACGGCCTCCGGCGTCGATCACCAGGTCGCCGATCACGTCGCGCGGCCCGGCCGCGTCGGCGACGGACACTCCCACCACCCGCAGGCCCTGGGGATCGTGCTGCACCAGCAGCTTGCGCACGAAGGTCTCCGAGGCGACCCGCACATTGGGCCATCGCTCCACGTAGCGGCGCATGACCAGCTCCAGGGTGGTGCGGCGGCTGGTCAGCACCACCAGGTCACGGTCGACCGTTTCGGGCCGATAGTCGGCCTTGTGCAGGTCGGTGAGCATGCTCTCGAAGCCGATCTCGCGGCAGCCGGCGCTCAGCAGGTCGGCCAGCAGCCGCGGATGCTCGTCCCGGATCAGGGTGCGCAGCCGCGCCAGGAAGGCGTGGCTGTGGCGCAGGTGGCCGACGCCGCGGCGGTTCCAGTCGTCGAAGGCCGTGTCGGGGTCGCCCTTGGGTGGCGGCGGGTCGCGTTCCAGGATCACGATATCGCGCCCGGTCGGCGCCAGCGCAAGCGCGGCGCACAGCCCGGCGATCCCCGATCCGATGACCAGCACGCGTTCGTGCATTCTGCTTCCTGGCCTCCGTCTCGACGGACTGGCGCCTAAGCGTAGAATCAAGCCTAGCCGCGCCGCGCCGCTCCGCAAAGCCTGACGTAGGGGAGGCCGCCGCGATCTACGGCCGCACGCCGTCAGCTCCGTTGGCGGCGGGCTAGCCGGTGGCGCCGTCGACCTTGGCTTGGTTGATGGTCTTCAGGTTGGCGGTCTTGGCCTCCGCGATCGCCGCGCGCAGGCCGGCCATGTCGGCGCCGGAGATCATCCGGTCGCCCACGATGAAGGCCGGGGTGCCGTCGATGCCGAGGTTTCCGGCCAGCGCCCGGGTGTCGGCCAGATGCTTCATCACCGCCGCGCCTCGGCCGTCGGCCTTGGCCGCCGCCGGATCGACGCCGGCGGCGCGCAGGTGGCGGTAGATGCTGTCCTCGCTGAGCGCCTTCTCGGCCATGAAGGCGCGGTGGAGCTCCAGGGTCTTGGGCTTGGCCTTGCGCGAGAGGATCACCTGGGCGGCCATGGCCGACTCGCGGGTCAGGATCGGGAATTCCTTGAAGACGAACCGGACGTCGGGGTTCTCCTCGATCAGCTTCAGCACCTCGGGGGCGCTGACCTTGCAGTAGCCGCAGCGGTAGTCGAAGAACTCCACCACAGTGGTCTTGCCGTTCGGATTGGCCACGAAGTCGCGCGGGTCGCGCTCCAGGGCGTCGCGGTGCTTGACCAGGCCCACCTTGGCGATGTTGGCGGCCTCGACCTGCTTCTTCTCCTGCAGCTTCTGGACCGCTTCCTCGATCACCTCGGGGTGGGCCAGCAGGTAGGCGCGGACCTTCTGACCGAAGGCGGCGTCCTCGGCCTTCTGGCAGGCGGCGAGCGACAGGAGGGCGGCGAGCGCCACGGCGGTGCGGAACATCGGGGTCATCCTGCGGAAATAGGCGATCGGCCGGCCTGGCGCTAGCGCGTGGAGCTGCGGACGATCGAGCCTTCCTTGGCAAGGTCCTTGAGGTCGTCCTTGCTGGGCTTGGAGGTGAGCACGATGTCGGTGGCGCGCCGCCACTCGGGCGTGTCCTTGGTCAGCTTCTCGCGGGCGCGCATGGCGAAGACCCGCGCCTGCTGGGCGTCGCCGAGGGCGAAGTGATATTCGCCGGTCGCCAGGCGGGCCAATCCCTCCTTGCCCTGCTTGTCATAGGCCTGGGCCAGCAGCCGCCAGGCCACGGCGTTGTCGTCTTCCTGGGTGAGCGCCTTGCGCAGCTCGGCCGCGCCTTCCTCGATCTTAACGGGCTCGTCCAGGGCGATCAGGGTCTGGCCCAGATTGACCCGCAGCAGGGGCGCGTCGGGCTTCAGTTCGACCGACTTGCGCTGGGGCTGCTCGGCCTCCTTGGCGCGGCCGAATTCGAACAGCACCTGTCCCTTGAGCTCCCAGAGATAGGGGTTCTTGGGCTGCTCGATTAGCAGGGCGTCGATCAGCTTCAGCGACTGGTCGGGCTGTTTCATCTGGTAGTAGGCGATCGAGCGGGCGTAGCGCGCGGCGTAGCTCGTATCCTTCTCGCCATACTTCACGATGGCCGTGGTCGGGTTGAGGAACCCGTCCAGCTTGGCCTTCATGACCTTGTGCTCCTCCATCGCCTCGGGCGTGTCGACCTTGTCGTAGCTGGCGTTCTGCTCGACGCGGTGGCGAAGGGAGTCGATCCGGGACGACGAGAGGGGGTGGGAGCGGAAATAGGCGAACCGCCGCGCCTCCTGGAACACCTCCTGGTAGCGGAACTTGTCGAAGAAGTCGGCCAGGCCCTTGCCCGAGATGCCAGCCCGCTCGAGCATCGCCGCGCCCGCCTGATCGGTGCGGCTCTCCTGCTCGCGGCTGTAGCCCATGGCGCCCAGGGTGCCGAAATATCCCGCGCTGCCCACCAGGCCGGCCGCCGCGTCGGGGGCGCCGGCCAGGGCCGCCAGGACACCCAGCCCCATGGTCAGCAGGAAGGGCTTCATGCCCGCCGAGCTCATCTCTCCCGAACGCGCCGAGTGACCGGCGGCCAGGTGGCCGACCTCGTGGGCGATGACGCCTTGAAGCTGGTTGGGATTGTCGGCTTCCAGGATCAGGCCGGTATAGACGGCCATGGTGCTGGGTGCGGCGAAGGCGTTCAATTCCTTCGAGCCGATCAACAGGATTTCGATGGATTTCGAATCGACGCCCGCCGCCTTGAACAGGGGCTCGGCGTCCTTGCGCAGGATCTCTTCGATCTCCGTGTCGCGGATCAGCGCCATGCCCTCGTCCTGGGCGCTGGCAGGCGCGGCGGGGAGGGCGATGCTGAAGGCGACGGCCGCCGCCAGGGCGGCGTGGGAAATGGAACGGGCAGGGGAGACCATGCCGAACAAACTCCTAGCGCCCCTCGCCAATCCGTCGTGCGAAGCCTAGCGCGCTTTCGGGCCGAGTGGAAACCAGGCCCGAAAGCGCATCTAGGTGCTAGCCCCGTCGCCACCAACCCTTGCGGGCCGCCGCGGGCGGCTTGGCGGTGATTTCGGCGGGATCGGGCTCGCGGGCGGCCACAACCGTCGGAGCCGGTTCCGGAGCAGGTTCCGGCTCGGGTTCGGGGGCGGCTTCCGCCACGGTCTCGACGACCGCTTCCGCCGCCGCCGCCTCGGCCGCGATGGCGGCCTTGGTGCGGCGCGCGCGCGGCTTCTTCACCGGCGCCGCCTCGACGGCGGGCTCCGGCTCGGGGATCGCTTCGACCACCGGCTCGACGACCGCCTCGGCCATGGGGGCTTCGGCCTCGACCACGGTTTCGACCGGGCTCTCACCGTCCTCGCCACGACCGCGTCCGCGGCCCCGGCGCGAGCGGGTCTTCTTCGGCTTGTCGTCGACGGCGGGCAGCTCGACCCAGACATCGACATCCGGACCGCTGATCACCGGCTGAGCCTGCGAGACAGGCGCGGCGGCGACCGGACGTTCGTCATTGGCGGCCACCGGCGCGCGCGGCGTCGGGATGTCTTCCGCCGGATCGTGCCAGACGAACGGATCGTCGCCGTAGGGCACCCACGGGCGCGTCCAGGAGAACACGTCGGTCGGACGCCCGTCGTCGCGCATTCGGCGACCGCCACGGCGACCGCGGCGGCGACGCCGGCCACCCTGGCCGTCGTCCTCGGTGTCGGAGCCGGCGGCCTCGGTCGCGGCGGGAACCGCGGCGGCGGCAGGACGATCGGAGGCCTCGCGCGGCTCGCCGTCGCGGCGACCGCGCCGCCGCCGGCGGCGACCGCGGCGCTGACCGCGATCGTCATCACCGTCGTCGGCGTCCTGCAGGCGATGCTCGGCCTCGTCGTCGTCGGTGGCCTCGCGCTCGATCGCCTCTTCGTCCTCGTCCTCAAGGTCTTCTTCGTCCTCGTCTTCGTAGGTCTCGTCGGCGAGATCCTCGTCGACCGGTTGGTAGGCCTGGATCGGAGCGCGGCTGATCAGGGCCTGGTGTTCGGGCCGCGTCTCGCTGGAGGTCCGCTCGATCTCGTGGTCGGCGTGGGCCAGGGCGTCGTCGATCACGATGGTGATGAACAGGCCCAGGCTCTCATGCACGCGCGCCAGATGGTTGCGCTTCTCGTTGAGGATATAGAGGCCGACCGCGCGAGGGACCTTCAGGGTCGCCTCGCCGCCGCCCTTCAGGGCCTCGATCTCCAGGGCGCGCAGCGCGGTGAGCGCGCTGGACTCCACCGTGCGCACACGTCCCGCGCCGCCGCAGTGTTCGCAGACGTGGGTGGTGCCTTCCAGCACGCCGGAGCGGCGGCGCTGGCGGCTGATCTCCATCAGGCCGAAAGAGCTGATCTTGCCCATCTGGACGCGGGCGCGGTCGTCCTTCAGCGAGTCCTTCAACTTCTTCTCGACGGCCCGGTTGTTCTTCGACTCATCCATGTCGATGAAGTCGATGACGATCAGGCCGGCCAGGTCGCGCAGGCGCAGCTGGCGGGCGGCCTCCTCGGCCGCTTCCATGTTGGTCTTGAGCGCGGTGGCCTCGATGTTCCGCTCGCGGGTGGCGCGGCCGGAGTTCACGTCGACGGCGACCAGCGCTTCGGTCTGGTTGATCACCAGGTAGCCGCCGGACTTCAGCGGCACGACCGGCGAGTAGATCTGGCTGAGGTGGTCCTCGATCCGGTACTTCACGAACAGCGGCATCGGTTCGCGATAGGGCTGAACCTTCTTGGCCTGGGACGGCATCAGCATGCGCATGAACTCGCGCGCTTCCTTGAAGCCGGCCTCGCCCTCGACCCAGACCTCGTCGATATCCTTGTCGTAGAGGTCGCGGATCGTCCGCTTCACCAGGTCCTCTTCCTCATAGATGAGGGCGGGGGCCACGGAGTGCAGGGTAGTGTCGCGGATGTTCTCCCACAGGCGCAGGAGATACTCGTAGTCGCGCTTGATCTCGGCCTTGGTGCGCTTGGCGCCGGCCGTGCGCACGATCAGGCCCATGCCGTCCGGCACGTCCAGGCTCTGGACCACGCCCTTCAGGCGCTTGCGGTCGGTGGCCGTGGTGATCTTGCGCGAAATCCCGCCGCCCCGGGCGGTGTTGGGCATCAGCACGCCGTAGCGGCCGGCCAGGGACAGGTAGGTGGTGAGCGCCGCGCCCTTGTTGCCGCGCTCTTCCTTGACGACCTGGACCAGCATGATCTGCCGGCGGCGGATCACTTCCTGGATCTTGTAGCGCCGCATCAGCCGCCGGCGGCGCCGGGCGACCTCCTCCTCCATGACGTCGTCGTCGTCGAGGGCGGCGTCGTCCTCGTCCTCGTCGTCATTGGACGAGGAACGGCCGCGAGGCTCGTGGTGGTCGTCCTCTTCCTCGGCTTCTTCGCGCATCAGCGCTTCCCGGTCGGCGACCGGGATCTGGTAGTAGTCGGGGTGGATTTCGTTGAAGGCCAGGAAGCCGTGGCGATTGCCGCCGTACTCGATGAAGGCCGCCTGCAGCGACGGCTCAACGCGCGTCACCTTGGCGAGATAGATATTACCTCTGAGTTGTTTGCGGTTCTGGCTCTCGAAATCGAATTCTTCAACTCGGGTTCCGTCGATCACCACCACGCGAGTTTCCTCGGCGTGAGCGGCGTCGATAAGCATCTTCTTGGGCATTAAGGCGATCTCCGTGGCGCGCCGCGAACTCGAGGTTCGGGCGCCGCCGGTTTTGCAGGAGGGCGCGCGCGCATCCGCCGTTCGCGGTGTCGAAAGCGACATCGCGGGCGGTAGGCCGGAAAGGGGCTCGAGCGGCGCTGCCCATTGGTGTGTTCCCAGGCGCGCCCCACTCAGCGGGACGCGGATCGGATGATGCGTCGTCGCCGAGGGGCGATGAGCTGACGCTGGCTTCGCGCGGACTGCAGCCTTGCGACGCAAGGCGCGCTCCAGCGCGGCGCGACATTGCAACACTAAGCGACAAAAGGAAAGCGGTGCGGTCGTCGTGGCCGGGACCCGCGCGGGTTAACCGTTTGTCCACGCCGCTTAAGGCTATATGACGGTTCAGATTCAAACTGTTGCGTGTGGGGTTGGATGTTCGCGCGGGTTGGCGGACTGTTTCGGGCGAATGGCGTGCGCGTGCTGGCCGCGGCGGCCGCGGGCGTCTGCTGTCTGGCCGTCGTCGCCGCCGCCCAGGCCGCAAACGTCACCGCCGGAATCCTGAAGGTCCGCCTCGGCGGCGACCAGGTCGAGACCCGCATCGTCATCGACATGAACCGCTCGGCCACGGGCAAGATCGCTTCGGACGGAGCGCAGGACCGTCGGCTGGTGCTGAACCTGAACGGCGCCTCGGTGGAGGGGCCGCTACAGGGCGCGGGCCTGGGGCTCGTCAAGAATTGGGTTGTGGATCAAGGCGCTGCGGGCGCGCGGCTGAGGATCGACCTCGCCGCCGACGTGGTCGTCAAGCGCCGGTTCCTGCTGCCGCCGGCCGACGGGATCGGCAACTACCGCTATGTGATCGACCTGGCCGCCAAGGCGCCGCCTACCCGGACCATGGTCGCCGCCGGCGCCCGCATGACCTCGGCGGCCCTGCCTGTGATTCCGGTCACCGCGCCGCCGCTTTCGCTCAAGAAGGTTATCGTCATCGACGCCGGCCACGGCGGCAAGGATCCTGGCGCCAAGGGCGCGACGGGCGCTGAGAAGGACGTGACCCTGGCCGCGGCCCGGGCGCTCAAGACCCGACTTGAGAAGAGCGGCCGCTACAAGGTCGTGATGACCCGTGATTCGGACGTCTATGTCGCCCACGACATCCGGGTGAAGATCGCCCGGCGCGCCGACGCGGACCTGTTCATCTCCCTTCACGCGGATTCCGGCACCGATTCGAGCCTGCGCGGCGCCAGCGTCTACACCCTGGCCGATCGCGCCAGCGGCCGTTCGGCCAAGTTCGTCAACAAGGACGACTGGTTCATGCGGGCCGGAAGCCATGGCGACAACGGGGTCTCGACCATCCTGCTGGACCTGACCCAGCGCATGACCCGCAACCGTTCGGCCACCTTCGCCGAGGTGCTGCTGTCGCGGATCGACGACCACCAGCAGCTCTTGCGCCGCAGCCACCGCGAGGCGGGCTTGGCCGTGCTGCTGGCTCCCGACGTGCCCGCCGTGCTGCTGGAGATGGGTTTCATCACCAATCCAGCCGATGAAGCGACCCTGCGCGACACCGGCAGCCGCGGCCGCCTGATGGGCGGCGTCGCCGACGCCATCGACGACTACTTCGGCCAACAGACCCGTCTCGCCTCTCGCTGATCGCCGACCTTCGCGCTTAGGGCCGTTGGCGCCTGGAGCGATGCACGCTAGATCAGATTCCAGCGGGGCCCGGCGGTCCGCGGAGGTCAGTCAGTCTTGAATCCCCCCGAAAGATGGGTCGCGATCGCCGGCGTCGCCGTGCTGAGCGCAATCGCCTTGGCCGGGTTCGCCATCGCCATCTACGCCGCATGGCTGTTCCACGACATGCCCGACGCGGGCGATCTGGTGGACTATCGCCCGCCTACCGCCACGCGCGCCTATGCCTGGGACGGGGTGCTGATCGGGGAGTTCTCCCGCGAGCGGCGCATCTACGTGCCCTATGACGCCATGCCGCCGCAGCTCGCCCAGGCCTTCCTGGCGGCCGAGGACCGCAATTTCTTCCGCCATGCCGGGGTCGACACCTTCGGCCTGATGCGGGCCATGGCCAAGAACGTCCAGAACGCCGCCCAGGGCCGGCGCCTGGAGGGTGGCTCGACCATCACCCAGCAGGTCGCCAAGAATGTGCTGCTGACCAGCGACGCCACGGTGGGGCGCAAGCTGAAGGAAGCCATCCTGGCCGGGCGGCTGGAGCAGACGCTCAACAAGGAACAGATCCTCGAGCTCTATCTGAACGAGATCTGGCTGGGCTACCGGTCCTACGGGGTGGGCGCGGCGGCCTACAACTATTTCGGCAAGTCGATCTCGGATCTCACCCTGGCCGAGAGCGCCTATCTGGCGGCCCTTCCCAAGGGGCCGGACAACTACCACCCCCTGCGCCGCAAGCAGCAGGCGATCATCCGCCGCAACTGGATCTTGGACCAGATGGCCGGCCTGGGCTGGGTCAGCCGCCAGGCCGCCGAGGCCGCCAAGCGCGAGGATCTGAAGGTCCAGAACGCCCCCAGCCGCGCCAAGTACCGCGACGGCGACTTCTTCGTCGAGGAGGTCCGCCGCCGGGGCCTGGCGACCCTGGGGCCGCGCCTGAACGAGGGTGGCTACTACATGCGCACCACGCTCGATCCGCGGCTGCAGACGGCCGCACGGGTGGCGCTGATGAACGGGCTCGAGGCCTACGACCGCCGCCATGGCTGGCGGGGGGCCTGGGGGAGGGTCGAGGTGGCCGATGGCTGGGAGGCCATGGCCAAGAAGAAGAAACCGCCGGCCGAGCGACGCGACTGGCGCGCGGCCCTGGTGACAGAGTCCTCGGGGACGATGGTTCGGGTCAAGACAGCCGACAGCGGGATGACCGGTGGGATCATCAGCCAGGACGTGGCCTGGGCCCAGGCGGGCAAGGGGCTCAATGTCGGCGACCTGGTGTTCGTCGAGCCCGCCGAGGGCGGCGGCTTCCACCTGCGCCAGATTCCCATCGTCAACGGCGCCCTGGTCGCCATGGAGCCCAATTCCGGGCGGGTCCTGGCGTTGGTGGGCGGCTATTCGTTCTCGCTGTCGAACTTCAACCGCGCGACCCAGGCGATGCGCCAGCCGGGCTCGGCCTTCAAGCCGATCGTCTACGCCGCGGCCCTGGAGAACGGCTACACGCCGTCCAGCGTGGTGATGGACTCGGCGATCACGCTCAAGGGCGCCGCCGGCCAGAACTGGACGCCGGAGAACTACAACAAGAAATACTACGGCGCGCTCACCCTGCGCCGCGGCCTGGAGCTGTCGCGCAACGCCATGACCGTGCGTCTGGCCCAGGGCGTGGGCATGACCAAGATCAGCGAGCTCGCCAAGCGGATGGGCGTGGTCAAGGACATGGATAAGGTGCTGGCCATGGCGCTGGGGGCGGGGGAGACCACGCCCTTCAAGCTGACCTCGGCCTACGCCACCTTCGTCAATGGCGGCCGCCGCATCGAGCCGCACCTGATCGAACTGGTCCAGGACCGCAACGGCGAGACCATCTTCCGGGCCGACAAGCGCGAATGCCCCCGCTGCGGCGCGGGGTTCAACGGCGACGAGAGCCCCCGGGTGCCGCCCGGCGGCGACCAGGTGATGGACCCGATCACCGCCTATCAGATCACCTCCATGCTGCAGGGCGTCGTCCAGCGCGGCACGGCGACCTCGGCCCTGGTCCTGGATCGTCCGGTGGGGGGCAAGACCGGCACCACCAACGAGTACCGCAGCGCCTGGTTCGTGGGCTTCACCCCGCAGATCGTGGCCGGGATCTTCGTCGGCTTCGACGACAACCGGGGCCTGGGCAACGGCGAGACCGGCACCACGGCGGCAGTGCCGATCTTCATCGAGTTCATGGCCGAGGCGGCCAAGGACCTGCCCAAGACCGAGTTCAAGGCGCCCACCAACGCCAAGTTCGCCATGGTCCGCGGCATCCGCGAGGCCTTCCGGCCGGGGACGGAGCCGCAGGTGCGGCTGCCCAGCGCCGCCGCGTCCAGCGCCGGGCCGCAGCCCTACAACCAGGTCTGGCCGGACGGCAAGTTGACCCCCAACGCCACGCCCCCGCCGCCCGCGAAGAAGCCGGACGACATGACCGGATTGTATTGAGGCGCGGCGCACGCTATCTGCCGCGACCCCAGAGCACGTCTGGTTCGGAGATTTCCCATGAGAGTGGATGTCGAGGCCGCCAAGGCCGACATCGAGCAGTCGATCGACCTGCTCAGGAGGCGTCTTTGACTGGGAACCGGCCCTCCGCAAACTCGATGAGCTGAACGCCCGCGTCGAGGACCCCACCCTGTGGGACAACGCCGCCTCGGCCCAGGCCACCACCCGCGAACGCTCCAAGCTCGCCGCTCAGATCGAGGCGGTGAAGTCGCTCGAGCGCGATCTGGCCGACGCCGTCGGCTACGCCGAGATGGCCGACGAGGAAGGCGACGAGGCCTCTCTCGAGGAAGCCCGGGCCCAGCTGAAGGGCATCAAGGAACGCGCCGCCCGCGCCGAGCTGGAGGCCCTGCTGTCGGGCGAGGCCGACGGCAACGACGCCTTCATGGAGATCAATTCCGGGGCCGGCGGCACGGAATCCAATGACTGGGCCGGCATGCTGCTGCGCATGTACACCCGCTGGGCCAACGCCCACGGCATGAGCGTCGACTTCCTGGAGGAGACCTCGGGCGAACAGGCCGGCATCAAGTCGGTCACCCTGCAGATCAAGGGCCCCAACGCCTATGGCTGGCTGAAGACCGAGGCCGGGGTGCACCGGCTGGTGCGAATCTCGCCCTTCGACGCCGCCGCCAAGCGCCACACCAGTTTCGCCTCCGTCTGGGTCTATCCGGTGGTCGACGACACCATCGAGATCGAGATCAACCCCTCCGACGTGCGCACCGACACCTACCGGGCCTCCGGCGCCGGCGGCCAGCACATCAACAAGACCGACTCCGCCGTGCGCCTGACCCACATCCCGACCGGGGTGGCCGTGGCCTGCCAGGCCGGGCGATCCCAGCACCAGAACCGCGAGGAAGCCTGGAAGATGCTGCGCGCCCGGCTCTACGAGCTGGAGCTGCAGCGGCGCGAGGCCGAAGCCCAGGCGATCGCCGACCAGAAGACTGACATCGGTTGGGGCCACCAGATCCGCAGTTACGTCCTGCAGCCCTACCAGATGGTCAAGGACCTGCGGACCGACGTGGAGACCTCGGACACCCAGGGGGTGTTGGACGGCGACCTGGACGAATTCATGGGCGCCTCCCTGGCCCAGCGGGTCGGCTCGACCCGGGACGCCACCGCCTAGCTACGGCGGCGTTTGCAATTCGGGCCGGGCGAGCGTCTTGATTTGGGCGTTCAGCGAGGAGCGGGTTGCGATGCAAAAGGTCCGCTGCGAATGGGGGCTGCAGGGCGTCGAGGCGCTGCGCGACCGGTGCGCCGTGCTGGTGATCGTCGATGTGCTGTCCTTCTCCACCGCCGTCGATGTGGCGGTCCACCGGCATGCGAAGATCTATCCGTTCCCGTACGGCGACGAGGACGCCGCCCGGGACGAGGCCGCGCGAGTGGGCGCGCGCCTCGCGGCGAGCCGAAGGGCAGGGGGCCAGCTCAGCCTGTCGCCGGCCAGCCTGCTGAAGCTCAATCCCGGCGAACGCCTGTTGCTGCCGTCGCCGAACGGTTCGCGGCTGTCCCTGGCCGGGGGCCACGCCACGGTGCTGGCGGGTTGCCTGCGCAACGCCTCGGCCGTGGCGGCCAAGGCCCGCGCCCTGGCGAACGGTCACGACATCGCGGTCATCCCAGCCGGCGAACGCTGGCCGGACGGTTCCCTACGACCGGCCATCGAGGATCTGATCGGCGCCGGGGCGGTGATCGAGGCCCTGGGCCTGGCCGCGTCGGCGGAGGCCCAGGTGGCCTGCGAGGCGTTCCGCTGCGCCAAGCCGCACCTGCCAGCGCTTATCGGCGACTGCATGTCAGGTCGGGAACTAAGCGACCGCGGCCACGAGCGGGATGTCGAGATCGCACTGGAGCTGGACGTCAGCCATTGCGCGCCTGTGCTGAAGAACGGCGCCTATGAGGACGCGGCTTAACCCAGGAGGTCAGATGAGCCAGCTGTTCCGGCTCTCCGGTGCGGTCCAGCGGGACCCCGAGATCGAGGCCTGGTTTTCCGGTGTCGTCCGCCTTGACCGCGAAAGCGACGTCTGGCCGCCGGAACCGGAAGACGAGCTGCGCCGGGTCGCGCGGACTTGGTTCGAACAGATGCGCGGCTGCGGCGCCGACGTCCGCGAGCTCATGCACGATGGCTGCCCCGTCGCCTGCGTGGAGGACGCGCCGTTCGGCTACGTCAACGCCTTCAAGGCCCATGTGAACGTTGGCTTCTTCTGCGGGGCCATGCTCGACGACCCGGAGGGCCTGCTGGAAGGCGCTGGCAAGCGGATGCGGCACGTAAAGATTCGCGGGCCGCGGCAGGTGAACGCGGACGCCTTGCGCGACCTCATAGCCGCGGCCTACGAGGACATCCGGATGCGACTTAGGTCCGAGCCGTGAGGGGCTGGGCTCAGCCCACCTGGGCGCTCGGTTCGCGGACCTCGGTCTCCGAGACCAGGGTCGGGGCGGAGATAGCCGGCGGCGCGGCGGGGCGCTGGAACTTCAGGCTGCGGCCCTGGAAGAAGGCGCCCGATTCCATGGCCAGTTGTTCGTGGGTGATGTCGCCGTCCACATAGGCCGTGCCGTGCAGGCGGACCTGCTTGGCGCTGATCTGGCCGATGACCCGGCCGCGGGTCTCGACGACCTCGGCGAAGATCGCGCCCTCCACATGACCGGTCTCGCCGATGGTGACCTTGTCCACGCGGACCTCGCCGCGCACCACGCCGTCAATCTGCAGCTCGCCCTCGCCGATGACGCTGCCTTCGATGGTGATGTTGTCGGAGATCAGCGAGGGGGTCCGCGGCGCCTTGCGGCCCGCCTCGGGAGGCGCCGCCATGTCCGGAACCAGCTTGTCGGAGGTGCTCTTAGTCGCCTTGGAGAACATAGTCGCCCGCCTTCACGTAACGGCCGGGGTTCTGCGCCCGTCCGTTGACCCAAACCTCATAATGCAGGTGCGGGCCGGTGGAGCGGCCCGTGGAGCCCATGGCTCCGATCCGCTGGCCCACGGCGACGCGCTGGCCCGGACGGACCGCGATGGCCTGGAGGTGGGCGTAGCGGGTCTTGAAGCCGCGGCCGTGGTCGATCTCGATGGTGTTGCCGTAGCCCGACCGCACGCCGGTGAACGACACCACGCCCGGCGCGGTCGACTGGATCGGGAAGTTGTAGCCGCCGGTGAAATCCAGGCCCGAATGGAAGGCCGGGCGCCGGGTGAAGGGGTCGAAGCGGACGCCGAAGCCGCTGCTGGTGCCGGTGGAGACCGGGCGGGCGAAGGGCAGGTTCTGCGCCGCCTCGGCCAGGGCTCCAGCCTCGGAGAGGTTGGTGGCCGCGTGCTGGATGCGCTGGGCGAAGCCCTCGTCCACATCCAGGACGGCGGCGAGGGCCCGGGGATCCTTGGCCTCGATCAGCGGCCCGCCGAGCGAGCCGCCCTTGGGCACATAGGACGAGGGCGTCAGGCCGGCCAGGCGGAAGGCCAGGCGCAGGCGGTCGGCGCGGGTCTTGGCGAAGTCGTCGGCCGCGTCGATCAGCCGTTCCTGGCCGGCGCGCACCAGCTCGATGCGGCGCATGGGGCTGACGGTGGCCGGGATGTTGCTGGCCTTGCGGATGGTGGGGGCGAGCGCCACGGCGACGCCGGGAGCGTCCTTGATGTCGCTGAGCAGCATGGCGAGCGCCGCGTGGCGCTTCTCGACGGTGATGGCCAACTGGTCCACGCCGCCCTCGGCGGCGGTCAGCTGCGCCACGGCGCTGTTCAGCCGGGCTTCGCGGTCGGCGACCAGGCGCTCAGACTTGGCCTGCATGCGGGCCAGTTCCTGGTCGTGGCCCGATATCGCCATGGCGTTGACCAGCATGGCCGCGGTGCAGACGCCCATCCACAGCGCGCCAGCCGCCACCGCGCCGGCGCCGGCCAGCTGTTTGCCGGTGGTCAGTACGAACGCCCGCATTTCCCCGCCGGAGCGGACATAGAGATGTCTTTCGGGAAATAGCTCATCAAGCGATCGGCGAAGGCGCGCAAAGCGTGTCATTTCCACCGCGTCGGCTACGGAACTTTTTGGTCCCGCGGATATGCAGTGAGAATTGGAAAACGCGCAAGACCCTTCGCGCCGCGAGGGCGATGAGCCTGAGTCTGAGGATTGTTAATCGCGTTGGTTAACGGGAGCTGAACGGCCAAGCTAGGGCCGTTCGCGCCGCCTTGCCCGCCAAGGCCCAGATCGCCGGCCGCCGCGACATATCTACAACAATTGGAAGCGGAAGCCGGACCCTCCGCCGGCCACGCCAAAGCGCGGCGATGCGGCGGTCGGCCGCAGCGCAACACGCTTAAGCTTTAAGGGATTTCACAGCCTCGAGGACGGCTTCGGCATGGCCATCGACTCGGACCTTGCGCCAGATTCGGACCAGCTTGCCGTCGGCCCCGATCAGGAAGGTCGAGCGATCTATGCCCATGTACTGGCGGCCATACAGGCTCTTCTCGATCCAGGACCCATAGGCCTCGATCATGGTTCCTTCCGGGTCCGAACCCAGGGGCACGGTGAGGTCGTACTTGGCTGTAAATTTCGCGTGACGAGCCAGGCTGTCCTTCGAAACGCCCAGAACCGAGGCGCCCGCTCTGGCGAAATCGGCCGCCAAGGCGCTGAACTGCTGCGATTCCTTCGTGCAGCCGGGGGTGTCGTCCTTCGGGTAGAAATAGACCACCAGGGGCTTACCCTTGAAGCTGGCGAGCGTGATGGGGCCGTTGGCCCCGGCCAGTTCGAAGTCGGGCGCCGGGGCGCCTTCGGTCAGTTCGGACATCGCGTCTCTCCAGGCCTAGACGGGCTTCACCAGGACGATCTTCTTCTTGCCGGCCGCCAGCTTCACCACGCCGTCTACCAGGTCGGCCGAGGTGATGGCGCGGTTGGCGTCGGTCTCGGCCTTGTCATTGACCCGCAGGCCGCCGCCCTGGGCCAGGCGACGAGCCTCGCCGCGGGAGGCCGCCAGGCCGGCGTCGGCGGCCAGGGCGGCCAGGACGATGCCGGCGTCGAGCTCGGCGGCGGGAACCTCGTGGGTCGGCATGTCGTCCGACACGCTGCCGACCTCGAAGGCCACGCGCGCGGCCTCGGCCGCGGCCTGAGCCGCCTCCGCGCCGTGCAGCAGGGTGGTGGCCGCATTGGCCAGCACCTTCTTGGCCTCGTTGATCTCCGCGCCTTGCATGGCCTCGTAGCGGGCGATCTCATCCACTGGCAGATCGGTGAACAGCTTCATGAAGCGGCCCACGTCGGCGTCCTCGGTGTTTCGCCAGAACTGCCAGTAATCGTAGGGGCTGCGCATGTCGGCGTTGAGCCAGACGGCCCCGCCCACGGTCTTGCCCATCTTCTGGCCCGAGGCCGTGGAGAGCAGGGGGGTGGTCAGGCCGAAGGACGGCTTCTGATCCACGCGGCGGATCAGCTCCACCCCGTTGACGATGTTGCCCCATTGGTCGGAGCCGCCCATCTGCAGCAGGCAGTTGTGCTTCCGTTCCAGCTCCAGGAAGTCCACCGACTGCATCAGCATGTAGTTGAACTCGAGGAAGGTCATCGGCTGTTCGCGATCCAGCCGCGCCTTGACGCTGTCGAACGCCAGCATCCGGTTGATCGTGAAATGGACCCCGTAGTCGCGCAGGAACTCGACGTAGCCGAACTTCGACAGCCATTCGTCGTTGTCGACCATGACCGCGTCGGTTGGGCCGTCGCCGAAGGTCAGGAAGCGCTCGAACGTGCCCTTGATGGTGGCGATGTTGGCCTGGATCTGGTTGTGGGTCAGCAGGGGGCGCTGGCCATCCTTGTCGGTCGGGTCGCCCACCTTGGTGGTGCCGCCGCCCATCAGCACGATGGGCTTGTGGCCGGCCTGCTGCAGGCGCCGCAGCATCATGATCTGGATCAGGTGGCCGACATGCAGGCTGGACGCCGTGGCGTCGAAGCCGATGTAGGCGGTGATCGCCCCCTTGGCCGCGGCCTCGTCCAGCTCCACCGGATGGGTGATCTGATGGATGTAGCCGCGCTCCTGCATCACGCGCAGGAACTGGGACTTGAAGGGCTGGTCGGCGGACATGGGCGATAACTCTGACGAAGACGCAGGGCGCTCTAACACGCGGTCTGCAAGCATTTCGAGGGACATCTGACAGGCTCCTGGTCGGCGGAGGGCCGGAGACCGTCTTTTCTCTTGGGTGAGATGGGCGCCGACCTGGTGAGGTAGGCGCAAGGGATCGAACCGCGCCTGCTTTAGGGCAGGCGGTAATAGCTGGCCAGGTTGGCGGAGCGGTGTTCGATCATGGCCGCTAGCTACCGGCGCGAGGGCGTGGCAGTCAAGCTCTCCATGCGAGTCCTCGGCTTCATGACCGGCACGTCGCTGGACGCCTGCGACATGGCGATCCTGGAGACGGACGGCGAGACGATCGCCGCGTTCGGCCCGGCGGGCGAACGCAAGCTGACCGACGCCGTGCGCGATCTCATCCTGGACGCCACAAGTCAGGCCCTGCAATGGCCGCGCGGCGCCCCAGAGCCGGAGATCTTCAAGGAGACCGCCGCCGCCGTGGCCCGCGAGCACTTCGAGGCCGCCGAGGGGTTCCTGGCCGAACATGGCCTGGCCTGGTCCGACATCGACCTTATCGGCATGCACGGCCAGACGGTGCTGCATGAACGTCCCCAAGGCGGGCGCATCGGGCGCACGGTCCAGCTTGGCGACGCCCAATGGCTGGCCGACGCCGCGGGCGTGCCGGTGGCCTACGACTTCCGCGCCGCCGACGTGGCCGCGGGCGGCGATGGCGCGCCGCTGACCCCGATCTACCACCTGGCGCGGGCCCGGACCGCGGGGCTGAAGCCGCCGCTCGCCATCCTCAATGTGGGCGGGGTGGCCAATGTCACCTTCTGGTCGGAGACCGGCGACATCGCCGCCTTCGATACGGGGCCCGGAAACGGCATGATCGACCTGCTGGTCCAGGGCCGCGGCGCCGGCCGCTACGACGCGGGCGGCAAGTACGCCAGCGTCGGCCAGGTGGACGAGACGGTGTTGCGCGGCCTGCTGGACCATCCCTATTTCAAGGCTCCGCCGCCCAAGTCGCTGGACCGCTACGACTTCCCGCTGCAACCGCTGGACAAGCTGCAGCTGGAGGACGCCGCCGCCACCCTGACGGCCTTCACCGCCGAGGCGGTGAAGTTGGGCTTCGATCTGATGGGCGGCGTGCCGACGGAACTCGTCGTGTGTGGCGGCGGGCGGCACAATCCGCAGCTCATGAAGGCCTTCGCCGAACGGCTGTCGGTTCCAGTGAGCACCGCCGAGGACCATGGATGGCGCGGCGATTCCATCGAGGCCGAGGCTTTCGCCTACCTGGCGGCGCGGACCCTGCGCGGCCTGGCGATCTCATATCCAAAGACCACGGGCGTCACCGCGCCCATGACCGGCGGGCGCGTCGCCCGACCAACGGCATGAATCGGGGAGTTCTTCCATGTCCAAGGGCTATTGGCTGGCCGGTGCGGCCGCGGCGTTCGCGCTGACCACGGGGGCGCAGGCGCAGGACAAGCCCGCGCCCCAGCCATACGACACGGCGGTGTTCGCCGCGGCCAAGGCGCTGCAGCCCAAGGTGATCGCCTGGCGGCGCGACTTCCATGAGCATCCCGAACTGGGCAACAGCGAGGTCCGGACCGCCAAGATCGTCGCCGACCATCTGCGCAAGCTGGGGTTCGAGGTGCGCACCGGCGTCGGCAAGACCGGCGTGGTCGGCATCCTGAAGGGCGGCAAGCCCGGCAAGGTGGTCGCGTTGCGCGCCGACATGGACGCCCTGCCGGTGGCCGAGCAGACCGGACTGGCCTTCGCCTCCAAGGTCACGGCGCAGTACAACGGCCAGACCGTGCCGGTCATGCACGCCTGCGGCCATGACAGCCATGTGGCGATCCTGATGGGCGCGGCCGAAGTCCTGGCCGGCATGAAGGACCAGATCGAGGGCACGGTGGTCTTCGTCTTCCAGCCGGCGGAGGAGGGCCCGCCGGCGGGCGAGGAGGGCGGCGCGACCCTGATGGTCAAGGAAGGGGTTCTGAAGAGCCCCAAGGTGGACGCGATCTTCGGCCTTCACGCCTTCCCCGGCCCGGTTGGGACGATCGTCTGGCGGCCGGGCCCGATGATGGCGGCCTCGGACCGCTTCGAGATCCAGTTGAAGGGGCGACAGGCGCACGGCTCCATGCCGTGGCAGGGGATCGACATGTCCTCCCTGACGGCCGACATCGTCACCGCCTTCAACCAGATCGCCTCGCGCCAGATCAACGTCTCCAAGACGCCCACGGTGCTGACCGTGGCCACTCTGCATGGGGGCCTGCGCTACAACATCATCCCCGAGGACATGGCGATGACCGGAACCCTGCGGACCTTCGATCCGGGGATGCGCACCGACGTGATAGCCCGGGCTGAGAAGGCGGTGAGCTCGATCTCGGAGCGCTACGGCGCCACGGCGAAGTTCATCTGGGGCACGCCCAATCCGGTGACCGACAACAACCGCGCCCTGACGGCCCGGATGAAGCCGACCCTGACGCGCGCCACCGGCGGCAAGGTCGTGGACGACATCGACTACATCATGGGCGCCGAGGATTTCTCCTACTTCCAGAAGGAGGTCCCGGGCTTCTTTTACCACCTGGGCGTCGGCTTCCCGAAGGGCGGCAACCATTCGCCCTTCTTCGACGTGGAGGAGGCGGCCATGGAGATCGGCGTGCGGGCTCAGGCCCTGATGGCGCTGGATTTCCTGAAGGGGAGCTAAGGTGATCTTTTCCCTCCCCTTTATGGGGAGGGCAGACCGCGTAGCGGTCGAGGGTGGGGTAGCCTGAAGCGTCCGCGCGGATTGCCGGAATTCCCCACCCTGGCGGCTGCGCCGCCGTCCCTCCCCATAAAGGGGAGGGAAAAGGAGCCTAGATCGGGTCCGCGGCGATGCGCTTGTCGAGATAGGCGCCGACGCGCTGTTCCACGTCCGGCAGGTTCTCGGCCCAGAAGTGGGTGGCGCCCTCGATGACCTCGTGGTCGATGACGATGCCCTTCTGGGTGCGCAGCTTGGAGACGACGCGCTCGACCTCGACCGGCGGCACCACGGTGTCGGCCCCGCCGTGCAGGATCAGGCCGGAGGCCGGGCAGGGGGCCAGGAAGCTGAAGTCGTACATGTTCGTGGGCGGCGAGACCGAGATGAAGCCGTCGGTCTCCGGACGGCGCATCAAGAGCTGCATGCCCACCCAGGCGCCGAACGAATAGCCGGCCACCCAGCACTGCGAGGCCGCCGGGTTGGTGGATTGAAGCCAATCGAGCGCTGTGGCGGCGTCCGCCAGCTCGCCGATGCCGCTGTCGAACTCGCCCTGGCTGCGGCCCACGCCGCGGAAGTTGAATCGCAGGGTTGAGAAGCCGCGCTTCATGAACAGGTGAAACAGCTGCACAGCCACCGGATGGTTCATCTGGCCGCCGGCCTTGGGGTGCGGGTGCAGGATCAGCGCAATGGGCGCCGTGGGGGTCTTGCCCGCCGAATACCGGCCCTCGATCCGCCCGGCCGCACCGGTCAGAACCACCTCTGGCATGCTCGTCCTCTCGTCATGCGCGCCGCCTAATACTTGACTAACGCGCTGGGTCTTCCTAAGTCGCGACCGTCGGCCCATACCGGCGACAAGTCTCGCTGCAAGGCGGGGCCTGTAACATAGGGGCCGCGCGAAATGCTCGAAAAATCGTGCGGGCCAGCAGGAGCGACATGCGCCTCTCGACCAAGGGACGATATGCGGTGATGGCCATGGCCGACCTTGCGCGTCGCCAGGGCGCGCTGGGCGAGGGCGACCGCGCCGTGGCCCTGTCCGAAATCGCTGCTCGCCAGCAGATCTCGCTCTCCTATCTGGAACAACTTTTCGCCCGCCTGCGCCGACGCGGCCTGGTGCGCAGCCTGCGGGGTCCCGGCGGCGGCTACCGGCTGGCGCGCACGGCCGAGGACACCAATATCGCCGATATCGTGCTGGCCGTGGACGAACCCCTGCGCGCCACCCGCTGCAACGCGCAGGGCAAGGGCTGCATGCTGAAGGGCGAACGTTGCCTCACCCACGACCTCTGGGAGGAAATGGGCCGCCAGCTCGAGGCCTACCTGGCCTCGGTCTCCCTGGCCGACGTGGTCACGGGACGTCTGGGAACGTCCCAGCCGGAGGCCGCATGACCAGGGTCTATCTGGACTACAACGCCACCGCCCCTCTGCGCCCGGAAGCGCTGGAGGCCGTGACCCGCGCCTACGCCCTGGGCGGCAACCCGTCCTCGATCCATGCGGCCGGCCGCGCGGCCCGCGCCCTGGTGGAGCAGGCTCGCACCGAGATCGCCGCCCTGATCGGCGGACCCGCCTCGACCGTGGTCTTCACCTCCGGCGGCACCGAGGCCAATGCTCTGGCCGTCGATAGCGCCGTGGCCACCGGCTCGAAGCGCCTGATCGTCAGCGCCATCGAACACGACAGCGTGCTGGAGACCGCCAAGGCCAGCGGCGCGGCGGTCGAGATCCTGCCCGTCGGCCCCGACGGCCTGGCCGACCTGGCGTGGCTCGCCGAGCGGCTGTCGCGCTGGGACGCCGCCGACGGCCGACCTTTCGTGGCCCTGATGCTGGCCAATAACGAGACCGGAGTGATCCAGCCGGTCCGCGAGGCCTCCGAGATCGTCCGCGCCGCCGAGGGCTGGTTGCATGTCGACGCCATCCAGGCGGCCGGCAAGATCCCCACCGACAGCCGCGTCCTGGGCGCCGACACCCTCTCGACCTCGGCCCACAAGCTGGGCGGGCCGCAAGGCGTGGGCGCCCTGACCTTCGGCCCACGCGCCACCCTGGTGCGCCGCCAGCACGGCGGCGGGCAGGAGCGAGGACGCCGGGCTGGCACCGAGAACGTGCCCGGCATAGCGGGCTTCGGCGCCGCGGCCATGGCCGCCCTGCGCGATGTGAACGACCAGGCCCCAATGCGCGACGCCGCGGCTGAGCGGCTGAAGGCCCTGGGCGCGGTGGTGATCGCCGAAGCCTCGCCGCGCCTGCCCAACACCCTCTGCGTCGCCACCCCGGGCCACACCTCGGACCTGCAGGTGATGAAGCTCGACCTGGCCGGCTTCATGGTCAGCGCCGGCTCGGCCTGTTCGTCGGGCAAGGTGAAGGCCAGCCATGTGCTGTCGGCCATGGGTCTGGGCGAACTGGCCGAGTGCGCCATCCGCGTCTCGGGCGGCTGGGGCACGACTGAAAGCGATTGGGCGGCCTTCGTGGACGCCTGGAGTGAAATCCGTCACGCCGCGCGTCGCGCGCCGGCGGCGTGAGGAGGTAAGCGTATGGCCGCCGTCAAACAGACCGTCGAACACGTCGAAAGCCTCGAGAAGTATAAGCACGGCTTCGTCACCGACATTGAGCAGGACTTCGCCCCGAAGGGCCTGTCCCCCGACATCGTGCGCTTCATCTCGGCCAAGAAGGACGAGCCCCAGTGGATGCTCGACTGGCGCCTGGACGCCTATGAGCGCTGGCTGGCCATGGACGAGCCGCAGTGGGCCAAGGTCGCCTTCCCGCGGATCGACTACCAGGACAGCTACTACTACGCCGCGCCCAAGGAGAAGACGGGTCCCAAGAGCCTCGACGAGGTCGACCCTGACATCCTGGCCACCTACGCCAAGCTGGGCATCCCGCTGCGCGAGCAGGAGGTGCTGGCGGGCGTCGTGGGCGCGCCGAAATACGCCGTCGACGCGGTGTTCGACAGTGTCTCCGTGGTCACCACCTTCAAGAAGGAACTGGCCCAGGTCGGGGTGATCTTCTGTTCCATGAGCGAGGCGATCCGCGAGCATCCCGAGCTGGTAAAGCAGTACCTGGGCTCGGTGGTGCCGGTTTCGGACAACTACTATGCCTGCCTGAACGCCGCGGTCTTCTCCGACGGCAGCTTCGTCTATGTGCCCCCGGGCGTGCGCTGCCCGATGGAGCTCTCCACCTATTTCCGCATCAATGCCGAGAACAGCGGCCAGTTCGAACGCACCTTGATCATCGCCGACAAGGGCTCCTACGTCTCGTACCTGGAGGGCTGCACCGCCCCCATGCGCGACGAGAACCAGCTCCACGCCGCGGTGGTCGAGCTGATCGCCCTGGACGACGCCGAGATCAAATATTCCACGGTCCAGAACTGGTATCCGGGTGATCCGGAGACCGGGAAGGGCGGCATCTACAACTTCGTCACCAAGCGCGCCGACTGCCGCGGCGACCGCTCCAAGGTCTCCTGGACCCAGGTCGAGACCGGCTCGGCCATCACCTGGAAGTACCCGTCCTGCATCCTGCGCGGGAAGGACAGCGTCGGCGAGTTCTATTCCATCGCCATCACCAACGGCCGCCAGCAGGCCGACACCGGGACCAAGATGATCCACCTGGGGGAAGGGACCCGTTCGCGGATCATCTCCAAGGGCATCTCGGCGGGCCGGTCTTCCAACACCTATCGGGGCCTGGTCTCGGCCCACCCCAAGGCCAAGGGCGCGCGCAACTTCACCCAGTGCGACTCCCTGCTGATCGGCAAGGAATGCGCCGCCCACACCGTGCCCTATGTCGAGGCGCGCAACGGCCAGTGCGTCTTCGAACACGAGGCCACCACCACCAAGCTCTCCGAAGACCAGCTGTTCTACGCCATGCAGCGCGGGCTCTCCCAGGAGGAGGCCGTTCAGTTGCTGGTCAACGGCTTCGTCAAGGAAGTGCTTCAGGAGCTGCCCATGGAGTTCGCCGTGGAAGCCCAGAAGCTCGTCGCCATTTCCCTTGAAGGGTCCGTCGGATGACCCTCGCAACCCTTGAGAACCTCAGCATGTCCTTCCGCCGCGCCTTCGAAGCCGAACACGCCCGCCGCGACGCCGCCCGTCACGAGCGTGAGGAGGCCGAACGCCGGCAGCAGGAAGAGGACCTGGCCCGCGCCGAGCAGCTGCACGACGCCCTGGCCGCCGACATCGGCTTCCTGCGCGAGAAGGGCCTGACCCTGGACCGCCGCCGCTACACGGTGAGCCTCAACCACGAGGACTATCTGATCGACGCCTATTTCGAGGCCGGGACCGCCATGGTGCGCTCGGCCGACAAGCGGTCAGCCTCCACCTCCACCGCCGCTCCGCGCAAGCAGCAGATGGTTCAGACGATCGAGGAGGCCCTCGACGTGATGGCCCAGTACCTGGCCGACGAGACCGTCTGATGCTGAAAATCGAGAACCTCCACGCCAGCGTCGACGACAAGCCGATCCTGAAAGGCGTCAGCCTCGACGTTCCGGCCGGCGAAGTGCACGCCATCATGGGACCGAACGGGGCCGGCAAGTCGACCCTGTCCTACGTCCTGACCGGCCGCGAGGGCTATGAGGTCACCCAGGGGACCGCCACCCTGGACGGCGAGGACCTGTTGGCGCTGGACCCCAGCGAGCGGGCCGCGCGCGGCGTCTTCCTGTCCTTCCAGTATCCGCTGGAGATCCCCGGCGTGCCGGCCCTGACCTTCATCCGCACGGCCATGAACGCCCAGCGCAAGGCCCGCGGCGAGCCCGAGGTCGCAGCGCCGGAGTTCCTGAAGCTGGCGCGGACCACCGCCGCCTCGCTGAAGATCGACTTCGAGATGCTGAAGCGCGCGCTCAATGTCGGCTTCTCCGGTGGTGAGAAGAAGCGGATGGAAATCTTTCAAATGGCGATGCTTTCGCCGCGCTTCCTCATTCTCGACGAGACCGATTCCGGCCTCGATATCGACGCCCTGAAGATCGTCGCCGACGGGGTGAACGCCATGCGTTCACCCGATCGCGCCATGCTGGTGATCACCCACTATCAGCGCCTACTGGATTACATCAAACCCGATCGCGTCCACGTCCTGGCCGGCGGCCGGATCGCCGCCTCCGGCGGTCCCAACCTCGCCCATGAACTGGAGCGCGAGGGCTACGACAAGTATGCGAGGGCCGCGTGAGCCTGGCGACCGCCCTTACGACCCGTGACGTCGCCCAGCTTCCGTCCAAGCGCGACGAGGACTGGAAGTGGACCGACCTGCGCGGCCTGCTGCGGGTCCTGCCCGAGCCGTCGCCAGCCTTCGAGGGCGAGGCCCCGGCCGGGCCGTTCGCGGCGCTCGCCAACCTGCCGATCCATGTGGTCAACGCCAGCGACCCGGTGGTCATCCGCAGCTCCTCGGCCCAACCCTATGTGGTGGCTCTGCATTTCGCCGCGCTCGGCGGCGGCTCGCACGCGGCCAGCGCCAGGATCGAGGTCGCCGACGGCGCGCATCTGGTTCTGCTCGAGAGCTATGAGGGCGACGGCGCCGACTATGTCGCCAACCATGATCTGACCATCACGGTGGGCGCCAATTCGCGCCTGGAACGCATTGTCCTGGCCGCCGACGGCGCCGAGGGCGTCAGCGTCTCCCAGGCCGAGGTGGCGCTGGGCGCCGGCGCAAGCTTCGTCCAGACCGTGCTCACCGACGGCGCGCGTCGCCAGCGGATCGAGACCCGGGTGAACCATCCGGGCGCCGGCGCCAGCCTGCGCCTCGACAGCACCTATCTGCTGGCCGACAAGCGCCATGCGGACCTGACCACAGTGGTCGAGCACCAGGGCGTCGACGGAACCACCGTCCAGCTCACCAAGGGCGTGGTCCGCGACCAGTCGCGCGGCGTGTTCCAGGGGCGGATCCGGGTGGCGCCGGGCGCCGACCGCACCGACGCGCGGATGGCCCACAATGCGCTGATCCTGTCGGACAAGGCCGAAGTCGACGCCAAGCCGGAGCTGCTGATCTTCGCCGACGATGTGCAGTGCGCCCACGGCAACACCATCGGGGCCTTGGACGAGCAGGCCCTGTTCTACGCCATGCAGCGCGGCATGCCGCGGGAGACCGCGCGGGCCATGCTGATCGAGGCCTTCGTCGGTGAGGTGGTCGAGCGGATCGAGCACGAGGGCGCCCGCGAGGTCGCCCACGCCTGGGCCGCCGACAGGCTGAAGGTGGCGCCATGACCTTCGACGTCGAACAGGTTCGCCGCGAGTTCCCGATCCTGACCCGCCAGGTCAACGGCAGGCCGCTGGTCTATCTGGACAACGCAGCCTCCGCCCAGAAGCCCCGAGCGGTGATCTCGGCCATGAGCCGGGCGATGGAAGGCTCCTATTCTAACGTGCACCGTGGCCTGCACACCCTGGCCAACGAGACCACCGACGCTTACGAGGCCGCTCGAAAGTCCGTGGCGAGCTTCATCAACGCCGAGCTGGGCGAGGTGGTCTTCACCAAGGGCGGCACCGAGGCGATCAATCTGGTGGCCTCGAGCCTGGGCGCGACGCTCAAGGCCGGCGACGAGATCCTGCTCAGCGAGATGGAGCACCACGCCAATATCGTGCCGTGGCATTTCCTGCGCGAACGCCAGGGGGTGGTGTTGAAGTTCATCCCCGTCCTGGATGACGGTCGCCTGGACCTGGAGGCCCTGCCAGGGCTGCTCAATAAGAAGACCAAGATCGTGGCGCTCACCCACATGTCCAATGTGCTGGGAACCATCAATCCGGTGGCCGAGGTGATCGCCCAGGCCCACGCGGCCGGCGCCAAGGTGCTGCTGGACGGCTGCCAGGCCATCGTCCACCAGGTGGTGGACGTGAAGGCCCTAGATGTCGATTTCTATGTTTTCTCCGGCCACAAACTGTATGGCCCCACCGGCATCGGCATCCTCTACGGCAAGGCCGCCGAACTCGCCGCCCTGCGCCCCTATCAAGGCGGCGGCGAGATGATCGGCGAGGTCAGCCTCGACAGGATCACCTACGCCGAGCCACCGCACCGCTTCGAAGCCGGCACGCCGCCGATCCTGGAAGCCATCGGCCTGGGGGCGGCCATCGAGTGGCTGAACGGCCTGGACCGCGAGGCCATCGCCGCCCATGAGGCCAGGCTCTACAACCGGGTTCGCGAACGCCTGAACGGCGCAAATTGGCTGAATGTGATCGGCGAGGCGCCGGGCAAGGGCGCGATCCTGTCCTTCACCGTCGAGGGCGCCCACGCCCACGACGTGGCCCAGATCCTCGACCGCTATGGCGTCGCCGTCCGCGCCGGAACCCATTGCGCCGAGCCCCTGATGAAACGCTTCGGGATCACCTCCTCGGCGCGCGCCTCCTTCGCCCTATATAATACGGAAGGGGAGGCCGACGCTTTCGTCGACGCCCTCAACCGCACCCAGGCCTTTTTTGCTTGAGCATGATCATGGATGACGCCGCCGCCATCGAGCCGACCTCGACGACGCCCTTGAGCCAGGGCGAACTCGACGCGCTCACCGATCAGCTCATCGAGAAGCTGAAAACGGTGTTCGACCCCGAGATCCCGGTCGACATCTACGAGCTGGGCCTGATCTACAAGGTCGACGTTTCCGACGAGAAGAACGTCGCCATCGACATGACGCTCACCGCCCCGGGCTGCCCGGTGGCCGGCGAGATGCCCGGCTGGGTCGAGGACGCGGTCAGGGAAATTCCCGGCATCGGCCAGGTGAAGGTCGACCTGGTGTTCGACCCGCCCTGGGACCCCTCGCGGATGTCCGACGAGGCGAAACTTCAATTGAACATGTTCTGACCCCATATAGGCCTGGACATGACCGACCTGAACCTCACCGCCGCGCCTCGCGCCCGCCGCCCCCGGCCCAAGGTGGTCACCCTGACCGACGCCGCCGCCGCGCGCGTGCAGGAGATCATGGGCAAGGCCGAGAAGCCCTATGCGGGTCTACGGGTGGGCGTGAAGAACGGCGGCTGTGCGGGTTCCGAGTACATCATCGAATATGCCGAGGCCGCCGGGCCGCTCGACGAGGTGGTCGAGGACAAGGGCGTCACCATCCTGATCGAGCCCAAGGCGATCCTGTTCCTGATCGGCACCGTGATCGACTACGAGGCCACCAAGCTCTCGGCCAAGTTCGTGTTCAAGAACCCCAACGAGACCGACGCCTGCGGTTGCGGCGAGAGCGTCACCATCCAGCCGGCCGCCGAGCCCGAGGCCTAGTCTGCGTAGGCGTAGGGCCCGCCCTTCTCCAGAGCGCGGCGATAGGCGGGGCGGGCGTGGATCTTCTCCAGGAAGGCTTTTAGGCGCGGCCGGCCATTGAGCGCGTCCCCGCGGTTGGCAGCGGCCTCCACCGGAAAACTCATCATCACGTCGGCGGCGCTGAACTCATTGCCCGCGAACCACTCGGACTTGCCGAGTTCGCCCTCCCAATAGTCGAAATGCAGCTTGAGGCTGGGATCGACGAAACCGGCCTGGGCGCGAGCGGCTATGCTCTTCACCAGCGGGCGCAGGAAGGCCGGCGCATTGGCCGGCAGGCGGCTGAACACCAGCTTCATCAGCAGCGGCGGCATGGCCGAGCCCTCGGCATAGTGCAGCCAGTAGGTCCAGCGCGAGCGTTCGGCCGTCCCAGCCGGCGGGACCAGCAGGCCGTTTCCGTAGCGCTCGACAATCCAATCGACGATGGCCCCGGTCTCGGCCAGCACCACATCGCCGTCGACGATCACCGGCGACTTTCCGAGCGGATGGATGGCGCGCAGCTCCGGAGGCGCCAGCATGGTCTTGGTGTCGCGCTGGTGGTGCTGGATCTCGTAGGGCACGCCCAGTTCCTCCAGCAGCCATAGGACGCGCTGCGACCGGGAATTGTTCAGGTGGTGGACGACGAGCATGGGATTCCCAAGTTGGTGAGGAGGTTATTTCTTACAATGTAAGGCGACGATTGCAAAGGCGTGGCGCGGGGTTGTCGAGCTAGCCTAGACTTGGCGCACAGGGACAAAGGGGGCAATCATGTTCGGGTCAAGGGCCGACCTTCAGCGAGTCCGACGGCCGAACGAGCATCACCGCGTCACCTTCATCGAGCTGTTCTTCGACCTGGTCTTCGTGTTCGGGATCACCCAGCTCTCTCACGCGCTGGCGGCGCATCTGAGCCTGGTCGGCGCGCTGGAGACCGGCCTGATGTTCCTCGCCGTCTGGTGGGCGTGGATCTACACCTGCTGGTTCACCAACTGGCTCGACCCCGGCCGCACGCCGGTGCGCGTGCTGATGTTGGCGCTGATGCTGGCGGGCCTGGTGCTCTCGATCTCGGTGCCGCGCGCCTTCGAGGACTACGGCCTGAAGTTCGCCGTCGCCTATGTCTGCATGCAGGCAGGCCGCTCGCTGTTCATGCTGTGGGCGCTGCGGCGTCACAATCCCGGGAACTACCGGAACTTCCAGCGGGTCGTCAGCTGGCAGATCCTGACCGCGGTCCTGTGGGTCGCCGGCGGGCTCAGCCATGATGGCTTCCGCCTGGTCTTCTGGGGGATGGCGATCCTGACCGACATGGCCGTGGTCATGATCGGGTTCTGGACCCCATGGCTCGGCCGGTCGACCACGGCGGACTGGAACGTCGAAGGCGCGCACATGGCCGAGCGCTGCGCCCTGTTCGTCATCATCGCGCTCGGCGAGTCCATCCTGGTGACCGGAAAGACGGTGGCCGAACTTCAGGCCACGCCAGGCGTGATGATCGCCTTCGCGGCCGCCTTCCTGGGCAGCGTGTCCATGTGGTGGATCTATTTCGACACCGCGGCGGAACGAGCCAGCCGCAGCTTCGTCACGACAACCGATTCAGGCCGCATGGCCGTGTCGGCCTACACCTATGTCCACTTGCCGCTGGTGGCCGGGATCGTCGTCACCGCGGTGGGCGACGAGCTCGCCCTGGCCCATCCCGATGGGCGGACGGAGGCCAAGGTGGCGGCGGTGTTGCTGGCCGGGCCGGCGCTCTACCTGTTCGGCGACCTGCTGTTCCGGCGAGCGACCGCCGCGCCGTTCCCGCGCTCGCATATCGGCGGGCTGGCGGCGCTCGCCGTCCTGGCGCCGGTCAGCCTGACCCTGAGTCCGGCCCTCCTGAGCGCGGCGGTGGCGCTGGTCCTGGCGGGCGTCGCCGCCTCGGAGGCGATCTGGCTGCGCAGGGCCCGCGCGCGGGCGACCGCCTAACGGCCCTTGAACTCGGCGGGGCGCTTCTGCAGGAAGGCCAGGACGCCCTCGCGGCTGTCCTCGGTGCGTCCGGCGAACTTCTGGGCGGTCCGCTCGGCGTGGAGCTGGGCGGCCCATTCCTCGTCGAGGCTCTCCCAGATCAGCTTGCGGATGGCGCCCAGCGACTTGGGGCCGGTGGCCAGCGCCTTGGCCAGCTCCATGGCCGTGGACATCAGCTGGTCGTCGGGGACGCAGCGGTTGATCAGGCCCCAGTCCAGGGCGGTCTTGGCCGGGACGCGGTCGCCCAGCAGGGTCATCTCCATGGCGCGCGCCTTGCCGATCAGACGGGGCAGGAGGTAGGTCGAGCCGCCGTCCGGCACCAGGCCGATGCGGCGGAAGGCCTGCATGAAATAGGCGCTCTCGCCGGCCACGATGAGGTCGCCCATCAGGGCCAGGGAACAGCCGACCCCGGCCGCCACCCCGTTCACCGCCGTGACGATGGGGACCGGGAAGTCGCGGATCGAGCTCATGAAGGGGTTGTAGACGCTCTCCAGCGCCGAGCCGGCGTCGGGGCCTTCCGGATCGGGCGTCTCGCCACCGATGCCGCCGCCGCGTCCTGAAAGGTTGGCGCCGGAGCAGAAGCCGCGGCCCTCTCCGGTCAGGACCACGCAGCGCACCGAGGCGTCGGCCGCCATCGCCTTGAAGGCGTCGCCCAACTCGGCCATCAGATCGAGGCCGGCGGCGTTCAGGGTGGCCGGGTCGGTGAGGGTGACGACGCCGATGCCGTCATCGACCGATGTCTTGAGCTTGGAATGGGCCACAGCGTCCTCCGAATGCGATGTCGGCGCATTCTAAGCGGCCATACCCTGACGTCAGGCTAGCGGAAATCCGAGCTAGGCGGCGTCGGCGACGATCTCGGCGTTGGTCACTAGGTTCCGGCCCGACCGCTTGGAGGCGTAGAGGGCGGTGTCCGAGCGCTCCATCAGGCTGTGGGCGCTCTCGCCGCGGCGCAATTGGGCGACACCGGCCGAGACGGTCACGGCGCCCAGATCGTCATTGGTCGAGCGGCGCTTCAGGATGCGCGACGACACCTCGTCGCGGATCTCCTCCAACACCAGGGCGGCCACATCGGCGGTCTCGCGCGGGAAGATCAGGGCGAATTCCTCCCCGCCGTAGCGGGCGGCGAAGCGCGGCGGGGCGCCGACGCGGCCGATGACGCTGGCGACGTAGCGGATCACCTGGTCGCCGGTCTGGTGGCCCCAGGTATCGTTGAAGTTCTTGAAGTGGTCGATGTCGATGACCGCCAGGGTCACGGTCTGGCCATCGGCGTCGGCCTCGGCGCAGGCGCGTTCCAGCTCCTCGTCGAAGGCCTTGCGGTTGGCGAGCTGGGTCAGGCCGTCAGTGGTGGCGTCGCGACGGACCTGCTCAAGGTGCTCGCGCAGTCGGGCGACCTCGGTGGTCGACTCGGCCAGGCGCTTTTCCAGCGACTTGTTCTCGCGCTGCACGCGCTTGGTCGCCAAGGCCAGGGTGTCGACCATGGCCTTGAGTTCTTGCGGTTCGCGATCGGCGGCGAGCGAGGTCGATGCGCTGGCCAGGGTCTGACCGTAAGCCTCGCTCGACTTTTGGGCGCTCTCGATGGCGCGGCTGACCGAGATCAGCTCCTTGCTGAGCGCGTCGCCGGCGTCGCGAATCTGTTCGGTGAGCTTGGCCTTGGGCAGGTAGGCGGCGGCCAGTTCGTCGGCCAGATTGTCGGTAAAGGCCTCGCCGACCGAGATCAGGCGGGTGATCTCGCGGCCAAGCTCGCTGTCGGGCTCGGCCACGAAGTAGGTCCAGAGCTCGAAATTGACCGGGGTCGGCCAGACCTGATGGGCCTCCATCGCTTCCAGAACTTCGCGCGCCAGGGCGTAGGCTCCCGGTCCCCGTAGCTTGGTGTCGATATTGGCGGACATTCTTCCCGTTCCCCGACTCTGGAGATCGGCGTTTTGCCAGATTCCCCAAACTGGAACGAGACTTTAGACCCGAGAGCCGAATGAGGCGTTAAGGCTGAGCTGTCGCGCCGAACTATTCGTCGGCGGGCGGAAGGCGAGGCGGCGCGCGCATCAGGAAGGCCGGCGTGTCGGAGCCGAAGCCTACGACGCCGCGTTCCTCCTGGTCGTCGCGACGGGGGCGATCCTCGCGACGCGGACGCTCTTCGCGCTCGTTGCGGCGAGGCCGCTCCGGGCGTTCGGCGCGGGCCGGGCGCTCGGCGCGTTCTGGACGTTCCTCGCGCACAGGCCGCTCCTCGCGCGGCGCCGGGGCGGCGGCGGCCTCGGGCGGCGGAGCCTCAACCCGCGGCTTGCGCGCGCGGCCGCGGGGCGCCGGGGCCTGAGTCTCCTCGGTGGCCGGGGCGACCATCGGGGCGGTGATCGGCTCCATGGACGCCGTCTGACCGTGCGGGGCGTGAGGGCGGCTGCGTTGTTCGCCGCGGGGCGCGCGATCACGCGAACCGCTACGTTCACGACCGCCGCCGCCGCGTTCGCGACCGCCACGGCCTTCTGTGCGGCGCTCGTCCTTGATGGCGGCGAAGTCGACGCCTTCCAGCACGACTTCCTCGGGATCCTTGCCGATCAGCTTGAGAACCTTGGCGATGTTCTGCGAGTCGGCCGGGGTGACGATCATGTAGGCCTTGCCGCTGCGGCCGGCCCGGCCGGTGCGGCCGATCCGGTGCACATAGTCGTCGGCGTGGTGCGGGACGTCATAGTTGAACACGTGGCTGACGTCGGGAACGTCCAGGCCGCGGGCGGCGACGTCCGAGGCGCAGAGCAGCTTCAACTCACCCTTGCGGAAGGCCTCCAGGGTGCGCATCCGGGTGGCCTGGTCCAGGTCGCCGTGGATGGGGGCCGCGTCCAGACCGTGGGCCTTCAGCGACTTGGCGACGATGTCGACCTCGGACTTGCGATTGCAGAAGACGATGCCGTTGCGCACGTCGTCCGCGCCGATCAGCATCCGCAGGGCGGTGCGCTTGGCCTTCGGGTCGGAGGTCGGGATCCGCACGACATATTGGGAGATGGTCTCCGCCGTGGTCGCCGGCCGCGTGGCCTCGATCCGCACGGGATCATTCAGGAACTGCTTGGTGAGCCGGGTGATCTCGGGCGGCATGGTGGCCGAGAAGAACAGGGTCTGCTTCTTGGCCGGGGTCAGCTTGAAGATGCGCTCGATGTCGGGGATGAACCCCATGTCCAGCATGCGGTCGGCCTCGTCGACCACCATGATCTGCACGCCGGTCATCAGCAGCTTGCCGCGCTCGAAGTGGTCGAGCAGGCGGCCGGGGGTGGCGATCAGCACGTCGACCCCGCGGTCGAGCTTCAGCTCCTGGTCGCCGAAGGACACGCCGCCGATCAACAGGGCCCAGGAGAGCTTCTGCTTCTGGCCCTTGGCGTACTTCTCGAAGGAGGCTGAGACCTGGTCGGCCAGTTCGCGGGTCGGGGCGATGACCAGGGCGCGCGGCATGCGCGCCTTCGAACGCCCGGCGGCCAGGCGGTCGATCATCGGCAGGGTGAAGGCGGCCGTCTTGCCGGTGCCCGTCTGGGCGATGCCCAGCACGTCGCGACCCTGCAGGGCGACGGGGATGGCCTCGGCCTGGATCGGTGTTGCGGTGGTGTAGCCGGTGTCGGCCACGGCCTTCAAAGTCGCGGGCGATAGGCCCAGTTCGGAAAATTCAGTCATTCAATTGCAAGTGGGGCGGATGGCCCGCCCGAAGGGGAGCACAAACCGCGGCGGCGCGGACGGCGATCGTCGCGCGCGGCGGAAGATACGGTCTGCCGCCTTCAAGTCAAACGCGTTCTGTCACTTATGGTTCAAGGGGCCGAACATTGCCGACCCCGGCTAGACGTCCAGATCGCCGGTGACGAACTCGGCGTTCTCCTGGATGAAGCGGAAACGCGACTCCGGTTTACGGCCCATCAGCGCCTCGACCAGCTCCTCCACCGCCTCCTCGGCGCGCGGCAGGGTGACCCGCGCCAGGGTCCGGCGCTTGGGGTCCATGGTGGTTTCCTTCAGCTGGGCGGGCATCATCTCGCCCAGACCCTTGAAGCGGCCAATCTCGGGTTTCTTGCCCTTGAACTCGGTGGCCAGCAACTCCTCGCGGTGGGCGTCGTCGCGGGCGTAGATGATCTTGCCGCCGTGGCTGAGGCGATAGAGCGGGGGCAGGGCCAGATAGAGGCGGCCCGAGCGGATCAGGTTGGGCATGGTCCGATAGAAGAAGGTGATCAGCAGCGAGGCGATGTGGGCGCCGTCCACGTCGGCGTCGGTCATGATCACCACGCGCTCGTAGCGCAGGTCCTCTTCCTTGAACTTCGACCCGCCCTGGACGCCGAGCGCCAACATCAGGTCGGTGAGCTCCTTGTTGGCGAACATCTTGTCGAGCGACGCCGAGGCCACGTTCAAGATCTTGCCGCGCAGGGGTAGGATCGCCTGGGTGCGGCGATCACGGGCCTGCTTGGCCGAGCCGCCGGCGCTGTCGCCCTCGACCAGGAAGATCTCGGTGCCGTCGGTGGCCTGGCCCGAACAGTCGGCCAGCTTGCCCGGCAGGCGCAGCTTGCGGGTGGCCGAGGCGCGGGCGACCTCCTTGTCGCGGCGGCGCTTCAGGCGCTCCTCGGCCCGCTCTATGACGAATTCCAGCAGCGCGCTGGCGACCTTGGGCTGGGCGGTCAGCCAGTGGTCGAAGGGATCGCGCAGGGCGTTCTCGACCAGCTTCTGGGCGTCGGCCGACGACAGTCGCTCCTTGGTCTGGCCCTGGAACTCGGGATTGCGCACGAAGACGCTGATCAGGGCGCCGGCTTGCGCCACCACGTCCTCGGCCGTCAGGATGCCGCCGCGCTTCTCGCCTGTGAGTTCGGCATAGGCCTTGAGGCCGCGGACCAGGGCCGCGCGCAGGCCGGCCTCATGGGTGCCGCCCTCCGGAGTCGGCACGGTGTTGCAGTAGGACTGCATGAAGCCGTCGGCCTCTCCGAACCCGGCGGGAGTCCAAGCCAGGGCCCATTCCACAGCGCCACCCTCGGCCTTGCGTTCGATGCGGCCGGCGAACGGCTCGGGCGTCACGGTCTCGATGCCCTTGACCCGCTCGGCCAGGAAGTCGGCCAGGCCGTTGGGGAAGCGGAAGGTCGCCTCGGCCGGGGTCTGGTCGTGGATGCGGGAGGGATCACAGCTCCAGCGGATCTCGACCCCGCCGAACAGATAGGCTTTCGACCGCGCCATCCGGTAGAGGCGGGCCGGCTTGAAGGTGGCGCCCTCGCCGAAGATCGTCGCGTCGGGGATGAAGGCGATCGCCGTACCCTTCTTGCGGGTGGGCGCGCCCTTCTCGATGGGGCCCAGGGGCTTGCCGCGGCTGAACGCCTGGCGCCACTCGAAGCCGTCCTTCCAGGCGGTGACCTCGACGTGCTCGGACAGGGCGTTGACCACCGAGACCCCGACCCCGTGCAGCCCGCCGGAGGTCTCGTAGGCCTTGCCGGAGAACTTCCCGCCCGAGTGCAGGACAGTCATGATCACTTCCAGAGCCGACTTGCCTGGATGCTTGGGGTGCGGATCGACCGGGATGCCACGACCGTCGTCCTTGACGGTGAGCCGGCCCTCGGCGTCCAGCCGGACCTCGATGATCTTGGCGTGGCCGGCGACGGCCTCGTCCATGGCGTTGTCCAGCACCTCGGCGAACAGATGGTGCAGGGCGCGCTCGTCCGTGCCGCCGATATACATGCCCGGGCGCTTGCGGACCGGCTCCAGCCCCTCCAGCACCTCGATGTCCTTGGCCGAGTAGCCGCCGGTGATGGCGGGATCGGCGCGCGGCTCATGGCTTTCGGCCAGCGGAGCGGCGGGCGCGGGGTTCAGCGCGTCGTCGAACAGGGAAGCTTGGGGGAGGGCCTTGGACATGAGACCTGAAAATGGAACGATTCGAGACCGCACCATATGAATCGCGGCGGCCGGCAAAGCAATGCGACCGCTCCGCCCGTAGGCCGGTCCATCCCCAGGATTGACAACTGACTAGGGGTCAATAACTATCGACTGGTAGTCGATAGGAAATTCCCATGGCCGAGCAGCGACGCCGCCTCGATCCCGCCGCACGGCGGCTGGAGATCATCGAGACCGCCGAGCGCCTGCTGGCGCGCGACGGCGAGACGGTGCGGGTGGAGGACGTGGTGGCTGCGGCCGGGGCCGCCAAGGGCACCTTCTATCACTACTTTCCGACCTGGGACGATCTGTTGGACGCCCTACGCACCCGGACCTTCGAGCACTTCGACGCCCGCTACCAACTGCCCACCGAGGTCGACGGTCCGATCGACTGGATGCGGGTTCTGGACGAGCTGGCGGCGGCCTTCGTCGGCTTCACCCTAGGCCAGGAACGGCTGCACGACGTGCTGTTCCACAGCGATTTCGCGCGGCGAAGACCCCTGCCGGCCGACCAAAACGCCACGATCCGCCTGGCCGCCGTCATCCGGGCGGGGCAGGAGGCCGGGGTTTTCGCCGGTCTCGATCCGGAGCCCACGGCGCGGCTGCTGTTCGCCGTGCTGCACGAAACCGCCGACGCGGTCGCCGAGGGCGAGGACTGCGAGCGCTCGCTGGCGGCGCTGCAAGTCGTCCTGCGCCGGGCCCTGGCGGCCCGACCCGAAGAAGGATCGGCCCAATGAGACTCCTGCCGCCGCCTCTGGTCCTAATCCTGCTGACGGTCATGGGCGCCCTGCGCCTGGTCTGGCCGGGCGCCGTCCTGCTGCCGGCGCCGCTGAACTGGCTGGGCCTGCTCCCCGTCGCGCTCGGCGTCCTGCTGCTGCTCCAGGGCTCGGGGCTGTTCCGGCGGATCGGGACCAATATCAAGACCTTCAACGAGCCCGGGGTGCTGGTCACCGATGGCCCGTTCCGGCTGACCCGCAACCCGATGTATCTCGGCTTCCTGCTGCTGCTGATCGGCGTCGCGGTCCTGCTGGGGGCGGCCACCCCGTTCGCCGGGCCGGTGGTGTTCGCCGCGGCAAGCCAGTTCGTATACATCCCCTTCGAGGAGAAGGCCTTGCGCGCCAAGTTCGGCGAGGCCTACGAGGCCTATGCCCGGCGCGTGCGACGCTGGATCTGACGGAGAGAGACCATGGCCGAGCGGCCGTTGCGGATCGGCATTCTCGGCGCGGCGCGGATCGCGCCGCCGGCCCTGATCAGCCCGGCCAGGGCGACCGGCGTCGCGCAGGTGGTCGCCGTCGCCGCGCGCGACCCGTCCCGCGCCACGGCCTACGCCATCGAGCACGCCATCCCGATCGCGCTGGACAGCTACGAGGCCCTGATCGCCCACCCGGAGGTCGAGGCGATCTACAACGCCCTGCCGCCGTCACGGCACGCCGACCTGACCATCGCCGCGCTGAAGGCCGGCAAGCCGGTGCTGTGCGAGAAGCCCTTCGCTCTCAATGAGGCCGAGGCCCGCGCCATGGCCGAAGCCGCCCAAGGGGCGGGTCTCGTGCTGATGGAGGCCTTCCACTACCGCTACCACCCGCTGTTCGCCCGGGTGCTGGAGATCTGCGCCAGCGGCGAGATCGGCGCGGTGCGACGCATGGAGGCGGTGTTCACCACCTCCATCGCCGAGACCGGCGGCGAACTGCGCTACGATCCGGCGCTCGGCGGCGGCGCCCTGATGGACCTCGGGACCTATTGCCTGCACTGGGCGCGCACGGTGGCCGGCGCAGAGCCGCTCGGGGCTCAGGCGGAGTCGGTGCTCGGGGCCTCGGGCGTCGACATCTCCACCCACGCCATCCTGAACTTTCCGGGCGGCGTGATCGCCGAACTGACCTGCGACATGGCCGGTCCCGTGCGCGCCAGCCTTGAGATCACCGGGCTGGAGGGAAGCCTGAAGGTGATCAATCCGCTCGCGCCGCAGATGGGTCACCTGCTGGAGGTGACGCGGGAAGGCGAGGGCGGGCGGCGAGAGACCCTCACCCGCGATCCCAGCTACGACTTCCAGCTCCGCGCCTTCGTCGCGGCCGTCCGGGGCGGCCCCCCGCCGCTCACCGGCGGCGGCGACGCCGCGGCCCAGATGGCCGCCATCGACGCAATCAAGGCCGCCGCGCGCCTGGGCGGCCGCGCGATCTTGAACTGACTCAGCCGAACACCATCCGGTGGCCGGCGGCGGTGTCCATGTATTCCCGCACGTGCCGGATCAGGCCGTTCTCCAGCTCGAAGACGAAGCAGTAGTCGTTCTTGTAGGGTCGACCGTCCGGCAGGGTGGCGGTCATGGTCTCCTCGACGATGACCCGCGCGCCATCGGCGTAGAAGCCACGGAAGGTCACGTCGACGTCGTTGTAAAGCCTGCGGAAGCCGTCATCGAGGAAGGCTGTCAGGGCCTCGCGCCCGATGATGTGGCTGGGCATGTCCAGCGCCTTGGCGGTGGCGTTCCCGGGTTGGGCCAGCCAGTCGGCGTCCCGCGCGAACACCGCGCCGATGCGGGCAGGGTCGCGGCTGGCGAAGGCCGCCCAGGCGTCCATGACGATCTTGCGGCTGGTCTCGGTGTCCATATGAAGCGCTCCGTTGCTTGGGAGCGCTTCATCTGGCGGGCCGCCGGCCGGGTGGCTGGCGGCCTTCGGACCTGATCGCCTATTCCGAAAGCTTCAGCGCCGGCCTGATCGCCTCGGCGGCGATGTCGGCCTTGTGGAAGGGCAGGCGATGCCAGCCCTTCTTCGAATAGAGCTCGGTCTGGTCGGCATAGTGCGGCGAGGCCGGATCGGTGGACTGCGAATAGGACAGCACCGCATCGGCCACTGGGCCCAGCGCGTCGAAGGTCACCACCTGGATGTAGCTGGAGCCATGATAGGGCACATAGCCGCCCACCGCCGGGACGAACCGCGACTGCTGAGCGTTGAGCACCCCGGCCTGGCCCTCGCCGCCATGGACGGGGATTTTGCGCTCTCCCCGGACGGCGAAATGGACCGAGCCGTAGGGCGCGTCCAAGGCCAGATTCTGGCGTTCCATGAGTTCCACCGCGCCGGCCAGGGCCAGGGCGAGCTTGGCGGCGCTGTCGGCGTCGGTCTTCAGGCCGCGCGGGGTGTTGACGGGATCGGCGGGGTCGAACGGCGTGGCGAACAGGGTCGGGTTGCGTTCGGCCAGGCGCCAGAACTCGACGAACAGCATGGCCCCGACGCTGTCATTGTCCATCCGGCGATCCCACTTGGCGAGGATGGCGCAAGCGGTCGCGAGATCGACGGTCTTGCCGGCTGCGGTGGTCGACGTCGGGTTGGTCGCGCAGGCCTTCAGCGCGTCGTCCAGATAGAGGTCGGCGGCCAGGTTGCGGTTCCAGAACAGCATGGTCTTGACCTTCTCCACATCGAAGGTCGTGCCCTCCAGCCCGTCGGCGCTCGCCTGGCGGCGTTCGATCTCCACGATGCCGGACCGGGTCCGCAGGTTCTGGACGACGGCGGTCGGGCCGATCAACGGGGAGAAGGCGGGCAGGGGCGCCCTGGGGTTGGCCAGCCAGAAGCTGTCATTGCTGTTGGCGACATAGTCGGTGCGGATCACCGACGGCATAGCATCCCCCGGCATGACGCCGGGCGCGACGGTTCCGGCCGCCACATCCCAGTCGCAGGCCGAGCGGGAGCCATCCAGGACGTAGATCCGGGCGAGACCGCCCAGTGCGGCGGCTGGGGCGCTGGGCGCGCAGGCCTTCAGTTTCTCGGCCGAGACGTTCGGCGTGGCGGTGATGTCGGCATAGAGGGCCTCGCCGTGGCGATCGGCGGCGATGGTGTTCACCCAGGGGATGCCCAGGGTCCGGCTGGCGATCGCCTTGATCTCCCCCACGGACTTGGCGCGGGTGATGGCCAGCCAGGTGTCGCCCGAGCGCAGGTTGGACCTGTTGGCGTCCCTGATCGCAAAGGCGGTCTTGGCGCTCCAGCCGAGCCCGGCCTGGGGCACGACCACCACCGCGCCGTAGTGAGTGGAATAGTAGGCGCGGGTCTGGGGTCCCGTGGGGGTTTCGACGGTCACGTCCTTGCGGGTCATCTGGCGGCGCTTGCCGTCCACCAGATAGGCCGTCGGGTCGGCGGGATCGAGCGCCAGCTCGAACAGGGTGAAATGGCGATCGGTGGAGACCGTGTGGGTCCAGGCGACATCCTTGTTGAAACCGATCGACATGCCCGGCGCCCCGGCGATGGTCACGCCCATCACGTCGGTCTTGCCGGGAATGGTCAGGTGCAGCTCGTAGAACCGATTGGTGGTCTCCCAAGGGAAATGGGGATTGCCCAGCAGCAGGCCGGATCGGTTGGCCGTGACCTCGCGGCCGAACGCCCAGCCGTTGCTGCCCAGGCCGAAGGTCTCAGCGGGCGCGGGCAGGTCGAGCGCCGCCATGGGCTTGGGCGCCGTGGCGCTCGGCGGAGCCGCGGCATTGGTCTGGCGCAGCCAGGCGCCGCCGCTGGCCTGGATCATCCGCTCCTCGTTGAGGCGCAGCATGTCGTCGACACTGATTGGCCGCACCCAGTCCTTGCCTCGGCAGGGTTCGGGCAGCTTGTCGCTCGGGGTGTCGCGCAGGAAGCGGTTGTAACCGGCCACATAGCCGGTCACGAGCTCGCGATAGTCCTTGCTGGATCGGGCGAAGGCCGCGCGCAGGGCCACGATGTCGAGAGCGCCCTTGAAGAAGAAGTCGCTCTCCAGGTTCTTGATCTCGGCGAAGGCGACCGTGGTCAGCCCGTCGGCCCCGAAATGCCGGGACCGCTCGCCGCTCACGGTGACGATCTTGTCGGCGATCAGACAGACATTGTCCTGGGCGAAGGCGTAGGCTTGACCGTAGCCCAGGCCGCCATAGTCCGCCGCCGTGATGTGCGGGATGCCGTACTTGGTGCGGACGATCTCGACGTCGTAGCGCGCGGCCTGGGCGCCCCCGGCTAGGCCCGCGGCCAGCACGAGCGCAACCGCCGCTGAATTGCGGATCGTCTTCATGGCGTTTTCCCCTGGCGGCGTCTGAAAGCGCCGCGCCAAGGGCCGATCACGGCCATTCGAACGCCGTCCGTCAACGGTGAAGCTTCAGGATCAGGCTCCGCGCGGCAAGACATCGGGCGCGGTAGCCCGCGAAAAAGGGCCGCGGAGCGATCCACGGCCCTGATCCATCGTCTTAGGAAATGACGATTAGCACTTGTAGTACATGTCGAACTCGACCGGGTGAGGGTGAAGGGCGAGGCGCATGACCTCTTCCATCTTCAGTTCGATATAGGCGTCGATGAAGTCGTCGTTCATGACGCCGCCGGCCTTCAGGAAGGCGCGGTCCTTGTCCAGGTTCTCAAGGGCTTCCTTGAGCGAACCGCAGACTTCCGGGATCTTCTTCTGCTCGCGGGGCGGCAGGTCGTAGAGGTTCTTGTCGGCCGGCGCGCCCGGATCGATCTGGTTGATGATGCCGTCGATGCCGGCCATCAGCAGGGCGGTGAAGGTGAGGTACGGGTTGCCCATCGGGTCCGGGAAGCGGGCTTCCAGGCGCTTGCCCTTGGGGCTGTCCACGTGCGGGATGCGGATCGAGGCCGAGCGGTTGCGGGCCGAATAGGCCAGCTTCACCGGGGCTTCGTAGCCGGGCACCAGGCGCTTGTAGGAGTTGGTGGTCGAGTTCGAGAAGGCGTTGATCGCCTTGGCGTGCTTGATGATGCCGCCGATGTACCACAGGCACATTTGCGACAGGCCGGCGTACTTGTCGCCCGCGAACAGCGGCTTGCCGTCGCCCCAGATCGACTGGTGGACGTGCATGCCCGACCCGTTGTCGGCGAACATCGGCTTGGCCATGAAGGTGGCCGTCTTGCCGTAGGCCGCGGCCACGTTGTGGATGACGTACTTATAGAGCTGCAGGCGGTCGGCCATGACAATCATGGTGTCGAACTTCAGGCCAAGCTCGTGCTGGGCCGGCGCCACCTCGTGGTGGTGCTTTTCCGGCTTCATGCCCAGCTCGCCCATGACCGCCAGCATTTCGCCGCGCAGGTCCTGGGCCGAGTCGACCGGGTTCACCGGGAAGTAGCCGCCCTTCGGGCCGGGCCGGTGGCCCATATTGCCTTCCGGATAGCTCTTGCCGGTGTTCACCGGCAGTTCGCTGGCGTCGTAGGAGTAGCCGGTGTTGTGCGGGTCGGTGGACCACTTCACGTCGTCGAAGATGAAGAACTCGGCTTCCGGGCCGAAGAACACGGTGTCGCCGATGCCCGAGGCCTTCACGAAGTTCAGCGCCGCCTTGGCGATGGAGCGCGGGTCGCGGTCGTAGGGGGTGCCGGTGTCCGGGTTCACGACATCGCAGAACAGGCACAGCGTGGTCTGCTGATAGAAGGGGTCGATGATGGCGGTCGACAGGTCCGGCCGCAGCTTCATGTCGCTCTCGTTGATCGCCTTCCAACCGGCGATCGACGAACCGTCGAACATCGTGCCGTCGGTCAGGAAGTCCTCGTCGACCAGGTCGATGTCGAAGGTCACGTGCTGCATCTTCCCGCGGATGTCGGTGAAGCGCACGTCGACGTATTTCACGTCCTTCTCTTTGATCTGGTCCAGAATGTCCTTGGCGGTCGCCATTGCAGTATCCCCTTGAAGTAAGTCTCGATGAGTTCGTCTAGACGGCCGCGGCGCCGGTCTCCCCGGTGCGGATCCGCAGCACGTCGGTGATTTCCGACACGAAGATCTTGCCGTCGCCGATGCGGCCGGTGCGAGCCGCGCCGACGATCGCCTCCAGGGCCGGATCCAGCTGGTCGTCGGCGACGACCACCTCGATTTTGATCTTCGGCAGGAAGTCGACCACGTATTCGGCGCCGCGATAGAGTTCGGTATGACCCTTCTGGCGGCCATAGCCCTTGGCCTCGAGGACGGTCATCCCCTGCACCCCGAGTTCCTGAAGGGCTTCCTTCACCTCGTCCAGCTTGAACGGCTTGATGATGGCTTCGATCTTCTTCATGGCTCGACTTCACTCGCACGCACACCGCCCCGGGGCGGCCGGGGTTACGAGCATGCTCCTATGGCCGCCGACAAGGGCAAGCCCGGCTTGCCTGACGCTACGGCGGTTATGCCAAGATCATTGCCTGAAAAACAGGCGACAGGCGCCCACAATTCGACCACGAGCCAAATCGCCTTGTGAGTGGGTCGTGGGCGCCTAGGATCGCCGCCAACCAAGCCCGGGAGGGGCTCGAAAATGGACGCCAGGACGCCGGTTCTCATCGGAGCAGGTCAATTCACCTATCGCGGCGAACCGAGCGAGTCGCCGTCGCCGACCGCTTTGCTGAAGATTGCGGCGGAACGTGCTGTGGAAGACGCCGGTCTGCCGGCCGGAGCTCTGGCCGGGATCGACACCCTGGCCGTGGTCGGCTTCACGATCGACGCCCCGGGCGGCGCCCGCCTGGTCCCGCATTCGACCAATCCGCCGGCGACCCTGGCCAAGCGGCTGGGCGCGACGCCACGTCACGCGACCTATTCCCATATGGGCGGCAACAGTCCCCAGCAGATGATCAACATCGTCGCCGAGCGGATCGCCAAGGGGCAGACCGAGTTCGCCCTGGTGGTCGGCTGCGAGTTCCTGGGCTCGGCCACCAAACGCCTGCAGCGCGGCCTGGGTTTCGACGATTGGGACGATATCGAGGACGACCTCCCGGCCCCGGACCGCGTCGGCGATCCGCGCAACGGCGTCACGCCCTATGAGGCCAAACACGGCCTGGCGCGTCCCATCAACTGCTATCCGCTGTTCGAGAACGCCCTGCGGGCCCGCGATGGCCGCTCGATCCCCGATCACCAGAAGCGGCTGGGGGAGCTGTTCGCGCCCTTCACACGGGTGGCGGCGAAGAACCCCGAGGCCTGGTTCCCGGTCGAGCGCTCGGCGGAGGAGTTGGTGACCGTCACCGACCGCAACCGCATGGTGGGCTTCCCCTATCCGAAATATCTCAACGCCATCATGGAGGTGGACCAGTCGGCCGGCGTCATCGTCACCAGCCTGGCCAAGGCCCGCGAGCTGGGCGTGGCCGAGGATCGCCTTGTCTACCTGCACGGCTGCGCCGACGCCTGTGACCTTTGGTATCCCACCGATCGGCAGGACTTCCATTCCAGTCCGGCCATGCGCCTGACCGGCAAGCGGGCGCTGGAGATGGCCGGGGTCGGCCTCGACGACATCGGCCACATCGACCTCTATTCCTGCTTCCCGGTGGCGGTGGAGATCGGCGCCGAGGAGCTGGGCCTGGCCCTGGACGATCCCCGCGGCCTGACGGTCACCGGCGGCCTGCCGTACATGGGCGGGCCCGGCAACAACTACGCCATGCACTCCATAGCGGTGATGATGCGGCGGCTGCGCGAGGATCCGGGATCCTACGGCCTGGTCACCGCCAACGGCTGGTACCTGACCAAGCAGTCGACGGGGATCTATTCGACCCGGCCGCTGAGGGGCGCCTTCGAGCGACAGGACCCCAAGGTGATCCAGGACCAGATCGACGCCCTGCCGCATCCGGCTGTCATCGAAAGACCGCAAGGGGCGGCTACGATCGAGACCTTCACCGTCGTCCACGGTCGCGAGGGCTATATGATGGGCATCGTCGTCGGTCGGGATTCCGAAGGCCGCCGCTTTGTCGCCAACACCCCGACCGACGCGGCGACGCTGTCGGGTCTGGAGGCGACCGAGGCGGTCGGGCGCAAGGGGACCGTTGGCCGCTCCGAGGACGACGCCCGCAACATTTTCATTCCGGATTAATTTGATGTCGCGACTTTACCTGATCCGCCACGGCAAGCCCGCCTCCACCTGGGGCGAGGCCGACGAAGACCCGGGACTGGACGAGGCAGGGAGGGCCCAGGCGGAGGCCGCCCGCGATTTCCTGCTGGCCCTGCCGCAGGCCGACCGGCCCCGCCGGGTGGTGTCTTCACCCCTGCGCCGCTGCCGCGAGACCGCCATGCCCACCGCCGAGGCGCTTGGCGTCGACGTGGAGATCGATCCCTCGGTGGGCGAGATCCCGACGCCGAAGGCGCTGTCGGCGGCCGAGCGGCCTGCCTGGCTGCGTGGCGTGTTCCAGGGCAGATGGAAGGACGTCCAGGGCGATCTCGACTATGACGCCTGGCGCCGCGAGATCGTCGCTTCGCTGCATGCACGGGGCGATACGGCGGTGTTCTCTCACTATGTGGCGATCAACGCGGTCATGTCGCAGCTTGAGGACGACGAGCGGGTTCTGGTCTTCCGGCCCGACCACGCCTCGATCTCCACCCTGGAAACCGACGGGTCGAGCTTGACCCTGGTGGCCAAGGGGCGCGAAGCCTCCACCGGGGTTCTCTAACAGTCTTCCGGGAGATCGGTGTTGGCGGCGCGCAAGATCCATACGGTGGCCGAGATCGCCGCCGCCGACCGCGCGGCCATCGCGGCCGGAACGCCGGGCCAGGAGCTGATGGAGCGGGCGGGGGCGGCGGTCGCCGACGCCATCGTCGAACGCTTTTCCCAGCGGCCGGTCGCCGTCCTCTGCGGGCCGGGCAACAATGGCGGCGACGGCTATGTGGTCGCACGCCTGCTGAAAGATCGCGGCTGGCCGGTGGAGCTGCGCGCCCTGGCCCCGCCCGAAACCTCGGACGCCAAGGCCGCGGCGGCGCGGTGGGAGGGCCCGACCGCGCCATTCAACGCTCCGCTTGGCGCCCGGCTGTTCGTGGACGCCCTGTTCGGAGCCGGCCTGTCGCGTCCGATGAACGGCGATGCGGCGGCCATGGCTTCGCGTTTGGCCGATCGGCCCGACAGCGTCGTGGCCATCGATGTCCCCAGCGGTGTGCCGGGCGATACGGGCCAACCGCAGGGCGCGGCGGTCTGCGCCGGCCTGACCGTCACCTTCCACGCCAAGAAGCTCGCCCACGTGCTGGAGCCCGGCCATAGCCTGTGTGGCGAGGTGATCGTCGCCGACATCGGACTGGCCGAGATGGCCGGCGACTTGGTCGAGAATGGTCCGGAGCTCTGGCTGTCGGCCTTTCCCTGGCCGGGGCCTGGCTCGCACAAGCACGCCCGCGGGCGGCTGGTGGTGGTCTCCGGCGAGGCCTGGAGCACGGGCGCGGCGCGGCTGGCGGCGCGCGCCGGCCTGCGGATCGGGGCCGGCCTGGTGACCCTGCTGTCGCCGTCGGAGGCCGTGGCGGTCAACGCCGCCCACCTGGAAGCGGTGATGCTGCGGCCCTTCGACACCGAGGCGGAACTGGAACAGCTCGCCGCGGACGTGGACGCCGCGATCATCGGACCGGCCGCCGGGGTCAGCGAGGCCACCTTGATGAACGTCCTGGCCCTGGCGCGGACCGGCGCGGCCCTGATCCTCGACGCCGACGCCATCACCGTCTTTCGCGACGATCCCGAGGAGCTGTTCTCGGTGCTGGACGTGGACGATGTGCTCACCCCCCATCCCGGAGAGTTCGAGCGGCTGTTCCCGGGCCTGTTGCGGGACGCTCCGGAGCGGATCACGGCCGCTCGGCGCGCCGCGGCGCGGGCCGACGCCATCGTCCTGCTGAAGGGACCAGACACGGTGATCGCCGCCCCCGACGGCCGCGTGGCGGTGAACACCAATGGTTCGGCGTGGCTGGCCACCGCCGGATCGGGGGACGTGCTGGCAGGGCTGATCGGCGGCCTGATCGCCCAGGGCATGGGCAGCTTCGAGGCCGCCTGCGCAGGCGCCTGGATCCACGCCGAGGCCGCCGACACCCACGGTCCGGGCCTGATCGCCGAGGACCTTCCGGGGCTGACCCCCGCGGTGCTGCGCCGGCTGTACGACGCCCGCTGAGATTGTCCCCAGCGAGATATGGTCAAGCTCGGCGGCCCGTGATACCGGCTGCCGCGACATGACCTCGAACCTTCGATGCGCAGCAGCCCTCCAGGCTATGAGCTGGCCGGTATTCGCCGGCCAGGCCGCCATGCGTGTGCGGGAGGGCGCCGAGGTCTAAGGGTTCGTTTTCGGACCTGACGATTTCCCAAACCCCTTCCGGCGACGGAAGGGGTTTCGATTCCAGCTCCCGTTCCGCGACGCCGGCCCCTTGGCAAGGAGCCTCCCCATGACGTCCCTGACCCCAGAATTGATCGCGGCGCTGGCGCTTTTCGCCTTCGTCTCCTCGATCACCCCCGGCCCGAACAACACCATGCTGATGGCCTCGGGGGCCAATTTCGGATTCCGCGCCACCCGACCGCATGCGCTGGGCGTGTCGCTGGGGTTCTTCATCCTGGTGGTGTCGGTGGGTCTCGGACTGGGCGGCCTGTTCACGGCCTATCCGGTGCTGCACGACATACTGGCGGTGGCGGGCGGCGGCTATCTGCTATGGCTGGCCTGGAAGATCGCCACCTCCAAGGGCATGGGGATGGGGAAGGCGGGCGCCGCGCCGCAGACCTTCCTGCAGGCCGCCGCCTTTCAATGGATCAATCCCAAGGCCTGGGCCATGGCGCTGGGGGCGGTGACCGCCTACGCGCCGCGCGAGCACTACGTGGTCAATATCCTGATCGTCTCGGCGGTCTTCACGGCCATCAACCTGCCGTGCGTCAGCGTCTGGACCGGATTCGGCGTGGGGCTGCGGCGCTTCCTCGACCGGCCGGCCGTGCTGCGCGCCTTCAACCTCACGATGGCGCTGCTGCTGGTGGCCTCGCTGATCCCGCTCGCCCTGGAGCTGATCGGAGCCTAGGCCCGGAGCCCGAGATGGCGGCGATGGTGCGGGCGAGAGGACTCGAACCTCCACGCCTTGCGGCGCTGGAACCTAAATCCAGTGCGTCTACCAATTCCGCCACACCCGCGTTCCAGGCGCCGGATAAGCATTTGCCGGCCGGAATGGCAAGGCGGACCGGCCGGTGGCCGGTCGGCGCGCCGCCCGTCTTTGGACTTGGAGGCGCAGGGCTCCCATGACATAAGAGCGCCCGCTCGCCGCCGCTTGTTCGGCGGCGATTGTCCTTTCATCTCAGGGCGGATCTGACGGCGCGCGCGACGCGCCTCACTCCGGAAGTTCAAGAATGTCGATGCAGATCGTTGAAAAGTCCGGCGAAGGCCTGAGCAAGGTTTTTGGCGTGACCGTGCCCGTGGCGGACCTCAATGAGCGCCTGGAGGCGCGGATCACAGAGATCACGCCCACGCTCAACATCAAGGGCTTCCGCCCGGGCAAGGTGCCGGCCGCCCACGTGCGCCGCCTGCACGGCAAGGCGCTGATGGCCGAGGTGGTCCAACAGGCCATCAACGAGTCCAGCCAGAAGGTGCTGACCGACAACAACCTGCGTCCCGCGGGCGAGCCGGACCTGAAGCCGGAAGGCGACTTCGAGAAGGTGATCGAGGGTTCCGCCGACTTGGCCTACGAGCTGGCCATCGAGGTGATGCCCGAGTTCGAGCCGACCGATCTCACCAAGATCTCCCTGAAGCGCCCGGTCTACGAGCCGACCGCCAAGGAAGTGGACGAGGCCGTCGATGAGCTGGCCAAGCAGAACCGCACCTATGAGCCGCGCACCGGCAAGTCGGTGAAGGCCAAGAAGGACGACCAGGTCGTCATCGACTTCATCGGCCGTATCGACGGCGTGGCCTTCGAGGGCGGCACGGGTTCGGACACCGACCTGGTGCTGGGATCGGGCAGCTTCATCCCCGGCTTCGAGGACCAGCTGATCGGCGCCAAGGCCGGCGACGTGGTCACCGTGAAAGTGCCGTTCCCGGCCGACTATCAGGCCGCCCAGCTGGCCGGCAAGGACGCCGAGTTCGAGACCACCGTGAAGGAGGTCAAGGCTCCGGTCGACGCCAAGGCCGACGACGCCATGGCCGAGCGCCTGGGCGTCGAGAGCCTGGAAAAGCTCAAGGAACTGCTGAAGACCAACCTCGAGAGCCAATACGCCGGCGCCTCGCGCTTCAAGCTGAAGCGCGCCCTGCTGGATGTCCTGGACGAGAAGCACGACTTCCCGTTGCCGCCGAAGATGGTCGAGGCCGAGTTCGCCTCTATCTGGCAACAGGTGCAGCAGGACAAGGAACGGGGCGGCCTGCCGCCTGAAGACGCCGAAAAGACCGACGATCAGCTGCAGGGCGAATATCGCAAGATCGCCGAGCGCCGGGTACGCCTGGGCCTGGTCCTGGCCGAGATCGGCCGGACCAACAATGTCCAGGTGACCAATGAAGAGCTGCAGAACGCCGCGGTGACTGAAGCGCGTCGCTACGGCCAGCAGGCCCAGCAGATCTTCGACATGTTCATGAAGGACCAGAACTTCCAGGCCCAGCTCCGCGCCCCGATCTTCGAGGACAAGGTCGTCGACCTCATCGTCGGCCAGGCCAAGGTGAAGGACCAGAAGGTCTCCAAGGAAGAGCTGCTGAAGGAAGACGACATGCCCGACGGGTATGGCGCCTAGCACCGCCTCAGCCGGCTTTCCGCGCGATCAGATCCCTCCCCGGACCGGGGAGGGATTTTCTTTAGGACTATTGGTCACCTTGCAACGGCCCCTCCGCCACGCGATATCGGAGGAGAACGCGGCGCTGCCCGCAGAGTCGCATCATTCGAGAGAGGCTTCCTTTTATGCGTGACCCGCAAATCACCGCGCTGAATCTCGTTCCGATGGTGGTGGAGCAGACCAGCCGCGGCGAGCGCGCCTTCGACATCTTCTCCCGCCTGCTGAAGGAACGGGTGATCTTCCTGAACGGTCCGGTCGAGGACGGCATGTCGGCGCTGATCTGCGCCCAGCTCCTGTACCTCGAGGCCGAGAACCCGAAGAAGGAGATCCAGATGTACATCAACTCCCCCGGGGGAGTGGTGACGTCTGGCCTCGCGATCTACGACACCATGCAATACATCAAGTCGCCGGTGGTGACCCTGTGCATGGGCATGGCCGCCTCGATGGGTTCGTTCCTGCTGATGGCCGGCGCCAAGGATCACAGGATCAGCCTGCCCAACGCCCGGATCATGGTCCACCAGCCCTCGGGCGGCTATTCCGGCAAGGCCTCGGATATCGAGCGCCACGCCGAGGACATCATCAAGACCAAGCGCCGGCTGAACGAGATCTACGCCAAGCACACCGGCCGGACCTTCGAGGAGGTCGAGGAGAAGCTCGATCGCGACACCTTCATGACCGCCGAGGAGGCCAAGGAGTGGGGCCTCGTCGACCACGTCTACGAGACCCGCGCCGACGACTGATCCGGCCATGGCCCGGCACATCCTCGTGGTGGGCGGAACGGGCATGCTGTCCGAACTCGTGAAGGCGCTCGCCGGCGACGGCGGGCGCCTTTCGCTTTTGTCGCGGCGGGCGTCCCAGGATGACGGCGCGGACGGTTTCGACTGCGACTACTATGACGAGGCGGCCTTCGCGGGCGCGCTGGAGGCCGCCGTCGCCCGCTCGGGGCCCGTTGATCTGGCGGTTGCCTGGTTCCACACGCTGAAGATCGCCGCCCCACGGCTGCTGGCCGAGCGGGTCCAGGGCAGGCTCTTCCAGGTTCTCGGCAGCGCCGCGGCCGATCCCTCCCACCCCGGACGGCTGGAGACTGCGGCGCGGGTCGCCGACGGACTGCCGCAATGCGCGGTCCGCCAGGTGGTCCTGGGCTTCAAGATGGAGGCTGGCGGTTCACGCTGGCTGACCAATTCCGAGATCTCACAGGGCGTGCTGGAGGCGGTGCGCGCCGACCAGGCCCTCACAGTCGTCGGCCAGACCGAACCGTGGTCGGCGCGGCCGTGAAGCGGGTCCCTAGCTCGCGAGCTCGGCCACGACCATGGCCACCAGGCGTTCGCGGCCTGCCTCGGCGGTGACGTCGATACGTTCGAAATCGCCCGCCGCCACGGTCCGCACATCGGCGAACAGGCCGGCCGGATCCTCGTGGAAATGCAGGAAGGCCCTGGACTTGCGGTAGAAGACGCCGCGCGTCTTCTCGGTCAGACCCGGTAGGGCGCGCAGCCGCAGGATCAGCGGCTCCAGGGCGTCCAGGGCTGCCTGGCCCGCATGCCGCATGTCAGTCCTCCCGCGGATATTGCGACGGTCGGGCCAGATAATAGTCAGCGGCGGGCAGGCCTGTCTCGGCTTCCACGGCGGCGTTGTAGACTCGATCGTCGAAGCCGCCACGCTCGGCGCGCTTGGTCAGGCGGCGGGTCTCGATGTCGTCCAAGGTCAGGCCTTGGGCGGCCATCAGGGCCAGCATCACCTCGCTGAGATCGGCCAGCTCGTCGGTGAGTTCGCGGGCGTCGGTCGCGGCCTGGGCCTCGCGGGCTTCCTCGACCAGCTTGTCCTTGAGCGCCGCCACATAGGCCGCATCGTCCAGCCGGCGATCGAAGACGGCTAGGCCCTGGTCGCGCATGATCTGCGGCAGCTTGTCGCGGATCAGCTTGCCGACGCGGAACCGGAGGATGCTCACGGCTTCTCCGTGAAGACGCGGTAGCCGACCTCATTGGCGATCCTCAGCATCTCGCGATCACCGCTGGTGTCGCCATAGGCGGCCTCCAACCGGATGTCGTCGCCGAAGGCCTCGCGCAGGCGCCGAACCTTCTCCGGCCCCCGGCAATTGGCGGTCGAGAACCCGCCGGTGGCGCGACCCTCGGCGTCGAAGGCGAGCTCGGTGCCGATCAGCAGGTCGGCGCCCAGGCCGCGGGCGAAGGGGGCCACCACGATGTCGGGCGAGGCGGTGACGATCACCAGCTTGGCGCGGCGCTGGCGCCAGCGCCGCCAGGTGGCCACGGCGTCGGGTCGCAGCAGGCGAGGGGCCATGATCTCGGCGAACGTCCGGGCGTCGGCCTCGATCGCCTCGCGGCTTGCTCCGGCAAGGAATTCGCTCACGGCGGCGGCCTTGATCTTGCCGCGGTTGCGATGTCCCAAATAGGCCAGGGCCGCGGGCGCGAGTCGAACCATCCCCAGCTGATATCGGCGCTTGCCGGCCCGCCATTTGAGGAACGCCGTGAAGCTGTCGCGAGTGGTCAGGGTGCCGTCGAAGTCGAACGCCACGACGCCGGCGTCCTCGATCTGCTCGTCCAAGGATTGGTTCGACGAGGCGCCGATGCTCCTAAGGTTTCGTCTCGCCATCTCGCCCCCAAAGCGCCGCCGGTTAGTTCAACCTGTCGCGAAGCGTCGCACCGGTCCTGGGGGAAGGTCTTGCGCGGCGTCCGTGACGGTTCTCTTGTACCGATGCGGGACATTCCCATCTACGGATTCGGAACGCCCCGCCATCGGGCGCCCCGCCGCCAAATGTCGCTCCAGCCCCCGGAAGGCTTGTGATCGTTGCTCGGATCGGGGAATGTCAAGGATTAGACAACCCCCGGCGCGTATCCTGCAATGATGGCGTCAGGAACGCCCCCGGGGCGGACGTCGACAGCGACCCGTCGGTGTCGTCGAGAGAGTGAGAAACGACCATGACCAAGGCCGCGAGCGGGGACTCCAAGAGCACTCTGTATTGCTCTTTCTGCGGCAAGAGCCAGCATGAGGTCCGCAAGCTTATCGCGGGCCCGACCGTATTCATCTGTGATGAATGCGTCGAGCTGTGCATGGATATCATCCGCGAAGAACACAAGATCTCCTTTGTGAAGTCGAAGGACGGTGTCCCGACGCCCAAGGAAATCCGCGAAGTCCTCGACGATTACGTGATTGGCCAAGACCACGCCAAGAAGGTGCTCGCGGTCGCGGTCCACAATCACTACAAGCGCCTGAACCACGCGTCGAAGAACAACGACGTCGAACTGGGCAAGGCGAACATCCTGCTGATCGGCCCGACCGGCACCGGCAAGACTCTGCTGGCCCAGACCCTGGCCCGAATCATCGACGTGCCCTTCACCGTGGCCGACGCCACGACCCTCACCGAAGCCGGCTATGTCGGCGAGGACGTCGAAAACATCATCCTCAAGCTGCTCCAATCGGCGGACTACAATGTCGAGCGGGCGCAGCGTGGCATCGTCTATATCGACGAGGTCGACAAGATCAGCCGCAAGTCCGACAACCCCTCGATCACCCGCGACGTGTCGGGCGAGGGCGTGCAGCAGGCCCTGCTGAAGATCATGGAAGGCACCGTCGCCTCCGTGCCGCCGCAGGGCGGGCGCAAGCATCCCCAGCAGGAATTCCTGCAAGTCGACACCACCAACATCCTGTTCATCTGCGGCGGCGCCTTCGCCGGCCTCGAGAAGATCATCTCGGCGCGCGGCCAGGGCACCTCGATCGGCTTCGGCGCCAAGGTCTCCGATCCGGATGACCGCCGCACCGGCCAGATCTTCCGTCAGGTGGAGCCGGACGATCTGCTGCGCTTCGGCCTGATCCCGGAGTTTGTCGGCCGCTTGCCGGTCATCGCGACCCTGGACGACCTGGACGAGCCGGCCCTGGTGAAGATCCTCACCGAGCCGAAGAACGCCTTCGTCAAGCAGTATCAGCGCCTGTTCGACATGGAGAATGTCGGGCTGACCTTCACCGACGACGCGCTCAACGCGGTGGCCCGCAAGGCCATCATCCGCAAGACCGGCGCGCGCGGCCTGCGCTCGATCCTGGAAGGCATCCTGCTCGATACGATGTACGAGCTGCCGACCTATGACGGCGTCGAGGAAGTGGTGGTCAACGCCGAGGTGGTCGAGGGCCGCGCCCAGCCGCTGGTGATCTACGCCGAACGCCGCGACAAGGGCGGCGTCGCCTGACGATCCCGGACGTCTAAGAGTTCAGGCCCCGCGGACCGGTTCCGCGGGGCCTTTTTCTTGAGTCCGAGGCGCGACGCGGCGCCGCAGGCGCCGGCTGGCCCCTGAGTTCGCTTGGCAACACTTCGTAGACACATCGGGTCGCACCCTTCCTGCTGCGCTTGAATGCGCGCGCGAAGCGTCCACATAAAAGCGCTGCAAAGCCGCCCTGCATGGCGGACGGGCCGTCCGACTCAGACGCATCGTCTGATGTGACCACGGTCCGGGAGCCGAGCCCGTAACCAAACCGGCCGGCAGGAGTTGAAAGTACATGTCCGAGATCAAGACCCTTCCGATTCTACCGCTGCGGGACATAGTCGTGTTCCCGCATCAACCGGTGCCGCTCTTCGTGGGCCGGGAGAAGTCCGTACGCGCGCTTGAAGAGGCGATGCGGGGTGAAGGCAAGCAGATCCTCCTGGCGACTCAGAAGGACAAGGATGACGACGATCCGTCGCCCGAGGCCATCTATGACGTCGGCGTGGTCGCCACAGTGCTGCAGCTGCTGAAGCTTCCCGACGGCACCGTGAAGGTGCTGGTGGAAGGCAAGGCGCGGGCCGCCGTGTCGCGTTTCACCGACCAGCAAGACTATTATGAAGCCGAGATCGCCTTCATCACCGAGGACGGCGGAGCTTCGGCCGAGGCCGAGGCGCTGTCGCGCGCGGTCGTCGAGCAGTTCGAGAACTACGTCAAACTGAACAAGAAGGTCCCGCCGGAGGCGCTTGCCTCCATGCCCCAGGTCGACGCGCCCGGCGAACTCGCCGACCGCATCGCCAGCCACCTCTCGGTGAAGATCGCCGAGAAGCAGGGCCTGCTGGAGATCTTCAATGTCGTGAAGCGCCTGGAGAAGGTCTACGCCCTGATGGAGGGCGAGATCAGCGTCATGCAGACGGAAAAGAAGATCCGTAACCGCGTGAAGCGCCAGATGGAGAAGACCCAGCGCGAGTACTATCTGAACGAACAGATGAAGGCGATCCAGCGCGAGCTGGGCGAGCAGGACGACCAGCGCGACGAGCTGCTCGAGCTGGAAAAGCGCATCAAGCGCACCAAGCTCTCCAAGGAGGCCCGCACCAAGGCCGACGGCGAGCTGAAGAAGCTGCGCAACATGAGCCCGATGTCGGCCGAGTCCACGGTCGTGCGGAACTATCTCGATTGGCTGCTGTCCATTCCATGGGGCAAGGCCAAGACCAAGCCGATCGACCTGGATGTGGCCGAGGCCGTCTTGGACCGCGACCATTATGGCCTTGAGAAGGTCAAGGAGCGGATCCTGGAATACCTGGCCGTCCAGGCCCGGACCGGTTCGCTGAAGGGCCCGATCCTCTGCCTGGTCGGCCCGCCCGGCGTCGGCAAGACCTCGCTTGGCAAGTCGCTCGCCGAGGCCACCAACCGCGAGTTCGTCCGGGTCTCCCTGGGCGGGGTGCGCGACGAGGCCGAGATCCGCGGTCACCGCCGGACCTATATCGGCTCCATGCCCGGCAAGATCATCCAGTCGATGAAGAAGGCCAAGTCGACCAACGCCTTCTTCCTGCTCGACGAGATCGACAAGATGGGCAGCGACTACCGGGGCGACCCGGCCTCGGCTCTGCTCGAGGTGCTGGATCCTTCGCAGAACTCCACCTTCGCCGACCACTATCTGGAGGTGGACTACGACCTGTCGCCGGTGATGTTCGTCACGACGGCCAATAGCCTGAACATGCCCCAGCCGCTGCTGGACCGCATGGAGATCATCCGCATCCCCGGTTACACCGAGGACGAAAAGGTGGAGATCGCCAAGCGCCACATCCTGCCGAAGCTGACCAAGGATCATGGACTGAAGCCGGAGGAGTTCATCGTCCCCGACCAGGCCATCCATGACCTGATCCGCTACTACACTCGGGAAGCCGGCGTGCGGTCGCTGGAGCGCGAGCTGGGCAATTTGGCCCGCAAGGCCGTCCGCGACCTGTCGCGCGCGGCGGCGAAGGCGGCCCTGGACGTCACCAACGGCACGGCCGACGCCGAGAAGCAGGTCATCTCGATCACCGTCGACGACGAGTTGCTGGCCAAGTACGCGGGCGTGCGCAAGTACACCCACGGCGAGACCGACGAGGAGGATCAGGTCGGGATCATCACCGGCCTGGCCTATACCGACTTCGGCGGGGACATCCTGACCATCGAGGCGGTCAAGATGCCCGGCAAGGGCCGCATGTCCATCACGGGCAACCTGAAGGACGTGATGAAGGAATCGATCTCCGCGGCGAACTCCTATGTGCGTTCGCGGGCGACCCATTTCGGCATCGAGCCCCCGCTGTTCGAGAAGACCGACGTGCACATCCACGTGCCGGACGGCGCCACCCCCAAGGACGGCCCTTCGGCTGGCGCGGCGATGGCCACCGCCATCGTCTCGGTCCTGACCGGGATCCCGATCCGCAGCGACATCGCCATGACCGGCGAGGTCACCCTGCGCGGCCGGGTCACCGCCATCGGCGGCCTGAAGGAGAAGCTGCTCGCGGCCCTCCGTTCGGGGGTCAAGACCGTGCTGATCCCGCAACAGAACCTCAAGGACCTGGCCGATATCCCGGACAACGTGAAGTCCGCCATGGAGATTATCCCGGTCTCGACCGTCGACGAGGTGCTTTCGCACGCCCTGACTCGGGCGCCGATTCCCATCGAATGGAACCCCGCGGACCAACCGCCGGTATCGGTTGCCGCCGAGGAAGGGGACGTGGAGTCGGTTATCACCCACTGATTGGCGAAAAACCGTAAAAAACTAGGCGGCGCCGGGGATTCCGGCGCCGCCTTCGTTTGACGCGCGTAACGAGACCGCCATAATCGCGCAACGCGAAGCAGCCTCGCGAGTCCGCGAGAGGTTCGCGGTTGAGATAACGGGCTGGGAGAGACAGGAAAATGACTAAGGCCGAACTCGTCACGGCGATCGCCGACAAGGCGGGCCTCAATAAGGCGCAAGCGAAAGACGCGCTGGAAGCGTTCATCGAGAGCGTCACGGCGTCGCTCAAGGGCGGGCAGGAAGTCCGGCTCGTCGGGTTCGGCAGTTTCGTGCCGGTGAACCGCGCGGCGGGCACCGCGCGTAACCCGCGCACCGGTGAAACGGTGAACCGTCCGGCGTCGAAGACGGCGCGCTTCCGCGTCGGTGAAGGCCTGAAGAGCTCGCTGAACTAAGGCGAGCCGTGGGCTAAAGCATCTAAGGGCGGTCGCCGTACCCGGTGGCCGCCCTTTTCGTTTGGGCGAGGCCCCGATGGCTGGTGGGCGGCGAGGGGTTCGAACCCCCGACCCCCTGGGTGTAAACCAGGTGCTCTGACCAGCTGAGCTAGCCGCCCTTCGGCCTCCTTAGGCCAGCCTTCGGCGAGCTCATCAAGTCCTCTAAGGACGCTGCCTGGAGAACATCGGCGACCCATGCGCTACCGACCGCTCGGACAGACCGGATTTACGGTTTCGGAGATCGGCCTCGGCTGCGCCAGCTGGTGGGGCAAGCGGGCCTTCGACGAGGCCGAGGCGATTCGACTGGTGCATGCGGCGCTCGCTGGCGGCGTCACCCTGTTCGACACCGGGGCGGCCTATTCGGAGGGGAACGCCGAACCGCGACTCGGCCGTGCGCTGAAGGGCAGGGCGACCGACGGCCTGGTGATCGCCACCAAGGCCGGCACCCGCCACGACGGCCGCAGGGTGGTCCGCGACTTCGACCCGACTGCTATCGAGGCCAGCGTCGAGGTCAGCCTGAGGAACCTCGGGATCGAGAGCCTGCCGCTGCTGCAGCTGCATGGGCCAGCTCTGAGCGAGCTGACCGATGGGTTTCTCGACAGGATGTCGGGCCTCAAGCATCGCGGCCTGATCCGCGCATTGGGGGTCAACAGCTTCGATCCGCAGGTGATCGCCCACGCCGCCGACCACGCGGAGATCGATGTGGTGATGGTCGACTATAATATCCTGCGTCCCGAACGCGCGCCCCTGATCGCCCAGGTCGCGGCGCGGGGGAAGGGCGTCCTGGCCGGCATGGCGCTCGCCATGGGCCACACCGGCGGCCAGGTCCTGAAGCTGCGCCGGCCGCGCGACGTCTGGTACGCCCTGCGCGCCTTCAAGAACCACCGCGCCGACGTCGCAAAGGGCGCCCGGTTCGGCTTCCTGGCGGACATCCCCGGCATGACCGGCGCCCAGGCCGCCCTGGCCTATGTGCTTGCCGATCCCAATGTCAGCAGCGCGGTCATCGGCACGACCCGCCTGGCGCACCTGGAGGACAACCTGGCCGCTTCGGGCATGAGTCTTCCCAGCGAGGCGATGGCGCGCATCGAGCGGGCGCAGCTCTGATCCCTCTGCAACCGAACTTAGTTTGGATTCGACGGGCGTTGTTCCGGCGCGCGGATTGGCGTTTCATCCTCCCATAAGACGCCGGCGATGGCCTTGCGGCCGCGGACCTGGCGTCGACCACGGGAGTGATCGCCATGGCTGACGGCGCGATGAAACTGGCCGACGAGGCGCGGGCCCGGGCCTTTTCCCTACCGCTGGAGGAGTTCAATCCCGGCGATCCGGAGCTGTTCCGCACCAACACCCACTGGCCCTATTTCGAGCGCTTGCGGCGTGAGGAGCCCGTCCACTGGTGCAGGGACAGTGAGTTCGGCCCCTACTGGTCGATCACCAAGTACAACGACATCATGGCCGTGGACACGAACCACGAGGTATTCTCGTCGGAGGCGGCGCTGGGCGGCATCACCATCCGCGACGCGCGGCCCGACCTGCGGCGTCCCAGCTTCATCGCCATGGACCCGCCCAAGCACGACGTGCAGCGCAAGACTGTCAGCCCGGTGGTCTCGCCGGCCAATCTGCAGGTGCTGGAGCCGATCATCCGCGAACGGGCGGCGAAGATTCTCGACGCCCTGCCGCGCGGCGAGACCTTCGACTGGGTCGACCGGGTCTCCATCGAACTGACCACCCAGATGCTGGCGACCCTGTTCGATTTCCCGTTCGAGCAGCGTCGCAAGCTGACCCGCTGGTCGGACGTGGCCACCACCCTGCCGATGCCCGGCGCGCTGTGCGAGACGGAGGAGGCGCGGCAGGAAGAGCTGATGCAGTGCCTGGCGGAGTTCACGCAGCTGTGGAACCAGCGGGTCAACGCCCCGCCGGCCGGGGACCTGATCTCCATGCTGGCCCATGGCGAGGCCACGCGGAACATGACGCCCGACGAATATCTCGGGAACATCATCCTGCTGATCGTCGGCGGCAACGACACGACCCGCAACTCGATCAGCGGCGGCCTGCTGGCCCTCAATGAGAACCCCGACCAGTACGCCAAGCTGCGCGCCGATCCGTCCCTGATCCCCAGCATGGTCTCGGAGATCATCCGCTGGCAGACCCCGCTGGCCCACATGCGCCGCACGGCGTTGGAGGACATCGAGATCGGCGGCAAGACCATCCGCAAGGGCGACAAGGTGGTCATGTGGTACGTCTCGGGCAACCGCGACGAGGAGGCCATCGAGACCCCGGAGCGGTTCATCATCGACCGGCCCCGGCCGCGCCAGCACCTGTCGTTCGGCTTCGGCATCCACCGCTGCGTCGGCAACCGCCTGGCCGAGATGCAGCTTCGCGTGGTCTGGGAGGAGATCCTCAAGCGCTTCGACCGCATCGAAGTGGTCGGCGAACCCAAGCGCGTCCGCTCGAGCTTCGTAAAGGGCTACGAGACCTTGCCGGTGCGGATCGCCGCATGACCTGACGCGACGGCGCCCTTTCGCCCGTCCTTCAGAAGCGTAAGCTGGCTTTCAAGAACAGTGATAACCTAAGGGCGGAAACGAATATGGCGGTGGATCTGGAGCCCCTCGACCAGGCGCTGGAGACGGCGCACCTGCCGGCGCTCTCCGCGGCGCTGGTGCATCTGACCGGCGAGACCAGTTGGCTGCGGCCCGAGTGGCGACCCACCTATACGCCGCTGTCACGCGGCGAGACCGGAGTCCCCGAGGCGGAGCAGGCCAAGATGCGCGCCGCGGCCAAGGCCGCGATCACCGCCTATCTGACCGGCAAGGCGCCCATGGCGGCGATCCCATCGCCCGAAGTCCTCCACCAGATGATGAACTTCGTGGCCGGGGCGGACATTCCCGAAGGCTACGGCGACTTCCTCACCGACGAGCTGGCGATCGACGGCCACAGCACCAAGGACCCGAACTGGTCCACCCCGGAACTCAAGGCCGCGGCGCGGAAGCTGAATGTCCTGGTGGTCGGCGCCGGCATGTCGGGCCTGCTGGCCGCCATCCGCCTGACCCAGGCCGGCGTGCCCTTCGAGATCGTCGACAAGAACCCCGACGTGGGCGGGACCTGGCTGGAGAACACCTATCCGGGCTGCAGGGTCGATAGTTCCAACCACATCTATTCCTACAGTTTCGAGCCCAACCACTTCTGGCCGCAGCACTTTTCCACCCAGCCGGTCCTGCTGGACTATTTCCGCGGGGTGGCGGGCCGCTACGACCTCAAGAAGAAGGTCCGCTTCGAAACCGTCGTCGAGGAGATGGCCTGGGATGAGGCCCGCTCGGTCTGGAAGGTGCGGCTGAAGACGCCCTCGGGGATCGAGCATGTGGAGGCCAACGCGGTGATCACCGCCGTGGGCCAGCTCAACCGCCCGCGCTTCCCCGACATCAAGGGCCGAGAGAGCTTCAGGGGGCCGTCCTTCCATTCCGCCGAATGGCGCCATGACGTGGACCTGACCGGCAAGCGGGTGGCGGTGATCGGCACCGGCGCCAGCGCCTTCCAGTTCGTGCCGGAGATCGTGGGCAAGGTCGCCAGCCTGAGCGTCTTCCAGCGCACGCCGCCCTGGGGCTTCCCGGTGCCGCACTATCACGAGGACGTCCCCGAGGGGATGAACTGGCTGATGGAGCACGTGCCGTTCTACGACAAATGGTACCGGTTCTGGATGTTCTGGATGGTGACCGACGGGCTCCTGCCCATGGTCACCGCCGATCCGGACTGGACCGGACCGACGACGGCGGTCAGCCAGCTGAACCTGGGCTTCCGCGAGATGATCGCCGCGGCGATCGCCGCCCAGGCGCCCGATCGTCCGGACCTGGTGGCCAAGATCATCCCCACCTATCCGCCGGGCGGCAAGCGGGCCCTGCTGGACAACGGCGTCTGGCTGGACGCCCTCAAGCGCGACAACGTCGAGCTGGTCACCGATGCGATCTCCGAGGTCACGGCCAGCGGCATCGTCACCGCCGACGGCCAGGCGCGCGACTTCGACGTGATCATCTACGGCACCGGTTTCCACGCCTCGAAGTTCCTGTGGCCGATGAAGATCAAGGGCCGCCAGGGCGCCGACCTGCATGAGACCTGGGCCGGCGATCCACGCGCCTATCTGGGCATGACCACGCCAGGTTTCCCGAACCTTTTCATGATCTACGGGCCCAATACCAATATCGTGGTCAACGGCTCGATCGTGTTTTTCTCGGAGTGCAGCGTCCGCTACATCCTGGGCTGCCTGAAGCTGTTGGCCCAGACGGGCGCCGCGGCCATGGAGCCCAAGCGCGAGGTCCACGACGCCTTCAACATCAGGGTCGACGAGGGCAACCGTCTGATGGCCTGGGGCGCCCCGCAGGTCACCAGCTGGTACAAGAATGAGGCGGGCCGGGTCACCCAGAACTGGCCCTTCGCCCTGGTCGACTATTGGCGGGCCACCCTGGCGCCCGACCCCAAGGACTTCATCCTCACCAAGAGCGCCGAGTTGGTGGAGTAGGGGTCTAGCCCGCCCGGCCATAGGCCTCGCGCAAGGCCGGCCGCTGCATGTCTAGCTCCGCGATTTCACCGAGCGGTCGATGGCGATGAAGATCAGGCCGAGGACCAGGAAGACGCAGGTCATCCCCGTCATGTTCATCACGACCCGCTCCAGGCCGAGCTTGGACACGTCCAGGAACGGGTAGGGGTAGAAGTCGGCATGGGGTCCCCGCCAGATGCTGTAGGCCCCATAGGCCAGCGGGAAGGCCAGCCACGGCCAGACATAGACCCAGCGCAGGGTGCGCTTCGGCGTGAACAGCAGCCAGTCCAGCAGGACCAGCGCCGGGGTCACATAGTGCAGGGTGGTGTCGGCGGCCCACTGGAGCCCCCGCGGGTCCCAGAGGCCCTCTAGGATCACGATATAGATCGTCGCGGTGACGGACATGTAGAGCGTGACCGCGGTCCGGATGGCCGGCTTGGCGAAATGGAGGCCGATCGGGCTGGTGGGGTAGGCCGCCGGCGCGGTGAACATCACCGCGGCGAACAGGTTCGAAAGGATCGTGAAATAGCTGAGGAAGTTGACCGTCCGCGTGGCGAAGGCCTCGCCATGCTGGCCGCGGACCATCAGCCAGTACTGCAGCAGCAGCCCGAACCAGGCGACCAAAGCTGCGATGGCGCGATAGGCTCTCATCGGTCCCCCGAACAACCCTGGGTCAGGAGACCGCTGCTTGCCCGCCGAGGTCAAGCGCAAGTGCGCGGCGGATCGTTTGGACGTCTGGCGATTTCGGGGAAAACGTGGCGCGAATGACGGGACTCGAACCCGCGACCTCCGGCGTGACAGGCCGGCGCTCTAACCAACTGAGCTACATCCGCATAACGGCTCGCGGTGACCGCGAGGCGCGTCTGATATGTCCGAGGCGGAATCGTGTCAACGAGTCTCTGCTGAGATCTGTGAATGAAGCGCGGAATGACGCACCCCGCGGCCCGTTCGGGCCCTTCCGCGACCCAAGCCGAACCATGGCCCACAAGGGCGCGGACGGAGACCGGCGTTCGGCGGCGAGGCTTGTTGAGAATTACTCGCAACTATTGAGGCGATAAGGCTTTTCGCAGCGCAAACCGCAGTTTGAACCCGCCGCCGACGTGGTCTAGAAGGGCCCCGACTCCGCTTGAGGATTCCATGAACGCCTTCCTTCTGCAGTACCTGCCCATCGTGATCTTTCTGGGGATCGCGGGAGCCCTGGGCCTCGTTTTCATCATCGCCTCGGTGGTCTTGGCGCCCAAGGCCCCGGACCCGGAGAAGCTCTCCACATATGAGTGCGGGTTCAACGCGTTCGACGATGCGCGGATGAAGTTCGACGTACGGTTCTACCTGGTCTCGATCCTGTTCATCATCTTCGACCTGGAAGTGGCGTTCCTGTTTCCCTGGGCCGTGGCGCTGATGAATCTGCCGCAGGAGGCCAGCCAATTCGCCTTCTGGTCGATGATGACCTTCCTGGGCGTGCTCACCGTGGGCTTCATCTACGAATGGAAGAAGGGAGCCCTGGAATGGGAGTAATCGTTCCTGCGGGCGCTGCCGGCCGCACGACGGTCGAAGGCTATAATCCCAAGGCCCATGACCCGTTCTTCGACGGCATCTCGGGAGAGCTGGCCGACAAGGGCTTCATCACCGCCGCCGCCGACGACCTGATCACCTGGGCGCGCACCGGCTCGCTGATGTGGATGACCTTCGGCCTCGCCTGCTGCGCGGTCGAAATGATGCAGGCCTCGATGCCGCGCTACGACCTGGAGCGCTACGGCTTCGCCCCCCGCGCCAGCCCGCGCCAATCGGACGTGATGATCGTCGCCGGCACGCTCTGCAACAAGATGGCCCCGGCCCTGCGCAAGGTCTACGACCAGATGCCGGAGCCCCGCTACGTCATCTCCATGGGCTCGTGCGCCAACGGCGGCGGCTACTACTACTTCTCCTATTCCGTGGTGCGCGGCTGCGACCGGATCGTGCCGGTGGACATCTATGTCCCGGGCTGCCCGCCCACCGCCGAGGCCCTGGTCTACGGCGTGCTGCAGCTGCAGAAGAAGATCCGCCGCACGGGGACCATCGAGCGATGAGCTGGCCGCAAACCTCCCACCACATGGAGATGCTGGGCCAGGCGATCGTGGCCAACAGCGCCGGCGCCATCGTGGGCCATTCCGTGGCCTATGGCGAGCTGACCCTGACCGCGCCGCTGCCGCGGATCGTCGACGCCCTGACCTATCTGCGCGATCACAAGGACTACCAGTTCCAGCAGCTCATCGACCTCTGCGGGGTCGACTATCCCGAGCGCGTCCGGCGGTTCGACGTGGTCTACCACCTGCTGTCCCTGACCCAGAACCACCGGGTCCGGCTGAAGATCGAGACCGACGAGGACACGCCCGTCCCGACCGTGACCGGGGTCTATCCCTGCGCCGACTGGTTCGAGCGCGAGGCCTTCGACATGTACGGGATCTTCTTCGAGGGCCACCCCGACCTGCGCCGCATCCTCACCGATTACGGCTTCCACGGCCATCCGCTGCGCAAGGACTTCCCGATGACCGGCTATGTGGAGCTGCGCTACGACGACGAACTCAAGCGCGTGGTCTATGAGCCGGTGAAGTCGGTCGAGTATCGCAACTGGGATTTCCTGAGTCCCTGGGAAGGCGCGGATTACGTCCTGCCCGGCGACGAAAAAGTGGAGGCGAAGTGATGGCTGACGACGCTTCCGCGACCCCGCACGTGCCGGAGACTCCGGTCCGCAAGTTCAACATCAATTTCGGCCCACAGCACCCCGCGGCCCACGGCGTCCTACGCCTGGTCCTGGAACTGGACGGGGAGATCGTCGAGCGGGTCGATCCGCACATCGGCCTGCTGCATCGCGGCACCGAAAAGCTGATGGAGTACCGGACCTACCTCCAGAACATCCCGTATTTCGACCGCCTCGATTACGTGGCGCCGATGAACCAGGAACACGCCTTCTGCCTGGCTATCGAGAAGCTGATGGGGATCGAGGTGCCGGACCGCGGCAGCCTGATCCGGGTGTTGTTCTCGGAAATCGGCCGGATCCTGAACCACCTGCTCAACGTCACCACCCAGGCCATGGACGTTGGCGCGCTCACACCGCCGCTGTGGGGCTTCGAAGAGCGCGAGAAGCTGATGGTGTTCTATGAGCGCGCCTCCGGGGCGCGGCTCCACGCCAACTATTTCCGCCCGGGCGGCGTCCACCAGGACCTGCCCGAGGCCCTGGTCAACGACATCGGCGATTGGGCCACGGCCTTCGCCCGGCCGATGGCCGACATCGACAAGCTGATCACCGGCAACCGCATCTTCAAACAGCGCAATGTCGACATCGGCGTAGTGACCAAGCAGGAGGCCATCGATTGGGGCTTCTCCGGCGTGATGGTGCGCGGCTCGGGCATCGCCTGGGACCTGCGCCGCAACCAGCCCTACGAGTGCTATGACGATTTCGATTTCGACATCCCGCTGGGCGTCAACGGCGACTGCTACGACCGCTATCTCTGCCGGATGCAGGAGATGCGCGAGTCGACCAAGATCATCCTGCAGTGCGTCGAGCGGCTGAAGAAGACTCCCGGCCCGGTGATGACCGAGGACAACAAGATCAGCCCGCCCCGCCGCGGCGAGATGAAGCGTTCGATGGAAGCGCTGATCCATCACTTCAAGCTCTATACCGAGGGCTTCCGCACCCCGCCGGGCGAGGTCTATGCCTGCGTCGAGGCGCCCAAGGGCGAGTTCGGCGTGTTCCTGGTCTCGGACGGCACCAACAAGCCCTATCGCTGCAAGATCCGCGCGCCGGGCTATCCGCACCTGATGGCCATGGACTGGATGAACCGCGGCCACATGCTGGCCGACGTCTCCGCCATCCTCGGCTCGCTGGACATCGTGTTCGGGGAGATCGACCGATGAGCGCGCCCGCCTGCATCAGCCCGTTCGACGTCGTCGACGCCCAGTTCCAGGCGTATAACGACCAGGACCTTGAGGCCTTCTGCACCTTCTATGCGGACAAGGCGACGCTCGGCGATTTCAACGGCGCGGTCACCGCCGACGGGATCGCGGCGATCCGCGCCCGGCACGTGAAGCTGTTCGCCGATTTCCCGCAGAACAAGGCCGAACTGCTCAGCCGCGTCATCGTGGGAAACACCGTGATCGATCATGAGCGGGTCAGCCGCACGCCCGGCGGCGACACCTTCGAGGTCGCGGCCATCTACACGATCGCCGACGCCAAGATCGTCCGCGTCGACTTTGTGAAGTGAGGAACGTTTGAGCGTCCGTCGCCTCTCGCCGAACCAGCCGGCCAGCTTCGAGTTCTCGAAAGAGAGCGCCAAGCAGGCGCAGTGGTGGATTTCGAAATACCCGCAAGGCCGCCAACAGTCGGCCGTGATCCCGATCCTGTGGCTGGTCCAGAAGCAGGAGGGCTGGGTCTCCGAACCCGCCATCCGCGCCGTGGCCGCCCTGCTGGGCATGCCGCAGATCCGGGTGCTGGAGGTCGCGACCTTCTACACCATGTTCATGCTGGAGCCGGTGGGCACCCATGCCCTGGTGCAGGTCTGCGGCACCACGCCCTGCGCCCTGCGCGGGGCCAACGAGCTGATGGCCCACTGCAAATCGCGGATCGGCCCGAAGGATCACCGCTCGGCCGACGGCAAGTTCTACTGGCAGGAAGTCGAGTGCCTGGGCGCCTGCTCGAACGCGCCCATGGCCGCGATCAACGACTATTATTATGAGGACCTGACGGTCGAGATCCTGGACAAGCTGCTGGACGACTTCGCCGCCGGCAAGCCGCCCAAGCCGGGCTCGATGATCGGGCGCCAGGGCGCATCTCCGGAGGGCGGGCCGCTCGTGCTCACCGATCCGAAGCTCTATGACGGTTCGGCCGCCAAGCCCATCAAGTCGCTGCCCAACGCCGCGCCCAAGGGCAAGGCCAAGGCTCCGGCCGCCTGATGGATCTCGAAGCCACAAAGCGCAGGCTGAAGGTCATGGTCGCCATCGACGCGGTCTGCGGGATCGTGGCCGCCGCCGCGGCCTATGGCGCCTTCGGCAAGGGCGTGGACTGGCTGATCGCCGTGTTCATTGCCGCCCTGGTGGCCGGCCTGGGCGCGCAAATCTGGTTCATCGCGGGCGTTCGTGCCGCGAAAAAGGGAGTGTAGGAGCCTTGGTCGGCATCCTCGAAGACAAGGACCGCATCTTCACCAACCTCTATGGCGTCCACGATTGGGGCCTGGAAGGTGCGAAGACGCGCGGCTGCTGGAACGCCACCCGCGAGATGCTGGCCCAGACTCCGGAATGGATCTGCGAGCAGATCAAGGAATCGGGCCTGCGCGGCCGGGGCGGCGGGGGATTCCCCACCGGCCTGAAGTGGACCTTCATGCCCAAGGCCGAGAGCGAACGGCCCCACTTCCTGGTGGTCAACGCCGACGAGTCCGAGCCCGGCGCCTGCAAAGACCGCGAGATCATCCGCAACGATCCGCACCTGCTGATCGAGGGCTGCCTGGTGGCCAGCTACGCCATCCGCGCCCACACCGCCTACATCTATATCCGCGGCGAGTACGTGCACGAGCGCGAGCGCCTGGAAGCCGCCATCCGCCAAGCCTATGACGCCAAGCTGATCGGCAAAGGCAATATCCACGGCTGGGACTTCGACCTGCACGTCACACATGGCGGCGGGGCCTATATCTGCGGCGACGAGACCGCCCTGATGGAGAGCCTCGAGGGCAAGAAGGGCCAGCCGCGCCTGAAGCCGCCGTTCCCGGCCGGGGCCGGCATCTATGGCGCGCCCACCACCATCAACAATGTCGAGTCGATCGCCGTGGTGGGCTCGATCCTGCGCCGCGGGGCAGGGTGGTTCTCCAGCTTCGGCCGGCCGAAGAACTCGGGCATCAAGCTGATGGCGGCCTCGGGTCACATCAACAAGCCCTGCGTGGTCGAGGAGACCATGTCGATCCCGATGCGCCAGCTGATTGAGGACCACTTCGGCGGCGTGCGCGGCGGCTGGGGCAACCTCAAGGCCGTGATCCCCGGCGGCATCTCCATGCGGATGATCCCGGCCGAAGAGGCCGAGGAAGCCCTGATGGACTTCGACGACCTGGCCGCTCGCCGGTCGGGCCTGGGCACCGCCACCATGATCGTCATGGACAAGGACGCCGACCTGGTCCGCGCCATCGCGCGCGCGTCTTACTTCTACAAGCACGAGAGCTGCGGCCAGTGCACCCCCTGTCGCGAAGGCACCGGCTGGATGTGGCGGGTCATGGAGCGCATGGTCACCGGCGAGGCCGAGATGCGCGAGATCGACATGCTGCTGGACGTGGCCTCTCAAGTCGAAGGCCACACCATCTGCGGCCTGGGCGACGCTGCCGCCTGGCCGATCCAGGGCCTGTTCCGCCACTTCCGCCACGAGGTGGAAGAAAGAATAACAAGCTACCGCATCGGCAAGCCGCACGTTCAGGGCGTGTCCCTGGAAGCGGCGGAGTAACCCGGCATGCCCATAGCCAAGGTCAACGGCGTCGAGGTCGAGTTCGAACCCGGCATGACGGTTCTGCAGGTGGCGGAGCTGGCCGGGGAAGAGATCCCGCGCTTCTGCTATCACGAGCGCCTGAGCATCGCCGGCAACTGCCGCATGTGCCTGGTCGAGGTGAAACCCGGCCCGCCGAAGCCCCAGGCCTCGTGCGCCCTGCCGGCCGCCGAGGGCCAGGAGATCATCACCAACTCCCCCATGGTCAAGAAGGCCCGGGAAGGGGTGATGGAGTTCCTGCTGATCAACCACCCCCTGGATTGCCCGATCTGCGACCAGGGTGGGGAGTGCGACCTGCAGGACCAGGCCATGGGCTATGGCCGCGACGACAGCCGCTATGCCGACAACAAGCGCGCCGTCGAAGAGAAGTTCATGGGGCCGTTGATCAAGACGGTCATGACCCGCTGCATCCAGTGCACCCGCTGCGTCCGCTTCATCACCGAAGTGGCCGGCGTGCCGGAAATCGGTCTCATCTCTCGCGGCGAAGACGTTGAAATCACGACCTATCTCGACAAGTCGGTGACCTCCGAGCTGTCGGCCAATGTGATCGACCTCTGCCCGGTCGGAGCTCTGACCTCCAAGCCCTACGCCTTCAACGCCCGGCCCTGGGAGCTGAAGAAGACCGAGAGCGTCGACGTGATGGACGCCCTGGGCTCGGCGATCCGCGTCGATAGCCGCGGCCCCGCCGTGCTGCGCGTGCTGCCCCGCCTCAACGAGGACATCAACGAGGAGTGGATCAGCGACAAGACCCGCTACGCGGTCGACGGCCTCTCGCGCCAGCGCCTGGACCAGCCCTATGTCCGCAAGGGCGGCCGGCTGGCGCCGGTGAGCTGGGCCGAGGCCCTCGACCTAGTCGCGACCAACATCAAGGCCGCCAGCCCTGACCGCGTCGGCGTGATCGCCGGCGATCTGCAGGACGCGGAGTCCATGAAGGCCGCCAAGGACCTGTTCGGGTCGCTGGGCGTCAAGAACATCGACTGTCGGCAGGACGGCATGGCGCTGGGCGCCGGACCGCGCGAGAGCTGGCTGTTCAACTCCACAATCGCCGGCATCGAGAACGCCGACGTGATCCTCATCGTCGGCGCCAATCCGCGAGTCGAGGCCCCGGTGTTCAACGCCCGCCTGCGCAAGCGCTGGCTGGCCGGCGCCCTGCGGGTGGGCGTGATCGGCGAACAGGCCGACCTCACCTACGGCTACGACTATCTAGGCGCGGGACCTGAGAGCCTGTCGGGCCTGGCCAAGTCCAAGAGCGATTTCGTGAAAGCCCTGAAGGACGCCAAGTCTCCGGCGATCATCGTCGGGACCGGCGCGCTGGGTCGCGAGGACGGCGCCGCCGTCCTGGCCGCCGCGGCCGCCGCGGCCAAGACCTTCGGCCTGACCTGGAACGTGCTGCACACCGCCGCCGCGCGGGTCGGCGGCCTCGACATGGGCTTCGTGCCTGCGGAGGGCGGCAAGAACGCCCCCGAAATGGCCGCCAAGGGCGCGCTTGACGTGCTCTTCCTGCTCGGCGCTGACGAGATCGACCTCTCGGCGTCGAAGGCCTTCACCATCTATCTGGGCACCCACGGCGACGCCGGGGCGCACAAGGCCGACGTGATCCTGCCGGGCGCAGCCTATACCGAGAAGGACGGCCTCTACGTGAACACCGAGGGCCGGGTGCAGATGGGCTACCGCGCCGTGTTCCCCAAGGGCGAGGCTCGCGAGGACTGGTCGGTGCTGCGCGCCCTGTCGGACCGGCTGGGGGCGACCCTGCCGTACGACACCCTGGCGCAGCTCCGCGCCAAGCTGTTCGAGGACCATCCGACCTTCGGCCAGATCGACTATGTGCCGGCCGCGCCGGCCGCCATCGACTTCGCCGCGCTCGGGATCAAGGGGACGGCGTCCGACAAGCCGTTCGCGAGCCCGATCAAGGCCTTCCACCTGACCAACCCCATCGCCCGCGCCAGCGTGACGATGGCCGAATGCGCCGCCGTGGTCTCCGGCGCCGCCAAGATCGCGGCGGAGTAGGGCATGGATCCCACCACCAACTTCTGGGCCACCCCGGGCGGCTGGACCCTGATCACCGTCGGCCAGATCATGCTCGTGATCCTGCCGCTGCTCGTGGCGCTCGCCTTCTTCATGCTGGCCGACCGCAAGATCTGGGCGGGCGTGCAGATGCGCAAAGGTCCCAATGTGGTGGGCCCGTTCGGCCTGCTGCAGTCCTTCGCCGACCTGATCAAGTTCGTGCTGAAGGAGCTAGTCATCCCCGACGGGGCCGACAAGTTTGTCTTCCTGCTGGCCCCGGTGCTGACCTTCACCCTGGCCCTGGTGGGCTGGGCCGTGATCCCGTTCGCGCCCGGCTGGGTGGTCTCCAACATCAATGTCGGCGTGATGTACCTGTTCGCGATCAGTTCGCTGGGCGTCTACGGCATCATCATGGGCGGCTGGGCTTCGAACTCGAAGTATCCGTTCCTGGGCAGCCTGCGCTCGGCTGCGCAGATGGTCTCCTACGAGGTCTCCATCGGCTTCGTGATCATCACGGTGATCCTGCTGGCCGGGACCATGAACCTGCAGACCATCGTCGAGAACCAGGCTGGCGGATTCTGGAACTGGTACGTGTTCGGCGGCGATGGCCTGCGCGGCCTGCCCATCGCCCTGGTGATGATCCCGATGGCGGTGATCTTCTTCATCTCGGCGCTCGCCGAAACCAACCGCCCGCCCTTCGACCTGCCGGAAGCCGAGTCCGAGCTCGTGGCCGGCTACCAGGTGGAATACTCCTCCAGCCCGTTCCTGCTGTTCATGATCGGCGAGCTGATCAGCATCGTGCTGATGTGCGCGCTGATCTCGCTGCTGTTCTTCGGCGGCTGGCAGGCGCCCATCGACTTCGCTTTCGTCCACGACTGGCCGCCGACGCTGCAGAGCTTCTACGGCCTGATGTGGTTCGTGGTGAAGATCTGCTTCTTCTTCTTCCTGATCGCCATGGCCAAGGCCATCGTGCCCCGCTACCGCTACGACCAGCTCATGCGGCTGGGCTGGAAGGTGTTCCTGCCGACCTCGCTGGTGGCTGTGGCCTTGGTGGCGGCCTGGCGCGTGTTTGGGCCGGCGGCGGCATGAGGGGCCTGGTGATCCTCGCGGCGACCCTGGCGCTCGGCGCCTGCGCGACAAGCTCAGTGGAGTCGGGCGCGACAGTGGGCAATGTGGCCAACTACGACGCGCTGAAACAAGCCCGCGACGCGTGCGTGAAGCGGGGCGGGGAGATCGTCCAGCGGCCGCAGAGCTCCGGCAAGCGGCTCGCCGATTTCGTGTGTAAGGGAAAGTGAGCGCCAGATGATGCAGCGCATCTCACAGGCCATCAAAGGCGCGGCGCTGATGGATTTCCTCGGCGCCTTCGGCATGGCCATGCAGTACATGGTCCGCCCCAAGGCGACCGTGCAGTATCCGCATGAGCGCAATCCGCAGTCGCCGCGGTTCCGCGGCGAGCACGTGCTGCGCCGCTATCCCAACGGGGAAGAGCGCTGCATCGCCTGCAAGCTGTGCGAGGCCATCTGCCCGGCCCAGGCCATCACCATCGAGGCTGAACCGCGCGACGACGGCAGCCGGCGCACGACCCGCTACGACATCGACATGGTCAAGTGCATCTATTGCGGCCTTTGCCAGGAGGCCTGCCCGGTGGACGCCATCGTCGAAGGGCCGAACATCGAATACGCCGTCGAGACGCGCGAAGAACTCTATTACGACAAGGAACGCCTGCTCGCGAACGGGGATCGTTGGGAGCGGCAAATCGCGAAGAACCTGGAACTGGACGCGCCCTACCGCTAAGCACGGGGCGCGATTCCGAGACGAAATAAGCTCGCCGGTCCTAGGCCGGACGACACTGAAATTGAGGGGCTGAGAAGAGCCGTCATGGCCTTGGCGATCGCATTTTACCTGCTGGCGGCGGTGACCGTGGGCTCCGGATTCGCGGTGGTCTCATCGCGCAATCCCGTGCACTCGGTGCTGTTCCTGATCCTCAGCTTCTTCTCGGCCGCGGGGCTGTTCGTGACCCTTGGGGCCGAGTTCCTCGCCATGCTGCTGGTGGTCGTCTATGTCGGCGCCGTGGCGGTGCTGTTCCTGTTCGTGGTCATGATGCTGGACGTCGACTTCGCCGCCCTGCGTCAGGGCTTCGCCCGTTACATGCCGCTGGGCGGACTGGTGGCCGGGATCTTGGCCATCGAGATGATCGTGGTGGCCACCGCCGTCGCCACCCAGGGCGCGGCCAACCTCAACGATACGCCGACCGTCCACACCGACGTGAGCAACGCCGAGACCATCGGGCGGGTGCTCTACACCGACTATGTCTACTTCTTCCAAGCGGCCGGGCTGGTGCTGCTGGTGGCCATGATCGGCGCAATCGTGCTCACCCTGCGCCACAAGCCCGGCGTCCGCCGCCAGGTGATCGCCGACCAGGTGGCCCGCGGCCCCAAGAGCGGCATGCGCATCGTCCAGATCAAGTCGGGGCAGGGGATCGACCAATGACCATCGGGCTGACCCACTATCTCGCGGTCGCCGCGATCCTGTTCACCATCGGGGTCTTCGGCATCTTCGTGAACCGCAAGAACATCATCGTCATCCTGATGTCGATCGAGCTGATCCTGCTGGCGGTGAACATCAACCTGGTGGCCTTCTCGGTCTATCTGCACAACGTGGTGGGGCAGATCTTCGCCATGTTCGTGCTGACCGTGGCCGCGGCCGAGGCCGCGGTCGGCCTGGCCATCCTCGTCACCTTCTTCCGTAACCGCGGCGACATCGCCGTGGACGACGTCTCGATGATGAAGGGCTGAGCGACCTTTCCATGACCCCTTCGTCCCTCATCACCACCGTGGTCTTCGCCCCCCTGGTGGGTGCGATCATCGCGGGGCTGTTCGGCCGCCGGATCGGCAACGTGGCCTCCGAGGCCATCACCACCGGCCTGCTGCTGCTGGCCGCCGTCTTCTCCTGGATGATCTTCGCGCAGTGGACCTGGGGCGGGCTGGAGCCCTTCACCCTGCAGTTCCTGCCCTTCATCAATATCGGCGACTTCCAGTCCAACTGGTCGATCCGGCTGGATGGCCTGTCGGCCGTGATGCTGGTGGTGGTCACCAGCGTCTCGTCCCTGGTCCATGTCTATTCGTGGGGCTACATGGGTGAGGACGACAGCAAGCCCCGGTTCTTCGCCTACCTGTCGCTGTTCACCTTCGCCATGCTGGCCCTCGTGACCGCGGCCGACTTCATGCAGCTGTTCTTCGGCTGGGAAGGGGTGGGCCTGGCCAGCTACCTGCTGATCGGCTTCTGGTTCAAGAAACCCACCGCCAACGCCGCGGCCATCAAGGCCTTCGTGGTCAACCGGGTCGGCGATTTCGGCTTCGCGCTCGGCATCATGACCGTCTACTGGATGTTCGGCTCGATCCAGTTCGCCGAGATCTTCCCGCGCGTGTCCGAATTCGCCAACACCGGTTGGTGGTTCGCCGGCTCTTGGTGGCACGCGGTCGACCTGGCCTGCGCGCTGCTGTTCGTCGGCGCCATGGGCAAGTCGGCCCAGTTCTTCCTGCACACCTGGCTGCCGGACGCCATGGAGGGCCCCACCCCGGTCTCGGCCCTGATCCATGCCGCGACCATGGTCACGGCCGGCGTCTACATGGTCTGCCTACTGTCGCCGATGTTCGAGTACGCGCCCTACGCCAAGCAGGTCGTCACCCTGGTCGGCGCCGTCACGGCCCTGTTCGCGGCCACGGTCGGCCTGGCCCAGAACGACATCAAGCGGGTGATCGCCTATTCGACCTGTTCGCAGCTTGGCTACATGTTCTTCGCCGCCGGCGTGGGCGCCTACCAGGCGGCCATGTTCCACCTGTTCACCCACGCCTTCTTCAAGGCGCTGCTGTTCCTGGGCGCGGGATCGGTGATCCACGGCATGCACCACGAGCAGGACATGCGGAAGATGGGCGGGCTGTGGAAGCACCTGCCGATCACCTACGGCGTCATGACCATCGGCACCCTGGCCATCACCGGCTTCGGCATTCCCGGCCTCGACCTCGGCTTCGCGGGTTTCTACTCCAAGGACACCATCATCGAGGCCGCCTTCGCGGCCGGCCAGGAGATGGGCGGGGTGGCCTATTTCGCCTTCGTGGTCAGCGTCTTCGCCGCCGGCCTCACCGCCTTCTACTCATGGCGCCTGGCCTTCATGACCTTCCACGGCACACCCAAGTGGGGCCACGACGGCCATGAGCACGCGCCCGACGACCACGCCAGCTCGGCCCAGATCGAAACCCATGACGAGCCGCTGCCCGATCACGACCACGGCCACGACCACAAGCCCCACGAGAGCCCGTGGTCGATGCTGGTCCCGATCATGCTGCTCGCGGTCGGGGCCCTGGCCGCCGGCTACTTCTTCGTCGACCACTTCGTCGGCGAGGAATGGAAGGAATTCTGGCGCGGGGCGATCTTCAATGGCGCGGACAACCACGTCCTGGAGCACGCCCACCATTCGCCGACCTGGGTGAAATGGGCCCCCCTGGCGGTCTCGGCGATCGGCTTCGCCGGCGCCTACTACGTCTACATCCTGCGCGAGGGCATGGGAGCCGCCATCGCCGCGCGGAAGGGCCCGCTGTGGACCTTCCTCTACAACAAATGGTTCTTCGACGAGCTCTATGAGGCGACCTTCGTGCGTGCGGCCAAGTTCCTGGGCGACCTGTTCTGGAAGGGTGGCGACCAGAAGATCATCGACGGCTTCGGCCCGGACGGCGTCTCGGCGGTGTCCTACGCCGTGGGCCGGGCGGCCGGCCGGGCCCAGACCGGCTACGTCTACCACTATGCGTTCGTGATGCTGCTCGGCGTGGCGGGTCTGCTGACCTACGCGCTGGTCCAGTGGGCTTGAGGGGGGACGATCCGATGACCGGCATTCTCTCCCTCGTCACCTTCGCCCCGCTGATCGGGGTGGCGGCCATCCTGCTGCTGCGGGCGGCGTCCAAGGACGAGGCGCGCGTCGTCTCGGCTTCCAAGTGGATCGCGCTCGTCACCACGCTCGCGACCCTGGCGCTCTCCATACTGCTGGTGGCGGAGTTCGACCCGGCCAATCCGGGCTTCCAGTTTCTGGAGGACGCGGTCTGGTTCGCGGGCCTCCATTATCGCATGGGCGTCGACGGGATTTCGATCCTGTTCGTCCTGCTGACCGCCTTCCTCATGCCGATCTGCATCGCCGCTTCGTGGACGACGATCGAGAAGCGCGTGCCGGAATACATGGTCGCCTTCCTGGTCCTCGAGACCCTGGTGATCGGCGTGTTCTGCGCCCTGGACCTGGTGCTGTTCTACGCCTTCTTCGAGTTCGGCCTGGTGCCGATGTTCCTGATCATCGGCATCTGGGGCGGCAAGAACCGGATCTACGCGGCCTATAAGTTCTTCCTCTACACCCTGCTGGGCTCGGTCCTGATGCTGGCGGCGATCCTCGCCATGATCGGTATCGCCGGGACCTCCTCGATCCCCGAGCTGATGGTCTACAAGTTCGCCCCCGAGCTGCAGACCTGGCTGTGGTTGGCCTTCTTCGCCTCGTTCGCGGTGAAAATGCCCATGTGGCCAGTCCACACCTGGCTGCCCGACGCCCACGTCGAGGCGCCCACGGCGGGCTCGGTGATCCTGGCCGGCATCCTCTTGAAGATGGGCGGCTACGGCTTCCTGCGCTTCTCGCTGCCGATGTTCCCGCAGGCCTCGGACTATTTCGCGCCGCTGGTCTTCGCCTTGTCGGTGATCGCGGTGGTCTACACCTCGCTGGTCGCCTTCCGGCAGACCGACATCAAGAAGCTGATCGCATATTCGTCGGTGGCCCATATGGGCTTCGTGACCATGGGAATTTTCGCCGGCAACGCCGTGGGCATCCAGGGCGCGATCTTTCAGATGCTGAGCCACGGGGTGATCTCCGGCGCGCTCTTCCTCTGCGTCGGCGTGGTCTATGACCGCATGCACACCCGCGAGATCGCCTTCTACGGCGGGCTTGTGAACCGCATGCCCTGGTACGCGGCCACCTTCATGCTGTTCACCATGGGCAATGTAGGCCTGCCGGGCACCTCGGGCTTCATCGGCGAGATCACCACCATGGTGGGCGTCTACCAGGTCTCCACCTGGACGGCGGTCGTGGCCGCCACCGGGGTGATCTTCTCGGCGGTCTATGCGCTCAGCCTCTATCGGCGGGTCATCTTCGGCGAGATCACCAACCCGGCCCTGGCCGATATCACCGACCTCGACTGGCGCGAGGTGGCGATCTTCGCGCCGCTGATGGCGTCCACCCTGTACCTCGGCGTCTATCCGGCCGCCGTTCTCGATCTGACCCAAGCCTCGGCTGACAACCTCGCCGCGATCTATCGCGCGGCCATCGGCGGGTGAGGAAGACCACCAGATGAACTTCGAGATCTCCCTCTCCCTCGCCGTGCCGGAACTGATCCTCGCCGGCGGCGCCCTCGTCCTGCTGGTGGCCGGCGCCTTTTCGCCGCGCAGCACCACGGCGATCATGTGGGCTTCGATCCTGGTGTTGCTGGGCGCGACCTGGGCCGCGGCCGTCGGCCCGCTCGGCCGCGGCTTCTCCGGCGGCATGATCTCCGACCAGGCCTCTGCCTTCGCCAAGGTGGCGATCTACCTGGCCAGCGCCGTGGCGCTGCCGCTGGGCCAGAAGTGGTTCGAGCGCCAGTCGGTGCGCAATTTCGAGTTCCCGGTCCTGGTCCTGCTGGCGGCGCTCGGCATGGGCATGATGGCCTCGGCCGGCGACCTGATCTCGCTCTATGTGGGCGTCGAGCTGCAGTCCCTGGCGCTCTATGTCCTGGCCGCCATGCACCGCGAGAACGCCAAGGCCTCGGAAGCCGGCTTGAAGTACTTCGTGCTGGGCGCGCTTTCCTCGGGCCTGCTGCTCTATGGCGCCTCGCTGATCTACGGCTTCGCCGGCTCGACCATGTTCACCGACATCGCCCTGGCGGTTACCTCCGGCGCCAACACCGGGGTGCTGTTCGGGCTGATCTTCCTGATCTGCGGCCTGGCCTTCAAGGTCTCCGCCGCCCCGTTCCACATGTGGACGCCCGATGTCTATGAGGGGGCCCCGACCCCCGTGGTGGCCTTCTTCGCCGCCGCGCCCAAGCTGGCGGCCATGGTGCTGTTCGCCCGGGTCCTCACCGAGGGCTTCGAGGGCGCCATCGACCAGTGGCGCCAGGTTCTGGTGGTCATCGCCCTGTTCTCGATCTTTGTGGGCGCCTTCGCGGGTCTGGCCCAGAAGAACCTCAAGCGGCTCTGGGCCTATTCCTCCATCGCCAATGTCGGCTACGCGATCCTGGGCCTGGCGGCGGGCAACGCCGAGGGTGTCCAGGCCATGCTGGTCTTCATGGTGCTCTACATGGTCGACGTGACCGGCTTCTTCGCCTGCCTCACCGCGCTCAGCCGCGCCGGCGTGGCCATGGAGACCATCGACGACATGGCGGGCCTGTTCAAACAGCGCCCGGGCATCGCGCTTGCCATGACCGTGTTTTCGCTGTCGGCGCTCGGCCTGCCGCCGTTCTCCGGCTTCTGGGCGAAGTTCTACGTCTTCAAGGCGGCCATCAACGTGGCCGACCCGATGATCCAGATCGCAGCGGTGCTGGGCCTGGTCGGAAGCGTGGTGGCGGCCTTCTATTATCTACGCCTGATCAAGACCATGTGGTTCGACACCGCGCCCAGCCAGACCGACGCCATCCCCGGCGAGGCCCGCGTGATCGCCTATGGGGCGGCGCTGTTCAGCTTCCCGCTGGTCCTGGGGGGCCTGATCTTCCTCGATCCGCTGGCCCATGCGGCCGCCGCGGCCTTCGGCCTGAGCTAGGTGGCGCACCCGCCGATCGAAGCCTACGACGAACTCGATTCCACCAACGCAGAGGCGCGTCGCCGCGCCGAGGCAGGGGAGGGCGGTCCGGTCTGGATCACCGCCCTGGTTCAGACGGCTGGGCGCGGTCGCCGCGGCCGATCCTGGCAGACGGCGAGCGGCAACCTGGCCGCCACCCTGCTGCTCACCACCAACAAGCCGGCCGGCGAGGCCGCCCAGATCTCATTCGTCGCGGCGCTGGCCGCCGCCGATCTGGCCGAGACCTGCCTGGGCGCCGGCGCGGCGCGGCTGAAATGGCCCAACGACGTCCTGGTGCATGGCCGCAAGGCTGTCGGCATTCTGGTGGAGTCGGGCGTTCGCCCCGACGGGGCGCTCTGGCTCGCGGTCGGCATCGGCATCAACCTGGCCCACGCGCCGCAGGACGTGGAACGGCCTGCCACCGCCTTCGCCGAGCACATGACCGTCCCGCCGCCCTCGCCGCTCGATGCGCTGGAGGTTCTGGCCACCCGCTTCGAGCACTGGCGCTCGGCCTGGGCGCGCGAGGGGTTTGCTCCGATCGCCAAGGGCTGGACGGCCAAGGCCCACGGCCTGGGCGAGGCCTGCGAAGCGCGCCTGCCCAACCAGACCATCAGGGGCGTGGCGCTAGGCCTGGATTCCGACGGCGCGCTCCGCCTGAAGCTGGACGACGGCGCGATCTTGCGCATAACCGCCGGCGACGTCTTTTTCGGAGGGGGCTGACCCATGCTGCTGGCCATCGAGCAGGGTAACACCAACACGCTGTTCGCCGTCCATGACGGCGAGACCTGGATCGCCCAATGGCGCGCGGCCACCGATCCCAGCCGCACCGCCGACGAATACGCCGTTTGGCTGTCGCAGCTGTTGAACATGGCGGGCCTGCAGTTCGGGGCGCTGGACGCGGCGATCATCTCCAGCGTGGTGCCCCAGTCGATCTTCAACCTGCGCAACCTGGCCCGCCGCTACCTGCACGTCGAACCCCTGGTGATCGGCGAGAACGCCGACCTCGGCATCGAGGTACGGATCCACAAGCCGTCGGAGGCCGGCGCCGACCGCCTGGTGAACGCCATCGGTGCGCATATCGTCTATTCCGGTGACCTGATCGTGATCGATTCCGGAACGGCGACGACCTTGGACGTGGTGGCGGCCGACGGCGGCCTGGAGGGCTGCGCCATCGCGCCGGGGATCAACCTCTCCATGGAAGCGTTGCATACGGCGGCGGCCAAACTGCCGCGGATCGCGATCCAGCGGCCGGGCCATGTGATCGGCAAGGATACCGTGGAATCCATGCAGGCGGGCGTCTTCTGGGGCTACATCGCCCTGATCGAGGGCCTCGTGGCTCGGATCAAAGCCGAGTGGGGCAAGCCGATGACGGTGATCGGCACCGGCGGCGTGGCCTCGCTGTTCCACGGGGCGACCAACGCCATCGACCACTTCGACCCGGATCTGACGATCCGCGGCCTTCTTGAAATTCACCGCCGGAACACGGCGGCAAGGACGTAATGACCAAAGTAAAACCCACCGACGAACTCGTCTTCCTGCCGCTCGGCGGCTCGAACGAGATCGGTATGAACTTCAATCTCTACGGCTACGGCCCCCCGCATGCGCGGAAGTGGATCGTGGTCGACCTGGGCGTCACCTTCGGCGACCAGACCACGCCGGGCGTGGAAATCATCCTGCCCGACCCGGAATTCATCGAGGCCCACGCCAAGGACATCCTCGGCATCGTGCTGACCCATGCCCATGAGGACCATATCGGCGCCGTGGCCTGGCTGTGGCCGCGCCTGCGCGCGCCGCTCTACGCCACGCCCTTCACCGCCTTCCTGCTGCGCGAGAAGCTGCGCGAGAACGAGGACGCGGCCGACGCCGAGATCACCGAGGTCCCGCTGGGCGGGACCATCAAGCTCGGTCCGTTCGAGATCGACCTGATCACGCTCACCCACTCGATCCCCGAGCCCAACGGCCTGGCGATCCGCACCCCGCTGGGCACCATCCTCCACACCGGCGACTGGAAGATCGATCCCGATCCCGTGCTGGGCTCGGTGACCGACGAGGGCGCGATCCGCAAGCTGGGCGACGAGGGCGTCTTGGCCATGGTCTGCGACTCCACCAACGTCTTCGTCGATGGCGAGGCGGGGTCGGAGGCCGATGTCCGCGACGCCATGGCCAAGCTGATCTCCGGCCTGACCGGCAAGGTGGCGGTGGCCTGTTTCGCCTCCAATGTGGCGCGAATGGACTCGATCATCCGGGCCGGCGAGGCGGCTGGGCGGCGCGTCTGCTTGGTCGGCCGCTCGATGCACCGCATGGCGGCGGCGGCCAAGTCGGTCGGCCTATTCTCCGACATCAAGGAGTTCCTGACCGACGGGGAAGCCAAGCACTTCCCCGACGACAAGATCCTCTATCTCTGCACCGGCAGCCAGGGTGAGCCCCGCGCGGCCCTCTCGCGCATCGCCGACGGCACCCACCAGCACGTCAAGCTGGGAGCCGGCGACGCCTGCGTCTTCTCCTCGCGGGTTATTCCCGGCAACGAGGTGCCCATCCGCAACCTGCAGAACCGCCTCGCTGACCGCGGGGTGCGGCTCTACACCGAGCGCGACCATCCGGGCATCCACGTCTCCGGCCACCCGTGCCGCGACGAGCTGGCCCGCATGTACGCCTGGGCCCGGCCGGAGATCGCCGTGCCCACCCATGGCGAGCGCCGCCACCTGCTGGAGCACGCAGCCTTCGCCAAGGACCTGCAGGTCAAGCAGACCGTCGCCCCCCGCAACGGCGACATGGTCCGCCTGGCGCCTGGCCGCGCCGAGATTATTGACGAGGTCCCGGCGGGCCGCATCTATGTGGACGCGGGCTTCCTGACCCCGGAGAACGGCGACGCCCTGCGCGAGCGCCGTCACGCGGCCTATAACGGCGTGCTGGCGGTCTCTGTGGTGTTGGACGGGCGCGGCAAGATCGTCTCGGGCCCACGGGTCAAGGCCCTGGGTCTCCCGGCCGACGAAGACTATTCGATGGACGAGGTCCTGGACGACCTGGCCGAGGACGCCGAAACCGCCTTCGGCAAGCTCAAGGGCGATCAGCGCGAGATCGATTCCGAGGTCGAGATGGCCCTGTCCCGCGCCGTGAAGAAGGCCAGCCAGCGCATCTGGGGCAAGCGGCCCGTGGTGGAGACCACGGTGCTGCGGGTGTGACGCAGCGTGATCTCGCGCCCCGCCGCTGACAGGTCTATAGGGACGCCATGATCGGAAGACTGAACCACGTGGGGATCGCGACCCCCTCCATCGCCGAGTCTGTCGCCATGTACCGCGACATGCTGGGCGCAACCCAGGTCAGCGAGACCAAGGTCTTGCAAGAGCAGGGGGTCTATGTCTGCTTCGTCGACCTGCCCAACAGCCAGATCGAGCTGATCGAACCCTATGGTGACAATTCGCCGATCCACGCCTTCCTGGCCAAGAACCCCAAGGGCGGACAGCACCATGTCTGCTTCGAGGTGCCCGACATCATCGTCGCCCGCGACGATATGCAGGCCAAGGGCGCGACCGTGCTCAACGACGGCAAGCCCCGCATCGGGGCGCACGGCGTGCCGGTGATCTTCGTCCATCCGAAGAACATGGGCGGCGTGCTGGTCGAACTGATGGAAACCCCGAAGGACCCGCACTGATGGGCGTCGCCACCGGCATCGCGATCTTCCTGACCATCTGGTGGACCGTGCTGTTCGCCATCCTGCCGCTGGGCACGGTCAGCCATGCCGAGGCGGGCATCGACAAGGGCGATGGCGGCGATCCTGGCGCGCCAGTGGATCCCAAGCTCAAGAAGAAGTTCTTCACCACCACCTGGATCGCCGCGATCCTGTGGACGATCCTGTTCCTGGTGCTGCATTTCCACCTGATCGTCCTGCCGCCGCTGCCGGCGAGCTGGACCTAGGCGCCCAAGCGGGCGGCGGTTTGGCCGGCGCCGTAGGGCCTGCGCCCAGTTTTTGGGCGAAATGCCGGAACCTCCCGTAGCGGGAGCCGCGCATCGCGCCGGACGACCCGATCACGGCTATCCATGGTCACAGACACGAGCGGCTCTCCGGAACTGCTGTGGCGTTTTCCCCGACGACTGAAGGCCGCCCACCTCCCTGGGCGGCCTTCTTTTCGTGGCTTTCATTGCCTAGCTGGCGAACCAATGGCTAACAGGGCCGTTGAACGAGCTCGACGGGGCGATTCCGACTGATGAGCATGACCGCCAGCACCAACGGCCGCGCGCCGCCCTTCGGCCAGTGGGAGCGCGCCGTGGCCACGCGCTACCTGCGCGCCAAGCGCAGCCAGGGCGGGGTGGCGCTGATCTCGATCATCTCCTTCGTCGGCATCATGCTGGCCGTGGCGGTGCTGATCATCGTCATGAGCGTGATGAACGGCTTCCGCACCGAGCTGCTGTCGCGGATCCTCGGCTTCTCCGGCCATCTCTATGTCGCCGGCGGGGTGCTGAACTCGCCCGACCGGGACGGCATGATCCGCCGCATCGGCCAGATGCCCGGGGTGATCCAGGTGACCCCGGTGGTCGAGGCCCAGGCCATGGCGCTCGGCAACGGCCAGATCAGCGGCGCCATCGTGCGCGGCATCACGCCCAGGGACCTGAAGGCCACCAGGCTGGTCTCCGACAACATCACCCGGGGCTCCATGGCCGGCTTCGGCGAGGGCGAGTACGGGGGCGACCTGATCCTGGTGGGTGATCGCCTGGCCCAGTCCCTGGGAGTCCAGCCCGGCGACGCGCTCAGCCTGGTCTCGCCGGTCGGCGGCGCCACGGCCTTCGGCGGCACGCCGCTGCGCAAGACCTACACGGTGGCCGGAACCTTCACCGTCGGCATGAGCGAGTACGACCAGACCTTCATCTACATGCCGCTGGAACAGGCCCAGCTGTTCTTCGGCCGCGAGACCGGGATCGACTATATCGAGATCAAGCTGGAGGACCCCGACGAGGCCGTCGCCATGAAGCCCGACCTGGCCAAGGTGGCGGGGCCCGCGGCGCTGCTCACCGACTGGACCGAGAAGAACGCTTCCTACTGGGGGGCGCTCAAGGTCGAGCGCAATGTCATGCGGCTGATCCTGATGATGCTGGTGGCCATCGCGGCCATGAACATCATCTCGGGCCTGGTCATGCTGGTGAAGAACAAGGGGCGCGACATCGCCATCCTGCGGACGATGGGGGCGGGGCAGGGGTCGATCCTGCGCATCTTCTTCATGGCCGGGGCGGCGGTGGGCGTGCTGGGCACCCTGGCCGGACTGGTGATCGGCTCGCTGTTCTGCATCTTCATCGGTGAGATCCAACAGGCCGTGGAGTGGGTCACCGGCGCCCAGGTGTTCTCCTCCGACATCTATTTCCTCAGCCGCATCCCGGCGAAGATCGACTGGCGGGAAGTCGGCGTGATCACCTTCTGGGCCCTGGCCATGTCGTTCCTGGCGACCTTGCCGCCGGCCTGGCGCGCCTCGCGCCTCGATCCGGTGGAGGCGCTCCGCTATGAGTGAGCCCGTCCTCTCCATCCGCGGCCTGCGCCGCACCTACAAGAGCGGCGACCGCACCCTGGTGGTGCTGGACGGCGCCGCCCTCGACGTAAAGCCCGGCGAGATCGTCGGCCTGATCGGGCCCTCGGGCTCGGGCAAGTCGTCGCTGCTGCACGCCGCGGGCCTGCTGGAGCATCCGGACGCCGGCGAGATCCACATCGAGGGCCGCGACTGCTCCGACCTCAGCGACCGCCAGCGCACCCGGGTCCGCCTGGCCGCCATCGGTTTCGTCTACCAGGCCCATCACCTGCTTGCCGAGTTCACGGCGCTCGACAATGTCGCCCTGCCGCAGATGATCGCCGGGCGTTCGCGCAAGGCCGCGCGGGCCCGGGCGCTGGAACTCCTGACCACCCTAGGCCTGGCCGAACGGGTCGACCACCAGCCGGCTCAGATGTCGGGCGGCGAACAGCAGCGGGTGGCCATCGCCCGGGCGCTCGCCAACGCGCCGCGCCTGCTGCTGGCCGACGAGCCCACCGGCAACCTCGACCCCGCCACCTCCGCGGCGGTGTTCGAGAGCCTCTACGACCTGGCGCGCAAGACCGGCGTGGCGGCCCTGGTGGCCACCCACAACCTGGAACTCGCCCGCCACATGGACCGCGTGGTGGCGCTGAAGGACGGCAAGCTGGAAGAGCAGCCGAGGGGTTAGGGCTAACCCCCACCTCCGTTCATTCCCACGAAAGCGGGGATGAACGGAGGTGGGTGAGAGTCCCTCCAACTTAGCCTCTTGACGGATGAGAACAAAACAAGAATAAGAACATTCACAGAACATCCACAGCGGGGACGTCGCACATGGTTCGTTTGGCTCGGGAATCACTGGCCTTTGTGTCGGTGGCGGGGTTTGTCTGGATGATGTGCGCCGTGGCCCAATTGGCGGCCTAGCAGACGGAGGATTGGGTGAGCGACGCGGTGAGCGAGGGTTTCGTCCACCTGCGGGTCCGCTCCGCCTATTCCCTGCTGGAAGGCGCCATCAAGGCCGAGAAGATCGGCGAACTGGCCGCCAAGGCCGAGATGCCGGCCGTGGCCCTGGCCGACCGGGCCAACCTGTTCGGCGCGCTTGAATTCTCCGTGCTCACCAAGGAAACGGGCGTGCAGCCGATCGTCGGCTGCGCCCTGCCGGTGACCGGCATCGGCGGCGGCCAGACCGACCGCTGGTCGAAGGTCCCCACCATCCTGCTGCTCGCCCAGAGCGAGCGGGGCTATCTCAATCTCAGCGAACTGTCGTCGGCCTGCTATCTGGAGGCCGACGGGACCGAGGACGTCTCGGTCAGCTGGGACATGGTCCAGCGTCACGCCGAAGGCCTGATCCTGCTGTCGGGCGGGGTCGACGGGCCGGTCGACCCGCTGTTCGCCCAGGGCAAGGTCGCCGAGGGCAAGGCCGCGCTCGCCGAGATGGCGGCGGTGTTCGGCGACCGGTTCTATGTGGAGCTGCAGCGCCACGGAATGACGGCGCAAGCCGCGGCCGAGCCGGAGTTGGTGGCCTTCGCCTACGAGAACGACGTGCCGCTGGTCGCGACCAACGACGTCTATTTCGCCAAGGAGGAGATGTATGCCGCCCACGAGGCCCTGCTGTGCATCGCCGATGGCGCCTTCATCAGCCAGGAAGAGCGCCGCCGGGTCACGCCGGAGCACTATTTCAAGAGCGCCGAGACCATGCGCGCCCTGTTCGCCGACCTGCCGGAGGCTTGCGACAACACCCTCGATATCGCCCGGCGCTGCGCCTTCATGGTCAAGAAGCGCGACCCGATCCTGCCGCGGTTCCCGACCGTCGGCGGACGCACCGAGGACGAGGAGCTTGCCGAACAGGCCCGCGAGGGCCTGCGCAAGCGGCTGATCGGCCACCAGCTGTCGCAGGAAGAAAGCGTCTATTGGGAGCGGCTGGAACGCGAGATCGGCGTCATCCAGTCCATGGGCTTCGCCGGGTACTTCCTGATCGTTTCGGACTTCATGAAATGGGCCGTGGCCCATGACATTCCGGTCGGGCCTGGCCGGGGTTCCGGGGCCGGTTCGTTGGTCGCCTGGTCGCTGCTGATCACCGGCCTCGACCCGCTGCGCTACGGCCTGCTGTTCGAGCGGTTCCTGAACCCCGAGCGGGTCTCCATGCCCGACTTCGACATCGACTTCTGCCAGGAGCGGCGGGAGGAGGTGATCAGCTATGTGCAGAAGCACTATGGCCGCGACCGGGTGGCGCAGATCATCACCTTCGGCACCCTGCAGGCGCGCGCCGTGCTGCGCGACGTGGGACGGGTCCTGCAATTGCCGCTGGGTCAGGTGGATCGCCTGGCCAAGATGGTCCCGGCCAATCCCGCCAATCCGGTGACGCTGGCCAAGGCCATCGAGATCGAGCCGCGCCTGCGCCAGGCCAAGGAGGATGACGAGGCGGTCGCCCAGCTTCTCGACGTCGCCCTGCAGCTCGAGGGTCTCTACCGCAACGCCTCGACCCACGCGGCCGGGGTGGTGATCTCGGATCGGCCGCTTACCGAACTGACGCCGCTCTATCGCGATCCGCGCTCGGAACTGCCCGCCACCCAGTTCAATATGAAGTGGGTCGAGAGCGCCGGCCTGGTGAAGTTCGACTTCCTGGGCCTGAAGACCCTGACGGTGATCGACCGGGCGTTGAAGCACCTGGCCAAGCGCGGCGCGCGCATCGAGATGGCCGATCTGAAGCTCGACGACGAGAAGACCTACGAGCTGATGTCGGCGGCGCAAACCGTGGGCGTGTTCCAGCTCGAAGGGCAGGGGATGCGCGACACCCTGCGGCAGCTGAGACCTGGCTCCATCGAGGATGTCACCGCCGTCGGCGCGCTCTATCGGCCAGGACCGATGGACAACATTCCGCTGTTCATCGACTGCAAGTTCGGCCGCAAGCCCATCGACTACCTGCACCCCTCGCTCGAGCCGGTGCTGAAGGAGACCTACGGCGTCATCGTCTACCAGGAACAGGTGATGCAGATCGCCCAGATCCTGGCGGGATACAGCCTGGGTGAAGCCGACCTGCTTCGTCGCGCGATGGGCAAGAAGAAGAAGGAGGAGATGGAGCAGCAGCGTGCGCGCTTCATCTCCGGCGCCCTGGCCAAGGGCGTGCCGGAAGCGCAGTCCGGCTCGATCTTCGACCTGGTGGACAAGTTCGCGGGCTACGGCTTCAACAAGAGCCACGCGGCCGCCTATGCCCTGATCAGCTACCAGACGGCCTGGCTGAAGGCCAACACGCCGGCGGAGTTCTTCGCCGCCTCGATGAGCCTCGACATCTCCAATACCGACAAGCTGGCGGTCTTCTACCAGGACGCCAAGCGCTTCGGCGTCAAGATCCATGCCCCGGACGTGAACCGCTCGGGCGCGGACTTCGAGGTGGAGAACGGCGAGGTGGTTTACGCCCTTGGCGGCGTCCGCAACCTCGGCCTGCAGGCCATGGAGCATGTGGTGGCCGTCCGTGAGGAGGGCGGGCCGTTCCGCGACCTGTTCGACTTCGTCGAGCGGGTCGATCCCAAGCAGGTGAACAAGCGCGCCTTCGAGACCCTGGCCCGGGCCGGCGCCTTCGACAGCCTGCACCCCAACCGCGCGCAGATTCTGGCCGCGGCCGACGTGCTGGCCGGCCACGGCCAGAGCATGGCCGCCGATCGCGCCTCGTCCCAGGCCTCGCTGTTCGGCGGCGACCAGGTGGAGGCCCAGCGACCGCGCCTGCCCAAGGTGGAGCAGTGGACCCCGGTCCAGCGCCTGGACGAGGAACTGGCCGCGGTCGGATTCTACCTCTCCGGCCACCCGCTGGATGACATGGTCGAGGCGCTTCGGCGTCGGCGCACCGACCTGCTGGCCGACGTCATTCCCAAGGCCGAGGCGGGATCGGAGGCGTTCCGCATGGCGGGCGTCGTGCGCCGCAAGCAGGAGCGGGCCTCGCAGTCCTCGGGCGAGAAGTTCGCCTTCGTGACCCTGTCCGATCCCACCGGCGAATACGAGGTGCTGTTCCCGCCGGAGGCCCTTCGCAGGTGCCGCGACCTGTTGGAGCCCGGCAGGGCGGTGGCCATCAAGGTCCGAGCCAAGGCCAAGGACGGCGAGGTGCGCTTCTTCGGCGACGACGCCGAGCCGGTGGAGAAGGCGATCGAGAACGCCGTGGCCGGCCTGCGCGTGCACCTGGCGCCGCGCAGCGCCGAGATCGAGGCGCTGAAGAAGCGGCTGGAAAGCTCGGTCAACGCCCGCGGCGGCGAGATCATCCTGGTGGCCGGGGTCGAGGGCGGCCGCGAGGTGGAGGTGAAACTGCCCGGCCGATTCACCCTCGACGGGGCCGTGCGCGGGGCGCTGAAGACCTCGCCGGGCGTGGTCTTCGTCGAGGACCTCTAGGGCCGTGCTGGGCCATGTGTCCTTCGGCGTGAAGGACCTGGTCCGGGCCGGGGTCTTCTATGACGCGGTCCTGCGTCCGCTCGGCTGGGTCCGGATATGGGACGATCCTCGGGGCCTGGGTTACGGGCGGCTGGGAGAGGGCGAGAAGCTCAACCTGTTTCCACATGTCGAGGCCCGCCCGCCTGGTCCTGGATTCCACTTGGCCTTCGATGCGCCGGACCGGGCGGCGGTGGACGCCTTCCATGCCGCCGCCCTGGCCGCCGGCGGAACCGATCGCGGCGCGCCGGGGCTCCGGCCGGTCTATGGCTCAACCTACTACGCCGCCTTCGTCATCGACCCGGACGGCCATCGCCTGGAGGCCGTCCACCAATAGCGCGACGTCAGGGCTTCCCGTAGGGGCTGATATAGCCCTTGGGCTTGGGCGCATTGGGGTAGGCGTTCACCCCGCCGCGATTGGAATAGGTCGAGGTCCCCTGATAGGGCCGAAATGGCACGGGCGCCGGTGCGGCCCGAGGCGGGGAATAGGGTTTCGGCGCGGCTACCGGAGGGGTGCTGAAGCTTGGCGGCGCCGGCGCACGGTAGTTGCCCATCGTTCCCGTGTGAGTCTTGAACGTCCCGGCGGATGCTCCAGAGGCGTTCACGGCGAGAACCGCCAGTCCCAGGCCAAACGCTACGATGGGTTTCATTTCGTGCTCCAAATCTACTCAAGAGTGCAACACCAAGGCCAAGCTTGCAAGCGGGTGCGACGGCCATCCTTCGGGAGAGGCTTGCTTTTCCTGCGCTTAGCCCCTATTTCCCCGCCTCATTCCACACGCAGGTGTTTGGCGATGTGCGGGGAGACATCCCGCCATATCCATTCCGGTCCCTCACTCGGGGGGTTTGCCTGCGGCGGTTAACCGGAAAAAGGACTTAAAAGCGTATGGCGCTTCCTGAATTCTCCATGCGTCAGCTCCTAGAAGCTGGCGCGCACTTCGGCCACCAGACCCACCGCTGGAACCCGAAGATGGACCGCTACATCTTCGGTTCGCGGTCGAACATCCACATCATCGACCTTTCGCAGTCGATCCCGCTGCTGCACCAGGCCCTGGTGAAGGTGCGCGAAGTCGCCGCGTCCGGCGGACGCGTGCTGTTCGTCGGCACCAAGCGCCAGGCTTCCGAGCCGGTCGCGGTCGCGGCCAAGCGTTCGGCCCAGTACTATGTGAACCACCGCTGGCTGGGCGGCACGCTCACCAACTGGCGCACCGTGTCGGGCTCCATCGCCCGCCTGCGCGAGCTGGAAGGCCTTCTGGAAGGTGACGGCAGCGCCGGCCGCTCCAAGAAGGAACTGCTGCAGATGACCCGCGAGCGGGACAAGCTGGAGCTGAGCCTCGGCGGCATCAAGGACATGGGCGGCATCCCCGACCTGATGTTCGTGATCGACACCAACAAGGAAGCGATCGCGATCCAGGAAGCCCGGAAGCTCAACATCCCGGTCATCGCCATCCTGGACACCAACTGCAATCCGGACGGCATCACCTATCCGATCCCGGGCAATGACGACGCCGCGCGCGCCATCCAGCTCTATTGCGACCTGATGGCCGACTCGGTTCTCGACGGCCTGGCCGCCGGCCAATCGGCCGCCGGCGTCGACCTGGGCGCCTCGGTGGCCCCGATCGAGCCGACCCTGGCCCGCGAACTGGCGCCTGAGCCCGTCGCCGCCGCCCCGGTCGCGGCTGAACCGGCTCCCGAGCCGGTCGCGACCGAACCGGAGACCACCGCGGCGGAAGCCCCGGCGGCTGAACCGACCGCGACGCAGGACTAGGCCGGCGGCGCGCCTCCGCGCGCCCGTCGACACGAAACGATCACGGCGAGGTCCTAGACGGGCCTCGCCGACCTCTTTGAATTGAAGGAGCTGACCATGGCGGAAATCACCGCTCTGCTCGTCAAGGACCTGCGCGAGAAATCCGGCGCGGGCATGATGGATTGCAAGAAGGCGCTGCAGGAGAACGACGGCGACATCGAAGCCTCGATCGACTGGCTGCGCACCAAGGGCCTGTCCAAGGCCGCCAAGAAGTCCGACCGCGCCGCGGCCGAGGGCCTCGTGGCCGGCAAGCTCAGCGACGACGGCAAGACCGGCGTGCTGGTCGAGCTGAACGCCGAGACCGACTTCGTGTCCAAGAACGACACCTTCCAGAGCGCCGCGCGCGACTTCGCCGTGGTGGCCCTGGATGTCGAGGGCGTGGACGCCATCACGGCGGCCAAGACCGCGAAGGGCGAGGTCGTCGCCGACGTGATCACCAACATGATCGCGACCATCGGCGAGAACATGCGCCTGCGCCGCTCGGCGCGCCTGAGCGTGGCTCAAGGCGCGGTCGCCCTCTATCTGCACAATGCGCAGGGCGAAGGCGTCGGCAAGCTGGGCGTGCTCGTGGCTCTTGAAGGCGCCGGCGACCAGCAGGTGCTGAAGGATGTGGGCCGCAAGATCGCCCTGCACGTGGCCGGTACGCCGACCCCGCCGCTGGCGCTCACCGAGGCCGACCTCGATCCGGCCGCCGTCGAGAAGGAAAAGAAGTTCCTGACCGACCAGGCGCTGGAATCGGGCAAGCCCATCGGCGTGGTCGAGAAGATGATCGAAGGCCGCATCCGCAAGTGGCAGGAAGAAGTGGTGCTGCTGAAGCAACCCTTCGTCATGAATCCGGACCAGACCATCGAGCAACTTCTTGCCGACACCGCTAAGGAAACCGGCTCGCCGGTGACCGTGAAGGGCTTCATGCGCTTCGCGCTCGGCGAGGGCGTGGAGAAGAAGGTCGACGACTTCGCCGCCGAAGTGGCTTCGATGACCGGCCAAGCCTAAGGCTCGCAAGATAAAGACGACCCAAGGGCGTGGTGCGTTCGACGCGCACCACGCCCTTGGTTTATGTAAGTACCGCCTAAGATTCTCCGGATGCCGCCGATGCCCGACGCCAAGCCCCGCTACAAGAAGATCCTCTTGAAGATGTCGGGCGAGGTCCTGATGGGCGACGCGCTCTTCGGGATCGACACCAAGACCATCGAGGCGGTGGCCGAGGACATCAAGGAAGTGGTCGACGCCGGTGTCGAGCTTTGCCTGGTGGTCGGCGGCGGCAACATCTTCCGCGGGGTCTCCCTGGCCGGAAAGGGCATGGACCGCGCCAGCGCCGACTATATGGGCATGCTGGCCACGGTGATGAATGCGCTGGCCCTGCAAGGCGCCCTGGAAAAGGTCGGCGTCTACACCCGGGTGCAGTCGGCCATCCCCATGGAGGCGGTCTGCGAACCCTACATCCGCCGCCGCGCCCTGCGGCACCTGGAAAAGGGCCGGGTGGTGATCTTCGCCGCCGGCCTCGGGGCGCCGTTCTTCACAACCGATACGCCCGCGGCCCTGCGGACGGCCGAGATGGGTTGCGACGCGCTCTTCAAGGGCACCAGCGTCGATGGGGTCTACACGGCCGATCCCAAGAAGGACCCGAGCGCACAGCGCTACGAAACCCTCAGCTATCAAGAAGTCCTGGCCAAGGACCTGCGCGTCATGGACGCCTCGGCCATCGCCCTGATGCGCGACAACAACGTCCCGATCGTGGTGTTCTCCATCCGAGAACGGGGCAACTTCATGAAGGTCTTGCAGGGGCAGGGCGTCTTCACGACCATCGCCTGACCACGAGACTCAAACGAGAAGATCGGGAGAACTCCTTATGGCTGCTACCGAAAAGCCCGTCCTTTCGAGCTACAAGGACCGCATGGACAAGGCGATCCTCGCCCTGAAGGACGAGTTCGCCTCCCTGCGGACCGGCCGCGCCTCGGCCGGCCTGCTGGATCAGGTGATGGTCGACGCCTATGGCTCGACCGTGCCGATCAATCAGGTGGGCTCCGTGAGCGTCCCCGAGCCGCGCTCCATCAGCGTCAGCATCTGGGACAAGGGCCTGGTCGTCTCGGTGGAGAAGGCGATCCGCAACGCCGGTCTCGGTCTCAATCCCGTGGTCGATGGCATGAACCTGCGCATCCCGATTCCGCCGCTGACCGAGGAGCGGCGTCGGGACCTGGCCAAGTTGGCAGGCAAGTACGCCGAGCAGCAGAAGGTCGCCGTCCGCAACGTCCGCCGCGACGCCAATGACGACCTGAAGAAGGCGGAAAAGGACGGCGCCATCAACCAGGACGAACATCGCAAGATGGAGGTCGAGATCCAGAAGTTCACCGACGAGGCGGTGAAGAGGGTGGACGAAGCCTTGAAAACCAAAGAACAAGAGATCATGCAGGTTTGATCGTCCGCGGTCTGGTTGAAGGACGAACGGGAACCCCATGACCATCGCCGACAAAGAGCAGCCGAAGGGCGCGCGCGACGCCCCTCTGCATGTTGCGATCGTCATGGATGGCAACGGCCGCTGGGCCAAGCGCCGGGGCCTGCCGCGCCAGGTCGGCCATCCCAAGGGCGTCGACGCCATCCGCCGTGTGGTCGAGGCCGCGCCCGACCAGGGTATCCGCTGGCTGACGCTTTACGCCTTCTCCACCGAAAACTGGCGCCGGCCCGCCGGCGAGGTGGCCGAGGTCATGCGGCTGCTCAAGCTCTATGTGAACTCCGACCTCGACAAGCTGGTGCGCGAGGGCGTGAAGGTCCGCATCCTGGGCCGCCGCGAGGGCCTGCCGCCGGACGTGGCCGAGATCGTCGAGCGCGCCGAACGCCAGACCGCCCATAACGACAAGTTCTTCCTCCAGGTGGCCTTCAACTACGGCGGTCGCGCCGACATCGTCGACGCCGCGCGCGCCGTCGCCGCCGAGGTCGCGGCGGGTCGGATCGCGCCTGAAGACATCACCGACGACATCTTCGAGGCCCGCCTCTCCACTGGCGGACTACCGTCGCCGGACCTCGTGATCCGCACCAGCGGCGAGCAACGGCTGTCGAACTTCCTTCTTTGGGAGTCGGCCTATTCCGAATTCGTATTCCCTGACGTCCTTTGGCCCGACTTCACGCCGCATCACCTCGCCGAGGGCATCGCGGAGTTTCAGAAGCGTGAGCGGCGATACGGCGGGGCCGTGGCCGATGATGTCCTTGCCACAGGCTAGGCGGTTCGACTGGACCAATCTGGGCATACGCGTGGCGTCCGCCACCGTGCTGGTGCCCACGGCGCTGGCCGCTGTCTGGTTCGCCGATGACGTGCGCTGGCTGTTCCTCGTCCTGATCGCCGTGGCGGTCGCGCTGCTCTGCATCGAGTGGGGCGCCATGACGGCCCCGAAGGCCCCGATCCGGGTGTCGGCGGCGCTCACGGTCGCAATCCTAGCCGGGACCTTCCTGGCCTATCTTGGCCAGATGACCTACGCCTGGGGCGCCCTGGCGATCGGCGCCGCCGCCTCCGCCCTGGTGGCGCGAGGCGTTTCGGAACGGCCGGGCAACGCGGCCTATGGCGTGGTCTATCTGGCCATCCCGATGGTCTGCCTGGTCTGGCTGCGGGGCATGCCCGAGGGCCGGCAATGGACCCTGCTGTTGTTCGCCGTCGTCTGGACGGCGGACATCGCCGCCTTCGCGGTCGGCAGCGCGCTCAAGGGCCCCAAGCTGTGGCCGCGGTTCTCGCCCAACAAGACCTGGTCGGGCTTCGTCGGCGGCCTGATCGCCGCGGCCGTGGCTGGCGTGGCCATGGCCGCTTTCAGCGACATCGTGCTCAGCCTGCAGGCCGGCGCCCTGATCGGGTTCGTGGCGGGCCTGGCCACCATGGCGGGCGACCTTTGGGAATCCATGCTGAAACGTCGCTTCGGGGTGAAGGATTCCGGCGACCTGATCCCGGGCCACGGCGGCCTGCTGGACCGGGTCGATGGCCTGATGTTCGCCGCGGTCGTCCTGGCCGGCGCCCGGCTCATCAACCATTTGGGGTGGGCGAATTGACCTTGCCGCGGCGTGTCAGCGTGTTGGGTTCCACGGGCTCGGTCGGGGTCTCGACCCTGGACCTGTTCGACAAGGCCGGGGCCGAGGTCGAGTTCGCCGCCCTGACGGCTGGGCGCAATGTCGAGCGCCTCGCCCAGCAGGCCCTGCAGTGGCGGCCGAAGCTTGCGGTGATCGAGGACGAGACCCGGCTCGGGGAGCTGCGTGACCGGCTCAAGGGCTCGGGGATCGAAGCCGCCGCCGGCGCGAGCGCGGTGGCCGAGGCCGCCGCCGCCGACGCCCAGTGGGTGATGTCGGCCATCGTGGGGTTCGCCGGGCTCCCGCCGACGCTTTCGGCGGCCAAGGCAGGGGCGGTCGTGGCGCTCGCCAACAAGGAGAGCCTGGTCTGCGCCGGGCCCTCGCTGCTGCGCACGTCCAAGCTGGCGGGCGGGGCCGTGATCCCGGTCGATTCCGAGCATTCGGCGATTTTCCAGGTGCTGGACCCGATGAACGCTCAGCATGTCTCGCGGTTGATCCTCACCGCCTCGGGCGGCCCGTTCCTATCCTGGTCGATCGGCCAGATGGAGCACGCGACGCCGGAACAGGCCGTGGCCCATCCCAGGTGGGACATGGGGGTCAAGATCTCGGTCGATTCGGCGACCATGATGAACAAGGGCCTCGAGATGATCGAGGCGGCCTATCTGTTCGCCATGCCGGCCGAGCGGGTCGATGTGCTGATCCACCCGCAATCGATCATTCACAGCCTGGTGGAATACGCCGACGGCTCGACCCTGGCGCAGCTGGGACCGCCGGATATGCGCACGCCGATCGCCTGCGCCTTCGCCTGGCCTGACCGCCTGCCATGGCCGGCGCCGAAGCTGGACCTGGCCGCCGCCGGGCAACTAACTTTCGAAGAACCGGACCTGCGCCGTTTTCCCGCCTTGAAGATCGCGAAAGAAGCATTGGCGGCCGGTGGGGCCGCGCCCGCGGTGATGAACGCCGCCAACGAGGTCGCAGTGGCCGCCTTCCTTGACCGTAAGATTGGCTTTCTGGATATTGCCGCCACGGTGGCGAGGACGCTGCAACGCGTGGACGGGCAGGGGCTCATGGCGGGTCTCTCCGGGGACGTCCTGGAGCGGGCGCGACACATCGATGCGACGGCGCGCCGCGTGGCGGACGACGTCGTGGCCGGTCTAGGCCGTTGAGGCCTTGGAGGAGCACCCCGTCGTGATCGATTTCACCTTAACCTCCCTGACCTTCGTCGTTTCCTTCCTACTGGTCCTGGGGCTTGTGGTCACGATCCACGAGCTGGGCCACTTCCTGGCCGCCAAGAGCTTCGGCGTGGCCATCGACCGGTTCTCCATCGGCTTCGGCAAGGCGCTGGCGGTCTGGAAGGACAGGTCGGGTGTCGAGTGGCGGGTCGGCTGGATCCCCCTGGGCGGCTATGTGCGCTTCTCGGGCGATGAGAACGCCGCCAGTCTGCCCGACCACGAAAGCCTGGAGAGCCTGCGCCGAGAGGTCGAGCGTCGCGAGGGGCCGGGCGCCATCGACCGCTATTTCCATTTCAAGCCGCTGTGGCAGCGGGCCATCGTCGTGGCCGCCGGCCCCTTCGCCAACTTCTTCCTGGCCATCGCGCTGTTCGCCGGCCTGCTGATGGCCTACGGGGCGCTGGTGCTGCCGGCCAAGGTGGCATTTGTCCAGCCTGGCAGCCCGGCGGCGCGCGCCGGCCTCCTGCCGGGCGACCTGGTGGTGGCCGCCGCCGGAACTCCCATCAAGACCTTCGACCAGCTCGCCACGATCATCCAGGTTCGCGCCGATGTGCTTACCCCGCTCGTGGTGAACCGCGGCGGGCGGGAATTGACCCTGAACGCCACGCCGGAATGGCAGCTCCGCAAGGATCCAATTTCGGGCGAGCGCAGGATCGGCGTACTGGGCTTCGCTCCGCCCCAGAAGCCTAGCGACTTCATCCGCGTTCGTTACACGCCGCTCCAGGCGCTGGGCGGCGGGGTGGAGCGCACCTGGAACACGCTGGGGACCACCGTCTACTATCTCGGCCGCATGGTGACGGGCCAGGTCTCGGCCGACCAGCTCAGCGGCCCGCTGGGAATCGCCCGAATCTCCGGGAAGGTGGCCCAGGCCGGCGCCGAAGGCGCTTCGAGTCCCGGCGAAATGCTGCTGGGCAGCGCCGTCAATCTGCTGCAGCTCGCGGCCTTCGTCTCGGTGAGCATCGGCTTCATGAACCTGTTGCCGGTCCCCGTGTTGGACGGGGGGCACCTGCTGTTCTACGCCTATGAGGCCGTAGCCCGCCGCCCGGTCGCCGCCAATGTCCAGGCCGCAGGCTATAGGGTGGGTCTTGCGCTGTTGCTGGGATTGATGTTGTTCGCCACCTGGAACGATCTGCAACAGCTGCGTGTGTTCAAAATCCTCGGCGGCGTCTTTTCCTGACCCGCCCTTTTCCGCTAACGGCTTAAACGATGCAAAGAACCCGCGCTCATAGCGCCGCGCTCGCCTCCGGACTTGCCCTCTTGATGGGCTCGACCGCGCTTGTCGTCCCGACGCTCGCCGCGGCCCAGGCGGCCCCGCAACAGTCCGGCGTCGTCCAGCGGATCATCGTCCGCGGCAATGAGCGGATCGAACAGTCGACGGTGCTCTCCTACCTGCCGGTCCAGCCGGGCGAGACCCTCGATCCGGCCAAGGCCGACCTGGCGCTGAAGGCCCTGTTCCGCACCGACCTGTTCGCCGACGTGAAGGTCGAGCTGCAGGGCTCCGACATGATCGTCACGGTCGTCGAGAACCCGATCATCAACAAGGTGGTGTTCGAGGGCAATTCCGGACTGAAGGAAGAGAAGCTGCGCGACGAGGTGACCGTGCGTCCGCGCGGTATCTTCACCCGCGCCAAGGTCCAGCAGGACGTCCAGCGGATCGTCGAGCTCTATCGCCGATCGGGCCGGATCTCGGCCACCGTCACGCCCAAGATCGTCGAACTGCCGCAAAAGCGCGTCGACCTGATCTTCGAAATCGACGAGGGCCCCAAGAGCGGCGTCCTGCGCGTCAACTTCCTGGGCAACAAGGAATTCTCGGACAACGACCTGCGCGACGTGGTCGTGACCGAACAGACCAGCTGGTTCAAATTCTTCTCGTCGAACGCCAACTACGACCCTGATCGCCTGGAGTACGACAAGGAGCAGCTGCGCAAGCACTACCGCAACCGCGGCTTCTACGATTTCCGCGTGATCTCGGCGATCGCCGAGCTGGCCCCGGACAAGAACGGCTTTGCGATCACCTACACCCTCGAGGAGGGCGTCGAGTACCGGTTCGGCAAGATCACCGTCGAGACCGAGCTCCAGAAGCTGGACAAGAACGTCCTGCAGCAACTCGTGCCGATCCGGTCCGGCGAGACCTATCAGGACGAGCGGATCGAGCAGGCCACCGACGCGCTCACCTTCGCGGCCGGCGCGGCGGGTTTCGCCGCGGTCGACGTGCGTCCGCGCTATACGGCCAACAAGGACACCAACACCGTCGACGTGGTCTTCCAGGTCCGCGAGGGCCCGCGGGTCTATGTCGAGCGTATCGACGTCACCGGCAACACCCGCACCCTGGACTATGTGATCCGGCGCGAGCTGAACCTGGTGGAGGGCGACGCCTATAACCGCGCCCTGGTGGACCGGTCCAAGAACAACATCCGCGCGCTCGGCTTCTTCAAGGAGGTCGATATCGAAGAGGTTCCGGGTTCGGCGCCCGATCGCACGGGCCTGCAGGTGAAGGTCGAGGAGCAGCCCACGGGCGAGCTGTCGTTCAGCGCTGGCTATTCGTCGGTCGACCAACTCGTGCTCGACCTGGGCATTACCGAACGCAACTTCCGCGGCCGCGGCCAGAGCGTGCGCGCCCGTGTTTCGGTCGGTTCGCTGCGCCAGCAGATCGATTTCGGCTTCACCGAGCCGCGCTTCCTGGGCCGCGACCTGGGCGCGGGCTTCGATCTCTACGCCTATCGGCTCGATTACTCGGAGTTCTCGGCCTACGAGACCAATACGATCGGCAGCAATATCCGCTTCGGCTTCCCGCTGACGGTCGCCTCGCGGATGTCGACCCGCTACACCCTGCGCAGCGACGAGGTCGATATCGACAGCTCGCTCTGCACCGCCCAGGTGGTCTCGCTCTCGCTCTGCGCCCAGCGCGGCAAGTTCATCACCTCGCTGGTGGGCTACACCTATCTCTACGATCGCCGGAACGACCCGATCAATCCGACCCGCGGCTACCGCTTCGACGTCTCACAGGACTTCGCCGGGGTCGGGGGCGACGTGAACTACATCCGCACCGAGGCCACCGGCGGCTGGTGGCACGGGTTCAACAAGGACTTCATCCTCAGCGTCTCCGGTTCGGCCGGCTTCATCGCCGGGTTCAGCGGCGACACGATCCGGATCAACGACCGCTTCTACAAGGGCGGCAACAACTTCCGCGGCTTCGAGACCGCCGGCATCGGGCCGCGCGACACCAACTTCTCCCGCTCGGACGCCTTGGGCGGTAGGGCCTACGCCATCGGCACGGTGGAGCTGGCCATCCCGACCGGCCTGCCCGAGCAGTACGGCATCAAGGCCGGGCTGTTTGCCGATTTCGGCACGCTGGGCTTGCTGGACGACGCCGACAAGAATTACCAACCGGGCGCCATCAACCCGATCACCAACCTGCCGTACCCGCCAGGAACGCGCGATCCCGCGATCGTCGACGATCTGTCGCTGAGGGCCTCGGCTGGTCTTTCGGTGCACTGGCGGTCGCCGATGGGGCCAATTCGTTTCGACTTCAGCCAAGTTTTGGCCAAAGAGAACTACGACAAGACCGAAACCTTCCGGTTTTCCACCTCAACCAGGTTCTAATTCCACTCATGACGATCAAAGCCCTCGTCGCGGCGACCTGTGTCGCCGCCATCGCCGCGTCCGCATCCAGCGCCGCGTTCGCCCAAGCGGCCGCTCCGGCGCCCGCGGCCGCGGCAGCGCCTGCGGTCACCCACGGACCGGCGCTCCCGGGTCACTGCATCATCTCGCTCGAAGGCTCCATCGGCTCTTCGACCGTGGGCAAGTACGTCCAGACCCGCCTGCAGCAGATCGCCACCCAGGTTCAGGCCGAGCTGAAGGCTGAGGACGCCGCCATCCAGAACGAGGCCAAGACCCTTGAAGGCCAGCGCGCCACCCTCGACCAGAACACCTTCGAGACCCGCGCCTCGGCCCTGCAGGTCAAGGCCAACGCCTTCCAACGCAAGGCTCAGCTGCGCGAGCGCGAACTGCAGGCCACTCAGCAGAAGGCGCTGGGCCGCGTCGGCCAGGAGCTGGACCCGATCATCCGTCAGGTTTACCAGCAGCGCCAATGCAGCCTGCTGCTGACCCGCGACGCCGTGGTCATCGCCAATCCGGCCATGGACATCTCGGGCCCGGTTGTCACGGCGCTCAACGCCAAGATCACCCAGTTCAACTTCGACCGCGAGCGCCTGGACCAGGCGGCGCCTGGCGCGCAAACTCCGGCCACGCCGCCCCGCCGGTAGGCCGACTCGCGCTAGACCCGGGTCGAGCCGAAGGATTTCGATGCCCGATCCGCGTTTCTTTGAAGACCTTGGACCCGTCACCTTGGCCGAGTTGGCCGAGGTGACGGGCGCCAAGCTGGCCGACGCCGCCCAGGGCGGACGCTCGGTCCGCGCCGTGGCGGTCCTGGCGCAGGCCCAGTCCGACACCGTCACCTTTCTCACCGACCGCAAATACGCCGAGGCCTTGGCGCAGCGCCGGCCAGCTGGCGTCTTCGTGTCCGCCGCCGATGCGGCGCTGGTTCCCGAGGGGTGCGCCGCCCTGATCACCGCCACGCCGCACGCCGCCTACGCCGCGGCCGCCAACCGCCTGCATCGTCCCCGCCGCCACATCGGCGCGGACGCCGTGTCGCGCGACGCGGTGCTGGAGGACGGGGTGACCCTGTCGCCGGGCGTGGTGATCGGTCCGGGGGCCCGGATCGGCCGCGGAACCGTGATCGGCGCCAATTCGGTGATCGGCCCCGGCGTGGCCGTCGGCCGCGACTGCGTCATCGGCGCGGGCGCCAGCATCGGCTTCGCGCTGCTGGGCGACCGGGTCGCCATCCTGGCGGGAGCCCGGATCGGCGAGGCCGGCTTCGGGGCCACCGGCGCGGCCCAGGGGGTAATCGACGTGCCCCAGCTCGGCCGGGTGATTCTGCAGGACGGCGTTACAATCGGCGCCAATAGTTGCGTTGACCGCGGGGCCTTCGAGGACACCGTGGTGGGCGAGAACACCAAGATCGACAACCTTGTGCACATCGCACACAACGTGCGCGTGGGACGGAACTGCGTCATGGCGGCCTATACGGGCATCTCCGGCAGCGTCACGATCGGCGATGGCGTCGCCTTCGGGGGTCGGGCAGGGGTGGCGGACCACATCAGCATCGGCGACCGCGCGCAGATCGCGGCGGCCGCGGGCCTGTTCCGCAACGTGCCGGCGGGCGAGACCTGGGGCGGGGTTCCGGCCCAACCCATTCGGAAATGGATGCGCGAGGTCGCCTGGCTTTCGAAGTCGGCCGGCGTTCGCAAAGGATCGGACAAATGAGCGAGGCCCCCGTCGTCGAGGCGCAGACCTCCATCGACATCTCAGAGATCCTGCTGCGGATCCCGCACCGCTATCCGTTCCTGCTGGTCGATCGGGCCGAGGACTATCGCCAGGGCGAGTCAATCGTCGGCATCAAATGCGTGACCATCAACGAGCCGTTCTTCCAGGGCCACTTCCCGGAATACGCGGTCATGCCCGGCGTGCTGATCGTCGAGGCCATGGCCCAGACCGGCGCCGTGCTGATGTCGAAGTCGCTGAACGTCGACCGGGCGGGCAAGACCATCCTGTTCACCTCGCTGGACAATTGCCGCTTCCGCCAACCGGTGCGGCCAGGCGACGTGCTGCGTATGAACGTTCGCGTGGTGCGCGCCCGCGGCGGCCTGTTCAAGTTCGAAGGCAAGGCCCTGGTGGGCGACAAGACGGCGGCCGAGGCGGAGTTCGCGGCCATGCTGGTGGAGACCCCGTGAGCATCGAAGTCCACCCCACGGCCATCGTCGACGCCAAGGCCGAGCTCGCCGACGGCGTTTCCGTCGGGCCGTTCAGCATCGTCGGCCCGAATGTCCGGCTTGGCGCCGGCACCAAGCTGCTCTCCCATGTGGTGATAGACGGCCATACGGAGCTGGGCGCCGAAAACCTGGTCCATCCCTTCGCCGTGCTGGGCGGCCCGCCGCAGCACACAGCCTATAAGGGCGAGCCCACCCGCCTGGTCATCGGCGACCGCAATCTGATCCGCGAACATGCCACCATGAACACCGGCACGGTGGGCGGCGGCGGCCTGACCCAGGTCGGGTCCGACGGCCTCTATATGATCGAGTGCCACATCGGCCATGACTGCATGGTTGGCGACCACGTGATCCTGACCAAGCAGGCGACCCTGGGCGGCCACTGCGAGATCGGCGATTTCGTCATCCTCGGCGGGCTGGCGGCGGTGCATCAACGCATCCGCGTCGGGCGTCACGCCATGATCGGCGGCCTGGCGGCCGTGGTGAAGGACGTGATCCCCTACGGCTCGGTCTGGGGCAACCATGCCCACCTCGAGGGTCTGAACCTGCTCGGCCTCAAGCGCCGGGGTTTCAGCCGCGAGACGATCAACACCATGCGCGCGGCCTACCGCCTGCTGTTCGCCGACGAGGGCACCTTCCAGGAGCGCCTGGACGATACGGTCGAGACCTATTCCGACTGCCCCGAGGTGATGGAGATCATCGACTTCATCCGCGCCGACGCCAGCCGCCCCCTGTGCTTGCCCGAGCGCGAGGTTTAGGCTGACGCCTATGCAGAAGCTTGGATTGATCGCCGGCGGCGGAACCCTCCCGGTCGAGATCGCCGAACACTGCGAACAGGCGGGCCGGCCGTTCTTCATCGTGCGGCTGAAGGGTTTCGCCGGTTCGGAGATCGCGCGGTTCCCGGGCGCCGATATCGGGATCGCCGAGCTGGGCAAGTGCTTCAAGGCGCTGAAGCGCGCGGGATGCCGCGCCGTGACCCTGGTGGGCAATGTCGACCGGCCCGATTTTAAGTCGCTGACTCCCGACCTGCGAGGCCTGATGGCCTTGCCCGCCGTGCTGGCCGCCGCGCGAAAGGGCGACGACGCCTTGCTGCGCGCCCTGGTCGGCGAGTTCGAGAAGGAAGGCTTCGCCGTCGAGGGCGCCCATGAGGTGATGGGCGACCTGACCCTGCCCGCCGGACCGTTGGGCCGGGTGTCCCCCAGCGCCGATCAGATGGCCGACGTGCAGCGCGCCCTGCAGGTGGCTCGCGAGATCGGTCGGCTGGATGTAGGGCAGGGGGCCGTGGTCTGCGACGGCCTGGTCCTGGCCGTGGAGGCCCAGGAGGGCACCGACGCCATGCTGGGCCGGGTGGCCAAGCTGCCACCGGCCATCCGCGGCACGCCCGACACGCCGCGCGGGGTCCTGGCCAAGGCGCCCAAGCCCATCCAGGAAACCCGCATCGACCTACCGACCATCGGCCTCAACACCATCCGGCGGGCCGCCGAGGCGGGGCTGGCGGGCCTGGCGGGCGAAACCGGACGTCTGCTGGTGCTGGACCGCGAGGCGGTGATCGAGATGGCCGACGAGCTTGGCCTGTTCATCGTCGGCGTGGAGCCTCCGGGCGCGCCGTGAACCGGCCCCTCTGCGTCATGCTGGTGGCCGCCGAGGCCTCCGGAGACGACCGCGGGGCGGGCCTGGCCCAGGCGCTGCGTCAAAGGCTGGGCGGTGAGGTTCGCTTCGTCGGGGTGGGCGGCGCGAAGATGGCGGCGCAGGGCGTCCAGAGCCCCTTCGACATCTCGCAACTCTCGATCCTGGGCCTGCTGGAAGGCTTGCTGGCCTACCGCAAGGTGGTCGCGCGGGTGGCCGACACCGTGGCCCTGGCGGAGCGCGAGCGGCCCGACGTCGTGGTGCTGATCGATTCCTGGGGCTTCACCCTGAGGGTGGCCCAGCAGCTACGGAAACGCCGGCCGGACCTGCCGCTGGTGAAATATGTCGGGCCCCAGGTCTGGGCCACGCGGCCGGGGCGGGCCAAGACCCTGGCGGCCACGGTCGACCATCTGCTTTCGATCCACAAGTTCGACCCGCCATATTTCGAGGCCGAGGGCCTGGCGGTCACCTTCGTCGGCAATTCCGCGCTCAATGTCGATTTCAGCAATGCGGACGGGGCGCGGCTGCGCGACGACCTGGGCGTGGCGCCTGACGCCCCGGTCCTGCTGGTCCTGCCCGGCAGTCGGCCCAGTGAGATCGCCCGCGTCCTGCCGCCGTTCGCCGAGGCCGTGGCGCTGCTGAAGGCCCAGCGTCCGGAGCTCCAGGTGGTGATTCCCGCCGCGCCCACGGTCGCCGAGGCCGTGAAGGCGCAGGCTGGTGGCTGGGCGCATGTGGTCGAGGGCGATGCGGCCAAGCTGGACGCCATGAAGGCCGCCACCGTGGCCTTGGCCTGTTCCGGCACCGTGACCACGGAACTGGCCCTGGCGGGCGTGCCGATGGTGGTGGCCTATCGACTGGGGAACTTCACCCACTTCGTGCTCAAGCGGCTCCTGCGCTCGCCTTGGATCACCCTGTTCAACATCGCCGCCCAGGACTTCGTCGCGCCTGAGTTCGTACAGGACGACTGCAACGGGTCGGCCCTTGCCGCCGCCGTGGGCGAGCGGCTGGATTTCCCGGGCATGCGCTACGCCCAGATCGAGGCGCAGCACGAGGCGCTGGCCAAGATGGGGCGCGACGGCCCCGATCCCTCAGAGGCCGCCGCCGACGCCGTGCTCAAACTGCTCGCCGACCGCCGCGCGCGGCCTTAGGCGCGCCGCGTCGAGGATCGGGACATAGGTCTCGACCGGTCCCGCGGCGGCGGCGTTGTGCACCTCAAGCACCCGCGCCTCCAGCCGGCCGAGACCCGCCTGCTCGCAGGCGGGGTCGTAGCGGTCGCGCCGATAGGCCTCGAACTGGGCCTCGGATTCCCATAGCTCGATGCTGCAGGCGCCTTCCTTGTCGAAGCCCACGAAATGCAGCAGGGCGCCGTCCGGGGGATCGTTTTCCCACCCGATGGCGTCCTTGACGTCGTCGTAGTCCTGCTTGGTGGCGGCGTTTACCAGGTAGACGGCCATGATCGTCATGACGCCCTCCTTATGATGACCCGGGCCGCCCGGCCCGGGCCTTCACAATAGGCGTGTGACGCCGTCGCGCAACCTTATGGCGACAGCGTCTAGCGCTTGTCGACGGCCACGTAGTCGCGCGCCGGCGCGCCGGTGTAGATCTGCCGTGGGCGACCGATCTTCTGCGACGGATCCTCGATCATTTCCTTCCACTGCGAGATCCAGCCCACGGTGCGGGCCAGGGCGAACAGCACCGTGAACATCTCGGGCGGGAAGCCGAGCGCGCGCAAGGTGATGCCGGAGTAGAAGTCGACGTTCGGGTAGAGCTTGCGTTCGACGAAGTAGGGATCGCTGAGCGCGACCTTTTCCAGCTCCATCGCCACCTTCAGCAGCGGGTCGTCCTGGAGGCCGACCTCGGCGAGGACCTCGTGGCAGGTCTTCTGCATCACGGTGGCGCGGGGGTCGTAGTTCTTATAGACCCGGTGGCCGAAGCCCATCAGGCGGTAGCGGCGGTCCTTCACGCCCTGGACGTACTCCGGGATGCGATCGACGGTGCCGATCTCCTTGAGCATGTTCAGCGCCTCTTCGTTGGCGCCGCCATGGCTGGGGCCCCAGAGGCAGGCGATGCCGGCCGCGATGCAGGCGAACGGATTGGCGCCCGACGAGCCGGCCAGACGGACGGTGGAGGTCGACGCGTTCTGCTCGTGATCGGCGTGCAGGATGAAGATGCGGTCCATGGCGCGGGTCAGGACCGGATTGGGCTTCCAGTCCTCGGCGGGCACCGAGAAGCACATGCGCAGGAAGTTCTCCGAGTAGGAGAGGTCGTTACGCGGATGCACGAAGGGCTGGCCGCGGAAGTATTTGAAGGCGCGCGCGGCGATCGTCGGCATCTTGGCGATCAGCCGGTGCGACGAGATCATCCGCTGCTCGGGATCATCGACATTGGTGCTGTCGTGATAGAAGGCCGAGAGGGCGCCGACCGCTCCGACCATGATCGCCATCGGGTGAGCATCCCGACGGAAACCCATGAAAAACCTATCGAACTGCTCGTGAAGCATCGTGTGATAGGTGATGTTGTGGTTGAACTTCTCGAACTCCTTGGCGTTTGGGAGCTCGCCGTTCAGCAGCAGGTAACAGACCTCCAGGAAGCTGGACTTCTCGGCCAGCTGGTCGATCGGATAGCCTCGGTGGAGGAGGATGCCCGCGTCGCCGTCGATGAAGGTGATCTTGCTCTCGCACGAAGCGGTCGATGTGAAGCCCGGATCGTAGGTGAAGACGTCGGCTTCGGCGTAGAGCTTCCGGATATCCACGACCGCCGGGCCGTCGGTGCCTTTCAGGATCGGCAGCTCGACGGTTTTCCCGTCAAAGCTCACTTTCGCCGTATCGCCCATGCCATCCCCTTCCGCGAATTCAATGAAATAAAACGCCTGTTCGGCGTGCCTTATAGCGCCTTACGCGGCCGGTGAAAGCGCATCGTCGAGGCGGCCTAAACTTTCTTCTTTTCCAAGGCTTACAAGGGCTCCCGCGAGGTCAGGCGCCGGGGCTCCGCCCGACAGCATGCCGCGCAGCGCCGGACCGATCTTGCCCAGGCCCACGCCCTCGGCCTCGGCGAAGCCGCGCAGGGCGGCTTCCAGGTCGGAAACCGTCCAGGCGTCCTGCTGAGCGAGGTGACTGCGCAGGCGCGACATCCGCGCCCGCGTCTCGTCTGTCAGAAAGCCCAGAATCTTTTCCGGCAACTCCAGCGGCCGGCGCTTCAGGGCGAACACCGTGGCGTCGGCCAGTTCCAGGGTGGTCTTGGCCCCATCGCGGACCAGCGGGATGGTCCGCGCCAGGATCGCGGCGTCGCCATCGGCCAGGTGGAAATCGCGGCTCTTGTGCACCCCAGTCACCAGCTCGACCAGGCGGTCGATCGCCGCCAGTCGGAGATAGTGGTTGTTCAGGTGGTTCAGCTTGTCCCAATCCAGCCGGGCCGGGGCGCTGACCACGTTCTCCAGTTCGAACCAGGAGATAGCCTGATCGTCGGAGAAGATCTCGTCATTGCCGTGGCCCCAGCCGAGCCGGGCCAGGTAGTTGCGCATGGCTTCCGGCAGATAGCCCATGTCGTCGAATTCGCTGACCGCCTGGGCGCCGTGTCGCTTGGAGAGCTTGGCGCCGTCGGGGCCGTGGATCATCGGCAGGTGCGCCCAGATCGGGACCTCCCAGTCCAGGGCCTGATAGATCAGGGTCTGGCGCGCGGCGTTGTTCAGGTGGTCGTCGCCACGGATGACGTGGGTGATCCCCATCTCATGGTCATCGACCACCACGGCGAGATTGTAGGTGGGTGTTCCGTCCGTGCGCAGCAGGATCAGGTCGTCCAGATCCTTGTTCTTGAAGGAGATGTCCCCCTTCACTCGATCCTGGACGATGGTCTCGCCGTCCTGCGGGCCCTTGAAGCGGATCACATAGGGGCGGTCGTTGAAATTGGCGTCGGCGTCGCGCCAGGGCGAGCGGATGGCCCGGCCCTCGGCCCGGGCGACCTCACGTTCGGCGGCGGTCTCTTCGACGGTCATGTAGCAGCGATAGGCGCGGCCCTTGGCCAGCAGATCCTGAGCGGCCAGGACGTGGCGGTCGGCGCGGCCGGCCTGGAAGACCGGCTCGGCGTCCACGTCGAGGCCCAGCCACTTCATGCCGTCGAAGATCACCTTCACGGCGGCCTCCGTGGATCGTTCGCGATCCGTGTCCTCGATGCGAAGAAGGAACTTCCCACCCGTATGGCGTGCATATAGCCAGTTGAATAGCGCGGTGCGGGCCGTGCCTATATGCATCGCGCCGGTGGGCGAGGGGGCGATACGGGTGACGACGGGACGGTCGGGCATCGAAACTCAAGGCTTGGAGCTGGAGACGGCGGCGCGAGGCCGCGCGCGCGGTCTTAGCACGAGCTTTCGCGCCGGTCCTAGCTTTCGCCGCATCGCAGCATGGGTCGGTGAGCAGGCCCGCGCCCAGACCGATCGCTGGACCCTATGGACGCCCGTCGCCTTCGGGATCGGGGCGGCGATCTATCTGGCCTTGCCCGGCGAACCCCTGACCCTGATGGCGTTCCTGGCCCTGGCCGTCGCCGCGGGGTTGGTCGCGGCGACGCGATGGAGTCCGCGCCGGGCGTTCACGGTCGGCCTGGTGCTGCTGGCCTTCGGGTCGGCGGGATTCGCGGCGGCCAAGCTGCGCACCCAGGCCGTCCGTGCGCCCATAGCGCCCGCAGGGACGGGCGTGGTGAGCATCGAGGCCTTCGTGGTCGATGTGGCCAGTCCGGGGCGGGGCGGGCCGCGCCTGTTGCTGGCCCCGATCCGGGTCAGTCGCCTGGAGCCCGAGGCCACCCCGATCCGCGTGCGGGTCACCTTGAAGGACGATGATGTCCTGCCGGCCCCGGGGACCGCCATCCGGCTGCGCGGCATGCTGAACGCTCCGCCGCCGCCCGCCAGCCCCGGCTCCTACGACTTCGCCCGCGACGCCTTCTTCGACGGCATCGGCGGGGTGGGTTTCGCCTTGACCCCGGTCCGCGAGATCGAGGTCGCGCAACGGCCGCCGTGGCGTCTGGCCTGGGAAATGCGGATCAACGCGGCGCGCTGGTCCTTGGCGAGGCAGATCGTCGACGAGATGGGCGTGGAGAGCGGCGGCCTGGCCGCGGCCATGGTCACCGGCCACGAGGCCTTCATCCCCAAGGAACAGGTCGAGGCTCTGCGAGCGGCAGGCTTGGCCCATATCATCTCGATCTCCGGCCTGCACATGGCCATCGTCGGCGGCTTCACCTTCGCCCTGGTGCGCCTGTTGATCGCCGCCTGGCCCTGGGCGGCGCTGCGCATCTCTTCGAAGAAGACCGCGGCGCTGGCCGGCTTCGCCGCCGTACTGGCCTATCTGGTGCTGTCGGGCGCCCCCAGCCCGGCGGAACGGGCGGCGATCACGGCGGCGGCGGCCTTCGGCGCCATCCTGGTCGACCGCCAGGCGATCAGCCTGCGGACCCTGGCCATCGCCGCCCTGGGCATCTTGATCCTGCATCCGGAGGCCGTGTCGGAGCCGGGCTTCCAGATGTCCTTCGCCGCCACCGCGGCGCTGGTGGCCCTGGCCGAGGCCTGGCCCCGGGTTCCGAAGGAGATCAACACCCCCTGGCCGATCCGTCTGGTGCAGGCGATCGGCGTCTGGACGGCGGCCAGCCTGGGGGCCAGCTTCGTGGCGGGCCTGGCCACTGGCCCCTTCGCCATGCAGCACTTCAACCGGGTCGCCACTTTCGGCCTGGTCGCCAATCTGCTGGTGGCGCCGATCTCCTCGTTCCTGATGATGCCCGCCCTGGCCCTTGGCGCGGTGCTGGCGCCGTTGGGCCTGGGCGCAGTTCCCCTGGCCGCGGCCGATCTGGCCATCGACACCATGAATCGCATCGCCGCCACGGCGGCGGGCTTGCCGGGCGCGCAGCTGACCGTCGCCAGCGCACCGGGCTGGACCCTGGCCGCGGCCTTCCTGGGCATCCTTTGGCTGTGTCTCTGCAGGGGGCCGCTGCGCTGGCTGGGCCTGCCGTTCGCCCTGGCGGTGGCGATCTACCCCCGGCCTTCCGCGCCGGACGCCTGGATCGCCGCCGACGGCTCGACCGTTGCCGTGAGGGCCGGGGATGAGGCGGTGCTGTTCCGCCCCGACGCCAAGCTGTTCGCCGCCGAACTCTGGGCCCGTCGGCGCGGCCTGAGGGTCCCGGAGGGCGGCCTGGCGGCCCGCGACAGAAGTTATGATTGCGACCGCTGGTCCTGCGCGCCGCGCCTGGGCGCCGAGACGCCGAGAATAGCCGCGATCATGACCCGGCGGCCTTCGACCATCGAGCGCAAGCTGCCGCTGTTCTGCCAATGGGCCGAGGTCGTGGTGGTGCGTGGCGAGGCCCCGCCATGCCCAGGCGCCCTGACGCTCACCCAGGCCGACTTCGCCCGAGGCGGATCGGCCGAGCTCTATCGTGAGCCGGACGGCTGGCGGATCGTCTGGGCGCAGGACCTTCGCGGCCAGCGCCCTTGGACGCTCAGTGGTAGCGGCGGATGAGGCCGACCAGGCGGCCCTGGACCTGGATCTGGTCGGGACCGAAGATCCGGGTCTCATAGGCGGGGTTGGAGGCCTCCAGCGCGATGGAGGCGCCCTTGCGGCGCAGGCGCTTCAGGGTGGCTTCCTCGCCCATGATCAGGGCCACGACGATGTCGCCGGAATTGGCGGCGTCGGTCTTGCGGATCACCACATAGTCGCCGTCGAGGATGCCGGCGTTGATCATCGAGTCGCCTTGGACCTCGAGGACGAAATGCTCGCCCGCGCCCAGCATGACCTCGGGGACCGGCAGCCGGTCGCGTTCCTGCTGGATCGCCTCGATCGGCGTGCCGGCGGCGATCTTGCCCAGAACCGGCAGGTCGCGGGTGTCGTTGGCCACCATCGGGGCGGCCTGACCGGCCTCCACCAACTGCGGCTTGAAGGGGGAGCGGCCCTTGGGTGGGGCCGTGGTCGTCGCCTGTTGCGGCAACTTCACCACCTCAAGCGCCCGGGCCCTGTGCGGCAGGCGGCGTAGGAAGCCGCGCTCTTCCAGGGCGGTGATCAGCCGATGGATGCCGGACTTGGACGCCAGATCGAGCGCCTCCTTCATCTCGTCGAAGGACGGCGAGACGCCGCTTTCCTTGATCCGCTCATGGATGAACATGAGCAATTCGTGCTGTTTACGGGTGAGCATGGCAGTCGAGCCCTTGGAGAACAAAGCGCAAACGTTGGTAATGTTCTCTAGGTGTTCCTGGTTAATGTCAAGTTACCGGCTTCGTCCTTGAAATTTCAGGCCTTTTCGAAGAGCCGTCAGGGCCGAATCTGTGGGAGACGACTCAGGGGCTGGGTCGCGGGATAGACGGCCAGGAATCGCTCGGCCACGAAGTGCAGCACCACGTCCGGGCGCTCGCGCTCGATGAAGTCGGCGACCACGTCGCCCTCGTGCCAGACATAGACCGAACGGGAGAAATGCTCGGCCAGGAAGTCGATGCTGAGGGTGGCGGTGGAGTCGCGGAACACAACGGCGGTGGGCAGGCTCTTGTCGTCCTGCTCCTTTATGATCAGTTCGCGACCATCGAAAATCTCGGCGTAGTCCCGGGGGACCTCGACGGTGCGGGCCTTGACCTCGTCGTCGCGGACCGAGAGCGCGATGGTCAGCTCCAGCATGGTCCCGCGCGCCCGGCCGAGTTTGGCCTCGACCTCGAACTCGGCCTTCTGGGCCTCGTCGATCTGGACATAGACGTCACCCTCCATGCCCGCGATCCAGGAGCGCATCGCGCCATAGGTCTTGGGCGGATGGGTGGCGATCCCAGCCTCGCGCGCGGCCTCGATGGCGATGCGGTAGAGGTGATAGGCGCCCAGCCAATTTACGTGGGTGTCGCCCCGGAAATAGAGCAGGCCGAAGCGTTTCAGGCGTTCGAAGGCGTCGGCCACATAGCGCACGGCGTTCGGCGCCATAGCTGTCATCGCGAGCGCCGGGCGATGGGACGAGAGCCGCAGGCGATCGAGGCCGAGCGGTAGGTATTCGCGATAGGCGACGCTCTTTTCCGGGCTGATGAACATCAGATAGGGCGCCGACCCGATGAGGCGCTGGCGCTCCGCCAGGGTGGCCGCGACTCGCGCGCGCTCGGCCCGCGACCAGCGCTTCAGGCCGAACTGCCAGCTCAGAAAGTCGTGTGTGTCGTTGACCAGGAAGACCCAGCCGCCCAGGGCGATCAGCGCCTTACCCGCCTGCCGGGCCTTGGCCGCAGCGACGCGGCGGCGCGCGCCGATCAAGCGAGCAGGGCCTTGGTGGCGGCGGCGACGTCGGCCTGGCGCATCAGGCTCTCGCCGACCAGCATGGCCCGCGCGCCCGAGCGTTCCAGCCGCGCGGCGTCGGCCGGCGTGAAGACGCCGCTCTCGGTGACCAGAAGGGCGTCCCTCGGCGCGGCCGCGGCCAGGCGCTCGGTGATCGCCAGGTCGACGGTGAATGTGCGCAGGTCGCGGTTGTTGACCCCGACCAGCTCCGCGCCGAGCGCGCCCGCGCGGGCCATCTCGGCTTCGTCGTGCACCTCCACCAGGGCGTCCATGCCTAGGCGCGCGGCCTCGGACATCAGATCGGCGGCCACGGCGTCGTCGACCATGGCCAGGATCACCAGGATGGCGTCAGCCCCGAACCCGCGGGATTCCGCCACCTGCCAGGGATCGACCAGGAATTCCTTGCGCAGGGCCGGCAGGGCGACGGCGTCGCGGGCGGCGGTCAGGAAGCTGTCGGCGCCCTGGAAACTGGGCGCGTCGGTCAGGACCGAGAGGCAGGCCGCGCCGCCGGCCTCGTAGGCCCGGGCCAAGGCCGGGGGATCGAAATCCGCGCGGATCAGGCCCTTGGACGGCGAGGCCTTCTTGATCTCGGCGATCAGGGCCAAGCGCCCCGGCGCGTGATGGCGTTCCAGGGCGGCGCGAAAGCCGCGGGGCGGAGAGGCGGCCTTGGCGGCGGCCTCCAGCTCGGCCACCGAGCGGCGGCCTTTGCGATCGGCGACCTCGTCGCGCTTGTAGGCGGCGATCTTGTCGAGGATGTCGCTCATGGCACGTTGGTGACGGCGACCAGCTTGGCGAGCGTCGCCCTGGCCCGTCCGTCGTCGATCACCTGGGCGGCCAACTCCACCCCGTCGCGGAGGGTCTCGACCTGGTCGCCGACCAGGAAGGCGGCCGCGGCGTTCAGCAGCACGATGTCGCGATAGGGACCCTTGGCGCCGTCCAGCAGGTCGTTCAGGGCCACGGCGTTCTCGGCCGGCGAACCGCCGGTGAGATCGGCCAGGGCCGAGCGGGGCAGGCCGACGGCCTCCGGCGTGATCGTGAACAGTCGCACCTGGCCGTCGCGGAACTCGGCCACGCTGGTCTCGCCCGTGGTGGTCATCTCGTCCATGCCGCCGCCATGGACGACCCAGGCGCGGGTGGAACCCAGGGCTCCCAGCACCCGAGCCAGGGGCTCGACCCAGCGATCGGCGAACACGCCCATGACCTGGCGCTGCGCCCCGGCCGGATTGGTCAGCGGCCCCAGCAGGTTGAAGATGGTCCGGAAACCCAGCTCCGCGCGGATCGGCGAAACATGGCGCATGGCGCCGTGGTGCGCCTGGGCGAACATGAAGCAGATGCCGGCCTCATCCAGGGCCTGGCGCTGGCGGATCGCCGAGGCCGAGATGTTAACGCCCAGTTCGTGGAGCACGTCGGCCGCGCCGGACTTGGACGACAGGGCCCGGTTGCCATGCTTGGCGACCTTGATCCCGCCGCCGGCCACCACGAAGCCCACTGCGGTGGAGATGTTCAGCGTGTGCAGACCGTCGCCGCCGGTGCCGCAGACGTCCATGGTCTCATAGGGCAGTTCCAGATGCACCGCGGCCTTGCGCATGGCGCGCGCGCAGGCGGTGATCTCGCCGATCGTCTCGCCGCGCATCCGCATCGCCGTGACCGCGGCGGCGACCTGGGCCGGGGTCGGTTCGCCGCGCAGGCAGGCGGCGAAGAACTCGCCCGCGTCGTCCTCGGTGAGCGTGCCGCCATCGGCCAGGCGGCCCAGCAACGGCTTGAAGGCGTCGGACATGTCGCTAGGCGACTTCCAGCGGGGTGACGCCGGCCAGTTCCAGGAAATTGGCCAGCATGAGGTGGCCGCCTTCGGTGGCGATGGACTCGGGGTGGAACTGCACCCCGTGGACCGGCCGGGTGCGATGGGCGAAGCCCATGATCTCGCCGTCCTCGGTCCAGGCAGTGACGTCCAGTTCGGCGGGCAGGGTGTCGCGCTCCACCGACAGGCTGTGATAGCGGGTCGCCGTGAAGGGATTGGGCACGCCCTTGAATATCCCCTTGCCGGTGTGGCTGATGGCGCTGGTCTTGCCGTGCATCACCTGCTTGGCGCGGACCACGTCGCCGCCATAGGCCTGGCCGATGGCCTGGTGGCCCAGGCAGACGCCCAGGATCGGCAGGTCCTCCGGCGCGGCGCCCAGCAGGGGCAGGCAGATGCCGGCCTCGTTGGGGGTGCAGGGGCCCGGCGACAGCAGCACGCCCTGCGGATGCAGGCCGAGCGCCTCCTGAACGCTGAGGGCGTCGTTGCGATAGACAAGCGTCTCCGCGCCCAGCTCGTTCAGATAATGAACCAGGTTGTAGGTGAAGCTGTCATAGTTATCGATCACCAGGATCATGGGGGTTCTCTAGGCTGGCCTTGGCTCTGCGCCAAGACCCCGCATTGCAGGGAGACGCAGTTGGCGGGATGCTGTGGCCATGCCGCCCCCCGATTCCGCCCTCGACGCCGTGATGATCGCCAGAGCCCGCCGGCTGCTGGCCGGTCCCGAGGCGCGCGAGCGGGTCTGGCCTGCCCTGATCGCCGCGGCCTTCGCCGCCTCGACGGCCCTGGCGCTCGCCACGGCCATGATCCTGGCCCCGCCGGTGACCACCACGCACATCGTGCAGAAGGTACGCTAGACGAAGCGCCAGGCTTCTTGGGCCGCCTGCCGCAGGGCGCGGGCCTTGTGCAGGGTCTCGTCGTATTCCGCGTCGGCGTTGGAGTCGGCCACCACACCGCCGCCGGCCTGGACGTACATCATCCCGTCCTTGAAGCAGGCGGTGCGCAGCACGATGCAGGTGTCCACCGAGCCGTCGGCGCCGAAATAGCCCACCGCCCCGGCATAGGCGATGCCGCGCTTCTCGATCTCCAGTTCGTCGATGATCTCCATGGCCCGCACCTTGGGCGCGCCCGAGAGCGTACCGGCAGGGAGGGCGGCCATCAGCACGTCGACGGGATCCAGCCCCTCCGGCGCGTCGCCCTCGACATTGGAGACCAGGTGCATGACGTGGCTGTAGCGCTCGACGAAGAAGGAACCCGTCACCCGCACGCGAGGCCCGCGCGAGGCCTGGGGCGGCTCATTGGCGCCGGAGCTCTTCAGCATGGCCACCCGGCCCACGTCGTTGCGGCCCAGGTCCAGCAGCATCAGGTGTTCGGCCCGCTCCTTGGGATCGGCGATCAACTCGGCCTCGAGGCGGCGGTCCTCTTCGGGGGTCGCGCCGCGGGGGCGGGTGCCGGCGATGGGCCGGATGGTGATCTTGCCGTCGCGCAGGCGCACGAGGATCTCGGGGGACGAGCCCGCGAGCTGGAAATCCCCGAAGTTCAGATAGAACAGGAACGGCGAGGGATTGGTCCGCCGCAGCGACCGGTAGAGCGCGAACGGGTCCAGGGCGAAGGGCGCGCGGAACCGGTGGCTGGGCACCACCTGGAAGATGTCGCCGGCCAGGATGTAGTCCTTCGCCCGCGCCACGATGCGGTGATAGTCCTCGCGACTCACCGGGGTGGTGAAGCGGTCGGGCTCCGCTGCGCCGTCGCCGGCCAGGGGTGGGGCCGAGCCGCGCAGGTCGGCCATCACCTCGGCCAGGCGGGCCTTGGCGTCCTCATAGGCGGCCTTGGCGGTGATCTCCGAGGGCCGCACCGTGGTGACCAGCACGATCTCCTGGGCGATGGCGTCGAAGATCGCCACCATGGACGGCCGGGTCATCAGGCCATCGGGCAGGTCCAGCGGGTCGGGATTGACGTTGGGCAGGCGCTCGACCAGCCGGATCATGTCGTAGCCGATGGCTCCGAACACGCCGGCGGACATGGGCGGCAGGCCTTCGGGCAGGTCCAGGCGCGAGCGCGCCACCAGGTCGCGTAGGGAATCCAACGCTCCGCCGGCCTGGGACTGGAAGCGGCCGGCCTCGATGTCGGGCCCAACGGCGATCTCGGCCTTGTCACCCCGGCACCTCCAGACGAGGTCGGGCTTCATGGCGATCACCGAATAGCGGCCGCGGTGGGCGCCGCCCTCGACACTCTCGAACAGGAAGGCGTAGGGCCGCCCGTGGGCGATCTTCAGATAGGCCGAGACCGGGGTCTCCAGGTCGTCGATCAGCCTGGTCCAGACCACCTGCGGCGCGCCTTGAGCATACTTCGCCTCAAAGTCCGCAAACGCAGGTTCGATCGTCACTTGCTCTTCTCCGCCTTGCCGGCGCCGCCGGCCTCGCTGTCCTTCTCCAGGGGCGGGAGGCCGAGGGCCGCGCGCGCCTTGTCGGGATAGATCTTGACCTTCACCTCTTCGCGGGCCGCGCGGCGGGCGGTTTCGCCGATTTCGCGGAACAGGCCCATGGTCATCTGCGGCCGGGTCTCCTCCGTGATCCGGGCCAGGTTCGCCGGCGGCGGAGCGCGGACGCCCTCAAGCTTGGCGACCACCAGGCCGAAGCGCGGGTCCTGGGCCACGAAGACCTCGCCCGGCTTGGCGCCGAAGGCCTTCATGAGGGCGTCGCGCGACAGGGCCTGGGACTGGCCGGCGTTCTGGCGGTCCAGGCCGACCACGCGGGCGACCTTGGTCCCCGCGGCGGTGGCGACCGCTTCCAGGGTCTCGCCCTTGTTCAGGCGCGCGACGAAGGTGTCGGCCTTGGCCTGCATGCGCTTGACCATCTCCTGCATCATCCAGACCCGGGTGAGCTGCGGCTTGATCTCGGCGAGGGGCGGCATCGACTTGGGGATCACCCGTTCGACGCGGACGGCGAAGTACTCGCCATTGCCGATCTCCTGGATGTCGCTCTCACCGCCGGCGGGCAGGGCGAAGGCGGCTTCGAGGATCTTCGGCGTCAGGCCGGGCACGGGCTGGCCCTGCATCCCCACGCCCTGGGCGGTGACCGGGCCGACGGTCATGGATGGCACGCCAGCCTTCTTGGCGGCGTCGGGCAGGCTGGCGCCCTCGGCGTGGGCGTCCTCATAGGCCTGGCTCAGTGCATAGACCTTCTCGGACGCGGCGTCCTTGCGCAATTCGGCCTCGATCTGCGGGCGGATCTGCTCCAGCGTCACGGACTGGCCGGGGGTGATCTTGTCGACCTTGATCACCGCGAAGCCGAGCGCGCCCTGGATCGGCCCGGAGACCTCGCCGGCCTTGAGCGCGAAGGCCGCCTGGCCGACGCGCGGGTCGGCGACGGCGGTGCGCGGTTTGTCGACATAGGTGATAGCCTCGACGCCCAGGGACTTGGCGATGGCCTTGGCGTCCTCGCCCTTGGCCAGGCGCGCGGCGATCGTCCGGGCCGAGGCGGCGTCCTTGGCGGGAATCTGGACCAGCGAGCGGGTCTCGGCCTTGGCCAGGGTGTCCTTGCGGAATTCAAAGCGCTTCTGAACCTCGGCCTCGTCGATCGGCAGGACGCCCTGGATCATGGCCGGGCTGAAGGCGACCACGGTCAGGACGCGCAATTCCGGCCGGGTGAGCTGGGCTTCGTTCTGCTTCATGAAGGCGGTGAGCTGGGCGTCGGTGGGGGGCTTCGGCGCCTCGACGCTGCGCGGATCGATGGGGAAGTAGCCGACGTCCCGGGCTTCCAGCGAGTAGACGGCGCCCAGGGCGGTGTAGGCGCGCGGCACGCGCAGGCCGTTCACCATGGCCGAGATGGCGTGCGACTGGGCGATCTCGTCGCGCATGATGGTGTCGAACTTCTCGGGGGTCAGGCCCGCCTCGTTCAGCCGCTGCTGGTAGAGGGCCTTGTCGAAGGCGCCGGAGATCGGATTGAAGAAGGCCTGGATCTTGCGGATCTCCTTCTCCATCAGGCCATCCGACGGGCGGATGCCGGCCTTGTAGAGCAGCTCGCCAAAGGCTTCGCGCGAGGCGAGCTCCTCGAGCACCCGGGCGTCCACGCGATTCTCGACGGCCATCTCGACGGTGACCGGCTGGCCCATCTGCTGCTCGGCGTTCTTGCGGAACTGGTCGAACTCCCGCTTGAAGTCGGCGGCGGTGACGCCGCGCGAGCCCGCGGTGATCACGTCGTTCGAGAAATTGCCCTTGAACACGTCGTTGATGCCGAAGATCGCGAAGCTGACGACCAGCAGGCCGATCAGGACGGCGGCGACCCAGGATTTCGCGAATCTGCGTGTGGCGGCGAGCATTTGACCTAACCTGAGCCTGTTCGGCGTGAACCGTGGAACCGGGGGTATAGTGGAGGCGGCTTCCCCCCCGCAAGCGCGTGACAGAAAGAGCGGCTTGGCTTAACGCGCCTCGCAGCACCGCAAACGAGGCCTCGATGACCGCTCCCACCCCCCTGATCGCCGGCAATTGGAAGATGAACGGGGTCGCGGCCTCGCTGGCCGAGGCGCTCGCCACGGCCGCTGGACTGGGTGGGACGACGGCGCGGGTGGCGATCTGCCCGCCGGCGACCCTGACCGCGCGGGCCGCAGCGGCGCTCAAGGACACCAAGGTGCTGGTCGGCGGCCAGGACTGCCGGGCTGAGGCCTCCGGCGCCTTCACCGGCGATATCTCCGCGGCCATGCTGGCCGACGCCGGGGCGAGCCTGGTGATCCTGGGCCATTCCGAACGCCGCGCCGGCTACGGCGAGACCGACGCCCTGGTCGCCGCCAAGACCGGCGCCGCCCTGGCCGCGGGCCTCGAGCCCATCGTCTGCGTCGGCGAGACCCTGGACGAACGCAAGGCCGGCAAGGCCCTGGAGATCGTCACCGGGCAGGTGAGGGGCTCCCTGCCGGCCGAGCTGGCGGGCAAGGCCTTCTCCGTGGCCTATGAGCCCGTCTGGGCCATCGGCACCGGCCTGACGCCGTCGACGGCCGAGATCGAGGAAGTCCATGTGGCTATCCGCGCCACCCTGGTCGAGGTCTTCGGCGAGCACGGCAAGACTCCGGCGATTCTCTATGGCGGCTCGGTGAAGCCCTCGAACGCCGCGGAGATACTGCACGCGGCCGAGGTTGGCGGCGCCCTGGTCGGCGGCGCGTCCCTGAAGGCCGAAGACTTCCTGGGAATTATCCGGGCGCTTTAAGCGCTCGGCCCCTTGAGCTCCACCGTATTGCCCTCGGGGTCCTGCAGGTAGAGCGAGAACCCGTCGCCATCGGCGCCGTAGCGCTCGCCCTCGTCGGCGACCTTGACGCCGTGGGCCGCCAGGTGCGCCCGGATGGCCGCCTCGTCGAAGGGGCGCACGCGCAGGCAGAAGTGGTCGAGGTTGCGACCTTCGACACCCGGCGCGGCCCCGCCCATCGATCCGAGGCGGCCGTCGATGGTCACCAGGTCGATCAGGTCGTCGCCGACCCGCAGGTGGGTCAGGCCGAGCTCAGGGCGGTCCCGGTCGACGCTCGCGCCCAGGACATCGGTATAGAAGGCGATCATCGCCGCCTTGTCGGTGATCCGCAGGACGATGTGGTCGAAGCCGGCGAGGGTGATAGGGTTTGGGGTCATGGGCCTCAGATCGGGCTTTCTCGTCTCAAAGCAAGAGGCCGAACAGACGGCAATCGCGTCGATCGCCGTCGCGCAGCACGTGGCCGCGCAGCAGGCCCTCTTCGTGGAAGCCCAGCTTCTCCAGCAGGGCGTCGGAGCGCAAATTGCCCAGGTGGGTCCGGGCGCTCAGCCGCCGAAAGCCCGAGGAAGCGGCGAAGGCGATCACCGCACGCATGGCCTCCAGCGCATAGCCCTGGCCCCAGGCGCCGCGACCCAGCATGAAGCCGATCTCGGCGCGCTTGTGGCGCCGGTCGATGTCGGAGAGGTCGCAGGCCCCCAGGAACTCGGCTTCTTCCAGGGTCCAGATGGTCCAGTGGAGGGCGCGTTCGGCCTGGACATCGGCGACCTGGCCCTCGATCACCTCGCGCACCACGTCGGGATCGTCGATCTCGGGCACGTCCCAATGGGCCATGACCTCCGGGTCGCTGAGGATCGGGAACAGAAGTTCGGCGTCGGGGGCCTCCAGGGGCCGGAGACTGAGGCGTTCGGTTTCGAGAATCATGGCCTTGCCCGCGAACTGCGACGCCCTAGCTATGGCCTTGCGAACTTCCCAGTGGTAGAGCGCGCGCTTCATTTCGGCGCGGGCGACCGCCCGAACGCATCGGACCATGTCATGCTGCTCGGCATTCTGCTCACCATCCACATCATCGTCTGCATCTCGCTTATCGGCGTCGTGCTGCTGCAGCGCTCCGAAGGTGGCGCGCTCGGCATGGGGGGCGGACCCACCGGATTCATGAGCGCGCGGGGCGCGGGCGACCTGCTCACCCGCATCACCTGGATCCTGGGCAGCATCTTCTTCGTGCTCAGCCTGGTCCTGACCCTGATGGCCGGCCGTGAACGCGGGGCCTCTTCCGTCGTCGACCGCCTGAAGATCGACGCTATCGATCCCAACAGCCTCAACCAGCCGCCGGCGGCTGCCCCGGCCCCGTCCGCGCCGACCCAGTCCAGCGACGCGCCCGCGCCGCTCACCGCGCCGACGCCGACGGTCCGCAATCCCTTCGCCGGCGAAGAGCCGCAGCCGGCCGCGCCCGCGCCGTCCAACCCCTGAGTTCAGCGTGATCGTGAAACCATCCCAAGGGCCGCGAAAGCGGCCCTCAAGCCGTGTATTGGCTAAGATGCCGCAGGCCCGCGCGGAGCGATCCACAGCTCAGTGCGAATCACCACGGGGCGCCGCCTCCGAATCAGAGCTAATCTGAACGCCCATGACCCGGTACATTTTCATCACCGGCGGCGTGGTCTCCTCCTTGGGAAAAGGTCTCGCGTCCGCCGCCCTCGGCGCCTTGCTGCAAGCTCGCGGCTACAAGGTGCGCCTGCGTAAGCTCGACCCCTATCTGAACGTCGATCCGGGGACGATGAGCCCCTATCAGCACGGCGAGGTCTTCGTGACCGACGACGGCGCCGAGACCGACCTCGACCTGGGCCACTACGAGCGCTTCACCGGGGTGAACGCCACCAAGGCCGACAACATCACCACCGGCCAGATCTACAAGACCATCATCGAGAAGGAGCGGCGCGGCGACTATCTGGGCGCCACCGTCCAGGTGATCCCTCATGTCACCGACGAGATCCGAAACTTCGTGCTGTCCGATCCGGGGGAGGGCGTCGACTTCGTGCTGGTCGAGATCGGCGGCACGGTCGGCGACATCGAGGGCCTGCCGTTCTTCGAGGCGATCCGCCAGCTCGGCCAGGAATTGCCCCGCGGCCACGCCTGTTACATCCACCTGACCCTGCTGCCCTATATCAAGACGGCCGGGGAGATGAAGACCAAGCCGACCCAGCACTCGGTGAAGGAGCTACGCTCCATCGGCATACAGCCCGACATCCTGTTGTGCCGCTGCGAACAGCCGATTCCGGCCAGCGAGCGGCGCAAGATCGGCCTGTTCTGCAATGTCCGCGAAAGCGCCGTGATCCAGGCGATGGACAGCACCAACATCTATCACGTGCCGCTGGACTACCACGCCCAGGGCCTGGACCGCGAAGTGCTGGACGTGTTTGGCATGAGCGAGACCGCGCCAGCCCCCGACCTGACCCGCTGGCAGGCGATCTCCGACACGCTCACCAATCCCGACGGCGAGGTGAACGTCGCCATCGTCGGCAAGTATACCGGCCTGACCGACGCCTATAAGTCCCTGGTCGAGGCCCTGATCCACGGCGGCGTGGCCAACAATGTCAGGGTCAAGTTCGACTGGATCGAGGGCGAGGCCTTCGAGCGGGAGGAAGGCCTGATCTCCGAGCGCCTGACCGGAGTACATGCCGTGCTGGTGCCTGGCGCGTTCGGGGAGCGCGGCTCGGAAGGCATGATCCGCGCGGTCCAGTTCGCCCGCGAGCATGAGGTGCCGTATTTCGGCGTCTGTTTCGGCATGCAGATGGCGATGATCGAGGCCGCCCGGAACCTGGCCGGCATCAAGCACGCCTCGTCCACCGAGTTCGGCCCGACGTCGGAGCCCATTGTCGGTCTGATGACCGAATGGACCCGGGGCAACGAGCGCGAGGTCCGCAAGGAGGGCGACGCCCTGGGCGGCACCATGCGCCTGGGGGCCTATGAGGCGGTCCTTTCGCCCGGCTCCAAGGTCGCCGAGATCTATGGCGGCCTCGCCATCAGCGAGCGCCACAGGCACCGCTACGAGGTCAATATCGAGTACAGAGACGCCATCGAGCGCACCGGCCTCAACTTCTCGGGCCTGTCGCCGGACGGGGTTCTGCCGGAGATCTGCGAGCGGGCCGACCATCCTTGGTTCGTCGGCGTGCAGTTCCATCCGGAGCTGAAGAGCCGGCCCTTCGACCCGCACCCGCTGTTCGCCAGCTTCATCGGCGCGGCCAAGGAGCGGAGCCGGCTGGTCTAGTCTCGAAAGGCCTCGATTTCGAACCGTGTCGCAAGCGCTTGAAACGAGTCGGGGTTTGGGGCATACACCCGCGCTCACGTCGGCGGCCGGTCGTTCGGCCGCCGTCTCTATTTTCCACGCCTGCGAGATCCTCCCATGGCCGTTCCGAAACGCAAAGTATCCCCGTCGCGGCGCAACATGCGGCGCTCGCACCACGCCCTAGGCGCCAACTCCTTCGTCGAAGACAAGGAAACCGGCGAACTGAAGCGCCCGCACCACATCGATCTGAAGACCGGCATGTATAAGGGCCGTCAGGTCATCACGCCGAAGGAAGACTAGTCTTCCCGACCGGCGCGCCGCCTCTGGCGGCGACAGGCAATTCCCACCGCCCCCCAGGCCTGGCCTGCGGGGCGGTTTTGCTTTGCGATCAGCCCTGGCCGCGGCCGCGGGCCTGGATGCCGGCGCGCCGAGCCTCGACCATCTCGGGCGTCACGTGTCGGTTGTGGACCGTGGAGCGGGCGTGTTCCAGCTCCAGGCCGCGACGCAGGGACAGCTCGTATCCGTCGTCGATCATCGCCTTGTAGGTCACCAGCATCTCGGTATCGATCGTGGCCATGTCGGCGGCGAGCTTGATGGCCATGGGCATCAGGTCGGCGGGTTCCACCACGCGGTTGGCCAGGCCCCACTCATAGGCCGTCTTGGCGTCGAGGAAGTTGCCGCTGAGCGACAGCTCCTTGGCGCGGTATGGCCCGATGACGCGTGACAGCTTCTGGGAGAGGCCCCAGCCCGGCGTGATGCCGACCCGGGCATGGGTGTCGGCGAACCGGGCGTTGGTCGAGCAGATCAGCACGTCGCAGGCCAGGGCCAGCTCGAACCCGCCAGTGATGGCGACGCCGTTGATGGCGCCGATCACCGGCTTCTTGCAGGCGATCACCGCCCAGGCGGGGTTCTCGGAAGGCTCGACGGCGTTGGCGGCGCGCAGGCCGTCCGGATCGCCGCCCAGCTCCTTGAGGTCCAGGCCGGCGGTGAAGGCCCGTTCGCCGGCGCCGGTCAGGACGATCACCCGCACCTCGGGATCGACCTCCAGGGCCTGCAGCGCCTCGTGCAAGGCCGCCCGCAGCGCCTTCGACAGCGCGTTCATGGCCTCGGGCCGGTTCAGGGTCACGACGGCGACGCCGTCGGCGGGTTTTTCGGTGAGCAGCATGGGGGCATCAGCCGGAGATGGCGGCCGCGAGTCAAGGCGCCCACGATTGCCCCGGCGGACGAAGCTGGCTAAGGGTCCCCGGCCGTTTCGCCTAAGCGCCAAGGAGCTTCCATGACCGAGATCGTCGACATCACCGCCCGGGAGATCCTGGACAGCCGCGGCAATCCGACGGTCGAGGTGGATGTGATCCTGGAAGACGGCGCCATGGGCCGCGCCGCCGTGCCCTCCGGCGCCTCCACCGGCGCCCACGAGGCGGTCGAGAAACGCGACGGCGACAAGACGCGCTATCTGGGCAAGGGCGTCCGGCAGGCGGTGGATGCGGTCAATGGCGAGATCTATGACGCCTTGTCCGGCGTCGACGCCGAGGACCAGCGTCGGCTCGACAAGCTGCTGATCGAACTGGACGGCACGGCCAACAAGTCGCGCCTGGGCGCCAACGCCATCCTGGGGGTCAGCCTGGCCGCCGCCAAGGCCGCGGCGATCAGCGCCGGCCTGCCGCTCTATAAGTATGTGGGCGGGGTCTCGGCCCGCGTCCTGCCGGTGCCGATGATGAACATCATCAATGGCGGCGCCCATGCCGACAACCCGATCGACATCCAGGAATTCATGATCCTGCCCACCGGCGCCGACACCTTCGCCGAGGGCCTGCGCATGGGCGCGGAGATCTTTCACGCGCTGAAGAAGGCGCTGCACGACGCCGGCCACAACACCAATGTGGGCGATGAGGGCGGCTTCGCCCCCAATATCGGCTCGGCCGAGGAGGCCCTGGCCTTCATCGTCAAGGCGGGCCAGGCGGCGGGCTACAAGGCCGGCGACCACTTCCAGCTGGGCCTTGACGCCGCCTCGACCGAATTCTTCAAGGGCGGCAAGTACGTGATGGACGGGGAGGGCAAGAGCCTCGATCCGGCCGGCATGGTCGATTACCTGGCCGGCCTGGTGGCCAAGTTCCCCATCGTCACCATCGAGGACGGCATGGCCGAGGACGACCTCGAGGGCTGGAAGCTGCTCACCGAGCGGCTGGGCGGCAAGATCCAGTTGGTGGGCGACGACCTCTTCGTCACCAATCCGGCGCGGCTCTCGGCGCTCGGCGTGCAGCAGGGTCTGGCCAATTCCATCCTGGTCAAGGTCAACCAGATCGGCACCCTGTCGGAGACCCTGGACGCCGTCGACATGGCCCACCGCGCCGCCTACACGGCCGTGATGAGCCACCGCTCGGGCGAGACCGAGGACAGCACTATCGCCGACCTGGCGGTGGCCACCAACTGCGGTCAGATCAAGACCGGCTCCCTGTCGCGCTCCGATCGCACCGCCAAGTACAACCAGCTGCTGCGCATCGAGGAGGAACTGGGCGACCAGGCCATCTATCTGGGCGCCAAGGCGATCAAGCACCTCTAGGCGTCGGCCGGGTTTCGAATCTCCGCCGAGCGCCTGTAGGCTCCCGCGACTGGGACCTGGGGTGGCGATGAAGCGGCCTGCGACATCATCGGCGGCGTGGGTGATCGCCGCCCTGGCGCTCGGCCTGACCCTGGGGGTCCTGGGCCACGGCGCGTCCTGGGGCGAGCGCGCGCAGGAGATCGTGGCGCCGATCGGCCAGCTCTGGGTCAACGCCCTGCGCATGACGGTCATTCCGCTGATCGTCCCCCTGCTGGTGGTCGCCATCGCCGGAGCGGGCGACCTGAAACAGACGGGCGCGCTCAGCCTGCGGATGGTCCTGCTGTTCCTGGGCCTGCTCGCGGCCTTCACCCTGGCCAGTTTCGCGGTCAGTCCGGCCCTGATGAGCGCCGTGCGCCTGGATCCGGCCGCCACGACCGCCCTGATGGCCCAGGCCGCCCAGCCGCCGCCAGCCGCGCCCGTCACCGCGACCGAATGGCTGGTCTCCCTGGTGCCGGCCAATGCGTTCAAGGCCGCGGCCGACGGAGCTTTGCTGCCGCTGCTGGTGTTCACGGTCGCCTTCGCGCTCGCCACCGCCAACGCTGCGCCCGCGACCCGCGCCAAGGTCGTCGAGGGGTTCCGCGCCGTGGCCGAGGTGATGATCATCCTGGTCCGCTGGGTGGTGGCCCTGGCGCCGATCGGGGTGCTGGCCCTGAGCTTCGCCCTCGGCGTCAACCTCGGCGCGGCCGGGGCAGGGGCGGTGGGCTACTTCCTGGCCGTCTCGATCGGGCTCTACATGCTGGGGACCCTGTTGCTCTATCCGCTGGCCGTGTTCGGCGGCCGGGTCGGCTGGCGCAGGTTCGCCGTGGCCATGCTGCCGGTACAGGCCGTGGGGCTCAGTTCCAGGTCGTCGCTCGCCAGCCTGCCGGCCCTGATCAAGGCCGGGCATGATGACCTGCGCCTGCGGCCCGAGGTCGCCGACCTGGTCCTGCCCGTGGCGGTCTCGACCTTCAAGCTGCAGCACGCCATCGCCACCATCCTCGGCGTCGCTTTTGTCGCGCGGCTCTACGGCCTGGAGCTCACCCCCTTCGCCATCCTCGCCAGCGCCGGGGCGGGGATCCTGATCGGCGCGACCACGCCAGGCGTGCCCTCGGCCGGCCTGATGCTGCAGGCGCCGCTCTATTCGGCGCTCGGCCTGCCCCTGGAGGGCCTGGCGCTGCTGATCGCCATCGATTCCATCCCGGACATGTTCAAGACGCTGTTCAACGTTACCGCGGACATGGTCGTGGCCGTGCTCCTGTCGCCGCAGGGGGCGGCGGATCCCGGCGACGTAACCGGAAATTAAGCACGATTGCGTGAGATAGCGGCGTTCAGGAGTCTCAGATTCGCCCGTGTTCGCCCGCCTTCGTTCCTATTTGCCCACAGCGGCCCTGGCGTTCCTGATCTTCTATTTCGGGTTCCACGCCTTCACGGGTGATCGGGGCCTGCTGTCGTCGACCCAACGCGACGCCACGCTTGCGGCCAAGACCCAGGAGCTGGAAACCCTGCGTACCCAGAGGCAGGACCTCGAGGCGCGCGCCCAGCTTCTGCGCGATACCAGCCTTTCCGCCGACTTGCTGGAAGAACGCGCGCGTTCCCTGCTAGGCTTCGCTCATCCGAACGACTATGTGATCCGCGTGAAGCCTTAGGGCGGACTCAGTCGTTCTAGGCGATCGGAAACGCGGAGCGTAACCGCGATGATGCATTCCTACGGGAGAGACGTATGGCGCGTGGGCAAGCGGCCTCTGCTGCTCGGCGGAAGAGTACTGACACCGGTGTCAATGGTGTAGTAGAAGGACCTGTGACCCAGGACGAGCTTCTCAAATATTATCGCGACATGCTGCTGATCCGCCGCTTCGAGGAGCGGGCGGGGCAGCTCTACGGCATGGGCCTGATCGGCGGCTTCTGCCATCTCTACATCGGCCAGGAGGCGATCGCGGTCGGCGTCCAGGCGATCAAGGAGCCGGGCGACCAGGTGATCACCGGCTACCGTGACCACGGCCACATGCTGGCCTGCGGCATGGATCCGCGCGAGGTCATGGCCGAACTGACCGGCCGGGCCGGCGGATCGTCCAAGGGCAAGGGCGGCTCCATGCACATGTTCTCGACCGAGGCCGACTTCTATGGCGGCCACGGCATCGTGGGGGCGCAGGTGGCGCTGGGCACGGGTTTGGCGCTGGCCAACCACTACCGGGACAACAAAAAGGTCAGCTTCACCTATTTCGGCGACGGCGCGGCCAACCAGGGCCAGGTCTATGAGAGCTTCAACATGGCTCAGCTCTGGAGCCTGCCGGTCGTCTACGTGATCGAGAACAACCAGTACGCCATGGGCACCTCCATCGAGCGCTCCTCGTCGGAGACCCACCTCCACAAGCGCGGCGCCTCGTTCCGGATCCCGGGCGAGGAGGTCGACGGCATGGACGTGCTGGCGGTCAAGGCGGCGGCCGGCAAGGCCGCCGCCCACGCCCGCTCGGGCAAGGGCCCCTACATCCTCGAAATGAAGACCTACCGCTATCGCGGCCACTCCATGAGCGACCCCGCCAAATACCGGACCCGCGACGAGGTCGATGAGGTGCGCAAGACCCGCGACCCCATCGACCACCTGCAGGAACGGCTCGCCAAGCAGGGCTGGGCCGACGAGGCGGCGCTGAAGGCCATCGACGCGGAGGTCAAGCGCATCGTCGCTGACGCCGCCGAGTTCGCCCGCACCAGCCCCGAACCGGACCCCTCCGAGCTCTATACGGATGTCTATCTGGAGGCTGCCCAGTGACCGACGTCCTGATGCCCGCCCTGTCTCCCACCATGGAGGAGGGCACGCTCGCCAAGTGGCATGTGAAGAAGGGTGACTCCGTACGCTCCGGCGACGTGATCGCCGAGATCGAGACCGACAAGGCGACCATGGAGGTCGAGGCCGTCGACGAGGGTGTGATCGAGGAGATCCTGGTTCCCGAGGGCACCGAGGAGGTGAAGGTCAATACGCCCATCGCCCGCCTGTCGGACGGCGACGGCGCGGCGGCTCCGCCGCCCAAGGCGAATGGCGAGGCCAAGGCTCAGCCAGTCGCCGAGGCGCCTCAGCCGCAACCCGTCCACGCCGAGTCGCCGGCCGCGCCCGTCGCCCCCAGGGTCGAGCTGCGCGATCCGGAGGTTCCCGAGGGCGTGAAACTGGTCAAGACCACCATCCGCGACGCCCTGCGCGACGCCATGGCCGAGGAGATGCGGGCCGACGACAAGGTGTTCCTGATGGGCGAGGAAGTCGCCCAGTACCAGGGCGCTTACAAGGTCTCGCGCGACCTGCTGCAGGAGTTCGGCGACAAGCGGGTGATCGACACCCCGATCACCGAGCACGGCTTCGCGGGCCTGGGCGTCGGGGCGGCCATGGCGGGCCTCAAACCCATCGTCGAGTTCATGACCTGGAACTTCGCCATGCAGGCGATCGACCACATCATCAATTCGGCGGCCAAGACGCTCTACATGTCGGGCGGCCAGATCAAATGCTCGGTCGTGTTCCGCGGTCCGAACGGCGCGGCCTCTCGGGTCGGCGCCCAGCACAGCCAGGACTATTCCTCCTGGTACGCCCAGGTGCCCGGCCTGAAGGTGGTGGCGCCCTATGACGCCGCCGACGCCAAGGGCCTGATGAAGGCCGCCATCCGCGACCCGAACCCCGTCGTCTTCCTCGAACACGAGATGATGTACGGCCAGGAGTTCGACGTTCCGGAGGGGATCGACTGGGTCGTGCCCATCGGCAAGGCCAGGGTCCGCCGTGAGGGCAAGGACGTCACCATCACCGCCCACTCGCGGATGGTCGGCATGGCGCTCAAGGCCGCCGAGGCGCTGGCGGCCGAGGGCATCGAGGCCGAGGTCATCGACCTGCGCACCCTGCGTCCCCTGGACCACGAAACCATCGTCGAGAGCGTCAAGAAGACCAACCGCCTGGTCACCGCCGAGGAAGGCTGGGGCCCGATGGGCGTCGGCGCCGAGGTGATCGCCCGGGTCATCGAGCATGGCTTCGACTATCTGGACGCCCCGCCCGCGCGGGTCTGCCAGAAGGACGTGCCGCTGCCCTACGCCGCCAATCTGGAAGCCCTGTCGCTGCCGTCGGTGGAGGACATCGTCAAGGCGGCCAAGGCGGTCTGCTACAAATGACCGACCCCTTCACCTGGCGCGCCGGAGGCTGTCATTGCGGCGGCGTCCGGTTCGAGGTGGCCTTGCCGCAGGTCGTCGAGGCGCAGAGCTGCAACTGCTCCATGTGCGCCAAGACCGGCTATCTGCACGTCATCGTGCCGGAGAGCCGGTTCCGGCTGACCAAGGGCGCGGAACGGCTGGCGGAGTACACCTTCAACAGCCGGGTGGCGCGCCACCTGTTCTGCTCCGAGTGCGGCATCAAGAGCTTCTACCGGCCGCGCTCCAATCCGGACGGCTGGTCGGTCAACGCCCGCTGCCTGGACGAGGCCATACACCTCGAGATCACCGCCTTCGACGGCGCCAACTGGGAGGCCAACGCCGACCAACTGGCGCGCCTGTCGCTCGAACCTTCCTGACGAGTTCAGAAACGCCATGTCCATCGATGTCCTGATGCCCGCCCTGTCTCCCACCATGGAGGAGGGCACCCTCGCCAAATGGCACGTGAAGAAGGGCGACAAGGTCTCCTCCGGAGACGTGATCGCCGAGATCGAGACCGACAAGGCCACCATGGAGGTGGAGGCCGTCGACGAGGGCGTCATCGAGGACATCCTGGTCGCCGAGGGCTCGGAAGGTGTGAAGGTCAATACGCCCATCGCGCGGCTCTCGGGCGAGGACGCCGGCTCCGCCCCGCCCGCGCCCAAGGCCGAAAGTCCCCCTCAGTCGGCTACGCCGCCAGCTCCCCTAAAGGGGGAGCAATTGGAAGCCCCGAAACCGGCCGCCGCCCCGGCCCAAAGTTCCTCCCCCTCAGGGGGAGGTGGCGCGCGGAGCGCAGCGACGCGTGACGGAGGGGGAGACCGCGTCTTCGCCTCGCCCCTGGCGCGCCGGATCGCCGAAGAGAAGGGTCTCGACCTCGCCCAGGTGCAGGGGTCAGGTCCGCACGGCCGGATCATCAAGCGTGACGTGGAGGGCGCCACGCCCTCGGCCAAGGCGCCCGCCGCGGCGTCTGCCGCCGGCGCCCCCGCGCCCGCCCGTCAGGCCCAGAGCCTGGCCCAGATGGGCATTCCGGACGGGACCTACGACCTGATCCCGCTGGACGGCATGAAGAAGACCGTGGCGCGGCGGATGACCGACAGCTTCCGCGACGTGCCGCACTTCCCCCTGACCATCGACCTGGAGATCGACGCCCTGCTGGCCAGCCGCGCCAAGATCAACGCCATGCTGGAGAAGCAGGGGATCAAGGTCAGCGTCAACGACCTGGTGCTGAAGGCCGCGGCCGTGGCCTTGAAGAGGGTGCCGGAGGCCAACGCCTCCTATTCGCCCGAGGGTATCGCCATGCACCACAACGCCGACATCGCCATGGCCGTGGCCATCGACGGCGGCCTGATCACACCGATCATCCGCAAGTGCGAAACCAAGGGCCTGGCCCAGATCGCCGTCGAGGCCAAGGACCTGGCCGAACGCGCCCGGACGCGCAAGCTGAAGCCGGAAGAGTTCCAGGGCGGCACGTTCTCCGTCTCCAACCTGGGCATGTTCGGCATCAAGTCGTTCAATTCGATCATCAACGAGCCGCAGGGCGCGATCCTGTCGGTCGGGGTGGGCGAGCAGCGCCCGGTCGTGAGGAACGGCGAGCTGACCATCGCCACGGTGATGAGCGTCACACTCACCTGCGATCACCGCGTGGTCGACGGGGCCATCGGCGCCCGCTGGCTGCAGGCCTTCAAGGCCCTGATCGAAGACCCCATCACGATGATCGTCTGAGGCTAGTCATATGGATTTCGACGTCATCGTCATCGGCTCGGGCCCGGGCGGCTATGTGACAGCCATTCGCGCCAGCCAGCTCGGCTTCAAGACCGCCATCGTCGAGCGCGAAACCCTGGGCGGGGTCTGCCTGAACTGGGGCTGCATTCCCACCAAAGCCCTGCTCAAGTCCGGCGAGGCCTATGAGAACCTGAGCCACCTGGCCGACTACGGCATCAAGATCGAGAAGGCCTCGTTCGACTTCAGCAATGTGATCGCGCGCTCGCGCAAGGTTGCGGGCCAGCTCAACGCCGGCGTCACCTTCCTGATGAAGAAGCACAAGATCGAGGTGATCGAAGGGACCGCCAAGCTGGAGAAGGGGCAGGGGGCTCCCAAGGTGGTGGTGGCGCTGAAGGCCGGCGGTTCGCGGACCGTCCAGGCCAAGCACGTGATCCTGGCCACCGGCGCGCGGGCCCGCACCATCCCGGCCATCGGCCTGGAGCCGGACGGCGACCGGGTCTGGACCTACCGCGAGGCCATGGTCCCCAAGGCTGCGCCCAAGTCGCTGATCGTCGTCGGATCCGGCGCCATCGGCATCGAGTTCGCCAGCTTCTACCGGGCCCTGGGCTCGGAGGTGACCGTCATCGAGGCCCTGCCGCGCATCCTGCCGGTGGAGGACGAGGAGGTCTCCAAGGCCGCCCACAAGGCCTTCGAGAAGCGCGGGCTGAAGTTCCGGGTCGGGGCCAGCGTCAAGAAGTTGACCAAGTCAAGGACCGGGGTCTCCGTCGAGCTCGAGGCCGGCGGCAAGGCCGAGACGCTCACCGCCGACGTGGCCATCGTCGCCGTGGGCATCGCCGGCAATGTCGAGGACATGGGCCTGGAGGCCCTGGGCGTGAAGATCGAGAAGAGCCACGTGGTCATCGACAGCCACGGCGGCACGGGCGTCGCGGGCCTCTACGCCATCGGCGACGTGGCCGGCCCGCCCTGGCTTGCCCACAAGGCCAGCCACGAGGGCGTGCATTGTGTCGAGCACCTCGCGGGGCTGAAGCCGACCAACCTCAACTCTCCCATTCCCGGCTGCACCTATTCCAGCCCGCAGATCGCCTCGGTGGGCCTCACCGAGGCCCAGGCCAAGGAACAGGGGATCGCCGTCAAGGTCGGCCGCTTCCCGTTCAAGGTGAACGGCAAGGCTATCGCCTCGGGCGAGACCGAGGGCTTCGTGAAGACCGTCTTCGACGAGAAGACTGGGGCGCTGATCGGGGCCCACATGATCGGGGCCGAGGTCACCGAGATGATCCAGGGCTATGTCCTGGCCATCACCATGGAAGCCACCGAGGCCGAGCTGCAGGCCACCGTCTACCCGCACCCGACCATGAGCGAGGCCATGCACGAGGCTGCCCTCGACGCCTATGGGCGGGTCTTGCATATCTAGAACGCTTTTCCCTCCCCTTTATGGGGAGGGCAGACCGCGCAGCGGTCGAGGGTGGGGTAGCTTGAAGCATCGGCGCAGGTTGCCGGACTTCCCCACCCTGGCGGCTGCGCCGCCGTCCCCATAAAGGGGAGGGAAAAGAGATCAGCTCTTCTTCCGGACGATCGCGTCCAGGCTCCACGGGCCAGGGCCGGCGAAGACCAGGTAGAGGAACACGAAGCAGAACATGATGGCCAGCTCGCCGCCGTTCAACGCCGGCCAGAAGCCTTGGCTGCCGTGGGCGACGAAATAGGCCACGGCCATCTGGCCGGAGCTGACGAAAGCCGCGATGCGGGTGAAGAGCCCAACGGCGATCAGGCCGCCGCCGATCACTTCGAGCCAGGCCGCGGCCATCAGGATTGGCGGCAGGGGGTCCGGCGCGCCCGGCTGAGGCCCCGGGAAGTCGAACAGTTTCATCAGGCCGTGCTGCATGAAGAGCAGGGCGGTGATGAGCCGTAGGATGCTGAGCACCCGCGGCGCCCAGAGGCTGAGATTCGGCATGCGGTCTTTCCCCCTATCCGGCCCCCATGGCCGGCTGATCGTCAGGCGGCGCGGAGGCCGTCGGCTTCCGCCATCCGCTGGATCGCCACATAGTCGGTCTTGCCGGTGCCCAGGACCGGAACCTCGGTGACCTTGATGATCTTGCGCGGCACGGCCAGTTCCGGGGCGCCGATGGCCTGGGCGTGGGCCACCAGCGGCGTGGAGTCGGCGTCGCGCCGGTCGGTGACCAGCACTAGGCGTTCGCCCTTCTTGGCGTCGGGCATGGCGATCACCGCATGGCGGCTGTTGGGCCAGACGGCCGTGGCGATGTCCTCGGCCGCGGTCAGGGAAACCATCTCACCGCCCACCTTGGCGAAGCGCTTCACCCGGCCCAGGATCTTGATCCAGCCGTCCTCGGTGATGTCGACCACGTCGCCGGTGTCGTGCCAGCCGTCGGGCGGAGCTTCGATCACGCCGCCGAGGGTCAGGTAGCCGGCCATGATGTTGGCGCCGCGCACATAGAGCCGGCCGCCGCCGGGGATGCCCTCCACCGGCTCCAGACGCGTCTCGATGCCGGGCAGCAGGCCGCCGACCGTGCCGCGGCGGTTGTCGGTGGGCTTGTTCACCGCGATCACGGGGGCGGCCTCGGTGGCGCCGTAGCCCTCCAGGACCGGAACGTCGCCGAACCGGTCGCGGATGAGGTTGTGGGTCTCTTCGCGAACCTTTTCAGCGCCGCAGACGATGAACTGCAGGCCCGACAGTTCGTCGCGCTCGGCTGATCGGGCGTACTGGTTGAGGAAGGTGTCGGTGGCGAACAGGATCGAGGCGCATGTGTCCTTGATCAGCGGAGGGATCTGTTTGACGTGCAGCGGCGAGGGATACTCGAAGGCCTTCATGCCCTTGAGGATCGGCAGCAGGGCCCCGCCGGTCAGGCCGAAACAGTGGAAGGTGGGCAGGGGGTTGAACATCACCCAGGAGGGATCGAGCGGGATGTGCTCGGCGATCTGGTTCACATTGGCGATCAGGTTCGCCTGGGTGAGGACAACGCCGCGCGGCGCGCCAAAGCTGCCGGAGGTGAACAGGATCACGCCGGGATCCGAGGGCTTGGTCTCGGCGCGGAAGTTCTTCGGAAAGGCGCCGGCCGCGGCGGCGAACAGCTTGTCGGCCAACCCAATTTTCTCGCGCACGTCCTCGAGATAGGTGACCTCCGCCACCGTCTCCAGGGCGTCGATCAGGTCGTGCAGCTTGCCCTGCTCGACGAAGCGATGCGAGGTCAGGACGCGCTTCACGCCCGCCAACTCGCAAGCGGCCTTCAGGTTGCGGATGCCAGCGGTGAAGTTGAGCATGGTCGGCGTGCGGCCGAAGGCGTGCAGGGCGAAGAAGGTGACCACGACCGCCGAACTGGACGGAAGCAGGATGCCCACATGCTCGCCCCTGGCGGTCATGCCGGCGATCTTGCGGCCCAGGGCGAAGGCGCCTCGGATCAGGTCGGTATAGGTGAGCGGGTTGCGCTCCTGGTCTTCCAGGATCGGTTTCTTCGCGCCGTATTTGGCGCGCGCCTCAATGAGGGCGTCGAACAACGACAGTCCGGCCCCAGTGGGTTCAAACGTACGCGACAAAGGCGACAACCTCCCCGATCGTCTCGCCATATTCATTGCGGCGGAGCCTATCGCTCGGACCTGTCATTGAAAAGATATGTTACAGGCCGTGAGGGGGTAGGCGTACCACCTGCCGGAGATATCTCGCAGAACCTACTGATCCAGCTGTATATTTCGGTGATCCTCGACGGTCGCGGCGATGAAGGCGAGGGTCTCCTTTCGCCAGGCTTGACGCCATGGGTCGGCTTCCAGGTGTAGGGCGCGCCGCGCGCCGGGGACGGCGACGGCGCGGCACCGAGGCGCTTGCCGACATAGGGAGACGCCATCCTCGTCAGGGTTGAGCATCAGGATGGGCGCCCGCGCGGCGGCGGCGCGCTCGGTGGCCCTGCGGCTGGCGGCGCGGTGCGCGCCGATCCAGCCACGGCTCGGTCCGGCCATCCGCAGGTCGGGATTGGCGGTCTGCCAGGCCTGGCCGACCATGCCCCGCCACCGGTCGTGGGTCAGGCCGCGGACCAGGTCGTCGGGGCCGTCGCGGGTCCAGGCCTTCCAACCCGGGGCCGCCAGGCGGTCCAGGCCGGGCGCCCATCTTGGAGCCGGAGCCGCCATATCGGCCGCCAGCCAGGGGGAGGAGGCGACCACGCCATCGACCTTCAGGCCGGATTCGACGGCGGCCAGGGCCACGACCGCCCCGTCGGCGTGTCCCAGCAGGATCACCGGTGTCGCCTCCGGCGCCCGGACCACCACCTTCAGCAGGTGCATCAGGCCGGTGACGTCCGGGTCGAAGCTGGGCGCGTGGCCCAGGTCGCGGGGCAGGACGAAGCGCTCGGAGCCGCCCTGGCCGGCGCGGTCCAGGATCCAGACCGTGTAGCCTTCGCCCACCAGGTCGCGGACCGTCTCGAACCAGACCTCGGCGCTCTCGCCGTAGCCGGGGGCGATCACCACGACGGCGCGCGGCGCCCGCGAGGTGCTGGCCACGCCATAGCGCTGCACGGGATTGAGCCCGCCGCGGATGAAGCCCCAGGCCCAGCCCTCGGGCGGCTGGAACCGCGCGCCGAGCGATGGCGGGACCCGGCTTTCGGCGAACGGCGCGCGCGCCTCGTCGCGTCCGCAAGCCGCGAGAACCAAGAGCACGGCGGCGATCACGGAGGCACGGATCATGGCCAAGTTTGAGCATGCGGCGCGGGGCCGCTCAATCACGGCTTGATCCCGAGGCCCCGAAAGACGATCTAGGCCCCATGGCGACCGTCATCGATACGCTCAACGGCGCGCGTCCGCGCCACCCCGAGAAACAGGCCCGGCCGGACACCCCGATGCTGCGCAAGCCCGAGTGGCTGCGCGTTCGCGCGCCCGGCTCGCCCGGCTACAACGCCACCCGCGCCATCGTGAAGGAACACGGCCTCACGACCGTCTGCGAAGAGGCGGCCTGCCCGAACATCGGCGAGTGCTGGACCCAGAGCCACGCCACCATGATGATCATGGGCGAGATCTGCACCCGAGCCTGCGCCTTCTGCAACGTCGCGACCGGCAAGCCCAACGCCCTCGACGCCACCGAGCCCGCCCGGGTCGGCGACGCGGTGGCCAAGATGGGCCTGAAGCACGTGGTCATCACCTCGGTGGACCGCGACGACCTGTCGGACGGCGGAGCAGCCCACTTCGCCGCCGTGGTTCACGCCATCCGCGCCGCAGCCCCCGGAACGACCGTCGAGATCCTGACGCCGGACTTCCTGCGCAAGCCCGTCGCGGCGGCCGAGATCGTCATCGATTCCAAGCCCGACGTCTTCAACCACAACCTGGAGACCGTGCCGCGGCTCTACCTCTCGATCCGGCCAGGCGCCCGCTACTACCACTCCCTGCGCCTGCTGGAGCGGGTCAAGGAGCGCGACCCCAACCAGTTCACCAAGTCCGGCCTGATGGTCGGCCTGGGCGAGGCCAAGGAAGAGGTCATGCAGGTGATGGACGACATGCGTTCGGCCGGCGTCGATTTCCTGACCATCGGCCAGTACCTGCAGCCCACCCGCAAGCACGCCGCCGTCGACCGCTTCGTGCACCCCGACGAGTTCCGCGCCTATGAGGAGATCGCCCGGGCCAAGGGCTTCCTGATGGTCTCGGCGAGCCCCCTGACCCGGTCCTCGCACCATGCCGGCGAGGATTTCGCCCGGCTGAAGGCCGCGCGGCTCGCCAAGGACGCGGCGGCCTAGACCCCTTGCAGCACCACGTCGAGAAGACGCTGCCCTATACGCCCGACCAGCTCTTCGCCCTGGTGGGCGATATCGAGGCCTATCCGCAGTTCGTGCCTTGGATCCAGTCCATGCGCACCTGGAACGCCCGCCCGGACGGGGAGGGCGTCAGCTTGGTCGACGCCCAGGCCGGGGTCGGGTTCTCGTTCCTGAAGGAGACGTTCTCCACCCGCGTACGGCGCGACGCCGGCGCCCGGCAAATCGACGTGGCCCTGCTGTCGGGGCCGTTCCGCCACCTGGCCAACCGCTGGAGGTTCGTCGAGGTCTCGGGCGGAACCAAGATCGAGTTCGACATCGATTTTGAATTCAAATCCCGTCTGCTCGCCGGTCTGCTTTCCGCAAACTTCCACCATGCGGTGGACAAGCTGATGGCCTGCTTCGAGGCTCGGGCTAAGGCGCTGTACAGCTAGTTCGGACGGGTCTGAAGGGCGTTTCGCACCAAAGCTTCGCATTCGGCCGGCGCGCTCTCCACCAAGACGTGATTGGCGCCCGCAATGCGGTGGACCCGGACGTGTTCGAGCGCGGAAAGGATATGCAGGTCCGTTTGGTCGATCAGGCAAGGCCTGACATTCGGGTCGCGAACTGGAAACAGCGGCTCCGCGCCCGTCGCGACTTCTACGGGTACGCCAGCGTACGCCAGAAGGTGAAAATAGGTCAGGTCAGTGATCTGGCCGTCTCGCGACATACCGAAAATCTCGCGAGCAAACTCATCGAGCGGCTTATAGTGCGGTTGACGCGCGAACGTCTGAGCCAAGACCTGCTGGACTGGCCAGAGCTTGGCGGTGCTGAGTGGAGGATCGAGGGCTATGACCCTGGCGATCAGCCCCGTCGGGGCGATCTGGGCCAAATTCAAGGCGACCAATCCTCCCAGCGACTCTCCGAGGATAGTGATGGACCGGTCAGGATAGAGTTGGACAAGAGCCTCAAGGTAGTTCTCGGCGAAGGAGGCGACGCTATTGCGCGTGAGGGGCGCAGACCCTCCGAAACCGGGCAAGCTCGTGCTGACCGTCGTCGCGTATTTGGCGATCAAGTCGGCGAAAGGCGCGATGCTCTCTGCGTTGCGGAATGCGCCGGGAATAACCAGCAAGACTCCATTTCCCGCCGCTCCCATGTCGGGCGAGCGGCGGAAGCGCAGTTCGCCATCCATCGTCGTGCAGCTGAACAGGAAAGTCTTCGGATCGTCCGCCACGCTTAGCTCATCCGGTCGCGCAGGGCCTGCAGCGCCGCCTGGACCGCCAGTTCCTGGATATCCGCCCGGGTTTCGCCCTCGAACAGCTCGGAGCGATGCATCAGGCCGTGATTGGTGCGTGCGGTGGCGATGTGGACCGTGCCGACCGGCTTCATCGGCGTCCCGCCGCCGGGGCCCGCGACGCCGGTGACCGCCACGGCGATGTGGGCGTTTGACGCCTCCAGGGCGCCCTCGGCCATCATCCGGGCGACGGGTTCGGACACCGCGCCCAGGTCGGCGATCAGGTCGCCGGGCACCCCCAGCATCTCCTGCTTGGCGCGGTTTGTGTAGGTGATGAAGCCTCGCTCGAAGACATCGGAGGCGCCGGGGATCGAACAGATCGCGCCGGCCACCAGCCCGCCTGTGCAGCTCTCGGCTGTAACGATCCGCAGGGACCGTTCCCGGGCCTCGTCGATCAGCAGGCGCGCCAGGGTGACGATCTCCAGGGAAAACATGGCGCGAACTCCAAAGGTCTAGGCAAGGCGAAGGCGAGACCACAACATCGCCGCTGGTGCGGATACAAGCCGAATCGAGCCCATGACCACCCTTGATAAGGCCGAACGGCCAAGCCTGAGCGTCTCTCATGCGCTCTTCGCCGTCACCATCTTCGCAAGCGCCGGACTGGTCTTCATGGTCCAGCCCATGGTGGCCAAGCTGGTCCTGCCCCTGCTGGGCGGCAGCCCCTCGGTCTGGAACACCTCCATCGCCTTCTTCCAGACGGCGCTGCTGGCCGGCTACGGCTACGCCCACCTGCTGCAGAAGATCGCATCGATCCGCACCCAGGCCCTGGTCCACATCGCCGCCCTGCTGCTGGCGGCCCTGACCCTGCCGCTGCACGTGTCGGGCGTGTTCGGGGAGCCGAGCTCGGAGCATCCGTCGCTCTGGCTGCTCGGGGTGCTGGCGCTCTCCATCGGGGCGCCGTTCGCGGTGCTGTCGGCGACCGCGCCCTTGGTCCAGGCCTGGCACGCGCGGACCCTGCACGCCGAGACCGGGGCCGAGCCCTATGTCCTCTACGCCGCCTCCAATCTGGGCAGCCTGCTGGCCCTGCTGGCCTATCCGATCGTGATCGAGCCCCTGGCCACCCTGCGCCATCAGACCCTGGGCTGGAGCGTCGGCTACGGGACTTTCATCCTGCTGATGGGCGGCCTGGCCATGGCCGTCTCCCGCGCGCGTTCGGTCCTGGCCGAGACCGCCAGGATCGAGGCCGGGCCGGCCCCGACCTGGCGCGAGCGCCTGGTCTGGATCGCGCTCGCGGCCATCCCCTCCAGCCTGATGCTGGGGGTCACCACGCACCTGACCACGGACGTGGCCTCGGCGCCGTTCATCTGGGTCGTGCCGTTGGCGCTCTATCTCGGCACCTTTATCATCGCCTTCTCGGAGAAGCCGCTGATCTCCCAGCGGGCCACGCTGTTCCTGCACGCCGTGGCGCTCGCCGCCTGCGCGGCGCTGCTGCCGTTCAAGCACATGCACCTGCTGCTGCAGGTCTTCGTCCACCTGGCGGCCTTCTTCCTGACGGCGCTCATGTGCCACCAGGCCCTGGTGGCCCGGCGGCCAAATCCGGCGCATCTCACCGAATTCTATCTTTGGATGTCGTTCGGCGGCGTGGTGGGCGGGTCGTTCAACGCCTTCGTGGCGCCGGTGATCTTCAACAATGTCTGGGAGTACCCCCTGGTCCTGGCCCTGGCCTGCCTGGCCCGACCCGGCTGGGGACCCATCGCCCCGTGGCGCTGGGCCATCTTCCTCATGGGCGCGGCCGGCACCCTCGCGGCGCCGGTCCTGGTGGGCCTCTTCGGGCTCGAGGGCCCCATGGGGCTGTGGATCAAGCTGGCGCTCGGCCTGGCCGCCGTTCTCGCCTTCGTCTCGCGCGGCCGGACCATCATCTTCTTCGGCCTGATCGTCATGCTGTCGGTGGCCGCCGAGGTGGCGGGCGACCGCGTCGATGTTCGCAAGAGCTGGCGCAGCTTCTTCGGGGTGGTCCGCCAGTCGGAGATGCCGGTCCCGGCCATGAAGGGCCAGGTGCGGATGCTGTCCCACGGCACCACCCTGCACGGCGCCCAGGCCCAGCATCCGGACTATGACTGCCGGCCCTTGGTTTACTACGCGCCAGAGACCCCGATCGGGCAGGTCTTCACGCGAGGCTATGCCGGGACCAAGCCCCTGCGGATCGGCGCGGTGGGCCTGGGGACGGGCGCGGTGGCGGCCTACACCCGGCCCGGCGATCACCTGACCTTCTTCGAGATCGACCCGATGGTCATCGCGATCTCCACCGACAAGGAGCACTTCAGCTACACCACCACCTGCGCCAGCGGGGTGATCGACTTCGTCCTGGGCGACGCGCGCCTGACCCTGGCCAAGCAGCCGGACGACAATTTCGACATCCTGCTGATCGACGCCTTCTCGTCCGACGCCGTGCCGGCCCACCTGCTGACCGTCGAGGCGGTCCGGGGCTATCTGGCCAAGCTGAAGCCGGACGGCGTGCTGATCCTTCACCTGTCCAACCGCAACCTGGAGCTCCGGAGCCCGGCCATGGCGGTGGCGGAGGCCGCCGGCGGCTTCGCGGTGATCCAGCGGCACGACGCGGCCGAGGACAGCCCGCCGCTCTGGGAGTCCTCCGAGGACGCCATCCTGATCACCAAGACCCTGAAGGCCATCGAGCCCTACGAAGCCGACCCGCGCTGGAAACCGACCGATCCCACCGCCGCGCGGCCCTGGACCGACGACTATATGAACCTGATCGGGGCGCTCTACGCCCAGCTCAAGGAGCGCTGGACCTGGATGCCCTAGGCGGGCGTTTCGACGGACACCACAGCCTGGGCCAGCAGGCCTTCCTCGCGGCCGGTGAAGCCCATGCCTTCTGTCGTGGTGGCTTTCACGCTGACCCGGTCGAGGGGCAGGGCCATCAGCTCGGCGAGGCGCCGGCGCATGGCGTCGCGATGCGGACGGATCTTGGGGCGTTCGCAGACCAGGGTGATGTCGGCGTTGAGGATGCGTCCGCCCTTGGCCGCCACCAGGCCGACCGCGTGGGTGAGGAAGCGGTCAGACGAGACGCCCTTCCATTGCGGATCGGATGGCGGGAAGTGCTCGCCGATATCGCCCTCGCCGATGGCGCCGAGGATGGCGTCGGTCAGGGCGTGCAGGCCGGCGTCGGCGTCGGAATGGCCGATCAGGGCCGCGTCGTGGTCGATCTTCACCCCGCAGAGCCAGACCGCATCGCCGGGTCCCCAGCGATGGGCGTCCAGGCCCTGGCCGATACGGACGATGCGGGTCTGGCCGGTCAGCCGTTCGGCCATGGCGAAGTCCTCGGGATAGGTCAGCTTCATCAGCATGGGATCGCCGGGCGTCATCACCACCCGGCCGCCAGCCCGCTCCACCACGGCCGCGTCGTCGGTGGGCTCGGCGTCGGCCGGCCAGGCGGCGTAGGCCTCGCGCAGGGTCCCGAGTCGGAAGGCCTGGGGTGTCTGGGCGCGCCAGAGGCCGTCGCGGGAGACAGTCTCGGTGATGACCTCGCCGCCGCGCTTGAGGGTGTCGGCCACAGGCAGGGCGGGGACCGCGCCGTCGGCGCCGGCCAGGGCGGCGAGCAGGGCCTCGACATGGGTGGTGTTGACGAAGGGGCGGGCGGCGTCGTGGATCAACACTGGAGCGTCCGGAGGGCAGGCGAGGGCGGCGAGACCGGCCTGGACCGACCCAGCGCGGGTGGCGCCGCCCGCGACGGCCTTCCAGTTCGCCAAGCCGGCTAGGGTCTCGTTCGTAGCCTCGAGGCGATCGGAGGCGGCCACCACCACGATCTCGCGCGCGCCGGCCCGCGCCAGGGCCTCCACCGACCAGCGCAGGATCGGCCGGCCGCCCAGCATCCGCCAGGGCTTGGGCGCGCCAGGCCCCGCCCGCGTGCTGGATCCCGCCGCTACGATCACCGCCGAAAAGGTCATGCCGTGTGTTTAACCGAGGGCGGTGGCCTGTCCAGGCTTTACGGCGCCGCACAATATGCCTAAAAAGGGTGCGATGGGGATGCGTAAGAAATGAGCAATCAGCTCCAGATCGGGGATGTATCAGTCGGCGGCCGGGCGTGGATCGCGCCGATGACCGGCGTCTCCGACCTGCCGTTCCGCCGCGCGGCCAGCAAGCTGGGCGCGGCCTATGTGGCCACGGAGATGGTCGCCTGCGCGGAATTCTCCAAGGGCCGCCCCGATGTCGTGCGCCGCGCCGCCGTGGGCGAGGGCCTGCCGCTGATGGTGGTCCAACTCGTGGGCCGCGACCCCGTTCACATCGCCGAAGGCGCGAGGTTGGCCGCCAAGGCCGGCGCGCAGATCATCGACCTGAACTTCGGCTGCCCGGCCAAGGAGGTAACCGGTGTCCTCTCGGGGTCCGCCCTGATGCGCGATCCGGACCTCGCCGAAAGCCTGATGGCCGCGGCGGTGGACGCGGTCCCCGATGTCCCAGTGACGGTGAAGATGCGGCTGGGCTGGGACCACGCCAGCAAGAATGCTCCCGATATCGCCGCCCGCGCCCAGGCTCGAGGGATCAAGGCGGTGACCATCCACGGCCGCACCCGCAGCCAGTTCTACAAGGACGCCGCCGACTGGTCGGCCGTGGCGGCGGTCAAGGCCGAGGTCTCAATCCCGGTCGTGGTCAATGGCGACATCGTCGACGGCGGCAGCGCCCGAGCCGCCCTGCTGGCGTCCGGCGCTGACGCGGTCATGGTCGGCCGCGGCGTCTATGGCCGGCCCTGGATCGCCGCTCAGATCGAGGCGGCCCTGGATGGACGACCTTTCCTGGTTCCGGAGGCGGAGCAACGCCTGGCCATCGCTCTGGACCATTTCAACGACAGTCTGAAGTTCTACGGCGACCGTCTGGGCCTGCGGATATTCCGCAAGCACCTGGCGGCCTATGTCGACAACGCGCCCTGGCCCAACGAGGCCGAGGCCCGGCGAAGCGCTCGCTCCACGCTTTGCCGCATGGAGGATCCGGGAGAGGTCGAACGTGGCCTGATCGCGCTGTGGCGCGATCCCCAGACGAGATTGGCGGCATGAACGGTCAATTTAGATCCGCTTCCGGCGGCGCGAACCTGGAGGCGATGAAGGCCCAGGCCTTCGACCTGTCTCCCGAACCGGCCCTGGTCGTGAACCGGGACGGCGCCCTGGTGGCGGTGAACGAGGCCGCCGAGCGGCTGTTCGGCCAAGGGCTCAGCCTGCTGGCGCGAGGCCGCTTCGGCGCGGCCCTCCCGACCGGATCGGCCCTGGTCTCCCTGCTGAACCGCGCCATCGAAGAGGGCGCGCCGGTCCGGGAACGCGGGGTGGAGATCAGCCTGTTCGGTCATCCGTCCTTTGAGGCCGACGGCGCCGCGGCCCCGCTGGGCGACGGCTCGGTGCTGTTGACCCTGCATGTGAAGGGCGGATCGCTGGGCGGAGAGCGTACGGGCGCGGAAGCCGCGGGCCTGCGCACGATCGTGGGGCTGGGACGCATGCTGGCCCATGAAATCAAGAACCCGTTGATGGGCATCCGAGGCGCGGCCCAGCTGCTGAAGTCCGGGGCCAAGGCCGAGGACGCGCCGCTGGCCCAGCTCATCGTCGACGAAACCGACCGGGTGCGCCGGCTGGTCGACCGGATGGAGGCCTTCTCGGACGACGCCCTGCCGGACTGCCAGCCGGTCAACATCCACCAGGTCCTGGACCGGGTGAAGGCGCTGGCGGCCAACGGGGTCGCCGACGGCCTGTCGCTCACCGATGACTACGACCCCTCCCTGCCGCCGGCCTTCGGCGACGAGGACCAGCTGATCCAGATCTTCCTGAACCTGGTGAAGAACGCCGCCGAGGCCGCCCATTCGCGGGGCGACGGGCGCGGAGCGATCACGGTCCACACCGCATACCGCCACGGCGTGCGGGTGCGGGCCTCCAAGGGCCAGACCCTGCGCGGGGCTCCGCTGGAGATCCGGGTGCAGGACAATGGTCCAGGCGTCCCAAGCCATCTGCGCGAGAGCCTGTTCCAACCCTTCGTCACCACCAAGACCCATGGGGCGGGCCTGGGCCTCGCCCTGGTCGCCAAGCTGGTGGCCGGCCACGGCGGCCTGATCGATTTCGAGTCCGAGCCAGGTCGCACGACCTTCCGCGTGCTGTTGCCCATCGCTTCCCAAGAGGACGTCACCGCATGAACGTCGCGGCCAACGCCAATAAGAAAATCCTGATCGCCGACGACGACGCCTCCATCCGACTGGTCCTCAGCCAGGCCTTCAGCCGACTGGGCTACCAGGTCCGCGCCACGGGCAACGCCACGACCCTGCTGAAATGGGTCTCCGACGGGGAAGGGGACCTGGTGGTCACCGACGTGGTCATGCCCGACGAGAACGTGTTCGACGTCCTGCCGCGCATCCGCAAGGAGCGGCCGAAGCTGCCGGTCATCGTGATGAGCGCCCAGAACACCCTGCTGACGGCGGTGAACGCCGCCGAGGTGGGCGCCTTCGAATACATCTCCAAGCCCTTCGACCTCGACGACATGACCTCGGCCGCGCGCCGGGCCCTGGCGCGTCCCGCCGACGCCGACGCCTCCAAGGCCCAGGCCCGCGCCCTGCGCGACGAGCGCCTGCCGCTGATCGGACGCTCGGGGCCCATGCAGGACGTCTACCGCACCATCGCGCGGCTGGTGGGCGCGGATCTCACCGTGCTGATCCTGGGCGAGAGCGGCACCGGCAAGGAGCTGGTGGCCCGCGCCCTGCACGACATGGGGCGGCGCAAGGACGGCAAGTTCGTGGTCATCAACCTGGCCGCCGTGCCGCGCGAGCGGGTCGAGGCCGAGCTGTTCGGCCGCGACGACGGCGACTACGGCAAGCTGGTGGAGGCCGACGGCGGCACGTTGTTCCTGGACGAGATCGGCGACATGCCGCTGGACGCCCAGACCCGGCTGCTGCGGGTGATCGACGGTTCGGAGCAGACCCTCAACCCCCGGACCGGCCGGCGGCCCAATGTGCGGATCATCGCGGCCACCAACCGGGACCTTCGCGGGCTGATCCAGCAGGGCCTGTTCCGCGAGGACCTGTTCTTCCGCCTGAACGTGGCGCCGCTGCGCCTGCCGCCGCTGCGCGACCGCACCGACGACATCCCGGACCTGGCGCGGGCCTTCCTGCTCCGGGCCAACCGCGAGGGCCTGCCCTCCAAGACCATCGACGCCACGGCCCTGGAGCGCCTGAAACTGCACGCCTGGCCGGGCAATGTCCGCGAGCTGGAGAATCTGATCCGCCGGATCTGCGCCCTCTATGGCGAGGAGCTGATCAGCGCCCGGATCGTGGAGCGCGAACTGGCCGACCAGCAGCCGGTGATCGCTGGTCACGAGGGCCCCGTGACCCTGGCGACCCTGGTGGAGCGCCACCTGGGCGGCTATTTCGCCGAACAGCCCGACGGCATCCCGCCCACCGGCCTCTATGACCGGGTGCTGGAGGAGATCGAGCGGCCGCTGATCCAGCTCACCCTGACGGCCACGAGAGGCAACCAGGTGCGCGCCGCCGAGATCCTGGGCCTCAACCGCAACACCCTGCGCAAGAAGATCCAGGACCTTGGGGTGGAGATGAGCCGCGGACGGCGGTAGGGGCTTCGTCGTCCTTCTCCCCTTGCGGGAGAAGGTGGCCTTGCGGAGCAAGGTCGGATGAGGGGTCGAAAGCCCTGTCCGACTAGCGGCGGCGAAGCCGCGAATGTTGGAAGAAGATGAACCACAAAGGGCACAAAGGACGCCAAGGCGCGGCGGCTCGGCCTGGGGAGTTCGGCCCCCCTTCGTGCCCTTGGTGTCCTTCGTGGTTCAATTCGGCTTCGCCGGGAGCAATAGCCGGCGAGTTCTGAGAGCCCCCTCATCCGACCCCCTGCGGGGGCCACCTTCTCCCGCAAGGGGAGAAGGACAGCCGCTGATCCCGCAACCTCTCCGGCTTCTACGCCATCTCGTCCAGCGGCGGGCTCTTGGCGTCCTGACCGCGCGCCCGGCGCGCCCGAACGGCGGCGGCTAGGTCGTCCAGCACGTCGACCGAGGTCACCCAGTCGATGCAGCCGTCGGTGATGCTCTGGCCGTAGGTCAGCGGGCGGCCCTCCACCAGGTCCTGGCGACCGGCGACCAGGTGACTCTCGACCATCACGCCCACGATCCGCGTATCGCCGCCGGCGACCTGGCCCGCCACGTCGCGGATGACCGCCGGCTGGTTGGCAGGGTCCTTGCGGCTGTTGGCGTGGCTGGCGTCGACGATCAGGCGCGGGGAGAGGCCTGAGGCGATCATCTCGGCGGCGGCCGCGGCGACGCCGCCGGCGTCATAGTTCGGGACCTTGCCGCCGCGCAGGATCACGTGGCTGTCCTCGTTGCCTCGGGTCGAGGCGATGGCCGAGCGGCCGTGCTTGTCGACCGCCAGGAAATGGTGCGGCTGGCTGGCGGCCTTGACCGCATCGACCGCGATGCGCAGGTCGCCGCCGGTGCCATTCTTGAACCCGACCGGGCAGGAGAGGCCCGAAGCCATCTCGCGGTGGATCTGGCTCTCGGTCGTCCGCGCCCCGATGGCGCCCCAGGCCACCAGGTCGGCGATGTATTGCGGGGTGATCACGTCCAGGAACTCGACCCCGGCCGGCAGGCCCAGTTCATTGATCTCGCATAGCAGCCGGCGGCCAAGGCGAAGGCCCTCATCGATGCGGAAGCTGCCGTCCAGGCGCGGATCGTTGATCAGGCCCTTCCAGCCAACGGTGGTACGGGGCTTCTCGAAATAGACCCGCATGACGATCTCGAGATCACCGGCCAGGCGTGCGCGCTGCGCCGCCAGGCGATGGGCGTAGTCCATGGCCGCGACGGGATCGTGGATGGAGCAGGGACCGATCACCACGATCAGCCGGTCGTCGCGACCCTCCAGGATCTCGTGCTGGACGCGGCGGGACCGGGTGACGGTCTGCTCGGCCCGCGGGCTGGCGGGCAGTTCGGCCATCACCGCTACCGGCGGCGCCAGCGGCTTGATGTCGAGGATACGAAGGTCGTCGGTCGTATGGGGCATGGAGCGCTCCGGGGGGTTGGTCGGGTCCGGCGGCGCTTATGAAAAAAGCCGCCAGAACCTGGCGGCTTGAAAGGGTTGGTGGCTATGACCGTCTGGTCAGGTCACGCGATCCCCTTCCTCCGCCCAGGGCGTCGGAATAGCCAAAATACCAAAACGAATATTGGTTGGCCGCGAGGATCATCGAGAGACCAAATAGTCCAACCACCGTCGTTTGTCATCCCGTCACGCCGTGACAGAGCGCCAGCGAGGTCCGATAGTCGTCTCCAACCGGCCCTTAGAGGCCCGATGGAGGGAAATCATGGCCTATGCCCCGGACCACCGCGCGGTCTACGACGCCGACAGCCACATCATGGAGCTACCGGATTTCCTGAAGAAGTATGCCGATCCCGGGCTGCGCGACGAGATCCCCGAGGTCAGCTACAGCGCCTCCCTGGTCACCGACGAGGAGGTGGCGGTGATCGTGGGGCAGGGCGGGCGTCATAGCGCCGAGCACGTGGAGGCCCAGATCGCGCTGGGCGACCGGCTGATCGAAAGCTCCAAGGAGATCCAGGCGCTGGGCGCCTTCGACCGCGGCGACCGCAGCCGCGCGCTCGACCTGCTGGGCTTCAAGAAGCAGCTGGTCTTCGCCACCCACAGCGTGGCCATGCCGTTCTCGGCCAGCTCGAAGGTCACGCCCGAACTGCGTTATGGCGCGACGCGGGCCCACAACCGCCACATGGCCGATTTCTGCGCCGACGACGCCCGCCTGCTGGGCGTGGCCATCGTTCCTCTGGACGAGCCGGCCCTGGCCATGGCCGAGCTGGACGCCGCCATCGCCGCGGGGCTGAAGGCGGTGTGGATCCCGCACCGTCCCTGCGGCGAGCGCTCGCCGGGCCATGTGGATTTCGACCCGTTCTGGGCGCGGCTGGCCGAGAGCGGCACGCCGTTCCTGCTGCATGTGGGCGGCGCGCCGCTGCAGCAGGCCCGTGCCTGGATGAACAACGGCAAGGGGCCGACCGCCGACTGGATGGGCGGCGGGGAGAACCTACGCAGCAAGGACATCGCCATCCTGCACCAGGGGCCGGAGACCTTCCTGTCGGTGATGATGATCGATGGGGTGTTCGAGCGCTTCCCGGCCCTGCGCGGCGCCAGCGTGGAGCTGGGAGCCGGCTGGGTTCCATCGTTGCTGACCCGGCTGGACTGGGTGGCCAAGAACTGGATCCGGGCCGACAAGAACCAGACCCCGTTCAGCCGCAAGCCGTCGGAACAGCTCACCCAGCAGATGGCCTTCACACCCTTCGTCTTCGAGGACGTGGGCGCCCTGATCGACCAATCGAGCCCGGAACTCTACCTGTTCTCCAGCGACTATCCGCACGTGGAGGGCGGCCGCGATCCGATCAAGCGCTTCGAGGGCTTCCTGGGGGAGCGCGGCGAGGCGGTGCGCGACGGCTTCTATGCCGAGAACTTCCTGCGCATCTTTCCGGAAGCCAGGGTCTCCGCGTGAGCCGCCCGTTACAGTGAAGCCCGGGCGCAACATGACTGTTGCGCCACGGGTACACTCCCCACTAGGATCGGCCAGTGATGGCGTTTCTGGTCCAAGACGGCGGTGCTGAGGCGACCCCGTCCGCACGGCTCTGGCGGACGCTGCAATCGCGCTATGTGCTTGGCGGCGGCTACGCCCTGGCCGCGCTGCTGACCGCGGTCGCCATCCTGCTGGCCGCCTCGCCGCCCGAGACCGGGCCGCTGGCGCCGGCCTCCAAGAACATCCTGGCGATCCTTGGCTTCAACCTGGTGCTGATCCTGGCCCTGGCGGCCCAGGTCGGCGTCCGCCTGGCGGCCCTGCTGCGGGCCCGGTCGGAAGACGCCGGCGCGCGCCTGCACCTGCGGTTCGTGACCCTGTTCGCCCTGGCCGCCGTGGCCCCGGCCGTGGTGGTGGCGCTGTTCTACGGGGTGCTGGTCAATCGCGGGGTGGAGAACTGGTTTTCCGAGCGGGTCCAAACGGTGATGGAGAACTCCGCCACGGTCGCCCGCTCCTATGTGGAGGACCAGAAGCGCTATGTCGGCGACCATGTCTCGCTGATGGCGGTGGACCTGAACCGCGCCGCGCCGGCCCTGCAGGCCAGCCCCGTCACCTTCAGCCACTTCCTGGCCTATCAGGCCTCATACCACGCCTTTCCGGCGGCCTATCTGATCGATCGGCAGGGGCGCATCCTGGCCCGCGCCGAGGCCGTGGACGCGCCGAAGTTCGTGACCCCGCCGGAATCGAGTTTCAAGGCCGCCGACGAGGGGGACATCTTCGTCACCACGGACCTGACGCGGGCGCTCTACAAGCTGTCGGCCTATCCGGACGGCTATCTCTATGTGACCCGGCCGGTGCAGAAGGGCATCGTCAACCACCTGCAGGAGGCCGATCGGTCGCTGGCCGCCTATCGCGAGGCCGCCGAGAGTCGGTCGCGCATCCAGACGGTGTTCGCGCTCTCCTACATGGAGACGGCCATGCTGGTGCTGGTGGGCGCGGTCTGGCTGGGACTGGGCGCGGCCAACGCTATTTCCGCTCCGGTCGGACGGCTGGTGCAGGCCGCGGGCCGGGTGGCCGGCGGCGACCTCAACGCCCGCGTCGACGCCGACAACGATCCTGAGGAGATCGCGGTCTTGTCGCGGGCCTTCAACAGCATGACCCACGATCTGCAGGCTCAGCAGGCGGCCTTAAAGGCCGCCGGCGACGAGGCCGAACAGCGGCGGATGTTCATCGAGACCGTGCTGGCCGAGGTCTCGGCCGGGGTCATCGGCCTGGACACCGAGGGGCGCATCTCCGCGGCCAACCGGCAGGCCAAGGTGCTGCTCGACCTGGGCGACGGCGGGGTCCGGGGCCGGCGGCTGAGTGAGGTGGCGCCCGAGTTCGCGCTGATCGCGGAAAACGCTCTCATCGCCGGCGAGGCGGAGGAAGAAGTCGACGTGGCCCGCGACCGCGAGACGCGGCGCCTGCGGGTCCGCGCCAGCCGCTCGGAAGGCGGGCTGGTGCTGACTTTCGACGACATCACCCGGCTGGTCTCGGCACAGCGCAACGCCGCCTGGCGCGACGTGGCCCGCCGCATCGCCCACGAGATCAAGAACCCCCTGACCCCGATCCAGCTGTCGGCCGAGCGCCTGCGCCGCAAGTTCCGGGGCGGGGTGGCGCCCGAGGACCTGGAGGTCTTCGACCGCTGCACCGACACCATCGTGCGCCAGGTGGACGGCATCGGCCGGATGGTCGACGAGTTCTCGTCCTTCGCCCGCATGCCCGCCCCCAAGTTCGCCGAGCAGGACGCCGTGGAGCTGCTGCGCGCCGCGGTCTTCGCCCAGCGAGTCGCCAGCCCCGATATCGATGTGGAGATGATCGAGCCGGCGCCGGAGGTCACGCTGCTGGCCGACGGGCGGATGCTGTCCCAGGCGCTCACCAACCTGCTGAAGAACGCCGTCGAGGCGGTGAACGCGCGGATCGCAACCGACCACGGCCTCCGCGGCCACGTCACCGCCCAGCTCATATCCGGGGAGCAGGGGGTTGAGATCGTCGTCGAGGACAATGGCGTCGGCCTGCCCGACAAGGATCGCGATCGTCTGACCGAGCCCTATGTCACCACCCGCGAAAAGGGCACGGGGCTGGGCCTGGCCATCGTCAAGCGCATCCTGGAAGACCACGGCGGCGAACTGATACTGACCGACGCGCTGAGCGGCCAAGGCGCGCGCGCGGTGCTGAAATTCCCGACCACGGCGCGGGTGAAGGCCCCCGCAAACCCCACCTCGGCGCAAGGCTTAGGAGTAACCTGATGGCGGCTGATGTTCTGGTTGTCGACGACGAGGCGGACATCCGCGAGCTGGTGGCCGGCATCCTGTCGGACGAAGGCTACGGCGTGCGCACGGCGACCGACTCCGAGAGCGCGCTGGCGGCGATCAAGTCGCGCAAGCCGGCCCTGCTGATCCTCGACATCTGGATGCAAGGTGGGGGCATGGATGGGCTGGAGCTGCTCGACATGGTCAAGGCGCTGGACCGCGACCTGCCGGTGATCATGATCTCGGGACACGGCAATATCGAGACCGCGGTCAGCGCCATCAAGCGCGGGGCCTACGAGTTCCTGGAGAAGCCCTTCAAGTCCGACCGGCTATTGCTCTGCGTCGAGCGGGCGCTCGAGACCAGCACGCTGAAGCGCGAGAACCGCCGGCTGCGCACCCAGGCGATCCAGCCCGAGGGGCTGATCGGCCGCTCGGTGGCCGCCCAGCAGCTTCGCGGCCTGATCGCCAAGTTGGCCTCGGCCAATAGCCGGGTCCTGATCGCCGGTCCGCCCGGGGCGGGCAAGGAGACCGTGGCGCGGCTGATCCACAACGCCAGCCCCCGCGCCAAGGGCGAGTTCGTGGTGATCAGCGCCGCGGGCATGACCCCTGAGCGGATGGACGTGGAGTTGTTCGGCGAGGAGGGCGCCAGCGGCCGCCCGGCCAAGATCGGGGTGTTCGAGAACGCCCACGGCGGCACCCTCTATCTGGATGAGGTCGCCGACATGCCGCGCGAGACCCAGAGCCGCATCCTGCGGGTCCTGGTCGAGCAGCGCTTCCGCCGGGTGGGCGGCGACAGCGACGTGCAGGTCGACGTCCGCGTCGTCTCCTCGACCTCTCGCGACCTGCGCGAGGAAATCGCCGGCGGCCGGTTCCGCGAGGATCTGTTCCATCGCCTGAACGTGGTGCCGGTGACGGTGCCTGGCCTGTCCGAACGCCGCGAGGATATCCCCGAACTGGTCGACTACTTCATCCAGAGGATCTGCGAAGCCAGCGGCATGGCTCGCCGCCGGCTGGCCGACGACGCTCTGGCCACCTTGCAGGTCAAGGCCTGGCCGGGGAACCTGCGCCAGCTGCGCAACAACGTCGAACGCATGCTGATCCTGGCCTCGGGCGATCCGTCGGAGGCGATCAGCGCGGACATGCTGCCCGGCGACGCCACCCCCAGCGACCAGCCCAGCACGCTCGGCGCCGAGCGGATCATCGCCCTGCCGCTGCGCGAGGCCCGCGAGGTGTTCGAGCGCGAGTACCTGAACGCCCAGATGCTGCGGTTCTCGGGCAATATCTCGCGGACCGCGGCCTTCATCGGCATGGAGCGCTCGGCCCTGCACCGCAAATTGAAGTCGCTTGGCCTGTCGGGCGCGCGGCCTGTCGAAGAGGAAGACGCGTAATGGGGCGCTACGCCTATGTGAACGGCGCCTTCGTGCGCCACGGCGACGCCTGCGTCCACATCGAGGATCGGGGCTACCAGCTCGCCGACGCCGTCTACGAGGTCTGGGCCCTGTTCGACGGCAAGCTGGCCGATCCGGAAGGCCATTTCGCCCGGCTGGAGCGCAGCCTGGGCGAGTTGAAGATCGCCATGCCGATGAGCCGCGCGGCGCTTACCATCGTCCTGCGCGAGGCGGTGCGCCGCAATCGCGTGCGCGAAGGCCTGCTCTATCTTCAGGTCGGCCGCGGCGTGGCGCCGCGCAACCACGCCTTCCCGGACGGCGACGTGCCGCCCAGCGTGGTGATCACGGTCTCGGCCACCGATCGCGCCGCCACCGAGGCCAAGGCCGCCAAGGGCGTGGCGGTGATCACCACGCCGGAGAACCGCTGGGGCCGGTGCGACATCAAGACCGTCGGCCTATTGCCCAATGCGATGGCCAAGCAGGCGGCCAAGGAGCGCGGCGCGGTGGAGGCCTGGTTCGTCGACGAGCTGGGCTTCGTCACCGAGGGGGCCTCGTCCAACGCCTGGATCGTGGACGGCGAAGGCCGGCTGCGCACCCGCGACACCAACGCAAACATCCTGCGCGGGGTGACCCGGTTCACCCTGCTGGACGTGCTGCGGGAGGAGGGGATGGAGGTCGACGAACGGCCGTTCACCCCCGCCGAGGCCAAGGCGGCGAAGGAGGCCTTCATCACCGGCGCTGGCTCCCTGGTGCTGCCCGTGATCAAGGTCGACGGCCACCCGGTGGGAAATGGCGCCGTCGGACCCATAGCGATGAAGCTCCGCCGCCTCTATATCGAGCGAGCGAGGGCGACGGCGATCTAAAGACGCACGCGCGATTGCGCCCGTCATGCGGGTCGGTCTAGCGTTCAACTTGTGTGTGGAGAGCGTCTTGCTCTTCGATCCAGAAAAAAGGGCGGCAAGCCATGTCGAACAACGAAAAGAAACAAAACCTCCAGGACACGTTCCTGAACAGCGTCCGTAAGTCCAAGACGCCTCTGACCATCTTCCTCGTGAACGGCGTCAAGCTGCAGGGCGTGGTGAGCTGGTTCGACAATTTCTGTGTGCTGCTGCGTCGGGACGGCCAGTCCCAGCTGGTCTATAAGCACGCCATCTCCACCATCATGCCGGCCCAACCCGTGCAGCTGTACGAACCGGCGGAAGACGAAGCCGATTGACGTCAAAATCAGTTGATCGCGAGGCCCCGCCGCAAGGCGCCCTCGTCATCCATCCCGAGCGGGACGGGCGTGACTCGTCCCGCAGCGCCGAGGCGCGCCTGGAAGAGGCCATCGGCCTCTCCCTGGCCCTCGACCTGGAGACCCGCGACGCGATCATCGTGCCGTTGCGCAAACGCACGCCCGCCACCCTGTTTGGGTCGGGCAAGGTGCTGGAGATCGAGAAGCTCTGCGAGGAGCTCGAGGTCGATGTGGTGGTCGTCGACGACGCGCTGACCCCGGTCCAGCAGCGCAACCTGGAAAAGGCCTGGCAGGTGAAGGTCGTCGACCGCACCGGCCTGATCCTGGAGATCTTCGCCCGCCGAGCGCGGACCCGGGAAGGGCGGCTGCAGGTCGAGCTGGCCAGGCTCTCCTACGAGAAGTCCCGCCTGGTCCGCACCTGGACTCACCTGGAGCGCCAGCGTGGCGGATTCGGGGTGATGGGCGGCCCGGGCGAAACCCAGATCGAGACCGACCGCCGGCTGCTGGCCGAGAAGATCGGCAAGCTGAAGCGCGAGCTGGTGGAAGTGCGCCGCACCCGCAACCTGCAGCGCGGGGCGCGCCAGAGACACCCGTTCCCGTCCGTGGCCCTGGTGGGCTACACCAATGCCGGCAAGTCGACCCTGTTCAACCAACTGACCAAGGCCGACGTGGTGGCCCAGGACATGCTGTTCGCCACCCTGGACCCCACCTTGCGGATGCTGGACCTGCCCGACGGCCGCCCGGCGATCATGTCCGACACGGTGGGCTTCATCTCCGACCTACCGCACGAGCTGGTCGAGTCCTTCCGCGCCACCCTCGAGGAGGTGAAGGAGGCCGACGTGATCCTGCACGTCCGCGACATCGCCAGCGCCGAGAGCGCCGCCCAGGCCCAGGACGTTCGCACGGTGCTGGAGCGCCTGGGCGTAAAGGTCGAGGACCGCAACATCCTCGAGGTCTGGAACAAGGCCGACCTCGTGGATGCGGAGCTGCGCGACGAACTGGCCGGCGACGCACGTCGCCAGAAGCCGCCCGCGGTGCTGGTCTCCGCGGTCACCGGCGAGGGCTGCGAGGCCCTGCTGGCGACCATCGCGGCCCTGGTGGACGACGCTGAGCCGGTGGAGGTGTCCACCGCGGCGGGCGAGGGCGGGGCGGCGATCGCCTGGCTCTACCGCAATGGCCGGGTGATGGGCCGGCACGACGACGACAAGGGCGGTGTCCAGCTTTCGGTGAAACTGACGCCCCAGGCGCTCGGCCAGTTCGAACAGCTGTTCCCGAAGGTCGACCTGCGCCACTGATCGGGCCTAGCCGGCCGCCTTCTCCGCGGCCTTGGCGGCGTCCCAGAGGGCGTCCATCTCCTCCAGGTCGGATTGGTCGGGGGTCTTGCCGCGTTCGGCGAGGGCCGCCTCGATGAACCGGAAACGCCGGGCGAACTTGGCGTTGGTCGAGCGCAGGGCGTCCTCGGGCTCGATGTCGAGGGTGCGGGCGATGTTGGCGACCACGAACAGGACGTCGCCCAGCTCCTGGCGGGCCTTTTCCAGGTCGCCGGCGGCGATCTCGTGTTCGAGCTCGGCCACCTCCTCGTGCAGCTTCTCGACCACCTTCTGCACGGTGGGCCAGACAAAGCCGACCGTGGCGGCACGCTTGGAGAGCTTGGTCGCGCGGGTCAGCGCTGGCAGGCCGACCGGGACATTGTCCAGCAGGCTGACCACGGCGCCCTTGGTCGCCCGTTCCTGGGCCTTGATCACCTCCCAGGCCTCAGTCTGCTCGGCGCTGGTCCGATAACCTTCGTCGCCGAACACGTGCGGGTGGCGACGGATCATCTTGTCGGAGATGGCGGCGGCGACGTCGTCGAAGTCGAAGACGCCCTGATCCTGGGCCATCTGGCTGTGGAACACGACCTGGAACAGCAGGTCGCCCAGCTCCTCCTTCAGGTCGGAGAGGTCGCCGCGCTCGATGGCGTCGGCCACCTCATAGGCTTCCTCCACCGTGTAGGGGGCGATGGTGGCGAAGGTCTGCTCCAGGTCCCAGGGACAACCGGTCTCCGGCGTCCGCAAGGCGGCCATGATCGCGCGCAGGCGGTCGATGGGGGCGGGCTCACTCGGCGGGTTTGACGGCGGCATGGATCTCTTCGGTGAACCGGGGGTCCGCGCCCATCTCGGGCGCGGCTTCGGCGAGGTCACGCCGGCTGAGTTCTTCGCGGATCTCGGCGTGGCGCGCGGAGGTCAATGGGAAGCCCATGATCAGCCAACTGGCCGCGAGCGCCATGGCCGCGGGCACGGCGGAGAAGACGATGGCGACCCCGTCGAGGCCGGAGTCGACGCCCTTGGCCGTGGGATCGAAGCCCAGGGCCTGGAGCGCTGGGAAGGTCACGAACACGGCGAGCGCCGAGCCGATCTTCACCGTGCCGGCGAGAATGGCGTAGAGCAGGGCCGTGCGGTCGACGCCGCCCTGCAGGCGCTCCTGGTCGCTGACATCGGCCATCATGGCCCGCAGCAGGAAGGCGCCGGCCGCATAGGGCACGCCGATCAGGAACATCAGCACCGCGGCGATCACGAAATTGCCCATGGGGATCATCAGGGCGCACATGGTCATGGCCGCATAGACCAGGCCGGAGACGGCGAGCGCCCGGTGCTTGCCGATCTTGTGGGCCATCCAGTTCCAGAGCGGGGCGCCGACCAGGCCACCGATGAAATAGATCAGCAGCAGCAGGCTGGCCGCACCCTTGTCGAAGCCCTTCACCCGCTCGAAGAAGAAGAAGAACAGGGCGCCGGTGATGGCCGGCCCGGTCCCGACCAGGAAGTCGGTGATCAGCAGGCGGACCACGGAAGGCCGCTTGAAGAGGTCGAAATATTCCCGGAATCCCGCCCGTTTCGGCGGTGTGGTGACGGCGGGTTCGGGAACCTTCCAGAGCGCCCAGCCGACCGTCAACGGCATCAGGGCGATGATGAACCAGCCCATGGAGGCCACCCCCGCGGCGTGAGCCGAGACCCCGATGAAGGGCAGGACGGCCGGCAGGGTGAGCACCAGGATCATCCCCACCACATTGCCGGCTTGCCACCAGGCATAGATACGGGATCGCTGATTGTACTCGGGCGACAGCACCGCGCCCCAGGCCAGCTGCGACAGGCCCGCCATCGAGACCCCGGCATAGACCACCAGCAGCCAGAACCATAGGTAGGCGCCGGTCACGCCCGGCTTGGCCATGAACAGCATGTAGGTGGCCAGCATCAGGATCGGCGCGCTGAGCGCGAACCACAGCTTGAAGCGGCCGAACCGCGAGCGGGTGCGGTCCATCACCCCGCCGATATAGGGGTCGAAGGCCACGTCCAGCAGCCGCACGGCGCCGAAGGCCGCGCCTACCGAGGCTAGGCTCAGGCCCAACTCGCTGGCGTAGAATTCCGGCAGGTAGACCACCAGCGGCAGGCCAAGGCCGGCCAGCGGCAGGCAGGGCGCCGCCAGCGCCGCCAGAGTCCAGTTGGAGCGGCGTTCGATGGGCGCGGTCATCACAAATTCCCTCGGCGCGCCTTACTCCCGGCGCACGCGGATCAGAGCGCGCGTCGTCGGGCCAGGCAAGTCCTAACGGCGCGCATAGACCTTGCCGCGGCCCAGCCGGAAGGCGAAACGGTCGATACCGTGCTCGGCGTCGGCCCACGTGCCCCCGATACGCGAGTCGCGGATATCGGCTTCGTACCAGCTGTAGCGGATGGGCGTGATGTCGCCGTCGATGGAGATGGCCTTGCCCTCGATCGCCAGTCCGCCGGTGCCGAAGCTCTGATAGGAGAGGCCGGGGCGGTCGCCGAGCTGCTTGAAGGTCGGGCGGTTGGGGCGGGCGTCGGTCAGTGTGAGTTCGACGCGACCGCCGGCCAGGACGCCGGTGCGCCGCAGTTCGCGTTGGACGTCGGCCTGGAGCTCGGCGACCAGCCGCTCGATATCGCGGACGCCGTAGTCCTCCGCCGCCTTCTTGGCGAGGTCGGGACCGACGGTGACCTGGACGCTGGAAACCGTCGAAAGGGGTTCGGCCAGGGCGGAACCGACCAGGCCGAGGAGGGTGAATGTCGCGAAGAGAAGGGTGCGCATGGGGATGCTCCGGTGCGAAGGCGAGCGCTGCGTTCGATAAGAGATAGGCCCACGACGGCCGAAGCGAAAGGCATGCTCAAAGCGTGGCCTTAGTGTGGCGGCGCGTGTCGCCGGATCATGGCTTGACGGCTCGCGGCGGACGGCCAAGTCTCGCCTGGGGCGATCAACTCAACCCAGAAGAGGGAGGCCTCGCGTGGCCCACAAGTTCGAGATCTACAAGGACAAGGCCGACGAGTACCGGGTCCGGTTCAAGTACAACAGCGAAGTCATGTTCTCGACGGAGGGCTATTCGTCCAAGGCCAGCGCCAAGAACGCCATCGACTCGATCAAGAGGAACGGTCCTGACGCGCCGGTCGACGATACGACCGACTAGGCTTTCGCCGTCTCCAGGCGCGCGAGGTCGTCGCGCGCCTGGGCGGCGATCTCGAACGAAGCCAGCCGCGCGGCATGGTCGAACACCTGGGCGGTGACCATCAGTTCATCGGCCCCGGTGCGTTCGACGAAGGCCGCCAGGCCCCGCGCCACCGTCTCGCGCGAACCCACCACAGCGCAGCTCAGCGCCTGGCGCAGCATCGGCCCACCAAGCTCGTCCAGGCGGCCCTCCGGGTCGTCGACCGGCGGGGGCAGGGGGCCGGGCCGTCCCTGGCCCAGATTAATGAAGGCCTGCTTCACCGAGGTGAAGAGCCGCTGGGCCTCGGCGTCGGTCTCGGCCGCCACCAGGCCTACCCCGGCCATGACATAGGGTCGGTCCAGGTGCTCGGACGGCCGGAACTGGCTGCGATAGAGCGCCAGGGCCTGGTCCAGATAGGCCGGGGCGAAATGCGAGGCGAAGGCGAACGGCAGGCCCAGGGCCGCGGCGAGCTGGGCGCCATAGGTGCTGGAGCCCAGGATCCAGAACGCCATATCCAGTCCCGCGCCTGGCACGGCGCGGATGAGCTGGCCCGGCTGGGCGGGGCGGAAATAGTCCATCAGCTCAATGACGTCGCGGGGGAACTGGTCGACATCGGTGGCGAGGTTGCGCCGCAGGGCGCGGGCGGTGGCCTGGTCCGAACCCGGCGCGCGGCCCAGGCCCAGATCGATCCGGTGAGGATAGAGCGAGGCCAGGGTGCCGAACTGCTCGGCGATCACCAGCGGTGCGTGGTTGGGCAGCATCACGCCGCCGGCCCCGACCCGGATGGTGGTGGTCGCCTCCGCCACATGGCCGATGATCACCGCGGTGGCGGCGCTGGCCACCCCGGTCATGTTGTGATGCTCGGCCAGCCAATAGCGCTTGTAGCCCCAGCGCTCGGCGTGCTGGGCCAGGTCGCGGGTGTTGCGGAACGACTGGGCGGCGTCGCCGCCCTCGACGATGGGCGATAGATCGAGGACGGAGAGCGTTGTCATCCGCCCCATATGGGGGCCTTCGGTCAGGAGGCCAGCCTAGAGGCTGGCGAAGACCGCATGGCACAGGCCGACGGCGCGGGGATCGCCCACCAGGCCGCCGCCCATCTGGTTCATGACATAGCCGATGGCCACGCCCGTGCCGGGATCGGCACAGGCGAACGAACCGCCCCAGCCGGAGTGACCAAAGGTGCCGGGGCGGGGCCCGAACACTCCAGAGTCGTTGAGCGCGACGCCATGAGCCCAGAACGGCTTGAAGCCGAGCATGACGTCTTCCCGGCGGGTCTGGACGGTCGTCAGCTTGGCGATGGTCGCGGGCGACATCAGCCGCACGCCGTCCAGTTCGCCGCCATTGGCCAGCGCGCCGAAGATCCTGGCCAGGCCGAGCGCGGTGGCGTGGCCGTTGCCGGCCGGGACCTCGGCGGCGCGCCAGGCGCGGTCATGGGGGATGGCCGGCTCCATGGCAGGATTGGCCACCGCGGCAAGGGCCTCGGGCGGCATGGTCGCGGGGTCGAAGCCCTCGCCCGCCTTGGGCGGGATCATCGCCGCCACGCGCGGTTCGTCGCGTTCGGCCAGGCCGATATGGACGTCGGCGCCCAGGGGCCCGGCGATCTCCTCGGCTACGAAGCGGCCCACGCTGCGCCCGCTCACCCGGCGGATGATCTCACCGGCCAGGAAGCCGTAGGTCATGGCGTGATAAGAATTCTTGGTCCCTGGCTCCCACATCGGCGCCTGGGCGGCCAGCCGACTCGCCACGATCTCCCAGTGATAGAAGTCGGAGAGCGGGGTCGGGTCGACGAAACCCGGCAGGCCCGCTTGGTGCGAGACCAGTTGGGCGACCGTGATGTCGGCCTTCCCGGCCTGGGCGAATTCCGGCCAGTAGGCGGCGACCGGGGCGGCGTAGTCGACCTTGCCCTGGTCCACCAGGCGGGCGAGCGCGATGGCCGTCACGCCCTTGGTGGTCGACCAGACATTGACCAGGGTGTCGGCGGTCCAGGGCTCGCGGCGGGCTTCGTCGCGGACTCCAGCCCATAGATCGACCACCAGCGCGCCATGGCGATAGACCGCCACCGCGGCTCCGACCTCCCGACTGTCGTCGTCACGCGTGAAGTTGGCGGCGAACCGGTCGCGGACCGCCTCGAAGCCGGGGGCGACCGTACCGTGGATCCGGATCTCGTCGTGGGTCGCCAGCGTCATGTTCAGCTCGCTTTCAGGCCTAGGGTGAAGAGGGCGACGATCTCGTCGCCGAACCGGCGCGGGTCGCGCGCGTCGTCGGGGGTGATCCACTTGGGTAGCCAGCCGAAGGCGCCCGCGCCCAGCTGGGCCACGATTGGCACGTCGCAGGGCCGGCAGGAGCCGTCCGCGATCCCCTGGCGCGTAAAGGCGGAGAACTGGGTGCGGAGCCGGTTGGCCCGCCGGACAAAGGCCTGCCGATGCATCGCGGGCAGGGCGTCGAGGCCCGGCTGCGGCATCAGCGGCGACAGCTCGCCGACCTGGGCCTGGGTGTTGACGTGCACGCCGATCATGGAACGCTCGAAGCCCGTGGCGCCCTGGGTCTTCGCCGCCTGGACGAAGGCCTCGAACAGGTCGAAGGCGCGCTCGTAGCAGCGGACCACGAGATCGGTCTTGTCCTGCATGTAGTGGTAGACCACGCCCTTGGTGGCCCCCAGCGCGGCGCTGACATCGTCCAGCGAGGTCGCCTCGATGCCGTTGCGGTTGAAGAGCTGCGAGGCGGTCATCACCAACTGGGCGGTTTTCATCTCAGCGGCCTCGCGGCGATCGAACGCGTTGAAGCGGCCGGGCAGAAAGCTCTGGGCGTCGATCGGACAGGGTTGGATATTGCGCGCGCCCCGGCCGATGCCGTTCTTCAGCAGATCCAGCAGCGCCGCGCCGGTGCGCGCCCGGAAGCTTCGGCCCTTGGCGCCCAGCACCCAGTAGGGGGAGAGCTGCGCCCAGGACAGCATGCCGATGATCGATTGGGCGGCGATCTTGGCGTCGCACAGCCGGATCCCGCCGTCGCGGATTCCCAGCTCGATCATGGCTTCCAGGTGGGCGGCGTTGCGGCGGTTGGCGGCTTCCACCAGCTCGCGATGCGGCGAGGCCAGGTAGCCGATCTCACTGAGCACCGCGGCCGGCGGCCGGTCAGGGGCGGCCGCGCGCTCGACGAAGGCCAGGACCTGGCCCAGCCCGTCTCCGGCGGTCTCCGAGGCGATGGCGAGGTCCTCGGCGGTCTGGTCGCAGGCGCGCATGTAGCACTGGAAGACCAGCTCGGCCCGGTCGTCGACATAGTAGTAGAGCGCCGCCCGGGTCAGGCCGGCCTCGGCGGCGATGTCTCTCAGCGAGGTCGCTGCGATGCCGCGCAGATTGAACAACTGCGTGGCCTGGGCCAGCAGCGCTTCGCGCTTCAGGCCACGCTTGCGCGTTCGCCCGGCGGGTTCTCCCGCCGTGTCGCTCCGTTCAGAAAAGGTCTTTGGAATCTGCGACATGGCCTCGGCTCCCCGCGCGTCTGGACGTGGGGTTTAGAAAACATACGCAGATGTGGAATTCGTTGACAAGCAATTCTGCTCGTGACGTTATCCCCACATACTTCGATGTCAAATTTCTCCGGCGATGACCGCACGGCGCGGTTCGGGACAAGCGGGGAAAGCACGGGGGAGGGAACGATCATGATCCGCCAACACGGCAATCGCGCGGCGCTGCTGGGCTCCACCATTTTGGGGGCCGCCGTGCTGCTGACGGGCTTCCAGGCCCGCGCCCAGGAAGCCACGGTGATGGAGGAGATCACCGTCACCGCCCAGAAGCGGGCCCAGGATGTGCTGGATGTCGGCGGGACCCTGGAAGTGGTCGGCGCCACGGAGCTGGCGGAGCGTCGCATCGAGCAGGTGAGGGACCTGACCTCGGTCGTCTCCAGCCTGGACATCAAGGAACAGGTGGCCGGCGCCATGCCGATCATCACCATCCGCGGGGTGGGCCTGGACGACTTCTCGTCGACCAATAATCCCAGCGCCGGGGTCTATGTGGACGAGGTCTATCTGGCCTCCCTGGCCCAGATGAGCTTCGACCTCTTCGACCTGGAGCGGGTGGAGGTGCTGAAGGGCCCGCAGGGCACACTCTACGGCCGCAACTCGACCGCCGGCGCCATCAATATCGTCACGGCGAAGCCCTCGACGGACGGGTTCTCAGCCCGGGCCGCCGCCGGCGTCGGGAACTATGACAGCTACGACCTGGAGGGCATGGTCAATGTGCCCGTGAGCGACACCCTGGCCCTGCGGTTCGCGGCCAAGACCATCCAGCAGGGCGAGGGCTACTATTTCAACCGGGTGATCAATCGCGACATCGGCCGCCGAGATCTCTGGATCGGCCGCGCGCTCGCCCGCTGGACGCCCAACGAGGCCCTGGACATCAACCTGAAGATCGAGGGTCAGCGGTCGCGGTCCGAGATGGGGCAGGGGGAGTATTTCGGCCAGTTCCCGTCGCCGCTGGCGGCTGGCGCGCCGTGCCCCGGCAGCCCGCGCTGCAGCAACTTCTTCGGCTATGTGGACCTCGACGGCGACCCGTTCCGCGGCGACTGGTCGGGCCGGCATTTCTACAATTTCGACCAGGTCGCCACGACCCTGAAGGTCGACTGGGATCTGGGCTTCGCCACCCTGACCTCGGTGACCGGTTACGCCAATTTCGCGCGCAGCTTCTATATCGACACTGACGCCAGCCCGCTGCGGCAGACCGATTTCATCCAGACCGACAAGATCAACCAGCTGTCCCAGGAGCTGCGCCTGGCCGGCTCCAGCGAACGGCTGGAATGGCTGGTGGGCGGGTTCCTCTCGACCGACCGGGTGAAGGTCACCACGCCGGGCTTCTTCGAGGATCTGTTCAACACCCGCACCATGAGCGTCGCCGACCAGTCGACCGACTCCGCGGCGGTCTTCGCCCACGGCGAATGGAAGGTCAGCGAGCGCCTGAGCGTGGTCACCGGCCTGCGCTACACCTGGGAGGAGAAGTCCAACCGCGGCGGCGCGGTCGACCTGGTGGAGCTGTGCCCGGGCAGCGCGCTCACCCTGGCGCCCTGCGGCGCGGGACCAATCCCGCTGTCCTTCATCGACCAGAAGATCGACGACACCAACTGGTCCTGGAAGCTGGGCCTCAACCTGAAGGCCGACCCGCTGACCCTGTTCTATGTCAGCGCCTCGCAGGGCGTGAAGTCGGGCGGGTTCTTCTCGGGCATGACCACGGCCACCGCCCAGCTCATCCCCTACAAGCCTGAGCGGCTGGTGGCCCTGGAGGCCGGCTGGAAGCGTCGGGTTCCCGACATTGGCCTGCAGGCCTCGGCCAGCGTGTTCTTCTACGGCTATCACGACGTGCAGTCGTTCATCCGCGACACTTCGGGTGCGCTGCCGATCCAGCGGCTGGGCAATATCGATCAGGCCGACCTCTACGGCGCCGACCTCGACCTCACCCTGCGCCCGCCCAGCCTGGAGGGCCTGACCCTGCAGGCGGGCCTGGGCCTGCTGCACACCAAGCTGGGGTCTTTCGCGGTCACCGGCGGCGTCGTGCCCTCCGGCAACGAACTGCCCAATGCGCCGGCGCTGACCTTCAACGGCTCGGCCCAATACGACATCGACCTCTCGGAGGCCTGGAGCCTCAGCCTGCAGGGCGGAGCGCACTATTCGGACGAGGTGTTCAAGGACGCGCTCAACGATCCGCTGCTGCACCAGGAGAACTACTGGACCTTCGACGGCCGCGTGGCGCTGATCTCCACGGCCCACGACCTGGAGATCACCGTCTGGGGCAAGAACCTCACGGATGACCAGCACCTGACCCAGGGCATCAATCTGGCCGCCCTGGGCTACGGCAACCGCAACTACAACGCCCCCCGCACCTATGGAGTGACCCTGGCCAAACGCTGGTAGGCCGGCGCGGGGGAGGGCGGTCTAGAGCTCGAACGAATAGCCGATCGCCGCGTCCTCGCTGTCGTCGGCGCCCTCGGTCCCGCCGACTGAGACGTAGAGCGCCCGGGCGGCCGCGTTGCCGACATTGGTCAGGACCCAGGCCTCGCGGCAGCCATGGTCGCGACCGACCTGAAGCAGGGCGCGCATCACCGCCTTGCCGAGCCCCTGGCCGTGATGGCTGGGGGCGACGCCCACCTCGTTGATCCAAAGCTCGGCGGGCTTGTCGGGATGGACGTAGTGAACGCCTGAGGCGAAGCCCACGACTAGGCCGTCGTCCACGGCCACGGCGATGTGGTGGCGCGGATCGGCCAGGAATTCGCGGGTGAGGGCCGGAATCACGGGATTGTCGAAGACATCGTCGGCGACATTGGCAAGCACCGCGTCGTCGCCGGACTGGAGGATCTTGATCTCAACGGCCATGCTGGTTGTCGCACCTCGTGGTCGCTTCGGAACTCAGCGCAATGCAGACTCGAAAGGCAGTTATCGCGGATCAGACGCAGCTGAAAGACTGCGTTCAGGCGTCTTTGGATGCGACCTATGGCGGCCTCTGGAGTTCGGAGCCGCTCTCGGTCTGGGACGAGGATTGGACCAGCGCGCGGGTCGCGTGCATCGACGATAGGGTCGTCGGCGTCGGACTGACCCGCGACGACGTGCTGAACGATCTTTGGGTTCATCCGTCGGCGCAAGGCCTGGGGGCCGGGACCCGACTGCTGGCCGAGCTGGAACAGGAGATCTTCGCTCGCGGATTTTCCATCGCGCGTCTTCGCTGTCTCGAACCGAACACCAGGGCCCGGAAATTCTATGCGTCGCGTGGCTGGACGGAGGTCCGCGTTTATCCTCACGAGACGATCCCGTTGAACACGGTCGACATGGAGAAGGCGGCAGATTCGTAGCGGAGCGGCCGAATACGAATTGCGCCTAAGGAAGATTATCGGAAATTGTGAGCTTGAGTTCGCGATCCTGGAGCGGCGCGCCTTCCAAGACCCATTGATGCAATCGCCCCTGTGGTCGACAGTCAAGCGGCGCAGGATCGCGACCAGACGATCCGCGCCGCAGGGAGATCGACACATGGCGGCCGACGAACGGCGCGGCGCGGGCCACGGCCTGCTGGTGCTGCTGACCCTGATGAACGTGCTGAACTTCGTCGACCGCCAGCTCCTGTCGAGCTTCGCCAACTTCATCGTCCCGGACCTCGAGCTCACCAACACCGAGTTCGGCCTGCTGACCGGGCTGGTGTTCATCGCCTTCTACGCGGTCGCCGGGTTCTTCATGGGCGCGCTCGCCGACATGACCAACCGTCCGCGCCTGATCGCGCTGGCCATGTTCGCCTGGAGCGCGCTGACCGCCGCCTCGGGCCTGGCGCGCAACTTCGTCACCCTAGCGATCCCACGGATGTTCATCGGCGTCGGCGAGTCGGCGCTGACACCCACGGCAATGTCGCTATTGGCTGACCGATATCCTTTGGAAAAACGGGGGTTTGCGGCAGGATTCTACTACATGGGCGTGCCCATCGGCGTGGGTGTCAGCCTGCTGGTCGCGGGATTCCTGGGACCGGCCATCGGCTGGCGCAACTGCTTCTACCTGTTGGGCGCGATCGGCGTGGCCTTCTCGCTGGTTATCTTCCAGGTCAAGGAGACCCGCGTGCCGCGGCTCGCGGCCCAGGGTGAGCAGCCCAAACTCTCCATGCTCCTGCGGGTGTTCGGCACGGCGCTGGCGGCCTCGCCGGCCCTGCAACTGACCATAGCCGGGGGCGTGGTCGTCCATTTCCTGCTCGGGGCCGCCGCCTTCGATCAGCTCTGGCTGGTGCGCGAGCGCGGGTTCGAGCGCGCCGAGATCGCCGTGATCAGTGGGCTGATCGCCTGCGTCGCAGGGGTCGCGGGCAACCTGTTCGGGGGCGTGGCCAGCGACCGCTGGAGCGCGGCGACGGGCCAGAGCCGACAGATGTTCATGGTCTGGGTGCTGCTGGCCCTGCTGCCGGTCAACCTCACCTACCGCCTGATCGACCCCGGCAATTCGCTGTTCTGGGTCTGCATGGTGGTCGCCTACTTCCAGCTCGGCGCCTTCTACGGCCCGACCTTCTCGGCGGTGCAGGAGCTTTGCCCGGCCGAGGTGCGCTCCACGGTCGTGGCCTTCTACATCATGAGCCTGAACGTGGTGGGCCTCGGCGTCGGCATCACCGGCAGCGGGATCATGGTCGACGCCCTGATCGCTCGCGGCGTGCCCCAGCCCTATAGTTGGACTCTGTTCTCGTTCACCTGCCTCTCGGCCCTGGCGATCCTCTGCTACCTCGCCGCGGCGCGAATGGGCAAACCCGCTGTCGCCACGCCGGCCGCGACCTGACGCGGGGACACGCTTTACGCCCCTCCCCGCCCTGCTAGGCTTCCTGAACAGCGATAATCCAGGAGCCCCCGCCGTGGCCGACACCCGACTGCCGAAGGCCTGCATCATCGGCGCGGGATGCTCCGGCTTCACGACCGCCAAACGGCTGAGGGATTTCGGCATTCCCTTCGACTGCTTCGAGATCTCCGACGAGGTCGGCGGCAACTGGTACTACAAGAACCCCAACGGGATGTCGGCCTGCTACGAGAGCCTGCACATCGACACCTCGAAGTGGCGGCTGGCCTTCGAGGACTATCCCGTGCCGGCGGACTGGCCGGACTTCCCGCATCACGCCCAGCTCCACCAGTACTTCAAGGACTATGTGGACCACTTCGGCCTGCGCGGGACGATCACCTTCAACACCGCGGTGGAGAAGGCCAAACGCACCGCCGAGGGCCTCTGGTCCGTGACGCTTTCCACAGGCGAGGTCAGGACCTACGACGCCCTCTTCGTCTGCAACGGCCACCACTGGAGCCCGCGCATCCCGGAATACGAGGGCGAGTTCGACGGGCCGGCCTTCCATAGCCATGCCTATTTCGACCCGTTCGATCCCGTCGACATGCGCGGCAAGAACATCGTCGTGGTCGGAATGGGCAACTCGGCCATGGACATCGCCTCCGAGCTCGCCCAGCGCCCGATCGCCAAAAACCTGTGGGTCTCGGCCCGCCGGGGCGTCTGGGTCCTGCCCAAGTACATGAACGGCAAGCCGGCTGATAAGGCGAGCGCGCCGGCCTGGATCCCGCGCAAGCTGGGCCTGGCCATGGCCCGCGGGGTGATCAAGAAGTCCCTGGGTCGAATGGAAGACTACGGCTTGCCGAAGCCCGATCATGAGCCGTTGGAAGCCCACCCCTCGGTCAGCGGCGAGTTCCTGACCCGGGCCGGGTGCGGCGACATCAAGTTCAAGCCCGCCATCCAGCGCCTGGAGGGCAAGCAGGTGCTGTTCGCCGACGGCAGCGTGGAGGACGTGGACGTCATCGTGTTCGCCACCGGCTACGATATGCGCTTTCCGTTCTTCGAGGAGCCCGATCTGGTTCCCGACGCCGATCATCGGCTGCCGCTGTTCAAGCGAATGATGAAGCCGGAGGTCCCGAACCTGTTCTACATGGCGCTCGCCCAGCCCCTGCCCACCCTGGTGAACTTCGCCGAACAGCAGGCCAAGCTGGCGGCGGCTTATCTGGCCGGGCGCTATCGTCCGCCCTCCCCCGACGAGATGCGCAAGGTCACGGCCCAGGACGAGCAACGCCACCTGGGCCAGTACTATCCGTCCAAGCGCCACACCATTCAGGTCGATTTCAACGCCTATGTGGCCGACCTGAAGAAGGAGATCGTCAAGGGTGAGCGGCGCGCCAAGGCCGCGGGCCACGCTCTACCCGTGCCACCGCGCGCCGAACTGGCCCCCGCCGGCTAGTCCGGAAGGGTAAGGTCGCCGCTCGCCAGTCGACCGAGGGTCTCCACGAAGAACCGCGGCTCCAACTCGGTGATCTTGGCCTCCAGGCTGTCGGCGGTCTCGCCCGGCGCCAGGGGAACGGCGCGGGCGGCGATCAGCGGGCCGTTGTCGTAGATCTCGTCGACCAGGTGGATGGTGACGCCGCTTTCGGCCGCGCCGGCGGCGATCACCGCCTCATGCACCCGGCGGCCATACATCCCCTCCCCGCCGAAGCGCGGCAGGGGGCCGGGGTGGATGTTCAGGACCCTGTTGCGATAGGCGTCCAGCGTCCGCGGTCCGAGCCGGCGCAGATAGCCCGACAGCACCACCAGCTCGACCCCCGCGGCCTGCAGCGCCGCGCAAAGCCGCGCGTCCGCCGCATCCGGATCGGACTGGGTGGCGATGACCTCGGTCGGCACGCCGTGCGCGTCGGCGAAGGCCAGGGCCTGGGCCGCGCGGTTGTTGCTGATCACCAGGCGGGCCTCGGCGGCGAGGGTTCCGGCCTCGATGGCCTCGACGATCGCACGCAGGCTGGAGCCGTTTCGCGACGCTAAGAATCCCAGTCTAAGCGGCGGCATTTTCATCGGAAATGCCCACCCAATTCATGTTCAAACCTCAAGCCGTCGAAGGCCGGTTCGACGCCCGGCGGCAGCTGGGCGACCAGGGCGTCGTAGTCGAGGTCGATATGCATGTTGGTCAGGATCGCGCGACGTGGCTGCAGCCGCTCGATCCACTCCAGGGTCCGTTCCACATGGGCGTGGGTCGGGTGCGGCCGCCAGCGCAGGGCGTCGACAATCCAGACATCGAGGCCCGCCAGGGCGTCGAACGCCGCCGCGTCCAGATCGACCACGTCGCTGGAATAGGCCACGTCGCCAAAGCGGTAGCCGATGGATCTCACCGCGCCGTGGTCCTGGTCGAAGGTCACGACCGGAATGGCGCCCGACGGCCCCAGCACCGCCCAAGGCTCGCCGTGGCGGGGGATCTCGTACAGATCGGCGATGGCCGGATAGCCGGCCTCCCCCTCGAAGATGTAGCCGAAGCGGCGGCGCATGCTCGCCGCCGTGGGCGCGTCCACATGGCAGGCGATCCGCGCCCGCTGGCGGATGGCGAAGGCGCGGACATCGTCGATGCCATGGGTCTGGTCGGCATGGTCGTGGGTCAGCAGCACACCGTCCAGGCGCTTGGCGCCGGCCTCGGATGTCTGCCAGACGAGGTCGGGTGAGGTGTCGACCACCAGGGTGGTCTCGTCCTCGGCCCGCTCGCCCCTTCGCCGGACCATCAGCGAGCAGCGGCGGCGGCGGTTCTTCGGATTGGCCGGATCGCAGGCGCCCCAGTCCCCGTCGGCGCGCGGCACGCCCCCCGAGGAGCCGCAGCCCATGATGGTGAACTCCAGCTCTCCGCTCATGGCCGCGGGATCCGGTCGAACAGGGCGAAGAAGGCGTCTTCGGTCCGCCGCTCGGCGTCCTCGGGCGTCCAGCCGCGGATCTCGGCCAGCTTATGGACGATGGGCGCCAGATAGGCCGGCTCGTTGCGCCGTCCCCGGTGCGGGACCGGCGCGAGATAGGGGCAGTCGGTCTCCACGATGATCCGGTCGGCGGGCATGTCGGCGACGATCTCGCGGACGTCCTGGGCGGCCTTGAAGGTGGCGATGCCGGAGACCGAGAACCACGCTCCGATCGCCGCCATGCGGGCCGCCAGTTCCGCGCCGGAGGTGTAGCAGTGCATCAGCAGCTTGAAGGGCGCCCGGGCATGGGCCTCCTCCAACATATCGCCCATGACCTGGTCGGCCTCGCGGGTGTGGACCACCAGCGGCAGGCCGGTCTCGCGCGCCGCGGCGATGTGCTGGCGGAACACGTCCGCCTGGATCTCGCGCGGGCTGAGGTCGTAGTGGAAGTCCAGTCCCGTCTCGCCGATCCCCACCACGCGCGGATCGGCGGCGAAGGCCACGAGCTGGGCCGTGGTCAGGTCGGTGTGATCCTTGGCCTCGTGCGGATGGGCCCCGACCGTGCACCAGATGTCGGGTTGGTCGGCCAACGCCCGGACCTTGGGATAGTTGGGAATCTTGTCGCAGATATTGACCATCAGCCCGATCCCGGCCGCCCGGGCGCGGGCGATCACCGCCTCGCGATCTTCGTCGTATTGCGGCGCGTGGAGGTTGACGTGGCTGTCGATCAGCATGGGGTCTCAGGCGCGGGCGGCGTCGCGCAGCTCGGATAGGGCGGAGAAGAAGGCGTCCGCGCGGTCGAGATTGACCGCCTCCACCTCGCGCGGAAGGCGCTGCAGCGTCTCCCACGCCGAGGCCCAGCGATCAAGGCCGCCGAAGCCCTCGGCCGCCTGGCGCCGCAGTTGGCCGTGCACCCGCTCGGCCAGGCGCTCGATCAGCAAGGCGAACTGCTGGGGCCCTTCCCCGCCGCGGAACCGGTCGGCCAGAGCCAGGGCCAGACCCTCGTCGACCTTGGGCAGGTTGAGCAGGATCTCGCGCGCCGCGTCGTCGATGGCCACCGCGCCCGCCGCGTAGAGGGCCACCGCGCGGCCCGGCGCGCCGCCCGCCATCCGCGACACGCGGATAGCGTCCTCGGCGTTGGCGTCGGTGCGGGCTTGGACGAAGGAGGCCACCTCCGCCTCCGGCAGGGCGTGGAAGGCCAGTCGGCGGCATCGCGAGCGGATGGTGGGCAGCAGCCGCCCGGGCGAATGGGAGACCAGCAACAGGATGCCGCGCGACGGCGGCTCCTCCAGGGTCTTCAGCACCGCGTTGGCGGCGTTGACGTTGAGATCGTCGGCGGCGTCGATGATCGCCACCCGGTGCGGCGAGGTGGCCGGCGACTTGGAGAAGAACTCCGAGAGCTTGCGCGCCTCATCGACGGGGATGACCTTGCGCGGCTTGCCGTCCTCGCCGATCCGCTCCAGCACCAGGATGTCGGGATGCGAGTGGGCGATGATCTGGCGGCTCACCGGATGGTCGGGCGAGGCGCCCAGGATCCCGTAGCTCGGCTCTGGCGGGGCGCCCAGCAGCCGGCGCGCGGCGCGATAGGCGAAGGTCGCCTTGCCCACCCCCTCCGGACCGGTCAGCAGCCAGGCGTGGTGCAACCGGCCTCGCTCGCGGGCGTCCTCGAAGGATGCCTCGGCGATCTCGTGCCCCTGTAGGGTGAAGGTCTCGCGGGGATGGTCCTCAGCCATGGACGGCCAGCCGATCGGAGACCGCCGTCCAGACTTGGGTTTCGACCCCCTCCATGGTGTCGGCCGCATCGATCAGGGCGCAGCGGTTCGGCTCGGCTGCGGCTATGGCCTGGAAGGCGGCCCGCAGGCGCTCGTGGAAGGCCACGCCTTTGGACTCGAAGCGGGTCTCGGCGTGACCTGCGGCGGCGGCGTGGGTCTCGGCCCGGGCCAGGCCCACCTCCACCGGCAGGTCGAAGATCAGGGTCAGGTCCGGCCGGACATCGGCGACCACGTGGTTCTCCAGGGCCGCGATCAGGCCGGGCGCCACCCCGCCCGCCCCGCCCTGATAGGCTCGGGTGGAATCGAAGAAGCGGTCGCAGACCACCCAGGCGCCGCGCTCCAGGGCCGGCGCGATGGCGCGCTCGATGTGGTCGCGCCGCGCGGCGTACATCAGCAGGGTCTCGGTAGCCGGGCTCCAGCGGTCGGCCGAGCCCTTCAGGACCAGGTCGCGGATCGCCTCGGCGCCCGTGGAGCCGCCGGGCTCGCGGGTGGCGACCACGTCGTGGCCGGCCGCGCGCAGGCGCTCGACCAGGCGCTTGACCTGGGTCGATTTCCCGGCGCCCTCGCCGCCTTCGAAGGTGATGAACCGACCGCGTGCCACGCGGCCAAATTGGCCGGTTCGCCGACTTTGTCCAGCGCCCTAGAAGGGCCGAACGACGCGGGCCTCGGCGAAGCCGTAGGACGCCACCCGGTCGCGCACGCCCCAGGCCTCTCCCTCGTCGGCCCCGCCCGCCAGCATGACCCGATAGAGGGTCACCCCGTCGGCGCGCTGCACCGGCTCGATGGTGGCCGGGCCCGCGCCGGCGAGCTGGTCGGCGACCCGCCGGGCGTTGCCGGGATCGGAGAAGGCGCCGGCCTGGACGCGATAGACGCCGGAGGTCGAGGCGACGGGCTTGGCGGGCTGGGTCGAGGCGATGGGCGGCAGCGGCGTCGAGGCCACGGCGGTCGGCGTCGCCAGGCCGGAATAGGGGATCGGCGCGGCCGGCAGGCTCGAATTGGGCGCCGGCGTTGGGGTGTAGGCGGCATAGCGCAGGCCGGCGTCGGGCGGGCCGAGTTCGGCCGGACCCACATAGCGCACGCGGACATTGGCGGTGCCCTGGCGGTCGAAGCCCAGCTGGCGCGCGGCCTCCCGCGACAGGTCGATCACCCGGCCGCCGATGAAGGGGCCGCGGTCGTTGACCCGCACCGTCATCTTCTTGCCGTTGTCGAGGTTGGTCACCTCCACCATGGACGGCAACGGCAGGGTGGTGTGCGCCGCCGAGACGGCGTTCATGTCGAAGACCTCGCCATTGGCGGTGGGCTTCATGTGGAACTCGTCGCCGTACCAGGAGGCGATCCCCTGCTGGTCGTAAGTCGGCTCTTCCTTGGGCACGTACCAGATGCCGGCCACCTGATAGGGCGCGCCGACCTTGTAGCGGCCGCCGGCCCCGTTCGGTTGGGCGCCCGTCGAGGGTCCGGCCGCGACCGGTCCGCCGTGCGGCGCCCGCGCCGAATAGCGCGGCTGTGGCGTGGCGCAGGCGGCCAGCGCCGCGCTCCCCATCAACACCATGGCCAGGCTGCGCGCTTGTATGTGGATGCGGGTCATAGACCGCCCTTCCCTGTCTCGAACGCTCCCCAGCGCCATGCTCGGGCCCAGGATGGGCTGAAGGGTTTGAGCCAGGGTTAAGGAACAGGGTTAATCCGTTAATCCTGTTGGACGCTTGGAGCGCCCCGCCCCGCGCTGCTATAGGCGCAGGTTCGCGCCGGATGGGTGGCCGAGTGGTTTAAGGCAGCGGTCTTGAAAACCGCCGTGGGTGAAAGCCCACCGTGGGTTCGAATCCCACCCCATCCGCCAACAACAGGGCGCTAGCCGCTTCCCGCGCGTCGGCGACCGAGCGGCGCGTAGACGTCAGGTGAGTGGCTAACGGTCCGAAGCATCCAGCTTGGCCAGTCGCTCTCGACGCTCGGCATACCGGCCGCCCAGGGCGTCGGTGTGCAGGAATGCCTTGAGAATATGCTCAGCGGTGGCGTCGTCGACAGTGTCCGCGCCCAGGACCAGCATATTGGCGTCACCGTGCTCGCGGGCGGGGACGCTTTCGGCCGAGGTATGAAGCAGGGTCGCTCGCATGAACGGAAACCGGTTGGCCGTCATGGCCATCATCTGCCCGCTGCCGCATATCCCGATGGCGAAGTCTGACCGGTTCTCCTTGATTTCAGCAACCAGCCGAAGCGCGTAGTCCATGGCGTCGACCCGCTCGGCGCCACTGTCGGTCCCGCAGTCTTTCACGCTGTAGCCGTTGGCTTGCAGCCAGGCCTTCAGCCGCTCCTTGAGAGCGAAACCGCGATGATCGGCCCCGATCGAGATTGGCTTGTCGGTGAGTTTGCGGGTCATGGCTTCAACCTAGCTCGCTTCGAGGTGTTCAGGGCCACAGCCGCGCGGATGAGCGCCTTCAAAGCCTCTTCGTCGATCTTCCCGCCCTCATGGATATTGATGGCGCGCCGCGTGTTGCCCTCGAGGCTGGAGTTGAACAGGCCCGAGGGGTCCTCCAACGCCGCGCCCTTGGCGAAGGTCAGCTTGATGGCAGTCTTGTAGGTCTCGCCGGTGCAGATCATCCCCGCGTGCGACCACACCGGAACCCCTCTCCACTTCCACTCCTCGACCACCTCGGGGTCGGCCTGCCGGATGAGGCTTCGCACCCGGGCGAGCGTCTCGCCGCGCCAGTCGTCCAGCCCCCTGATCTTCGCGTCGATCAGCTGCGACGGCGAGGCTTCTCCCGCTTCATCCTTCATATCGCTCGTCCTCTTCGCTCACATTCGTTCGCCTGGCAGTTGGCTGGCCTGCTTCACCCAGTCGGCGATCTGGGCCTCGTCGAGTTGGTCATGCTCGTGGACATGGACGTAGCGCGTGTCCTGGCTCTTGGATTCGACCGGCGGGATAGGATGCAAGGACGCGCCGCGGAAGAAGGCCACCTTGATGTACTTCGTGAAGCAATGGAGGCTGAGGAACCAGCCGTCGCCCTCGACGCCGTAAAACGGCGAGTTCCATTTGACCGCCTTCAGCACGCCGGGAACCGTGCGCTCGATGAGCGCGTCGAGGCGGCGCCCGACCTCGCTCTTCCAGCCGGGCATGGCCGCGATATAGGCCTGGACCGAAGCGTCGCCATAGCCCTTCGCGACCTGAGGGTTGCCGCCTGACAGGAGGGTTGGCTCGGCCATCGTGCTCGCCCCTATCCGTCGGCGCGCTGCGCGTCGCGCCACTTGGCGGCGTAAGGCAGGGCGAACATGTACAGACCGGTGAGGGTCATCAAGGCGAGCGGAAACAGCGGCAGGAAGTACACCCATTGGGCCGGCTCCTTGCCCATTCCCAAGCTGACGAAGATGGCGACGACGACCGCCGTGAAGACGATCGACAGCCAGCGGTGGGTCTGCCGAATCAGAATGTTCCAGTTCAAGGAAATCTCCTCTGAAGACGAGCCGATGGGTTGATCTGATGGGCGGCGGCCTCAATCCATCCGCGCCAGGAGCTGGTCCAGGTTTTCGAGGAACTGCCGCCAACCGGCCTGGGCGCCGCCGAAGGCCTGCTTCTGATCCGGCCGGAAGCCCACCTGCTCCATGCGCAGGTGCGTGCCCGTGCTCGTCGGAGTGAGCGTGAAGGTCACCACGCTCGTCAGGTCGAAGGCCGCATCGTCGTGCTTGAAGTTCCAGGTGTAGGACAGGGTCCTGTGCGGCTCGACGGCCAGGACCTCGCAGTCCAACACGCCGCCCCAGCCACCACGAAGATTGAAGCGATGGCCCACGACAGGCTCGAAGTCATTCTTCATCAGCCACTCCTCGATCAGGTGTGGTTGGGTGAGCGCGCGCCAGAGCTTTTCCGGCGGATGGGGAATCTCCCGTTCGACCACGGCGGAGCGCATTTCGGTCGCGGTGTTGCTCACTGGTCCATCCTTCCGAGCAGGTCTTCGAGGTCGTCGAAGCGGGTTTCCCAGAACCCGGTCATCTGGCTTGTCCAGTCGACCAGAGGAGCCAGGGCGGCGAGCTGCGCGCTGTAATGCGTCTGGCGGCCCGCGTGGCGGTCGCGCACCAGCCCGGCCTGCCTCAGGACCCCGAGATGCTTTGAGACGGCCGGTTGCGAGACCCCGGCCCGAGCCGTCAGCGCCCCGACCGTCTGCTCGCCTTCGCGGCACAGGCGTTCGAAGAGAGCCCGCCGGGTCGGATCGGCGAGCGTCCTGAAAAGAACGTCGTGCGCATTGGGCATGAAAACACATAACTCGCTGGATATTGATTGAACTCATAACCAGCGGGATATGTGTGAGTCAAGCGAACGGCCGGCGCCCTAACCCCAAGGGCTCCAGGCCCATAGGACGCCGGCCACGACCGCCAGACCGCGAAGCTCGTTCAAGACGAGCAGGGCCAGGCCGATCCTGCCGACCGGAAGTTTCCGTCCGCGCACAACCATGGCCTGAGCGAAGCACGGCCGCTCGGCGAAGTGAAGAAAAAATTAATCTTCCTTAACAGCGGGTCATCCAGTGGGCGAAAACCGTTGAGGCTCAGGCCATCATCCACCGCTCGAGGCCCAGCCGTCAGGCCCCCCGTGCGGAAGGGGCAAGCAGAAGAGGAACCAGGCGATTCAAGGCTTCCGTAGGGTCCCCGTGGCGCGGGCGAAGAGGTTCCATTACCTTACGGCCAGCCGACGGCGCCTGGCTGCGGAACGACCCACGGGCGCCTCGACGCGACCGCGGGAACGAGAGAGAGGGATCGATGCACTACAGGGAATTGAAGCAGGCCTGGGCCGAGCTCACCGCCCCCGGCCAGCCGTTCGAGATCGTCGAGGTCGAGGTGCGCGGCGAGACGCTGCGCGCCTTCCGGCACGCCCCGCCTTCCGTGCGCGAGATCTGGCTTTCGACCCTGCAGTTCGCCGATCGCGACTACCTCGTCTACCAGGACGAACGCCTGACCTACGGCCAGGCCCACGCCAAGGTGAACGCCGTCGCCGCCTGGCTGACCGAACAAGGCGTGCGGCCCGGCGACCGGGTGGCCATCGCCATGCGCAACTATCCCGAATGGATGCTGATCTACTGGGCCTGCGCCTGCCTGGGCGTGGCCGCGGTCGGCATGAACGCCTGGTGGGTCACCGAGGAGCTCGCCTACGCCGTCAAGGATTCCGCGCCTAAGGTGATCTTCGCCGACAGCGAGCGCCTGCCCCGCATCCTGGAGCGCCCCGAGATCGCCGACGGCGTGCTGCTGGTGGCCGTGCGCACCGATCCCGTCCCGGCCGGGGTGATCCCCTGGGCCGAGGTCGTGGCCAAGGGCGGCGAGATGCCGGCCGTGAGCGTCGATCCCGACGCCGACGCCTGCATCTTCTACACCTCCGGCACCACGGGCTTCCCGAAAGGCGCGCAGCTCACCCATCGGGGCTGCGTCGCCAACCTGATGAACATGATGTTCTCCGGCCAGGTCCAGGGCCTGGCGACGGCGCGGGCCACCGGCGTCATGCCCGACCCTGCCGCGCCGCTCCCCGTTCCCGTGGGCCTGATCACCACCCCGCTGTTTCACGTCACCGCCAACAACTGCGCCGCCTATGCGATCAGCGCCGGCGGCGGAAAGATGGTGCTGATGTATCGCTGGGACGCCGGGGAGGCCCTGAAGCTGATCGAGCGCGAGGGCGTCACCGCCATGAGCGGCGTGCCGACCATGGCGCGCGAACTGATCAGCCACCCTGACTTCGCCACGACCGACACGTCGAGCCTGACCACCCTGGGTGGCGGCGGCGCGCAGCTTCCGCCCGACCTGGTCGGCAAGATCGACGCCCAGGTGAAGACCGCCCGGCCGAACACCGGCTACGGCATGACCGAGACCTGCGGAATCATCACCGCCGTGGCCGCCGACTTCTTCGTCGACAAGCCCGAGAGCTGCGGCCGCGCCATGCCGACCTTCGAGGTCAAGGTAGTCGACGACGAGGGCAAGACCCTGCCGGCCGGCCAGGTCGGCGAGCTGTGGGTCAAGGGCACGCCGGTGATCAAGGGCTATATCAACCGCCCCGAGGCCACCGCCGAGTCGATCCACCAGGGCTGGCTGCGCACCGGCGACGTGGCGCGCATCGACGACGACGAGTTCATCTTCATCGTCGACCGCAAGAAGGACATGGTCCTGCGCGGTGGCGAGAACGTCTATTGCGCCGAGGTCGAAGCGACGATCTTCCGCCACCCCGCCGTGGCCGAGACCTGCGTTTTCGGCGTCCCCGACGCGCGCCTGGGCGAGGAAGTCGGCGCCGCCGTGGTGCTGCGCCAGGGGGAGAGCGTCAGCGCCCAGGACCTACGGGCCCACTGTGCGGCCATCGCCGCCAAGCACAAGATCCCACGCTATATCTGGTTTCTGGAGGACCCCATTCCACGCAACGCCAGTGGGAAATTCCTCAAGCGGCAGCTGCGCGAGACACTGGCGGTGGACGCCGCGGTCTAGAATGCATTGGCCGCAGGCGACGGATCGGCGCGAACAGGCTAATTCTGCTTAACCCGAAGGGCTTTTCGTCGCGCGACCCGCGACCAATCGCCCGTCAGGCTTGTATTTCCCGCCTGCGGCGGCGACTGTCCCCTCGGGCGTTCAAGGCGCAGCTTCGGCGGCGTCATGGTGGTGCGAATCCTGTCGAGTTCGCTCGCGTGGGAGGGGGCGGTCTTGGATCGAGAAACGGACGTCAGAGGTGAGGTCGTCATCGCGCGGCTGCACGCCCTGGTCCGCGCGGGTTATCGAACAGACCTGGGTCATGAGCGAACCAAGGGCGCCGTGACGTTCAAGCATCCCCGCAAGGCTGCCGAGGTGACTCTGTGGGGCGATGGCCGGGTCGTGGACGGCGCGCCCTCCTTCATCGCCAACGACAGCAACCAGACGATCATCGCAGCCGACGACAAGGCCGGGTTCGACAAGTTCATCGCCGAGGCGCCCTCACCCGTGGCGGTCCGCAAGGTCGGTTCCAGCCTGTTGGAGACCGTGATCCTGGCCGCCGCGGCCTGGGCGATCCTGATCGGCGCCGTCTACAGCTTCTGGCGGTTGTCCCAGTTCGTGCTTGGGACCATCATCCAGGCCCTGACCAACTGAGCGAGGCGCCCATGGCCGACTACGCCGCCGAGACCGCCGCGGCCATGGCGTGCCTGGACGACTTCATGGCCGCCTTCAACGCCCGCGACGTCAAGGCCTTCGAGGCGACCTTCAACCTACCCAGCGTTCGCCTGGCCTCGAACACCCTCACCATCATCGAGTCCGGTTACCACCAGCCCCAGATGTTCGAACGCGGGCCGCTGGCCGAGTGGGACCATTCGGCCTGGGAACGCCGCGAGGTGATCCACGCCGGCGCCGACAAGGTGCACATCGACACCCGATTCACCCGCTACCGCGCCGACGGCAGCGTCATCGGCGGCTTCGATTCCATCTATGTGGTCACGTGCGAGAACGGCCATTGGGGCGTCAAGGCCCGCTCCAGCTACGCGCCCTAGGCGAGGTCGCCCCTTGAGGTCGCCGCCCAGCCGTGGCGATCTAGGCGTGGGGGAACAGACGAGAGACGCCTCATGTTGAAACCCATAGCCATCGCGGCGGCTGTTGCGGCCCTCACCTTCCCGGCCACCGCCCTCGCCCATCACGGCTGGAGTTCGTACGACGCGGAAAAGCTCATCAAGGTCACCGCGCTCCTGTCCAACGTGACCTGGGGCAACCCACACGGCGGAGCCAAGGTCCGCTATCAGGGCAAGTCCTGGGACGTCGTCCTGGCGCCTGTCGCGCGGATGGAGGCTCGCGGGCTGACCCAGGCCATGATCACCTCGGGCAAGCCGGTGACCCTGGAAGGCTATCCCCGCAAGGACGGTGTGACCGAGATGCGCATCGAGCGGGTTACGGTGGACGGCAAGACCGTCGAGCTCCGCTAGGCGTGGACGCCGCCGTCGCGCTCGCCGAGACGCTGCAGGGCTCAGCCTTCGGCGCCTGGGCGCGCGGCTCCTCATACGCCTATCCGGCGGCGAACCTGATCCACCTCCTGGGCCTTGTGACGCTGGTGGGCGGGATCGGCTTGCTGGACCTGCGCCTGTTCGGCGTGTTCCGCGCCATTCCGGTCGCGCCCCTGTGGCGGATCCTGACGCCCATCGGCGTCGCGGGACTGCTGCTGATGGTTCCGAGCGGCTTCGTTATGTTCGCCGCCGACGCCGGCGCGCTCGCCGTTTCCGACACCTTCCGGCGCAAGCTGACGCTGATCACGCTCGCCCTGGTCAACGCCGGCGCCTATCGCGTGGCCTGGCGCGGGAAGCTGGGGGACTGGGACGCCACGGCGCCCTGGATCGCCCGCGCGCTCGCCCTGACATCCTTGCTGCTCTGGCTCACGGTGGCGGCGTTCGGCCGTCTGATCGCCTACACATAGGTCCCGATTCCTTTCAGCCGGACGCCCACCACTTGCCCACCGCCGTCTACGGATCGCCGCCGCGCGATGTCATCGAGCCCCCCGCCGGAGCGATCCAGGTCTCGCCCTTGATTCCCGGATCGCAGGATCTCGCCCTGTTCCTGGACGGCGCGCTGGACGAGGTCGCGGTCCTGGTTCCGCCAGGGGCGATCGAGGCGAACCACGCGCTGGCCCAGGCCCTGCGCGTCCTGAAGCCCGGCGGCCTGCTCACCGCCGCCGCGCCGAAGGACAAGGGCGGTCTGAGGCTGAAAAAGCTCCTGACCGCCATGGGCTGCGAGGTGGCGGAGACCTCCCGGCGACACCACAGGATCTGCGCCGTCGAGCGGCCGGAAACCCTGGTCGGGATCGAGGCGGCCCTGGCCGAAGGCGCGCCGCGTCAGCTCCCGCAGGGCCTGTGGTCGCAGGCCGGGGTGTTCAGTTGGGACCGGCTCGATCCCGGCAGCGCCCTGCTGTTGCGCCACCTCCCGGCCCTGAGCGGCCGGGGCGCCGATTTCGGCTGCGGGATCGGCTGGCTCGCCCAGGCTGTGCTCACCTCGCCCAAGGTCACCGAACTGGTGATGATCGACCTGGACCGCCGGGCCGTCGAGGCGGCGCGGCGCAATATCGAGGATCCCCGGGCGAGCCTTCAGTGGGCCGATGTGCGCCAGGCGGCCGCGGCCCTCACCGGCCTCGATTTCGTCGTGATGAACCCGCCCTTCCACGATGGCGGCGCCGAGGATCGCGCCCTGGGCCAGGCCTTCATCCGCGCCGCGGCGGCCGCCCTGCGCAATGGCGGGACCCTGTGGATCACCGCCAATCGCCACCTGCCCTACGAGGCGGTGCTGGCCGAGGCCTTCAAGACGGTGCGTCCCGTGGCCGACTCCGGCGGCTACAAGGTGTACGAAGCGCGCAGATGACCAAGACCCCAACCATGCGGCTGGACCGCCTGCTGGCCAATCTGGGCTATGGCAGCCGCAAGGAGATGCACGGCCTTGTCGCCGACGGCGAGGTGATCCTGGACGGGGTGGCCCTGTCCGACGCCAACGCACGGATCGCCATCGGGCCCGACCTGCCCCGGCGCATGACCATACTTGGTGCGGCGGTCGATCCGCCGCCGCCGATGATCCTCATGCTGCACAAGCCGCTGGGGGTGGTTTGCTCGCACAAGGAGGCGGGGCGCCGGATCTACGATCTGCTGCCGCCGCGCTGGCGGGTGCGCGACCCCGCGCTCTCCAGCGTCGGGCGGCTGGACAAGGAGACCTCGGGCCTGCTGCTGATCACCGACGACGGCGGCTTCCTGCACCGGGTGATCTCGCCCAAGCGCCATGTGCCCAAGAGCTATGTCGCCACGCTCGACCGGCCCTTGAGCGGCCTGGAGGGCGAGGTGTTCGCCAGCGGGACCCTGATGCTGGAAGGCGAGGACAAGCCCCTGCTCCCGGCCGTTCTCGAACCGCTCGGCGAGCGGGAGGCCCGGCTGATCATCGAGGAGGGCCGCTATCATCAGGTTCGGCGGATGTTCGCCGCGGTCGGCAACCACGTCACGGCCCTGCACCGCGACCGGATCGGAGGCCTGGCCCTGCCCGATGACCTGGCCGCCGGGGAGTATCGGGTGCTCAGCGCGCAGGCCGCCGAGACGGTGTTCGGCGCCTAGAGCGTGACAGCCTGAAGTGGATGCCGGTTCAGGCGACCGGCAGGCTCTAAACTTTTGAAGATAGACCCTTTTCATCCGGTCAGATGACTCCATCTGACCCGGAATGGGTCTAGCGCTCACCACAGGGTCTTGGCGGCGCGCTCCGGCCATTCGGCGTCGTAGGCCGCGCCGTCGACCCGTGCTTCGCTCCGCTCTTCCAGTATCTGACCCGCGGTCGGCAGGTTGGCCGGATCGACGTGCCGTTCCGCATTCCACAGCTTGGAGCGGACGATGGCCCGCGCGCACTGGAAAAAGACGGTCTCCACGGTGATCACGACCACGGAGCGCGGCGCCTGGCCCTTGACCGCGAAGGAGGCCAGCAGATCCGGCGCGACCGAAATCTCGGCCCGGCCGTTGATCCGCAGGGTGTTCCCCGAACCGGGGATCAGGAACAGCAGGGCGACCCGGGGATCGCGCACGATGTTGCGCAGCGAGTCGCAGCGGTTGTTGCCGCGCCGGTCGGGCATCAGGACGGTCCGCTCGTCCTCGATCCGCACCACCTGGCCGTCATCGCCGCGCGGCGAGCAGTCCAGCCCCTCGGGGCCGGCGGTGGCCAGCGCGACGAAAGGCGAGGCCTCGATCAAGTCTCGGTACTGGGGCGTGATCCAGTCGGCTTCCTTGACCGTCGAGCTCTCGTTGGGGGCGCCGTAGATCGCCTCCAACGCTTCAATCGTAGCGATGACCGTCATGACGCACCCCGCGAACCGATGAGCGGCTTCTAGCCGGACGAGCCGGCGAAGTCAGCCCGTCAGGCGACGTCGGCCCTGGGGAGCGGCTCGTCGTCGCGCACGGCGATCGCATCGACGATGGCCTGGATCAGGGCCGCGGCGCGGATCGGCTTGGAGAGATGCTGGTCGGCGCCGGCGTCGTGGCTGGCGCGGATGTGCTCGTCCAGGGCGTTGGCGGTCAGCATGATCACCGGCGTGCGCGGCAGGCCCTGGCCGCTCTCGAACTCGCGCAGCAGGCCTGTGGCCGACAGGCCGTCCAGTTCCGGCATCTGCATGTCCATCAGCACCACGTCGAAGCGTTCGGCCTTCAGGAGATTGAGCGCCAGGGCGCCGTTCTCGACGATCACCGGCTCGACGCCCACCGACTGCAGGATGAGCTGTACGACCTTCTGGTTGGTCGGATGGTCTTCCGCCAACAGGACTCGGCAGCCCGCCAGGTCGAAGGCCTCGGCATGCCGCTCGTCGGCGATTGGCGCCTCCGCCGCGGCGCGTTCCAGAGGCAGGACGAAGCTGAACGCCGATCCGGCGCCGGGTTGCGACTCCACGTCGATCCGGCCGCCCATCAGCTCCACCAGCGAACGGCTGATCGCCAGGCCCAGGCCCGTGCCGCCGAACCGGCGGCGGATCGAGGCGTCCGCCTGTTCGAAGCGGCGGAACAGACGCGCCTTCACCTCGTCATCAAAGCCAATGCCGCTGTCGGCCACCGTGAAGGCGATCGCCGCGCCATGGGGGCGGACCTCAAGGCGGACAGTACCGACCTCGGTGAACTTGACCGCGTTGGACAGCAGGTTGGATAGCACCTGGGTCAGGCGGACCTGGTCCCCCATGAACCGGCCTTCGGCGGCGGGATCGACGCGCCAGGACAGGTCCAGCCCCTTGGCCTCGGCCGAGGCCCGGTGCAATTCGGCGATGCGGCCGACGGTGCTGCTCATGGCGAAGGCTTCGTTGGCGAGCTTGATTTCGCCGGCCTCGATCTTCGAAAAGTCGAGGATGTCGGTCAGCACCTGCTCCAGCAACCGACCCGAGGAGACGATCAGTTCGGCCAACTCGCGGCTCTTGGCCGTCTTCTGCTCGGCCGCCAGGGTCTCGGAGATGGCGATCACGCCGTTCAGCGGCGTGCGCAGCTCATGGCTCATATTGGCCAGGAAGCGCGACTTCTCCGCATTGGCCCGTTCGAGCTGGGCGGTGCGTTCGTGGACGCGATCCTCCAGGGAGGACAGCACGATCTCGACCTTCTCGCGCTCGCGGCGCAGCGCCTTGGCCAGCACGCCGATCTCGTCGGTGCGGGCCTCCACCAGGGAGACGTCCGGGCGTTCGCGTTCGCCGAAGGCCTCGGGCTCGCAGGAGGCCGCAAGCCGACGCAGGGGCTGGACGATGGTCCGGCGGGCCAGCGCCATGACCAGCAGCATCTGGGCCACCGAGGCCACCAGGCCCAGCACCAGCACCCACGACGCCGACTTGGCCGCCGACCAGGTGACCGCGGACTTGGGATAGCTCAGCAGCAGATACCAATCCGGGCCGGTCAGCTTCCCGTAAGCGACGATCTCGCCGCCGCCCGGGCTGGTGATCACCCCATTCGGCTTGCCGTCGGCCTGGATGGCGCGAACCAGGGTCTTGATGCCCAGCTTGCGCTCATAGGCGGCGATGGTGTCCTCCGAGGCGCGTCCCGGGGTCTCGAAGCCCGGATAGGCGATTAGTTCACCCTTGCCGGTCACCACCAGGTTGGAGGCGCCCGGCAGGGTGTTGCGGATGGCGTTGAGGAAGAAACCGGTCAGTTCGATGGACGAGCCGAAGGCGCCGACGAACTTGCCGTCCACATAGGCCGGGGTCAGGCAGCCCGTGGCCAACCGTTCGCCTTGGGTGTTCTGGATCAGGCGCTGCAGGTTGGTGCAGCGCGTGGCGTGCTCCGGATTGTTCTGCGGCAGGACGATCTTGGACATCTCCTCCTGGCTGATGTCCAGATCGGCGGGCGCCTCCTGGCGATAGAACATCAGCTTGTCCTGCCGGTCGGGTCCGAACATGACCAGCCGGGTGGACGGGGTGAAGAAGTAGAAATTGTCGTACTCGCTGTGCGCGGCCTGGCCGAAGTCGGAGACGATCTCGAAGGCCGAGACCAGGGCGGCCTTCTCCAGGGTAGGAATGTCGGCCCCGCGCGAGATGAAGGCCCCCATGCCGTAGGTCACCTCGCCGGTCGGACTGGTGTGGCCGTCGAAATATTCCGAACGACTGCGGCGAGTGCCGTCGGCGTGCATGGGGTAGTAGGTCTCGGCCAGCCGGTCGATCTCGGTCGCCGGCAGGCGCTTCACCCGACGTTCCAGTTCGGTGGCGGCGGCCTTGTGCAGGTTCTCCAGGTTGGAAAACCGCTTGTCCACGTTGGTGCTGCGCTCTTCGACATAGTCGGCGAGATAGGTGATCTGGCGGTTCGACAGCTCGCGCTGGAATACCAGGAAGGCTCCCACGGTCCCGAGGGCTGTTAGGATCAGCGACAGCACCCCAAGGCTGACCTGGAACCTGCGGGAAAGTGATTGCATGTCGCCTCGACCCCAATCGACCGGCAAGCAGTAGCGCGGGACTCGTTTCGGCGAGGTTTACGCGTTTTTCCAAATGCTTGCGGCGTTCGGACGCGCTGCGCCTAGGAGGCCCGCAGCCCCCCGTCGACCCGCAAGTCCTCGCCCGTGACATAGCTGGCCTCGTCGGAGGCCAAGTACATCACCGCCCGGGCGATCTCTTCCGGTTGGCCGGCGCGGCCCGAGGGCGTGCGCTTGCCCGAGGCGTCGGCCGCGCCGCCGCCCATCATCGGCGTGTCGATGGGGCCCGGCGAGACCGCATTGACCCGGATATTGTCCCGGGCGAGCTGCAACGCCGCGCTGCGCGTCGCGCTGAGCACGCCGGCCTTGGACAGGCTGTAGGACAGGAGCTGCGGATTGCCCGCATAGCCCAGCACCGAGGCTGTATTGACGATCGCTCCGCCGCCGCGCGCCCGCAGCGCCGGGACCTGGCGGTCCATGCCCCGCAACACGCCGTTGAGGTTGGTCTCCATCAGGTTGTTGTGGGCCTTCCAATCCATCGAGCCCAGCACGACCCCGCCCTGTCCGATCCCGGCGTTGTTGAACGCCACGTCCAGTCCCCCATAGGTCTTGAGGCAGGCGGCGACCAGGGCCGCGACCTCCTCGTCGACCCGCACGTCGGCCTTCCAATAGGTCGCCTCGCCGCCGGCGGCGCGCAGCGCCGACTGGACCTCGGCGCCAAGGGTCTCGCGCCGGCCGCAGAACATCACCTTGGCGCCCTCCATGGCGAAAGCGTGCGCCGTGGACTTACCGATTCCCGAGGTGGCGCCGGTGATCAGCACGACCTTTCCAGCGAACCGGCCCGGCGAGGCTTTGCGGACCAATGCGTCGGGGGCGTTCTTCAGGTCCGCCGCGGAGGCGGCGCCGGCCACGGCCAGCCCCAAGCCCAGGCCCAACATCGTCCGGCGCGACGCAGCCTCGCCGGTGTTTCCAGGATCGCCCATGTTGTCCTCCCATTCCCTGGTTCCATAATGCCGCAGATTTCGAGGCTTGCGGGGGAATTGGAATGACGGTCGCCGAGCAGGCCTTCGAACAATTGATGCGCCTGGCGGCGCGCGAACGCCCCGACTTCGTGACCTTCGACGAGGGACCCGCGGGGATGAAGACCCGATTCCACGCCGAGGCCGCCGCGGCCGCGGCCCTGGCGGCGGGCGGGACGCTCGCCGCCGACATCTGGAAACAGCGCTCGGGCCAGGACCAGGATGTGAGCGTGTCCACCCGCGAAGCCGGCGCGGCCCTTGTCAGCTTCGCGTTGCAGACCTTCGAGGATCCCTCGCGCGCGCCGCCCTCGCGCCCGGACGACGCCGGCGGCGGAGGGCGCGGCACCCCGGCCATGGGGTTCTTCCCCACCAAGGACGGGCGCTGGATATTCCTGCATCCCAGCTTCCCGGCCAGCGCCGCCAAGCTGCATCAGCTGATGGGATCGCCGGCCGACGCCGCCGCCGTCGCCGCCACGACCCTGACCTGGAAGGCGCTCGACTTGGAGAACGCCATCGCCGCGGCCGGGATATGCGGCGCCATGGTGCGCTCGCCGCAGGAATGGGACGCCTCCGAGCAGGGCCGCATCCTCGCCGCGCGGCCCCTGGTGGAGGTGGTGAAGATCGCCGAGGGCCCACCCATGCCCCTGCCGCTCGGCGGCGAGGCGGCGCTTTCCGGGGTGCGCGTGCTGGACCTGACCCGGGTCCTGGCCGGTCCGACCTGTGGCAGGACCTTGGCCCAGTACGGCGCGGACGTGCTCTATGTGGCCTCGCCCAAACTGCCGGCCACCGAGTTCTTCGTCAGCGATGTCGGCCACGGCAAGCTCTCGACCTGGCTGGACCTGACAAATGAGGCCGACCGGACACGGCTGAACGAGCTGATCGCGGGCTGCGACGTGTTCAGCCAGGGCTACCGCCTGGGCTCGCTGCAACGCATGGGACTGGGACCGCTGGACCTGGCGCGCCTGCGGCCGGGGATCGTCTACACCTCGATCAACGCCTACGGCCACGAAGGCCCCTGGGCCAACCGGCCGGGTTGGGAGCAGCTCGCCCAGACAGTGACCGGCTTGGCCCATGTGCATGGCGGCTACACCTTCGGCGGCGAAAAGGGGCCCCAGCTCCAGCCCGGCGCGGTGACCGACTATACGACCGGGTTCCTGGCGGCCTTCGGGACCATGGTCGCCTTGGACCGCCGCGCTCGCTTCGGCGGCAGCTATTTGGTGCGGGTCTCGCTGGCTCAGACCGGCATGTGGCTGCGCGGCCTTGGCCTGGCCGAACCAGGCCATCTCGACGCCATCCAGCCCCCCACGCCCGAGGAGATCGACGGCTGGCGGATCGACAGCGACTCGGGCTTTGGCCGGGTTCGCCACCTGCGGGCGCCGGTGACGCTGTCGGCCACGCCTGCGCGCTGGCGGCGGCCCACGACGCCGCTGGGCGTCCATGAGGCGGCCTGGCCCAGCTAGGGCGCGTCGTCGACCAGGGAGAGCGGAGCGGCCACCTCCTCCAGGGGCATGCGTTCGGCCGCCACCCCCAGCCACAGTTCAACCTCGGCCGCCAGCAGCATGAGCCCGCCGCCCAGCAAATAGCCCAGAAAGATCTGGCCGCGCTCGCCGGTGTCGATCAAGGCGCCGAACAGGGCTGGTCCGCCGACCCCGCCCAGCAGGGTGCCGAAGGCGTAGAACAACGAGATGGTCACCGCCCGGGTCTCCAAGGGAAAGCTCTCGCCCACGGTCAGATAGGCCGCGCTGGCCCCGGCCGAGGCGAAGAAGAAGATCACCGTCCAGGCCACCGTCTGGGTCACGGCCGAGAGCACGCCTTGAGCGAACATCCAGCCCGTGACGCAGAGCAACGCGCCCGCCAGGCCGTAGGTCAGGCTGATCATCACCTTCCGCCCCGCCGTGTCGAACAGATGCCCCAGCAGCAGCGGGCCCATGAAATTGCCGAGCGCGAAGGGCAGCATGAACCAGCCGATGGCGGCTGGCGCGACGTCGTAGAACTTGGTGAGGATCAGGGCGTAGGTGAAGAAGATTGCGTTGTAGCAGAAGGCCTGGGTCGCCATCAGCACCACGCCCAGCACGGTGCGCCGGGGATGGCGGACCATCAGCGACCGCGCGATGTCCAGCCAGGAAGTTCGCGTGTGGCGCAGCCTCAAGACCTTCAACTCGTCGATATGCTGAAGCGTCTGGCCGGTGTCGCGCGCCACCCGGACCTCTATGGCCTCGACGATGGCCAGGGCCTCCTCCGGCCTGCCGTGGGTCATCAGCCAGCGTGGGCTTTCGGGGATATACCGGCGGATGAAGATGACGATCAGGGCGAGCAGTCCGCCGATGACGAAGGCGAGCCGCCAGCCCCAGGCCTGGTCGACGATCTCCGGATTCAGCACCACCAGAGAGCCCGTGGCGCCCAGCGCCGCCCCGACCCAGAAGCTGCCGTTGATGGCCAAGTCCGTATAGCCGCGCCGCCGGGCCGGGATCAGTTCCTGGATCGCCGAATTGACCGCCCCATACTCCCCGCCGATCCCCGCGCCGGTCAGGAACCGGAACAGCAGGAAGGACCAGAAATCCCAGGCGAACCCGGTGGCGATCGTGGCGACAAGGTAGACCGCCACGGTAATGGTGAAGAGCTTGCGCCGCCCATAGGTGTCGGTCAGCCGCCCGAACATCAGCGCCCCCAGGACCGCGCCCAGGATGTAGGCGCTGGCGGAGAGGCCGATCTGGGCGCCGGTCAAGCCGAGCCCAGCCTGGATCGCGGGCGACAGCGAGCCGACCAGTGTGACCTCCAGCCCATCCAGGATCCACGTGACGCCGAGGGCGGCGACCACCAGCCAGTGAAACCGGCTGAACGGCAGGCGATCGAGCCTGGAGGGCACATTGGTCGTGAAAGTCTCGGCCACGGCGTCCTCCCAGGGCGCATCTTGGGGGGATCAACGCATGAACGCCAAGCTTGGGTTCCGGCGGCGGACCGGCTATGGCCCGGCCATGCCTTCGCCCGAGCCCCCGCCGGAGATCCTCGTCGACGCCCGCGGCCACCGCTGCCCGGTCCCGACCCTGCGCCTGCGCCGCGCCCTGGAGGACGCCCCGCCAGGCGCCCGCGTGCGCCTGCTGGCCGACGACCCCCTGGCCCGCATCGACGTCCCCCACTTCGCGGCGGGCGCGGGGTTTGCGGTGCTGGACGTCACCGAAGCGGCCGGCGTGCTGGGTTTCCTTGTGGGGAAGCCGAGCTAGACCTTCCGCTGATCGGTCAGCAGGGGTCTGGCCGGGCGGCGTTCCAGCAGCAGGATCTCGATCTCGGTGGCCAAGGCGCCGCCAAGGAAGACCGCGTTGACGTTCCAGGACAGCCAGATCAGGAACACCACCACGGCGGCCACCGAGCCGTAGGTGGCGCCCAGCGAGGCGATCTGTTCCACATAGATGGCGCTGGCCCACGAGGCCCCCAGGCAGAGAAACGCCGCGGCGATTCCGCCCATGATCGAGGCGCGCCACGCGACCGGGACGCTGGACATGGCGAAGCGGTAGATCAGGGTCATGGCCACGGTCACGCCCACGCTGGCCCAGGTCCACTCGCTGTAGAGCCAGGTGACGCCGGCCAGCGGCTTCAAGTCGAAGGCGGCGGCCACGAAGCGGAAATAGAAGAAGACGGCCGAGAAGAAGGCCAGCATGGCGAAGGCCGCGACCAGCACGATCAGGGCCATGACGTTGAAGCCCACGAAACCGCGCGGCGCGTCTTCGTCATGGATGAAGGACAGTCCGGCCAGCAGGGCCTTGAACCCCCGGTGCGCGGCGTAGCCGCCGATCACAAGCGCCACTCCGCTCTGGGTCGAGACCACCTGGAAGGGCGCGTGGGCCAACCGGGTCAGTTCGCTGGTGAACAGGCTCTGCGCGCCGGCCGGCATCATGGTCGCCAACTGCTCGGCCTGGTGCGCCGCCGCGGCGGGATCGGCGAGCAGGCCATAGATCCCGATGGTGATGGCCAGGGCTGGAAACACCGCCAGCATGACGAAGAATGAGACGCCGCCCACATAGAGCATGACATCCCGGCCCCAGAGCCTGGTCAGGGCCTTGCCGGAGATCAACAGGGCCAGGCGCAGCCAGTGCGTCGGGTCCCAGTCCATTTCGCGCAGCCGTTGGGTTACCCGGGCGATCAACATGGCGCGGAAAGTGCTGAAGCTCGCGCTTCGGCGCAAGCGCTCTTGGCGTCGCGCATATTGTAGCGGCGCGCCGGTCCCTTGCGGGAGCCGGCGCGCCGCCGATGGGCGTGTCGTTCCATCAGGCCTGGCGCCGCGTCGAGGGACGGGAGATAGCGGCGTTCAACCTGACCCTAGAATCGCGCCAGACGGCTGAACCCCACCTGAACGATGATCGAGCCCCCTGTTCACCGCGCGGACCGTCATCCAACATTCACGCAAGCGGCTATAACGGCGTTTGCCCTTAGCCGTCCCCAACGAGCCGGAGCCCTTAGATGAAACAGTTCGCCTATGTCGCCGCCGCCCTGGCCCTCTCCGCCTGCGGCCAGAAAACCGAGGGCGACGCCGCCAAGGCCGGCCCCAGCGCCAGCGGCCGCGACCAGGTTTGGGCGGCGGGCTCTTCCACCGTCTTCCCCTTCGCAACCAGGGTCGCCGAGAACGTGGCCAGATCCAGCGGCGGCAAGGCGGCCAAGGTCGAGTCCCTGGGGACCGGCGGCGGCTTCAAGCTGTTCTGCGGCGGCTCGGGCGCGAACTTCCCGGACGTCGCCAACGCCTCGCGCGCCATCAAGAAATCCGAATTCGACCAGTGCGTCGCCAATGGCGTCACCGATATCGTCGAGATCAAGATCGGTTTCGACGGCATCGTCATCGCCAACGCGAAAACCGGCCCGACCTACAATTTCAAGATCGACCAGATCTACCGCGGCCTGGCCGCCGAGACGCCGGCCGGCGCCGGATTCGCCAAGAACGCCGCCAAGACCTGGAAGGAGGTCGACGCCGCCCTCCCCGCCCAGGCCATCCTGGTCTATGGCCCGCCGCCGACCTCGGGCACCCGCGACGCCTTCGCCGAGCTGGCCCTGGAGACTGGCGCGCGCAAGATCCCTGCGCTGGAAGCCCTGCGCTCGTCCGATGAAGAGGCCTTCAAGGCCAAGGCCCACACGATCCGCGGCGATGGCGCCTGGGTCGACGCTGGCGAGAACGACAACGCCATCGTCCAGACCCTGACCAAGACCCCCAACGCCCTCGGGGCCTTCGGCTATTCGTTCCTCGAGAACAACATGGACACGGTGAAGGCCGCCACGATCGACGGCGTCGCCCCCACCTTCGAGACCATCTCGAACGGGACCTATCCCATATCGCGGTCGCTCTACATCTACGTGAAGAAGGCCAATATCGGCGTCATCCCCGGCCTGCGCGAATATGTGAACGCCTTCGTCTCCGACGCCGCCACCGGCAAGGGCGGCTACCTGCAGCAGCGCGGCCTCATCCCGCTGGGCGCCGAGGAGCACGCCGCCCAGAAGGCCGCCGCGGCCGGCCTGACGCCGATGGCGGCGCCGGCGAAATAACAATCGTCATCCTCCGGTCGTCGGAACGACGATCCGGGGAATGACGAGTTTGCTCAGGCCAAAGCGCCAGCGGCCTTGAGGGCCTCGATATCGGCGCCCGAGAAGCCCCAGTCGCTCAGGGCTTCGCGGTCGTGGGCCCCGATGCCGGGCGGCGGCCCCTGGATGGCGCCGGGCGTGGCCGAGAAGCGAGGCGCGGGCGCGGGCTGGGTGACGCCCTCGACCTGGACGAAGGTCTGGCGCGCCACGTTGTGCGGATGCCTGGGCGCCTCATCGAGATCAAGCACTGGGGCGAAGCAGACGTCGCTGGCGCCCATGATCTCGGACCATTCGTCCTGGGTCTTCTGGGCGATGACGTGGGCGAGCTTCTCGCGCAGGCCGTCCCAGCTCCCGCGATCCATCTGCTTGGCGAACTCCGGATCGTTGATCCCGGTCTTCTCCAGCAGCAGGGCGTAGAACTGCGGTTCGATCGAGCCGATCGAAATCCATTTGCCGTCCGAGCACTGGTAGGTGTCGTAGAAATGGGCGCCGCCGTCGAGCAGGTTGGCGCGCCGCTCCTCCTTCCACATCCCACTGGCCTTGAAGCCGTAGAACATGGCCATCAGCGAGGCCGCGCCGTCGCTCATGGCGCAGTCGATCACCTGGCCCTGGCCGCTCGCCCGCGCGTGGATCACCCCGGCCAGCAGGCCGAAGGCCAGATAGAGCGCCCCGCCCCCGAAGTCGCCCACCAGGTTCAAGGGGGGGATTGGCTTTTCCTTGGTCCCGATCGCGTGCAGGGCGCCGGTGATGGCGATGTAGTTCATGTCGTGCCCGGCGGCGTTGGCGTAGGGCCCGAACTGGCCCCAGCCGGTCATCCGGCCGTAGACCAGCTTGGGATTGCGCGCCATGGCCACCTCCGGGCCCAGGCCCAGCCGCTCCATGACGCCCGGCCGGAAGCCCTCGAACACCGCGTCGGCGCCTTCCATCAGCTTCAGGCAGGTCTCGATGGCGGCGGGGTTCTTGAGGTCGAGCGCCACCGAGCGCCGTCCGCGGGCGGTGATGTCGGCCGGCGAGGAACGGCCGGGACCCTTGCGGTCGATCCGCACCACGTCCGCGCCCAGGTCCGACAACAGCATGCCGCAGAACGGCCCCGGTCCGATCCCGGCGAATTCGACGACCTTCAGGCCGCTCAGCGGTCCCTGGCGCATGGAAACTCTCCCTAGATTCCGGTCATCCTGCCTCGCTGACGCCCCGTCAGCCAACCGTCAGCCGCCGCCGGGCAGGGACTGGCCGTCGTCGATGGTGATCAGGGTCCCGGCGATGGCCCGAGCCGCCGGTCCGCAGAGCATCAGCAGCGAGGCGTCGAGATCGGTCGCCTCCATCAGCCGGCGGCGCGGGAAGCCCTTGAGCTGCTTCTGGCCGCCTTCGGTGGCCCACCAGTCGGCGTTGATATCGGTCTCGATATAGCCGGGCGCGATGGCGTTGACCGCGATCCCGCGCCGCGACCATTCCCGCGCCAGGCCGCGGGTCAGCATGGCCACGGCGGCCTTGGAGGCGTTGTAGGCCGAGAGCCCCGGCAGCACCGTGTGGCTGGCGATGGAGGCGATGTTGACGATCCTGGCGGTCCCGGCCTCGGCCACGCCCGAGGCCAGCATGCGCTTGGCGGCCTGCTGGGCGGCGAAGAACACGCCGCGCACATTGACGTCAAAGGTCCGGTCCCATTCCTCCACCGAGAGGTCGAGCGCCAGCCCCTCCCCGCCGACCCCGGCGTTATTGACCAGGATGGAGATGGGTCCCAGCGCCGTCTCGATCTCGTCGAAGGCGGGACCGATGGACTGGGCGTCGGCGACGTCCAGCCGCAGCGCCATGGCGCGGCCGCCATCGCCTGCGATCTCGCCGGCCAGGGCCTCGACCATGTCCAGCCGCCGCGCCGCCAGGGCCACGGCTGCGCCGTTCTTCGCCAGCACCCTCGCGAAATGCGCCCCGAGCCCGCCCGACGCACCTGTGATTACCGCGATCCGCCCTGCCAACACCTGTTCCATCACCGTCTCCTTCACTCTGCGACGCGGCCGCGCTGTCGTCTGCGCGCGCCGTCTGTATAGTCGGCAGGCGCTTCGATTCCCGTCCAACCCGGGCGTGAACATCGGAGGGGGTTGCGTCAAGGGTTCTAGGAATGGCGGCAAGCGTCCAGGCGCGGGTCCTGATTGTCGCGCGCGATGACGCCCTGGCGGGTCCGCTCGCCGAGGGCCTCGACCGGCTGGGCTGGCGCACGGTCACGGCGCGCGGCCCCTATGCGGCGCTCGCGGCGCTTGGCGACCTGAATATCGAAGCCGCCATCATCGACCTGGCCAGCGGCGGCCATGAAGCCTTGACCATGGCCCGGCGCCTGAAGGCCGCCTGCGCCCCGCGCCGTCTTCCGGTCGTCGCCATCGGCGATCCCGAGCCCGAGCTGGAGAGCTACGATTTCGACCTGACCCTGGCCCCGCCGATCCATCCGGCCCAGGCCGTTCTGCGCCTGGAAACCCTGGTCCGCACGGCCGTGGCCGAGGAGGAGTTCGAACTGCGCCGCGCCAGCTTCGCCGATCGCGGCGGCTGGCTGGACCTGCCCGAGCCCGACGCCAACCCCTTCCAGGTGCTGGCCATCGGCGAGCCGGCCCCGCAATTCCTGGCGCTCTCCAATGCGCTGGCCCGGTCGGGCGCCGAGGTGGTGGGGGCCTTCACCGCTTACACGGCCTTCGACTACCTGCACGAACGGTCCTTCGACGCCGTGGTGCTGTGGGCCGGCGACAACAGCCAGGAGGCGCTCTCCATCGCCGCCGGCATGCGCCGTAACACCCGCCTCTATCACACGCCCGCCCTGCTCTATATGCGCCAGGAGAGCTATGTGACCATGTCGGAGGCCTATCATCGGGGCGTCTCCGACGTGGCCTCGCCAGAGACGCCGGAGACCGAGACCGCCAAGCGGGTGATCGAGCTGGCCCGCAGCTATCGTCGGCAGACCGCGGTCCGCAAGGCGCTGGAAAAGGCGCGTTCCTCGGGCCTGATGGATGCGGCGACCGGGCTCTTCACCCGCGATCTCTTCGCCCACCACCTGGGCCGCCTCGCCCAGGCGGCGCGCCTGCGCAATCGGCCGCTGTCCGTCTGCGTGCTGAAGGTGGCCGAGAAGCAGGACATCAGCGCCGCGCGCGCCGGCGGCTGGCTGGACCGCGCCATCCCCCAGATCGGCTCGATGATCGGCCGGCTAGTGCGGGTGGAGGACACCGCCGCGCGGCTGAGCCCGGAGGTCTTCGCGCTGGCCTTGCCCGCCACGCCCCAGGCCTCGGCCCGGGCGGCCGGCGAGCGGATCGCCGCGGTGATCGGCTGTACGGCCTTCGAAGCGGGCGACGGCAAGCCGCCCTTCGTCATCGAGTTCGACATCGGCGTGGCCGAGGTCGGCGGCGCCGAGGGCGCCGGCAAGGCTCTGGAAGAGGCCGCCGCCCGCGCGCATCAGCAGGCGGTGTGATGAGCCCCGAGGGCGCCCAGGGCGCCTGGGCCTATCTGGTTCCACTCATCGCCATCGTGGTCATCCTCCTGCGCGGCGTACGCACCCGTGTTCTACGCATCGAGCGCATGTGGATCACCCCGGCCCTGATCCTGCTGGCCGTCGTGCTGACGTTCGCGGTTCAGCCACCGCCGCGGCTGCCGGTGCTGGTCGCCGAGACCTTCGTCCTGGGTATGGGCGCGGGGATGGGCTGGTGGCGCGGACGGACCACGGAAATCAAGATCGATCCCGAGACCCACGCGCTCACCAGCAAGGCTTCGCCCCTCGGCATGGCCCTGATCGCCGGGATCTTCCTGCTGCGCTTCTCGTTCCGCGACTACGCCCTGGGACACGCCGGCGAACTGCGCGTCACGCCGGTCGAGATCGCCGACGTCTTCCTGCTGTTCGCCGCCGGCCTGGTCTGCACCCAGCGCCTGGAGATGTGGATCCGGGCGCGCCGGCTGCTGGGCGGGACTCTTGGTCCGCCCCCCTAGCTCTCGGGCGGCGTTTCCACGGCCTGCATGCTGCGGCCGATGGCCTGGAGCTGAACCCCCTTCGACTTGAGTTGCTCGCCGCAGCGCAGCGCCTCGGCCCGAATGTCGGAGGGCTTCATCAGAACGACCTCCCGGCGGAGGGCGTTTTCGAGATTGAGGTCGCGTTCCCGACCCTCCGCCCGGCCGAGATAGTAGAGGAAGCCCATAATTGCGGAGTTCGCAGCGGCAGCGTCCTTGGCGCTGCCCGCGACCGCCGCGATCGAGGCGATGCAGCGCAGGTCCCTGCGCGTCTCCGCATCCTGCGCCTGGACCGGTCCGACGGCCAGGAACGCGGCCACCGCCGCCAGAAAGCCAAGTGTCCTCATTTCGAAGTCCCCTCACGCCCGCTCAACCTAGAGGACCCGACCGGGACGGCAAGGCGGCTCAGGCCGCCAGCCTGGCCAGTTCGCTCAGCACGCGCTCGGCGGCGCCCAGGCGCTGCTCGGGGGTCTCCCATTCGCCCTTCACCACCACCTTGTGGTCGGGGCGGATGCGCCAGGCCACCTGGTTCTTCTGGATGAAGCCCACCAGGCCCATGGGGTTCTTGAACGCGTCGCCGCGGAAGGTGACGACCGCGCCCTTCGGCCCGACGTCGATCTTGGCGACATTGGCCTCGCGGCACAGGCCCTTGATGGCCACGACCTTGAGCAGTTGGCCGGCCTCGGGAGGCAGGGGTCCGAAGCGGTCGATCATCTCGGCGGCCAGCGCTTCGCGGTCGCCGGACTTCTCGGCATCCGACAAACGGCGGTAGAGCGACAGGCGGACATTGAGGTCCGGCACATATTCCTCGGGGATCAAGACGGCCGCCCCGGTGTTGATCTGCGGCGACCAGCCACGATCGGTGGCGCCGTCGCCCTTGCCGGCCAGGGCCTTCAGCTCGTTGACCGCGTCTTCCAGCATCTGCTGATAGAGCTCGACCCCGATCTCGCGGATGTGGCCCGACTGCTCCTCGCCCAGCAGATTGCCGCCGCCGCGCTGGTCCAGGTCGTGGCTGGCGAGCTGGAAGCCCGCGCCGAGGCTGTCCAGGGACTGCAACACCTTCAGCCGTCGCTCCGCCGAGAGGGTGATCGGCTTTTCCGAAGGCGTTGTCAGATAGGCGTAGGCCCGCGCCTTGGCCCGGCCGACCCGGCCGCGCAGCTGGTACATCTGGGCCAGGCCGAACATGTCGGCGCGGTGGATGATCATGGTGTTGGCGGTGGGGATATCCAGCCCGCTCTCCACGATCGTGGTCGAGAGCAGCACGTCGTACTGGCCCTCGTAGAAGGCGCTCATCACGTCTTCCAGTTGGGTCGGGGCCATCTGGCCGTGACCGACCACGAAGCGGACCTCCGGGGTCTGCTCACGCAGGAACCGCTCCAGCTCCGGCAGGTCGCTGATCCGCGGGGCCACGTAATAGGCTTGGCCGCCGCGATACTTCTCACGCAGCAGGGCCTCGCGGATGACCACGGGGTCGAAGGGGGTGATGTAGGTCCGCACGGCCAGTCGGTCGACCGGCGGCGTGGCGATGATCGACATCTCGCGGATACCCGACAGCGACATCTGCAGGGTGCGGGGGATCGGTGTCGCCGTCAGGGTCAGCATGTGCACGTCGGTGCGAAGCTCCTTGAGCTTCTCCTTGTGCTTCACCCCGAAGTGCTGCTCCTCGTCGACGATAACCAGGCCGAGGTTCTTGAACCCGACCTGCTTGGAGAGCACCGCATGGGTGCCGATGATGATCTCGACCTCGCCGTTCTTGAGCGCCTCGCGGGTCTCGGCGGCCTCCTTGGCGGGCACCAGGCGCGAGAGCCGGCGGACCTTGATCGGCCAGCCCTGGAACCGGTCCGAGAAGGTCTTGAAGTGCTGGCGGGCGAGCAGCGTGGTCGGCGCCACCACGGCCACCTGCTGGCCGCTCATGGCCACCACGAAGGCGGCGCGCAGGGCCACCTCGGTCTTGCCGAAGCCCACGTCGCCGCAGATCAGCCGGTCCATCGGTTTGCCCGCGCCCAGGTCCTCCAGGACGTCGCCGATGGCGTTGAGCTGGTCCTCGGTCTCTTCGTAGGGGAAGCGGGCGCAGAACTCGTCGAACACACCGTGCGGCGGCACGACCGGGTCCGTCGTCTTGGTGGCGCGCTCGGCGGCGATACCGATCAGGCCCATGGCCATGTCGCGCAGGCGTTCCTTGGCCCGCGCCTTGCGCGCCTGCCAGGCCGCCCCGCCCAGCCGGTCGAGCTGCACGCCCTCCCCGTCCGAACCGTAGCGGGTCAGGAGGTCGATGTTCTCGACCGGCAGATAGAGCTTGGCCTCGCCCCCGTAGTGCAGCTCAAGGCAGTCGTGCGGCGCGCCCTGGACGTCGAGGGTCTTCAGACCCTCATACCGTCCGATGCCGTGGTCGATATGGACGACCAGGTCGCCCTGGGTCAGGGCGCTGGCCTCGGCCAGGAAGTTGGCCGCCCGGCGGCGGCGGCGCGGACGCGCCAGGCGATCGCCCAGGATGTCGGTCTCGGAGATAACCGCCAGGGTCTCGGTCTCGAAACCTGTCTCCAACGGCAGGACCACCCGCTGCGGGAGCTTGGGATCGGCGGCCCTGGCGGCGTCCCAATAGGGCGCCAGAGAGATGTGCTTGAGCCCATGGTCGGACAGCATGGCGCCCAGGCGATCGGACGAGCCGTCGGACCAGGAGGCGAACAGCACCCGCTTGCCCTGGGACGCCAGCGCCCGGGCATGGTCGGCCGTGGCCTCGAACAGGTTGACGCTGTCGCGCTGGCGTTCGGCGATGAAGCTGCGGCCCTGGCGCGCGCCCATGTCGACGACGGTGTCGCCCTCGGCCTCCTGGAAGGCCGAGAAGCGGCGGGTGGCGCGGCGGGCCAACCGTTCGCGCCACTCCTCGCGGGACATGTAGAGCTGGTCCGGCTCCAGCGGATGGTAGTGCACCTTGCGGTCGGCCTGGGCGCGGGCGTCGTAGGCGTCGGCGATCATCGCCAGCCGCTCGTCGCGACTCTCATTGGCCAGATGGTCGGTCGCGATCAGGGCGTCGGCCGGCAGGTAGTCCAGCAAGGTCGCCATGCTCGGATAGAACAGCGGTAGCCAGTGCTCCATGCCGGCGCGACGGCCGCCGCCGCTGACCGTCTCGTACAGGGGATCGCCGCCGGGGGCGCCGAACGCCTCCACATAACCCCGCCGGAATCGGGTGATGCCCTCCTTGTCCAACAAGACTTCGCTGACCGGCAGGAGGGAGACCTCCTTGAGCTGCTTGGTCGAGCGCTGGGTCTCGGGATCGAAGGCGCGGATGGATTCCAGCGTGTCGCCGAACAGATCCAGCCGCACCGGCTCCTCGGCGCCGGGCGGGTAGACGTCGATCACCCCGCCGCGGATGGCGAACTCGCCGCGTTCGGAGACAGTGGAGGCGCGCTGGTAGCCGTTAACCGCGAAATAGCGCTCCAGGGCGGCGATCTCCACCACATGGCCGGTGCGGGCCGAAAAGGCCGCGCCCTCCACGGCTTCCTTGGGCGGTACGCGCTGCAACAGCGCCGGAACCGTGGTGACTAGTAGGGTCGGATTCTTGCCATCCACCCCATGGGCCAGCCGGCCGAGCGTGGTCATTCGCTGCGCCGCCACCCCCGGCGAGGGCCCGATCCGGTCATAGGGCAGGCAATCCCACGACGGGAACTGCATCACCTCGACCTGCGGCGCGAAGAAGTTGAAGGCGTCGACAAAGGCCGAGAGCCGCGAACCGTCGCGGGCCACGAAGACCGTAAGTCCGCCGCGCGCCTTGACGATGTCGGCCATGACCAGGGCGTCGAAGCCCTCGGGCGCGCCGACCAGGTCGAGGCGTCCGGGGTCCTGGGCGATGCGCCGATGGTCGGCCGCGGTCGGCGCGCGCGAGCCGTCAGCCGCCATGGTCGTCGCCCCTGGCCTCATGAGCTTCATACCGGAACAGCTTGATCCGGTTCATGACCTGATGGTCGAACTCAGGCGGCGTCGGCGCCTGCCCCACGATCCACTGGTAGATATCGTGGTCCGGTTGATCCAGCAGCGCCTCGAAGAGGTCGAGCTCGGTGGGGCTCAGACTTGAGACATGGTTCTCCGCGAACGGCCCCAGAATGAGGTCCGCTTCCCTGAAGCCACGGTGCCAGGCCCGGTACTTCAGCTTTTTCAGCCGGGTTTCTTCGCTCGTCATGGAGAGCGGCGGATATAGGCCTCCCCGCGCGCAGGCGCCAGGGCGTTCCTTCAGTCGCCGCCCTTCCAGGTGAAGGTCACCGTCTTGAACGGCGTGTCGCCCACCTGCAGCGCCCCCGTGATCACCGGCGGCGCGTCTTTGCCGCGCGCCTGGGCCGTCTTCAGGGCGGCCTGGTCGATCTTGGCGTCGAGGCGGACTTCGCCCAGCTTGGAATCGGTCCCGACGAACCGCACCGCCTCGTCGTTCAGGGCGTAGGCTGTCGGCAGCACGCGCAGCTTGACCGAATAGCTGGTGTTGCCGAGCGCGTTGGTCCGCGCGGGGCTGGTGACGTCCTGGAATTCCAGCATCACCGGGCCGTAGGTCTTCGTTCGCCGCCCGGCCACCCAGTCGCCGAATCCCACGGGGCCGCCGATATGCAGGTGGTCGAGCCTGTAGTTCCCGACCTTCACCTCGGCGGTCGGATAGTAGTAGCCGAACAGATCCTGCTTCTGGTCGTGCTTGAAGCCGGTGAACGACGGATCGGCCGGCACGGCAGGGGGCGCGACAGGCCCCGCGGCCGTTTCATCGGTTTTCGTAGAAGGTCCGCCGCAGCCGGACAGACAAACGGCCGCAAGCGTGGCGAGCACGATCGAGCGCATCTGATTCCCCCCATTTTCTGTATGGAGGTCATCATGGGCGCACAGGCCTGTCCATGGTCGCGCTATGCTGGCGCCATGCGGCCCGAGATTCTGTTCCCGCTCTACGCCCCCGTGACCTCGCTGAAGGGCGTGGGCGCGCGCGTGGCCCCGTTGCTGGAGAAGCTGGCCGGACCCGTGGTCCGCGACGTGCTTTATCTGCGGCCCCATTCGGTGATCCGCCGCACCCACGCCACCGCCAATACGGCGGTTGAGGGCGCGGTGCAGATCTTCGAGGTGCAGATCGACGCCTACAAGCCGCCCCGAGCGCCGCAGCAACCGTGGCGGATCGAGACCTATGACGGGACCGGCGTGCTCACCCTTGTGTTCTTCGGCAGCTTCGGTGGTCAGCTCCAGGTCAAGCATCCCCTGGGTTCGAAACGGGTGGTCAGCGGAAAGGTCGAGCGCTTCGGCCTCAACCTGCAGATCGCCCATCCGGACTACATCCTGCCCCCCGAGAAGGCCGGCGAGATTCCGCTGTTCGAGGCGGTCTATCCCGCCACAGCGGGCCTGCCGCCCCGCACCGTGCGCAAGTTCGCCCTGGAAGCCCTGGAGCGGGCGCCCAACCTGCCGGAATGGCAGGACCCCGCCTGGCTGGCCCGCGAGAAGTTTCCGTCCTGGCGCGAGGCGCTGGCCCTCGCCCATGCGCCGACCAGCGAGGCCGACCTGGCGCCTCTGACCCCGCACGCCCGGCGGCTGGCCTATGACGAATTGCTGGCCCACCAGTTGGCCATGGCCCAGCGCAAGGCCGAGCGCCGATCCGAGCCGGCCTCCCCGATCACGGCCTCGGGCCTCGCGCAAAAGGTCCGCGCCGACCTGCCCTTCGCCCTGACCGGAGCCCAGGAACGCTCGCTGGCCGAGATCCGCGCCGACCTGGCCGCCGGCGAGCGGATGAGCCGGCTGATCCAGGGCGATGTCGGTTCCGGCAAGACCGTGGTGGCCATGCTCGCCATGGCCGATGTCGCCGCAAGTGGCGGCCAGAGCGCCCTGATGGCGCCCACCGAGATCCTCGCCCGCCAGCACTTCGAGACCCTTTCCGGTCCGCTCTCGGATCACGGGATCACCGCAGTCCTGCTGACCGGCCGCGACAAGGGGCTGGCGCGAGCCGACAAGCTGCGGGCGCTCGCCAGCGGCGCGGTCCAGGTGGCGGTCGGCACCCATGCCTTGTTCCAGGACGAGGTCACATTCCAGCGGCTGCAGCTGGCCGTGGTCGACGAGCAGCACCGCTTCGGCGTCGCCGAGCGCCAGCGCCTGCAGGCCAAGGGCGACGCCGTCCATCTGCTGGCCATGTCGGCCACCCCGATCCCGCGCACCCTGGAGCTGACGGTCTATGGCGACCTCGATGTCTCGCGCATCGACGAGAAGCCGCCGGGCCGGACCCCCGTGGCCACCCGGGCCGTGCCCATGGGCCGGGTCGAGGAGGTGGAAGCCCGCCTGCGCGACGCCATCGCCGGCGGCGCCCAGGCCTTCTGGATCTGCCCGATGGTGTCGGAGTCTGAGCTGATCGACCTCAAGGCTGCCGAGCAGCGCGCCAAGGAGCTGCGCCAGAAGATCGGCCCCGGCGTCGGCCTGGTGCACGGCAAGATGACCGGGCCGGAGAAGGACGCCGTCATGAGTGACTTCGCCGACGGCACGATCAGCCTGCTGGTGGCGACCACGGTGGTCGAGGTCGGGGTCAACGTGCCCAACGCCACCATCATGGTCATCGAACAGGCCGAGCGCTTCGGCCTGGCCCAGCTCCACCAGCTGCGCGGCCGGGTCGGACGGGGGCGGCGGGAGAGCGCCTGCGTCCTGCTCTATGACCCGCCGCTGTCGGAGACCGCCCAGAGGCGGCTCGATATCCTGCGCAAGACCGACGACGGATTCCTCATCGCCGAGACGGACCTGGAGCTGCGGGGCGGCGGCGACGCCCTGGGCCTGCGCCAGTCGGGCTTCCCGGCCTATGTGTTCGCCGATCCCTTCGCCCATCGCGACCTGATCGCCGCGGCCGGCGACGACGCGCGGATGATCGTGGCGCGGGACCCGGACCTCACCAGCGAGCGCGGCAAGGCGCTGCGCATCCTGCAGGAGCTGTTCGACTGGCGGGCCGGATCGCCCTTGAAGGACGCGGGATAGCCTTTTCCCTCCCCTTTATGGGGAGGGCAGACCGCGCAGCGGTCGAGGGTGGGGCTTTCTGGAGCTTCGATGAGTTTGCCGGACTTCCCCACCCTGGCGGATTCGCCACCGTCCCTCCCCATAAAGGGGAGGGAAAAGAGGCTCAGCTGACCTTCACCATCCGCTTGCCGCGGTTCTCGCCGGCCAGCAGGCCGACCAGGGCGACAGGCGCGTTCTCCAGGCCCTCGATCACGTCCTCCAGCACCTTCAGCTTCCCGCTCTCGACCCAGGACTTCAGCTCGGCCAGGGCCTGGTCGCGCTTGTCGTCGAAGTCCGAGACAATGAAGCCGCGCAGGGTGAGGCGCTTGGTGACGATCAGGCCGGGCACGCCGCGCGGCCCGTGCGGCGGCGCGGTTCCGTCATACTGCGAGACGGCGCCGCAGCAGGCGATGCGGCCAAAGTTCTTCATGTTGAACAGGCAGGCCTCGAAGATGTCGCCACCCACATTGTCGAAATAGACGTCGATCCCGTCGGGACAGGCCGCCCGGACGGCGCGGCGGACGTCGCCGGCCTTGTAGTCAACCGCGGCGTCGAAGCCGAGCTCCTCGGTCAGCCAGGCGCATTTCTCCGAGCCGCCCGCGATCCCAACCACCTTGCAGCCCTTGATCTTGGCGATCTGGCCGACCAGGGAGCCCACCGAACCGGCGGCCGCCGAGACCACCACGGTCTCGCCAGGCTGGGGCTTGCCGCATTCCAGCAGGCCGAAATAGGCGGTCAGCCCCGCCACCCCATAGACGCTGATCAGATGGGTGACCGGCTTGAAGTCCGGCAGCTTCTGGAGCCGTCCTCCCGGCAGGGCCGCGTATTCCTGCCAGCCGGTGTCGGCGAACACCATGTCGCCTGGGGCGAGGTTCGGGGACCTGCTCTCCACCACCTCGGCCACGGCGCCGCCGGCCATGACGTCGCCGGCCGCCAGGGCCGCGCGGTAGGTGGCGCCCTGCATCCAGGCGCGATTGGCGGCGTCCAGGGAGATGTAGCGGGTGCGCAGCAGGACCTCGCCGTCGCCGGGGGTCGGCCGCTCGCCCTCGACCAGGCGGAAATGCTCGGGCATCAGCTTGCCCTGGGGGAGTTGCTCGAGAACGATCTGTCGGTTGGCCATGGCGCATCTCCCATCGCGCTCTTGCGGCGCGCCAGGCGACGATGAGCCCCCTGGGGGAGCCCGGTCAATCGATCCTGGGCTTGGGAAGGGCGTGATGGGCCAGCAGGGCCTGGACCCGCCCCAGGGCGTCGGTCTCCAGGTCGGCGTAGAACAGGTTGTAGGCTGGCGCCTTGCGCTGGTCGGTCCAGGAGCCGGAGGGCTTCAGCGAGGTCGATTTCGGCCGCGAGACCCGCAGCACGCCCGCCTGGCAGCGGGCCGAGACCTGGCGGCTGAGGAAGGCCGGCCGCGCGCCCCATTCCAGGCCCGTGGCGTTGGCCGCGCCCTGGTTCAGCTTGGACGTCGCTTCGGAGGTGCTGACCGCGCCCAGCAGAGGATTGAAGCAGAGCGGGGTGCGGCCGTGCAGGTTCTCGAGCTGGCCTTCGGACCAGATCAGCGACCGATCGAGGATCATCTGAGCCCGCTCCGGCTCGTTCTCGAAGGCCTGGGCCCAGGCCGCCAGGCAGCCTGGCTGACGCGGCGCCAGGCACGGCGGGATCGGCGGGGCGTCGGCGGGAACCACGGTGTCGATCAGATAGGCGCCGGCGAGCCTGGCCATGACCTCAGGCCGGGCGGCGACCTCTTCGGCCAGCAGGCGCGAAGCGAGCGTGCCCCCCTGCTCCACCCCGACCACCACGAAGGGGCGGCCGTGGTTATAGGTGGCCAGGTATTGGCGGAAGGCCGCGGCCACGTCGCCATAGGCGAAGCGGCGCGCCTCCTTGGCGTCGTCGCGCAGGGTCATCAGCGTATAGAGGCTGGCCTGGCGATAGCGTGGCGCGAAGATCCGCCCGACGCGGACGAAGGGGCCGGCATAGTTGGGCGCCATCACCTGGCGGAACAGCCGATCGGCCTGGCCGTCGTCGATGGGCGCATTCCAGTGGTCTCCGCCGTCGAAGGTGGTGGGGCCGACGAAAAATACATCAGCGGGTGGGTCGGAGGCGTCAGGCGACCAGGGCTCGCCGGGCATCAGGGCCCAGGCGGCGCGCCGCCGATAGTCCGGCGCCGGCGGCGGGTCGTAGGTCTGGAAGGGCTCCTTGGGATCGAGGCGCGTGCGCAGGATGTCGTCGCGCCAGATGAAGGCGGCCGCGGCGATCACCGCGACGAACAGCACGACGCCGGCGAAGACCAGCCGCTTGAAGCCCCTGGGACGAGCCGCCATGCGCCTTATCCCGCCTCCCGCCTACCGGTAAGGGTCGGGCTGGGAGAGATAGCGGGTCACGTACTCGCCGACCCCGTCCTCCAGGGCCGTCATCGGCTGGTTGTAGCCGGCGGCCCGCAGGCGCTCCATCTTGGCTTGGGTGAAGTACTGGTACTTGTCGCGGATCGCCGGCGGCATCGGCGTATATTCGATCTGCGGCGTGCGGCCGGCGGCGGCGAACACCGCCTTGGCCATGTCCTCGAAGGTCCGGGCGTGGCCCGAACCCAGATTGTAGATCCCGTTCACCTGCTCGCTGTTCCCCAGCCAGGCCACCACGTCGGCGACGTCGCGGACATAGACGAAGTCACGCGTCTGGCCCCCATCGGGCACGCCCTCGCGATAGGACTTGAAGAGCTGCACCGCATGGCCGTCGCGGACCTTCGGCCAGATCTGCGAGGCCACCGATTTCATCGAGTGCTTATGTTCCTCGTTCGGTCCGTAGACATTGAAGAACTTCAGGCCGACCCATTGCGGCGGGGCGTAGTCGCGGGTGGCCTGGCGCGCGGCGAAGATGTCGAACAGGGCCTTGGACCAGCCATAGGTGTTGAGCGGACGCAGGGCGCTCAGGGACTCGAAATCGTCCTTGTCGTCGAACTCGGACGCGTCGCCATAGGTCGCCGCGGACGAGGCGTAGATGAACCGCCTCTGGCGGTCGGCGCACCAGCGGAACAGGTCGCGGCTGAGGGTGAAGTTGGAGTGGACGATCTTGTCGGCGTCCGGCTCGGTCGTGGACGAGACCGCGCCCATGTGGATCACCAACTCGACGTCGCGCCAGCGCTTCTCCAGCCACTCGAACATGTCTTCCGGCGCCACGAAGTCGCCGATGGGATGCTTGGCGATGTTGCGCCATTTGCCGAGCTCGGCCTCGTGCAGCCAGTCGCAGACCACCACGTCCAGGCTGGGATCCTCGGCCAGCTTGGCCACGATGTTGGAGCCGATGAAGCCCGCGCCGCCGGTGACGAAGATGATCTTGCGGGTCATGCCTTCTCCTTCATCCGACTGATGGCCTCGGTGGTCGAGTAGCCCTCGACGATCTCGGCCAGCCGTACCTCGCCGCCATACGACTTCACGAAGGCGCCGCCCACCACCTCGTCCTCCGAGTAGTCCGCGCCCTTGATCAGCACATCGGGCCGCGCGGCCTCGATCAGGGCGATCGGCGTGTCCTCGTCGAAGGGGGCCACCAGGTCGACCCCGCCCAGGCCCGCCAGCACCATGGCGCGGCTTTCCAGCTCGTTCACTGGCCGGCCTTCGCCCTTCAACGCCTTGACCGAGCGGTCGGAATTGACCCCGACGATCAGCCTGTCGCACCAGGCCCGGGCCTGGCCCAGATAGGCCACGTGGCCGCGATGCAGGATGTCGAAGCAACCGTTGGTGAAGCCCACCTTCAGCCCCTTGGCGCGCCAGCGGGCGATCTCGTCGACCATGCGCTGGGGCGTGACGATCTTGGCCTCGGCCGGAGCCATGTGGGCGGTGAGCGAGGCCTCGATCAGCTCCTCAGGGGTGACGACCGCCGTCCCCGCCTTCCCCACCGCCACGCCGGAGGCCAGCATGGCGAACTGGATGGCGTCCTCGATCGGCACCTTGGCGGCGATGGCCAGGCCCAGCGCGGCCAGGGTGGTGTCCCCGGCGCCAGAGGCGTCGAACACCTCGCGTGGGACGCCCGGGAAGTGGCGCACGGCCTCGCCGCGCACCGCCAGGGAGATACCCTTGGCCGAGCGGGTCACCAGGATCGCCTTGGCCTGGCAGAGCGAGAGGGCATGGGTCAGGGCCGCGGCGATCTCGTCATTGGTCGAGGTCGGCATGTCGGTGGCGTGGGCGAGTTCGGCGGCGTTCGGTTTGACGATGTCGACCTCGCCATAGCGGGCGAAGCTGCGGGCCTTGGAATCCACGACCATCACCGCGCCGGACGCCTTGGCGGCGGTGATGACCGCGTCGGTGACCACGCCCTTGCCATAGTCGGAGATCAGCACCACGCCGACATCCTTGGCCACATCGCGGATCGTGCGCAGCAGCCGCTGTTCGACGTCTCCTACGGCAGGACCGCTGGCCTCCATGTCGACCCGCAGCAATTGTTGGCCGCCGGACACGAAGCGGGTCTTCAATGTGGTGGGCCGCGCGGCGTCGGTGACGACGAAGCCCTCGACCCCCGGCTCGGCCTCGATCAGGCGCAGCGCCTCGTGGCCCTCGGCGTCGCCGCCGATCAGCCCGATCAGCCGCACATCGCCGCCCAGGGCCGCGGCGTTGCGGGCCACGTTGCCGGCGGCGCCCAGCATGACCAGCTCGCGCCGCCGCGCCAGGACCGGGATCGGCGCCTCGGGCGAGACCCGGGTCACCTCGCCATAGACGAAGCGGTCGACCATCAGGTCGCCGACGCAGGCGATGCGCGCGCCCCGCAGGGCGGCGAGAATCTGCTGGAGGGCCGAAAGGTCCATGCCGCCTCAGGCCGCCTGTGCGCGGCGCTTGGTGAGCGCGTCGTACTCTAGCAGCTCGCCCACCAGGGCTTCGAACTGGTCGAGCCGCACCATGTTCGGCCCATCGGAAGGCGCGTTGTCGGGATCCTCGTGGGTCTCCATGAACACCGCCGCCACGCCGACCGCCACCGCCGCGCGGGCCAGGACCGGCACGAACTCCCGCTGGCCGCCGGAGGTCGTTCCCTGCCCGCCCGGCTGTTGCACCGAATGGGTGGCGTCGAAGACCACCGGGCAGCCGATCTCGGCCAGGATCGGCAAGGCGCGCATATCGCTGACCAGGGTGTTGTAGCCGAAGCTCGCGCCGCGTTCGCAGGCCATGACATTGGGATTTCCAGTGCTCAGCACCTTCTCGATCACGTTCTTCATGTCCCAGGGCGCTAGAAACTGCCCCTTCTTGACGTTCACGACCTTGCCCGTCCGTCCGGCGGCGAGCAGCAGATCGGTCTGACGCGAGAGGAAGGCCGGAATCTGCAGGACGTCGACGACCTCGCCAGCCGGCGCGCAATGGTCGATCTCATGCACGTCGGTGAGGACCGGGAGTCCCGTCACGTCGCGGATCTCCGCGAAGATCGGCAGGGCCTGGCCCAAACCAAGGCCCCGCTCGGTCGCGACCGACGTGCGGTTGGCCTTGTCGAAGGAGGTCTTGTAGATCAGCCCGATCCCCAGCCGAGCGGCGATCTCCTTGAGCTGGGACGCAGTCTCCAGCGCGTGCTGGCGGCTTTCGAGCTGGCAGGGCCCGGCGATGATCGTCAGCCGCTCGCGATTGCCGATCCGCACGGCTGCGCCGGTGGGCGTGGCGATCTCGATAACGGCGTTGGGTTGGGTCACGGGCGTCGGGTCCGGCTGCTGGCGTAGCCCGTTAAGTGGCGCGACCCCCGCCGCTTCACAAGCGCGAAAACGACCCCACATGAATCCTACAGCGTGGACACAGCGTAGCGCCGCGCGGCCGGCCGAGACTCGCCTGCCGGAAAAAAGCGGTGTTAAGCTGGTCCCGAAATCGAGGGTTGCGACCATGAGCTTGGCGCATCAACCGAATTTGGCGGCGATCGCCGCCTCTCCGCGCGCCTTCGGCCGCCTGCCGGAACTCGCTGGCGCGCCCGCCGCATTCCGCTTCGCCGCACGCCTGATGGCCCGCGGCTGGCAGATCGGCGACCTGACCTTCGTGATGCCTTCCGGCCGCGAGCTGCGGCTGAAAGGCTCCGAACCTGGGGTCGATGCGCGCATCGTCGTGCAGGACTTCCGCTTCATGCGCCGGGTGCTGGCGGCGGGCGACATCGGCTTCGCCGAGGGCTATATGGCCGGCGAATGGGAGACCCCGGACCTGGCGGCCGTGCTGTCGGCCGTGAGCCTCAACTTCGACCGCCTGACGCGGGTCTTCATCGGCAATCCGGTCCTCCGGTTCGCCAACTTCCTCGGCCACACGCTCAATTCCAACACCCGCAAGGGGTCGCGGAAGAACATCCACGCCCACTACGACCTGGGCAACGCCTTCTATTCCCGGTGGCTGGACCCCACCATGACCTATTCCTCGGCCCGCTATGAGCACACGGGCCAGTCCCTCGAGCAGGCCCAGACCCACAAATACCGGGAACTGGCCCTGGCGATGGACCTGCGGGCCGGGCACCACGTCCTGGAGATCGGCTGCGGCTGGGGCGGGTTCGCCGAGTTCGCGGCCAAGGAGATCGGCGCCAAGGTCACCGGGATTACCATCTCCACCGAGCAGTACGAGTTCGCCCGGCGGCGGATGTTCGAACAGGGCCTGAACGACAGGACCGAGATCCGCATGGTCGACTATCGCGACGTGGAAGGAACCTTCGACCGGGTGGCCTCCATCGAGATGTTCGAGGCGGTCGGCGAACGCTACTGGCCGACCTATTTCGGCAAAATCCGCGACGTCCTGGCGCCGGGCGGTCGCGCCGGCCTGCAGATCATCACCATCCGCGACGAGATCTTCGAGAGCTATCGGCGCCGCGCCGACTTCATCCAGAAATACATCTTTCCGGGCGGCATGCTGCCGTCGGAAGAGCAGCTGAGGCTGCAGACCGATCGCGCGGGTCTGGCCTGGACGGGCGTCACCCGCTTCGGCCAGGACTACGCCGACACCCTGGCCGCCTGGTGCGAGCGCTTCGACCGCGCCTGGATCGACATCTCCCAGCTGGGCTTCGACGAGCGGTTCCGCCGGCTTTGGCGGTTCTATCTCAGCTATTGCGAGGCCGGATTCCGCACCGGCCGCACCAATGTCGTGCAGCTTGGCCTCGCCAAAGCTTGAGCGACCCCTGTTCGGACGCGCGTTTGGCGCCTAAGTAGCGGTCCATGACTGTCGCCCCCAGCGTCGTGGACGCCATCGGAAACACGCCCCTGATCCGTCTGCGCCGCGCGAGCGAGGCCACGGGCTGCGAAATCCTCGGCAAGGCCGAGTTCATGAACCCTGGCGCATCGGTCAAGGACCGCGCGGCGCTCTATATCGTGCGCGACGCCGAGCGCCGGGGCCAGCTGCGTCCCGGCGGCCGCATCGTCGAGGGCACGGCGGGCAATACCGGGATCGGATTGGCCATGGTCGGCGCGGCGCTGGGCTACAGGACCACCATCGTCATCCCCCGCACCCAGAGCCAGGAGAAGAAGGACGCCATCCGCTTGCTGGGCGCCGAGCTGGTCGAGGTGGACGCCGTCCCCTATTCCAATCCTGATAACTATGTCCGCTATTCGGGACGCTTGGCCGAGGCGCTCGACGCCAAGGAGCCGAACGGCGCGATCTGGGCCAACCAGTTCGACAATGTCGCCAACCGCCTGGCCCATGTGGAGACCACGGGCCCGGAGATCTGGGCGCAGACCAACGGCGAGGTGGACGCCTTCATCTGCGCCGTCGGTTCGGGGGGCACCTTGGCCGGCGTCGCCGAAGCCCTGCGCGCGCGCAAGCCCGATGTCGCGATCGGACTGGCCGATCCGTACGGCGCGTCCCTCTATAGCTGGTATGCGGACGGCGTGTTGAAGTCTGAAGGAACCTCGATCAGCGAAGGTATCGGCCAGGGCCGGATCACCGCCAACCTGGAGGGACTGACCATCGACCGCCCCTATCGCATCGACGATCACGAGATGCTGAACGTCATCTACGACCTGGTCGAGCACGAGGGCCTGGTGATGGGCGGCTCCACCGGCATCAATGTCGCCGGCGCCATCCGGATGGCCAAGGACCTGGGCCCCGGCCACACCATCGTGACCGTGCTCTGCGACCAGGGTTCGCGCTACCAGAGCAAGATCTTCAATCCCACGTTCCTGGCGGAACGCGGCCTGCCGATCCCGGGATGGCTGTGATGGATCCCGTCGTCTCCACGGAATGGCTGTCCCAGCGGCTGGGCTCCCCCGACCTGCGCGTCGTCGACGGCAGCTGGTTCATGCCGGCCGAGGCCCGCTCGGGCCATGAGGAATACCTGCGGGTCCACATTCCAGGCGCGGTGTTCTTCGACATCGACGCCATCGCCGACCTCACGACCGACCTGCCGCACATGTTGCCGACGCCGGAAGCCTTCGCCCAGGCCGTCAGCGCGCTCGGCCTGTCGCGCGAGGTCGACACCGTCATCTATGACAGCCTCGGCATCCGCGCCGCCGCCCGCGTCTGGTGGACCTTGAGAGCCATGGGCTTCACCCGGGTTTTCGTCCTGGACGGCGGCCTGAAGAAGTGGCTTTCCGAGGCGCGGCCGGTGGAATCCGGCGAGGTCCATCCGCGCGCCGCCCAGGTCACGCCGGCCTTCGACGCCGATCTGGTCCGCAGCGCCGATGAGGTCCACGGCCTGCTCGCGTCAGGCGAGGCCCGGCTGGTCGACGCGCGGGGCGCGGCGCGTTTCCTCGGCGACGCCCCCGAACCTCGCCCCGGGCTGAAGTCGGGCCACATGCCCGGCGCGGCCAATGTGCCCTTCGACCGGGTCATCGCCGCCGACGGGACCCTGCGCCCGGCGCAGGAGCTGACCGCCATCTTCGAGGCCGCCGGCGTCGATCTGACCAAGCCGATCGTCACCACCTGCGGCTCTGGCGTCACCGCCTCGGTCCTGGCGCTGGCCCTGGCGCGGCTCGGACAGGATCGCACGGCGGTCTATGACGGCTCGTGGTCCGAATGGGGCGCCCTGGCAGGCGCGCCGATCGTCACCGGTCCCTAGCCGCCCCGCTTAGCGAACAGGCGGCGCATAGAGCAGACCGGGCGGGGCGGCGTTCCACAAGGCGTTGTGGCCACGCTCCAGGCGCAGGGCCGAGTCCGGACCGACATTGCGTGCGAATACCTCGTCATAGGCGCCAACCTGGACGATGGCCCGGTAGGCCCAGTCCTCGGAGAGCCCCAGCATCGGGCCGAAGGCGTCCTGCGCCCCCAGCAGCCGGCGGACCCTCACGTCGGTCGATGTCTTCAGCGCCTCGGGCGCCGTCTTGGAATCGAGCCCATACTCCTCGGCCAGCACCAGGGCGTAGACCGTCCAGCGAACGATGTCGGTCCAGACCGGATCGTCCTGCCGCACCACGGGGCCTAGCGGTTCCTTGGAGATCACCGTCGGCAGGATCACATGGGCGCCTGGGCTGTTCATCACCGATCTCGCGGAGGCCAGCGCCGCCACGTCGGCGGTGAAGGCGTCGCATTTCTCGGCCTGGTAGGCGTTGCGGGCGTCGGCCTCGGACGCCACCACGACGGGCGTGTATTTCAGCCCCCGCGCCCGGAAATAGTCGGCGAGATTGGCCTCGCTGGCTGTGCCCGCCTGGACGCAGATCCGCGCGCCGTTCAACTCGTCGGCGCTGGAGAGTAAGAGCGCCTTAGGGACCATGAAGCCCTGGCCGTCATAATAGGTGATGACCGGGAAATCCAAGCCCAGGCCGACATCGCGGGCGAAGGTCCAGGAAGTGTTGCGCGACAGGATGTCGATCTGGCCGGCCTGCAGCGCCGAGAACCGATCCTGGGCGCTGATGGCCGAATAGCGCACCGCCTTGGCGTCGCCGAGGGTCGCGGCGGCCACCGCCCGGCAGATGTCGACGTCGAACCCGCGCCAGGTCCCCCGGTCGTCCCGGAACGCGAACCCGGCGAGCCCGGGATGGACGCCGCAGTTGAGGTGGCCTCGCGCCTTGATCGCCGCCAGGGTCGGGCTGGGTTTGGTCTTGTAGGCCGGCCCAGGCGCCTTGGCCGCCGGCGCGACTGGCGTGGGGGCGGGCTCGCCCCCCTCGCCGCATCCCACGAGGACAAACATCGACCCGACCGCCGCCGCGAGGCGCTTCCACATGCCGCGCTCCTTGATTGCCAAGCCCGCGGAGGCTCTAAGTGCAGGGCTGATTTTGGCTCCTGTTCGTTCCGGCGCGTCAACCCGCATGGCTGAAGAAACCCGACTGATCCGCGCCGGTGCCACGCCCGCAAAGCTGGCCAAGACCGTGGGACCGCCCATTCAGAAGGGCTCCACCGTCCTGCTGCCCAACGCGCGGGCCCTCTATGACGACGACGCCTACGTTACCTATGGTCGCGCGGGGCTCGCGGCCCATGAAAGCCTGAAGTCAGCCCTGGCGGAGATGGAGGGCGCCGCGGCGGTCGAACTCTATCCCTCGGGCCTGGCGGCCTTCACCGGCGCCATGCTGGCGGTGCTGAAGGCCGGCGACGAGATCCTGGTCACCGACAACATCTACAAGCCCAGCCGCCGGTTCTGCGATCAGGTCCTGGCGAAGTATGGGGTCGGGGTCCGCTATTTCGATCCGCGCACATCGCCTGAGGATCTGCTGGCCATGGCGACCGACGCCACCCGGCTCATCGCCCTGGAGTCGCCAGGCTCGCTCACCTTCGAGATGCAGGATGTGGCCGCCATCGCGCGCTTGGCCAAGCCCCGCGGCGTCCTGACCCTGGCCGACAACACCTGGGGCGCAGGTTTCCTCTACAAGCCCCTCGCCCACGGTGTCGACATCAGCGTCCAGGCGCTCACCAAATATGTCGGCGGGCACTCCGACGTCTTCATGGGCTCGGCCGCCGTGGCCGACAAGAAACTCGCCGGCCAGCTCGAGGACGGCGTCCACAACATGGGCTGGGCGGTCTCGCCGGAGGACGCCTACCAGATGCTCCGGGGCCTTCGGACCTTGCCCGTCCGCCTGGAGCAGCAGGGCGGCGCGGCCCTGCGGATCGCCGCCTGGCTGGCGCGGCAGCCGGAGGTGGTCGAGGTCATCCACCCCGCCCTGCCCGGCGCCCGCGACCACGAGCTCTGGAAGCGCGACTACAAGGGCGCCTGCGGTCTGTTCGCCTTCGTCCTGCAGCCCGCGCCCGAACGGGCGGTGAACGCATTCCTCGACGCCCTGGAACTGTTCGGCCTGGGCTTCTCCTGGGGCGGGTTCGAAAGCCTCGCCATCTCCTGCGATCCCCAGCTCGGCAAGCGCAAGTCGGCGCCGAAGTTCGCCGGGCCGCTCATACGCCTGCATATCGGCCTGGAGCACCCCGACGACCTGATGGCCGACCTGCGCCAGGGACTGGACGCCTATGGGGCCGCGCTGTAGCAGAACGAAGTCAAAGTCCCCCTCAGTCGACCATTCGGCCGCCAGCTCCCCCAGAGGGGGAGCATCCTTGAGCTCCCAGATCCTCCCCCAGCGCGCAGCGCGATGTGGGGGAGGTGGCGCTCGGAGCGAAGCGGAGAGTGACGGAGGGGGGTGAAGCGCTCTAAGGCTTCGCCATCCGGCTCATGAACAGGGCCGCGCGCTTGGTCTGCCGGTCCAGGCTCTTCAGGTCCATGGTCTCGCCGGCCGCGTGCGACCCTTCGCCCGCCGAACCGAAGCCGATCAAGCCCGGCAGCAGGTCGCCCACGAAGCCGATGTCGCCGGCCCCACGCTTCAGCGGGTCGAGCTCGGCCATCGGCTCCAGACCCAGGTCGCGGTTCACCTCGTTGAGCTTACCCAGAAGCTTGCGGGATCCTTCGGTGGGCGCCATGGCCGGGTAGCCGCCCTCGCCGAATTCGATCTCGGCCTTGGCCCCAACCAGGGACTGATCGACGATGGCCTTCATCTTGGCGTGGATGCTGTCGGTCTGGGCATTGGAGAGCGTGCGCAGGTCCCCTTGGGCCACGGCCTGACCGGCGATGATGTTGTTCTTGCCGGTGGCCGCCGCGCCGGTCTCGGTGGCGTTGATTTCGGCGGTCGCGCCGGCGGCCATGAAGCCGACATTGAAGGTCGCGTTGACCTCGCGGGCCTCGCGCCGGAATCCATCGAGGATCCGGGCCATTTCATAGGCCGCGCCGTATCCCGCCCCGTCGCCGAAGACGCCCGACGAGTGGCCGGACTTGGCGCTGACCTTGATCGTCCAGTCAGTGGAGGAGCGCCGCGCGATCGAGGCCATGTCCTTGCCGTCCTCGCGAGCCAGGCTCTCGAATTCCAGGGCCATGTCGCTCGTCTTGGCCGCCGCGACCAGGTCGGCGCGCGAGACCGAGATCGGCAAGCCCGCCCGCTCTTCGTCGCCGGTGAGCACGATGACGATGTCGGCGTCCTTCAGCGTCCCGGCCGCCTGCATGGCGCGCAAGGCGCCGATCATGATCACCAGGCCGCCCTTCATGTCGTTGACGCCGGGTCCCTCGGCGATGTCGCCGCGGCGGACATAGGTCTGGAACGGGCTGTCGGGCTCGAACACCGTGTCGAAGTGGCCGATCAGCAGCATCCGCTTGCCCCTGCCCGACCCCTTGTGGGTGGCGACGATGTGCCCGGCGCGGCCGGCCTTTTCCATCGGAATCCACTTCACGTCGAAGCCGACGCCCTTCAGCTCATCCTGCAGGATCGCGCCGACCTTGGTGACGCCCGCAAGGTTCAGGGTGCCGCTGTTGATGTTGACCAGCTTCTCCAGTAGGGCCAGGGAGCGCGCCTCCTCGGCAGCCGAAGCGGCGACCAGCTTTTTCTCCTGGGCGGTCAGGCCCGCGGCCATGGCCGGGCCGGCGGCGAAGAGCATCAGGCCCGCCAGGGCGGCGGCGGTCGTTCTACGGTTGGTCACGGGAATCCCCTGGAACTTGAATCGCACGGGACCTTCCCCGGCCAGCGCGCGGAACTCAAGCGCGGCGAGTTTCTGATGCCGGGCAGCCGCTAGCCGGCCGGACCCAGGCGACTGGGGACGATCGCGCATTGGTAGAGCATTCATGCCACACACGTCGTTCACGCGCTCGTGTATCCATTGACGCGAACATTCCTTGAATACCTGTTTTAGGTGTGTTGCCTATCCTGCGTAACGGAGTTCTCCGAACGGGGGTTTGGCCATGACGACTTGGACACCGACCAGCCCGCTGGCGAAGCTCGTCTATGTGGCCGGGTTCCTCTACGACCCAAGCCAGGACATCATCTATTCGCGCATGGACGCGCTGCAGCGGAACCTGGGCTACGCCTACGCGTACGACGCCGCGGCGCTGTTGATGGACACCGTCATCGATTGCGAGCCGATCTTCTTCACCGGTCAGGGGAAGATGTGGATGGTCGAGCTGTGGAAGGGCCAGTACGGCCTGGAAACCGGCTGCGAGATCGGGGTCTACAACCGCCCGGCGCAAAATCCGCCGATCTACTACCCGCTGCTCGACGCAGTGGTTGGGACCCGACCCTACGACCCGGCGCACGGCTACTTCTATCAATCGGCCGATACGGCCGACATGCTGCAGATGTCGTTCACGCTCAACCGCAATGGGACGCCGCTGTTCACCCGCGGGCCGGAGCTGCACTGGTGGCTCACCGGCTTCAAGTGGGGGGTCTATTCCACCCCAGACCAGCTGACCATGGACATCGCCATCAGCCTGCCGGCGGCCGACATGCATGCGGGCTTCATCGCCGCGCTCAGCGCCATGGGCTACACCTACAAGGACGACGGCGTGACGGTGAGCTTCACCTTCGCCGCGCCGTTCGCGCCGCAGCCCTGGACGGGCAGTCCGGGCCTGGCGCCCGCCCAGGCGATGCAGCAGGCGATCGTCGCCACCTATGACGCCTTCAACCTGCCCAACAACGATCCCAACCAGGTCCCCGCCGCGGTGGCGGCGCAGATCGAGTCCGCCGTCATGGCCAAGGCGCCGAACTTCATCGGCGCCCTGCTGGCCACGGCGCTGCGCAATGCGGGCCAGACCGCCACGGCGGTCGCCACCCTGATCGCCACCGAGCTGGGCGCCGCGGCCCAGGCGGTGACCACCTGGATCACGACCGCCGGCTACGACATCGTCTCGTGGGTGGAGTCGGTCTACGCGGCCTTCGCCCAGATCTTCACCATGAACTTCTCGACCGCCGTGGAGGTGGTCAACCTGCCCTATGGCGGGGTGGCGGCCAGCGACCTGACCTTCGTGTCCTTGGGCATCAACACCCACCTGGGCATCGACTGCGGGACCTTCATGGTGACCCCGCCGGCGGTGATCCCGGCCGGCACGATCGGGCGCTTCTACCTGAAGGACAATCTGGGACCCTTGGGCAGCGAGGGCTGGGCGACCTATTCCTACGTCAACGCCCAGGGGAACACCGCCACGGTGACCTTCACCTTCGGCTGCCCGACCGGCTTCTCCAGCAACTACGTCCAATGCGACCAGCCCGGGTTCGCCATCTACGCCAAGTCGGGCACGACCGGCGGCTGGGGCTCACAGGGCTCCGTGCCGGGAAGCGGCCACCCGCTCTATGCGGCCTATGTCTGGGCGCAGGGGCCGGCGCCGCTCTGAGAAGGAAGCTCGCGAAATGGCCAAGCACCAGATCGTCGTCCTGAGCGACATCCATATCGCCGACGACGCGCCCACCGTCTGGTACCAATCGTCGATCCACAACCCGTACCTCAAGGGCATCTGCGACTGGATCGTGGCCAATGCGGCCAACATCAGCGAGCTGGTGCTGCTGGGCGACGTGGTCGACTTCTGGACCCATCCGGCCAATGTCCAGCCGCCCAGCTTCGCCCAGATCATCGCCGCCCAGCCGGCGATCTTCGGGCCCGCGGGCTTCTTCGGCCAGGTGCTCGACGCCCTGGGCGGGGCGGTGACCTATGTCCCGGGCAACCACGATATGGGGGTGACCGCCGCCGAGGTCGCCACCGTGGTCAGCGCCGGCGGCCACGCCATGCGCTTCGCCGACAGCATCTATTACCCCCTGGGCGCGGGGGACCAGCGGATCGCGCTCGGCCACGGCAACGCCTACACCATGTTCAATGCGCCCGACCCCTTGAGCCCCTGGACGCCCCTGCCGGTCGGCCACTTCGTCACCCGGATGATCGCCAGTAAGTGGGCGCGAGACCTGCCCCCCGGCCACACAGTGGCCAGCCTGCCGGGCCAAGGCAGCCCCAACGGCATCGACGTCTCGGCCGTGATCAAGGCGGCGATCCTGAGCGGCAGCTTCGCCATCAGCGCGGCCCTGCTGGACTCGGTGGCCGCGCAGACGGCCACGCCCGCGAACCAGACTTTCGTCCTGCCGAGCGGCCAGGTCGTGGCGCTCGATGTCGACGTGCGCCCGGCCTACGACAACCTGTTCACCAACTGGGTGGCCCAGTGCGGCGGCGGGGCGATCGGCTATCTGATCGCCGGCAAGTCGGCCCTGGCCGACGCGCTCGCCTATTACATGGGCTGGTTCGCCCAGCGGCAGGCGTTCGAATCCGGTTCCCAGATCATCGTCATGGGCCACACCCACACGCCGATCTCCGGCATCGACACCACCCTGATCAAGTACGCCAACAGCGGCTTCGAGTGCCCCTCGACCCCCGACATGCCGCCCCAGGCGGTCAATTTCGTGGTCATCGACACCAACAGCTTCAGCGCCCAGGTCATGGCCTCGGCGGCCGGCGGCACGCAGATCGTGCCGGTCAACGCCGCGGTCACCCCGATTGTCGAGGTCGGCGCCGACTATTCCTCCTATGCGATCATCCAGAACAGCGGCGCGGACGCCATGACCCTGGTGGGCGCGCCGAACGCGGCCAATGGCTACTGGGTCGTGCCGCCGCCCGCGACCATCGCGGCGGGCGCCAGCGTGACCCTCTGGCTGCAGGACTTCCCGGGCCCGGTCGGCACGTCCGGCTCCGTGACCTATCAGTCGCCGTCGCGGGGCCAGCAGGCGTTCAGCTTCGCCTGCCCGACCACGTCCTGGAACAGTTGCTCGGGCGGCGCCAGCTTCCGCACCAAGTCGGGCGGCGGATCCTGGGGAGCGCCCGGCTCGGTCGCCCATATGGGCCATCCGTTCTACGTGGATTTCGTCGCCTGAGCCTGGCGCCACCCGCCGCGAGAGTGGCGCGCCCAGCAGGACTCGAACCTGCAACCGTCCGCTTAGAAGGCGGATGCTCTATCCGGTTGAGCTATGGGCGCCCGGTCAGTGGGTCCAGGGCTGTTTGCGGCCGAAGGCGAAGTTGTCGGCGTAGGCCTTGATGATCTTCTTGGCCGGCTTGGGATCGGTGACCTGGAAGGCGATGCCGTGCGCCGCCGCATAGGCCACGGCCTCGTCCTTGGTGTCGAAGGACAGGCGCACCTGGCCGTCCATGTCCCCGGTCACCGTCCAGCCCATCAGCGGATCGGCGCGTCTGGCCGAGGCCGGCTCGAATTCCAGCAGCCAGTCCTTGGTGTTGCCCTTGCCGGACTGCATGGCGTTCTTGGCCGGCCGATAGATGCGCGCGAGCATGCGGGTCTCTGTCTCCAAATCTTTGCCGGCGTGGTCGGGGCGAGAGGATTCGAACCTCCGACCCTCTGCTCCCAAAGCAGATGCGCTACCAGGCTGCGCTACACCCCGAAGAGCGCCGGCAAGGGGTGCGATATAAGGCTTTGGCCTTTCCCGCAATTGAACAAAGCCGCGCGGGGCGGGCTCAGTCGCGGCGATGCATCAACTTGAAGACGCCGCTGGCCCGGATCACGTCGTGGCCGCCCACATAGGCGCGGCCCTCCACGAAGGCGACGTCCTTGGTCGCGCGGGTGCATCTGGCCTCGCCCATGACCCATTCGCCGACCCGGGCCATGTGCAGGAAGTTGACGTTGAGCTGGATGGTCACCCCGGTCTGGCGGGTGGCGCGGAAGGTCGCCGCGCCCAGCAGGCCGTCGATGAAGGCCGTCAGCATGCCGCCATGCACCAGGCCCAGGCCGTTGGCGTGCCTCGGCAGGGCGAAGAAGGCCTGCTCGGTCATCTCCCCCATCACCTCGCGGTGGAAATAGGGGCCGTTGTGATTGGAGAACGGGCCGCGGTTTGACGAGCGGATGAAGCCCTCGGGCGGGTCGGGGATGACCTCAGCCACCTTGGAAGATCCGGTGGACGACCTTGTCGCCGGGCAACAGGCCGATCTCGGCGGCGCGGCCTCCGGCCAACTCCAGGACCCCCAGGATCGGGCCGCCCGAAGGAATCGGCGCCTCCGACAGCGGGGTGGTGTTGCTGGCGATGGAGAGCACCGTCCCGTCGGCCTGGATGTAGATGATGTCCAGAGGGATCAGGGTGTTCTTCATCCAGAACGCCACCTCGCGCGGCGTGTGGAAGTCGAACAGCATGCCGCGGTCCGGGGCCACGACCTTGCGGTACATCAGGCCGCGATTGCGCTCAGGCTCGTCGTCGGCGATCTCCACGAGGAACCGGGTGCGGCCCTGTGGCGTCACCACCTCCAGCGCTTCAAAGCCCGCGGGGACCGCGGCGTCGACAAGGGGCTTCGCGGGTGCGGCGGCCACGGGGGCCCGGGCGACCTGCTTGGCCGCGGGCGCGGGCTCGGCGGCGCAGGCGTAGGCGCAAAGAGCGAGCGCGCCCGCCAGCGCGGCGCGCAGGCCGTAGGTCATGCGGGACACTGAGGGGCTCCGAACTGAGGTCTAGGCCAGACCTACAGACTCGATCTCGGCCACGACAAGCCCTTTCGGACCCTCGGCGAAGCGGACCATGACGTCGTCGCCCGGCTGCAGGTCCTCGATGCCCGAGCGCCGCAGGGTCTCGATGTGCACGAAGATGTCGCCGCTCTCACCGTCACGGACCACGAAGCCGTAGCCCTTGGCGCGGTTGAACCATTTCACCTTGGCCCGTTCCAGCGGCCCGCGGGCGGCGCTGATGGGCGGACGGCGCGGGGTGCGGGCCTGGTAGGCGCCCTGGCTCCCGCCGCCGCGGTCGTAGCCGCCGCCACGGTCATAGGCGTCGCGCCGGAAACCGCCGTGTTCGTCATGGCGGCGCCGGTCGGTCGGCGCGGGCGCCGAACTCTCGTCGACCTCGACCACCTCGGCCACCTGCCAGCCTTTCGGACGGCGGATCACATCGCAGACAATGACGGCGCCTTCCAAGGCGCTTTCACGCCCGGAATTCCGCAAACTGGTCACGTGAAGCAAGACGTCCTTAAGTCCCGTCTGACTAGGATCGTCAGGGACGATGAACCCGTAACCCTTGCCGGCGTCGAACCACTTCACGCGCCCGCTGATCCGCACGGATTCTTCGTGCGAATCTACTCCCTCGAATTCGTAACCAGACATTTGCCCCTCTGGCCCGGTCTCCCCCGATCCCTTCGGACTAAGGCCAACTATAACACTGTTCTGGTAACTATTGAGCCGTCAATGGGAGTTTTTCGCCTGGCGCACGCATCAGGCGTATTTCGCGCGCTTTGGCGGCGGCGAAGGGGCGTCGCGTGGCAGTCCCTAGGGGAGTCGAACCCCTCTCTCCAGGTTGAAAACCTGGCGTCCTAACCGATAGACGAAGGGACCGCGTGCGCGAGAGCGGCGTCTATATCGGCGATTCAGGGCCTATGCAAGTCGCCCGATCAGCCAACCATGCGCCGAGGATCGGCGACGTCCTCGATCTCAAGTTCGACGCTCTCGCGGCCCTGCCAATCGTCCGGCTTCAGACGGCCCGCGACATGCACCGCCCCGCCCTCGCTCATCAGCCGCTTGCCGATCTCGGTGTCCTCGGCGCGCCAGGCCACGGCCTTGAGCCGGCCGCCTGAGCCGTCGGTCAAGGTGACCCGCACATGGCCGCCGCGCAGGGCCATGGGCCGCTCGATGCGCACGTCGGCCGCGGCGAACATCGGCTCGGGATTGCCCGGCCCGAAGGGCGCCAGCGCCTGGAAGGCCTGCCAGAGGCCGCGGTCGGCCCCGCCCGTGGTCACCAGGGCGTCGATGTCCAGGCCGTCCTCAGCGGTGGCCGCTTCCGTCTCCGCGGCCAGGCGCTCGTTCAGGAAGGCGCGCAGGTCGGGAATGGTGTCGGGGCGCACCGACAGGCCCGCGGCCATCGCATGGCCGCCGCCGGCCAGCAGCAGGCCCTCGTCGAAGGCCGCCTGGACCGCCCGGCCGAGATTGACCCCGGTCTGGGAGCGGCCGGAGCCCTTGCCGATATTCGCCGCCCGGTCGATCCCAATCACCAGGGCGGGCTTGCGATAGCGTTCGCGCAGGCGGCTGGCGACGATGCCGATGACACCGGGATGCCAGCTGTCGGCGGCCACGAAGGTCAGGGCGGCGTCGTCCTGGTTGCTCTCGCGGTCGACAATTTGGATAGCTTGCTCGAAGATTTCGCGCTCCACCTCCTTGCGTGAGGCGTTGAGCGCGTCGAGCTCGGCGGCCAGTTCGGCGGCCTCCGCCGGATCGTCGGTGGAAAGCAGGCGCGCGCCCAAATCCGAGCGTCCGATCCGGCCGCCAGCGTTGATCCGGGGCCCCAATATGAAGCCCGCGTGGAAGACCCCGGCCGGCCCGGAGCCCTTGGCAACCTCCAGCAGCGCCTTGAGGCCCGGGTTCTTCCAGCCCGACATCACCTTCAGTCCCTGGGTCGTCAGCGCCCGATTGAAGCCCACCAGCTGTGTCACGTCGCAGATGGCGCCCAGGGCCGCCAAGTCCAGCCACTGGCGCAGATCGGGCTCGGGGGTCGTTTCGAACAGGCCGCGCTTGCGGGCCTCGCGGTTGAGCGCCGCCAGAAGCACAAAGGCGACGCCGGCCGCGGCCAGCACCCCCTGCCCTGACGTGCAGCCGGGACGGTTGGGATTGACCAGGGCCGCGACCTTGGGGATCTCGTCGCGCATCAGATGGTGATCGATCACCACCACGTCGAGGCCGATCTCTTCGGCATGGGCCAAGGCCTCATAGGCCGCGGCCCCGCAGTCGACCGTGACCACCAGCTCCGCGCCGCTGTCACGGATGCGCTTGAACGCCGCCGGCGAGGGTCCGTACCCTTCGGTCATCCGGTCGGGGACATAGATGGGCAGTTCCTTGCCCAGGGTGCGGAACCAGCGGACCAGCTGGGCGGCGCTTGAGGCTCCGTCCACATCATAATCGGCGAAGATGGTCATCGGACGGTCGGAGACCAGGGCGTCGACCAGGATCTCGGCGGCCCGGTCCATGTCCAGGAAGCTGGACGGGTCGGGAAACAGCGCCTTGAGGGTCGGGTTCAGGTAGTTCGCCCCGTCGTCGGCGGCGATCCCGCGCGAGGCCAGGGCGCGGGCCAGGGGCTCCGAGAGGCCGAGGCCGAGTTGGTGGCGCCGCACGGTCTCGCCGTCCGCCGGACGCTCGCGCCACAGCCGTCCGGTCAGGGAGCGAGTGACGCCGAGATAGCCCATGGGCGTGGTTCCGTCGGCCATCGGACGAGTCTAGCCGGAGTCGGGGCCGCGTCGAAGGCTCGCGCGCGGCCCCTACGTCCGGATCAGACGGGGCGCTTCATCCGCACTTCGCGCACCGTCTGGGTCGCGGAGTTCATGACGATGGTGTGGGTGTGCACGAAGCCGTCCTCGTACTGCACGCCGTCCAGCAGGGCGCCGTTGGTGACGCCGGTGGCCGCGAAGATCGCGTCAGCCCGCACCATTTCGTGCAGGTCGTATTTGCGGTCGAAGTCGGTGATGCCGACCCGCTTGGCGCGGGCCTTCTCGTCGGCGTTGCGGAAGACCAGCCGGCCCTGGAACTGGCCGCCCACGCATTTCAGCGCCGCGCAGGCCAGCACGCCCTCGGGCGCCCCGCCCTGCCCCACATAGAGGTCGACGCCGGTCGAGGGGTCGGCGGTGTTCATCACCCCGGCCACGTCGCCGTCGGTGATCAGATAGACCCGCGCGCCCACCGAGCGGACGCTGGCGATGATGTCGGCGTGGCGCGGACGGTCCAGGACGCAGACGGTGATCTCGGACGCCTCGACGCCCTTGGCCTCGGCCAGCGCCTGGACGTTCTGGGCCGGAGTCTTGTCCAGATCGATGATCCCGGCCGGGAAGCCCGGCCCGCAGGCGATCTTGTCCATATAGGTGTCAGGAGCGTTGAGCAGTGTGCCCTTGGGCGCCCAGGCCATCACCGCCAGCGCATTGGCCATGGCCTTGGCCGTGAGCGTGGTGCCTTCCAGCGGGTCGAGCGCGATGTCGACCTTCGGGCCTTTGCCGCGCCCCACCTTCTCGCCGATGTAGAGCATCGGCGCCTCGTCGCGCTCGCCCTCGCCGATGACGATCTCGCCATCGATATCGAGGTCGTTGAGCGCGGTGCGCATGGCGTCGACGGCGGCCTGGTCGGCTGCCTTCTCGTCACCGCGACCCACCAGTTTCCAGGCGGCGATGGCGGCGATCTCGGTGACCCGGACCGCGTCCAGAACCAGGCCGCGATCCAGAACTTCGGAACTCATTGCGTCTCTCCCGCGCCCCCTGCTGGAGCGTTCGATTATCTTTACAGTCTTAGATGCGCGCGATGCGCAAGAGCCGGGGTCTATCCAGCACGGACGACAGATTCGCGATGCGGTCGATCGCCGCCGTGAGCACGGATTCCGCAACCGCGTGGGTGGTTAGCACGATCGGCACGCCGTCTGCATTCTCCACGGGCTTCTGGAGGAAGCTCTCGATGGAGACTCCGGCCTCGGCGAGGGTCTCGGAGACCGCGGCGATGACGCCGGGCTCGTCCTTCACCAGGAAGCGCAGATAGGCGCGGCTCATGCTCTTGGACGGGTCGACCGGCGTGAAGGGCTTCAGCGTCGAGGCCTTGGCCTGGAACACCGGCCGGCTGGCTCCGGTCATGACATCAGCGATGTCGGCGGCCACGGCGGCGGCCGTGGGGCCGGCTCCCGCGCCCGGGCCCTGGATGAAGATGCGGCCGATTCGCGTGCCCTCGATGAACAGCGCGTTGAGCGCCCCGCCGGCCTGGGCCAGGGGATGATTGAGCGCCACCAGGGTGGGATGGACCCGCACCAGCACGCCCCCGTCCGAGCGGCTGGCCGAGGCGATCAGCTTGATCCGGTAGCCCAGATCCTTGGCGAGCTGGATGTCCAGCAGGGCCACCTGGTCGATGCCTTCGATCTCGGCGGCCGCGTAGTTCGGCGCGCAGCCGAAGGCGAGCGCCGCCAGGATCGAGATCTTGTGGGCGGCGTCGAACCCACCGACATCCATGGTCGGGTCGGCCTCGGCGTAGCCCAGGCGCTGGGCCTCGGCCAGCACCTCGGCGAACGGACGGCCGCCGGTCTCCATCTCGGTGAGGATATAGTTGCAAGTGCCGTTGAGTATGCCCGCGACAGACATGACGTCGTCGCCGACCATGGCCTCGCGCAGCATCTTCACCGCCGGGGTGCCGCCCATGACGGCGGCCTCGAACAGCAGCGGCACGCCCTTGGCCTCGGCCAGGGCCGCCAGTTCCGCCCCATGCTCGGCGATCAAGGCCTTGTTGGCGGTGACCACCGGCTTGCCGGCGTTCAGCGCGGCCTCGACGGCGGCCTTGGCCGGACCGTCGGAACCGCCGATCAGCTCGACGAAGATGTCGTTATCCGGCGAGGCGGCCAGCGCCACGGGGTCGTCGAACCAGGGCAGGTTCGAGATGTCGTAGGGCCGGGGCCGCGAGCGCGAGCGCGCCGAGACGCCGGTGACCGACGCGGTGGCCCCGGCCGGCGCGAAGCCGGGCCGGTCCGACAGGAAGTTCAGCAGGCCGCCGCCCACGGTGCCGAGGCCCGCGACGCCGACGCGCCAGTTCGATCTGCTCATTGGGCCGCCAGGGTGTTGTGGGCGCGGCCGAGGATCTCGTCGGCGTTGGCCAGGAACTTCTTCACATTGCGCGCCGCCTGGCGGATCCGGTGCTCGTTCTCCACCAGGCCGATGCGCACATAGCCCTCGCCGTACTCGCCGAAGGCCGCGCCCGGGGAGACGGCGACGCCGGCCTCCTCGATCAGCAGCTTGGCGAACAGCAGGGAGCCCACGCCCTTGAACTTCTCCGGCAGGGGCGCCCAGGCGAACATCGAGGCCGGCGGCGACGGGATGTCCCAGCCGGCGCGGGCCATGGAGGTGACCAGGGTGTCGCGGCGCGACTTGTAGATGGCGCGGATCTCGTCGACGCAGTCCTGCGGGCCGTTCAGCGCCGCGGCGGCGGCCACCTGGATCGGCGTGTAGGCGCCGTAGTCCAGATAGGACTTCACCCGCGCCAGGGCGGCGCACATGCGTTCATTGCCCACCACCATGCCGACGCGCCAGCCAGCCATGGCGTAGGTCTTGGACAGGGAATTGACCTCGACGGCCAGGTCCTTGGCGCCGTCGACCTGCAGGATCGAGGGCGGCGGGTTGCTGTCGAAATAGATCTCGGAATAGGCGACGTCGGACAGGACCAGCAGGTCGTGCTTCTTCGCCAGCGCCACAGCGTCCTTGTAGAAGTCGAGGTCCACCCACTGGGCGGTCGGGTTCGACGGATAGGACAGGATCAGGACACTAGGCGCCGGACTGGAATGGCGCATCGCCGCGCTGACCCCCGACAGGTACTCCTCCGGCGACGGCGCGGGCACGTGGCGGATCACCCCGCCGGCCATGATGAAACCGTAGGCGTGGATCGGATAGGCCGGATTGGGGCAGAGAATCACGTCGCCGGGGGCGGTGAGCGCCTGGGCGAGGTTGGCGAAGCCCTCCTTCGATCCCAGGGTGGCGATCACCTCGGTGTCGGGATTGAGCGTCACGCCGAAGCGTCTCTTGTAGTAGCCGGCCATGGCGCGGCGCAGGCCGACAATGCCTTTGGAGGCGGAGTAGCGGCCCGCCTTCGGGTCGCGGGCGGTTTCGATCAGCTTGTCGACGATATGCTTGGGCGTCGGCATGTCTGGATTACCCATGCCGAAGTCGATGATGTCCGTACCCTGGGCGCGCAGGCGCGCCTTGATGCGGTTCACTTCCTCGAAGACGTAGGGCGGAAGGCGGCGGATTCGGTGGAATTCAGGGGTCATGGAAAGCTCGTGCCGCGGGACGGGCGGCGGTATGGGAGCTGAAGTCGCGCATGGATAGCCCCCGTCCGGGGAGCCGCCAAGCAGGTTCAAGGTGATTTATGCCCCCGCCAGCCTCTTATCTGGGCAGCGGAGGCGGGGTAGCTCGCTCCCGAATTTGCCGCGCGAAGGCTTCCGAGGCCGCCGTGGTGGAGGCGTCGCTGTCGCCGCCGGGCGCGACCATGGCCTGGGCGCGGCTGACGAAGCGCTCCGTGCCGGTCAAGGTCCAGGTGTCCGGAGCCGTTTCGCGGTCCAGCCTGGCCGAGGCCACTTCGAGCTGGTCGACCGCGCGGCCGAACTCTCGCAGGGGACGCTGGTCGGCCGGCAGCGGCGGAATCTCGGAAAAGCTCGGATAGTCTCTCGACGCGCGCGCCATCCTGGCCACGTCGGCGGCCACCGGCGAGGCCGGATCGACCTGCGCCGTCGCGAAGGGACTGGCCGCACAGCCGCTCAGCAGTGCGGCGCCGCAGACGCAGGCGAAGCTGCGCGGCGCGGGCCGGTTCACGAAAAGTCGAAGCAACGCGTTCATTTCCCTGCCGGTCTTATGCCATGATCGCTTCGGGCGAAAGAGCGCGAGCGCGCCGGAGCTCAAACCAGTCGGGGTCGGGAGGATAAAGTCCATGAGCGAACAACCGTCTGGGCCGACCAAATCCAAGGCCAGGAAGAAGGCCAAGTCCGCTGACAAGGCCGGCAAGAAGGCCGCCAAGGCCGCCGCCCCGCCGGCGTCTGAGCCCATGCCGTCGTCGCACGCCAAGGCCAATGGCGAACCAATGCGTAGCTTCGAGGCGCCGGGGCTCAACGGCGAACAACGCGAGATCATCGAGAAGATGTCGGCCAACCTGGCGCGCGCCGCCCTGACTGCTCAGGGCGCCATCGCCGAGGCGGCCCTGCGCCAGGCCGAGCGGCCCGCGGCCCTGTCGCCCGACCCGTTCCACGTGGCTCCGGCGCTCACCGACGTCATGGGCCGGCTCTCATCCCAACCCGACCGACTGGTCCGGGCCCAGGCCGACCTCTTCCAGCGCTATCTCGAACTCTGGCAGTCGGCGGCTCGCAAGGCGTCGGGCGAGACGGTCGAGCCGGTGGTTAGCCCGGCCAAGGGCGACAAGCGCTTCAATGATCCCGACTGGGCCGAGAACCCGGTCTTCGACGTGATCAAGCAGTCCTATCTGCTGACCTCGAACTGGCTGAACGCCCTGGTTTCCGACGTCGATGATGTCGACCCGATGTCCAAGCGCCGGGTCGAGTTCTTCATGAAGATGCTCACCGACGCCTTCTCACCCTCGAACTTCCTGGCCTCCAACCCCGCGGCGCTGCGCGAGGCCATGTCCAGCCAGGGGGAGTCCCTGGTGCGGGGCATGGAGAACTTCGCCGCCGACCTGCAGCGCGGCGGCGGCCAGCTCTCGATCAGCCAGACCGACTACGAGATGTTCGAGATCGGCCGCAACGTCGCCACCGCCCCGGGCAAGGTGATCTTCCAGAACGAGGTGCTGCAGCTCATCCAGTTCCAACCGACCACGGAACAGGTGCACCAGATCCCGCTGGTGATCTTCCCGCCCTGGATCAACAAGTTCTACATCCTGGACCTGCGGCCCGAGAACTCGATGATCCGCTGGCTTGCGGACCAGGGGATCACCGTCTTCGTGGCCTCCTGGGTCAATCCCGATCAGAAGCTCGCCGACAAGACCTTCGAAGACTACATGTTGCAGGGCATCTACGAGGCCACCGACGCGGCCATGGCCCAGGCAGGCGTCGATCAGGTCAACACCGTCGGCTACTGCATCGGCGGCACCCTGCTCTCCTCGACCCTGGCCCACATGGCGGCCAAGAACGACAAGCGGATCGCCTCGGCCACCTTCTTCGCCGCCCAGCAGGACTTCGCCGAGGCCGGCGATCTCCTGCTGTTCACCAACGAGGACTGGCTGGGCGACCTCGAGAAGCAGATGGACGCCGGCGGCGGGGTGCTGTCGGGCAAGACCATGGCCGACACCTTCAACATGCTGCGGTCCAACGACCTGGTCTGGTCGTTCTTCGTCAGCAACTACCTGATGGGCAAGGAGCCGAAGCCCTTCGACCTGCTGTTCTGGAACTCCGACCAGACCCGGATGCCCAAGGCTCTGCACCTGTTCTACCTGCGCAAGTTCTATGGCGAGAACGCCCTGGCGAAGGGCGAGCTGGTTATGGACAACGTCAAGCTCGACCTCAGCAAGGTGAACACCCCGGTCTATGTGCAGTCGTCCAAGGAGGACCACATCGCGCCCATGCGGTCGGTCTATCGCGGCGCCAAGCTGTTCGGAGGCCCGGTCACCTTCACCCTGGCGGGGTCGGGCCACATCGCCGGGGTGATCAACGCCCCGGCGGCCAACAAGTACCAGCATTGGACCAACGCCAACCTGCCCGACACGCCTGAGGCCTGGATGGACGGCGCCAAGGAGGCCCCCGGCTCCTGGTGGCCGCACTGGGCCGAGTGGCTGAAGGCCAAGTCCGGCGGCATGGTCGCGGCCCGCGACCCGGCCCAGGGCAAGCTCAAGCCCATCGAGGACGCGCCCGGGTCCTATGTGAAGGTGAAGTCGTAGGTTCATGATCAAACTGCTGTTGGTGGGCCTGGGCGTACTCCTGGCCCTATGGATCGGCGTTGGCTTCGCGGTGGTCGCCGCGGCCGGGCCGTTCAAGCCCAGCGGGACCTTCGTCGATATCGGCGGGCGCAAGCTGAGGTTGGTCTGCGCGGGCCCGAAATCCGCCCTCCCCGTCGTCTGGATGGAGGCCGGCGCCTGGGGCCTGGCCGCCGACTTCGCCGCCGTGCAGCAGAAGCTCACCGCGCGCGGCCTGCGGTCCTGCGCCTATGACCGGGCGGGCCTGGGCTTCTCCGATCCCGGCCCCAAGCCGCGCGACAGCGCCGCCATCGTCGCCGACCTGGAAAAGCTGGTCGCCGCCTCAGGCGAGCGCGGCCCCTTCATCCTGATGGGCCACTCCATGGGTGGCCAACACGTGCGGCTGTTCGCCGGCAAGAACCCCGACAAGGTCGCGGGCCTGGTGCTGCTGGAGGCCACCACCCCGGAAATGACCAGCGACCCGCGCGCCGAGCGGTTCCTGTCGCGGGTGCGCACGGTGGGCCGGATCACCGCCGTGGCCGGGACCTTGGGCATGATCCGTATCGCCTACGGCTTCGGCGACCGCATCGGCCTGCCGCCCCAGGGTTCGATCGAGAAGAAGCACGCCTTCGTCTCGGGCCGCCACGCCCGCACCGCCGCCGACGAGGTCCTGGCCTGGACGCAAGGATCGGTCCAGGCCGGCGCGGTGTCGCTCGATCCCGCCTGGCCGGTCGCCGTCGTCACCGCCGGCGACGCCGCGCGCATGGCCGAGTGGAACATCGCCCGTCGCGCGCCCGAGCGGGCCTCCCGCGCCGGTTGGTATGAGAATGTGCCAGACGCCGAGCACGCCACTCTGCTGGGCCTCCCCCATGCCGACGCGGTGGTCCGCGCCATCGACCACGTGCTGGGCGCCCTGCCCCGCCCAGCCCCGGAGACGCTATGAAGGCCTTCGCCCTCCCCACCCTACTGATGCTGCTCGCCGCCCCGGCCCAGGCGGCGACGCCGCAGGACGCGTTCTTCGCGCGCCTCAGCGCCCTGTGCGGCAAGAGCTTCACCGGCCGCGTGGTGACAACCGATCCGGCCGACTCCGCCTTCGCGGGCAAGCCGCTGGTGATGACGGTGATGGCCTGCAGCGCCAACGAGGTCCGCATCCCCTTCCATGTGGGCGAGGACAGGTCGCGCACCTGGCTGGTGACCCGCGTCAACACCGGCCTACGCCTGAAGCACGACCATCGCCATTCGGACGGAACCGAGGACTCGGTCAGCCAATACGGCGGCGATACGACCTCGCCAGGCACAGCCTCGCGCCAGGAATTCCCAGTGGACCGGTTCTCCAAGGACCTGTTCGTCCGCGAGAACCGGGCGGTGTCGGTGACCAATGTCTGGGCGATGGAAGTCGAGCCCGGCAAGATCTTCGCCTACGAACTGCGCCGGCCGGAGCGGCATTTCCGCGTGGAATTCGATCTCGCCGCGCCAATCTCCCCAGCGCCCTAGCTGGGGAGAGCGCAAGGCCGGCCTACCCCGCGAAGCGTGCGATGACGTCGGCCAGCGGAACCTGGCCCGTCATCGCCCCGGAACCCGTCGGGGTCTCGCCATCCTCGATCGCCACGGCGAAGGCAAAGGCCGGGTCGCTTTCGATGCGGCGGCGCACGGCCGACAGCTTCGGATAGGCTGAGAGATCGGGTGCGCCATGGAACTCCGCCCACCGCGCGACGCCCGCAAAGACCCCGTCGGCCAAGGTCGGACGGCCGCCGACCAGGAACGGCGTGTCGCCGATCATCGCCTCCAACTGCCCGTGCCGGTCGGCCGCCATCTTGCGGCCCACGGCCCGTAGCGGCTCCTGGACCGACGGGTTGGGCGGGTCCATCTCGAGCGCCGCCCAGAGGGGGCTGAAGGCGCCTGTGAAGCCGGTGTTCACGAAGGCGATGAACTGGTGCATCCGATCGGCCTCCGGCGTGCCCGGCGCGAAGCTGATCCGCCGCTCGGTGTCGCGGACCTCCAGCCACTGGGCGATGGCCATGGTCTCGGTCAGCACCCGGCTGTCGTCGGTGATCAGGACCGGCGTCTCGGCCCGGCCGTTCAGGCGTCTGTAGTCGTCGTTCTTCATGTCTTTCAACATGTCGACGCGGCACAGCCGGTAGGGCTGGCCCAGCCACTCGAAAGCGGCCACCAGACCGGTCGCGCTTCCCAGCGGGAATCCGTAGACCAGGATCGGTTCCATTGTTCGCTCCGTGATGTTTTGAGGATCACGCTGCGCAGCGAGACTGGAACCTAGGCGCCCGAGGCCCAATGTAAATTACGCACAAATTTGTAACCGAGGCTCGCCCATGAAAGACGTCGTCTCCCGCTGCCCCATCGAGGAAGTCATGCGAGTGCTCAGCGGTCGCTGGCCGACCCTGCTGCTGTACTATCTGAAGGACGGGACCAAGCGGTTCAGCGACCTGAAGCGCGACAATCCCACGGTCTCGGCGCGGATGCTGTCGCTGGAGCTGCGCAAGCTGGAGGACGCTGGCATCGTCCGGCGCACGGCCCATGGCGGCTATCCGTTGCGGGTCGAATACGACCTCACCGCCTCGGGTCTGACGCTCGTGCCGCTGATCGACGGGCTGGGCGGCTGGTGGGATCAGACGGCGGCCGATCGCTCCGGCGTACGCATCCGCGACGCGGCCTAAGCGGCGATGAAGCCCAGGGCGTCGCCGTTGTTGCAGTACCTCAGCCCGGTCGGCCGCGGACCGTCGGGGAAGACGTGGCCCTGGTGGCCCAGGCAGCGGGCGCAGTGGTACTCGGTGCGCGGGATGCCCAGCCCATAGTCGGTCTTCTTGCCCAGCGCGCCCCTGATGGCGGTGTAGAAGCTGGGCCAGCCAGTGCCGCTGTCGTACTTCCATTCCGACTTGAACAGCGGCAGGGCGCAGCCGGCGCAGACATAGGTCCCGCGGCGCTTTTCCTTGTTGAACGGGCTGGTCCCGGCCATCTCCGTCGCCTCATGGCGCAGGACGTTGTAGGCGCCGACGTCGAGGCGCTTCTTCCACTCGGCGTCAGTGATCTTGCGCCAGGGCGAGGCGGCATAGGGGTCCGCCGCGGCGGCGAGAGCGAGGGCCGGCGCGGCCGCAAACGCGACCGAGGAGCCCAGTAGGAGGGTGCGTCTATCAAGGGTCATGGTCGATATACGGCGCGACGGCGGTGGCGGATGCAAGGCGCCGTCAGGCTTCCCGGACATAGAGGGCGTCCGGGGTCTTTTCCTCATTGTCCGCTCCTTCGGTCAGCCGCACGAGCTTGAAGCCGCGGGTCTCGTAGAACCGTCGGGCCCTGGCGTTCTGCTGGAAGGTCCAGAGCTGGCGCGGCGTCCCGTCCTCCAGCGCCTTGGCCAGCAAGGCGGCGCCGATCCCGGCGCCCTGATGCTCGGGATGGACATAGAGGTGCATGATCCAGCCGGGCTTGAAGGCGACATAGCCGACGATCCCCTCCCCGGCCTCCGCCACCCAGGTCTCGCACTCGGGTAGCAGGCGCTCGGAAAAGAACCACAGGTCCTCCTCCGGCGTATGCAGCTCCGGCAGGTAGGACAGCGACACCTGCATGGTCAGCCGGTGCAGCCGGGCGATGGCGCCTGCGTCCGCAAGGCTCGCCCGGCGCAGCATCACAGGCCCGTGGCTTCCGGCAGGCCCAGCATCAGGTTGAGGTTCTGCACGGCGGCGCCCGAGGCGCCCTTGCCCAGGTTGTCCAGCAGGGCGACCAGGCGGGCCTGGCCGGTCTCCGGATTGCCGAACACGTAGAGCTTCATCCTGTTGGTGCCGTTCAGGGCCTCGGGATCGAGCTGGGCGTTGAAGCCGCCGGCCCCGGCGCGGGCCTTCTGCAGCGCCTTGGTCTCCTCGTCGGAGGCCACCTCGACGAAGGCTTCTTGCCGATAGGCGCTAGCCAGGGCGTCGCGCAGGTCCTCGGGCTTGGGCTTGGACGGCAGGGCCCAGAGCTGCAGCGGAACCTCGACGATCATCCCCTGGGCGTAGCGGCCCACCGAAGGCGCGAACAACGGCGGATGGTCAAAGCCGCCATGCAGCTGCATCTCGGGCACGTGCTTGTGCTGCAGGGTCAGGCCGTAGGTGCGGAACGCGTCGCTGGTCCCGCCGGGGGTCGGGCTTTCGAACTCCTCGATCAGCCCCTTGCCGCCGCCCGAATAACCGGAGATCGCGTTGACGGTGATCGGCCAGTCGGCGGGGACCACGCCCTCCTCGACGAGGGGCCGGGTGAGCGCGATGAAGCCGGTGGGATAGCAGCCCGGATTGCTGACCCGCTTGGACCCGGCAATGGCGGCGCGCTGGTCCGGCGCCATCTCGGGAAAGCCGTAGGTCCAGCCCGAAGCGGTCCGATAGGCCGTCGAGGCGTCGATCACCCGCACGGAATTGGAGGTGATCATGCCGACCGCCTCCTTCGACGCCGCGTCGGGCAGGCACAGGATCACCGCGTCGACACCGTTCAGCAGCTCGGCGCGGGCGTCCGGGTCCTTGCGCTTGGCCGGATCGATCGAGACGACCTCGAGGTCGCTGCGGCCTGCCAGCCGATCGCGGATTTGAAGGCCCGTGGTGCCGGCTTCGCCATCGATGAACACGGTCTGGGTCATGAGAAATATCCTGAACTCGGATGCCAGATAGCAGAAGGGGCGCTTCGGTTTCCCGAAGCGCCCCTCCAAACGCGAGTGCTCGCGCGCGGGTTTAGCGCTTCGAGAACTGGAAGCTGCGTCGGGCCTTGGCCTTGCCGTACTTCTTCCGCTCGACCACGCGGCTGTCGCGGGTCAGGAAGCCGTGCGGCTTCAGCACCGGGCGAAGGCCCGGCTCGTAATAGGTCAGCGCCTTGGACAGGCCGTGGCGGATCGCGCCGGCCTGGCCGGACAGGCCGGAGCCTTCCACCGAGACGATGACGTCGAACTGGCCTTCACGGTCGGTGACCTGGAAAGGCTGGGCGATCATCATGCGCAGCACGGGGCGGGCGAAATAGACTTCCTGGTCGCGGCCGTTGATCGTGATCTTGCCCTTGCCGGGCTTGATCCAGACCTTAGCGATCGCGTTCTTGCGCTTGCCGGTGGCGTAGGCGCGGCCCAGGGCGTCGATCTTCGGCTCGGCCGGGGCGACGTCGGGATTGGACGAGAGGCTTTGCAGGGCCTCGAAGCCTTGAGTGTCGGACATCTGGCTTACTTGCTCCGCACGTTCTTGGCGTTCAGGTCGGCGAACGCGATGGTCTCGGGGTTCTGAGCTTCGTGCGGGTGCTCGCCGGCATTGTAGATGCGCAGGTGCGTCATCTGCTTGCGGGCCAGCGGGCTTTCCTTCGGCAGCATGCGCTCGACGGCCTTCTCCAGGATGCGCTCGGGGAACTTGCCGCCGAGGATCTTGTCCGCGGTGCGTTCCTTGATGCCGCCCGGGTGGCCGGTGTGCCAGTAGTAGGTCTTGTCCGTGAGCTTCTTGCCCGTGAACTTCACCTTGTGGGCGTTGAGCACGACGACATAGTCACCGCAATCGACGTGCGGGGTGTAGTCGGGGCGGTGCTTGCCGCGAAGACGCATGGCGATGAACGAGGCGAGACGGCCAACGACGGCGTTCTCGGCATCGATCACGATCCACTTCTTCGTGACGTCGGCGGGCTTCAGCGAAGCCGTCGTCTTCATCATGGGGAACGGTCCGTAAGTTGGCGGGACCGATCGATCCCGACGAGAGGCGCGCTAGTACTTGGCTCCTGAGCGCCTGTCAACAACTTCTGGCGTGACGATGCGCGCAAAACGTTGCCCAGCAACGGATTGCAGAAATAGGTATCATAATACCGCGCCATCCCTCTGTCGCGCTTCTATGGTCTGATCGCCTAACGAAGCCAAGCCGGGATTCTTCATGTTCGCGTCCAGACGCCAGTTCCTCCAAGCCGCGGCGGCCACCGCCGCCTTCGCGGGCCTCTCTCGCCTGGCCTACGCCGAGGCCGCGCCGGACCCCGACGGCTTCTCGGCGCCCGGCTACGCCAGCCAGGTGACCGGCTACGGCCCGCTCAAACGCGACCCGGCGGAGATCTTCGACCTGCCTGAGGGCTTTTCCTACAAGGTGATCTCCAAGACCGGCGATCCCATGGACGACGGCTTCCTGACTCCGGGCAAGATGGACGGCATGGGCTGCTTCCGGGCCGGCCGGAACCAGGTGGCCCTGGTCCGCAACCACGAGATCAGCCCCCCGCCCCGCGATCTGCAGATCACCGCCTTTGGCGCCGACCGCGTGTTGGCGCCCAAGATCGCCGCCGACCGATTCTACGACACCGACCTGGCGGGCCTCCCGCTCGGCGGTGGGACCACCACCCTCATCTATGACACCCGCAAGCGCGAGCTGAAGACCCACCACCTCAGCCTGGCCGGGACCGCCACCAACTGCGCCGGCGGCGTCACGCCCTGGGGGTCCTGGCTGAGCTGCGAGGAGGTCAAGATCCGCCCCGGCCAGACGACCCGGAAGGACCACGGCTGGGTGTTCGAGGTGCCCTCGGGCCTGCGCGGCCTGGCCGATCCCGTGCCGATCAGGGGCATGGGGCGTTTCCAGCACGAGGCCTGCGCCGTCGATCCCCGCACAGGGGTGATCTACATGACCGAGGACGAGTTCGACGGACGCGGCCTGTTCTATCGCTACCTGCCCAACGACAAGCGCCGGCCCCACGCAGGCGGCAAGCTGCAGGCGCTCGCCGCCACGGACGGGAGCGACGTGCGCAACTGGGACTCGGTCTCCTGGAAGCCCGGCGACTGGAAGACCGTCCGCTGGATCGACCTCGACGGCGTCGACAACGCAAACAACGATCTGCGTCATCGCGGCCAGGCGGCGGGCGCCTCATGGATCGCCCGCGGCGAGGGGATCTATTTCGGCAAGGGCGAGCTCTATTTCACCTGCACCAGTGGCGGCCCCAAGTTCCACGGCCAGGTGCTGCGCTACGTGCCTAGCCCCGACGAAGGCCAGCCCGGCGAGGCCGACAAGCCAGGCCGGCTGCAGCTTTTCGTCGAGCCGAGCGACATCCGCTTCATGGAGATGGCCGACAACATCGTCATCGCCCCCTGGGGCCACATCATGGCCTGCGAGGACAAGCAGGGCGGCACCAACTATCTGCGCGGGATCACGCCGGCCGGCCAGGTCTACGCCATGGGTCGCAACGCCCAGATGGGGACCGGCAAGGTGCGCGGCTCTTCGGAATTGGCGGGGGTCTGTTTCTCGCCCGACGGCTCGACCCTGTTCGTGAACATCTACACGCCCGGCTGCACGCTCGCGATCACCGGGCCGTGGGACAGTTTCAAGGGTTAGGGCCGGCGCACCCGCCAGGCGAAGGCCACGGCCAGGGACAGCACCAGGGCCGCGAAGACCTGATGCAGCACGCCTAGCCAGATGGGCACGCCCAGCATGAGGGTGGCGATCCCGAGGATCGCCTGCAGGCCGATCGTCACGGCGACCGCCAAGGCGATGATTCGCGAGTCGTCGTTGAGGTAGCGCGAGCGCCAGGCGCCGACCGCGACCGCCACCCCGGCCGCGACCAGCAGATAGCCCGCCAGCCGGTGATGCAGCTGCACCGCGCCCTGGCTGTGGGCCAGGGTCGCCCAGAGGCTGTCGCCTGCATAGTCCTTGGGGACCAGGGCGCCGTTCATCATCGGCCAGTCGTTGTAGACGAACCCCGCGTCATTGCCGGCCACCAGGGCGCCCAGCAGGATCTGAAGATAGATCAGCCCGATCAGCGCGAAGGCCCGCCGCGTCCAGGGCCCGGTGATCGTCTGGCGCGGCGAACCGGTCCAGGCGTCCAACGCCGTCCAGATCAGGCCGCCCAGCAGGGCGAAGGCCAGGCCCAGATGGACGGCGAGCCGCTCAGGCGCGACCGAGACCCGCTCAGACAGGCCGCTGGCCACCATCCACCAGCCGACCGCGCCCTGCAGGCCGCCCAAGACGAACAGACCCCCGCAGCGCCAGATCAGCCGCCTGGGCAACTCCTGACGGACCAGGAACCAGACAAAGGGCACGGCGAAGACCACGCTGATCAGCCGGCCTAGGAACCGATGGCTCCACTCCCACCAGTAGATCGACTTGAACGCCGCCAGCGTCATGCCCCGATTGAGCTGTTGGTATTGGGGGATCTCCCGGTAGCGGGCGAACTCTTCCGACCAGTCCCGGTCCGACAAGGGCGGGATCGCGCCAGTGACCGGCTTCCACTCGGTGATCGAAAGGCCGGAGTCGGTAAGTCGCGTCGCCCCACCGACCACAATCATGGCCACCACCATGGCGGCGACGATCAACAACCATATGGCGACGGGCGTGGACCGGTCGGAACGGAGAAAGGAGGTCATGGGGGAAAAGTCGTGTAGGTTCGAGGCGTTCTTACGGCGACCGGCTACCGGACTTCAGCCCCACAGTCCACGGGGCGCACGCAATTGGAACCCGGCAAGCTGCGCCGCATTACGCCAACCTGGACTTCAGAGAGGGCTAAAGCATGAGCGGCGTCGGAATCATCGGTTGGATCGTGATCGGCATCTTGGCCGGTTGGGTCGCCGAGAAGGTCATGAAGCGGAACCACGGTCTGCTCACCAACCTCGCGGTCGGCGTGGTGGGCGCCCTGCTGGGCGGCTTCGTCGCCGGCATGCTCGGGATCAGCTTCGGCGGCTGGATCGGCAGCTTCGTGATCGCCACGCTGGGTGCGATCATCCTGTTGTTCCTGCTGGGCCTGCTCAAGCGCCGCTAGACCGCGGCAGGGTCGGGCGCCTATACCCCGCTCATGAGCGCACGGGTCAGGAAATTCATCGGTGGTATCGGCATTGTCGGCTTCCTGGCGCTCTACGCCTGGGCCGTGGTGATGATCGGCGAGCGCCTGCCGGCCCATTGGGCCGCGCAGCTGGGCTTCTACGCCGTGGCGGGCCTGGCCTGGGGCGTGCCGATCCTACCGCTCATCTCGTGGATGAACCGGGGCCGGCAATAGGGTCTTCGGAAATCGCCGATGGTCGGAGCGACAAGATTCGAACTTGCGACCCCTTGACCCCCAGTCAAGTGCGCTACCAGGCTGCGCTACGCTCCGACATCGGCGAGCGGCCCTTCTAGACGCTTGCGACGGCAGGGCAAGGGCGAAAATCGACGCTGGGCCTGGAGGTGATCATGAGCGGCCTGCCCATCGAGGAAACGGTGACGGTCGGGGTTCCGCCGGATCGCGCCTTCGCGCTGTTCACCGAGGGGTTCGGCGAATGGTGGCCGGAGGAATACACCTATTCCGGCCCTGACGGCCTGCAGACCATCGCGCTGGGCGCCGCGCCGGGGGATTTCTGCTACGAGCTGGGGCCGGAAGGCTTTCATGTGGACTGGGGGCGGATGGTGGCTATCGAGCCCGGCCGCCGCATCGTCTTCCTCTGGCAGATCGGTCCGGACAGCGCCCCGCAGCCGGACCCCCATCAGGCCAGCCAGGTCGAGGTCGCCTTCGCCCCTGACGGCGAGGACGGAACGATCGTGCGCCTCACCCATGCCGGCTTCGAACGCCACGGCGAAGGCGCGGCCGACTATCGCCGGGAAATGGCCTCGGAAGACGGCTGGCCGCTGATCCTGGACGCCTTCGCCGACTTCGCGCGGCGCGCCTAGCGGTTCAACAGCCTGTCCAGCCGCGCCTTGGCGGCTTCCAGGTCGTCGAGGGCGCCCTGCAGCCGCTCGCGGCCTTCCTCGCTCAGGCGATTGGCGCCGACATCGAGGCCGTGGTTGGCGGCGGGGGCGGATATCCCGCCCGAGGCGGCGTCCAGCAGGCGCTTCAGCCCCTGATCCTTGTGCAGCTTCTGCACGCCCTTGATGGTGTAGCCCTGGTCGTGCAGCAGGCCGCGCACGCCGCGCAGCACCTGAATGTCCTGGGGCCGGTAGAACCGGCGGCCACCCGCGCGCTTCATGGGGCGGATGAAGGAGAACTTGGTCTCCCAGAACCGCAGAACATGCTGCGGCACGTTCAGCTCGTCAGCTGCTTCAGAGATGGTCCGAAAGGCGTCGGGGCCCTTGGCCACGGGGGGCCTTACGTCACTTCGCCAGGGCGCGGTCCACCCGCGCCTTCATGACCTGGGACGCCCGGAAGCCGATCACGCGGCGCGGCTCGATGGCCGCCGGCTCGCCGGTCTTCGGATTGCGCCCCATCCGGGCGCGCTTGGCGCGGACCTGGAAGACGCCGAATCCGGAGAGCTTGACCTGCTCCCCGCGCTCCAGGGCCTGGGCCATCAACTCCAGAGTCCGCTCGACCAGCTCGGAACAGTCCTGGCGGGTCAGCCCCACCTCTTCGTGCACCGCCTCGCACAGGTCGGCCCGTGTCACCGTAGCGCCCTTCATGGAGCCCCCGCCCTCGAACAATCCATACTGGTCTAGACTTCCGTCATGACCTGATTGTCGCATCAAGTCAAAGGCTTCAAGCGTTCAATTGTCCGTACGCCCAAGCAATGGGCTTGCGCCTAGAGGCGGATAACGCAGGCGCCCCAGGTCAGGCCGCCGCCCATGGCTTCCAGCAGGAGCATCTGGCCAGGCTTGATCCGGCCGTCTTCGACGCCCTTGGCGAGCGCCAGGGGAATGGAGGCGGCCGAGGTGTTGGCGTGCTCGGCGACCGTGGAGATCACCTTGTCATGGGTGATGCCCACGCGCTTGGCCACGCCCTCCAGGATGCGCTGGTTAGCCTGGTGGGGGATGAACCAGTCGACGTCGGCGATCTCGATGCGGGCGTCGGCGGCCGCGGCGAACACCGCCTCGGAGATGTTCACCACGGCGTGGCGGAACACCTGATTGCCTTGCATCCGCAGGTGACCGATCTGGCCGTTGGTGGAAACCCCGCCGTCCACGTAGAGCAGGTCCTGTTTGGTGCCGTCGGCGCGAAGCGCGAAGCCCAGAAGGCCGCGATCGGCGGTGGTCCCCTCGCCTTCCATGGGTTCGACCACCACGGCGCCTGCCCCGTCGCCGAACAGCACGCAGGTGCCGCGGTCGGTCCAATCCATAAGCCGGGTCATGGTCTCGGCCCCGATGACCAGGGCGCACTTCGAGCGACCGCGGGCCACGAAGCCGTCGGCCGCCGACAGGGCGTAGACAAAGCCTGAGCAAACCGCCTGGACGTCGAAGGCCACGCCGACCGGACATCCCAGCTTGCGCTGAACGATGGTGGCCACCGCCGGGAAGGTCAGGTCCGGGGTGGTGGTGCCCACCACGATCAGGTCGACGTCGGCGGCGGTCTTGCCGGCGGCGGCCAGGGCGCGGCGGGCGGCCTCCACGGCCAGGTCCGACACCGCCTGGTCCGGAGCGGCGCGGTGGCGCTGGCGGATGCCGGTCCGTTCGATGATCCACTCGTCGCTGGTGTCGACAAACTTGGCCAGGTCGGCATTGGTGACCACCTCGTCGGGCAGATAGCCGCCGACGCCGGTCACAACGCTACGCAGAACTTTCGTCACTCAGGCGGCTCCATCGACGGCCGGCGGCTGGTGTTCGGCCACCGCGGCGGTGAGCCGGGTCATATTCCGTTCGATCTCCGCTGCGAAGTCGCTTTGCGCCAATTTGGACGCCATGCGGATCGCCGCGGCGATATCGCGATCCGCCGCGCCGCCATGGCTCTTCACCACCACCCCATTGAGGCCGAGCAATGGCGCCGCGGCGTCGGGGGACAGTTTCTCGCGGAATTTCAACAGACCAGGGCGCGCCAGCAGGGCCCCCAGCTTCGACAGGATGGTTCCGGTGAGCGCCGCGCGCAACTCGCCGCCCAGGTAACGGGCCGTACCTTCGGCGGTCTTCAGCGCGATATTTCCGGTGAAGCCGTCGGTGACCACCACGTCGACAACATTGCGCGACAGGCCGTCGCCCTCAACGAAGCCGCGATAGTCGAGGTCGAACTGGCCGCCGCGAAGAATCGCATGGGCCTGCCGAACCTCCTCGTGGCCCTTCATGTCCTCGGAGCCCACGTTCAGAAGGCCCACCGTGGGCTTGGCCACCCCGTGGGCGGCGCGGTGGAAGGCCTCGCCCATGATGGCGAACTCCACCAGGCGTTCGGCGTCGCAATCCACATTGGCGCCGACATCGAGGACCGTTGTGATTCCCTTGGTTCCGGGCCAGCCCACCACCAGGCAGGGCCGGTCCACGTCGACGCTCATCCGCAGCAGCAGCAGGGAGATGGCCATGAGGGCGCCGGTATTGCCGGCCGAGACCGCCGCCGCCGCCTCCCCGGCCTTCACCGCCTCGACCGCGGCCCACATGGAGGTGCCCTTGCCGCGACGCAGGGCCTGGGCTGGCTTCTCGTCCATGGCGATGACCCGCTCGGCGTGGCGGATCTCGACCTGGCCCGGCAGGGCCGCCCCGAACTGGGTGCGGATCGCGGCTTCGTCCCCGTGCAGGATGAATCTGAGGTTCGGCGCTTCCTTGGCCGCGAGCAGCACGCCGGGGACCACCACGGAAGGACCGTGGTCGCCGCCCATGGCGTCAATGGAGATGGCCAGGGACCTGATCACGGCGTCGCTTCACCCCTCGCGGCGGTCGCGCCGGAAAGCTTCAGCAGGATAGCGCCGCCCCCAGGCGATGCAAACGACGGGGTCACTCCCCGTCCTTTTTCAGCGCCTTGAGCACGGCGAAGGGCGACTCCTCCGGCGTGTCCGGCGTGTAGTTGAACTCCGCCCCCGGCTTGCGGGGAAAGGGATCGATCTCCAGGGCCAGGTGCTCCACCAGGATATGAGCGAGGTCGATCTCGTCGCTCTCCAGCACGTCCGGCGGGTCGGGGGACTCGAGATCCAGCGCCAGTTCGCCGCCTTCCGATTCGCCGTAGGCGTTCGGGCTTCCCGCCGGAACCATCTGCAGGGCGATTTCGCCGGTCAGCTGCTGTTCGAAGGGGTCGAGGCTGATCCCGCAGATCTGGCCGACGGTGGCGGTGAAGCGGCCGGTGATCTCGGCGCCATCCAGCCAGGGCCGGACCCGAAGGTCGGCGACCAGGGCGGGCAGGCTGTCCAGCAGCAGTTCCTTGGCCAGGGCGGCGCGAACGGCCTCGTCGGGCGCCAGTCGGACCTCGATGGGACCGCGGGCCAGCTCGCCCAGCCGAATCAGGTGGGTCCAGTCGCTCATGCGCGCCCCCAATCGACGTCGCCCTCCAAGAGGGCGTCCAGCGGCTGTCCGGCCAGAGAGGCGCGGCGCGCCAGGACATAGACGGCCAATTGCGGGGCGTGTTCGGCCGAGCCCTGGGCATAGACCGTGCGGACCAGCAGGGCCTCCAGCGGACCATTGTCCGGCAAGGCCTGGAAGGCGGTCTCATACGACTTCACGCGGCCATAGAAGGCCTCGCCCAGCTTGCGCATCTTCTTGCCGACCGAGACGTCGCCGACCCCCATCTCGCGCAGGGCGTCGTCCAGGGCGCTGAGATAGGTGTCGAACAGCGCCTGGGAGGTCTCGGCGGCGCGGGGGCCCTGCCCTTTCAGACGGTCGAGCAGCAGGAAGACGTGGGCGGTGTAGAGCTCGAAGCGGCCCTCGACCGTATCCGGGGCGGCCAGGTCGGCGTAGAGGCTGGGCGTACGGGCCTGGGCGACCACGCCGGCATAGAGCTTCCGACCCGCGTTTTGCGCGGTCCGGGGACGGAAGAAGCGGTCCAGGAACATTCAGGCCTCGATTTCGCCCTCAGGCGCAGCTACAGGCGGCATTGAACTAAGGGGCCGCGACCGATAGGTCAAAGTCTCGAACAAATGAACAGGTCCGGTTCGCACATGTTTCGTCGCGTCGCCTTTGTCGCACTTGCTGGTTGCCTCATGGCGACGACCGCCTGCGCGCCGATCACCACCTATTCCGGATTCCAGGCCATCGAGGCCAATCCGAAGGACGTGAAGGTGGGGACCGACACCAAGTCCACCGTCCGGGCCAGCCTCGGCTCGCCCTCGGCCACCTCGACCTTCGATCCCAATGTCTGGTTCTATATCGACCAGGTGAAGGAGCGCGTCGCCTTCCGCCGGCCGGTGGTCACCTCGCGCAATGTGGTCGCCGTGACCTTCGACAAGGACACCGAGCTGGTGAAGACCGTCGACACCATGACGCTCAAGGACGGCAAGGTCATCGCCTTCAACGGCCGCGAGACCCCGACGCGCGGGCGCGAGCTGACCATTCTCGAACAGCTGCTGGGCAATGTCGGACGCGGCACCATGCTGCCGAACGAGGACGAGAACGCGCCAGGCAATCGCCCGGGCGATCGCCGGTAGTTTCCTTATCCCTCCTCTTTATGGGGAGGGACCGGCGGCGAAGCCGCCAGGGTGGGGAGTTCGGTCACCTGCGCGCAAGCTTCGGAAAGCCCCACCCTCGACCGCTGCGCGGTCTGCCCTCCCCACAAGGGGGAGGGAGAAGAAACGAAAAACGCCCCGGAGATCGCTCTCCGGGGCGTCTTCTTTGGTCGTCGTCGGTCGGACTAGCCGGCCGAGTGGGCCAGGACCGCCAGCAGCAGCAGGGCCACGATGTTGGTGATCTTGATCATCGGGTTCACCGCGGGACCCGCGGTGTCCTTGTAGGGGTCGCCGACGGTGTCGCCGGTCACCGCGGCCTTGTGGGCCTCGGATCCCTTACCGCCATAGTGACCTTCCTCGATCAGCTTCTTGGCGTTGTCCCAGGCGCCGCCGCCCGAGGTCATCGAGATGGCGACGAACAGGCCAGTGACGATCACCCCCATCAGCATGGCGCCCAGCGAGGCGAAGGCGTTGACCTTGCCCGCGATGGTCTGGATCACGAAGAACAGGACGATCGGCGACAGCACCGGAAGCAGGCTGGGAACGATCATTTCCCGGATCGCGGCGCTGGTCAGGATGCTCACGGCCCGGCCGTATTCCGGCTTGACCTCGCCAGTCATGATGCCGGGGTTTTCCCGGAACTGACGGCGGACTTCCTCGACCACGGCCTCGGCCGCACGGCCCACGGCGGTCATCGCCATACCGCCGAACAGGAAGGGCAGCAGCCCCCCGAACAGCAGCCCGACCACGACGTATGGGTTGGAGAGGTCGAAGGCGACCGCGCCCAGGCCGTCGAAGAACGAGCCGGGGGTGGCGTTGGCCGCGAAGTACTTCAGGTCCTCGGTATAGGCGGCGAACAGCACCAGGGCGCCGAGGCCCGCCGAACCGATGGCGTAACCCTTGGTGACCGCCTTGGTCGTGTTGCCCACGGCGTCGAGCGCGTCGGTGGTGACGCGCACTTCCGGCGGCAGGCCGGCCATCTCGGCGATGCCGCCGGCATTGTCGGTGACCGGGCCGAAGGCGTCGAGAGCGACGATGAAGCCCGCCAGGGACAGCATCGAGGTGGTGGCGATGGCGATGCCGAACAGGCCGGCGAAGCCATAGGTGACGATGATGCCGGCGATGATCACCAGGGCCGGGGCCGCGGTGGATTCCAGCGACATGGCCAGGCCCTGGATCACGTTGGTGCCGTGGCCGGAGACGCTGGCCTTGGCCACCGACTTCACCGGACGGAAGCCCGTGCCGGTGTAGTACTCGGTGATCACCACGATCAGGGCGGTCACCGCGAGGCCGGCGATGCCGCACCAGAACAGGCTCATGGCGTCGAAGGTCTTGTCGCCCACGGTGAGCGGCTCAGGGACCAGCGAGGTCACGACCCAGTAGATCGCGCCCACCGACAGGACGCCGGTGACGATCAGGCCCTGATAGAGGGCCCCCATGATGTTGTTGTTCTTGCCCAGGCGCACCGCGAAGGTTCCCAGGATCGAGGTGACGATGCAGACGCCGCAGATGGCCAGCGGCAGCAGCATCATGTTGGTGACGACGGTGGCGTTGTCGCGGAAGAAGATCGCCGCGAGCACCATGGTGGCGACGGTGGTCACCGCATAGGTCTCGAACAGGTCGGCGGCCATGCCGGCGCAGTCGCCGACATTGTCGCCGACGTTGTCGGCGATGGTCGCGGCGTTACGCGGGTCATCTTCCGGAATGCCGGCCTCGACCTTGCCCACCATGTCGCCGCCGACATCGGCGCCCTTGGTGAAGATGCCGCCGCCCAGACGGGCGAAGATGGAGATCAGCGAGGCGCCGAAACCGAGCGCGACCATGGAGTCGACCACATCGCGGCTGGTGTTCTCAAGCCCCAGGACCTGGGTCAGCACGGCGAAGTAGCCCGCCACCCCGATCAGGGCGAAACCCGCCACCAGCATGCCGGTGATGGCGCCCGAGCGGAACGCCAGGGACAGGCCCTTGGCGAGGCTCTCGGAGGACGCCTGGGCGGTGCGGACATTGGCCCGCACCGAGATCAGCATTCCCACGAAGCCGGCGAGGCCCGACAGGGTCGCCCCAACCAGGAAGCCGACGGCCGCGTACCAGCCGATCAGGAACCCGACCGCGACGAGGATGACCGCGCCCACCATGGCGATGGCGGTGTATTGCTTGTTCAGATAGGCCTGCGCGCCTTCCTGGATCGCCGCGGCGATCTCCTGCATCCGCGCATTGCCGGGCGAGGCCCGCAACAGGGACAGCGTCTGAAGCACTCCGTAGAGCACGGCCAGAAAGCCGGCGGCGATCACCAGCCAAAGCGTAGTCTCAGAACTCATAGTTTAAGCGCCCCTATGGATTGCACGGAGTTGGCCGACCCCGCCCCGAGAGGCGGCCGACGGCGTTCCAGGCCCTGATGGTTTCCCCAGTATTGGGACGTCGTGGATCCGCCGCCCCTTATCGTGGGCGGGACGTTGCCAGTTGTAACGGGCGCGTGCAACGCCCTGTTGACCAAGGTTCGGGCGACGCGACGGAAGCCGGGCGCGGGCTAGGGGCGGATTTCAGCGGCGCCGCGCGGTCCGGCGGCCTTGGGCGGGGCGATCCGGCGCTTGGGCGCCTGAGAGGTGATGGTGATGGCCTTGATGTCCTTCGGCCCAGCAATGGCCACGGCCTCGCGCATCATGGTCGCCTGCAGCCTTGCCGCATCGACGCTCATATAGTCCTTGGGGCTGGTGAAAGGCGTCCGATGACCGGCCCGGACCAGGGCGTCGCGGAAATAGGGCTCGCGCTCCCGAAGCTTGGCGGTGTTGGCCGAGGTGGTCAGCACCACACGGACGGAAACGAAGACGTAGTTGATCAGCTTGCCATCCACCACGATGGGCAGGGCCACCGGCGAGAGGTCGACATACTGGCCGACATCCTTGGGCGCGGCCTTCTCCTCGGCGGCCAGCGCGGGGCCGGCGCAGAGGGTGGCGAACGCGATGGCGATGAGGCGGCGGCGGAGCATGGGGCATCCTCGCCGAATATGGTTGCCGCATCCTTGCCGGCCCGGCATCCTCGACGAAGCGCCCATATCGAGGACCCGCAGGATCCGTATTTCAGAAGGCAGGTCGGTCAGTCTCCGACGCATCGAGGCGGACGACCTTCCGCAGATCGCCCCTCACCTCTTCACAGTCTCGATCACCGAGCCGCTCACCGAACTGCCCCGGCTCCAGGCCGTGCACGCCGCGACGGGGCTCTGGCTGGAGGACTCCGGCGCGGTGGCCATTGTCGAGAACGTCGGCGGCCGAATGGTCGGCACGATGCAATTCTACCGTTCCAGCCCCGTCATCCACGGTTATGAGCTGGGCTACATCGTCCACGACCCGGCCGATCGCGGCAAAGGCTATGCCTCGGAGGCCACGCGCCTGCTGACCGAGCTGCTGTTCGCCGAGCGGCCCGGCTGTTTCCGGCTGCAGCTGATCATCGAGACCTGGAACGAGGCGTCCTGGCGGATCGCCGAGCGCTGCGGCTATGTCCGCGAGGCGCTGCTGCGAAAAGCCGGGTTCAGCACCGAGGATCCCGAGGATTGCTACCTCTACGCCCGGATCCGCGGCGACTAGAGCGTGACAGCCTGAAGTGGATACCGGTTCAGGCGCCCGTCACGCTCTAAACTTTTGAAGATAGACCCTTTTCATCCGGTCAGATGATTCCATCTGACCCGGAAAGGGTCTAGCTGTGCAACCAGCCGCCGGCGCCCGGCTCGATCGGAACGCCATCGACCAGCACCTCGACGCCGGCGCCCGCTACGATCTCGCCGATGAGGGTCAGGCCTGGGATGCGGACAGCGTCCGGCGCCACGGCGCAGACGATCTCATAATCGTCCCCGCCCGAGGCCAGGGCGCGCAGGGCCGCGGCGCGGTCGTCCTGGAGGCCCAGCCACCGGTGGGCGGCCGGAGACAGCGGCAGGCGATCGAGGTTCAGCCGCAGTCCGGCCCCGCTGGCCCGGGCGATGTGGCCGGCGTCGGCGATCAGGCCGTCCGACACGTCGGCGGCGGCCTTGGCCTGGTCCCGTAAGGCCGCGCGCAGGTCCAGCCTTGGCGTCGGCAGGCGGTAGCGATCGGCCAGGTAGCCGTCCGGGTCGTCCAACTCGCGCCGCGCCGCGGCCAGGCCCAGCCAGCCGTCGCCGATGGTTCCGCTGACCATGACAAGATCGCCAGCCCTGGCGCCGGCCCGGCGGATCATCCTGCCCGCCGGGACCCAGCCCAGCATGGTCAGGGAGACCATCAGCGGCCCGTGCGTCGAGACGGTGTCGCCACCCAGCAGGACCAGGTTGGCGCCGTCCTGCGCCAGTCCGGCGGCGAAAGCCTGGCGCTCCGACCATCCGAAGCTGGGGGGCCAGGCGACCGCCAGGAAATAGCCGTAGGGCTCGGCCCCCTTGGCGGCCAGATCGGAGAGGTTCACCCGCAGCAGCTTGCGCGCGATCAGGCCCGGAGCCTCGTCGCTCAGGAAATGCACGCCCTGGACCATGGCGTCCTTGGTGATCACCAGGTCGAACCCCGGGCGCGAGGGGATCGCCGCGGCGTCGTCCAACAGATCGAAGGCCTCCGCCGCCCCCTTGGTCAGCGGGCGGTAGAGGCGGGCGATCTGCTCGAATTCATCTGGGCCGGACATCCTGAGCCACCGCGTCCAGGGCGCCGTTCACGAAGCCCGGCTCCGGGCCTTCGAAGAACGACTTGGCGAGCTCAACATATTCGTCGATCACCACCTCGGTGGGCACGTCGGCGCGATGGGCCAGCTCGAAGGCGCCGGCGCGCAGGATGGCCCGGACCGTGGCGTCCAGCCGCTCCAGCCGCCAGCCGGCGGCCAGGCGCTTCACCACGGCGCTGTCGATCTCGCGCTGGGCGCCGACCACGCCGCGCACCAATTCGGCGAAGAACGCCTCGTCGGCGCTGGCCAGGGTGTCGCCCTCGGTGGCCTCGTCGCCTTCCACGCCGCGGTCGAACCGATGGTCGGCGAACTCGCGGATCACCGCCTCGACGCCCGCGCCGGAGACTTCCATCTGGTAGAGGGCCTGGATCGCGGCCAGCCGGGCCACGGAACGCATGCTGTGGACCGTGCCGCTCATCGGACGGCCTGGCCGAGCAGCTGGCGCTTGAGCGCGATCATCTCGAGCGCCGCGCGCGCCGCGCCGCCGCCCTTGTCGCCCTCGCTCGCCCGCGCCCGCGCCCAGGCCTGGTCGCCGTCCTCGACGGTCAGGATGCCGTTGCCGATGGCCAGGCGCTTGCCGATGGCCAAATCCATGAGCCCGCGCGCGGACTCGTTGGAGACGATCTCGAAGTGATAGGTCTCGCCGCGAATCACCGTGCCCAGCGCCACATAGCCGTCATAGCGGCGGCCGGCCGGACGATGACCGCCCTCCTCGGCGATGGCGATGGCGCCGGGAATCTCCAGGGCGCCGGGGACGCTGATCACGTCGTATTCGGCGTCATGGGCGGTGATCACGTCGGCGGCCGCCTTCAGCAGCTCGTCGGCCAGATCGTCGTAGAAGCGCGCCTCGACCACGAGGATGCGGATTTTCTCTTCGAGCATGTGAAGTCCTTTTCGAAGCGACCCTTTAGGCCGTTTCGCGCCAGCGGGCGAGATAGCGCGCCAGCATATCGATCTCCAGGTTCACGCGGCTGCCGACCTTGAGCCTGCCCAAGGTGGTCACATCCCAGGTGTGGGGGATCAGGTTCACCCCGAAAACGTCGTCCTCGACCTCGTTCACGGTGAGGGACACGCCCTGCATGGTGATCGAACCCTTGGGCGCGATGAAGCGGTGCAGCGGACGCGGCGCGCGGACCCGGACCCGGTGCGAGCCGCCCTCGCTTTCGATGGAGATCACCTCCCCCACCCCGTCCACATGGCCGGAAACGATGTGGCCGCCCAGCTCGTCGCCGACCCGTGCGGCGCGCTCCAGATTGACCGGGTCGCCGGCCTTCCACTCATCGAGGGTGGTCATCGACAGGGTCTCGCCGGAAACCTCCACGGCGAACCAGCCCTCGCCCTTCTCCACAACGGTCAGGCAGCAGCCGGCGTGGCTGATCGAGGCGCCGATATCAACGGTGGAGAGGTCGAAGCTGGTCTCCACCTCGAACCTGCGGTCGCGGTTGGTGTCACGGACAGCGCGGACGCGGCCCACATCGGTGACGATCCCGGTGAACATTCAGACCCTCTCATAACGCTCCCAGAGGTCGGCGCCGACCTCCCGGACTTCAAGACGCCGCAGCCTCGGCGCGTCGGCCAGGGCGGCCACCGCCAGGGCGCCGATCCCCGGCCGCCCCTCCCCGCCGATCACCACGGGGGCCCGGAACCATTCCAGCCGGTCCACCAGCCCGCAGCGGAGGAAGCTCGCCGCCACCTGGCCGCCGCCCTCGACGAACAGCCGCGACAACCCTTCCCTTGCCAGGGTTTCCACCACGTCACGCAACGCCGGACGTTCCTCGCCGACCGCCTGGACCTGCAGGACCCGGACGCCGGCGTCGGTCAGGCGAGGCTCCGGCGGGGTCGTGGACACCAGATAGGTCGGGATATCGCGGGCCGTGGCGACCAGCTTGCAGCCGTCGGCCAGCCTCTGTCGACTATCCAACACAACGCGGGCGGGCTGGGGGCCGGTCCAGCCGGGCAAGCGGACGGTCAGTTCGGGATCATCGGCGAGCGCAGTCTCGACCCCGACCACCACCGCGTCGTGCTCCGAGCGCAGCCGATGCACGGCCTCGCGCGCCTCCGGCCCGGTGATCCAGCGGCTCTCGCCCGTCGCCGTGGCGATGCGGCCATCCAGCGAGGTGGCAAGCTTGAGGGTGATCGTCATTCTTTTCCCTCCCCTTTATGGGGAGGGCAGATCCCGAAGGGATCGAGGGTGGGGCTTTCTGAAGCTCCCGCGCAGATTGCCGGACCTCCCCACCCTGGCGGCTTCGCCGCCTGTCCCTCCCCATAAAGAGGAGGGAAAAGTGGGCTACCGCTCATCCTCGGAGGCCTCGCTCAGGCCCTCCTCGCCGAGGAAGGTCGCGAACTCGCCGGCCTCGCGGAAGTCGCGGTAGACCGAGGCGTAGCGGACATAGGCCACGTCATCGAGGCTCTTGAGCTGCTTCATGACCAGTTCGCCGACCACGGACGATGCGAGCTCGGTCTCGCCCATGCTCTCAAGCTGGCGGGCGATCAGCGAGATCATCCGCTCGATGCGTTCCGGCTCGATGGGCCGCTTGCGGGTGGCGATGGCGATCGAGCGGGCCAGCTTGTCGCGCTCGAACGGCGTGCGCCGCCCCGACCGCTTGAGGATGGTCAGCTCGCGCAGCTGCACCCGCTCGAAGGTGGTGAAGCGGCCGCCGCACTCCGGGCAGAGGCGACGGCGGCGGATGGCCGCGCCGTCTTCCGACGGACGGCTGTCCTTCACCTGGCTCTCGGCGTGACCGCAGAATGGGCAGCGCATGATGTAGCCCCTCCTGGCCTACCTAGCCCCCAGATACAGGGTCTAGCCGTAGATGGGGAAGCGTTTCGTGAGCGCCAACACCTCATCACGCACCTTGGCCTCGACGGCGGAATTGTCGCCGCCCTTGGAAAGGCCGTCCAGGACCTCGCCGATCCAGGTCCCGACCTGGCGGAATTCGCCGGGTCCGAAGCCGCGGGTGGTGCCCGCCGGGGTTCCGACCCGCAGGCCCGAGGTCTGCATCGGGGGAAGCGGATCGAAGGGAATGCCGTTCTTGTTGGTGGTGATGTGAGCCCGCTCCAGGGCGACCTCGGCGTCGGCGCCCGACACGCCCTTCGGCGTCAGGTCGACCAGCATCAGGTGGCTGTCGGTGCCGTTGGAGACAATCTTGAAGCCGGCGGTCTGCAGGCTGTCGGAAAGCGCCCGGGCGTTGTCGATCACCTGGCGGGCATAGAGCTTGAACTCCGGCTTCAGCGCCTCGCCGAAGGCCACGGCCTTGGCGGCGATCACGTGCATCAGCGGGCCGCCCTGCAGCCCGGGGAACACCGCGGAGTCGATCTTCTTGGCCAGTTTCTTGGAGTTGGTGAGGATCATGCCGCCGCGGGGACCGCGCAGGGTCTTGTGGGTCGTGGTGGTCACCACATGGGCGTGCGGGAACGGGTTTGGATAGACTCCGCCGGCCACCAGGCCCGCATAGTGGGCGATGTCGACCATCAGGATGGCGTCGACGCTGTCGGCGATCTCGCGGAAGCGGGCGAAATCGATGTGGCGGCTATAGGCCGAGGCGCCGGCGATGATCACCTTGGGCTTTTCGGCCAGGGCCACCTCGGCGGCCTGGTCGTAGTCGATCAGATGGTCCTGCTGGCGGACCGAATAGGCCACGGGCCGGAACCATTTGCCCGACTGATTGACGCTCTTGCCGTGGGTCAGGTGGCCGCCCGCCGCCAGGTCCATGCCCATGAAGGTGTCGCCGGGGCTCATGGTGGCCATGAACACCGCCTGGTTGGCCTGGCTGCCCGAGTGCGGCTGCACATTGGCGTACTCACAGCCGAAGATCTGCTTGGCCCGCGCGATGGCGATCTCCTCGGCGATGTCCACCACCTCGCAGCCGCCGTAGTAGCGCTTGCCGGGATAGCCCTCGGCGTACTTGTTGGTCAGGACCGAGCCCTGGGCCTCCATGACCGCGCGCGAGACGATGTTCTCGGACGCGATCAACTCGATCTGATCCTGCTGGCGCTTCAGTTCGCGCGACAGCACGGCGGCGATGTCGGGGTCGGCCTCGGCGACGCGGGCGGAGAAGAAGGCGTCGGCAGGAGCCTGGGTATGGACGGTCATGGGCGTGGCTTTCGGGAATCTTGGGAGGGGCGGAGGCCAGGGGCGCTCTTTAGCGCCTTAGGCCGGGTGAACCAAATCCTGGGAACAAACTCGACGTCCGGGCGTTGCTGGCGGACCGGAGGTGCGCGCGTGCGCGGCCTTGCGGCCGTGAATGTCGCGCAGTCAGGGGGCTTTGTATGAGTATGGACGTCGAACCCGAGGGTCGTTCGGGCGAAGAGTTGCTGCGCCTCGGCGCCGATATCGTCTCGGCCTATGTGAGCCGCAACGCCGTCTCGGTGGACGCCGTTCCCGACATTATCAGGTCCGTACATGGCGCGCTGGAGTCGCTGGGTCGCGCGGCCGTCGCGCAGCCGGAGGAGCGGGCCAAACCCGCCGTCCCGATCAACCGTTCGATCCAGAGCGACTTCATCGTCTGCCTGGAGGACGGCAAGAAGTTGAAGATGCTGAAGCGCTATCTGCGCTCGCGATACGACATGAGCCCTGACGACTACCGCCGCCGCTGGGGCTTGCCGCCCGACTATCCGATGGTGGCCCCGGCCTATGCCGCGCGGCGCAGCGATTTCGCCAAGAAGATCGGCCTTGGGCGAGGCGTCCGCCGCGGGAAGTAACCGCATTAGGGCTCGGTGGTCCCAGCGAACGCGGGGATCCAGATGGTGAATAAGCGGACCGGCCGCTAGGTTTTGATCAGCGAACCCTGGGGGTCTCCGAATGTGTTGAACACCGCGCGGGTATGCGCCCGCGCGGCTCGAATCTCAAGGTCTAGGCGGCCACGCCCCCGACGCGGGCGATGTTGCAGTGGACCCAGAGCGTCTCGAGCGCCCCGGCCAGGTATTCCATCATGTCGTCCGTGTGAGCCGGCGACGGGGTGAAGCGCAGGCGCTCCGTGCCGCGCGGCACGGTCGGGTAGTTGATCGGCTGCACATAGATCCCGTGCTCGGCCAGCAGGATGTCGGAGATCATCTTGCAGTGAACCGCGTCGCCCACCAGGACAGGGACGATGTGGCTGACCGACGGCATCACCGGCAGACCGGCCTTCAGCAGCCGGGCCTTCAGGGTCGCGGCGCGCTCCTGATGGGCGATGCGGACCTCGTTGTGGTCCTTCAGATAGCGGATCGAGGCCACCGCGCCGGCGGCGAGCGCCGGCGGGATCGAGGTGGTGAAGATGAAGCCGTCGGCATAGGAGCGGATGGCGTCGACGATCATCGCGTCGGCGGCGATGTAGCCGCCCATGACCCCGAACGCCTTGCCCAGCGTGCCCTCGATGATGTCGATCTGCGCCATCACCCCGTCGCGCTCAGCCACACCCGCGCCGCGGGGGCCATACATGCCGACCGCGTGGACCTCGTCCAGATAGGTCATGGCGCCGTACTTCTTGGCCAGCGCCACAGTGCCCGGCAGGTCGGCGATGTCGCCGTCCATGGAATAGACGCTCTCGAAGGCGATGACCTTGGGGGCGTCGGCAGGCGCCTCGATCAGCAGTTGCTCCAGGTGTTCCAGGTCGTTGTGGCGGAACACCCGGCGGCTGTCGCGACCGCCGGCCCGGATGCCGGAGATCATCGAATTGTGGTTCAGCTCGTCAGAGAAAATGATCAGGCCGGGCAGGATCTTGTAGAGCGTCGAGAGCGAGGCCTCGTTGGAGACATAGCCGGAGGTGAACAGCAGCGCGGCTTCCTTGCCGTGCAGATCGGCGAGCTCGTGCTCCAACTCAACATGGTAGTGGGTGGTGCCCGAGATGTTGCGTGTGCCGCCCGAACCCGCCCCGGCCTCGTCGATGGCCTTGTGCATGGCGTCCAGCACGAGGGGGTTCTGGCCCTGGCCCAGATAGTCGTTCGAGCACCAGACCGTCACGTCCGCCTGGGTCCCGTCGGTCTGGGTCCAGGTGGCGCGCGGAAACTGGCCGCGATGGCGCTTGAGGTCAGCGAACACCCGATAACGGCCTTCCGAACGGACTCGTTCGAGGGCTGAGCGGAAGGCGTCCTTGTAATCCATCGACTTGAACTCCGCCCTTGGCGATCGACGATCTCTCGCCGCGAGCGGTCCCCTTATTCAGTTCGGCTTATCGCGCCGCAAAAGCCGATTGTCCACATTGCGCAATGTCACAGACGATCAGATTTCATGACCGGGCGCACAAGGTTTGTGATCGTAGGTAACATTGAATCCCGCGACTGGCGGTCGCGGGATCCTGAAAGAGCAGCCTCTCAACGCGGCCGTTTCGGTCCCCGAGCAGCCTAGCCGGGCTTCCTGAACCTATAGATGAACTGATCGGTATGCCCCCGCAGGCTGGGGTCGAACACGGTCTTGGAATAGTCGTCCTTGTCGTTGCGCAGGACCTTGCTCTCGTCGACGAACTTGAAGCCCGCGGCCTCGACCTCGGCCTTGACGATGGCTGGGTCGATGCGGTGGACCGTGTCGGCGGCCTCGACCGGCGTTCCCGCGGGGGCCGCGTGATCGACGATGATGTAGTAGCCGCCCGGCTTCACGGCGGTGAAGATCTGCTTGTTGACCGACGCGACGTCCAGGTTGAAGCGCTTCAGGTGCAGGTCGTGATAGTTCTGGGCGGTCCAGAACACGTCCACCGGCTCCGGCAGCGCGAAGGCCGTGAACCCGGCCTGCACTACCTCGATATTGCCATAGGCCGGATCGGCGGCCACCGCGCGGATCGGCGGCGGTGCGGCCGGCGGGGGCGCATTGGGCGGCGGCTGGTTGATCACCGCATAGACCTTGCCCTTGGGCCCGACGGTCTTGGCGAAGATGCGCGTGAAATAGCCGCCGCCGGGGATGAAGTCGGCCACCTTCTGACCAGGCTTCACCCCGGCGAATTCCAGCATCTCGGCCGGCTTGCGATCGGCGTCGCGTTTGGTGTCGGCCTCCGGGCGCCCCTTGTCGGCCACGGCGGCGGCGACCGCTGCGGAGGGGGCGGCCTCGACGGAGGCGGCGGACATGACGAACGCCGCGCAAGCGGCCAAAAGAAGACTGCGTTTCATCGGTCTCTCTCCCATCGGCGCGCTCTTCCGGTCGCCGTCATTGCGTAGGTAGGGGCGACCATTCCTCATCGTAAGGTAGAGGCGCAAATATGGCGTCCAGCATCGCCTCATCGACCTCTTCCGGCGTGGCCGGGTTCCAGCACGGGGCGTTATCCTTCTCCACGATCACCGCGCGCACGCCTTCGAGGAAATCGTGGCGCTGCACCACCCGCGCGCCGATCCGGTATTCCATGGCCATGTTGTCGGCGAAGCTCGCAACCGCCCCGCCCAGCCGGAGCTGGCGGAAGGCGACCTTCAGGGTCTGGGGCGACTTGGTGGCCAGCACCTTGAGCTGTTCGCGGGCCCAGTCGCTGTCGGCGGCCTCGAGCGCCGCCAGGATCGCCTCGACGCTGTCGGCGCCGAAGATCCGGTCGATCTCGTCCTGGTGGGCGGCGAGCGGCGGACGACCGGCGTCGGCCTCGAACTCCGTCAGGATCGTCTCGAGGGCGGCCGGATCGGCGACGATGGCGGCCTTCAGCTCGGGAATCCTGGCGCTTTCCACGAAGTCGGTGGCCACGCCCACCAACTCGCAGTCGGCGGCCTTGATCCGCGCGCCGGTGAGCGCCAGCCACAGGCCGATATGGCCGGGCATGCGCGGCAGGAACCAGCCGCCGCCCACGTCGGGGAACAGGCCGATCCCGGTCTCGGGCATGGCGAAGGTGGTCTTCTCCGTGGCCACCCGGTAGCCCGAGGGCATGGCCAGGCCGACTCCGCCGCCCATGGTGATGCCGTCCATGATCGTGACGACAGGCTTGGCGTAGCCGAACAGCAGGTGGTTCAGCCGGTACTCGACGAAGAAGAACTCCCGCGCCGCCTTGCCGTCCCCCGCCCCGCTCTCGGCCAGCATGCGGATGTCGCCGCCGGCGCAGAAGCCGCGCTCGCCCGAATGGTCCAGCAGGACCAGCTCGACGGCCGGATCGTCGCGCCAGTCCAGCAGGGCCTGGGTGATCGCCCGGCACATGGCGGTGTTCAGCGCATGCAGCGCCTGGGGCCGGTTGAGCGTGATGCGCCCGACCTTGCCTTCGATGCGGGTGAGAACGTCGTCCGTCATGGTCGCCAAGCCTCGTGTCGGGAGTATCGATCCGCCGTTATCACACCCGATTGCGACCACCATCGGAAACAGGTCAGGAACGCCTCAAGACTTGCGCATGGCCAAAGGATCGGTCACAGCGCGGGATCATGACCCGAGCCCCCCTCGCCGCCTATCCCGCCCTGCGACTTCGCCGCCTGCGCCAGGCCGACTGGATCCGCCGGCTGGTGCGTGAAAGCGTCCTGACTCCCGCCGACCTGATCTGGTCGATGGTGGTGCATGAGGGCGACGGCGAGGTTCCCGTGGCGTCCATGCCGGGCGTCTCGCGCCTGTCGGTCAAGGAGGCCGCCAAGGCCGCGGTGGAGGCCCGGAAGCTCGGCATTCCGGCCATCGCCATCTTCCCGCACATCGACGGCGCCAAGAAGGACGCCTCGGGCCTGATGGCCCACGATCCCAACGGCGTCATCGCCAACGCCATCAAGGCCATGAAGGACGCGGCCCCCGAGGTCGGCATCATGTGCGACGTGGCGCTCGACCCCTTCACCGACCACGGCCACGACGGCGTGATCGAGAACGGCAAGATCCTCAACGATCCGACCATCGAGCGACTGGTCCAGCAGGGCCTGATGCAGGCGCAAGCCGGATGCGACATCCTCGCCCCCTCCGACATGATGGACGGGCGCTGCGGGGCGTTGCGCCAGGCCCTGGAGGGCGCAGGCCTGCAGGACGTGATGATCATGTCCTACGCGGCCAAGTACGCCTCGGCCTTCTACGGCCCGTACCGGGACGCCATCGGCTCGGGCAAGCTGGGGACCGGCTCTGTCGGCAATCCCGGCGACAAGAAGACCTACCAGATGGACTCGGCCAATTCAGACGAGGCGCTGCGCGAGGTCGCCCTGGATATCGCCGAGGGCGCCGACATGGTCATGGTCAAGCCTGGCATGCCCTATCTCGACATCGTCAGCCGGGTGGTCGAGGCCTTCGCCATGCCGACCTTCGCCTTCCAGGTCTCCGGCGAGTACGCGATGATCATGGCCGCGGCCCAAAACGGCTGGATCGACGAGGAACGCGCCATCCTGGAAAGCCTGGGCGGCTTCAAGCGCGCCGGGGCGGCCGGCGTGATCACCTATTTCGCCCCGCGAGCGGCGCGGCTGCTCGGAGCCTAGCTGGGCTTTTCCAACCGCGTCACCAGGCTGGACGTATCCCAGCGGGCGCCGCCCGAAGCCTGCACCTCGGCGTAGAAGCCGTCGACCATGGCGGTCATGTCGAGGGTCGCGCCGTTGGCCCCGGCCTCGTCCAGCACCAGGCCCAGGTCCTTGCGCATCCAGTCGACGGCGAAGCCGAAGTCGAACTTCCCCTCGCTCATGGTCTTCCAGCGATTGTCGAGTTGCCAGGACTGAGCCGCGCCCTTGGAGATCGCTTCATAGACCTCGGCGGGGTCGAGGCCCGCGCGCCTGGCGAAGTGCAGGCCCTCGGCCAGGCCCTGGACGATCCCGGCGATGCAGATCTGGTTGACCATCTTGGTGAGCTGGCCCGCGCCGGGCCCACCCATCCGCCGCACCGCCTTGGCGAAGGCTGAGATCACCGGTTCGGCGCGGGCATAGGCCGCGGCGTCGCCGCCGCACATGACCGTGAGTTGGCCGTTCTCCGCGCCCGCCTGGCCGCCGGAAACCGGGGCGTCCACGAACCAGCGTCCGCCCTGCCCCGCCCGGTCCGCCATCTCGCGGGCCACGGTGGCCGAGGTGGTGGTGTGGTCCACGACGATCCCGCCATCGGCCATGGCCGGCAGGACCTGGGCCGTGACGCCGCGCACGTCGTCGTCATTGCCAACGCAGAGGAAGACGATCTCAGCTCCGGCGGCGGCCTCGGCCGGGCTCACACCCGCCCGTCCGCCATGAGTCGCCACCCAGCGGACGGACTTCTCGGGGCTGCGGTTGAACACCGCCACCTGATGGCCGGCCTTGGCCAGATGGCCCGCCATGGGGAAACCCATCACCCCGAGTCCGACGAATGCGACCTTCATGCACGTCCCCGATTCAATACGCTCAACGCCATCTTAACGAGCCCCGTCCACCTTGCGATGGAATCAGAGTCACCGGGGTCGAGTCATGGCTGTGGGCGAAGCCCCAATCCTGATCAAGAAGGTCAAGAAGGTCTCCGGGCACGCCCACCATGGCGGCGCCTGGAAGGTGGCCTATGCGGACTTCGTGACCGCCATGATGGCCTTCTTCCTGCTGATGTGGCTGATCAACACCACCAGCCCGGAACAGAAGCGCGGCATCGCCGACTATTTCGCGCCGGCCAGCGTCTCGGAGACCACGTCCGGCTCGGGGGGCATCCTGGGCGGCACGGCGCTCGGCGATGACGGCGCCAAGGGCGCCGGCTCCATGTCGATCATCGAGGACAAGGCGCCCGAGTCGAAGGTCCAGGACAACGGCAGCTCGATGGAGGCCGGCAAGGACATCTCGCCCCAGACCACCGAGGAAGCCCTGCGCGAGGCCCTGGCCAAGCGCGAGGAGGCGGCGTTCGCCTCGGCCGCCCAGTCCCTTCGCCAGGCGCTGCAGGACATGCCCGAACTGGCGGAACTCTCGAAGAACATCCTCATCGACCAGACGCCGGAAGGCCTGCGCATCCAACTGATCGACCAGGAAGGCCGCTCGATGTTCAACACCGGCCAGGCCCAGCCCAACGACCGCGCCAAGCTGCTGCTGCGCGCCGTCGCCAAGATCATCAACCGCCTGCCGAACCGCGTCACCGTCTCCGGCCACACCAGCGTCAGCGCCTCGGGGGCCAAGCCGGATGGCGACTGGTCGCTGTCCAGCGGCCGCGCCGACGCCTCGCGCCGGGTGCTGCAGGCCGCCGGCGTCGATCCCGACCGCGTCTACCAGGTGTCGGGCAAGGCCAATTCCGAGCCGCTGTACCCGGACGACCCCACCCTGGCCGGAAACCGCCGCATCGCCATCGTGCTGCTGCGCGAAGCCCCGGTCCTGCCCCCGGACAGCGGACTCCAATGATCGAGCTCGGCCTGTGACGTTTGGGAGCTTGCGCCTGAGCTTCCCATGACGCCTAATCCCTCCAGGCGTAGTGGTTCGAAAGCGATCGCAAGTCCGTGACGCAACACTTTCCGACGCGACAGCTCAGGTTCTTCCTGACCGCACCTTCGCCGTGTCCCTATTTGCCTGAGCGACACGAGCGGAAGGTCTTCGCCCACTTGCCGCTGTCGGATGGGGCCAGCGTCAATGACAGCCTGACCCAGGTCGGCTTCCGCCGTTCCCAGAACATCGCCTACCGCCCGGCCTGCGAGGCGTGCGCCGCCTGCGTCTCGGCGCGCATCCCAGCCAAGGACTACGTCTTCTCGCGCTCGGAGCGCCGGACCCTGGCTCGCAATGAAGATCTGGAACGCCACCTGGTCGAGGCCGAGGCCACCATGGAGCAGTTCGACCTGCTCCGCCGCTACCTGGTGAGTCGCCACGCCAATGGCGGCATGGCCGAGATGACCTGGCCCGACTATGTCGCCATGGTCGAGGACACGGCGGTCCGCACTCACATCATCGAGTATCGCCTACGCTCGCAGGACGGAGGTCCCGGAGACCTGATCGCCTGTGTCCTGGTCGACCTGATGAGCGACGGCCTGTCGCTGGTCTATTCGTTTTACGACCCGACCCTGACCAAGCGCAGCCTGGGCTCGTTCGTGATCCTCGACCACGTGGTCCAGGCCTGCCTGACCAGCCTGCCCTATGTCTATCTGGGCTATTGGGTCCGGGGCTCGGAGAAGATGGACTACAAGGTCCGCTTCTCGCCCATCGAACTGCTGCGGCCGGAGGGCTGGTCGTTGATGTCCGCGCGCGACCGCATGCGGATCATGGAGGCCTGAGCATCCCGCATCGTTGACAGCCGCGCCGCACGGTTCTCACATGCCTCCCAACGAAGCCCTGAGAGCTTCCCCAGGAGGTCACCCATGGATCCTGCGCTCGAAGCCTTTCGCGGCGAGGCCCGCGCCTGGCTCGACGAGAACTTCCCGCCATCCCTGAAGGGCCAGGGCGCCCTGATGATGGCCGAGGGGCCGGCGCCGGACGACGCCGACTTCAGGCATTGGAAGCAGCGGATGGGAGACCGCGGCTGGGGGGTCCCCACCTGGCCCGCGGCCTATGGCGGCGGCGGGCTTACGGTCGCCGAGACCCGCGTCCTGCGCGAAGAGATGGCCAGGATCGGCGCCTGGAACCCGATCGGCGGCATGGGCGTGATGATGTTCGGCCCGACCCTGCTGGAATATGGCACGGAGGAACAGAAGCAGCGCCACATCCCGTCCATCGCCAATGGGACGCTTCGCTGGTGCCAGGGTTATTCCGAACCAGGCTCGGGATCGGACCTGGCGTCCCTGCAGACCAAGGCTGAGGATATAGGTGAATATTTCCTCGTAAACGGCTCAAAAATATGGACTTCTGGCGCTCAGTATGCCGACTGGTGCTTCTGCCTGACGCGGACCGATCCGACCAGGAAGCATGAGGGGATCAGCTTCCTGCTCATCGACATGCGCACGCCGGGGGTGGAGACGCGGCCGATCCTCCTGATCTCTGGGTCCTCGCCGTTCTGCGAGACCTTCTTCACCGACGTGAAGGTGCCCAAGGAGAACCTGGTCGGGCCGCTGAACGGGGGCTGGACCGTGGGCAAGCGCCTGCTGCAGCATGAGCGCAGCGGGATCAGCGGCGCCGATGGCGGCCGGGCCCAGCCCACCGCCAGGCCGCTGCGCGAGGCGGCCAAGCGCTACAAGGGCGTCGACGCGGACGGCGCGCTCGCAGACAGCGACATGCGCGCCCGTGCGGCCATGCTGGACATGGACCAGAAGGCCTATGCGCTCACCATCGCCCGCGTGGCGGCCGAGACGAAGAACCAGAACGGCCCCAGCGCGGCGACCTCGATCATGAAGAACGCCTATTCGCGGGCCGCCACCGACCAGGCCGAGATGATCGTCGAGGCCATGGGGCTGAACGGCCTGGGCTGGGACGGCGACGACTTCACGGCCGAGGAGTGGGCCGCGGGCCGGGCCTATCTGCGGGTCAAGTCCTCGACCATCGCCGGCGGCTCGCAGGAGATCCAGAACAACATCATCGCCAAGCGCATCCTGGGCCTTCCCGACACCACCCAGAACCGCTGACCGCGACGGGCTTCGTCAACAGCAGAGCTGGGCCCGTCCCCAGGCGGTGACCGAAGGCGCGTCGACCGCCGGCCCGCGGCTTGGTAAACTTGCGGCGTGTTCTTGTATCGGTCCGGATCAGTCGCATGACGCGCCAATTGCGCCTGGAGCTCCGGCGTCCGGTTTCGTACGCCCGCGAGCACTTCGTGCCGGGGCCGTCAAACGCCCAGGCCATCGCGATCCTCGACGCCTGGCCGGCCTGGCATGGCGGGGCGCTGGCCCTGTTCGGGCCGACCGGGGTCGGCAAGACCCACCTGGCGCGGCACTGGGCCGAGCGGGCCGGGGCGGTGATCCTGGACCGCGAGGACCCACAGCTCGGCGAGGCCGCCGGCCGGCCGGTGCTGGTGGAAGACGTCGACCAGGGCGTCGACGGCGAGGCCCTGTTCCATCTGATCAACATGGCGGGCCACAAGGGCGGCGGCTTGCTGCTCACCGCGCGCCAGGCGCCGGCCGGCTGGAGCGCGGCGCTTCCCGATCTGCGCTCGCGGCTCAACGCCCTGCTGACCGCCGAGATCGAGGAGCCCGACGATGTGGTCCTTGAAGGTGTCTTGAGGAAATTCTTCCGGGAACGGAGCATTCGTCCGCCCCGCGAGGTCTTCCCATACCTGTTGCGACGTATGGAGCGGTCGATCCCGGCGGCGCGCGAGATCGTCAAGCGCCTGGATGAAGCCGCCGACGACGCGGGGCGGCCCATTTCGCGGGCGCTGGCCCGGCAAATTCTTGAGGACGATACGGAGAATCTTGACCTTTTCGACGGATGACTTGTTGCTGTCACACGGTTCGTCCAGAACCAGAACATGGCGTGCGCGGTCAGCAAAAGTGGCCGCCGGTCTTGCGTTCGACCGCGCACATTTAATGAGTTCGAGCGGGTTCAGGCCTTACAATGTCGATCTCCGTTGAACCCGCTCAAGGGGATACTGCATCCATGACCTACGCCGCGCCGACCAAGACCGCTGACGCGAAACCGCTCGCGTTCGACGCGGAGCTTGCCGGCTCGCCGGAGCGGTTCATCAACCGCGAACTGTCGTGGCTGGCCTTCAACGAGCGGGTGCTGGGCGAGAGCAAGAACCCCCGCCACCCCCTGCTGGAACGCCTGCGGTTCCTGTCGATCTCGGCCAACAACCTCGACGAATTCTATATGGTCCGGGTGGCCGGACTGAAGGCCCAGGCTCGCGAGGGCGTCCGCGTGGTGTCGCAGGACGGCCTGACGCCGGTCGAGCAACTGCTACGGGTCAACGCCGAGGCCGCCGACCTGATGCTGGACCAGCAGACCCGCTGGCTGCAGCTTCGCGAAGAGTTGGCCGGTGAGGGCCTGACCGTCGTCCAGTCGCATGAGGTCAGCGCCGCCGACAAGCTGGCCCTGGAGCCCACCTTCGTTTCGCGCGTGTTCCCGGTGCTGACGCCGCTCGCCATCGACCCGGCCCACCCATTCCCGTTCATCCCCAACCTCGCCTTCTCGCTGGTCATGAAGCTGAAGCGAGTCTCAGACGGGCGGCTGCTCTACGCCCTGGTCCCGATCCCGGCCCAGGTGGCGCGGTTCTGGGAACTGCCGCCCGGGCCATCCCGCCGCAAACGACCGCATCGGCGGTTCATCAGCCTGGAGAGCATGGTCGCGCTGTTCCTCGACCATCTGTTCCCTGACTCCGAGGTCGAGGCGGTCGGCGTGTTCCGCCTGATCCGCGACAGCGACGTGGAGATCGAGGAAGAGGCCGAGGACCTGGTCCGCGAGTTCGAGGTGCGCCTGAAGCAGCGGCGCCTGGGTTCGGTCGTGCGGGTCGAGCTCGAGGCGGCCATGCCTGAGGAACTGCGGTCCTTCATCGTCGGCAACCTGCACGCCCAGAACGAGGACATCATCCTGATCGACGGCCTGCTGGGCCTGGATGAGCTCAGTCAGCTGATCCCGAAAGACCGTCCCGACCTGAAGTTCAAGCCGTTCGAGGCCCGCTTCCCCGAGCGGATTCGCGACCACGGCGGCGACTGCTTCGCCGCCATTCGTGACAAGGACATCCTGGTCCACCACCCGTTCGAGAGCTTCGACGTGGTGGTGCAGTTCATCCGCCAGGCCGCCCGCGATCCCAATGTGCTGGCGATCAAGCAGACCCTCTACCGGACCTCGTCGGACAGCCCGATCATCGCGGCCCTCATCGAAGCGGCCGAGAACGGCAAGAACGTCACCGCGCTCATCGAGATCAAGGCGCGGTTCGACGAGGAGGCCAACCTGAAATGGGCCCGCGACCTGGAACGGGCCGGGGTCCACGTCGTGTTCGGCTTCGTGGAGTACAAGACCCACGCCAAGCTCTCGATGGTCGTCCGCAAGGAGGGCGACACCCTTCGCACCTACTGCCACTTCGGGACCGGCAACTATCACCCGGTCACCGCACGGATCTATACCGACCTGTCGCTGTTCACCTGCGACCCGGCCATGGGCCGCGACTCGGCCCGGCTGTTCAACTTCATCACCGGCTACGCCCGGCCCGACGGGCTGGAGAAGCTGTCGCCCTCGCCCCTGACCATGAAGGCCGATCTGCTCACCTTCATCATGCGCGAGGTGCAGAACGCCCGGGCCGGCAAGCCCGCCGCCATCTGGGCCAAGCTGAACTCCCTGGTCGACCCGGTGATCATCGACGCCCTCTACGAGGCCAGCCAGTCGGGGGTCTCCATCGACCTGGTGATCCGCGGCATCTGCTGTCTGCGCCCCGGCGTGCCTGGCCTGTCCGAGAACATCCGGGTCAAGTCGATCGTCGGCCGCTTCCTGGAGCACTCGCGGATCGTGGCCTTCGCCAACGGCGGCGTCATGCCCTCGGCCGAGACCCGGGTCTTCATCTCCTCGGCCGACTGGATGCCCCGCAACCTCGACCGGCGGGTGGAGTGCCTGACCCCCGTCGAGAACCCCACCGTCCACCAACAGGTCCTGCAACAGATCATGGTGGCCAATCTCAAGGACGAAGCGCAAAGCTGGACGCTCGACGCGGACGGCCGCTATACCCGGGATCCATCATGGGACCACCCGGGCGCCTTCTCCGCGCACGAGTACTTCATGACCAACCCGAGCCTCTCCGGCCGGGGACAGAAGGTGAAGGACATGCCGCGCGCGATCGATCATGTGGCCTCGCGCGGATAGCCGAGCCCAGCTAGGCCAGATGCAGTCGCAAGCGCCGCTTTCCGGCGCGGCTGGCGTTCGCCAGGCCGCGGTCATCGACATCGGCTCCAATTCCGTGCGCCTGGTGATCTACCGGCTGGAAGGCCGCGCGATCTGGACCGTCTATAACGAAAAGGCCTTGGCGGGCCTCGGCCGGGACCTGACGGTCACCGGACGGTTGTCGCCCCAGGGCGTGGAGACCGCCCTGGTCGCCCTGCGCCGCTTTCGCGCCGCCCTCAGCGGCTGGAACACCGCCGAACTCTTCGTGGTCGCCACCGCCGCTGTGCGCGACGCCGCCGACGGCGCCGCGTTCATCCGAAAGGTCGAGGACGAGGCTGGCCTGACCATGCGGGTGCTCTCCGGCGCGGAGGAGGCCCGCTACGCCGCCCTGGGCGTACTGGCCGGGCAGCCGGACGCCGCCGGCGTGGTCGGCGACCTGGGCGGCGCCAGCCTGGAATTGGTGCATCTGGATCCCCACGCCCCGCGCCACGGCGTCACCCTGCCGCTCGGCCCGTTCGCGCTGGGCGCGCCCAGGGTGCTGGACGTGGAACGCACGCGCAAACACATCGTGGCCGAGTTGGATCTGGCCGCGCTGGCCTTCCGAACCCGCGAATTCCACGCCGTCGGCGGCGCATGGCGCAACCTCGCCCTGCTGCACATGGAGATGGCCGACTATCCCCTGCGGGTCGCTCACCAGTATGAGATGAGCCGATCGGACGCGGTGGACGTCGCCCGCTTCGTCGCCCGCCAGTCGAAGGGATCGCTCGAGCGGATGCAGGGCCTCTCCAAGAAGCGCTTCGACACCCTGCCCTATTCGGCCCTGGTGCTGGACGCCCTGATCGAGCGGCTGGGCGTCGAGCGGGTGGTGATCTCCGCCTATGGCCTGCGGGAGGGCCTGCTGTTGGAGGCCATGCCGACCGAGGAACAGGCCCGCGACCCGCTGATCGAAGGCTGCGCGGCCCTGACCATGGTCCATGGCCTGGCCAACGCCCTGCCGGACGCCCTCGAGCGCTGGCTGGCGCCGGCCATCGGGGCCCTGCCGCCGGTGTTCGGGCCACGCGAGGCGACTCTGACCGCCGCGGCCTGCCGGCTGGCCGACCTGGGCGCGCGGCTGCACCCCGACCATCGCGGCGAGCTCGCGTTCGAACAGGTGCTGCGTGCGCCGATCGCCGGCATGAACCACCCCGAGCGCGCCTTCCTGGCCAGCGCGGCCTTCGCCCGGCACAATTCGAGCCCCAGCACGCCGGAACCGGGGACGATCACCCGGGTGCTCACGACCGAGCGCCGCCAGCGGGCGCGGGCGCTCGGCTCGGCCATCCGGCTGGGCTGCGACCTCTCGGCTCGCAATCCGGCCCTGCTGGAGCGGTCGACCCTGCGGGTCGTGGGCGACAGCCTGGTGCTCACCGCCCAATCCGGCTGGTCTGACATGCTGCTGGGCGAACAGACCGCCAAGCGCGCCCAGACATTGGCCCAGGCCCTGCGCCTGAAGCTGCAGGTGGGCTGAGCCGGCCCGTTGCGCGACGCGCGAGCGGCGCTCGAGGCTGTGCGCCGAGCCCCCTGCGAGATCAACAAAACACTCAACCTTCATGCGGGTGTGATCAACGCGACCGATGAGTACGCCGACGAGGTCGTCGGCTCGAGCGACGGCCGGCCCTATACGGAGGCAGGCGGACTTGGCGTGGTTGGACGGGAATATTTTGTCAGGCTGTCGGCGCGCTTCCCGCGCGCTCGCCCTGGTCATCGCGATCGGGGCGGCGACGCCAGGTCACGCGGCCGAGCGGGCCAGGAATGTCATCCTGTTCATCGGTGACGGCATGGGTGTCTCGACGCTCACCGCGGCGCGGATCTTCGATGGCCAGCGCCGCGGGGTCGACGGGGCGTCCAACCGGCTGTCCTTCGAGGCCTTTCCCGACCTGGCCCTGGTCCGCACCTATTCGGCCGACAGCCTGGTCACCGAGTCGGCGGCCGGCGCCTCGGCCATTCTCACCGGCCGCCGCACGCTGAACGGGGCGCTGGGGGTCACCGACAAGGTGGTGCGCGACGACTGCGCCTCGGCCAAGCTCGCCACCGCCCCGACCCTGGCCGAACTGGCCAAGCAGGCCGGGAAGGCCACGGGCGTGGTCTCCACCGCCGCGATCACCGACGCCACGCCCGCCTCGCTCTACGCCCACACCGCGTCACGCCAGTGGCAGGCCGACGCGGACTTGCCTCCCGCCGCCGCGGCCGCGGGTTGCGTCGACATCGCCCGCCAGATGCTGGACGGACCCAAGCCGCTGCAGCTCGACGTCATGCTGGGCGGCGGGCTTTCGGCCTTCACATCCGCCGACGACGCCGGGCGACGGCTGGACGGTCGCGACCTGACCGCGGAATGGCGCAAGAGCGGCGGAGCCTATGTGGAGACCGCGTCGGCGCTCTCGGCGGTTCCCAAGGGCACGACGCGGCTGCTCGGGCTGTTCGCGCCGGGCAACATGATGCGCGAGACCACCCGCAAGCTCTCGGAGGCGGACGCCCCGCGCCTGGTCGAGATGACGGTCAAGGCCATCGAAATCCTCTCCCAGGACAAGGACGGCTTCTTCCTGATGGTCGAGGGCGGGCTGATCGACAAGGCCCACCACCAGGGCCTGGCCCATGAGGCGCTGAACGAAACCATCGAGCTGTCGCAGGCGGTGGCCGCCGCCGTCGCCATGACCGATCCGGCCGAAACCTTGATCATCGTCACCGCCGACCACAGCCACGGCCTGACCATCAACGGCGGGGCGCGGCGCACGGCGATCCTCGGGCTGGCGCCGGGAACGGACGACGACCCCGCCTTGGCGGTCGACGGCAAGCCGGTTCCGATCCTGATGTACTCCACCGGGCCGGGCGCCCCCTCGCCAGGTGAATTCCGCCCCGACCTCTCCAGGATCGACACCGCCGATCCTGACCAACGCGGGCTGGCGACGATCCCTCTGGCCAGCGCGGCCCATACCGGCGAGGACATCGCCGCCTACGCTCAGGGCCCGGGCGCCCAGCGCATCCGCGGCCTGATCGACCATCCGGCGGTGTTCCAGGCCATGCGCGAGGCCCTGGGGCTTCCAGACCGCTAGGCCGCCATCGGCGCCTGGCTCAAGGCGCGGGCGCGGTCGGCCTCCAGCCGGCGCGGGGCTTGGCGCCGCGTGCAGCGGCCCTAAGGTGCACGGCCCCGGCAACCAGGAATCGGCCGAACGATGAGCTCCCGTCTGGCGATCTTCCATCCGGCGGGGAAACTCGGCCTGGGCCAGAACTTCTTCGGCAAGGACGTCGCCAATCTCGACCTCTACCGGGCCCTGGTCGCCCATGGCGGGTTCGAGGCCATCGACATCCTGACCCTCGTCCAGGTTGGGCTCGATCAAGTGGCCCCTGCCCTGACCCAGGGCAGGCCCACGACGACCAAGCTCGGCATCGACAGCATCCTCGCCACCCAGCGGGCGGTGGCGGCCGGCGCCCTTCTGCGCGGCCAGCCGGACCTGGCCGACCTCGCCTGGCTGCGCCGCCAGAACGCGTCGGACCGGGCCTACAGCCTGGTCGGCCTGATCCACACCATCGCCCCGCCGGCCAGCCGCATGAGCCTGGCGCTGAACCAGCTGGCGCCGATCCAGCCCTGGGACGCGCTGATCTGCACCTCGCCGGCCGTGCAGGACGCGCTCACCGAGATGTTCGAGGCCTGGGGCGACTATCTGGGCCACCGGTTTGGCGATGGCGGGCGCCGCGCGATCCCGAAACTGCCGCTGGTGCCGCTGGGGGTGGACGGCGCCCGGTTCCATGCCCTGGGCGACCGACCAGAGGTCCGCGCCAGGATGCGGAGGGAGCTGGGCCTCGGCGAAGACGATGTCCTGGTGCTGTGGGTCGGGCGGCTGTCGTTCTTCGAGAAGGCTTTCCCGCAGCCGATGTTCGCGGCCGTGGAAGAGGCGGCCCGGGCGACCGGTAAGAAGATCCATTTCGCCCTGGCCGGCTGGTTCCCCAATGAGCCGGTGCACAAGCCGCTCTACGAAAAGGCCGCGCGCGCCTATGCGCCCTCGGTCACCACCCACTTCCTGGACGGCAACGATCCGGAAGTGGTGGGCGGCGCCTGGGCCGGCGGCGACATCTTCCTGTCCCTGGTCGACAACATCCAAGAGACCTTCGGCATCACCCCGATCGAGGCCATGGCCGCGGGCCTTCCCGTGGTGGTCAGCGACTGGGACGGCTATCGCTACACCGTCCGCGACGGCCAGGAGGGGTTCCTGATCCCCACCCTGGGCGCGCCGCCGACCAACGGCCAGGGCCTGGGCCTGGCCGCGCGTCACGCCGTGGGCATGGACGCCTATCAGCACTATGTCGGCGCGGTGGCCCAACACACCGCCGTGCATGTGGGCCGCGCCGCCCATGCCCTGGCCGCCCTGATCGCAGACCCGGCCCTGCGCGCCAGGATGGGCGCGGCCGGCCGCGAGCGCATCCGCACAACCTTCGACTGGCCGGTGGTGGTGGGCGAGATCCGCGCCCTGCTGGACGAGCTGGCCGCGATCCGCGCCGCGGCCGGCGACGTCGAGCCGAGCCACCGCGTCCATCCGGTCAAGGGCAATCCCTTCGCCGATTTCGCCGGCTTCGCGACCCAGATTCTCGCGCCGGAAACGCCGCTGACCCTGCGGCCCGGCGCCGACCCCGCGAACCTGGTGCGGACCGATCTCGACAGCCACGCAAGCGTGTGGCGGGCCAGTCCGGCCGAGTGCGCCCAGATCTGCGGCCTGCTGGCCAACGGTCAGGCCGCCACGGTCGGCGACGTCCTGGCCCTGTTCCCGCCCGCGCGCGGCGCGGCGCTGGAGCTCGCCATCGTCTGGATGGCCAAGCTGGGCGTCATCGACTGGCTCTAGCGGCGGCCGGCTCCTGGCGAAACGCGCATAGCAAGAGGGCGACGCCGCGGTCGCCCGCTGCGTCGCCCTCTCATCCAGACCCCGTGGAGGGTCTGCGCCTTGAGGTCGTTGACGTTTCCGGTTGGCAGGGTTGCCCCAACTCGCCTTGTCCGTCGCCGTTGCCCCACGTTGTCCAGCTCCAGGTCGCCCCTTCGCCGGTCTTCGCAGGGCCTCCTGTTCGCTTGGCGATCCGATTGCCCGGTTCGTCCGCGCCGCAGTCCCTCTCGACAAGTTGAGGCTCGCCCCGATCCGGCTCGCTGGCAAGCGGCGTGATTCGCTAGAGGACATCCCGCCGGTTGACGAGCGGTGGACAACTTGTGACGCGACGCGCGCAAAGCCGCGCGCACCAAGGGGTTGAAATTATCCACCGGAAATGGCGGGGGAACGCCTCAGCGCTGGGCGCGAACCAGCATCAGGGTGACGTTGTCCTTGGCGCCGCGCTTCAGCGTCAGGGCCAGCAGCCGATCGGCGGCGGCCTCGAGGTCGTCCAGGGCCAGGACCGCGCCCAACTCATGGTCCTCCACCAGCCCGGTTAGGCCGTCGGAGCACAGCAGGAAGACGTCGCCCGGCCGGATGTCGCCGTGGGTCTCGGAGAGCTCCAGGGTCCCGGTCGCCCCCACCGCGCGCGTGATGACATTGGAGATCCGCCGCGTTCGGGCCTCCTGTTCGTCCAGGGCGCCGGAATCGATCAGCTCCTGCATCAGGCTGTGGTCGTGGGTGACCCTCATGAGGGCTCCGCCGCGCCGCAGATAGACCCGGCTGTCGCCGGCCCAGACGCAGGCATAATAGTCCTCGTGCGTCAGCAGGACGGCGACGGTTGAGCCGATCACCGCGCCGGGCGACAGCTTGGCGGCATGCTCGACAAGGTCGGCATTGGCCGCGGCCAGTCGTTCGCGAACGGCGTTGAGATAGGCGTAGCCCGACCCCGGTCGCCCCAGGCCCACCAGGGCCTCGACCACCCGCAGGCTGGCCAGGTCGCCGGCCTGGTGCCCGCCCATGCCGTCGGCCACGGCCCACAGCCCGATCTCGGGACGCGCCAGGAAGCGGTCCTCGTTGAGGCTCCGGGAGAGCCCGACATGGGTGCGGCTGGCGGTTACGAAACTGCGTACGCGAGGCGGGGCCGAGGCTCGGCTCATGCCTGGGTGCTCATGGCGTCCAGTTCGGTCAGCTGGCGCTCATAGGCGGCCTTGAAGGCCTGGTTCACGGGGCTGTCGGGATCGCCGTCGGCGCGCATGCGGAACTCGGCGTGCAGCTTGGCGTACTCGGCGAAGGCCATGGCGTCGCGGTTCTTGAGCATCAGGGACTGGCCCTTCAGCCGCGCCTCGGCCTCCTCGGGGGCCAGGGCCTCCAGGGTCGAATCCACGGCGGCGCGCAGACCGGCCATCATGCACAGCAGGTGCTTCTTCATGTCCTGGAACGAGGCCTTCACCGCCGCGGGGCCGGACAGGAACCCCTCTCCGCGCGGCCGCAGAAGGTCGGCGGCCACCCGCTGGGCCGGGGCCCATTTGAAGGGATTGTTGCCCTCGGCGCGGACCGTGGTGCGGGTCATGCGGTACTCGGTCTTGACCGAGGTCCGCTCGCTCATCAGGTCGCCCAGGCCCAGCACCATCTGCTGGTAGACCGCGCCCAACCGGCGCATGACCTCGACCGGGTCCTCGCCGGAAAAGGCCGAGGCGTCCAGGCGCGCGCCATTACAGAAAGCGTCCAGAAGGGAACCGTCGCTAGGGACCTCGGCGGCTTCCGGACCGGCCCAGGCGCTGGGAACGGACAGGGTCGCCCCGGTGATGGTCACGGGCTTCAGCATCGGGCCGCTGAAGGGGGCGTCGAAGGCGCCCCCCTCGGCCTCAGCGGCCTCGACCACGATCAGGTAGCCGCCCAGGCGCAAGGTGTCGCCGGCCTCGATGGCCGCGGGATCGCCGGGCGGCAGGCGGTCGCGGCGCGCGCCGACGAACACCCCGTTGGAGCTGGTGTCGCGCAGGGTCAGCCGGCCGGCCTGCAGGGCGATGACGCAGTGGTTGCGCGAGATCGAGCGTTCAGGGTCGGCGATGGTCCAGCCGGCGGCGGCGTCACGCCCGATCACCAGTTCACCCTCGGCGAGTTCGCGCGACTCCAGGAGCTGGAAGGGGTCGCTCTGGCGGAACAGGCGCAGGACGGCCTTTGAGACCTTGGGCTGGGCCAGGGTTGCGGTCATGGCGCTCAAGGACGGCCTCCGATGATGGTCCGATCGCTCGCATCGTCCTCCAGCACCAGGCGGGTGCGGTCGAGCGCCTGGACGGCGCGCTCGGCGGCGGCGGCGGCGATACGCAGCTCGGCCATGGCCGAGGGTTCGCGGGGCGTGGGGTCGGCCCGGGTCAGGGCCTCGGTCTCCAGGCGGTCCTGCACCGAGGCGGCGAAGCGGTTGAAGCCGTCGAACAACTCGCCGAACTCGTCCTTGCGCGTGTGGGAGATGCGGAAGTCGAGGTCGCCGCGGGTGGCGTCGGCCAGGGCCGCGCCCAGGCGACGGATCGGCCCGGCCACCTGCTTGGCCGCCGCATAGCTCACCGCCACCACGACCCCGAGGGTCACGGCGCTGAGCGCCGCCAGCAGCCAGTGGGAGAGCGAGGCCGCGGCCTCCAACTCGGCGCGGCTGACGGCCACGTCGACCGTGCCGAACGAGCGGCCGGCATAGAGGATCGGCCGCACGAAGCGGAATCCGTCGACGCCCTTTTCCAACTTGGTCCTGGTGACCACGCCGTCTTCGCCCTTGTGGATCGGGGTTTCGCCGCGCGGGGTCTCGTAGATCTGGCCGACCTGGCTGGCGTCGGTGGCGCCGCGGATCAGGCCGTCGGCGTCGACGACCGTGATCTGCTGGATGTTGGGGTCGGCCGAGGCGGCGCGCACGAAGGCGGCCACCGGAGCCCAGTCGCGCTCGTCGGCCGGCAGGGTCGCGTTGTCGGCCGCGGTCAGGGCGGCGTTGGAGGCCACGAACGACGCTATGGCGCCGCCGGACGAGAGCGCCATGCGCTCCATGGCGCGGTCCTGGCGGTTCAGCACCAGGCCCACGCAGACCAGTAGGACCACCGCGGTGATCCCGGCCATGATCAGGGTTAGGCGCGCCTGCAGCGGCAGGTAGCGGCGCACGCCCGCCTGCTCCTCGGCCTGGGCCTCGAGCGACCGCTGCTCGCGGCGCATGGCCTCGGCCAGCTGGCCGCCGTCGGCGAACCGACGCTCGGGCTTCTTGGCCAACAGCTTGCCGATGATGAACTGCAGGCCGCGCGGGCACTCCGGGGCGAGCTCGGCGATGGGGCGCGGATCGTTCTGGGTGATCTGCAGGGCGAGCGTGGCGGCGCTGGTCCCGGCGAAGGCCCGCTGGCCGGTGACCAGTTCATAGAGCACCACGCCGGCGGAGAAGAGATCGGAGCGCCCGTCGATATGACCGCCCAAGGCCTGCTCGGGGCTCATATAGCGCGGAGTGCCCAGGACCTGGCCGACCTGGGTCTTCAGCATTTCCGCCTCGGTGTCGGCCTCGGCCACGCGGGCGATGCCGAAGTCGAGAATCTTCACGCCGCGCCCGTCGGGGGCCAGCAGGATGTTGCTGGGCTTGATGTCGCGGTGAACCACCCCGACCTCGTGGGCGTAGCGCAGGGCCTCGCCCAGCTGGGCGCCGATGGCCAGGACGTCGTCGACCGGGAACTGGCCGATGCGCGCGGCGGCCTTGTCCAGGGGCTCGCCGTCCAGCAGTTCCATGGCGATATAGGGATAGCCGTCGACCTCGCCGACGTCATAGATCGTGACGATATTAGGATGCGACAGGGCGCCAGCCGCCTTGGCCTCGCGCAGGAAACGGGCGACATAGTGCCGGTTCTGGCGGAACTCGGCCTTAAGGACCTTGATCGCCAGGACGCGATTGATGCCCGGGTCATAGGCCCGGTAGACGTCGGCCATCGCGCCTTCGCCGATCCGCGCTTGCACCTCGTAGCGCCCGACCAATTTCAACATGCCCAAGTCCCCGGACCGCGATCCTTTCCGGAGGCTAAGCGGCTACGGTTAAAGGAGAATTCGCGCGGCGCCGCTTTCGGCGAATTATTTCACCTCAGCGGCGCACATTGGCCTGGATCCGCACGGCGCGGTCGAGGTCGCGCTGGATCGCCGGGTTGCCCGGATCGAGCGCCAGGGCCTGGCGCAGCAGCCCCACGGCCTTGTTGATCGCCCCGCGGTTCATCTCCTCCAGGGCCTGGCCGCGCAGTTGGCCGGCGCGGACGGGATTGCGCTGGCCGGCCGGCGCGGCGGCCGCGGCGGGGGCGGGCTTGGCCGGGACGACCTTGCGCGGAACCCCAGGGATCAGCAGGGTCTGGCCGACGCTCATCTGCGAGGGATCGGCGATGTTGTTGTAGCGCGCCAGGCCATAGAACATCAGGCTGTCACCCAGCAGCCGGTCGGCCAGGCTGGACATCGAGTCCCCCGGCCGCACCTTGTAGACGTAGTGCTTCTCGCCCAACAGCTCGCGCGGATCGCGGTCGATCTGGTCCAGCAGTTTGCGGGCCACGGCGTTGCCGGGTTGCTCAGCCAGCACCGCCAGCAGTTCGATCCGGGCCAGGACGCCCTGGCCGGTCCCCAGGAGCTCCACGGCCCGGTTCTGCCGCTCGCGGGCGCTGAGGCCGGGCGTGGCGGCCGGGGCGGCCGGCGCCGGCGCGGCGCGCGTCATAGGCGTGGCGGTGGCTCCCGGCGCGCCCTTCGGCGTCTGGGCGCAGGCCGCTAGGGTGAGGGTCAACAGGGCGGCCAGGAGGATCGGAGATCTCAAGCCACGGCCCTCCGCTTGGTTCCGGCCCGCGGCGGCGCCGGTGGGGCGAGCCGGGCCAGCCAGACCGGGTCGCGCACGGTGCGTACGAAATCCTCGCCGCTCATCGGCTTGGCGAAGAAGAAGCCCTGGATCAGGAAACAGCCGAGGCCGCGTAGGGTCTCGACCTCCTCGCGGGTCTCGGCGCCCTCGGCCAGGACCTGGATGTCGAGGCCGCGGGACAGTTCGACCAGCGCTCGGCAGATGGCCTGGCTGTCGCGGCGTTCGTCGATCTTGGTGACGAACTCGCGGTCGATCTTCAGTTTCGAGAACGGCAGGTTCTTCAGATAGGACAGGCTGGAATAGCCAGCGCCGAAATCGTCGATCGCGACGCTGACACCCAGCGCCCGCAGCTCCTCGACAAGCCTGCGGGTGCGCGCGGCGTCTTCCATGGCGGCGGTCTCGGTGAGCTCGACCTCAAGCGCGCCGGGCGACAGCCGATGGCGCTCCAGGGTGCGCACGATGGTGGTGTTCAACGACGGATCGGCGAACTGGCGGGCCGACAGGTTGACAGCCATCTTCAGGCCGGTGAGGCCCAGGTCCTGCCAGGCGCGGGCCTCGCGGCAGGCGGCGTTCAGCACCCAGAGCCCAACCTCGTCGATCAGGCCGGACTGTTCCAGGATCGGAATGAATTCGGCGGGCGAGACCAGGCCGAGATCGGCGTGGCGCCAGCGCAGCAGGGCCTCGGCGCCGACCACGCGGCCGGTCTCCAGATCGACCACGGGCTGGAAATGCAGCGCCAACTGCTCGCGGGCGATGGCCTGGCGCAGGTCCTGCTCCAGGGAAAATCGCTCCTTGGCCGCGACCGAGGATTGGGCCGAGAAGAACGAGAGCTTGCCGCCTGAGCTTTCCCCCGCCTTGGGCAGGGCCGCGAAGGCCCGGGTCAGCAGGGTGCCGGGATCCTCCCCGTCATGCGGGAAGATCGCCGCGCCCAGATCGACGTCGGGCGAGAGGCGAATATCGGGAAGCTCCTGGCTGAGCACATAGCCCAGCGCCTGGAGCTCGTTGGCGGCCACATGCGGCGCGTCGACGCCCGCGAACCAGATGCCGAAGCAGTCGCGGTCGACTTGGGCCACGACGCGGCTGGGCTGCAGGGCGCCGGAGAGGCGTTGGGCGAAGGCGGCGAGCGCGCGTTCGGCCGCGCCCTGGTCAAAGGCCGCCAGCCGGTCGTAGTCAGCGAACCGCACCACGCCCAGCACGACGGTGTGGGCCACATCCTTCACGTCGGCGTCGAGGACGGCCAGGAACGGCTCACGGGTCGGCAGGCCGGTGATCGGGTGACGATTGGTCAGACGGTGACGCTGGCCGTCCAGGCGGGCGGCGATCTGGGTGACGTCGCGCATCATGCGACCGACGCTGTCCGAGAAGCCCTGTGGCAGGGCCGAGACCTCGCGGCCCTCGGCGCAGGCCTCCAGCGCCCGGCCCAACAGGCCCAAGGGTCGCAACAGCAGCGACAGCAGGACCAGGACGGCGGCCGCCCCGCAGAAGGCGCCCGCAAGCGTCGCGGCGCGGGTCAGGCCCTCGCCCGGCGCCAGCCATCCGACAAAGGGAAACGCCACGGCGATCACGGCCAGGGCCACGATCTTTCCGCGGAAGCCGATCAACGGCAACCTCGCCAGCGCTCCGTATGTCCAGAGTCTCAAATCTTCACCACGGCGGCCGTCCCCACGAAGACCTCGGCGGACATAATGCCGCACCGTCCTCTACCGCCTGGTGAAGATGTATCCCTTACAGAAGGTGACCGGGCGGCCGGCCGAGACCGCGGTCCCGGCGCAACCCTTGGGGTCGCCCCCTACTCCGCCGCGGCGGTCGCCTTGGGCGCACGGCGGACTTCCACCACCCGAACCCGCGTGCCGTCCAGGACCAGGGCCAGTTCGCCGCGCTTCAGCCGCAGGGCGTCCTCGCCGAACGCCTCGCGGCGCCAACCGGTGAGCGCCTGGGTCTTGGCGTTGTCGTCATTGGCGATCTGTTCCAGGTCCGAGACCGTGGCGATCAGCTTGGACGCCACCCCGGCGTCCTCGGCTCGCGCCTTCAACAGCACCTTCAGCAGCTCGACCACCGCACCGGCGGCGGGCGAGACCTGCACCTTGCTGCGTTCGATCACCGGGGCGTAGCCCTCGGGGTCCTTCAGCGCCTCGCGGACGGCGGCCAGCAGGTCGGGGCCGAACCGCGAGCCCGAGAAGCCCTTGGGCACGGAGCGCAGACGATCCAGGGCGTCGGCGTCGGTCGGGGCCTGGGTGGCGATCTCGTCGATGGCGTCGTCCTTGAGGATCCGGCCGCGCGGCTGGTCGCGCATCTGGGCGGTGCGTTCGCGCCAGGCGGCGACCGACTTGAAGATCGCCAGGTATTTCGAGGTATGGCGCCGCGGCTTGAGTCGCTTCCAGGCGTTCTCCGGCTCCACGTCGTAGACCGCCGGGTCGCACAGGCCCTGCATCTCGTCGACCACCCAGGTGAGGCGGCCTTCCTTCTCAAGGCGGTCGCGCAGCATCGGATAGAGCTCGGCCAGGTGCGTCACGTCGCCCAGGGCGTAGACCAGCTGGGCGTCGGTCAGCGGCCGGCGCGCCCAGTCGGTGAAGCGCGACGACTTGTCGATCTCAAGCTTCAGCATCTGGCGGACCAGGGCGTCATAGGCGATCTGCTCGCCGAACCCGGCGGCCATGCCGGCCACCTGGGTGTCGAACAGGGGCTGCGGCATCGCATTCAGATTGTTGAAGATTTCAACATCCTGGCGGGCGGCGTGGAACACCTTCTCGATGCTCGGGTCGCGCAGGATCTCCAGGAACGGTTCGAGATCGATCCCGTCGGCCAACGGATCGATCACCGCTTCAGCGGAGGGTGCGGCGGCCTGGATCAGGCAGAGCTTGGGCCAGTAGGTGGTTTCGCGCATGAACTCGGTGTCTACTGCGACGAAGGGCTGGCCTTTGATTTTGTCGCAGAACGCCTGGAGCTCGGCGGTGGTTGTAATCGGCGTCATCAAGTAGCTATACGCTCGCCAGTGGCCGAGTCTGCAAGCGCCGGATGCGCGCGGAGGCCAATTTCTTGCCCGCCCTGAGTCCTAAAGGCGTCACATGACCGACCGGCCCAATGGCCTCACCTACGCTCAGGCCGGCGTCGACATCGACGCCGGGAACGACCTGATCGAGCGCATCAAGCCCTTGGCCAAGGCCACGCGGCGACCGGGGGCGGACGCCGCCCTTGGAGGGTTCGGCGCGTTGTTCGACCTGAAGGCGGCCGGCTATTCCGATCCCCTGCTGGTCTCCACCACCGACGGCGTCGGCACCAAGCTGAAGATCGCCATCGAGACCGGCCAGCACGACACCGTGGGGATCGACCTGGTGGCCATGTGCGTCAACGACCTGTTGGCCCAGGGCGCCGAGCCCCTGCTGTTCCTGGACTATTTCGCCACCGGCAAGCTGAACGTCGAGGAGGCGACGCGGGTGGTCGGCGGCATCGCCGAAGGCTGCAAGCAGGCCGGCTGCGCGCTGGTGGGCGGCGAGACCGCCGAGATGCCGGGCATGTATTCCGAGGGCGATTACGACTTGGCCGGCTTCTCCGTCGGGGCGGTCGAGCGCGGCGCGGTGCTGCCGACCCTGGATACGCAAAAGGCCGGCGACGTGCTGATCGCGCTGGGCTCCAGCGGCCCGCACTCCAACGGCTATTCCCTGGTCCGCCGGGTGGTCGAGCGTTCGGGCCTGGCCTGGGACGCCTCCGCCCCGTTCGCACCGGGCAAGACCTTGGCGCAGGCGCTGATGGCCCCCACCCGCATCTACATCAAGAGCGTCCTGCCGCAGATCAAGGCCGGCCGCATCAAGGGCGCGGCCCACATCACGGGCGGCGGGCTGATCGAGAACCCGCCGCGCGCCATCGCCGACGGCCTGATCGCCCGGTTCGACTGGGACGCCTGGGCCCTGCCCCCGGTCTTCCAATGGCTGGCGGAGGTGGGCGGGATCTCCGAACACGAACTGCGGCGCACCTTCAACTGTGGCGTCGGCATGGTGCTGATCGTCGCGCCCGAGCACCTGTCGGACACGCTGGACGGCCTGCTGGCCGCCGGCGAGGAAGCCTTCGTCTGCGGCGAACTGGCGGCGGCCTGAGCACCCTTTTCCCTCCTCTCTATGGGGAAGGAAAAGAGCCCTACTCCCCCCGAAACACCGCCGTCCGCTTCTGATTGAAGGCGGCGACGCCTTCGCGGCGGTCCTTGGTCTTGAACAGGCGGTTGTACTGGACGAGCTCCAGGGCCATGGCCTTGTCCAGCGGCAGGGCGGCGCCGCCCTGGACCACGGCCTTCAGGGCCTTGACCGACAGGGGCGCTTTGGAAGCGATCACCCGGGCGCGCTCCAACACCTGTGGCATCAGCTCGTCGGCCGGGACGACCCGATTGAGGAGGCCGAAATCCAGGGCCTGGGCCGCATCGATCGGCAGGCCCGACATCAAGAGCTCCGAGGCGCGCCGCGCGCCGGCGGCGCGGACGATGTACTGGGTGCCTCCCAGACCTGGGATGATGCCGAGCCCCACCTCGGGCAGGCCCAAACGCGCCGTGCTCGAGCCCCAGGCGAAGTCGCAGGCCAAGGCCATCTCGCAGCCGCCCCCCATGGCCGCGCCGTTCACGGCCGCGATGATCGGGAACGGACAGGCGAGCTGGGCGCGGATCATCGCCTCGAACATCACGTGCTGCTCGCCCCAGGCGGCGTCGGTCATGCCGTCACGTTCCTTGAGGTCGGCCCCGGCGCAGAAGAACCGCCCCGCCCCGGTCAGAACCGCGACCCGGACCTTGGGGTCCTTGGCCAGGGTCTTCCACAGCGCCAGTAGTTCCTCGCCCATGGCGGTGCTGAGCGCGTTGGCGGCGTCGGGTCGCGAGAGCGTCACCACCCGCACGCCCTCGCCAGCCTCGCTCACCGTGATCGTCTTCAGTTTCATGTCCCCTTCGGTCACGCCTCTTGAGGTCCGGCGACGAGCCCCACGTCGTGCAGCCGCGCTATCTCTACGCCCGAAAGCCCCAGCACCTCACTGAGCACCTCGTCAGTATGTTGCCCCAGCCGCGAGGCGGGCCGGGCCGGCGCTCGCGCCTCCTGCGGGATGGTCCCGGCGAAGCCCGCCGCCGGATAGGTCCGCCCGCTGGGATGGACGATGTCGGCATAGACCGGGTTGTCCTTGAACAGGCGCGGGTCCTCAGCGGCCTGGCTCATCGGCTGGTAGGGGCCCCAGCAGACCCCTTCCCGCTCGAAGGCCGGAAGCAGATCGGCCAGGGTCTTGCGGGCGAAGGCGGCCTCGAAGATCGGCAGCAGGCGGGCCCGGTGATCGAAGCGCAGTCCCTCGTCAGCGGCGAAGCTCAGGGCCAGCTCGGCTTCGAGCGCCGCGACCGGCGCCTCGATCTCCAGGACCTGCTGCAGGCCCTTCCACTGCCGGGCGGTGATCGCCACCAGCATGATCCGGCGGCCATCCTTCAGCACGAAGTCGCGGCCGAAGGCGCCGTAGAGGTCATTGCCCATCCGCGGCCGGTCCGAGCCGACCAGGGACTCCGCCAGGTAGCCGAGGTTGGCCATTGTGGATCCGGCGATATCCGACAGCGGGATGCGGATCTCGCGCCCCTTGCCGTCCTTGGCCCGCGCGCTCACCGCCGCCACCAGGGCGAAGGCGGCGTAGGCCCCGGTCAGGAGGTCCCAGGCCGGAAGGACATGGTTCACCGGCCGTGGATCGTCGGGATGGCCGGTCATCAATGGCACGCCGACGGCGCTGTTGACCGTGTAGTCCACCGCCGGTCCGCCGTCGGCCCAGCCCATGATCCGGGCGCAGATCAGGTCGGGCCGCAGGGCGGCGAGTTTTTCGTAGGAGAGGAAGCCCTCGACCGGGAAGTTGGTGACGAACACGCCGCCCTCATCGCCGGGCGCCGCGGCAAGGCGCGCGGCCAGGTCCCGGCCCTCGGGACGGGAGAGGTCGATGGCGATGGATTTCTTCGACTTGTTCAGCCCTTCCCAATAGAGGCTGTCGCCGCCGGGCGTCAGCGGCCAGCGGCGGAAATCGGGGCCGCCGCCGATATTGTCGAAGCGGATCACCTCGGCGCCGAGCTGGGCCAGGTAGAGGCCGCAGGTCGGCCCCGCCACGAAGGCCGAGCCCTCGACCACCCGCAGACCCTTCAAGAGATCGTACATGCACCCTCCCGCTCGTCCCGGCGAAGGCCGGGATCCAGATGCATCCGCGGTGTTTCGTGATTTCGCTGCATTCACGGAGCTCTACGATCTGGGCCCCGGCCTTCGCCGGGGTGAGCGGCTGTTTAGAACGACTTGGGCATGCCCAGCGCGTGGGTGCCCACATGGCTGAGGATCAGGTTCGTGGAGATCGGGGCCACCTGGTAGAGCCGAGTTTCGCGGAACTTCCGCTCGATGTCGTATTCCTCGGCGAAGCCGAAGCCGCCGTGGGTCTGCAGGCAGGTGTCGGCGGCGAACCAGGAGGCTTCGGAAGCGAGAAGTTTCGCCATGTTGGCCTCGGTGCCACAGGGCTGGCCGGCCTCGAACATGGCCGCGGCCTTCTGCACCATCAGCTCGGCGGCGCTGACCTGGACGTGGGCGCGGGCGATCGGGAACTGGACGCCTTGATTCTGGCCGATCGCGCGGCCGAACACATGGCGCTCCTTGGCGTAGGCGCTGGCCCGGTCGATGAAGAACTTGCCGTCGCCGATACATTCGGCGGCGATCAGGATCCGCTCGGCGTTCATGCCGTCCAGGATGTAGCGGAAGCCCTTGCCCTCCTCGCCGACTAGGTTCTCGGCAGGCACCTCCAGGTCGTCGAAGAACAGCTCGGTGGTGGCGTGGTTGAGCATGGTGCGCACCGGCCGGATGGTCAGGCCGTTCCCCACCGCCTGACGCAGGTCGACCAGCAGGACGCTCATCCCGTCCGAGGACCGGGCGGCCTGCTCCCGCGGCGTCGTCCGCACCAGCAGCACCATGAGATCGGAGTGCTCGGCCCGGCTGATCCAGATCTTTTGGCCGCGGACCACGTACTTGTCGCCGACGCGCTTGGCGAAGGTGGAGATGCGGGTGGTGTCGGTGCCGGCCCCGGGCTCGGTGACGCCGAAGGCCTGCAGGCGCAGTTCGCCGGTGGCGACCTTGGGGAGATAGGCTTGCTTCTGGGCCTGGCTGCCGTGCTTCAGCACCGTGCCCATGGTGTACATCTGGGCGTGGCAGGCGCCGCCGTTGCAGCCCGAGCGGTGGATCTCCTCCAGGACCGCGGTGGCCGCCGACAGACCTAGGCCCGAACCGCCGTACTCCTCCGGTATCAGGACAGAGAGGAAGCCAGCCTCGGTCAGGGCCGTGACGAAGGTGGTCGGGTAGGTCCGCTCGCGGTCGAGCGCGCGCCAGTATTCGCCCGGGAACTGGGCGCACAGCTTGCGCACCGCCTCGCGGATTTCAGGGAAGCTCTCACCGGCCGCTGTGCTCACCTATTTCCTCCTCGCCCAAGGGTTCAGCTAGCGCATGGCGCGGCCCTTGGAAACGGCCAGATCAGACGTGACCGTGCGTGAGTCAAACCTGCGCGTAAGGCTGAATCGAATCCAAGGTTACTGAATTTCAACCTTGTTCTGATGGAACTTCACGGGTGCGGAACTGTTCGATGACCATGGACGGGTTGAGTATGAACCGCGAGCAACGCTTACGCCGAGAAGCTCTGAGCCTCTGGAAAGCCTTGAGTTCCGATCCGCCGCCGCGCGGGCTGGACGGCCCACGCCTGTTGGATGCGGCGCTGGGCTTGAGGGCCCCGGGCGACTACGACCGCATCCATTCCCCGCATCTGCGCGCCAGCCAGATCACCCGGCCGAAATAGCCGCCGATCAGACCCGGATCTCGAAATAGGCTGTGTCGCTGCCGGCGCTGTAGGCCAACACCTTGATGCGGCAGTCGCGCCCGTCGTCGAGCTTCAGGCCCGCGTCGCCGGCGCGGAACAGCGCCTCGGCGGTCTCGGGCGTCGTGCGCAACAGGCCCCGCAGCGGACTGTAGGCCGAGGCCAGGGTCTTCATCTGTCCGGTGATCTCATAGTCGACCGTCCCGTCGAACCCCTGGAAACGAAGCTCGCCGGTTCCGGCGGTCACGGGCGGCGGGTTCTTGCGGATGACGCGTTCCTCCAGAGACAACCAAGCCCCGCCCGGCGGGGAAGCCGAACGGGGCCTGTTTATCGCGGCGGGTCCGCTGGGACCGGGGTGGGGCTCGTCGCCGCGTATCGTGTTAACGCGGTGACGCTTCGCCTGTTCCCGAAAATCTTCAGCCGACGATCTGATCTTCAGTGAAGAACTGGGCGATCTCGATCTTGGCGTTGTCCTGGCTGTCGGAACCGTGGACGGAGTTCTCGCCGACATTGAGCGCGAACAGCTTGCGGATGGTGCCGGCGGCCGCCTGTTCCGGATTGGTGGCGCCCATGACTTCGCGGTACTTGGCCACGGCGTTGTCGCCTTCCAGGACCTGCACGACCACCGGGGCCGAAGTCATGGTCTCGACCAGCTCGCCGTAGAACGGGCGCTCCTTGTGAACTTCGTAGAACGTCTTGGCCTGGGCCTCGGTCATGCGGATGCGACGCTGCGCGACGATGCGCAGGCCGGCGTCTTCGATCACCGCGTTGATCTTGCCGGTCAGGTTCCGCTTGGTCGCGTCGGGCTTGATGATCGAGAAGGTGCGTTCGGTCATTGTATGGACTTGTCTTCTTATTGGGGAGACGCGGACGGTCCGCGCGGGGTGGCGGGCTTATAGCCGCACGATGTGACATCGCCAAGCACAGCGGTCGCCATGGGCCGCGACCTCTGCTAAGGCCCCGCCCTCGCCATGCTGCAAATCAATGATCTGACTTTCGACGCCTGGGGCCGCCGGTTTTTCGACCATGCGAGCGTCAGCCTCCCCGTGGGCGCCATGGTGGGGCTCGTGGGCCGCAACGGCGTGGGCAAGACCACGCTCTTCAAGCTGATCCTGGATGAGCTGCACGCCGGCGACGGCGAGATCGGCTATCCCAAGTCGGCGCGCATCGCCTCGGTGGACCAGGAGCACCCGGCCACCCCCGTCACCCTGCTGGACACCGTGCTGGCCGCCGACGAGGAGCGCGAGCGCCTCAACGCCGAGCTGGAGACCGCCGAGCCCGAGCACCTGGGCGAGATCTACGCCCGGCTGGCCGATATCGGCGCCGATCGCGCGCCATCGCGGGCGGCCGAGATCCTGTCGGGCCTCGGCTTCTCCAACGCCGACCTGGCGCGGCCGATGTCGGAGTTCTCCGGCGGCTGGCGGATGCGGGTGGCGCTCGCCGCGGCCCTGTTCGCCGAGCCCGACCTGCTGCTGCTGGACGAACCGACCAACTATCTCGACCTGGAAGGCGCGCTCTGGCTGGAGGCCCGGCTGAAGAAGTACCCGCACACGGCGGTGATCATCAGCCACGACCGCGAAATCCTGAACAACAGCTGCGACCACATCCTGCATCTCGCCGACGGCAAGCTGACCCTCTATGCCGGCGGCTACGACAGCTTCGAGCGTCAGCGCGAGGAGAAGGCGCGTCTGCAGGAAGCCAACAAGGCCAAGGTCGACGCCCAGCGCGCCCACCTCCAGGCCTTCGTTGACCGCTTCCGCGCCAAGGCGTCCAAGGCCACCCAGGCCCAGTCGCGCCTGAAGATGCTACAGAAACTGCCGCCGGTTTCCTCCGTGGTGGCCGAGCACGTCGCGCCCTTCGTCCTGCCCTCTCCCGAACGGCCCCTGGCGCCGCCGCTGCTGCGGCTGGAAGGCGTGTCGGCCGGCTATGACGAGACGCCGATCCTCAGGCACATGAACCTGCGGCTGGACCTGGACGACCGCATCGGCCTGCTGGGCGTCAACGGGGCGGGCAAGTCGACCTTCGCCAAGCTGATCGCCGGCGCCCTACAGCCCCAGGCCGGCGAGCTGAGGCGCTCGCCCCGGCTCAAGGTCGGATGGTTCCACCAGCACCAGATCGAAGCCCTGGATCCCAGCGACACGCCGCTGGACATCATCCGCGCGGTGATGCCCGAGGCCTCCGAGGCCAGCCGCCGCGCCCGCCTGGCGCAGTACGGCCTGGGCCACCAGAAGGTCGACACCACGGTCGACAACCTGTCGGGCGGTGAGCGCGCGCGCCTGCTGCTGAACCTTGTGGCCATGGAAGCGCCGCACCTCCTGATCCTCGACGAACCGACCAACCACCTGGACATCGACTCGCGCCGCGCCCTGCTGGACGCGCTGAACAACTACGAGGGCGCGGTGATCCTGATCACCCACGACCGCTCGCTGATGGAGTTGGTGGCCGATCGGCTTTGGCTGGCCGCGGACGGCGGCATCGAACCCTTCGACGGGGACATGGACGACTACGCCAAGTTCGTCATCGACCGTGCCAAGCAGGCCGGCCGCGCCCCGACCCAGGTCCGCGCGCCGGAACCCGTCGCGCCACCGAAGCCGGTCGCCGCGCCGAAGGCCAAGGTCCCCACCGGCACCGCCCGCCGCCGCGCCGAGGCCGCGGAGGCTGCGCTCGGCCGGGCCACCCAAGCCCTCGCCGAGATCGACAAGGCGCTCACCGACCCCAAGGTCTTCGCCCAGAACCCCGCCAAGGCCGCCGATCTCGGCCGCAGGCGCGACCAGGCACAGGCCGCGCTCGACGCCGCCGAACTAGAGTGGCTGGAGGCCAACGAGGCCTATGAGACGGTCAAGAGCGACGCTTGAGGCCGTTCGGGCGGCACGGGTCTATGCCGAGCGCGCCCAGCGCCACGACACCGACGCGGACCATTGCAAGGCTTGCGGGGAACTGCTGAACATTCCCAACGACGACACCTGCTAGGCGACGCCCCATGCCCGACGAAGCTCGCATCGTCTATCTGCTGCTGGTCCTGGTGCTGCTGGCTCCGGCCGGCGTCGCGGCCCTGCGCCGTATCTTCCGCAAGAAGGACCACTAGGCATCGGCCCCGGGCGCATCGTACTGATCCCAGGATCAGTCAGGGACCCTGCCATGCGCGCCATCCTCGCCGCCGCTCTCCTCGTCGCCACGCCGGCCCTCGCGGCGCCGAAACCCGATCCGCAGCTTTCGGGCGTCGCTAAGGATGTCAGCGAGGCGCGGCTGCGGAGCACGATCGAGAAGCTGGTGGGTTTCGGCACCCGCCACACCCTGTCGGACCGCGCCTCCGACACCCGCGGCATCGGGGCCGCCGAGCGCTGGGCGGCTTCCGAGTTCGAGGCTCTGTCCAAGGCCTGCGGCGGCTGCCTGGAGGTCGCCGTACCCAAGCAAACCTTCACCGGCCGCCGGGTTCCCCAACCGACCGAGATCGGCGCGATCCTGGCGATCCAGAAGGGGACCACCGATCCGGACCGGGTCATCGTCATCTCCGGCCATATCGACAGCCGGGTCAGCGATCCGATGAACGCCACGGCCGACGCGCCGGGCGCCAACGACGACGCCTCGGGGGTGGCCGCGGTGATGGAGGCCGCCCGGGTGCTGTCGAAGCACAGGTTCCCGGCGACCCTGGTCTATGCCGCCCTGGAGGGCGAGGAACAGGGCCTCTATGGCGGCAAGGTGCTGGCCGCCTTCGCCAAGGCGCGCGGCTGGCGGGTCGAGGCCAATCTCAACAACGACATCGTCGGCAACATCCACGGCGCCGGCGGCGAGACCGTGCGCGACCGGGTCCGGGTGTTCGCCGAGGGCACCAAGAGCGTCGAGACGCCGGAACAGGCCAGCCAGCGCCGCTACAATGGCGGCGAGGTCGACAGCCCTTCGCGCAATCTCGCGCGCTTCGCCGACGCGCTCGCCGAGCGCCAGGCCGCCGACCTGGGCCAGCTGGACGTGATGATGGTCTATCGCACGGACCGCTTCGGCCGCGGCGGCGACCAGGTCGAGATGCTGGCCGCGGGCTTCCCGGCCATCCGCGTCACCGAGGCCGCCGAGCACTATGACCGCCAGCACCAAGACCTGCGTACAGAGAACGGCCGGGTCTATGGCGACACGATCGAGGGGGTCGACTTTCCCTACCTGGCCCGGGTCACCCGGCTGAACGTGATGACAATGGCCGCCCTGGCCCGCGCGCCAGCGCCACCGGAGGGCGTCAAGATCGAGGGCGCGGTCTCGCCCGACACCAAGGTGAGCTGGACCGCCGTCCCCGGCGCGACGGGCTATCGCGTCCACTGGCGCGGCACGACCGAGCCGCAATGGTCCAAGGCCCGTGACACGACGGCCACCAGCGAGACCCTCAAGGGCGTGGTGATCGACGACTGGTTCTTCGGCGTGTCGTCGGTGGCCGCCGACGGGTCCGAGAGCCCGGTGGTGTTCCCGGGCCCGGCGGGATCGTTCGTGTCGGTGGCGCCGGCGCCGCCGGCGAACTAGCCCTTACCCGCACTTCACCTCTTTCACGACGCCGGTCGCGGCGTCGTAGAAGAAGTTCAGCCGCCGCGGATTGAAGTCCATGGTCACCGGGCAGGTGGTGCAGGCCACCCGCTGCCGGTTCGGCTGCACCGGCACCGGGATCTCGGTGCGCGAGCGGCCGACATAGGTCTGGGCTTCGGCCGCCCCGCACTGGTCGG
>NZ_JAKFEN010000023.1:0-213425 GCF_036677185.1 Phenylobacterium sp.
GAGGAGCCGCTCGAGGCGCTGACCGTCCCCCTGGGCCCGGCCGGGGGCGGCCTGGCCCGCGCGTTCCTGGAGAAGACGGACGTGTGCTGGAACGGCGAGGGGCCGGTCCCGGAGGGGCTCCGCCTGCATTCCCCCTACGCCCACCTAAAGCCCCTGCGGGCCCGCATCTTCGCGAACATCCCCCTGGTGGCCCGGGGGGAGGCGATTGGCGTCATCGCCGCCGGCAACCCGGAGACCCGGCGGCCCATCCAGGAGGAGACGCGCTCTTTCCTCCGCATCTTTGCCGCGCACGCTGCGATCGCCATCGAGAACGCGCGCCTCTATCAGTCCCTGAAGGAGCACTCGGCCACCCTGGAGCAGCGGATCGACGCAGTGGAACGCCAGGACGAGCTCATGTTCCGGCGCGAGGAGCAGGATGCAAGACGGGCTAACCGGCAGCTGGAGCTGGCGGGGCGGGCGCTGCAGGCTGGTGTAGGGAACCGGCCCCGCGGGGATTGGCGCCGGGGGGGCGGCCTGGTCCTGCGCCAGGGTCGCGCTGGCGCACAGGGAGAGGAGGGCCGCCAAAACGGCCTTGATCGTCAAACGCATGTAAGAATTTCCGCCCACCGGTTCATGCAGGTAAGTCCCCTTGTAGGCGCCCTCTCAGTACAGCGCTAGTCGGCGCCCGGCGGTCCGCTGGGGAAGGCATAGAGCGGCAGCATTGGCCGCAGTTCCGCCCCGATCGACAGCTGCGGTTCGGAGGGCGGCTTCATGCCCTCCTGGATTTCGCGAAGGGCGACACAGCTCTTCACCGACGAGGCCAGGGCGGCGAAGTCCTTGGCGAGGGGGCTGGTCTTCAACACGCAGTCGTCGAAGAACGGATAGACGCTGTCCTCGCCGCAGCCGAACGAGGTCCGGTCGGGCCGGGCGGCGGTCAGGATCATGCGGTTCGGCGCGGCCAAGGGCCGCACGAAGACCCCGGAGAAACAGGCCGACACCACCACGATGGTCGGCCGCTGCGCGCAGGTGGCGTCCAGCATCGCGTTCAGGATTCCGGGGCTGAGGATCTGCTGGTCGATGACCACGCCCTGGGGCGCCCCGTGCGAGGTGAAATAGATCAGGCAACCGGTCTTGGCCTTGCCCGACAGCTCCTCCAGGGCCTTGTAGATGGCGCGCGGATCGGACTTCTGCGGACTGTCCTTGTAGCGGTCCGGCCGCACCGAGAAGGTGCGCAGGTTGCCCTGGGCGAACCCGATCCGCCGAAGTTCCTTGGAGACGTCGCGCCGAGCGTTGTCGAAGGCCTCGGTGGGGCCGCCGCCGCTGCCGTGATAGTCGCCGGCCACCACCACGGCGGCCCAATCTGCGAACGGGTTGGCGGCGGCGAGCGCCGGCGCGGCCCAGCCCAGCAGCAGCAGGGCTGCAAACGCGCTGGCCAGGCCCGCGCGCGGTGACATCCTATTTCTTGTACTGCTGGAAGGGGGTGGGCACCGCCGTCCCCGTGGCCTTGGCCAGCAGCCGGCCCTCGGCGTCGTAGAGCTCGCCCTCGGTGAAGGCGATGGTCCGCCCCCACTTGGCGACCCGACCGATCCCCTTCAGCTTTCCGGGCGCGCCGGGGCGGAAGAAGCTCGTTTTCATTTCCGCGGTCGGCGCCACATGGGTCATGCCCGAGGCGACCATGCAGGCCACCGACATGGCTTCGTCCAGCATGGCGCACATATAGCCGCCCTGGATCTGGCGCATGGGGTTGAGCAGCAGTTCCGCCTTGGCGTCGAACTCTACCTCCACCGAGCGCTCGGCCTGGCTCACCGCCACCAGCCGGAAGCCCAGGGTCTGGGAGCCGGTGGGCTGGTTCTTGGTGCGCTGGAAACGCGCGAGGATAGCCTCGTCGGTAAGCGCCTCGGGCTCGGCGGCGACGTCGGTCATGCGGTCTACTTCTTCCGGAAGGTGTCGAGAGAGACGACGTTGGGCGCGTCGGGGTCGACCTCGACATTGGAGGCGTCGGCCGGCTTGCCGGCCTCGCGCGCGACCGCAGGGGTTTCGCTCGCCGCGACGCCCGCCGGCGCCTCGAACTGCAGCAGGAACTGGACGCTGGGGTCGTAGAAGCGGGTCACCGCCGCATAGGGCACCGATAGACGCTTGGGCTGGCCGCCGAACTTCAGGGTGACGGAGAAGAAGGTCTCGCCCGGCGCCAGGTCCCAGTACTGGTGCTGCAGGACGATGGTCATTTCATCCGGGTACTTGCCGAGCAGATCGTTGGGGCCGGAGACGCCCGGGGCCTCGGTCTTGAAGGTGATGTAGAAGTGGTGCGCGCCGGGCAGGCCGTCCGGCGCCGCAGCGCGGCGCAGCGCCGTCTTCACCACGCCGCGCAGGGCCTCTTGGGCCATGGCCTCGTAGTGCATCTGGTCTTGGGCCGGCGGCTCCTGAGCCATGGGATCTCCGGAAATCACTTGTGGCGCAGAGGGTAGCGCTTCGGCGCTGTGGCGCAAGGCGGCTCGCGCCATAGGCGGGCGTCGAAGTGCGAGAATCGGCAAATGCGGGAAAGAGAAGGTGGAGGGGTTCTGTTGCAAGGCCCCCTCCCGGCCCCGCCTAACGCTGCTAAGACGCTAGGAGTTTATGTCGAAATCTATCGAACCGCTTACGCGGCCAGACGGACTTCTTCAGCGAAGTTATCGTTCGCATTTAGTTTAAAGGCCCGAAACGGTGAGCCACGCCGAGAGAAAGCAACACCTTTACACGTCTGTCGATGCTGATCGGCCCCGCACTTTCCGGCGATAACCCCGGGGGAAGATTGGTGGAGCCGCCGGGAATCGCACCCGGGTCCAGTCCGCTTATTACGTGCGCGTTTATCTCCATAGTCGGGCCGAAGCCCGACAGGCCCAATATAGGGTCGATGGGTTAGGTTTTGAAGAACATATGGAATTCCGCCGTTCGCGAAGCGCGGACGGACGCGGCGATTTCGCCGGCCGCCGCGCGGCCTTCGCGAACGGATTCGGGGCCGGATAAGGCCTTCCGCTAGCCTCTGGGCGACGTTTTCACGCCCCAAGAGGATCCCGACATGAGCCCGCTACTGCACGCCGCCCGCCCCGTCCTGATCGACCTGGCCGCCACCTTCCTGTTCTACGGCGTGCTCGCCGCCACCGGAAACGTGATGCTGGCCACCGCGCTGGGCGTGGCCCTGGGGATCGCCCAGGTGGCGGTCCTCAAGCTGCGCCGAACGCCCATCAGCGCCATGCAGTGGGCGAGCCTGGGCCTTGTCCTGGTCATGGGCGGGGCCACCCTCCTCACCCGGGACGCGCGCTTCATCCTGATCAAGCCGACCATCATCTATGCGGTGATCGGCGCGGCCATGCTGCAGCGGGGCTGGATGAACCGCTACATGCCGCCGATCTCCGTCGGCCGGATCCCCGCCAGGCTGGTGATCGGCGCGGGCTATGCCTGGGCCGGACTGATGTTCGTGAGCGCCGCGCTCAACCTGGTCCTGGCCCTCACCCTCGACCCCAAGACCGTGGCCGGCGTCATGGCGGCGTGGTCGCCGATCTCGAAGATCGTGCTGTTCGCCGGCCAGTATCTGCTGTTCCGCCACATCGCCCGTCGCCACGTCCTGTCGGGCGCCCCGGCCCTCGAACCGGCGCACTAGGAGTGGTCGCAACCATGGGTTAGCTTCCGCACACAACCAGGGGAGGCTAACCCATGCAGAAGTTCGTCGCTGAGTTCATCGGTACGCTTACGCTCGTGCTATTCGGTTGCGGGGCGGCGGTCCTCGGGGCCGACAATGTCGGGCAACTCGGGATCGCGCTGGCCTTCGGCTTCGCCATCGTCGCCATGGCCTACGGGATCGGCCCGATCTCGGGTTGCCACGTCAATCCTGCGGTCAGCCTGGCGGCCTTCGTCGCCGGCCGCATGGGTCTGCGCGACATGGTGCTCTATTGGATCGCCCAGTTCCTCGGCGCACTGGCGGGAGCGGGAATCCTCGCGGCCATCGCCGGACTGGCGGGCGGCCTCGGACAGAACGGCTGGGGCCCGGGCTATCTCGGGGAATATTCCATGCAGGCGGCGCTGATCTTCGAGGTGGTGATGACCGCCCTGTTCGTCATCGTCATCCTGGGCTCGACCTCCGAGGGCGCGCCGGCCGGCTTCGCGGGCCTGGCCATCGGCATCACCCTGGCGGTCATCCATATCGTCGGCATCCAGGTGACCGGGGTCTCGGTCAACCCCGCCCGCAGCTTCGGACCGGCGGTGCTGGTCGGCGGCCAGGCCTTGTCGCAGCTCTGGCTGTTCTTCGTGGCCCCAGCCGCGGGCGCGGTGCTGGGCGCGCTGCTCTACCGCTTCAAGGTGCTGCGCTAGGCCCAGGTTCGAAGGCCGGGGGCTGGGGTCGGGCGTTGGGCGCGGGCTTCAGCCGCCCGCCGTCGGCGATCAGCCCCTGATAGGCCCGGCGCGCGGCGGAGAAGTCCGCCCCGCCAGGCCAGATCACGTCGAAGCGCGGCTCGTGGCCCAGCGCCAGGCCGAACACGGCCTCCAGGAGGTCGGCGGCCTCGCCCACCTCGGCGTTGTCGCAGGCGCGGCGGATGGCGCGCGAGCGTCCCGGGACCACCAGGGTCAGGTCGTAGGAGGTGCCGTCGACGCACAGGGCGTCGGCCGCGCCGGAGCCGTCGTCGACCCGCACCTCGCGCGGCGCGTTCCAGATCGGATGGTCGCGCAGCGCCAGCAGGCGCGCCGCGGCGTCCGCCGGCGCCTGGGCGTCGAAGCCGACCCGCCGCGCGATGCCGGCCTCACAGCAGCCCAGCCCGGCCCGGCCCTGGACGAAGACGTCGCCGGTGCGGCGCACCGTGACGCGGATCAGGGTCTGTCGGGGGGAGGAGGTGGGCCGGACCGCGACCTCCAGGATCATCTCGCCGCCGAACAGGATCTGGTTCTGCAGGGGCTGCAGGCCCCAGAGGCGGTAGAGCAGGGGGTCATAGCCGTTGTCGACCGCGACCAGCCGGTCGCCGCGGCCGAGCCGGCGGCCGGCCAGGGGATCGGCGGCCTCGGGGAGCTCCGGCCGCTTGTCGTCCCACCAGGTCTTGGGGTCGGGCGGCGGATAGGGCCAGTCGGCGCCGGGCGCTGGCGTGTCCTGGGCCAGGGCCGGCGAGGCCATGATCGTCAGCAGCAGGAAGAGCAGAGCGGTCGGTCGGACCATCCAGCCCTCCTCACATGGCTTGCGCGCCCCTGGTGATGGAAAGCACGCCGGTCCGGGAGAGTTCCACCAGGCCCAGCGGGCGCATCAGGTCCACGAAGCTGTCGATCTTCGACGGCGCCCCGGTCAGCTCGAACACAAAGCTCTCATGGGTGGTGTCGATCACCTTGGCCCGGAAGATGTCGGAGACCCGCAGGGCCTCGACCCGCTCGGCGCCGGATCCCTTGACCTTCACCAGGGCCAGTTCGCGCTCCAGCCCGTTGGGGTCGCGGGTCACGTCCTGGACGTGGCGGGTGGCGACCATCTTCTCGAGCTGGGCCTCGATCTGCATCAGCACGTGCGGCGCGCCGCGGGTGACGATGGTGACGCGGCTGGTGTGGGCGCGGCGGTCGGTCTCGGCCACCGTCAGGCTCTCGATATTGTAGCCGCGCGCGGCGAACAGCCCGACCAGCCGGTGCAGGACCCCGGGTTCGTTATCCACCAGGATGGCGAAGGTGGCGAGGTTCTCGGCCTCTTCCTCATGGGCGAGGTCGTAGACGGAGGCGGGCTGGGTGTCGGTGGTCATGGCTTTGCGTCTCGTTCGGGTCGCCGACGACGTCTCACATGCGTGGCCCTGCGGCAAGGCGAAGGCGTGTTTGGACGCCGGTATGTGACAAGAACAAAACAGCAACATTTCACTTGCAGCCGCCGCCGATCGGCGCGAACAATGATTTCCCGGCGGCCTCGCGCACGCGACGCCGCCGTTCCCGATCCATCTCCAGGAGGCCGAAAATGAGCACCCAAGACATCGCCAACGACCTGGTCGCGCTCTGCAAGGAGGGCAAGTTCGACGAGGCCGGTGAGAAGTACTGGGCCGACGACGTGGCCAGCTACGAGGCCATGCCCGGCGACATGGCCGAGGTCCGCGGCAAGGACGGCGTGCGCGGCAAGGGCGAGTGGTGGACCGCCAACCACGAGGTCCATTCCTCGGAGGTCGAGGGCCCCTACGTCAACGGCGACCAGTTCGCGGTCCGCTTCAAGATGGACCTGACCCAGAAGGCCAGCGGCAATCGCATGACCATGGACGAGGTCGGGGTCTATTCGGTTCGCGACGGCAAGATCGTCGAGGAGCGGTTCTTCTACGGCGCCTAGGTCGGCGGCGATCGCTAAAGGTTCTGACAGCGCGCCGCGTCCGCCCCGGGCTAGCTGCCTTCCCGAAGTGGTTCTGGGAAGGAAGCGTCGTGCGAAGTTCGAAATCGGTGAGACGGATCGTGGCCGGGGCGGGCTTGGCGGCGGCGCTTGCGCTTGGAGGCTCCCCGGCCGCGCGCGCTTCGGATCACCTCGATACGCCCAGCGTCATCGCCGACCCGCGGGCCGATATCGGCGACATCTTTGCCTGGACGTCGCCGGACGGCCAACAGTTGAACCTCGTGATGACGATTGTCGGCCACAGTTTCTCGGACAAGCACCAATACCGGTTCCACATTGATAGCGGCCCCCGGTTCGGCGAGACCAAGGCGACGACGTCGATCACCTGCGGGTTCGCGGGCGCCGAGACGCGATGTGAGGCGGGCCAGACGGATTCCCTGCGCGGAGACGCCAGCCGGCCGGCTGGCCTGGAAGGACGCAACCGCCGGTTCCGAGTGTTCGCCGGCCTGCGGGACGACCCATTCTTCAACAATGTGAGGGGGACCCGCGACGCCTATAACGTCGCCGCGGACGCCATCAAGCAGGGCGCCGCGGTCGACGCGGCCGGCTGTCCCGGGTTCGAGGCGGCCACGTCCCGGACGATCCTGGAGCGGTGGCGAATGACCGAGGGTGGGCCCGCCAAGAACCTGCTGGCGGGCTGGACGCCGGCCTCCCTGGTGATCTCGGTCGACCTCGATGTGGTCAACCGAGGCGGCGGGATGCTGGCAGTCTGGGCCGACACCACGGTTGGCGGCCAGCGGATCGACCGCATGGGCCGCCCGCTCACCGGCAACGCCCTGCTGGCCACCCTCGGACCCGGCGAGGTGAGCGACGACCTCAAGGAACGCTATAACCGGGCGACCCCGGCGACGTCCGACACCTTCATCCCGGAGATTGAGAAGTCGCTCGGGCTTTATGACGGGCTCGACGGCCGCTGCGGCGACCAGCTCCTGGCCGATCCATCGGGGCCGCCGCCGTCGACGTCGCGCTATCTGCCCATGGCGATCCTGCTGGCGGACGATCGGCTCTGGATCAACACCAAGTCGAGCCGCTGCACGCAGTTCTTCGCGGTGGAGCTCGCCGAGCTGGCGGGGCGGAGCGCCCTGCGCGGCGACTGCGGGGGCCGCACGCCCAACCACGACGCCGTGGACGTCTATCGCTCCCTGCTGGTGAACGGCGCCGCCTCGGGTGTCGACGACGGCGTCGACCGGGATGACCGCGAGCATTCGTTGGAGGCGTTCCCCTTCCTGGCCCCGCCCGCGCCCGCGCCCGCGCCTGCGCCGTGAGCCGCGCAGCGATCTCGTGGGCCTTGCTCACCCTGGCCCTGGGCCAACCCGCCCTGGCCCACGACTTCTGGGTCCAGCCGGACGCCTTCTGGCTCGCGCCTGACGCGGGAACGTCGCTGATCCTGCAGGTCGGACACGGGGCGGAGCGGCAGCGGTCGGCGATCCACTTGGGCCGGATCACGCGCTTCGTGGCGGTGGCCCCGAGCGGCGCGACCATCGACCTGCGTCCCTCGCTGCGCCTGGGCGGCGCCGAGGCCGACGGCGTCCTGAGCCTTCAAGCGCCGGGCGTCCATGTGCTGGCCCTGGCGACGGACAACCGCGCCCGAAGCCGCCTATCGGCGAACCGCTTCGACGCCTATGCCCGAGAGGAGGGGCTGACGCCGGCTGCGGGCAGGCTCAGACCGGCGAACGTCGAGATCTCCGAGCGCTACAGCCGCATCGCCAAGTCGATCGTGATGGTGGGCGATCCGGGGGTGGGCGCCCACGCGGCGGCGACGCGCGCGGTGGGCCTGGCCCTGGAGATCGTGCCAGAGGTAAGTCCCTATGCCGAGCCACGGGCCGCGATCCTGCCGGTGCGGGCGATCTACGAGGGCCGGCCGCTTGCGGGGGCTCTGATCAAGCTCACCGACCTCGACCGTGACGCGGCGCCGTTCGAGATCCGTCGAACCGACCAGGCGGGCCGGGCGAGCTTCACCATGCCGACGCACGGGCGCTGGCTGCTGAACGTCGTGTGGACCAAACCTTTGACGTCGTCGGCGGACGCCGACTTCGAAACCGTCTTCTCCAGCCTGAGCTTCGGCGTCCCTAGCGGGACGGGCGCCGGAACGCCGACGGGGAACGCCCGTAGGCCGTCCGGAACGCGGCGCTGAAATGACTATGGCTCGAAAAGCCGAGATCCAGGCTGAGCGCCGTCAGGTCGTCGTAACCGTCCAGTAGATCCAGGGCGCGCGCCAAGCGTAGCCGCAGTTGGTAGCGGTAGAGAGGAAGGCCCTCGACCTCCTTAAACACCTGGGTGAGGTAGACCGGCGACATCCCCACCTCGGCGGCGACTTGGCCGAGGGTCCAGCGCCGACCAAGGTCGCCCGCCAGGACGAGCTTGACGCGATCGGCAAGCCGCTGTCGTCCGGCCGAGCCGCCGGGCGCCCGCGTGGTTCGGGGGCCCAGCGCGCGCGCCACCAGCGCCATGGCTAGGCTCTCAGCTTCCAGCGGCTCGGCGGCGTGCGTGCGCAGGCCCTGTCGAAGGCGCGCGACCAGGGCCTGGGCCCCCGGATCGATCCGCAGGCGATGGTGGTGGAAGGCGAGGCCCGGCCCCTCCCGCAGGAGGGCGTTGGGGGCGAACTCGCGGAGCAAATCCTCGTCGAGGGCCAGCGACAGGCAGGCGTCGCCGCCGGCGACCGGATGGCTGACGCGATAGCCGTCGCCGGCGTTGAAGAACAGGACCTGGTTGGCCTCGGCGATCGCCTGGTTGCGTCCGAGGTGGCGGGCGTAGACGCCGCGATACGGGAACACGAGCTCGGTGGCGGTCGCGCACTCTTCCGGGCTCTGGTGGCGGCAGGCGCCGCGGCAGCGGATGTCCCGGATCGTGACGGAGGACGATCGGAGCAGGGTCTCGACGGCAACCTCGGGCATCACGACCGTTCGACTTCAACGCGGAGCCCCGTAGGGCGTCCCTACGATGTAGGCGAGACGCGCCCGAAGGCAATTGGGCGGTTCCTCGCCAGCGGCGTTTTCCCTTCGCGGCGCAAGCCGTTTCCCGCTATCTCGGCATCAACCAAAAGGTCGAAACCCTGGGAGCACACATGGCGATCTCACTCTACGACGCGACCGTCGTCTCATTCCTGCAGACTCTGGGCGGCGTGTCAGGCTTCCTGGACCGTGGCCTGGCCCACTGCCAGGACAATGGGATCGATCCGCAAGAGATCGTCGAGACGCGCCTGGCGCCCGACATGCTGCCCTTCTGGTATCAGATTTCGTCCGTCGCGCATCACAGCCAGGGCGCGATGGCGGGGGTGAAGACGGGCGAATTCTCGCCGGCCATGCCGACCACGCCGTTGAGCTATGCCGACCTCCAGAAGCGGGTGGCCGACGCTACCGACGCGTTGCGGGCCCTGGATCCCGCCGAGGTGAACGCGTTCGAGGGCGCCGACATGGCCTTCAAGTTCGGTGACCGGTCGATGCCGTTCACCGCCGAGGGCTTCCTGCTCTCGTTTTCCCTGCCCAACTTCTACTTCCACGCCACCACGGCCTACGACATCCTGCGGTCGAAGGGCGTGCCGCTCGGCAAGCGCGACTATATGGGCAAGCTGCGGCTCAAGGCCTGAGCCGCTCCCTATCTGATCGCGGCGATCTCGTAGAGGAAGTCCACATAGCTCATGGTCGCGCCCACCAGGCCCTCGACCTTGGGATTGCTGGACTCGATCACGTAGTACTCGTTGGGCGCGTGGGCGCCGCTGCCGTGGCCCAGGCCGAACTGGCCGGCCGGCAGGCTGACCGGGGCCGAGGTGAACACCGCCCCCGGCCAGGATCCCGCCAGGCGCGGATAGACGGTCACCGCCGCGCCCAGGCGCTTGTAGGTGGCGATCTCGGCCTTGATCAGCCGGCTGTTCTCGTCGGTCTCGGTGGGGTCGTAGCCGCCGGTGACATTGACCTCGATGTCCTGGAAGCCGCGCTTGTCCAGGTGGGCGCGGATCTTGGCCACCGAGTCGGCCATGGTCTGGTTGGGCACCAGCCGGGTGTCGATCTTGGCCACCGCCCGGCCGGGCAGGATGGTCTTGCCGCCGGGGCCGGTATAGCCCGAGACCAGTCCCTCGATATTGATGGTCGGCTGGGAGGCCAGGCGCTCCAGGGTCTTGTCCCAGGCCAGGTCGTCGATCCAGTGGTCGACCCCCAGCGCCTTCTTGGCGTCGGCCTCGTTGAGCTGCTGGGCCGCCATGGCCAGCAGTTCCTTCTCGCGGGCGGTGAGCGGCCGGACCTTCTCGAAATAGCCGTCCACCGCGGGCGTGTTGCCGTCGGGAGTGACTAGGGTCTGCAGGGCCTGGACCAGCCGCCAGGCCGGACTGTCCACCCGGGCCTTCTCGCTGGAATGGATGTCGCCCTTGGGCCCGCGACCCCACTTCGCCCCGCTGGCGACCAGCTCCAGCTCGGCTATGCCCTTGGCGCCCAGATTGACGCTGACCCCGCCATTGCTCGGGCTCTGCCAGCCGGCCGGGATCACCACGCCCTCGCACCTCTTCAGCGCCGCCAGGACATGGGGCTTGGTGACGATCTGGCGGAAGTTCGGGCTGCCGATCTCCTCCTCGCCCTCGCAGACCAGGACGATGTTCACCGGCGGCTTCTTGCCGGCGGCGCGGATAGCGTGCAGCCCGGCCAGGAAGGTGGCCTCCGGCCCCTTCTGGTTCACGGCGCCCCGGCCGACGATCACCTTGCCGAAGCCCGGCTTGTCGACGACCCGCGCCTCCAGCGGCGGCGAGCTCCACTCCGCCGGGTCGAACTGCTTCACGTCGTACATGAAGTAGATGCCGATGGTGCGCTTGGCGCCCACGTCCAGGGTGGCGAAGACGCCCGGATGGCCGTCGGTGGGGACCTTCTCGATGTGCTGGAAGCCGGCGTCCTTGGCCAGGGCCATCATGTAGTCGGCGCCCTTGTCCATGTCGCGGTTCTCCGCCGCGATGGAGGGCAGGGCGATCCATTCCTGGATGCGCTTGACCGAGGCGTCGTAGCCGGTCTCGGCCGCCTTGCGGATGGCGGCCAGATCGCCGCTAGCGGCGAAGGTCAGGCCGGGCGCGAACAGCGCGGCCGCGGTTCCGCCGGCCAGCAGCGCGCGGCGGCTGGAAATCAGGCCGGAGCCCACCTGTTCGTTCGACATCCCAGTCCCTCGGCGATTTGCGCGCAAGGATTAGGACGTCGAGATTCGTCGCCCGACAAGCAGAGCCGACGGATCAGAGTTCTCTGAACGATGACCGGATCAGACCAACCGCTTGCCCGCGTCGTCGATGATCGAGCCCAGGTCGCGGGCTTCCTCGGCCATGATCATCTCGTTGTGGGCCTTGCCCGAGGGGATCATGGGGAAGCAGTTCTCTTCCTTGGTCACCCGGCAGTCGAACAGGACGGGGCCGTCGTACTCGACCATCTCGACGATCTTGGCGTCCAGCTCGTCGGGATGCTCGGCGCGCAGGCCCAGGCAGCCGAAGGCCTCGGCCATCTTCACGAAGTCTGGCAGGCTGGACGAATAGGAATGGCTGTAGCGCTCGCCGTGCAGCAGTTGCTGCCATTGGCGGACCATGCCCATCCACTCGTTGTTCAAGATGAAGATCTTGATCGGCAGGCCGTGCTGAACCGCCGTCGACATCTCCTGCATGGTCATCTGGACGCTGGCGTCGCCGGCGATGTCGATGACCAGGGCGTCGCGGTGGGCCATCTGCACGCCGACGGCGGCGGGCAAGCCGTAGCCCATGGTCCCGAGGCCCCCGGAGGTCATCCAGTGGTTGGGCTTGTCGAAGTGGTAGTACTGGGCCGCCCACATCTGATGCTGGCCGACCTCGGTGGTGATGAAGGTCTCGCGGTGCTTGGTCAGCTCGTACAGCCGCTCGATGGCGTGCTGTGGCTTGATCAGGTTGGCGTCGGGCTTGTAGCGGAACGACTGGCGCGCGCGCCACGCCTCGATCTGCCGCCACCAGTCGTCCATGGCCGTCTTGTCGGTGGCGAGGTTGCGGCTCTTCCAGGCGGCGATCAGGTCTTCCAGCACGCTGCCGGCGTCGCCGACGATGCCGATGTCGGCGCGGACGTTCTTGGAGATCGACGAGGCGTCGATGTCGATGTGGATCTTCTTCGAGGTGGGCGCGAAGGCGTCCAGGCGGCCGGTCACCCGATCGTCGAACCGCGCGCCGATCGCGATCATGACGTCGCAGTCGTGCATGGCGTTATTGGCCTCGAACGACCCGTGCATGCCCAACATGCCCAGCCAGGCCGGATCGGACGCCGGGAAGGCGCCCAGGCCCATCAGGGTGGAGGTGACCGGCGCTCCGGTCAGCCTGGCGAACTCGGCCAGCAACTCGGCCGCGCGGGGACCGGCGTTGATGACGCCACCGCCGGTGTAGAGGATCGGCCGCTTGGCGCCGGCGATCATGGCCGCGGCCTCGGCGATGCGGACGGGGTCGCCCTTGGTGCGCGGGCGGTAGTTGTGTGCGTGGACGACGTCGTTCGGCCCCTGATAGGCGCCCTTGGAGAACTGGACGTCCTTGGGGATGTCGATGACCACCGGCCCCGGGCGGCCCGAAGTGGCGATATGGAAGGCCTCGTGCATGATCCGCGGCAGGTCGGCCACGTCCTTGACCAGGTAGTTGTGCTTGGTGATCGGCCGGGTGATGCCGATGGTGTCGCATTCCTGGAAGGCGTCGGTGCCGATCAGGTGGGTGGCGACCTGGCCGGTGATGACGATCAGCGGAATGGAGTCCATCAGGGCGTCGACGATGCCGGTGACCGCGTTGGTCGCGCCGGGGCCGGAGGTGACCAGGACCACGCCGGGCTTGCCGGTGGAGCGGGCGTAGCCCTCCGCCGCATGGGTCGCGCCCTGCTCGTGGCGGACCAGGACGTGCTGCAGGCGCGGTTCGGAGAAGAGCGCGTCATAGATCGGCAGGACCGCGCCGCCCGGGTAGCCGAAAAGCACCTCCACGCCCTGATCGATGAGCGAGCGGACGACGATCTCCGCGCCGGTCAGGGTCTCGACGGTGGTTTCGGCTTCGATGGTCTGGTGGGCGGTCATTTCGGCGGGACCTTGGTTGGGCCATTAAAAAAGGCCCGCGAGGGGCCTGGTGCAAGCGACCTTTGACGGGCTGACGACGAGGTCAGGCCGCTACGGGTCGCTCGGGGAGTACAAGAATCTCGCGCACGCGCGTTCTCCGAAAGGATTGGACGGCGTCATGACATGCCCCCGTCAGGGCGTCAAGACGGGGTGGAGCGCAAGAAACTGCCTCCATTGGTCTTCCGGCTCTACGGCGTCGATGCGCGGCCAGGCGGTCATCTGGCCGCGCAGCCAGGTCGATTGGCGCTTGGCGTAGCGGCGGGTTTCGCGCTGGGCGGCGGTGATCGCCGTCTCAAGGCTGGTCTCGCCGCGCAGGTGGGCGGCCAGTTCGCGGTAGCCCACGGCCTTCATGGCCGGCAGGTCGGGGGACAGGTTCCGGGCCGCGAGGGCGGCCACCTCGTCGAGCGCGCCCTGGCCGATCATGGCCGCCAGCCGCGCGTCGCAGCGGGCGTAGAGCGCCTCGCGCGGCGGCTCCAGGGCGACGGCGCGCCAGGCCTCGGCGGCCAGGACGGGCCTGGTCTGGCCCTGCCAGTCGCTGAGCGCCGTCCCGGTGGCGGCGAACACCTCCCAGGCGCGGACCAGGCGCTGGCGGTCGCCAGGCGCGATGCGGGCCGCGGCGGCGGGATCGCGGTCCGCCAGCCGGGCGCGGAAGGCGTTCTCGCCCAGGCCCTCGAACTCGGCCTGGGCCTGGTCGCGGGTCTCGCGGGGCACGGCGGGGATATCGGCCAGGCCCAGGGTCAGGGCGCTGAAACAGAGCCCGGTGCCGCCGACCACGACGGCGGGGCGCCCGCGCCCGGCGATCTCGTTCAGCACCCCTGTCGCCGCGCGGACCCAGCGGCCGACCGACCAGCCGTCCCCGGCGTCGGCGACGCCGAACAGGTGGTGGGGGGCCTGGGCCTCTTCCTCGGGCGAGGGGCGGGCGCTGAGGACGCGCAGGTCGGCATAGAGCTGCAGGGCGTCGGCGTTGATGATCTCGCCGCCGATCGTTTCGGCCAGGCGCAGGGCGAGCGCCGACTTGCCGCTTGCGGTGGGCCCGGCGATCAGCCAGATGCGGGGCTCCATGCAGATCGCCCTTACCCTCGTCAGTCCCGACCCAGACGCGGCCTCGCTCGCCGTCGCCACCTTGACCCCAGCGCTCGCAGGCGCGCAGGCTCGCGTCAAGGAGCCCAGGATCCTGGGCCCGGGCGCCGTGGACCTGCTGGTGGAGGCCGAGGCCATCGCTCCGGTCCGCGCCGCCGCCGAGGCGGTGCTCGCCGACCGGCTCATCGACATCTGCGTCCAGCCCTGGAACGGCCGAAAGAAGCGCCTGCTGATCGCCGACATGGATTCGACCATCATCGGCTGCGAGTGCATCGACGAGCTTGCCGACTTCGCCGGGGTGAAGGATCAGGTCTCGGCCATCACCGAGCGGGCCATGCGCGGCGAGCTGGACTTCGAGGCGGCCCTGCGCGAGCGGGTGGCCATGCTGAAGGGCCTGCCCCTGGCCGACCTGCAGCGCGCCTATGACGAGCGCGTGCGGCTCAATCCGGGGGCGCGGACCCTGGTGCGGACCATGACGGCGAACGGGGCCAAGGCCTTCCTGGTCTCGGGCGGGTTCAACTTCTTCACCTCGCGGGTGGCGCAGGCGGCGGGCTTCCAGGCCAATCGCGCAAACACCCTGGTCGAGGCCGGCGACCTCCTGGCCGGCACGGTGGGAGAGCCGATCCTGGGGCGCGAGGCGAAGCTGGCGGCGCTGCGGGAGGAGGCCGCGACGCTGGGCCTCGACATGTCGGCGACCCTGGCCATTGGCGACGGGGCCAACGACCTGGCGATGATCGAGGCCGCCGGCCTGGGGGTGGCCTATCGCGCCAAGCCGATCGTGGCGGCCCAGGCCGACGCGAAGATCGACCACGCCGACCTGACGGCCCTGCTGCATTTCCAGGGCTATCGAGCCGACGAGTTCGTTACGGACTGAAGCCGGGTTTGATTTCACCGCGGCGGGCGAAGTCCGTTAGGGGAGGGCCATGAGCTTACCCCGCGCCCCCAAGGCCGTCGTATTCGACATGGACGGCCTGCTCTGCGACACCGAGGTGGTCTATCGCGACGCCATGATGGCTGTGGCGATCGAGCACGGCCACGATATGCCGCTCAGCCTGTTCCAGAGCATGATCGGCCTGCCCGGACCGTCCAGCGATCAGAAGGTGCTGGATCACTTCGGCGCCGACTTCCCGATCCTGACGTTCAACAGCCGGGTGAGGGAGCTGGTCGACGCCGCCTGCGTGGCGGGGATCGCGCTGAAGGCCGGGGTGATCGAACTGCTGGACCATCTCGACGAGATCGGCCTGCCGCGGGCCATCGCCACCTCGTCCAGCCACCGGGCGGTCGAGGCCCATCTGGGCCGCAGCGGCGTCATTCCGCGTTTCGACACCATCGTCGCCCGTGGCGACTATGCGCGGGGCAAGCCAAATCCCGACCCGTTCCTGACCGCCGCCCAGCGGCTGGGCGTCGCGCCCGAGCTCTGCCTGGCCCTGGAGGACAGCCACAACGGGGTGCGCGCGGCGTCCTCGGCGGGGATGATGACCATCATGGTGCCCGACCTGCTCGACCCCACCGCGGAGATCGAGACCCTCTGCGTCCGCATCGCCCGCGACCTGCATGAGGTCGAGGCCCTGGTGCGGGCCTCGCGCTAGGCGGCCGGCGCCGGCGGCGCCTTGAACCGTTCGACCACCGCCTTCACGACGTTCGACGGGATGGCGAAGGAGAGGCCCGCCCCGGGATCGCCGCGGCTCTCGCGGGAAGTGGCCAGGCCGATCACCTCGCCTGCCGCATTGAGCAGCGGACCGCCCGAGCCGCCCGAGGTCAGGGCCGCGTCCGTCTGGATATAGGCCACCACGGGTCCACGCAGGGCGCCGTCGGCGAACCGCGCCTCGCCCACCGGGCTGGCTGGGCGTCCGATCTGCCGGTTGACCGCCGAGACGATCCCGGAGGTGGCGGTGCCGGCCAGGCCGAAGGGCGCGCCGATCAGCACCACCGGCTGCCCGGCGCGGACCAGGTTGCTGTCGGCGAAGGAGAGCGCCTTCATCGGCTTGCCGGGGGTGGTGCGGAACACCGCCACATCGACGGTGTCGTCCGCCCCGACCAGTTCGGCGCGGGCGACGCTGCCGTCGGCGAACACGGCGTTGACCACCGGCATGCCGCCGGTGACATGGGCTGCGGTGACGATCAGGCCGTCGGTGGTGACCACGAAGCCCGACCCCATGGGCATGGCTTCCCCGCCGCCGGAGACGCTCAGCATCACCGTGGCCGCCTGGGCCTTTTCGACGGCGCTCACGAAGCCCACGCCGGGCTTCACGCGGTCGCCGCCGCCATCACCGCCGCCGCGCGAAAAGGCGACGATCACCAGGACGAGGATGACCAGGCCGATGGCGCCCGCGGCGGCGAGGAGAAGTTGTTGGGTACGCATCGGGGATACTCCGGACGGTTTGGCTCCCGCCAAAGCGCCTCAAGCTGCAGCTTGGTTCCCCTCAAGCGGAATTCCCGTCGTGAACGCCCGCACCCCCGTGCTCGTCATCCTCGACCGTGCGAAGCGCGTGTCGGGGATCCATAGACGCCGCGCCAGCACGTCGATCCACTGTGTCCATGGATGGCCGGGACCTACGCCCGGCCATGACGAGCGGGAACGTGGAATTGGATCGCTCGGTCGAGTTAGATCTCGATCCAGTAGTGCAGGGCGGTCTCGCCCGGATGCCAGAGGTGCGGGACGGAACCGCTCAGCACCCCGCCGTTCTTCTCGATGACCCGGACGGAGGCGAGGTTCTGGGCGTTGACCGTAAGCAGGACCCGTTTCAACGGCAGGTTGGCGCCGATCCAGACCAGGGTTTCGGCGAGCATGGCGCTGGCCAGGCCCCGGCCACGGGCCGAGGGGCGCACGGCGTAGCCCACGTGGCCGCCCACCCGCTCCAGGTTGGCGTTCAGCCGGTGGCGGATCCCCACCGAGCCCAGGAAGGTCTCGCCCTCGACGCGCCAGAGGGTGGTGGCGGGAACCATCTCGCCCTGGCTGCCGTCGGGCAGGGTGATGTGGCTGGGCGGATTGGTGAAGCTGGCCACATAGGCGCCGGGATCGGCCGCCACGGCGGCGATGGTCTCCGGCGTCTCCGGCCGCAGGGTGTCGCGCGAAAAGCCCTCGCGCATCGCATCGATGAACGAGGGCATATAGGCGAGCGCGGGGGCGACGAGGGTCGCCTCAGCGAGCGTTGGGGCCACGCTCGAAATACTTGAAGAAGGCGCTGTCGGGGGACAGGACCATGGTGGTGTCGCCCTGGCCGAGCGAGGCCTCATAGGCCTGCATGGAACGGTAGAAGGCCGCGAAGGCGGGGTCCCTGCCATAGCTCTGGGCGAACAGCCGGGTGCGCAGGGCGTCGCCCTCGCCTCGGGTGGTCTCGGCCTCCTGGCGGGCGGTGGCGAGCGTGATGGCCACTTCCTTGTCGGCGCCGGCGATGATCTCACGCTTTTCCTGCTCGCCCTGGGAGCGGATGCGAGCGGCCTCCTGCTGGCGGCTGGTCTGCATCCGCCGGTAGACCGACTCCTGGATTTGCGGGGGCAGGTCGGCGCGCTTGATGCGCACGTCGATGATCTCGATACCCAGCCGCGAGGATCTGGCGCGCGTGGCGACATCGGCCTTGGTCTGGGCCATCAGGGCGCCGCGGCGACCCGAGATGATCTCGGGGGCGGTGGCCGAGCCGAGCACCTGGCGCAGGGAGGAGTTCACCAGCCGCTCGATGCGGTCGCTGGCGGTCTGCTCGTCGCGCAGGGTGCGGTAGTAGAGCAGGGGATTGGAAATCCGGTAGCGAACGAAGGCGTCCACCACCAGGCGGTTCTGGTCGGAGGCGGTGATCTCTTCCTGGGCGGCCTCGATGGCGAGGTTGCGCTTCTCGAACAGCACCACGTTCTCGGCGAACGGGACCTTGATCTTCAGGCCAGGGGCGGGCGAACCAGGCGCGTTGATGACCCGCACGGGCTCACCCAGGCGCACGATCACCGCCTGCTTGCGCTGATCGACGATGAAGAAGGTCTGGGACAGGGTGATCAGGGCGGCGAAGGCGATCGCGCCCAGGACGGTGAGGCTGCGGTTCATCGGGTCGCTCCCGGAACGGCGACGACCGGGGGCGGGGCCGCGACTTCCGCGGGAGCCGCACGCGCCGCGCTGCTGCGCGGACGGAAGACATCGGGCGGCAGGATGATGGGGGCGCTGGCGCCCTTGCCGTCGATCACCACCTTGTTCGAATTGGCGAGCACGCGCTGCATGGTCTCGATGTACAGGCGCTCCTTGGTCACGCCGGGGGCGCGGCGATACTCGGTATAGATCTGGTCGAAGCGGGCCACGTCGCCGGTGGCCTCGCGCACGGACTGCTCGCGATAGCCCTGGGCCGACTGGATGAGCCGCGCGGCGTCGCCCTTGGCCTCATTGATCACCCGGTTGCGGTAGGTGTTGGCCTCGTTGCGGGCCGATTCCTGGTCCTGGCCGGCGCTGTTCACATCGCGGAACGCCGCGGCCACTTCCTTCGGAGGATTGGCGGAGCGGATCTGGACCTCGACGACGCTGATGCCGGCGCCCCAGGAGTCCAGGGTCCGTTGCATCAGCTCGGCGGTCTGGACCTGCACCCGGCCGCGGCCGGTGGTCAGGATCGGCTGAAGCTGCGACTTGCCGATGACTTCGCGCATGGCGCTCTCGGCGGCGGCCTTCACCGACACGTCGGGATCGCGAAGCGTGAAGACGTACCTGCTGGCGTCGGCCACGCGCCAAGTGACGCTGAAATCCAGGTCGACGATGTTCTCGTCGCCCGTGAGCATCAGGCTTTCCTCGGGAACGTCGCTCTCGCCGACGCCGCCGATGTCGAGGCGGTTGAGCGAGGTCACGGCGACCTTCTCGGCCTGTTCGACCGGCGCGGGCAGGTGATAGCGGATGCCGGGGCCTTCCGAACGGGAATAGGCGCCGAAGGTGGTCACCACCGCCTGTTCGTTGGGCTGGACGATATAGACGCCCGAGAGCGCCCAGAGGCCGAAGCCGACGCCGGCCACGGCCGCCACGGCGCTCGGACGGATTCCCTGGCCGCCGGGGCCGCCGAAGAAGTCGCGGATCTGGCGCTGCAGGCGTTCCAGGGCGGCGTTCAGTTCGGGGCCGTCGGGCCGGCGCGGTCCGCGCGGGCCGCCGCCGCCGAGGGGTCTGCGGGGGCCTGGTGGCTTCTTGCCGTCGCCGCCGTCATTGGGCGGCGGAGCGCCCCAGGGACCGGGGTTGGCGTTGTCATTCCAAGGCATGGTCGCGTCGTCTTGCTTTCGTCTCGGCGCGGCCGCGTCGTCTCGCCCGTGCTCGGGCTTGTAAACCAGCGCTGTCAGCCGGATATGTGGCCCAACGCAGGTTAAAGCAAGCCAAAGGGCGATATGAAGCCGCAAGCTCCGGAACGTGGCGCCGTGCTGGCCGCACTCGATCGGATCACCGATCCGAAGTCCGGCAAGGGCTTGGCGGCGGCAGGCCTGGTGCGGGGACTGTCCATCGGCCCCGACCGCGCGGGTTTCATGCTGGAGGTGCCGCTCTCCCAGACGGCGCTCTACGCCCCGGTGCGCGACGCCGCCCAGGCCGCGCTATCGGCCGTACCCGGCGTGCTGAAGGCCCAGGTGGTGCTGACCGCCGAGGCAGAGGCGCCGGCCCCGCCCGCCGCCGGCGTCACCCGGGTGCGCAAGGGCGCTCGGCTCTCCAGCGATCCGCAGGCCGCACCCGGTCCGCCCGTCGACGCCGCGCGTCCCGACCATGTCCGCCGGGTGATCGCCGTGGCCAGCGGCAAGGGCGGGGTGGGAAAATCGACCATCGCGGTCAACCTGGCGGCGGCCTTCGTCGCCCGGGGGCTGCGCGTGGGCCTGCTGGACGCTGACGTCTATGGCCCCTCGGCCCCGCGCATGCTGGGGATCGACGGCGAGCCCGCCTTCATGGACGGCAAGCTGCAGCCGCTGGAGGCCTGGGGCATGAAGGTGATGTCGATCGGCTTCCTGGTGGACGAGGGGGCGCCGATGATCTGGCGCGGGCCGATGGCGTCCTCGGCGGTGCGCCAGATGATGCACGACGTGGCCTGGGGCTCGGAGGCAGAGCCGCTGGACGTGCTGGTGGTCGACCTACCGCCGGGCACCGGCGACATCCAGCTGACCATGATCCAGAAGCTGAAGACCGACGGCGTGGTGATCGTCTCCACGCCGCAGGAGATCGCCCTTATCGACGCGCGCCGCGCCGTGGCCATGTTCCAGAAGACGGCCACCCCGATCCTGGGCGTGATCGAGAACATGGCCTGGTTCGCCGACCCGGCCGGGGGCGCGCCGATCCCGATCTTCGGGGCGGGCGGAGCGCGGGCGGAGGCGGGCCGGCTGGGCGTGCCGCTGCTGGCGGAGATCCCCCTGGAGATCGCCCTGCGCCAGGCCTGCGACGACGGCAGGCCCCTGGTGGCGACGGCGCCCGACAGCGCCGCGGCCCAGGCCTTCCTGGCGGCGGCCAAGGCGCTGTCTGCCTAGGCGGGATTCAACCCATATGACGCAAGACATGACCCCCAACCGCCGCGACATCGTGACCCTGACGGGCGCGGCCATCGCGCTGGCGGCCGCCCCGTTCCCGCTCGCGGCAAAGGAAACCACGCCCATGTACGGACTGATCGGCCAGATGATGGCCACGCCGGGCGACCGCGACGCCCTGGTCGCGATCCTCGCGGAGGGCACGGACGCCATGCCGGGTTGCCACAGCTACGTTGTCGCCACCGATGGCGAGAACCCCGACGCGATCTGGATCACCGAAGTCTGGGACGGCAAGGAGAGCCATGCCGCCTCGCTGAAGCTGCCCGCCGTCCAGGCCGCCATCGCCAAGGCGCGTCCGATCATCGCCGGCTTCGGCCACCGCTTCGAGACCACGCCGGTGGCCGGGGTGCGCTGATCGTCGGGGCCTAGCCGCCGCCCGCCGGGGTGACGGTCGCGGGCCTGTTGCTCACGCTCTCGATGATCGCCGCCTCGTCATAGAGGGCGTCGCGTTCGTCGAGCTGGCGGCGGATTTCGCCGTGCCGTTTGGCGTCGAGCTTCCAGCCGATGAATGCCGCGCCGCCGAAGAAGACGAAGATCACCGGGGCGAAGACGTAGCAGATCTCCAGGCCGCGGATGGCCGCCGGCGTGTTCACCGCGCCCTCGGCGGCGTTGTAGCCGACCACGTCGAGGACGGTGAAGCTGATGCCGACGGTGATCGCCGTGCCGATCTTCTGGGTCGTGGTGACCAGGGCGTAGAGCAGGCCGACCCGCTCCTTGCCGGTCTCCAGACGCACCTCGTCGGCCACGTCGGCGACCATGGCCCGCACGATGAGGATGAAGGAGGCCGAGACGAAGCCCACCGACATCATGCCCGGGATGGCCAGCGCCATGGTGGCCGGCGGGATCAGCATGAGGGCCGACTGGGTGACGGCGTAGGCCAGGGTCGCGGTGATCAGGGCCCGGTGCTTGCCGATCTTCTGCGCCAGCCAGCCCCAGAAGGCCGAGCCGAGCAGGCCCGCGGCGATGAAGAACACCAGCAGGACGCCGGTCTGCTGCGCGCTGTAGCCGCGCGCGTCGTGGAAGAAGAACAGGTAGAGCGCCGCGGTGGTGCCGGGGCCGAGCGCCATGAACAGGTCGGCGAAGATCAGCCGCGCCATCTCCGGCCGCTTCACCAGCGCCCAGTAGTCGGCCAGGGTCACCCGGTCCCTGGCGGTCTCGGGATTGACCCGCTCCGGCGTGATCAGCGTGCAGAGCGCCAGGGTGACCGGGAGGGCGAAGATGCAGAACCAGCCCATGGCGTGGACCCCGCCCGCGCCGGCCGCCTTGGGACCCATGGCCAGCGGCAGCAGCAGGATGAGGATGGCGCCGATCACGCCCACGGCCTGGATCACCCCATAGACCCGCGAGCGGTCGTGGTAGTCGGTGGCGAGAGAGGCGGCCCAGGCGGCCTGGGACAGGGTCAGGATCGAGATGCCGATATAGAGCACCAGCAGCCAGCCGATCAGGTAGAACTCGGTGATCCCCGGCTGCGCCATGAACAGCATGTAGACCGCCAGCATGACGATGGGGGCGCCGAGGATGAGCCAGGGTCGGTAGCGTCCGAGCCGCGAGCGCGTACGGTCCATGGCCATGCCGAGCAACGGATCGAGGGCCATGTCCAGCAGCCGCACGATCGTGAAGGCGCCGCCGACCGCGGCCAGGGACAGGCCGATCTGGCCGGCGAAGAAGCGGGGCAGGTAGACCCCCATCACCAGGCCGATGGCGGCGATCGGGAGGGCGGTCGAGGCGAAAGCCATGACCACGGGCAGGGACAGCCGGCGGCTGTCGGCGGAAGTCGCCATGAACGCCTCAAATGGTTCGCCCGAGAAAAATGGTCCGGGCCGGAGAGAAAAAGTGTCGGGCGGCGACGCCGCGCCGAGTCGTCAAATAACGATCCCAGGTTTCCCCAGGACCGCGGAAAAGGAAATAGTCAGGTTCGTCCGGCGGGAGTCACCGTGGCGGCCTCGGCGGTCACGCTCTCGATGATCGGCGCCTCGTCATAGAGGGCGTCGCGTTCGTCGAGCTGGCGGCGGATGTCGGCGTGACGCACGGCGCCCAGCTTGTAGCCGATCATGCAGGCGCCTCCCAGCATGACGAAGACCACCGGGCCGATCAGGTAGGCGAGTTCCAGATTGTGGACCGCCGCGGGGGTGTTCTCCACGCCCTCCTTGGCGATGTAGCCCACCTTGTCGAGCACGAAGAAGGTCAGGCCGATGGAGAAGGCGCCGGCGATCTTGGTGGTCATGACGGTCATGGCGTAGAGCAGGCCCGCGCGCTCCTTGCCCTGTTCCAGCCGAACCTCGTCGGCCACGTCGGCGGTCATGGCCCGGGTCAGGACGTTGAAGCCCGCGGCGAAGAAGCCGGCCACGAACATCGGGATCACGCCGATGGCCATGTTGCCCTGCGGGATGGCCATCAGGGAGACCAGGGTCAGCGAGTAGCCGGTGGTGGCGACCATGGTCGCGCGGTGCTTGGAGACCATGGTGGCCAGCCGGCCCATCAGCGGCGCGCCGACGAAGCCCGCCAGGATGTAGACGGCCAGCAGGATGCTGGCCTGGCCTGTGGTGAAGCCGCGGCTGTCGGTGAAGAAGAACAGATAGAGGGCGCTCATCCAGCCGGGACCGAGCGACAGGCAGAGGTCGGCCAGCAGGATTCGGGCGAAGGACGGCCGCATGATCAGGGCGCCGTAGTCGCGCAGGCGGAATGCGTGGCCCTCGACCTCCGGGGCGATCTTCTCGGGCGTGCGCCAGACCACCAGGGCCGCGGCGATGGGGGTCAGCAGGAAGATGAACCAGCCCATGGTCGCCACGTTGCCGGCGTCCGAGGCTCCGATCGCTTCGTTGATGATCGGGATGGCGAGGACGGAGGCGGCGCCCAGGACGCCGATCCCGGTCATGATCCCGAACAGGCGGGAGCGGTCGTTGTAGTGCGGCGCGAGCGTCGCGGCCCAGGCCACGTGGGACAGGGTCAGGATCGAGTTGCCCAGGTACATGACCAGCAACCAGAAGATCAGGTAGCCGCGGCCGACCCCATCCGGCGGCATGAACAGCAGGAAGATGCCGCCCATCAGGACGGGCGCGCCCAGGATCGTCCAGACCCGGTAGCGGCCCCAGGCCGTGCGCGTCTTGTCCATCGTCCAGCCGAGCAGGCCGTCGATGGGGATGTCGATCATGCGCACGATGAAGAAGGCGGCCCCGACCAGGGCCAGGTCGACGCCGAGATGGCTGGCGTAGTGGCGGGGCAGATAGACCGAGACCGCGATGGCCACGGCGGAAATGGGCAGGCTGGTGGCCGCGAAGGCCAGGGCGGTGGACAGGGGCAGCCGACCGGTTCGACCCGCCGAAGAGGCCTTAGACAATATCGCTGCTCCCGTAATGCGTCGCCTCTGGCGGGCGTCCAATGCCGCTAGGTTACGCGCGATTAGTTGGGAGCCCGCAAGTGAATTTCGTGAAACAAAACGGGCGGCGGCCTCCTTCGAAGCCGCCGCCCGCCGAAAGCACAATCTGGAGCCGGACTTAGCCGCCCTGCATCTTGCGGAAGAACTTGCCGCTCTGCTCGCCGCCGTTGACATAGGCCTGCTGGCCGGTCGGGTCGGAGATCTTGGCCCAGTTGTCGCGGACCTCTTCCACCGACAGGCCGCCCTCGCCGAGATAGACGCCCTCGGTCTCGTAGAGGCGGGTCATGGCGAAGGCGCCGGCGCCGGCGGTCAGGATGGCGCCGGTGGGCGCTTCCTCGGAGGCCAGGTAGACCACGCCGGGGGTGACGTATTCCGGCTTCAGCTTTTCCAGCACCGCGGGGGGCATCAGGTTCTCGGTCATCCGGGTCGCGGCCACCGGGCTGATGGCGTTGATGTGGATGTTGTTCTTCTGGCCCTCGAGCTTGATGGTGTTCATGAAGCCGATGATGCCGAGCTTGGCCGCGCCGTAGTTGGCCTGGCCGAAGTTGCCGTACATGCCGCTGGACGAGGTGGTCACCACGATGCGGCCGTAGTTCTGCTCGCGCATGATCTCCCAGACGGCCTTGGTGGGCTTCACGGTGCCCATCAGGTGGACGTTGAGCACCAGCTCGAAGTCGGCCATCTCCATCTTGGCGAACGACTTGTCGCGCAGGATGCCGGCGTTGGCGATCAGGATGTCGATGCGGCCCCAGGCGTCCATGGCCTGCTTGACCATCAGGGCGACGCCGGCGTCGTCGGTGACCGAGGAGCCGTTGGAGATGGCTTCGCCGCCGAAGGCCTTGATCTCGGCGACCACCGCGTCGGCCGCGGCCGAGGAGCCGCCCGAACCGTCCATCGAGCCGCCCAGGTCGTTCACGACGACCTTGGCGCCGCGCCGCGCCAATTCCAGGGCGTGCTGCCGGCCGAGACCGCCGCCCGCGCCCGTGACGATCGCCACCTTGCCGTCAAAGCGGATGTCCGCCATCGAAGTCTCCCGTCCGAACAGGGGTTTGAAAATCGGCCCGGGTTGTGCGGCGCGGCGAGAGGGACGTCAACAGACCTTTTCCCTCCTCTTTATGGGGAGGGACGGCGGCGGAGCCGCCAGGGTGGGGAAGTCCGGCAATCTTCGGGAGAGCTTCAGAAAGCCCCACCCTCGACCGCTACGCGGCCTGCCCTCCCCATGAAGAGGAGGGAAAAGGACGACCTACCGCGCTGCCAGGGTCGTCGCGCCCGGGCGCATGAACTTCACCAGCACGCGTTGGCCGATCAAGAAGGGCGCCGAGTCGGCGCTGACCACCACCTCGACCACGCGGTCGTCGGTACGTTCGCTGGGGTCGTCGGACTGCAGCTTGCGGGCGCCGAAGACGGCGGCGCGGCGCATCACCTTGCCGGTGAAGACCTTCTTGGGGTCGGACTCCGGCGAGATCTCCACGGCCTGGCCGATGGCCACGTGGCTGAGCGAACTCTCGGCGATCTCCGCGCGGACGATGCGCGGGGCCGAGGGCTCCAGATCGAACATGTTGGAGACGTTCAGCGTCGAGGCGCCGGCGCCGGGATTGGCGTAGCGCCGCGCGATGCGGCCGTCGGCCGGGGCGCGGATGATGGTCAGTTCCTGGTTGTAGCGGGCCTCTTCCAGCGAGGCCTGGGCGGTGAGGACGGCGGCGCGCTGGGCCTCGAGATTGGCCTGGGCCTCGCGGATCTTGTCGGCGGCCTGGTCCATGCGCTGGCCGGCCACGAAGTTGGTGGAGACCAGGCCCTGCAGGCGCGCGTGCTCGCGCTGGGCGGTGGTGAGCTGGACGTTGAGCATGGAGATCTGGGCTTGGGCCTGGTGGACCGCCGCCGCGGCGTGGGCGGCGGCCAGGCGCGGCTCGTCGTCTTCCTGGCGGGCGAGAATCTGGCCCTTCACGACGCGGTCGCCTTCCTGGACGAGGACCTCGCGCACGATGCCGGCGCGGCGGGCGGCGACCTGGATGATGCCGCCTTCCACGTCGGCCTTGCCGTTGGCGATGGCCACATAGGGGCTCTTGGGCGCCTTGGCCGCGGCGGCCTTGGCGGCTTCTTCCTTCTTGGCCTTGGCCTGGCTGGAATAGACGAAACCGCCGCCGCCCAGCACCGCCGCGAGGACGAAGACGATCAACTTGATGCGATGGGACTTGAGGAAGGCGAACATGGTCTCAGGCTCCGATGAGCTCGGGTTGACGGTCGGGGGTCTGGGCGGACGCATGGTCGGTGCGCCGGTCGTCCAGGATCAGGCCGTCCTCGATGTGGATGATGCGGTCGGCATAGGCTTCCAGCCGCGGGTCGTGGGTCACGCAGATCACCGCCGCGCCGTGCTGCTTGGCCGCGCGCTGCAGGAGCTTGATGACGATCTGGCCGTTCTCGCCGTCGAGCGCGCTGGTGGGCTCGTCGGCGAACAGCAGGCGCGGCTCCTTGGCGAGCGCCCGGGCGATGGCCACCCGCTGCTTCTCGCCGCCGGAAAGCTCAGCCGGGCGCTGGTTGAGGCGCGCGCCCAGGCCCACCTCGGTGAGCGCCACGGCGGCGCGGTCGCGGGCCTCCTCGGGGGAGAAGCCCTTGTACTTGAGGATCGTCGTCACCTGCTGCAGGGCCGAGAGCGCCCCGAACAGGTTGAAGCCCTGGAAGATGAAGCCGCAGTGGTCGAGGCGGAACTTGTCGATCTTGCCGGGGCGCAGGGACCAGAGGTCCTCGCCCATGGCGGTCACCTTGCCGGCGTCGGGCTTCAGCAGGCCGGAGAGGGCGGCGACCAGGGTCGACTTGCCAGACCCCGAGGGGCCCATGACCATGGTCATCTCGCCGTGGCGGGCCTCGAAGTCGACCGACTTCAGCACCTCGATATGGGTCCGGCCGGTCTTGAAGCGCTTGACCAGGCCGGTCCCCTGGATGGCGACGGTATGGGGGTCGTTCATCGCAGCAGGTCCGCGGGTTGGCTCTTTTTCAGGATGCCCAGGGCCATCAGGCCGGAGGCGAGCGAGATGATCATCAGTAGGACTCCGACGCCGATCACCCAGGGGACCGGGAAGCCCATGGGCAGGCCGCCGTTCTTGGCCAGCAGGGCGACCAGGAAGGTGAAGAGGCCGGTGGCCGCCAGGCCGACGCAGCCGACCCAGAACGACAGCTCCAGCACGATCAGCCGCAGCGACCCCATGGAGACGCCCAGCGCCCTCAGGGAGGCGAACTCCTTGATATTGGCCAGGATCGCGCCGCGCAGGGTCTGGGAGGTGATGCCCACTCCGATCAGGAAGCCCAGGAACACCGAGAAGCCGATGAAGATGCCGATGATCTGTTCCTTCATCAGCGCGCCCTCATTGGCTTCGGCGAGCTCGGCGCGGGTCCAGGCGCGATAGGCGCCCTTGGCGTCGGCGTTGAGCTGGTCGCGGACCAGTTCGGCCTGGGCGGGGTTCTTGACCCGGACCATCAGCGGCCCGGTCTTCTCGCCCTTCTCCATCATGCCCAGGCGACGAAGGGTGTCGCGGGAGACCACCACCGAGGCCTGGTTGATGTCGGGATAGCCGTCCAGCAGCGCGCGCACCCATACCGTCTTGCCGTTCAGGGAGGCGGAGTCGCCCAGTTTCACGCCCAGGCGGCCCAGCGCCGAGCGGTCGATGGCGATGGCGTTGGGCTCCATCAGCGCGACCCGCACGCTCTCGGGGTAGTCGACGGGCAGGGTGAGCGCGCCCACCTCGGTGTCGACCATGTTCACCTGCACGAAGGTGGTGATCTGCTTCTGCTTGCCGGTGGGCTGGTTGATCCAGCGGCCGCCGCCGCCGTCGAAGCTGGCGACTTCCGCCACCTGCGGGTGCAGGTAGAGCTGGGGGCCGATGCGGCGCGGCAGGCTGGAGGGTCCCGAGTTGATCAGGCTCTCGGACTTGGCCGGCATGATCATCAGGTCGGCGCGCGAGCGGTCGATGGTGGCCGTCGCGGCTTGCACGATGCCGGTGAACATCCCCACCTGGGCCAGGATTAGCAGGCCCGAAAAAGCGAGCGCGATCACGGCGGCCAGATAGCGGCGCCATTCGTAGATCAAGGTGGCCAGAGCCAGCGACATGGGTCCCTCCCAGGGACCTCAGGGTGTGACGTCGCGTAGGGGGCGAACCAAGTTAAATCACGGTAAGGCGGGCGTCCGGAGGCTGGTCACAGGTCGCCGCCATTGTTACACAGCCCGCCCAATCCCAGGCCCCGTCAGGGCCCGCGTCACTCAGGTGCGATACGAATGACCCTACCTAAATTCGGTGTAATCACCGGTGGTCTGCGCGCAACCACCGGCCTGCTGGCCTGTGTCGGCCTTCTCGCCGCCACGTCGCCCGCGCTCGCCGACGAGGGCATGTGGACGTTCGACAACTTCCCCACCGCCAAGGTCAACGCCGCCTACGGCCTGAAGCTCGACCAGAAGTGGTTGGACCGGGTGCAGGCGGCCTCCGTGCGGCTCACCTCCGGCTGCTCGGCCTCGGTGGTCTCCAAGTCGGGCCTGGTGCTCACCAACCACCACTGCGTGGTCGAGTGCGTGCAGGACCTGTCCTCGGAGAAGACCGACTTCGTGAAGGCGGGCTTCGCCGCGGTGAACCAGGCCGAGGAGCGCAAGTGCCCCGGCATGCAGGCCGAGATCCTGACCTCGATCACTGACCTGACCAAGGACATCAGGGCCGCGACCGCCGGAAAGACCGGCCAGGACTTCGTCAAGGCGCGCGACGCCGCCATGGCGGCGGCCGAACAGACCGGGTGCGGGACCGACCCGCTGCTCCGCTGCCAGGTGGTCAGCCTGTACCGGGGCGGCCAGTTCAAGCTCTACAAGTTCCGCAAGTACGCCGACGTCCGCCTGGTCTTCGCGCCGGAGTTCGCCACGGCCTTCTTCGGCGGCGACCCCGACAATTTCAACTTCCCCCGCTACAACCTCGATATCGGCTTCCTGCGGCTCTACCAGGACAACAAGCCGGTGGTGACGCCCCAGCACCTGACCTGGGCGACCCGCGCGCCGAAGGAAGGCGAGCCGACCTTCGTCTCCGGAAATCCCGGCTCCACCGACCGCCTGCAGACCGTGGCCCAGCTCGAGACCTTGCGCGACCTGACGATCCCCGTCGGCCAGCTGCAGCGTTCCGAGATCCGCGGCCGGCTGGCCCGCTTCTCCGAGGAGGGGCCTGAGCACAAGCGCATCGCCACCGATCCGCTGTTCGGGGTCGAGAACTCGTTCAAGGTGTTCTTCGGCCGCCAGTTCGTGCTGAACGACAAGAGCTTCATGGACGCCAAGCGCGCCCAGGAGGCCGAGCTGAAGTCCAAGGTCGCCGCCGACGCGGCGCTCTCGGCCGACATCGGCGACCCCTGGGGCGAGATCGCCAAGGCCCAGGAGGCCTATGCGAACAACTACCTGCGCTATCGCCAGATTGAGGCCGGGGCGACCTATTCCAACCTCTACGACTACGCCGAGACCCTGGTCCGCGCCGCCCAGGAGCGCAGCAAGCCGGCGGCCGAGCGGTTGGCTGAATACGCCGATGTCCGCCTGCCCCTGATCGAGAAGCAGCTCCTGGACCACAAGCCGATCGATGCGGAACTGGAGGAGGTCTATCTCGGCTTCTGGCTGTCGAAGACCCGCGAGTATCTGACCACCGACGACGCGGCGGTGAAGGCGGTGCTGGGCAAGGAAAGCCCCGAGGGTCTGGCGGCCCGCGCCGTGAAGGGGTCCAAGCTCGCTGATCCGGCCGTACGCAAGGCCCTGTGGGACGGCGGCCTGGCGGCGATCGAGGCCTCCGACGATCCGATCATCCAGCTGTTCCTGCGCAACGATCCGGCCGCGCGCGCCGTGCGCAAGGTCTGGGAGACCGACGTCGCCGGCCCCGTTGACCGCGCCGCCGAGCGCATCGCCCGGGCCAAGTTCGCCGTCTATGGCGACGCGGTCTATCCCGACGCCACCTTCACCCTGCGGCTCTCCTACGGGAAGGTCGCCGGCTGGACCTATCGCGGGACCACCATCCCGGCCACGACCAACTTCGCCGGTCTCTACGAGCGGGCCACAGGCGCCGAGCCCTTCGAACTCGCGCCGCGCTGGATCGAGGCCAAGGACAAGGTCAATCCGGACACGGTCTACAACTTCGTCACCACCAACGACATCATCGGCGGCAATTCCGGCTCGCCGGTGGTGAGCGCCAGGGGCGAGGTGCTGGGCGCGGCCTTCGACGGCAACATCCACTCGCTGGGCGGCGCCTATGGCTATGACGGGACCATCAACCGCACGGTGGTCGTGGCCACCGCCGCGGCCACCGAGGCCCTGGCCAAGGTCTATGGCGCGACCAACCTGGTGAAGGAACTGACCGGGAAATAGCCCTGGATGTCATCCCGGAAGGCGCGCAGCGGCTGTCTGGGACCCATAGACATCGCTCGCGCAGGATGCGGAGAGGCCTCGCCAACTGGAGGCTTCCCGCGCGTATGGGTCCCGGACAAGCCGCATTCGCGGCTTTCCGGGATGACAGCGAGTGGAGGTGGCCGCCATATTGGGCGGCATGTCGAACCTCCGCCTCCCGCTGGGCCACCGGTTCTCGTTCGAGACCGGCGCCGACGCCATCGAAGCCGAGATCATGGCCGAGAAGGGCGCGTCCCTCGGTCGCGCCGGCCAGCGGGTCGAAAACACCCTCGCCGAGCTGAAGGCCTTCGACGCCAATGACGGCGCGGCGGGTGATCGAGCGGCCCTGGTGAAGGCCGCGGCCACGGCGGTCTGGTACTATTTCATCCAGCGCGAAGCCTGCGGCATCCGCGACCAGAAGCCGGCCATCGCCCACTACGGCATTCCGCGCGAGGTGCTGATGCGGCTGGGCGCGCGCTAACGCAGCTTGCGCGCCAGGTCCTGCAGGGTGGCGCGCAGGCCGACGATCTCGTCGAGCGGCAGGTGCAGCTGGCAGGCCAGGGCGGCCGGCACCTCGGCGGCGCGGTCGCGCAGCGCATGACCAGCTTCCGTCAATTCGATCTGCACCCGGCGTTCGTCCACCGAATCGCGCCGGCGGACGACGAAGCCGGCGGTCTCCAGGCGCTTCAGCAGCGGGGTCAGGGTCCCTGAGTCCAGGTCCAGGGCTTGGCCGAGTTCCTTGACCGTGCGCGGCGCGCGCTCCCAAAGCGCCATCATCACCAGGTACTGCGGATAGGTCAGGCCCAAGGGCTCCAGCAGGGGCCGGTAGGCGCGGGTGACCAGCCCGCTCGCCGCGTAGAGGGCGAAGCAGAGCTGGTTGTCGAGGCGCAGGGCCTCGCCGGCCGCCCCGCGGGCGGCCGGTCCGGTCTTGGGGGTCTGGGTCGCGCTCTTAGTCATTCCGCCCGAACGGTTATCGCAACATCGACATTGCCGCGAATGGCGTTGGAATAGGGACAGACCTGGTGGGCCGCGTCCACCAGGGCCTCGGCGGCGGCCTGGTCGAGGCCTTGGGTCTCGGCGTCGAGCGCCACGGCCAGTTTGAAGCCGCCCTCGGCGCGGGGATGCAGCTCCACCTGGGCGGTGACCGCCGCGCCTTTCAGCGGGATCTTCTGCTGGCCGGCGAGGAAGCGCACGGCGTTCTCGAAACAGGCCGCGTAGCCGGCGGCGAACAGTTGCTCCGGATTGGTGGCGCCGCCGCGGCCGCCCATCTCCTTGGGCAGGGCGAGATCGACGCTGAGCAGGCCGTCCAGGGTTTCGACATGACCGGCGCGGCCGCCGACGGCCCGGGCTTGGGTGGCGTAGAGAGCTGACATTTGATTGTCTCCAATTAAATTGTACACAATCAAATAAACTGATCCGGCCATACGTCAAGGGCGCGGTTCCGCATGCGCTTGCTTAGGCGTAGGCCTCCGTAGTCAATAGGGGCGTATTAGGCCTGCGAATCCGCAGGCCGGGGGCCATCTATGTTCCGTCCTGAAAACGCTCAGAGCCTCGCTGGCCTGGCCTTTATCCTGGTCGTCTGCTGGGCGATGTCGGAGAACCGCAGGACCTTCCCGTGGAAGCTGGCGGCGGGAGCCATCTTCGTCCAGATCGTGCTCATCCTGCTGCTGTTCGGCCTGCCGGGGTCGCAGGCGGTGATCCAGACGATCAACAACGGGGTCGATGGCCTGGGCGCGGCCACAGCCCAGGGCACCCGCTTCGTGTTCGGCTACATGGGCGGCGGCGACCAGCCCTATCAGGTGACCAATAGCGGGGCCCTCTTCACCTTCGCCTTCCAGGTCCTGCCGCTGATCCTGGTGATCTCGGCGCTCTCGGCCCTGCTGTGGCACTGGCACGTGCTGAAGTGGGTGATCCGGATTTTCGGCATTCTGTTCCAGCGCACCATGGGCCTGGGCGGCGCCTCGGCGCTCGCGGTGGCGGCCAACATCTTCCTGGGCATGATCGAGAGCCCGATCGTCATCCGCGCCTATCTGGACCGGCTGACCCGCTCGGAGCTGTTCCTGATGATGGTGGTGGGCCTGGCCACGGTCGCCGGCTCGACCATGGTGGCCTATGCGACCATCCTCAAGGCCAGCCTGCCCAATGCGGCCGCGCACGTGCTGGTCGCCTCGATCATCTCCGCCCCGGCCGGGGTGCTGCTGGCGCGGATCGTGGTGCCGGAGAAGCAGGGCCTGGGCGGCGCCTATGCCGATTACACCTCGCTGCTGAAATACGACTCCGCCATCGACGCCATCAGCAAGGGCACCATGGACGGGCTGTCGGTGGTGCTGAACATCTCCGCCATCCTGATCGTCTTCGTGGCCCTGGTGGCCATCGGCAATGGACTGCTCTCGGTCTTCCCGCCGGTCTATGGCGAGCCCCTGACCATCGAACGGGTGCTGGGCGTGTTCTTCGCGCCGCTGGCCTGGGCCATGGGCGTCCACTGGGACGAGGCGCTCAAGGCGGGCTACCTGCTGGGCGTCAAGCTGATGCTCACCGAGTTCATCGCCTTCATCCAACTGGGCGCCGTCCCGGCCGGCGAGATGAGCGAGCGCACGCGGATGATCATGACCTATGCGCTCTGCGGCTTCGCCAATGTGGGGTCGGTGGGGATCACCGTCTCGGGCATCGGGGTCCTGATGCCGGAGCGGCGCAACGAGATCATCGGCATGGTGTGGAAGGCGCTGGTCGCCGGCTTCCTGGCCACCTGCATGACCGCCGCCCTGGTCGGCGCCATGCCGCACGAACTGTTCGGGCGCTAGGATGATCAGGATCCTCGCCCTCGTCGCGACCCTGGCCCTGGCCTTTCCCGCCGCCGCCCAGGAGCTGACCGTCGTCGGCCTCGACGGCAAGGCCAAGGTGCTGAAGGCCGCCGACTTCGCGGGGTTCCCGCGCGCCGAAGTGGCCGTGCCGCAGGACAAGGGATCCAAGACCTATGAAGGCCCGATCCTGGCCTACGTCCTGCGCGCCGGCGGCCTGCCGGTCGGGCCGCGGCTGCATGGCGACCCCCTGCGCGCCTTCGTGATCGTCACCGGCGCCGACGGTTTCCAGGCGGTGTTCTCGCTGGCCGAGCTGGACAAGGACTACCACGACGGGACGGTGGTGCTGGGCGACAAGGTCGACGGCCAGGCCCTGCCTGCCAAGGAGGGGCCCTGGCGGCTGGCGGTCTCCGGCGACAAGAAGCGCTGGCGCAGCGTCTTCGGCGTGACCCGCATCGAGGCGCGGCTGTCCGACGCGCCGGCGGCGAAGCCCGCGCCAGCCATGGACCACGCTCACTAGTCGGGTTTGATCAATTCCAGCGACCGGATCCGGGTCTCGAGCGTCGGGCCGACCGCCATGACGAAGAGTTCGTCGGCGCCGGTGCTCTTAGCCTTCGCCGCCAGGCCGGCGCGCACGGTCTCGGCGTCGCCCACGATCCCGCGGGCCATGACGCCCCCCAGCCGTGAGTCGCCCGCGTGTTCGGCCAAGAAGGCCTGGGCCTCGGGGATGGAGCGGAAGCGGCGGGGTTGGTTGAACAGGGTGGCGAGGTTGGAGGCGCGCATGGGCGCGGCCAGGCGCTGGGCTTCCTCGTTGGTCTCGGCGGCGAGCGCGATCGTGGCGATCCCGGCCCAGGGCGCCTGGCGGAACACCGAGGGCTCGAAGGCCGCCCGGTAAGCCTCCACCGAGGGCGTCCCGTCGGTCCGGGCGATGAACTCGGCGAACACCATGCCCACCCCCGCGCGGCCGGCGAAGTCGGCGCTGTCGGGCGAGGAGGTCAGCATGAAGAGGTCGGGATGGCTCGGCCCCGAAGGGTTGGCGTGGATGTCGTGGGCGGGGTGAGCCTCGGTGATCGGCTCGCGGCCGGAGGCGTCCAGCAGCCAGGCGTTCAGCAGGGCGAAATACTGCGGGAAGGCCTCCGAGCCCGCCGAACGCAACGCCCCGCCGGTGCGGCCGTCCGTGCCGAGCGCCCGGCCGACGCCGAGGTCGATGCGGCCAGGGGCGAGCGCCTCCAGCTCCATGAACACCTCGGCGACCTTCAGCGGCGAGTAATTTACCAACATGACGCCGCCCGACCCCAGGCGGATGGTCCGGGTCACCTGGGTCAGGGCGGCGATCAGGATCTCCGGGGCGGGGGACGAGAGCGTGCCGATATTGTGGTGCTCGGCGACCCAGAACCGGTGATAGCCGAGCCGCTCGGCGGCCTTGGCCACCTCTATGGTGTCGCGGACCGCCTGGGCCTGGGCCCCGTCCCCGCTGACGGGCGAGAGGTCGAGGACGGAAAGCGTGAAGCTCACGCCTAGTCCTTCAGGGCCCGGCGGACCATGCGCACGCCATAGGACGCCAGCAAGCCGGCGAACAGGCCGAAGACGACTTCGCTCGCCAGGGTCCCGACCTGCTCCGGCCGCATGGCCTTGCCGCCCGAGAGCACGACGAACAGCAGCAGGTCCATGGCCAGGAACAGGAAGACCGGTCCGGCCAGCAGCACCAGGGCCGCGCCCGGCGCGGCCTTCTTCAGCTTCGCGGCGTCCAGGGGCTTCATGTGGCGGCCTTTCGTTGCGCCCGCCGCTCGCGGGTCAGGATCATGGTCTCGGCGTTGTCGTCTTCCGGATCGGCCATCGCGAAGCCCTCGCGCTCATAGACCTTGATGGCGCGCGCATTGGCGGGCCGGACGTGCAGGTCAACGGCGATCGCCGAGTTGCGTTCGAACAGCCAGTCGATGACCGCCAGCAGCAGCCTGGTTCCGGTCCCGCCGCCCGGCTCCGTCACCGCGATCCGCCGCAGCCGCACCACCGGGTCGAGATAGCGCTGGAAGATCACGAAACCGGTCAGGCCCGCGTCCGTGCGCCAGCCGAGATAGCGGGCGGCCGGGGAGGCCATCTCCTGCCCGTGCTCCTCCGCCGTCCACTGGCCGATGAAGGCCTCGTAGCCGGGCAGGCGTTCGATGCGCATGCACTCGGGGATGTCGGCGGGGGTGAGCTCGACCAGCACGGATCAGGTCCTGATGGTGGTCTTCTTGAGCACGGCGGAGAAGCTCATCACCGGTTCGCCGCCGGCGGTCATCAGGCCGCGGACGAAGACCATGCTGCGACCGGCCTTCACCACCTCGCCCGTGCATTCCACCATCGAGCCCAGGGCCACCGCGCCGACGAACTCGCTGTTGAAGGTGGCCGTCACGCTGCGGCTCTCGGCCAGCGCCTCGCGGGCGATCACGAACAGGCAGTAGTCGGCGAAGGTCATCAGCGCCCCGCCGTGCATGAAGCCGCCGCCGTTCATGTGCCGAGGCTCGGCCCGCACGGCGCAGATCGGGCGGCCGTCTTCGTCCTTGCGGTAGTAGAAGGGGCCGGCGAGATCCTCGAACGGGTCGTTGCCATAGGCGTACCAGCCGGCCCATTCGCCCGTCTCGATGAGCTCGTGCCGCCAGGCCGTGGTCTGCTGTTCGCCGCCGTCCATGAAATTCCTCGCCAAGCCCCCACGCGAGGTTTGCCCGCCGCGTGTTCAAACACTAGTTTGCCGCCAACAATCACAAGCGACCTAGGCGGCGGGGACCCCACATGCAAGGCCGGACTGTCTATCTCTGCGGCGGACTACGCAGCCCCATCGGCCGCTATGCGGGCGCGCTTTCCAAGGTGCGGGCCGACGACTTGGCGGCCCATCCGCTGAAGGCCCTGATGGCCGCCTATCCGAACCTGGACTGGGAGTTGGTCGACGAGGTCATCTACGGAAACGTCAACCAGGCGGGTGAGGACAACCGCAATGTGGCGCGCATGGCCCTGCTGCTGGCCGGCCTGCCGCAGACCACGCCGGGCCTGACCGTGAACCGCCTCTGCGCCTCGGGCCTGGACGCGGTGATCGCCGGGGCCCGGACCATCGCCGCGGGCGAGGCCGACCTGATCATCGCCGGCGGCGTGGAGAGCATGAGCCGAGCGCCCTATGTCATGGCCAAGCCGGACAGCGCCTTCTCCCGCACCCCGGAGATGTATGACACCACCATCGGATGGCGGTTCGTCAATCCGGCGCTCAAGAAGCAGTACGGCGTCGACGCCATGCCGGAGACGGCGGAGAACGTGGCGACGGACTACCAGATCAACCGCGCCGACCAGGACGCCTTCGCCCAGCGCAGCCAGGCCCGCGTCGGCGCGGCCCGCGCGCGCGGCTTCTTCGACGGCGAGATCGCGGCCCTCACGATCAAGGACCGCAAGGGCGACATCGTGGTGAGCCAGGATGAGCATCCCCGTCCCGACACGACCCTGGAGGCGCTCAGCGCGCTGCGGCCGATCGTCCGCGAGGACGGCACGGTGACGGCCGGCAACGCCTCGGGGGTCAACGACGGGGCGGCGGCCCTGCTGCTGGCCTCGGCCGAGATGGTCCAGAAGCTGGGCCTGGAGCCGCTCGCCCGCATTGAGGGCGGCGCCTCGGGCGGCGTCGCGCCGCGGGTCATGGGGGTCGGTCCGGTGCCGGCGGTGGCCAAGCTGGTCGCCCGCCTGGGGATCACCGCCCGCGACTTCGACGTCATCGAGTTGAACGAGGCCTTCGCCGCCCAGGCCCTGGCCTGCACCCGCGCCTGGGGGCTGGACGACGCCGCCGAGCATGTGAATCCCAACGGCGGCGCCATCGCCATCGGCCATCCGCTGGGCGCCTCCGGCGCGCGCCTGGCCCTGACCGCGGCGCGGGCCCTCAAGGAGCGCGGCGGGGAGCGGGCGCTCGCCACCATGTGCGTCGGCGTCGGGCAGGGGTCGGCTCTGGCGCTCGCCAAGGCGTGACCGTGCGCACCGGACTGCTGCTCAGCCTGCTGCTGGCCGGTGCCGCCCGGGCCCAGGAGCCGACGCAGCCGATGACCCTCGACGACTTCCTGAAGCCGGAGCCGAAGGCTGAGGCGCCCGCTGAAACGCCTTCGGCCGAGCCCCCGCCTGCGGAGACCACCCCGCCCGAGAGGCCGAAGCCCAAGACCCTGATCGAGGCCCTGACGGCCGCGGGCTTCGATCCCAAGACCAAGGTCGAGGGCGCAAGCGTGCAGGTCATGCAAGGCCAGCGGGCCCTGTTCCACCTGGACGCCAAGGCCGCTCCGGTGCTCGACGGCATCGATGCGGGCAAACTGGGCGTCGCCCAGCCGGAAGGGCAGGCCGAGACCTATAGGGGCTCCGGGGCGGGCCGCGTCGGCCTGGCGCTCGACGCCTCGCCCGTGAAGAAGCAGTCCTACATGAAGGTCTGGAACGGCCTGGCCCGCCCGGTCACCTTCGAACTCGAGCTGGCGGCGATCCGGAGCGGCCAACTCATGCGCCGCAAGCTGGAGGGCTGCGCCGTCCCCGCCGGCGGCGTGCACAGCCAGTCCTGGCCAGATCCGATCATCGCCGTCACCGTGTCCAAGGTCGCCCTGGCGCCCCGCGACGCGACCCCCTGCAGCTAACGAGAAACACCCATGGCCCTCGACCTCGAAACCCGCGAGCAGCTCATCGATACGGTGCGCCGGTTCGTCACCGAGCGGCTGCGGCCGTTGGAGGCCAAGGTCTCGGAGGATGACGCCATCCCCGACGAGGTGCTGGCCGAGATGCGCGAGCTGGGCCTCTACGGCCTGTCGATCCCCGAGGAGTTCGGCGGCCTGGATCTCTCCATGGAGGACGAATGCCTGGTGGCCGTGGAGCTGGGCCGCACCAGCCCGGCCTTCCGCTCGGCCTTTGGCACCAATGTCGGCATCGGCAGCCAGGGCTTGGTGATGTTCGGCACCGAGGAACAGAAGGCCAAGTACTTGCCCGGCATCGCCTCGGGCGAGATCATCACCTCCTTCGCGCTCACCGAGCCGGAGGCGGGGTCCGACAGCGCCAATGTCCAGACCAAGGCGGTGCGCGACGGGGATCACTATGTCCTGAACGGCGTGAAGCGGTTCATCACCAACGCCAACAAGGCCCACCTGTTCACGGTGATGACCCGGACCGACCCGTCCAAGCCGGGCGCCGGCGGGGTTTCGGCCTTCCTGGTGGAGCGCGACCTGCCGGGCCTGTCGGTGGGCAAGCCCGAGAAGAAGATGGGCCAGCAGGGCGCCCACATCTGCGACGTGAACTTCGACAATGTCCGGGTGCCGGTGGAAAACCGCCTGGGCCGCGAGGGCGAGGGGTTCAAGGTGGCCATGCAGGTCCTGGACCGCGGCCGGCTGCACATCTCGGCGGTCTGTATCGGCGTGGCCGAGCGGCTGATCGCCGACAGTGTCGCCTACGCCACCGAGCGCAAACAGTTCGGCCAGGCCATCTCCAACTTCCAGCTCATCCAGGGGATGATCGCCGACTCAAAGACCGAGAGCCTGGCGGCCAAGGCGCTCACCATGGAGACCGCCCGCAAGCGCGACGCCGGCCAGAGCGTCACCATGGAAGCCGCCGCGGCCAAGTACTTCGCCTCCGAGATGGTGGGCAAGGTCGCCGACCGGGCGGTGCAGATCTTCGGCGGGGCCGGCTATGTCGCCGACCACGGGATCGAGCGGTTCTATCGCGACGTGCGCATCTTCCGCATCTATGAGGGCACCAGCCAGGTGCAGCAGGTGGTCATCGCCCGCGAGACCCTGAAGCGGGGCGGCTGAATATGAGCGTCGATATGGAGGCCGTGATCCTGGAGATCCTCGGCAAGCTGCCGGCCGGCAAGTCGGCCTCCTCGGAAGAGGTGGCCCGCGCCGCCGACAACGAGAACTGGCGCAAGCTCACTGGCCACGTGCGAAACACCGCCCGGGGCCTGGCCCGCCAGGGTAGGATCGTCATCACCCGGCACGGCAAGCCCGCCGATCCTGAGACCTTCAAGGGCGTCTACCGGCTGCGCCTGCCGCTGCCCGGCGAGACCGCCACACCCCAAGGAGCTGACCAATGATCCTCTATGGCTCGTCCCTCTCGCCCTTCGTGCGCAAGACCCTGGCCTTCGCGACCGAGAAGGGCATGGAGCTGGAGCTGCAGCAGGCCGGAATGGGCGGCGGCCCGCCCGAGTTCAAGCTGGCCAGCCCCTTCGGCAAGATGCCCGGCTTCAAGGACGGCGACTTCCTGCTGTGCGACTCGACCGCGATCATCACCTATCTGGAGGCGCTCCAACCCGAGCCGAACCTGATCCCGCTGGAGCCCAAGGCCCGCGCCCGGGCGATCTGGTACGAGGAATTCGCTGACACCATCCTGATCGCCGCGGCTGGGACGATGTTCTTCAACCGCATTGTCGCGCCGAAATTCCTGGGCCGCCCCGGCGACGAAGCCGCCGCGGCCAAGGCCGAGACCGAGACCCTGCCGCCGATCCTCGACTATCTGGAGAACGTGCTGCCGGAGAGCGGCTGGCTGGTGGAGGACCGCATCACCCTGGCCGACATCGCCGTGGCCAGCGTGTTCGTGAACCTCAGCCACCTGCAGTGGAAGCCCAACGCCGAGCGGCATCCGCGCGCGACCGCCTACATCCAGAAGGTCCTGGCCCGCCCGTCCTACGCCAAGTGGGTCGAGGCCGAGAAGGCGATGTTCGCGGCGTAGGTTCTAGCGCCCCGCGACGGCGCCCCCGGTCGCCTCCTCTCGACCCGTCTTCGGGAGGAGAGGAGGCCTGCGGCCAATCAGCATCCGCCTCCCCACAAGGAGGAGGGATGACTATCTTGCGCCCCATGAGCCTGCCCGCCGTCCTCGCCGAGATCGCCGCCTGCCGGGCGTGCGCGGGCGAGCTCCCGCACGAGCCGCGGCCGGTGGTCATGGTCGCGCCTCAGACCCGGCTGCTGATCTGCGGCCAGGCGCCGGGCCGCCGCGTCCACGAGAGCGGCATGCCCTTCACCGATCCCTCCGGAGAGCGGCTGCGCGGCTGGATGGGCATCGACGCGAAGGTCTTCTACGGCCGCCCGGAGATCGGGGTGGCGGCCATGGCCTTCTGCTTTCCCGGCACCGATCCCAAGGGCGGCGACTATCCGCCGCCGAAGCGCTGCGCCCAGCTTTGGCGTCCGCGCCTGCTGGCCGCCCTGCCGGAGATGGAGCTGACCCTGCTGGTCGGCGGCCACGCCCAGGCCTGGGCGCTGGGCGATCGGGCCAAGTCCAACATGACGCAGACCGTGCGGGCCTGGCGCGAGTACCTGCCGCACGTCCTCCCAATGCCGCATCCGTCCTGGCGCAACACCGGCTGGCTGAAGCGCAATCCATGGTTCGAGGCCGAGGTGGCGCCCTATCTTCGCCAAAGGGTGCAGGGCATTCTGGCCTCATGAGACTGATCGCCGTCATCCTCGCCGCCCTGCTGCTCAGCGCCTGCGCGACCATGAGCGTGCAGCAGGCCGCTCAGCCGCCCGTGGGATTCCAGGGACCGCGGCTGGAGGGCGACGTCTTTGTCAGCTTCGACGGCTCGCGCCTGGGCCTGACCCGCTGGGACGCCGTGGGCGAGCCCAGGGCGATCGTGGTCGCGGTCCATGGCATGAACGACTATGCCAACGCCTTCCACCTGGCCGCGCCGCGCTGGGCGGCCGACGGTGTCACCACCTACGCCTATGACCAGCGTGGCTTCGGCCGCTCGCCCAATCGCGGCGTCTGGGGCGGCGACGAGCTGATGGTCGAGGACCTGAGGACCATGGTCGCCCTGGTCCGGGCCGAGCGGCCGGGCGTCCCGGTGATCGTGGCCGGCGAGAGCATGGGCGGGGCGGTGGCCATCCAGGCCTTCGCCTCGGACCGCCCGCCGCCGGCCGATCGGTTGATCCTGATGGCGCCGGCGGTGTGGGGCTGGTCGAACCAGCCCTTGCCCTACAAGACCACCCTGTGGCTCGCCGCGCGGGTGACGCCCGGCAAGATATATACGCCGCCGCGCTGGCTCACCGAGCGCGTCCAGCCGACCGACAACCGCGACGAGCTGATCGCCATGGGCCGCGATCCGCTGATGGTCTGGGGCGCGCGGTCCGACACCCTCTATGGCCTGGTGAGGATGATGGAGCGGGCCTGGCGGCAGGTGGCGATGGTCAAGGTCCCGGTGCTCTACGTCTACGGCGCCAATGACGAGATCATTCCCCGCAAGCCCTCGCTGCAGGCGGCCAGGCAGCTCAAGTCAACGGACCGCTCGGCCTTCTATGACCGGGGTTGGCACCTGATGACCCGCGACCGCCAGGGGCCGACGGTCATCGCCGACCTGCTCGCCTTCATCAAGGATCCCGCCGCGCCGTTGCCATCGGGCGCGCCGCCGATACCGGGCGCCCCGACCCTTCCCAACGGGGCGGTCGCGGCGGACTCTGCGACAATGGCCCGGGCGGGGTTGTGAACCGCCGGCCATCGGCGTATGGGCTGCGGCAATACCTTCCACGTACAGGCGACGACCCGGCATGACCTTGTTCGATTCCCCTTCTTTCGAGGGACATGAGGGCGTCCATTCGTTCTTCGACGAAAAAACCGGTCTGAAGAGCATCATCGCCGTGCACTCGACGGCCCGGGGTCCCGCCGCGGGCGGTTGCCGCATGTGGCCCTATGCCAGCGCCGAGGCCGCCCTGGAGGACGCCCTGCGGCTGTCGCGGGCCATGTCCTACAAGAACGCCATGGCCGACCTGGAACTGGGCGGCGGCAAGGCCGTGATCATCGGCGACTCCCGCACCCAGAAAACCCCGGCCCTGTTCGAGGCTTTCGGCCGCGCGGTCGACACCCTGGGCGGCAAGTACTGGACCGCCGAGGACGTCGGGGTCTCTCCGGCGGACCTGATGAGCGCCCGCAGGGCGACCCGCTACGTGGCCGGTCTGGAAGGCCACGCGGCGGCCTCGGGCGATCCCTCGCCCGTCACCGCCGAGGGCGTGTTCCGCGGCGTGCGTCTGGCGGTGAAGCGGGCGCTGAAGCGCGACCTCGACGGCGTCACCGTCGCCGTCCAGGGCGTGGGCCACGTCGGCGCCTATCTGGCCGAGAAGCTGCACGCGGCCGGGGCCAAGCTGATCCTCACCGACGTCAACGAGCAGGCCCTGGCCGAGGTCGCCGCTCGCACCAACGCCGCGGTCGTGGCGCCGGGCGCCATCTTCGACGCCGAGGCCGAGGTCTTCGCCCCCTGCGCCCTGGGTGGCGCGATCAACGCCTCCACCCTGCCGCGCCTGAAGGCCAGGATCATCGCCGGCGGCGCCAACAACCAGCTCGCCGATCCCGAGATCGGCCGCGAGGTGTTCGAGCGCGGCATGCTCTACGCCCCCGACTACGTGATCAACGGCGGCGGCATCATCAACGTGGCCGCCGAGATCCGCGGCCTGGAACGCGGCGAGGCCTTCGACCCGGCCTGGGTGGCGGCCAAGCTCGACCGGCTGATGGTCACCCTGGAAGAAGTGCTCGACCGCGCCCTCGCCGAAGGCCGCCCGACCCACGAGGTGGCCAATGAAATGGCCAAGGCCCGCATCGCCCAGGCGGCGGCCGAGCGGCTGGCGGCCTAAGCCGCCGCCGTCATCGGCTTCCAGGTCTTCGGATGTTGTGAGCGGAAGCCCACGGCGATGCGGTTCCAGACATTGATCGTGCCGATCAGCAGGGTCAGCTTGACGATCTCCTCGTCGCTGAAATGCGGCTTCAGGCCGTCGTAGTCGGCGTCCGGCGCCCCGGTCTGGGCCAGCAGGGTCAGGGCCTCGGTCCAGGCGAGCGCGGCGCGCTCGCGGTCGGTGTAGAGCGAGGATTCACGCCAGGCGCTCAGCATGTAGAGCCGCTCCTCGCTTTCGCCCGCCCCGCGGGCCTCGCGGGTGTGCATGTGGATGCAGTAGCCGCAGCCGTTGATCTGCGAGGCGCGGGTCTTCACCAGCTTGATCAGGCTGTGCTCCAGGCCGCTGTCGGCCACCGAGGCCTCGAGATCGATCAGGGGACGGACGACGTCGGGCGCGACGATGTAGGGATTGATACGACCGGTCATGTGGGGATTCCTTGTGGGCGCCGGGGCGGCGGCTTCTAAGGCATAGGACGGGTCGGACCCTCGTCGCGTGACATGCGGCCGCCGATTTCCGGCCCGGAATCGACCGGCCCCTCCATGGTGCAGACCACCCCGCCGGCGGCGAAGGCTAGGCGCACGTCGCCGCCGATTTCGCGGGCCAGGCCGCGCTCCAACAGCCGGCTGCCGAAGCCGCGGCGGGTGGGCGGCGCCACCGGCGGTCCGCCGGACTCCGCCCAGACCAGGCGCAGCATGGCGCCCCGGGCGGCGGGGACGATGGTCCAGTCGATGTCGATCCGCCCGGCCTCGGTGGACAGGCTGCCGTACTTGGTGGCGTTGGTGGCCAGTTCCTGCAGGGCCATGGCGATGGCGAGGGCCGTGTGGGGCGCCAGGCGCACGTCGGGGCCGGCCATGCCCAGGCGCTGCTCGACGATCGAGCGATAGGGCGCCATGGCCTCGGCGACGATCTCTCGCAGCCCCGCGCTCTCCCAATTGGCGCGGGTCAGGACATTGTGGGCCCGCGACAGCGACAACAGCCGATCCTCGAAGGCCAGGCCCGCCTCCTCGATGGAGGACGAGACCCGCAGGGTCTGGGCCGAGATATATTGGACCGTGGCCAGGGTGTTCTTCACCCGGTGGTTCAGCTCATTGATGAGCAGCTGCTGATGCTCCTCGAAACGTTTGCTCTGGGTGATGTCGCGGAAGGCGCCGATCACCCGGCTGGGCGCGCCGGTCGGGTCGCGGACGATCTCCACGTGGCGGGCCATCCAGCGGACCTCGCCGGTGTCGGCGCGGATGATCCGGTATTCGCTGCCGCCCACCAGATCCTCCATCGGCCGGTCGGAGACGGGCAGGGCGTAGGGGCGATCCTCGGAGTGGATCATCTGCACGGCCATGGCCATGGTGAACTCGATGTGCGGATCGACGCCCCACAGGCTGCGGGCGACGTCGGACGCGTAGAGTTCTCCGGTCGCCAGATCCCACTCATAGGTCCCGATGCCGCCGGCCTGCTGGGCGATGCGCAGCCGCGACTCGTTCCCGCGCAACGCCTCCTCGGCCTGCTTGGCGGCGGTGATGTCGCGATAGAAGGCGGCCAGGCCGTCCTCCATCGGATAGAGCCGCAGGTCTAGCCACAGGTCGTTGTATCGGTGCTGCAGGGCGAGCGGCGCGCGTTCGTCCATCGCCTGGCGATAGGCCGCCTCGATCCGCCCACCCAGCATCTGCGGCCAGATCTCCCAGGGGGTGGAGCCGACCATCGCCGCCTTGGCCATGTCCGCGAGCCTCAGACCCTCGGAATTGACCTCCACGATCCGGAACTCCGAATCGAGGATCATGAACCCTTCGCTCATGGCGCCCAGGATCCGCGCCGCCCGGGCGTTGTCGATCTGGGCGGCCACGTGCTGGGCGGTGACCTCATTGAACAGGGCCAGCACCCCGCCGATCCCGCTTGGCCTGTCGTCGTCGTGAACCGGCGTGAAGCTGTAGGTCCAATAGACCTCCTGGAGCCGGCCATCGCGCACGATGGCCATGCGCTCGTCCTCGCGCCAGGTTCCGTCGCCCCCGGTCATCACCTGCTCGAGCTGTGGCCGGAAGATCTCCCAGTTCTCGTTCCAGCAGAGGCGGGCGGGTTGTCCCAGATAGCTAGGGTGCCGTTCCGGGCCCAGGGCCGCGCGGCAGGGGTCGTTGTAGAACTGGATGAGCTCGTCGCCCCAGAGGACCAGCATGGGTTGGCGGGCGGCCAGAATCGTCCGCACCGCGAACTTCAGGGGCTGGGACCAGGTCGCCGGCGGCCCCAGCGGGGTGGCCGACCAGTCGTGAGCGCGGATGCGGGCGCCCATGTCGCCGCCGCCCTCGAGAAAGTTCGCGACCCCACCTGGGCGCTGGTCGGACATGGCCATCCCTATGCGGACCTTGTCCCATGCTTAGGAGATCGCCGCGGAGACGCCAAGACGCGCTCGGAAGAGTTGAACGGGCCTGGAGCGTGATAGCCGAACGTGGACGCCGGTTTCAGCGGCGATCACGCCCCAGACTTTTGAATTAGAGCCCTTTGGGCTCAGGTTTCACCTGAACCTAAAGGCCCTAGGCGAGCCGCGAGGTCCGGGGTTCCTTGACCCGGAGCACCAGCACGATGAGCGCGGCGATCAGGAAGGCGATGGAGATCGAGAACATCGGACCATAGCCGAGGGTCGACGAGATCAGGCCACCCAGCAGGGGGCCCAGCGACCCCATGATCCCCTCGGCCGTGGCCGAGAAGGCGATCCGCATGGGCATTTCGTCGCGCTCGCCGAACTCCAGGATCATGGTGCCCGCGCTCATCATGTAGCCGGACTGCGCCGCGCCCAGGCCGAAGAAGGCGATGAAGATGGCCAGGAAGTCGTGGCCGGTCATCAGCACCACGGTCGCGCCGACCCAGAGGATCAGCGACAGCAGCATGATCAGCCGGAAGCCGGTCTTGTCGCCCAAATAGCCCCAGACCAGGTTCGACAGGGTGTCGGCGCCGAGGAAGGCCAGGGACAGCAGGCCGAGGTTCTTGCCGCTCATCTCGATCGTCGAGGCGGCGAAGATCACGTAGAACGGCACGGCCATGCGCGCGGCGATGGTCAGCATCTGCACGACCATGAAGAACATGAAGCCGCGCTCGGCCAACAGGGCTGGGAAGTCCTTGAACCGGTCGCGCAGGCGCGACTGCGCCCGCACGGTCGGCGGCTCGGGCTCGACCATCAGCAGGCGCAGGGCCGTCAGGCCCAGGCTGGTCAGGAAGAAGGCGAACAGGAAGGTGGTCGAATAGCCGTTCCCGAACAGGTTGGCGTCGATGAAGTAGCGGCCGGCGAGATAGGCCAGGCCCGCGGCGATCACTCCGCCCGTGGCGTTGCGCCAGGCCTGCAGCCGGCCCCGGCGGCTGATCGGGATCACCTTGGCCAGCAGCATCGAGAACACCACCCGCTGAGTGCCCATGAACAGGCCGAACAGGAACATGAAGCCGATGATGGCGACGACCTGCGACTGGCCCGACAGGAACCAGCCGGCGAGCGCCATGCCGATGATCTGCAGCCGCGCCAGACCGCCCATCCACAACGCCGCGGGCATGACCTTGGTGCGGTGCTCGATCTGGTTGGCGCCGACGATGGGGCTGATCACCCCACCCAGCTGCTGCAGGCCCAGGCCCAGGCCGACCACCAGGTTGGAGCCCGACAGCATGTGCAGATAGGCCGGCAGGAAGGTCGGCGCATTGATCAGCCGGAAGCCCGTCATGCCCAGCATGCCGTGCAGGTAGTGGGCGACATAGTTGCGCTTCAGATTGTCCCAGACGAACTTCTCGTAGGCGGTTTCCTTTTCCGCCAGGCTGGGTTCCGTGGTCGTCACTTCGGGCGCGGCCGCAGCCTCGCCCTCTTCCTCGAATCTTGATTCCAACAGCGTCGCGCCCGCGCGTGCAGGGAATGAAAGCCGCGCCGGCTCTCCCTAATGCTTATCGACTTAATTCAATGATCCCGGTCTAGCAGAGTCCCAGGGCGGGGAAAGCCCGAAAGGCCCGTGGGCCTCATACCAGGCGCAAGAACTCGGAGATCGTGGCGCCGCGGCCTATGCCCCAGAGCCCCAGCCGTCGTCGTCCAGGTCGTCGTCGAACTCGGCCACCACCTCCAATACCCGCTCCAGGGGGATGCAACGGCCCAGGCGCTCCGCCTCGTGGGTGGCGACATAGATTCCGATCCACTGCAGCAGCGTGGTTTCGCCGGCCTCGGCCCGCAGGGCCACGGGTCCGCCGGAGCAGCCGGCTCCGCCGATCCCGTCCACGTGGAAGCTGTAGGGATTGATCCGATAGTCCGACGCCAGGGTGAAACCCCGCGCGATCGGTGCGTCGCGCAGGATGGCCGCCCCGCCGGGATAGCCGTAGATCAGGCCGTGCGAGCCGGCCGTGAGCGCCAGGCCTTGGCGCGTCACCTGGTAGTCCCCGAACCGGCCCAGCATATTGATCGCCTGAGGCTCACCCTTCAGCCGGACGGGCACGGCGGCGATGTCGAGGGCGGCGTCGTCCGGGTCGCCATGCCAGGCGAACAGCGGCCGGGTCCCGTCATAGAGCGGGACATCCAGCCCGAGCGCCTCGCAGGTCAGGGCGTGGCCATACAGCTCGCTCCAGGTCGCCTCGGTCCCGCGGTTCTGGAAGTAGAAGGTGTTGGGCTTCAGCAGGCAGTGCAGAGCGGTCAGGACCAGGTAGCGGTCGGCCCGCAGGTGGTAGAGGAAGCCCGAAAACACCTGGTGCGGCGCCCCCGATTTCAGGCGGGTGGCGAACCGCGGCGTCGCCAGGGCGAAAGGGTCCAGCAGGTCCATCGGCGCATCCGCGGCGGCGCGGACGAGGCGCCGCCAGCGGAACTTGGGTCACCGGGCGGCCGCCGTCGAGACCGTTCCGTTCAATGGCCGGGGCGCGGCTGGAAGGAACGGGGCTCCTTGACCTTGCCCTCCGGCTTGTCGGCCTTCTGACCGTGCTGCGGCGTGGCCGCCGACTTGGGCGGGCTGGGGCGGTCCGTCTGGTCCTGCTGCTGGAATCTCAGGGTCATGGGCCTTTCCTCCGACGATTTCCTTGCCCGGCTGCTCATGCGGCGGCCTTCACGGGTTCGGTGGGGCGCACGTCCACCCGCACGGTCAGGGTTGAGGCGCCGGGATCGCCTCGGATCGACCCGCCGACCGGCGAGGCTTCCTCGGGCGTCCGGCTGACCGCCACCGGGATAAGGGCCGAGGACTCCGCCAGGCCGTTGGTGGGGTCGAACTCGGTCCAACCCAGGTCGGGCAGGAAGACCTCGCACCAGGCGTGGGTCGCGCCCGCGCCGCGGATACCCGACCGGGCGGGCGAATAGAGATAGCCGGTGACGAACCGCGCCGCGTAGCCCAGCCGCCTCAGGCTCTCGACCATCAGCCAGGCCAGGTCGCGGCAGGCGCCCGAGCCCGTGGCGACGGTATGGGCGGGGCTCTGGGCGTCCCCGTGCGGCCTTTCGCTGTAGTCGAACGCCTCGTGGATGCTGGCGTTGAGTCGCATCACCAGATCCAGCGCCGGCTCGTCGGGCCGCGGGATGTGGCGGAGCACCCAGTTGAGCAGCAGGTCGTCCGGGTCCTCGGTGGCCGGGTCGATGAACGGGTCGAGAACCAGGCGGTCACAGCGGTCATAGACGATGGGCGTGGCGGTCTGCGGATCGTCGATCCGCAGCGGCGACAGCGGGGCGGGGAAGCGCTCGATCACCAGTTCGCTGACGATGGAAAGCGCCGTCGCTTCGCCATGCGGGGTCAGCAGGCACAGGCAGTTGCCGAGGGCGTCGTACCGCCAGCGGGTCTCGCCGGCCGGGGAGAAGCTGAGCGAGGCGTGGATGATGCGTGTGGCGTGGCTGTCGCGCGGCCGCACCAGCAGCCGGTGTGGTCCGAATCCCACCGGCTTTTCATAGTCGTACCGGGTCTCGTGGCGGATCGTCAGGCGGGTCATGGCAAGCTCGGAACACGTCGCGGCGCAGGTCGGTTCCCACCCCGCCAAAGGCGTCCGGCAGGCCCTATGCCCGGCCTGATCGCCGCGCGATTCGCCAGGTCAGCAGGGCCAGCCCAATGACCACCATCGCCCCGCCCGCGCCCAGGAAGGCGATGCGGTAGGAGGTGGTGTCCGCTAGGGGACCGAAGCCCAGCAGCATGACGGTGAGCGCCGTCAGGCCGGCGAAGTTGCGGGTCGCCGCCAGGGTGGCCCGCATCTCGGTCGGAATGGCGTCGTGCAGGCGGGCGTCGAAATTGATGTCGATCACCTTGAAGAGGCCCGCAAGGGTCGCGACCAGGGCGACGGTCCAGACCTGGAAGACCGCGGCGGCCAAGGCCAGGAGCACGCCGATGCCGGCGAACAGCGCCAGGAAGCCGGGCTCGGGCATGCGCCGGAAGCGATGGGCCGTGGCCGCGCCGGCGCCCTGGGCCGCGCCGACCGCCGCGGCGAGCAGCGCCGCCTGGGAGGCGTCGAACCCGACCTCGCGCCCGAAGACAGGCCAGAAGCCCTCCAGCCCGCCGCCGAAAGCCTGGCTCAGCGCCAGCAGCAGGATGACGCCGGGGATCACGGGGTGGCCGGCGGCATAGGCGAAGCCTCGCTTCAGATGGCCGAGATAATCCGCCCTGCCGAGCGCCAGGGTCCGCGTCGCCCTGGGCAAGGCCAGTGCGGACCCGGCCGCGGCCACGGCGGCGGCGACGCTGGCGATCAGGGCCGCAGAATAGCCGAAGCGCACCGCATAGGCCGCGGCGACGGAGGACAGCAGGATGGCGGCGAAGAGGAAGCCCTGGGCGCGGCCGATCACCCGGGCATAGTCCTCGGCGCGGCCGACTTCGCGCAGCTCGTCATAGACCAGGGCCTCGAAGGTCCCGTTGGTGAAGGCGCTCTTGGCCCCCCACAGCATCAGGCCGATCAGGAAGCCGGCGAAACCTGGGAACAGCAGCCAGGCGAGAAAGCCCAGGCCGCGGACGAGCTGGGCGCCGCACAGCAACCAGCGGCGCGAAAAGCGGTCGGCGAGCAGGCCTGAGGGCATCTGCAACACGAAGGCCGTGGTCGACCAGGCGATCAGGGTGACGGAGACCTGCCAGGGGGTCAGGCCGTGGTCGACGAACATCACCGCATAGAGCGGATAGATCACCAGGAAGCCGTCGAAGAACTTGAACGCGCAGGCCGCGGCGAGCAGACGCTGAAACGGGGCCACGGCCCTAGACCCTTTCCGTTTCAGAGGGAATCATCTGAAACGGACAAAAAGGGTCTATTTTCAAAAGTTTAGAGCGTGACGGTCGCTTCAACCGGTATCCACTTGAAGCTGTCACGCCCTAGGCCAGGAAGCCGGCCTCGGCGAAGTCGAGCATCCTCTTCAACAGCGCCTCGATGTCGCCCTCCCGCGTGGCGCCGTCCGACAGGACGTGCAGGCGGTCGAACTCGGCGAAGCGGTTGTTGTGGACCATGCCCAGGCAGAAGTGCAGCCGCCAATAGACGCTCTCGCGCGGCAGGTTAGGGCAGGCGGCGATCAGGGCGTCGGCGAACCGGGCCAGGTGGCTGACGTCCCTGGTCAAGGCCTCGCGCATCTCCTCGGTGCCCTCGCTGCGCGAGCGGATGATGAACTGGACCGAGATGCGCCGGTCGTTCTCGGGCGAGGCCCAGCGCAGCGGCGGGGCGAACAGGGCCTCCAGGATGTCGCGAACCGGGGGCTTGCCCTGGTGGCGGTCGGTGGCCTCGTGCAGCATCCGGGCGCGTTCGCGGTTCAGCTCCGCCGTGCGCCGGCGGAAGATCTCGAACAGCAGGGCGTCCTTGGACCCGAAATGATAGTTCACCGAGGCGAGGTTGACCCCGGCGTCAGCGGTGATGTCGCGCACCGAGACGTTCTGGAAGCCGTGCAGGGCGAACAGGCGCTCCGCGGCGCAGAAGACCGCGGCCTTGGTGGCGGCCTCATTGGGCTCGGCGATGTCGTTGGCCGGGGCGGAGTCCACGGGCGAATCCTTCACGTGCAGCTCCACCTTAGCAGGCGAGACGCGGAGGGCGATGCGACCTTCTCGACGGATTTTGACTGAGACAACGCGATCTTCGGCAAGGAACTGGCCCGGTTGAATGGAATGGCCGCGAAAAGCGACCTGATGATTAGCGCGCCAGCTCCCGCATGGCCTTGTCCAGACCCTCGATGGTCAGCGGAAACATCCGGTCGCCGACCAGCTGCTTCATCACCTCGATCGAGGGGGTGTAGTCCCAGTGCCGTTCGGCGGTCGGGTTCAGCCAGACCATGCTCTCGTAGATGTTGGCCACGCGGTCCATCCAGATGGCTCCGGCCTCCTCGTTCCAGTGCTCCACCGAGCCGCCCGGATAGGTAATCTCATAGGGGCTCATCGTGGCGTCTCCGACGAAGATCACTTTGTAATCGCTGGAGAATTTGTGGAGCACGTCATAGGTGTTCAGCTTCTCGGCGTGACGGCGCCGGTTGTCCTTCCACACGCTCTCATAGAGGCAGTTGTGGAAGTAGTAGAACTCCATGTTCTTGAACTCGGTCCGCGCCGCGGAGAACAGCTCCTCACAGATGCGGATGTGGCTGTCCATCGAGCCGCCGATGTCGAAGAAGATCAGCACGCTGATCTTGTTGCGGCGCTCGGGACGCATGTTGATGTCAAGGTAGCCCTTCTCGGCCGTTCCCTTGATCGTGGCGTTCATGTCCAGTTCTTCGGCGGCGCCCTCGCGGACCCATTTACGCAGGCGGCGCAGGGCGACCTTGATGTTGCGGGTGCCCAGCTCGACCGAGTCGTCGAGGTTCTTGTATTCGCGCTTGTCCCAGACCTTGACCGCCTTGCCATGGCGGCCCTTGTCCTGGCCGATGCGGATGCCTTCCGGGTGATAGCCGTTGGCGCCGAACGGCGAGCTGCCGTCGCCCTTCTGGCCGTTCTGACCCTTGCCCTCGCCGTCCCCGTCGCCCTCTTCGCGCTGCTTGCGCATCTGCTCGGCCAGGGCTTCCATCAGCTTGTCGAAGCCGCCCATGGCCTCGATCTGGGCCTTCTCCTCGTCGGTGAGGAACTTGTCGGAGATGCGCTTCAGCCACTCGGCGGGGATGTCGGCCACGCCGATCCCGTCGACCTTCTCCAGCCCCTTGAACACGTGGCTGAACACCTGGTCGAACTTGTCGAGGTTCTTCTCGTCCTTCACCAGGGCCGAGCGCGACAGGTAGTAGAAGTCGTCGACGTTGCGCTCGATGACCACCTTGTCGAGCGCCTCCATCAGCATGAGGTACTCTTTGAGCGTCACGGGCACCTTGGCCTCGCGGAGCTCGGTGAAGAAACGCATGAACATGGGCAGGCTTCCCGAATAGGGGGACGAACAATCGTTTGACTCCGGAAGATGGAGCCCCCGGACGCCGATGTCCAGCATGCCGTGCGGGCGCGGACCGAGCCGCTTCAGCCCCCGCCGTCGGGCGCCGCGGCGTCCAACAGCCACAGCAGGCGGTGCAAGGTCTCCACGGCCGCCTCGGTCGTCATTGAGAACGCGATCGAGCCAGGGCCGATGAATACGATCCTGGCGCGGGCCCGTTCGATATCCAAGGGCGCGTCGACAGGAGCGGCAGGCTCCAGTTCGCACTGGCCTATGAATTCAACTGCGCCGCATCAAAGCCTGAGAACCTGTGTTTATGTCGAAATAATACATTGGATTTCCGGGTCCAGAAATAAGAACCTGAATTCTGTCATCAAGTTTCGATTTCGGGCGAATGAGCTTTGAGATCGTGCGGATCGGCCGCATGACGTCTGTGCGGGGCGCGCTCCTGCCAGACGGGAGACCCGGTGCAACTGCTCAATTTCTTCCTGTCCGCCTTGCGACCGGATGATCTGGCGGCCTTGAGTCCTGGTCTTGCCGAGGTGAGCCTCAGTCCCGGACAGGTGCTTTTCGAACCGGGCGACGCCGTCGATTCGATCTACTTCCCCGGAAGCGCCTGCGTTTCGCTGGTCACCGTGCTGAGCGACGGCAAGGCGGTCGAGACCTCGACCGTGGGCCGCGAGAGCGCCGTCGGCCTGATGGACGCCATCACCGATCAGCCAGCCCGCGGAAGGGTTTTCGTCCAGGTGGGAGGCAGCGCGATGCGGGCGTCGTCGTCGACCTATCGGGCCCGACTGCGGGAGAGTCCCGCCCTGCTCAAGCTGACCCTGCTGCATGCGCGGGCCAACGCCCTGCAGGCCGAGCAGGGTGTGGCCTGCAACGTCGCCCACGACGTCCACGGCCGGCTTGCCCGGTGGCTGCTGATGACCCAGGACCGCGTGGGCGCCGACACCTTTCCCCTGACCCAGGAATATATGGCGGTGATGACCGGGGTTCAGCGCAGCACGGTCAGCATCATGGCCAGCGCGCTGAAGAAGGCCGGCGTGATCGACTATGCGCGCGGGACGGTCAGGATACTCGACCGCACGACGCTGCTGCGTCACGCCTGCGAGTGCTATTCCATCGTGGGGCAGCAGTTCAACGACCTGCGAACGACCCCGACCTAGGCCGGCATCTCGCGCAGCTTGCGCCAGACGGTCATGCGCGAAACGCCCAGGCGCCGCGCGATCTCCACCGGCCCGACGCCGGCGGCCTGCAGGGCGCGGATGTCGTCGGCGGGGGCGCCGCGGCGGCGGCGGTCGATCCAGGGCGGCTCCACCGAGGCCACGGCCTGAAGCGCCGCGCGCAGGGCCCGGCCGCCTTCGCCCTCGGAGGAGATGCTGGACTCGACCACGAACAGGTGGGCGCCGCGGTCCTCGAGCCGGCCAAGGACTTCGAGCAGTCCGCGGCTGGAGGGCGCCAGGTGGTTTAGGCGGGTGACCACCAGCTGGTCGCCCGCGCCGATGAAGTCGAGGATCGACGCCAGCACCGCGGAGTCGTCGGCCATCGGGCCAGTCGGCTCCTCGGCCCGGACCACATGGCACCCCAGTTCCTTCAGTACCGCCGTGTCATCCGACGACCGCGCGTCGCGCAGCCGTACATACCCGATTTTCAACATCCCACCGTCGCCCGTGTCAGCTCTGCGATGATTAAGCCGAAGGTCGCAAACCCGGTCCCCGGCGTCAAAGACAGCTATGTTAAATCGAAGCAATATTTCTTCATCCGCCAGGGTTTGGTGAGAAATTCTGGCAAGTTCGAGGCGCGCCGGTGTGCCTAGGAGGCCGAACCATGCGCGGGCCGGCGCAGGATGAATTCACGATCGGTGGTCGAACCGACCTGGAAGCCGTATTCACCGGCCCGGGCGAAACCGTGCCGCTCGTAGAATCGCTGCGCGCCGTGGTTCTCCGACCAGACCCCGATCCATAGGTCGCGCGGTCCGTCGGCCAACAGCCAGTCGATGGCCTGCGCGAACAGCCGACGTCCGGTCCCGCCGTTCTGCCAGGGCTTGAGCAGATAGAGGCGCTTCAGCTCGCCGCAGGCGGGGGTGACCTCGGGGTGGGGTAGGCCGCAGGGGCCGACCAAAGCATGGCCCACGACCTCGCCGTCGACCTCGACCAGCCAGGTGGCCTTGGCGGGATCGGCCAGGTCGGCGCGGGCCCGCTCCACGTCGTAGACCTCGGTGAGGAAGGCGGCCAGTTCGTGGGCCGGATAGAGGTGGCCGAAGGTCTCGCTGAAGGTGCGGGCGCCGATGGCCGCGACAATCTCGGCCTCGTCGGGACGGGCGCGGCGGATTATGGGTTCCTGCATGCTGCTCGCTGCGATCTGCGGGGAAGGATGAGTCGTCTATGACCGTTGGGCTCTACACCCATCTCGACATGCTCGACCACCGTCCGGGCGAGGGCCACTATGAGCGGCCCGAGCGGTTGAGCGCGGTGGTCGACGCCCTGGACGACGCCAGCGACCTTCGCCTCGATCGCCGCGAGGCTCCGCTGGTGGAGGCCGCCGACCTCGCCCGGGTGCACCTGGCCGACTATGTGGACGCCATCGTCGCCTCCGCGCCCGTCACGGGGCGACTGATGCTGGACGGCGACACCTTCATGTCCCCCGGCAGCCTGGCGGCGGCGCGACGCGCGGCCGGCGCGGTGGCCAGCACCGTGCGCGACGTGGCCGCCGGCGACCTGCAGCGCGCCTTCTGCGCCGTGCGCCCGCCCGGCCATCACGCCGAGCCGCACCTGCCGATGGGTTTCTGCATCTTCTCCAATGTCGCGGTGGCCGCCCGCGTGGCCCAGGCCGCGGGCTTGAAGCGCGTGGCGGTGGTCGATTTCGACGTCCACCACGGCAACGGCACCCAGGCCGCGCTGGGCGGGGTGGACGACACGTTCTTCGTCTCCGTCCAGCAATGGCCCATGTGGCCCGGCACCGGCCACCCTTCGGAAACCGTCCCGGACAATATCCGCAACGCCGTGGTCCCGCCGGGCGCCTCGCGGGAGGCCTGGCGCCAGCAGTTCGAGGGGCTGATGAGCCATGTGGACGCCTTCGCGCCGGACCTGATTCTGGTCTCCGCCGGCTTCGACGCCCACGCCCGCGACCCGATCGGCGATTCGACGCAGAACCTGGAAGCCGAGGATTTCGATTGGGCCACCAGGGCCATAATCTCGGTCGCCAACGCCCACGCGAAAGGCCGGGTTGTGTCCTCGCTCGAGGGCGGCTACGACCTTGAGGCTCTGGGCCGCTCTGCGCTCGCGCATGTTCGTGCCCTGTCTTTGGGGTGAAGGGCGGAGCCGGGTCGCGCATTGCGCGGACAGGGGCTTTCAGATGACATGGCCGACGCTTTGACCGCCGACCCCCGATCCCTGTCCGCGAAACGTCCCGGCGCCATCATCCTGGCCCGCCACGGCGAACCCGCCCTGTCGCGCGACGTGGTCCTGACCGCCGTCGGCTACCGCGAATTCTGGGCCAAGTACGAGGCGGGCGGCCTGCGTCCCGGCCAGGCTCCGCCGGCGGCGTTGATGGACCAGATCGCCGCGGCCGGGGCGGTGATCTCCTCGGTGCGCACCCGCTCGGTCGAGAGCGCCGTCGCCCTCTGCCGCGGTCGCGACTTCGTCCGCGACGAGATGTTCGTCGAGGCCCCGCTGCCGCCGCCCAACTGGCCGGGCTTCGTCAAGCTGGCCCCCAGGACCTGGGGCTTCCTCGCGCGGTTCTGGTGGTGGTTCTTCGATCACCATGAGGGCGGCGAGACTCGTCGCCAGGCTGAGGCCCGCGCCGATCAGGCCGCCTCGCGGATCGAGGCCCTGGCCGCCGACGGCCGCGACGTGGTGGTCCTGGCCCACGGCTTCTTCAACTTCATGGTCGGCCGCGCCCTGCGCCGGCGAGGCTGGAAGATGACCGCAAACCAGGGCTGGAAATACTGGTCGACACGGCGCTACGAGCGGCCCTGAGATCATCGCCGTTGCGGGGTTCCTCCGCCCTTACTAGGTTGCAGAGTTCCTCAAGGGATTTGGAATGGCCGAAGCCGCCGACATCGATGGGCTATCGTTCGAGCAGGCGCTCGCCGAGCTGGAGCGGATCGTCGGCCAGCTGGAGTCCGGCCAGGCGCCGCTCGAGGAGTCGGTGAAGCTCTACGAACGCGGCGCGGCCCTGAAGGCCCATTGCGAGAAGCGGCTGGAGGCCGCGCGCCTGCAGGTCGAGAAGATCGTGGTGGGCGCGGGCGGTCAGGCGAGCGTCGAACCGGCCGAGTTCAACTAGGATGTCCCTGGCCCAACGCGTGGCCGAGGCGGCGGATCTCGTCACCGTGGCGTTGGACGAGCTGCTGCCCCGCGCCGACGGCCCGGAATCGCGGCTGACCGAGGCCATGCGCTATGCGGCGCTCGGGCCCGGCAAGCGGCTGCGCACCTATTTCGCCATCGAGACCGGCAAGATGTTCGACCTGGCCGACCGGCCGGTGCTGCGCGCGGCCTGCGCCCTGGAATGCGTCCAGGCCTACAGCCTGATCCATGACGACCTGCCGGCCATGGACGACGACGACGTGCGCCGCGGCCGGCCGACCGTGCACAAGGCCTATGACGAGGCCACCGCCATCCTGGCCGGCGACGCCCTGCAAACCGTCGCCTTCGAGATCCTGGCCCATCCCGACACCCACAAGGACGGCAATGTCCGCGCCGAGATGGTTCTGAAGCTGGCCCAGGCGGCGGGCGCGCGCGGCATGTGCGGCGGTCAGATGATCGACATGCTGGGGGTGCGCGATGACCTGGGGGCGGTCGCGCGCATGCAGCGGCTGAAGACCGGCGCCCTGATCGCCGTGGCCTTCGAGCTGCCGCTGATCATGGCCCATTCCGGAGACGGCGAACGCCACGCCCTGATGGCCTTCGCCCAGGATCTGGGCCTGGCCTACCAGATCGTCGACGATCTGCTGGACGCCGAGGGCGAGAGCGCCACCCTGGGCAAGAAAGCCGGCAAGGACGCGGCCATGGGCAAGGCCAACTACGTGACCCTGCTGGGCGCCGAGGCGGCCCGCGAACGGCTGACCCTGTTGGCGGAACAGACGAAAGCGCACCTCGACCCCTTCGGTCCGCGGGCCGAATTCCTGCGGGCCAGCGTGGATTTCGTGCTAGAGCGCCGGAACTGATTTCATTGCAGCGTCTCCTGTAAAACATGCCGCCAGTCACGCCTCTGCTCGACAAGGTCCAGTTCCCCAAGGACACTCGCGGGTTCAACGCGGCCGAGCTTCGGCAGCTCGCGGACGAGCTGCGCGCCGAGATGATCGACGCCGTCTCCCAGACCGGCGGCCACTTCGGCGCGGGCCTGGGGGTGGTCGAGCTGACCGTCGCCCTGCACCACGTTTATGAGACCCCGGAAGACATCCTGATCTGGGATGTCGGCCACCAGGCCTATCCGCACAAGATTCTCACCGGCCGCCGCGACCGCATCCGCACCCTGCGCCAGGGCGGGGGGCTGTCGGGCTTCACCCGGCGCAGCGAGAGCGAGTACGACCCGTTTGGCGCGGCCCACGCGGCCACCTCCATCTCCGCGGCCCTGGGCTTTTGCGCGGCCCGCGACGCGCACGGCAAGCACAACAGCGTCGTGGCCGTGATCGGCGACGGCTCGATGAGCGCGGGCATGGCCTATGAGGCCATGAACAACGCCTGCGAGACCACCGGCCAGCTGACCGTCATCCTCAACGACAACGACATGTCGATCGCCCCGCCGGTGGGCGGGATGAGCGCCTACCTGGCCCGCGTGGTTTCGGGCGGCGGCTACCAGTCGCTGCGCAACCTGGGCAAATCGGTGGCCAAGGTGCTGCCGCGCCCCATGCGCGAGGCCGCCCGCAAGGCCGAGGAATACGCCCGCGGCATGGTCACCGGCGGCACCCTGTTCGAGGAGCTGGGCTTCTACTATGTCGGTCCTATCGACGGGCACGACCTGGACGCCCTGGTGCCGATTCTCAAGAACGTGCGTGAAATCAAGGACAAGCCCGTGCTGGTCCACGTGGTGACCCAGAAGGGCAAGGGCTACGCCCCGGCCGAGAGCGCCGACGACAAGCTGCACGCCGTGGTCAAGTTCGACGTGGTCACCGGCCTGCAGGCCAAGGCTGTCCCGGTCGCGCCGCACTACACCAAGGTCTTCGCCCAGGAGCTGATCAAGCAGGCCGAGCGCGACGACAAGATCGTGGCCATCACCGCGGCCATGGATTCCGGCACGGGCCTGGACCTGTTCGCCAAGCGCTTCCCCGAGCGCACCTTCGACGTGGGCATCGCCGAGCAGCATGCGGTGACCTTCGCCGCGGGCCTCGCCGCCGACGGCATGAAGCCGTTCTGCGCCATCTATTCGACCTTCCTGCAGCGCGGTTACGACCAGGTGGTCCACGACGTGGCTATCCAGCGCCTTCCGGTGCGCTTCGCCATGGACCGAGCGGGCCTGGTCGGCGCTGACGGCGCCACCCATGCCGGCTCCTTCGACATCGGCTTCATGGGCGCGCTGCCCGGCATGATCCTGATGGCCGCCGCCGACGAGGTCGAGCTGGCCCGCATGGTCGCCACCGCCGCGGTCATCGACGACCGGCCGAGCGCCTTCCGCTATCCGCGCGGCGAGGGTCTGGGCCTGACCCTGCCCGAGATCGCGGAGCCCCTGGAGATCGGCAAGGGCCGCATCGTGCGCGAGGGCACGGCGGTCGCCATCATCTCCTTCGGCGCCCGCCTGGCCGAGAGCCTCAAGGCCGCTGACCTGCTGGCCGCGCGCGGCCTGTCGGCCACGGTCTGCGACGCCCGCTTCGCCAAGCCCCTGGATATCGAACTGATCCTGCGCCTCGCCCGCGAGCACGAGGCCCTGATCACGGTCGAGGAAGGCGCCATGGGCGGCTTCGGCGCCTTCGTGCTGCAGGCCCTGGCCGAGCACGGGGCCCTGGATCGCGGCCTCAAGGTCCGCACCCTGAACCTGCCCGACATCTTCCAGGATCACGACAAGCCCGACGCCATGTACGCCGAGGCCGGCCTCGACGCCGAGGGCATCGTCCGCGGCGCGCTGGCGGCTTTGGGCGTCGACAACGTCTCCGCCGCGGGCCGGCGGGCCTAGCTACTTGCAGGCGCCGAAGAACTTGCGCACCGCCCCCTTGGGCGCGGGCGGCGGGCTGACCGACTCACCCAACGCGGTCACCGTGACCAGACCGGTCTTCCTGAACGCCGCCGCCACGGGCGCGAGTGTCGAGAACTCGGCGCCTGCCAGGGCGCCGTCACGCAGGGGCTCGGCCCTGCCACGCAAGGTGACGGCTGCGGCCTCCGAGGCGACGGTCACGCTAGCGGGCTGGGGCGAGTTCACCGGCTTGTGGATCACCACGCCCAGCTCCACCTGACCGGACTTGCGAACGCAGGTGAAGGCCAGCGGTTGGTCGTCGCTCTGTAGCGTGCCGTAGCGCAGCCAGGCGTCAGCCTCCTTCGGCGTATCGACGCTCCAGACGCGGGTGTCCTGGGCCTGGGCGGCGGTGGCTGTGAGGGCGGAGATCAGGATCGTCGCGAGCTTCATCCAGCGAAGCTAGCACCGCGTCCGGGGCCGCATCTAGGCGGCGCGGCAGGTGGCGAGGAAGTTGCGGACCACCTGCCGCTCGCCGGTGCGAACCGGCAGCTTGGCGGTGGAGCCGTCGCCGCGGATCGAGAGGTCGCCGGTCCTGGCGAAATTGGCCAGGGTGGGGTTGGTGGCCGGGGTCTGAGCCTCGATCAGCGCCTCGCCCTCGGCCATGGCCGGGACGATCTGGCCGGGCAGGCGGGTGGTGCGGTCGTTCGACTTGAGCTCGATGGCGTGGGCCGGGCGGTTCTCCGGCGCGGCCACGGTGACCATGACCTCGCCCGAGCGCGCCTGGCAGGTCATCATCAGCAGCAGGTTGTCGCTGTCGGGTTCGCCGAAGGCCAGCTTCGCGCCCTCACCCTCGGCGTGGTTCAGCGACCAGGCCATGGCCGGCGCGGTCGGCGACCCGGCCTGCTGCGCGCAGGCGGCCAGTAGGCAGAAAAGTCCCAGTCCGGCGATCGTACGGCGACGCATGACGACGCTCCCTTTGCAGAGGGAACGTCGCCCCGGACCGAAACGATCCGTTTTAAGGGTCAGAACGGGGTGAAGCGCTCCACCAGCGACTGGCCGGCGGGGGTCTTCTGGACGCGGCTGATGTCGCCGCGGCCGCCATAGCTGATCCGGGCTTCGGCGATCTGGGAGTGGCGGATGGTGTTGGCCGAGGTGATGTCCTCGGGCCGCACGATCCCGGCGACGGTGAGCTGGCGCAGCTCAGCGTTGGTGCGCACCTCCTGGGTGCCCTGGATCACCATGTTCCCGTTGGGCAGGACATTGGTCACCACCGCGGCCACCGTCAGGGAGATCTTCTCCGAGCGGGTCACCGCCCCGGTCCCCTGGTTGTTGGTGGTGGAATTGGTGTTGATGGCGTTGGCCGGATCGAAGCCGCCCGGCAGGAACCGGCCGAGGCTCGATTCCAGGCCCAGGAGATTGTCCACTCCGGCGCTCATGCCCGAGGTCCGCGAGCTGTTGCTGGCGTTGGAGGTCTGGGCCGAGTCGTTGATGTCGATCTGGACGGTCAGGATGTCGCCCACGCGGTTGGCCCGCTGGTCGATGAAGAACGCGCGGGCCCCCGTGCGCCACAGGGAATTGGCCGAGGCCGCCTGGGGCATGGGCTGGGTGGCCGAGACGAAGGTGGGCTGCTCGCGCCCGACCAGTTGGGACGGATAGCCGACCGGGGCCAGCTCGGGGCCTTTCACGGCCTCCACCACGGTGGAGCAGGCGGCCAGCGGAGCCAGGGCGATGAGGGCGAGGACGGGGAAGCGCATGGGATGTCTTCTCACTAACGAAGCGCGATCTGGGTGCGGCGGGCGGAGCGAAGCTGGTCGGCGCCAGGGCCGACGAGGGCCTGGCCGGGCCCGCTGGCTACGGCCTGGATCAGCTTCTTGGAGGTGGTGTTCTGGACGCTCAGGGCCTCGCCCCGGCTGGCGGCGGTCATCGCCTTGCCCTGCAGGGCGAGCGAGACGCCGTCGTTCTCGTAGAGCACGGTGATCAACTCGCCGGCCTTGATCACCTGCGGCGCCGAGACGTCGCGGGCGGAGACCGCCGCCCCGGCCCGCAGGGGGCGCTTGGCGGCCAGGCCGATGATCGCCTCGGCGTCGCTGGGCGCGTCGTTGGGGGCCGCGGCGGCCTTGCCCCAGACCAGGTCCTGCGGCTGGACGATCTCGCCGGCCGAGAGGCTGCGGGCATAGGTCAGGACCTCGACATTGCTTCGCATGGCCGACGCGGTCGCGCCCGGGGCGCCGCCACGGACCACGATGCGGCGGATGCCCTCGGCGTTGGCCCAGGCCAGGCCGTTGCGCCGCGCCAGGCCTTGCACCGCGCCGGCGTCCAGCACCGTGGAGGCGCCGGGCTTGGCCGCGACCTGGACCTTGCCGGCCGCGCCGGCGCCTTCGAACAGGTCGCCCAGGGTGACCATGCCGTCGTCGTCCAGGACCTCGGCCCGCAAGGTGACGCTGGTGGCGGCCAGCACCGGGCCGGCGATCAGCCAGGCGGCGGAAGCGGAGATGAGCAGGGCGCGGGTCATGATCAGGACCGGATGTTGCTGGCGGTGCGCAGCATCTCGTCGGCCGAGGTGATGACCTTGGAGTTCATCTCATAGGCCCGCTGGGCGACGATCAGGGCGGTGATCTCGCTCACCGCGTCGACATTGGAGGCCTCGGTATAGCCCTGGCTGAGCGTGCCGATGCCGTCATTGCCCGGCGTGCCGGTGGTGGCCGCGCCCGAGGCGGCGGTCTCCAGCAGCAGGTTGTCGCCGATGGCGTCCAGGCCGCCCTCGTTGACGAAGGTCGCCAACTCGATATTGCCGATCACCTCGGGCGAGGTCTGGCCGGCGCGGATCGCCTGGACCTGGCCGCTCTTGGAGATCGAGATGTCGGTGGCGTCGCCGGGGATCGTGATCGCCGGCTGGATCAGGTAGCCGTCCTCGGTGACCAGCTGGCCCTGGTCGTTGGTCGAGAGGTTGCCGGCGCGGGTGTAGGCGGTCTCGCCCGCCGGCATCAACACCTGGAAATAGCCGCGGCCGGAGATGGCGATGTCGAGCTTGTTGCCCGTGGCGGTCATCGTGCCCTGCTCGGTGATCCGGTAGACCGAACCGGCCTTGACGCCGCCGCCGACCTGCACGCCGGTGGGCACGATATTGCCCTGGTCGGACGACTGGGCGCCGGCCCGCTCCAGCGTCTGGTAGAGTAGGTCCTGGAACTCCGCGCGCTGCTTCTTGAAGCCCACGGTGTTCATGTTGGCGATGTTGTTGGAGATGACCTCAACATTCAGCTGTTGGGCGGCCATGCCGGTGGCGGCGGTGCGAAGCGCTTGCATCGACTAGACTTTCTTTAGTTCAGCTTGCCCATCCGCTCGATCGAGCGGCGGGAGAGTTCAGCATTGGCGTCCATCATCTTGGCCATCGACTCATAGGCCCGGGTGACCTCGATCATCCGGGTGATCTCGGTGATCGGCTTGACGTTCGAGCCCTCCAGCATGCCCTGACGGACGCGGGCGTCCGGAGCGGCCTGGGGCTGGTCGTTGGAGGTGTTGCGGTAGAGGTTGTCGCCAACCTTCTCGAGCACCGAGAGCTGGTCGAAGCGGGCCACGCCCACCTTGCCGACGATCTCCTCGCCCTGGCTGACCGTGCCGTCGGGGGCGATGGTGACAGCCCCCTTCTTCGGATCGATCACCAGTTCGCCGCCATCGCCCAGCACGGCCAGGCCGTCCTGGGTGACCAGCTTGCCGGCCTCGTCCAGGCGGAAGCGGCCGTCGCGGGTATATTGCTCGCCCTCGGCGGTGGAGACCTTGAAGAACCCGTCGCCCTCGACGCCGAGATCGAAGGTCCCGCCGGTCATCCGCAGGGTCCCCTGGCGGAAGTCGCGACCCACGCCGCGGTCCAGCACGAACTTCACGGGACGGGGACCTTGGGCGGTCACCGCCGGCGACATGGGCTCGGTCTCCACCAGCAGGCTCTCGACCTTGAAACCGGTGGTGTCGGCGTTGGCGATATTGTTGGCCACGATGTCCATTTCGCGGCGCAGCGTCATCTGTCGCGATAGTCCGACGTAGAGGGCGTTATCCATCGAAAGCGGGCCTTAACCTGCGTCACTTTTCCCAGCCATTTCGCTGCAAACTTCGGGCCAACCCGAAAGCTAAGTAATTTCAATGAGAAACAAAGTTAACGCGGGCCGATCGGCGGATTCTGCCGGGCAGGATTCGTGGGGCGTTAACACCGGTTAAAAACCGATCCTTAACCATGGTCGGGCGATGAGACGGGGATAAGATTCTAAGGAGCGCGCACGCGTGGCCAAGGACAAGGTCAAGGAAGCCCCCGAAGGGGACGTCGCCGAAGGCGAAGATGGCGAGGGCGCGCCTGCCAAGAAGAAGATCCCGCTTAAGCTCCTGATCATCGGCGGCGTGGCCGCGGTGCTGGTCCTGGGCGGCGGCGGGACCGCCGGATTCATGCTGCTCAAGCCCAAGCCCGACGAGGCTCACGGCGAGAAGAAGGGCGGACACGAAAAGAAGAAGGAAAAGAAGGGCGAGAAGAAGGAAGGCGAGAAGCTCGCGGGCGAGGTCCGCGAAGGACCTGACGGCATCCTGTTCTACACCATGCCCAATGTGGTGGTGAACATGCAGACCGCCGACGGCCGCGCCACCTTCCTGAAGCTGAAGCTCACCCTGGAAGTGCCTGACCAGGAGACGGTCGACCTGTTGGAGCCGAACATGCCCAGGCTGCAGGACATGTTCCAGACCTTCCTGCGCGAGTTGCGTCCCGAGGACCTGCAGGGGTCCCAGGGCTCCTACCAGCTGCGCATGGAGATCCAGCGCCGGGTGAACCTGGTCATCGCGCCGTCGAAGGTGAACGCGGTCCTGATCGAGGAGATGCTGATCAACTAGGCCCCGCAGGCCTGGTCGACGCGTAACCATGGACGAAGAACCGCAAATCATCGGGGGCATGCAGGGCGGGATAAACCCCGACGATCCCTCGACGTGGGAGAACCCCGACGCCCAGGTCGAAGGCCTGATCGGCGCCGAGCGGATCCTGAACCAGGACGAGATCGACAGCCTGCTGGGCTTCGACCTCTCCGACGAGGAGGCCGCCGAGCGCTCGGGCATCCGAGCGATCATCAACTCGGCCCTGGTCTCCTACGAGCGCCTGCCGATGCTGGAGATCGTCTTCGACCGCCTGGTGCGGTTGATGACCACCAGCCTGCGGAACTTCACCTCCGACAACGTCGAGGTCAGCCTCGACAATATCTCGTCGATCCGCTTCGGCGACTACCTGAACTCGATCCCGCTGCCGGCCATCCTCTCGGTGTTCAAGGCCGAGGAGTTGGAGAACTACGGCCTGCTGACGGTCGACTCCAACCTGATCTATTCGATCGTCGACGTGCTGTTGGGCGGCCGTCGCGGCACCGCGGCCATGCGCATCGAGGGCCGCCCCTACACCACCATCGAACGCGTGCTGGTCCAGCGGATGGTCGAGGTCGTGCTGGCCGACGCCAAGCAGGCCTTCGAGCCCCTGACTCCGGTGACCTTCACCCTCGACCGGCTGGAGACCAATCCCCGCTTCGCCGCCATCGCCCGTCCGGCCAACGCGGCCATCCTGGTGAAGCTGCGGATCGACATGGAAGACCGCGGCGGGCGCATCGAGCTGCTGCTGCCCTACGCCACCCTCGAGCCCATCCGCAAGATGCTGCTGCAGCAGTTCATGGGCGAGAAGTTCGGTCGCGACAACATCTGGGAAGGCCACCTGGCCACCGAGCTCTGGACCACCCAGATGGAGGTCCGCGCCGTGCTCGACGAACAGCAGCTCAGCCTGCGCGAGGTCCTCGATTTCAAGGTCGGCGACACCCTCATGCTGAACGCCACGCCCGACAGTCAGATCGAGCTGCGCGCCGGTTCGATCCCGCTGACCCGCGGCCGCATGGGCCGCCGCAACCATCACATCGCCGTCCGCGTCGACAGTCCGCTGTCGCCCCACGCCAAGAAAGCCATCTCGAGGGTCAAATGAGCATCATCGCCATCGGCATGAACCTGATGCTGGCCGGTCTGCTGACCGCGGCCCTGCTGATGGGCTACCGGCTGAACGGCCGCCTGAAGGCCCTGCGCGACAGCCATGACGGCTTCGCCAAGGCCGTGGGCGAGCTGGACGCCGCCGCCGCCCGCGCCGAGCAGGGCCTGGCCGACCTGCGCGCCGCCACCGACGAGGCGCACGACGCGCTGGCCGACCGCATCGCCAAGGCCCGCGAGCTGACCGCCAAGCTGGATCGTCAGCTCCAGGGCGCCTCGCAGGCCTCGGCCCGCGTCGAGCCGATGCGGGGCCGCGAGCGTGAACGCGAGGACCTGGAACTGGGCGATGTGGAGCGCGTCACCCACCGGCTGGGGTCGCTGCTCTCCGCCGCTCGCGAACCGCGGCCCGAACGCGCCGCCCGCCGTGAGCTGACGCCGGCGCGCGAGCGCTCCCGCTTCGACGATGACCTGTTCGACATGGCTGACGAGCCGATGCGCGCCGGAGGCCGTCGATGAGGAACATGCCGCGCATCCTGCCCCTGATCGGCGTCACCATCGCCGGGGTCATGGGTCTGAACGCCCTGGCGGGCGCCCAGTCGCTGCCGGACCTGGTGTCCGGCGCGCGCGCCTTCGCGGAGGAAGCCGCCAAGGGCCCCAAGGAAAAGCCGTCCAAAGACGAGATGAAGGCCGAGACCGGCCTGGCCAAGGACGCCGCGGGCAAGGTGGCCCTGCCGCCCGCCGCCAAGCCCCCGGCCGTCTGCGCGCCCACCGCCGCGGAACTGGCCAAGGAGGCCGGCCTCTCGCCCGCCGAACTGCAGGTGCTGCAAAGCCTGGGCGCGCGCCGCGGCCAGCTCGACAAGCGCGAGCAGGAATTCGACGTGCAACTGGCCCTGATGGCCGCCGCCGAGGCCAAGCTCGACGCCAAGATGAAGGCCCTGACCGGACTGAAGGGCGACATCCAGGGCCTGATGGTTCAGGCCAACGGCAAGGAGCAGGCCGAGATCGACCGCCTGGTGAAGGTGTTCGAGACCATGAAGGCCAAGGACGCCGCGCCGCGCATGGTGGGGCTGGACGACGCCGTGCGGGTGCCCATCGCCGCCAAGATGAAGGAGCGCTCGCTGGCGCCCATCCTGGCCGCCATGCCGCCGGCCGAGGCGCGCAAGCTGACCGAACTTCTGGCCCGCCGCTTCAGCGACGTGAAGAAGGTGGCCGAGGCCGCCAACGCCACCGCCGACGCGGCCGCCGCCAAGGCGCCCCCCGCCAGGCCCGTCGCCCAGGCCGCGGCTCCCAAGGCCGCCGCGCCGGCGCCCAAGGCCGGATAGAGCCGTGGATCTGCGCCACGCCCTTCGCTCGACGGTGGCGGCGATCGCCATCGCGGGCGTCGTCGCGCCTCCGGGCTTGGCGGCGGCGCCGGCCAAGGCCGCGGCTCCGCGTGGGCCGCTGGAGGTGCACGTGGCCCAGGCGCGGGACTTCTCGCGCATCGAGTTCCACTGGTCGGGCGGCGCCCGCGCGGTCAGCCGCCGCGACGGCCAGAAGCTGATCCTCAAGTTCAACCGTGACGCCAATCCGGATATCGCCCGCCTGCGGGTCGATCCGCCGCGCTGGCTGAAGACCGCCGAGGCCAGGCGCTCGGCCGGCGGCGGCCTGGAGCTGGTGCTGACCCTGGCCGACAACGCCGACGCCAAGGTCGGCGTCGACGGCGGCGCCACCTACGTCAACCTGTTCGAGAAGCCGCCCGCCCCGGTGGCCGAGGCCGCCCCGGCCGAGGTCGCCGAGGCCGAGGCGCCGCCCGAGCCGCCCCGCGCCAACCCGGTCCCGGCCGGCGGCGTGGTTCGCATGGAGGCCAAGGTCGCCAACGGCCAGGTGAGCTTCAGCTTCCCCTGGGCCAATCCCAACGGCGCGGCGGTGTTCCGTCGTGGCGACGCGATCTGGGTGGTGTTCGACGCCCCGGCCAAGCTGGATGTCTCCAGCGCGCCGCGCGGCCTGCGCCACTTCACCGGCATGCAGGCCATGACCGGGACCAGCTATTCGGCGGTGCGCATCGCCACCCCGGCCTCAACCCCGTTCTTCGCCGCCAGCCAGGGGGCGGTCTGGACCGTCACCCTCGGTCCCGGCGCCCAGGGCCAGCAGGCCAGCCTGGTGCGCATCGCCCGCGACCAGGCCGGCGGCCCGGCGGGCCTGAAGGCCGCTGTGGCCGGGATCACCGGGACCCTGGTGGTGGCCGATCCGGTGGTCGGCGACAGCCTGCAGGTGGTGACCGCGCTCGGCCCCACCAAGGGTCTGCCCTCGCGCCGCGAGTTCGTGCAGATGGCCCTGCTGCCCTCGGCCCAGGGCCTGGCGGTGGAATCCTACGTCGAGGACCTGTCGGTCAGCCGCAGCGGCGACCTGATCCATATCGGCCGTCCCCAGGGCCTGACCCTGTCGCCGGCCGCGGCCGGGGCCGAGCGCGTCGAGTCCGTGATGGGCGCGCCGCAGCAGGCCAGCATGCCCGGCCTGATCGACGCCACCTGGAGCAAGACCGGCTCCGGCGGCTTCCTGGCCCGGTACAACGCCCTGCTCTCGGCGTCCAATGAGGAGGCCGCCAAGGGGACCGACGCCCCGTTGGCCGCGCGCATGGCCCTCGCCCGTTTCCTGGTCGGCTCGGAGCTGTCCTTCGAGGCCATCGGGGTGCTCAACGACGCGGTGCGCCGCCATCCCGCCCTGGCTGACGATCCCGAGTTCCGCGGCCTGCGCGGCATCGCCCGGGTGATGGCGCGGCGCTACAAGGAGGCCCAGGCCGACTTCTCAGCCCCGATCCTCTCCGACGATCCCTCCAGCGCGCTCTGGCGCGCCTATATCGCCGCCCAGCTCGCCCAGTGGCCGGAGGCGCGCGCCCAGTTCTCCTCCGGCGCCGAGGCCTTCAACCAGTTCTCTCCGACCTGGAAGGCGCGCTTCGCCCGCTCCGACGCCCAGGCCGCGCTGCAGCTTGGCGACCTCAACGGCGCCGAGGGCCGCATCCGACTGGCCCTGATGGACAAGACCGAGCCTCTGGAGGAGCTGGCCACCCGCCTGGTCCAGGCCCAGGTGGTCGAGGCGCTCGGCCACACCGAGCGCGCATTGCGAATCTACGCGGCCGTCGCCGGCGCGCCGATCGAAAGCCTGTCGGCGCCGGCCCTGCTGCACGCCACCCAGATCCGCCTCGACACCGGCAAGATCACCCCGCTGCAGGCGGCCAACGTGTTCGACGGCCTGCGCTACCGCTGGCGCGGCGACGCCACGGAGCTGGAGACCATCCGCGCGCTCGGCCAGCTCTATCTGAACCAGGGCCGCTATCGCGAAGCTCTGGAGGCGCTGCGCTCGGCGGGCCAGCGGCTGCCCGACCTGCCGGCCGCCCTGCAGCTGCAGTCCGACCTGGCCGCGGCCTTCCGCGCCCTGTTCCTGGACGGCGCCGCCGACGGGCTGGAGCCGATCCAGGCCCTGGCCCTGTTCTTCGATTTCAAGGAGCTGACGCCGCTGGGCGCCGACGGCGACCTCATGGTCCGCAAACTGGTCCGCCGGCTGGTCGACGTCGATCTGCTGGATCAGGCCGCCCAGCTGCTCAGCTATCAGGCCGAAAACCGCCTGGACGGCGTGCCCCGCGCCCAGGTGGCCACCGACCTGGCCCTCATCTACCTGATGGACCGCAAGCCCGAAAAGGCCATGCAGGCCATCAACGGCTCACGCATCACCATCCTGCCGACCTCGCTCAACAACGAACGCCGCCTGGTGGAAGCCCGCGCCCTGATGAGCCTGGGCCGTCTCGACCACGCCCTGGAGGTGATCGAGCGCGACGCCTCGCGCGAGGCCAACGACCTGCGCGCCGAGGTGATCTGGAAGCAGAAGGACTGGCCCGCCGCCGGCGGCCAGTTCGAGAAAAGCCTGGGCGACCGCTGGAAACAGCCCGGCGCCCTCACCAGCGAGGAGGAGGGCAAGCTGCTGCGCGCCGGCGTCGCCTTCAGTCTGGCCGGGGACGAGGCCGCGCTCGACCGCCTGAACCAGCGCTACGGCGGCTTCTACGACCAGGCCCGCAATCCCGAGGCCCTGCGCGTGGCCCTGACCGGCGTGCAGTCGGGCCGCCTGAATGTCGCCGACTTCGGCCGGGTGACCGCAGACAACGAGGCCTTCTCGGGCTGGGTCGACAAGATGAAGGTGAAGTTCCGTCAGAAGCCCGGTCCCACGGGTGGCGCCAAGCCCGCCGCCAAGCAGGCGGCGGCGACCACGGCGGCCAAGGGCTAAGGTCCTTTTCCCTCCTCCTTGTGGGGAGGGCAGACCGCGTAGCGGTCGAGGGTGGGGCTTTCTGAAGCTTCCGAGCAGACGGCCGGTTACCCCACCCTGGCGGCTTCGCCGCCGTCCCTCCCCATAAAGGGGAGGGAAAAGAGGCGCCCTATCCCCCGCCGGCTCCCCGCTGGAAGCTCTCGACCAGGCTCCCCGCCACCAGCCGCCAGCCGTCCACCAGGACGAAGAAGATCAGCTTGAAGGGCAGGGACACCACCACCGGCGGCAGCATCATCATACCCATGCTCATCAGCACGCTGGCCACCACCAGGTCGATGACCAGGAAGGGGATGAACAGCAGGAAGCCGATCTCGAAGGCGCGCTTCAGCTCCGAGATCATGAAGGCCGGCGTCACCACCTGCAGCGGGGTCTCGGCGATGGTGGCCGGGCGCTCGATCTTGGACAGGCGGATGAACAGGGCCAGGTCCTCGCGGTCCACTTGGCTCAGCATGAAGGTCTTCACCGGCGCGCTGGCCGCGTCGAAGGCCGCCGGGATCTCCATCTGCTGGTCCATCAGCGGCTTGATCCCCTCGTCATAGGATCGCTGCAGGGTCGGGCCCATGACGATGGCCGTCAGGAACAGGGCCAGGCTGATCAGCACGGCGTTGGGCGGGCTCTGCTGCAGGCCCAGCGCCGTGCGCAGCAGGCCCAGCACCACCACGATCCGCACGAAGGAGGTGGTCATGATGACGATCGACGGGGCCAGGGACAGCACCGTCAGCAGGCCCATGAGCTGGACCACCCGCTCGGTGAGGCCGGCGCCGGTGCCGAGGTCGATGTTCACCGCCTGGGCGGCCGCCGCGGCCGGGAAGATCAGCGCGGCCAGGGTCGCCAGCACCGACAGGCCCGCGGCGCGACGCCAGTCGGCGGCCTCGAGGTGGAAAATGGCGGAGAACAGTCTGGGCATCAGGCGATCGTCTTGGGTTTGCGCGGGGCGGGACCCGGCGTCAGCACTTGGCCCTCGCCCAGCAGCAGCAGGCGCTCCTGGCCGTCGAAGGAGACCACCACCAGCCGTCGGGAGGGGTCGAGCACCAGGCTCTCCACGATGGCCAGCCGCCGCGCCTTGCGGGTCGGTGAGAACCGCGCGAGGGCGTCAGGCCCGAAGCGCCGCAGCGCCACGGCGGCCATGCCCACCAGCCCCAGGGTCAGGACGAGCGCGAAGACCGCGCGGACGAAGTCGGCGAATTCCATCGGGGAGGGCGGGTCCGAAGACGAGGAGAGCGTGTCGGCTCAAGGGTGTGCCCCAAGGCTCCTTAAGGGCCGGTTAACCCTGTTTGTTCACCATAACGGCCATGAATCTCGCCGAAATCCCGCTGTTCTCCATGCTGCGCGGCCGGCTGGGCCACCTGAGCGAGCGCCAGAGGGTGGTCTCTCAGAACGTGGCCAATTCCGACACGCCCGGCTACACGCCCTCGGACGTGAAACCCTACAGCTTCGCGGCCCAGGTGAAGGGCGTGGTCCTGACCCCGGTCCAGACCGTGACCCAGCCCGGCCACATGGCCGCGCCCGGCGTTCGCAAGGGCCTGGGCAGCCAGTTCAAGGCCGTGAAAGCCCGCGACTCCGAGACCACCCTGGACGGCAATTCGGTGGTCCTGGAAGAAGAGATGATGAAGATGGCCGAGGCGCGCATGAGCTATGACGCGGCCATCGGCTTCTACCAGAAGTCGCTCGGCCTGTTGCGCATGGCCACCCGCGCCCCCGGCCGCGGCTAGGGGAGGCCTAGATGCCCAACATCAAGCCGGTCTCCGGCGCGCCCCAGGCGATCGCCACCACCGCCCTTCGCGCCCAGCAGGCGCGGATGCGGATCATCGCCGAGAACATGGCCAACGCGAACTCCGTGGCCCGCCAGGCCGGCGGCGATCCCTACCGCCGCCAGGTGCCGGTGTTCGAACCGATGAAAACCGACGCCGGCCAAGGCGTGCGCATGAGCAAGGTCGCCCCCGACCCGAAGGACTTCCGCAGTGTCTACGATCCCGGCCATCCGTCGGCGGACACCAAGGGCTATGTGAAGCTGCCCAATGTCGACACCCTGATCGAGGCGCTCGACATGAAGGAGGCCCAGCGGGCCTACGAAGCCAACCTCAACGTGATCGAGACGGCGCGCGCCATGGAGATGCGCACCCTCGACATGCTCAAGAAATAGGGCGCTGACCGATGATGACCGCCCTCGCCGCCGCCAAGGCCTACGCCGCCGCCCAGAACAGCGGGATCAAGGCGCCCTCGGGCGCCCAGGAGGACGGCGGCCTCGACTTCGGCGCCATGGTCAAGTCGGCCATGCAGGACGCCATGACGGCGACCAAGACCGCCGAGACCCAGATCGCCGCCAACGTGGCCGGCAAGGCCGAGCTGATCGACGTGGTCACCGCCATCTCCGCCGCTGAGGCCAGCCTGGAGACGGTGATGGCTGTCCGCGACCAGGTGATCAACGCCTACCAGGAAATCATGCGGATGCCGATCTAAGGTTGATCTACGTCGCCTGATAGTCGCTTCTCAGGCGAGTTGCGGCGGCGCAGAATGACCACCTTCCGGTCGGCCGTTCCAGGTCCGGAACGCGCCTTCCCGACTGGGGAGGTCCCGATGGCTCGAACCCTGCAAACCCTGGCGCTCTGCGCCTGCATCCTCACCCCTTCGGCGGCCTATGCCGACGATATCAAGGCTGGGGTCGACGCTTCCAAGATGGGCCATCTCGACCAGGACGATCTGGCCGTCTGCAAGCTGCCGGCGGGCGGCACGCTGGCCTGCGGCCCGGCTGCGGCGGTGAACTCGTTCGTCTATCTGCAGAAGCGCTTTCCACTGGCCTATGGCGGCCTGCTGGTGCCCGACGGCGGAGAGATAGCGGTCGGCAACACGCTGGGCGCGGCCGGCTACATGGCGACCACCCCGCCGAGCGGCACGACCTGGACGAACTTCTACACCGGCAAGACGAAGTACCTGCAGGACAAGGCGCCGGGGGTGACCCGGTCCACCGAACGCAACAGGCCCGGCGCCGACTGGTTGGCCAGCTACCTGAAGAAGGGCGCCGACGTGGAGATTCTGCTCGGCTTCAGCGATGCGGGCTTCGCCGGTCACTACGTCACGGTGACCAAGATCTCCTATGACTCGGCCGCGCGAACCGGGACCCTCTCCTACATCGACCCGCTGGACGGCCAGGAGCATAGCGCCGGCCTGTCCAGCAAGGCCACCGGGGCGGTCGTTGACATCAGCTACAGCAAGCCCGGCGATCCGAAGATCTATGCCGGCCAGATCATCCGGGGCGCCTCGGAGCTTCCGGCCAAGGTCCCCGAGCCGGAGACCTGGGCGATGATGGTTCTGGGCTTCGGGGCGATCGGCGCCATGATCCGCGGTCGTCGCCGACTGGCGATCCAGACCCGCTGAAGGGCTCCATCTTCCGCGGCCCTGTGTTACGGCTCGACCATGGCCGTTCCCGCGATCGAGCTCGTCGACATCGAAAAGCGCTACGGCGCCCACGCGGCGCTGGACGGCGTCAGCCTTTCGGTCGGCCCTGGAGAGTTCGTGGCCCTGGTCGGCGCCTCGGGCTCGGGCAAGACCACCCTGCTCAAGACCATCAACGGCCTGGCCTGGCCCGACGCCGGGACCGTGCGTGTCACCGGGGAGCTCACCGCGGGCCGCGCGCCCTACGAACTGCGACGGCGGATCGGCTATGTGTTCCAGGAGATTGGCCTCTTCCCGCACCTGACGGTGGGCGAGAACATCGCCATCACGCCCAAGCTGCTCGGCTGGGACAGGGCCAGGATGGCCGCTCGTGTCGATGAGCTGCTCGACCTCGTCGCCCTGCCGCGCCAGGTCGCCGCCCGGCTGCCCGCCGCCCTTTCCGGCGGCCAGAGGCAGAGGGTCGGCGTCGCCCGGGCCCTGGCCGCCCAGCCGGCCATACTGCTGATGGACGAGCCCTTCGGGGCCCTGGACCCGGTCACCCGCGAGGAGCTCGGCTCCGACTACCGCGCCCTGCACGAGAAGCTGTCCCTGACCACCGTCATGGTCACCCACGACATGACCGAGGCCGTGCTGCTGGCCGACCGGATCGTGGTGCTGAAGGCCGGGCGCATCGTCGCCGACGGGGCCCCGGGACATCTGCTGGCCACCAGCCGGGACCCCGACGTCCTAGCGCTGCTGGAGGCGCCGCGGCGCCAGGCCGAGCGGCTGCGCGCCCGGCTGGAGACCGCCTCGTGAGTCCTCGCGTGGCGGACGCCTTCGCCCTGCTGCCGGAATATCTCGGCTGGCACGTGCTGCTCAGCGCCAGCGCGCTCGCGCTCGGCCTGCTGATCAGCCTGCCGCTGGCGGTGGCCGCCAGCCGCAGCCCGCGTCTGCGCTGGCCGGTCCTGGCCCTGGCCGGCCTGATCCAGACCATCCCCAGCCTGGCCCTGCTGGCCCTCTTCTATCCGCTGCTGCTGGCGCTCTCGGCGCTCAGCCTGGCGACCTTCGGCCAGGGCTTTTCGGCGCTGGGTTTCCTGCCCTCGCTGCTGGCGCTGACCCTCTATTCGATGCTGCCGATCCTGCGCACCGCCACGGCGGGGATCCTCGGCGTCGATCCGGCGGTGCGCGAGGCCGCCGACGGGGTGGGCATGACCGCCCGCCAGCGCCTGCTGCAGGTCGAGCTGCCGCTGGCCATGCCGGTGATCATGGCCGGGGTGCGCACCGCCGCGGTCTGGACCATCGGGGCCGCGACCCTCTCCACCCCGGTCGGCCAGACCAGCCTCGGCAACTACATCTTCGCGGGGCTGCAGACCGAGAACTGGGTCTTCGTCCTGTTCGGCTGCGCGGCCTCGGCGGGGCTCGCCCTCGTCGCCGACCAGCTCCTGGGCCTGATCGAGACCGGCGCCGCGCGGCGCAAGCGCGGCCTGATCGTGGCCGGCGCCGCCCTGCTTGCGGTGGGCGTCGCCGCGGCCCTGCTGCCGCTCGCCAGCTTCGGCAGGCCGGCCAGCTACGTGGTCGGCGCCAAGAACTTCTCCGAGCAGTACATCCTGGCCGAGCTGATGGCCGAACGGCTCGAAAGCGCGGGCGGGCAGGTCACCCGCAAGGAGGACCTGGGCTCCGCCGTGGCCTACCGCGCGCTCGCGGCCGGCGAGCTCGATGTCTATGTCGACTATTCCGGGACGCTTTGGACCAACGTCCTGAAGCGGGAGGACAATCCCGGCCGCGCGGCGGTGCTGGCCGAGCTGACCACGGAGCTGAAACGCCGCGACGGGGTGGTCGTGCTGGGTTCGCTCGGCTTCGAGAACGCCTACGCCTTCGCCATGCGCGCCGACCGCGCCCGCGCCCTGGGTGTGACCAGCCTGGCCGATCTGGCTCGCGAAGCGCCGCGCCTGACCCTGGGCTCCGACCTGGAGTTCCTGTCGCGGCCGGAGTGGAAGGGCGTCGACGCCGCCTACGGCTTCAACTTCAAGGCCGAGCGGTCCTTCCAGCCCACCTTCATGTACCGGGCGCTGTCAGGCGGCGAGGCCGACGTGATCTCGGCCTTCTCCTCGGACGGCCGCATCGCCGCCGACCGGCTGGTGGTGCTGACCGACCCCAAGGGCGCCCTGCCGCCCTATGACGCGGTGATCCTGATCTCGCCCAGGCGGGCAGGGGACACACGCCTGATCGAGGCCCTGCGGCCCCTGGTCGGCAAGATCAGCGTCGAGGCCATGCGCGCGGCCAACTACAGCGTCGACCGCGACAGCGGCAAGGCGACCCCGGCCGAGGCGGCGCGGGCGCTGGAGCAACAGGCTTCGTCACTGCCAGAGCTTGGCGAACCAAGGCCATGATTGGCGGCGTTCGCGGGGCTCCAGCCTTTGGTCGAGGGGCAACTCTCGCCCAGACGCGCGCGCGCGGGAACCGCAAGGCACGACGCCTAAATTCTCAAATTACTATTCACCCGTAGTCGTTGTTCTTCCGCTGCTCTCTGTTGCCGCAATTCTTCTAGTCTTCTCGTTTCTCTCTGTTTTGTCGCTGTCTCTAGTTCATACCTATATACATTCGTCGCTTGTGGCAGCCACCGCTTAAAATGGTCGATCGCACTCTGCGCGGAGTTTTCCTGCACGTGAATCGTGGCAATATTTCCCGAAAATTGGAATTGTTCCGGACCAGCGTTCATGACAGCTGAATGGCTCCCGAGGCGAAATCGCAATACTTGACTCCAACCTTCGTTCACGGGTCGATCCAAGGTCAGAGTCAGGCGTCCATCTGCCCAATTGGCGCCGACAAGCGTTGGGGGTTGATGCGCTAGCGGATCGTCCACCTCACCGGCCGGAATCACTACCTGATCAAGTTCCCTCAGGCGCTGAAGGCTGACTGCTTCTGCATGATACTTCTGGATGTGAGATTTCACTTCCACGATGGACTTCGGGCGTGCGTCCGGGGACTGAGCGATCATTTCAGAGACCAGCTTATCCAGGTAAGCGTGGTCTTGAGAGGCGCTTGCAATTTGCCTGTATGAGGTGCCGTGCGGCACCGCGCCCGTGAACAACTCGTTTAGCAACAATCCGAGCGCATATATGTCGGCCGAAGTGCCTATTTTCGTTCCGACGGTGCGCTGCTCTGGCGCTGCGTACAGAAAGTTTGCCAGTCGCTGCGTTGGACCAGTTTCGACGAGGGTGACGAGCTGCTCAGCAGTAAAGCTAGCGATACCGAAATCTGCGACAGCCAGGGCCGCGCCGCCCTTCGCAACGAGCACGTTCTCTGGCTTGAGATCGCGGTGTGTGACGCCAAGTAGGTGGGCTGCTTCCACACCATCCAAGATTTGACTGAACAGGGGCATCACCCGCTCCGGTGATACCTTTGCAGTCATGATACTGCGGAGACTGCTTTCATATCGGGGCATAACGTAAAACGGCCCCTTTAGTTTTCCAGCGTTAGCCATCCCATGATCAGAAACGACCACCAAATTGGCGTGCCTGGTCTTTGTTAGGAATGAAATTTCATTCTTGAAACGACGCCGTTTGTCGGACGAGGACTGGGTCAGCAGCTTTATTGCGACTTGCTCTCCATCTGCGCTGACGCCGCCATAGACGCGTCCGGCCCCACCCTCGCCCAGTATGCTGTCGATCTCGTAGTCCGCAAATGCAGTTTGCAGCGTTATTGGCGAGGATAGTAGGGTCATGGACCATTCCGTCCCAGGTGTAGGTTAAAGTCAGCAAGCCGACTGTCGCTGGCGCAGGGGGACAACTTAGGCGCGTTTATTCTCTTCTCGCAAGCCGATCAGTGCAGCGGTCTGCCAACTCCCAAACCGCAGACCCTGCCTACGGGGTCACGTGCCAAGTGCAGGCTACTTCGACCGTGGCAACCGGCCCCAGATTCTCCCTTCGTTAACCATAGCTGGGCAAAATCCGCCTAGCTTCCAACCTTGCTCCACGCGTACCCCAAGAGGCCCCCGATGAACGGCGCCGAAGTTCTGGACGTCGGCCGCGACGCCATCTGGCTCACCATCCAGCTGTCGGCCCCCGTGCTCATCGTCGGCCTGGTGGTCGGCGTCGGCATCGGCCTGATGCAGGCGCTCACCCAGATCCAGGAAGCCACCCTGGTCTATGCGCCGAAGATCGTGGCGATCTTCATCTCGCTGCTGGTCTTCCTGCCGCTGATGGGCGCCTTGATGAGCGGCTTCATGCGCCAGATCGCCGCCCGCATCGCGGCGATGTAGCCGGGGGCCGATGGAGCACTACGCCGTCGCGTCCCAGGTCTATGCCGGAGGCCTGATCTTCGCCCGCATCGGGGCGATGATCATGCTGCTGCCCGGGTTCGGCGACACCACCGTGCCGCCGCGCATCCGGCTGTCCTTCGCCTTCCTGATGGCGCTGATGCTGATGCCGGTGATCGCCAAGGGCCTGCCGGTGCCGGGCACGGTGTCGGGGGTCGGGACGGCGGTGATCAAGGAAGTGCTGATCGGGCTGATGATCGGCGCCATCCTGCGGCTGTTCATGTCGTCCCTGGCGGCCGCCGGCGAGATCGTCTCGATCCAGACCACGCTCGCCTTCGCCCAGACCGCCGCGCCCGGCCAGGCCGCGCCGTCGACGACGCTCGGCACCTTCCTGGGGCTGATCGGCATCGTCCTGATCATGACCACCGACCTGCACCACATGTTCTTGGCCGGGATCGTGCGTTCCTACACCCTGTTCCCGTTCTCCCGCGACGTGCCGGTGGCCGACGCCGCCCAGCTGGCCATCGAGACGGTGTCAGGATCGTTCCGCCTGGGCCTGCAGCTCGCCGCTCCGGTGGTGGTGTTCTCGCTGATCTTCAACATCGCCGCGGGCCTGGTCGGCCGGGTGATGCCGCAGTTCCAGGTGTTCTTCGTGGCCACGCCCCTGATGGTGCTGTTCGGCCTGTCGATCTTCGCGCTCAGCCTGGGCACCATCGGCATGGTCTGGGTCAGCCGCTATCGCGAGCTGATCAGCCTGTTCGCGGCGGGCTGACATGGCCGAAGAGAACGACGCAGCCTCGAAAACAGAAGAGCCGACACCCGGCAAGCTTCAGAAGGCCCGCGAGAAGGGCGACGTCGTCAAGACGCCGGATCTCGCCTTGCTGGCCTCGTTCGCGGGGGCCGCCAGCGTGCTGGCCATCGCCGGCGGCTGGATGTCGAACAACCTGGCCAACGCCCTGCTGCCCTTCATCGCCCATCCGCAGAACATGAGCCTGGAGAACGGCGGCGGCGTGGAGATCGCCCGGCACGCCATGCTGGCCGCCGCCCCGATCCTGCTGAGTGTGCTGGTGGTGGCGGCCCTGCTGGGGACCGGCGGCAACCTGATCCAGACCGGGTTCATGTACAGCCCCGACAAGCTCAAGCCCGACTGGAAGAAGGTCTCGCCGATGGGCGGACTGAAGCGGATGCTGGGTCCGGACGGCCTGATGCAGTTCTTCAAATCGCTGGTGAAGATCATCATCGTCGCCTGGGTCGGCTATGTCGTGGTCAAGCCCTATGTCGCCCCGATGCAGGGCCTGTCGGCCATGGACCCGGCGGCGATCCTGCCCTTCGTCATCGAGATCCTCCGCAAGCTGGTCTTCGCCGTGGCCGGGCTGATGCTGGTCATCGCGGGCTTCGACTGGTTCTGGCAGCGCCAGCGCTTCATGAAGAAGATGATGATGACCAAGGAGGAGCTGAAGGAGGAGTTCAAGAACACCGAGGGCGACCCCCATATCAAGGCCAAGCGCCGGCAGATCCAGATCCAGCGCTCGCGTCGCCGGATGATGGCCGCGGTGCCGACGGCCACCATGGTGATCATGAACCCGACCCACTACGCCGTGGCGCTCAAGTACGAACCCGGCGAGACCGCCGCCCCGCAATGCGTCGCCAAGGGCATGGACGCCGTGGCGCTCAAGATTCGCGCGCTCGCCGAGGACGCCGGCGTGCCGGTCATCGAGGACGCGCCCCTGGCGCGCGCGCTCTACGCCGCCGTCGAGCTCGACGACTTCATTCCCGCCACCCACTACGAAGCCGTGGCCAAGCTGATTGGCTTCATCATGCAGACGGGACGGCGCGCCGCCGGCGCGGCCTAACCCCGAAAAAACACTACGGATTCGTGAGAGTATCGCTGTGAGTGATTCGTCGGAGGCCCTGGCCTCCTCAGTCAACCGGGGCCGCCCCATGGCCAAGTCAACGACCCGCGAAGGTGCGCGGCGCCGCTTCGACCCCTTGATGGGGTTCGCGGCCGTCTGCTTCCTCGCGGCCGTGGGCTTCGCCGCGGTGCCGGCCTTCAACGCCGGGGCTTCCACCCGGGCGGGCGTGATGCTGCTGGTCGGCCTCTTCGGCGTGGCGTGCCTGGGCCTCTTCGCGCTGCGCAACGCCGTCGAGGCGAACCCGGAGAGCGAACCCGGCGTCGACACCCTGATCGACGCCTTGCCCGAACCCGCCGCCATCGCCGCGGCCGACGGCCGCATCCACGCGGCCAATGCGCCATGGCGCGCGGCGCTCGGCGCGGCCCAGCGCCTGCCCAAGGGCGGACCCTCCGCCGCCAGCCTGTTCTCGGCGCTCACCGCCGCGCGGCGGGGCGAGACCGGCCGGGCGGCCATCCGCACCAACGGCTCGGAGCATGCCGCCACCGTCTCGCCGCTGGGCGAGCGCCGCTTCCTGGTGCGCCTCGACGACCGGCCGACGGAGACCCTGGCCCTGCCGGCCGGCGCCATGGAGGTGCTGACCGCCTTCAACGCCGCCAAGCCCCCGCCGCCCAAGGTGCTGGACGCCTTCGCCGCGGCCTCGCCGTTCGGCGCGGCCCTGCTGGAGGGCGAGGACCCCTTCGCCGCCACCATCGTCGAGGCCAATCACAGCCTGGCGGCCGTGGCCGGCGGCGGCCGGGCCGGCGAGGTGTTCGGCGAGCTGATTGAGCCGTCGTCGCGGATCGACGCGGCCCAGAAGCTGAAGGACGGCCATGTGGGCGCGCTGGAGGTCCGGTTGGCCCGCGACGCGGCCAAGATCGCTCACCTCTATCTCTCGAAGAGCGACGGCCGCTGGGTGGCCTATCTGGTCGACGTCTCCGAGCAGAAGCAGATCGAGCTGCAGCTCTCCCAGAGCCAGAAGATGCAAGCCATCGGCCAGCTGGCCGGCGGTGTGGCCCACGACTTCAACAACCTGCTGACCGCCATCTTCATGCAGCTCGACGTGCTGGCTACCCGCCACCCGGTGGGCGACCCGTCCTATGAGGGTCTGAACGAGATCAAGTCGACCTCGGCGCGCGCCGCCGACCTGGTGCGCAAGCTGTTGGCCTTCTCGCGCAAACAGACCGTCCAGCGCGAGACCCTGGACCTGGGCGAGCTGATCAGCGAGTCCGAGGTGCTGCTGCGCCGGGTGCTCTACGAGGACGTGAAACTCGAGACCGAATACGGCCGCAACCTGCCGCACGTCCGGGCCGACCGCAGCCAGATCGAGACCGCGGTCATGAACCTGGCCGTCAACGCCCGCGACGCCGTGCGCGCCCATGGCGGCGGCGTGGTCACCATCCGGCTGGCCCGGGTGACGCAGGAGGAGGCCGCCGGCCTCGGCTATCCCGACGCCAAGGGCGACCAGGCCCTGATCGAGGTGTCCGACGACGGCCCCGGCATCCCCCCCGACGTGATGGACAAGATCTTCGACCCCTTCTTCACCACCAAGCCGGTGGGCGAGGGAACCGGCCTGGGCCTCGCCACGGTCTACGGCATCGTCAAGCAGTCCGACGGCTGGATCAGCGTCGATTCCAAGCCGGGGGAGGGCGCGGCGTTCCGCATCTTCCTGCCGGTCCACGTGCCCTCGGCCGCCGCCCCGGCCCTGGCGCCGGTGGTCAAGGCCCCGCCCAAGGCCCGCGACCTCTCCGGCGCCGGGCGCATCCTGTTCGTCGAGGACGAGGACGCCGTGCGCGGGGTGGCCGCCAAACTGCTGCGCGCCCGCGGTTACGAGGTGATCGAGGCGGCCTCCGGCGAGGAAGCCCTGGAACTGGCCGAGCAGCACGCGGGTTCCATCGACCTGATGATCTCCGACGTGGTCATGCCGGGCATGCAGGGCCCCGACCTCCTGAAGCAGGCCCGCGTCTTCCTGTGCGGCGCGCCGGTGATGTTCATCTCGGGCTATGCCGAGGCGGAGTTCTCCAACCTGCTCGAGGGCGAGGAGAACATCTCATTCCTGCCCAAACCCATCGATATCAAGATGCTCGCCGAACGGGTGAAGCAGGAATTGCAGAAGGCGGCCTGAGGGCCTGCCTGCAATGGAGCGCATGCAGGGATTTGAACGCGAGGTCAGCCGCCGGCTGAGCGACACCATCGCCGCCGACGAGGACGTGATCCACAAGTTCATCGACGCCGCCGGCGACCTGGCCGTGAACCTGGTCGTGGCCGCCATCATCCTGGTGGTCACGTTCTGGGCGGCCGGCTGGGCCTCGCGCCTGGTGCGCCGCCTGATCGGAAGGGTCCACCGCGACGGGCCGCCCGATGTCACCCTGCAGACCTTCGGCGGCTCGGCGGCCCGTTATGTGGTCGTCATCGTCGGCCTGATCGCGGTGCTGCAACAGGTCGGGGTCCAGACCACCTCGATCCTGGCGGTCGTGGGGGCGGCTTCGCTCGCCATCGGCCTGGCCCTGCAGGGCACGCTCAGCAATGTGGCGGCCGGGGTCATGCTGCTGCTGTTTAGACCCTACCGGGTCGGTGACGTGGTCGAGATCGCCGGGCGCACCGGCACGGTCAAGGCGTTGGACCTGTTCGTCACCGAACTGGCCACCCCCGACAACATCAAGGTGGTCATGCCCAACGCCAAGGTGTTCGGCGACGTGATCGTCAACACCAGCCACCACCCCAGGCGCCGCGTGGACGCGATCTTCCGCGTCGACACCAAGCGCGACGTGCCGGCCCTGCTGGCCGGGCTCAAGGCCCGCGCCGAGGCCAATCCCCTGGTGCTGCCCGACCCCGCCCCGATGGCCGAGGTGCTGGGCATGTCCGAGGCCTTCGTCGAGGCCGTGGTCCGCGCCTGGGTCGAGCGCGAGGACTATGCGGTGGTCAAGGCCGACCTGATGCTGGCCGCCCGCCTGTTGGCCGACGGCGCCGACACGCCGCTGCCGCCCACCCCCAAGGCGAAGCTCAAGCCCGCCGCCCCGGCCCGCAAGCCGCGGCGCAACCTGGTCCGCCGCCTGCGGGGTTAGGTGCGACCGTTCTTCTCTCGGAAATCGGACGCTCGGCTGACCTGGCTTGACGGGCCTCGCACTCGGGCTTATTTAATCGATGACTTAATTAAGGATATCATTAAATGAGGCCGGCGACCGACCCGTTGAGTGCGACGCTCTCGGCCCTGGCCGACCCCACCCGCCGGGCGATCCTGGCGCGGCTGGCGGAAGGCGAGGCCACGGTCGGCCAGCTCGCCGAACCGTTCGACATCAGCCTGCCGGCCGTGTCGCAGCACCTGAAGGTCCTGGAGACCGCGGGCCTGATCTCGCGCGGTCGCGAGGCCCAGTGGCGGCCCGCCCGGCTGGAGGCGGGGCCCTTGAAGGACGTCGCCGGCTGGCTCGAACACTACCGCCGCTTCTGGGAGGGCAGCTTCAACAAGATGGACGCCTACCTGGCCAAGCTCACCACGGGAAAGCCCGATGGCCGCAAGCACTGAGATCGGCCGCCCGGCGCACGGCGCTCCGCTGGCCGACGACGAAATCTACATCGTCCGCGCCTTCGCCGCGCCGGTCGCCCTGGTCTTCCGCCTCTGGGAGGACCCGGCCCATCGCGCCCCCTGGTGGGGGCCGGGCGCATCCACCTGCACCCATTTCGCCCATGAGTTCCGCGAGGGCGGCGCCTGGCGCGCCTGCATTAGCTCGACCCAGTACGGCGAGCAGTGGCAGGGGGGCGTCTATCGCGAGATCGAACGCGACAGGCGGATCGTCTTCACCATGGCCTGGGACTTGGGCCCCGCCAGCGAGGCGGAGACGCTGGTCACCGTCACCCTGGCCGAGCGCAAGGGCGCGACGATCCAGACCTTCCACCAGACCCCCTTCGCCACCGTCGAGCGGCGCGACGACCATGTCGTCACCCTGAGCCTGCTGCTCGACCGCGAGCAGGCCCATGTCGAGTCCCTCCCTCGGGGGGAAGACTGAACCGGAGAAGCCGATGGATACCGTAAGCGTGCGTTACATCGTGGCCGACGTGGACGCCGCGGTCGCCTTCTATCGCGACCTGCTGGGCTTCAAGATCGACATGCAGGCGGGGCCGGGCTTCGCGATGCTCAGCCGTGGGCCGCTGCGGCTGTTGCTGAACCGCCCCGGCGCCGGCGGCGCGGGTCAGAGCATGCCGAACGGCGAGGCGCCCGCGCCGGGCGGCTGGAACCGCATCCAGCTCGACGTCGGGGACCTCGCCGCCGAGGTCGAGCGGCTCAAGGCCGCGGGAGGCCGTTTCCGCAACGAGATCGTGCAGGGCAATGGCGGCAAGCAGATCCTCATCGAGGATCCCTCGGGCAACCCGATCGAGCTGTTCGAGCCCCCGGCTAGATAGGCGTCAGGCCTTATCCTCGGCCCGGCGGCCGACGATCTTCATGGTTTCCACCTGGGCCTCGGTGACGCGTCGGAGTCGCGTCAGCAGTCCGGTGGTGTCGCGGCCCTCGGCGATCTGGCGGTCGAGTTCGGCCAGTCGTTCGGCGGGCGGGAGTTCTGTGCGGCGGTCCATGGCCTAGCTTTCTACGCCCACTTTATGAGCCGTGGGTAAATCGCCGCCTTGCCCGTGCTCCGTGTCGGCAAGTCGTCATGAAAGCTTGGCCTAGCCTTCAAGGAGCGCTGCTACCCCACGCCCCGGTCGGGCGACCGCGAGGGGCGGCGCCGGACCCGGGGGCATAATCATGAAGATCCATCTTCTCACTGGCGTGGCGCTTGGAGTGCTGACTCTGGCCTGGGCGAGCGCGGCGGGCGCGCAGACGGCGGCGACCGGTTCGGCGGCCCTGGCCGACGCCTCGTCGGTCGACGAGCTCGTGGTGTTCGGCCGCGGCGAGACCCGTCAGGTCCAGACGGTGGGCGGCGAGGAACTGCAGCTGGAGGTGGCCGGCGCCAGCCCGCTGAAGCTGGTCGAGAAACTGCCCAATGTGAACCTGCAGTCCGCCGACCCGTTCGGCGCCTATGAGTGGTCCGCGCGGATCACCATCCGCAGCTTCAACCAGAACCAGCTGGGCTTCACCCTGGACGACGTGCCGCTGGGCGACATGACCTACGGCAACCACAACGGCCTGCACATCTCGCGCGCCATCGCCGGGGAGAATGTCGGTCAGGTGGAGCTGGCCCAGGGGGCCGGCGCCCTGGAGACCGCCTCGGCCAACAATCTGGGCGGCACGCTGAAGTTCATCTCCCGCGATCCGCTGGCCGAGTTCGGCGGCCTGGCGGCGGTCACCGCCGGTTCCGACAGCACCTATCGCGGCTTCCTGCGGCTCGAGAGCGGCGCCCTGCCCAGCGGCGCGCGCGGCTATCTCAGCTATTCCTACAACACCGCAGACAAGTGGAAGGGTGTGGGCGAGCAGCGCCAGCAGCAGATCAATTTCAAGGTCGTCCAACCCATCGGCGAGGGCTCGCTGACCGGCTGGGCCAACTGGTCCAAGCGCCGCGAGAACGACTACCAGGACCTGTCGCTCGGCATGATCCAGCGCCTGGGCTCGGACTGGGACAACAATTCCGGCAATTGGGCCCAGGCCGTGCAGATCGCCGAGATCGGCAATAACCGCGGCGACACCGGGGTCCCGCCGCGCTTCCCGTCGTTCGGCACGACCTATCCGGCGCCGATCACCTCGGTCGATGACGCCTATTTCAACGCCTCGGGCCTGCGCGACGACCTGATCGGGGCGATCACCCTAGCCCTTCCCGTGAGCGAGGCCTTCGACGTCAAGGCCACGGTCTACGGCCACGACAACAAGGGACAGGGCCTGTGGTACACGCCCTATGTGCCGTCGCCGAACTACGGGGTGGCCGGCGCGACCAGCAACGACGCGCCGATCTCCATCCGCACGACGGAATACGATCTGCAGCGCTACGGCGTGGTGGCCGGCGGGACGCTGACCCTCGGCGGCCACGCGATCAACGCCGGGGTCTGGTACGAGGACAACAGCTTCAACCAGGCCCGCCGCTTCTATGGCCTGAACCGCGCCGCTCCGCAGCGCGACAGCCTGAAGATGCAATCGGGCGCCTTCTTCACTCAGTGGGAATACGACTTCACCACCACCACCTGGCAGTTCCACGTCCAGGACACCTGGACGGTCAGTGACGTCCTGGCGGTCAATTTCGGCTTCAAGTCGCTGTCGGTGGAGAACGAGGCCAAGACCCTGATCGGCGCCAACAAGTCCGGCAAGATCGAAGCCAAGGAGGAGTTCCTGCCCCAGGCCGGTGTCCGCTTCGACTTGAGCGAAGACAGCCAGCTCTTCGCCTCCTTCGCCCGCAGCATGCGCGCCTTCCCGAGTTCGGGCACCTCGGGGCCGTTCTCGGCCTCGCAGGCCGGCTTCGACGCCATCAAGGGCAAGCTGAAGCCGGAGATATCCGACACCTTCGAGGCCGGCTGGCGCTACAAGACCCCGGACTTCCAGGGCGTGCTCGCCGTCTACCACGTCAAGTTCAAGGACCGGCTGTTCGGCGTGCCGGTGGGCTCCGGGATCGTCGGCAACCCCTCGGCCTTGTCCAATGTCGGCGGCGTGACCGCCCAGGGTTTCGAGGCCGCAGGGTCCTGGGACTTCGCCCCCGACTGGTCGCTGTTCGCCTCCTACGCCTACAACGACTCGACCTATGACGACGACACGGTGGACGGCAACGGCGTGGTCGTGGCCCGGACCGCGGGCAAGACCACGGTCGACACGCCCGAGAACCTGCTCAAGGCCGAGATCTCCTACGACAACGGCGCCCTGTTCGGCCGCGCCTCGCTCTCGTATCTGAGCAGCCGCTTCTTCACCTATGAGAACGACCAGAGCGTGCCGTCCCAGACCCTGGCCGAGCTCGCCGTCGGCTATCGGTTCTCGGGAACGCCCCTGCTGGAGGGGCTGGAGCTGCAGCTCAACGTCACCAACCTGTTCGACGAGGATTATATCTCGACGATCAACTCCAACGGCTTCCCCCTGCGCGGTGACAGCCAGACCCTGCTGGCGGGCGCCCCCCGCCAGGTCTTCGTCAGCCTGCGCAAGACCTTCTAGTTTATCCCCCGCCTTGGGAGCCGGGCGGCGACGCCCGGCTCTCTTTTTTGGGGGAGTACAAACTCAAGCGTGCTGGCGGGCCGCACGCGTTCCTTCTCCCCTTGCGGGAGAAGGTGGCCTTGCGAAGCAAGGTCGGATGAGGGGTCTCTCAGAACGCGCCGGTTAGATCGGCGAAGCCAAATTGAACCACGAAGGACACCAAGGACACCAAGGACCACGAAGTTCGTGAGGACGCGGATGGCGCGAGGCCCTGACGCGGACTCTTGGTGCTCCTTCGTGTCCTTGGTGTCCTTTGTGGTTCCTCTGTCTTCGGGCATTCGCGGCTTCGCCGCCGCCAATCGGATAGGGCTATCGGCCTCGCCCCTACCGCCGGTCCCTGCGAAACGCCGCGGCTTCCTTGGCCAGGGACGACTTCATCGGGTCGGGCTCGTCGTCCTCGGGGACGAACGGAAGCTCGCCCGCCACCCCGCGCAGGGCCAGCCAGAGCTGCTGGCTGAAATGCCCCAGCATCCGCAGCGGCCGGCGGTTCTCGCCGGTCACGTCCCAGCCCTCGGCCTCGAAGGCCATGACCTGGTCGCGCTCGGGCTTGCGGTCGATATGGTCCCAGCCGTCCGGGCGGACCACGTCGTCGGCCTCCTCGGCGGTCAGGCCGAAGATGGCCCGCGAGGCCTCGTTGATCTCCGGGAACTCGTAGGCGGCGTCGACGTCGGCGTAGCGCGGCTTCATGAGCGCCTTGCGCTCCAGCTCGGCGATACCCGGCAGGTCGCGCAGGCGGCGCGGGGTGGGGGACTTTTCCATGGGCGGACGCTAGAGCGCTTTCCGGCGAAGTGGAAACCGGTTCGCCGTCGGAAAGCGCGACAAAGCAAGAAACTAGAGCGCCGCTCCGACCCTGTCGGAGCGGATGGCGCTCTAGCGGGGCCCTCGCACTTTCGCCAGCCGTCGCGCGTTTGACCCCCAAGAACCGGCGATTTTCGCCCCATTCGCCTCTTGAGCGACTGCGGCGCGTGCGCGCTGTGGATAAAATCGACGTCGCAAGGCTTGCGGCGGCGGCCCGCTTGCCCTCTAAGGCGCAACCGCGCGTTTTCTTTTCGTTGCGGCTTGCGAAACGGACTGAAATGGCCTTCCCCGAAATCCACCCCGCCCTGGCGCGCGCGCTCGCGAGCCAAGGCTATGCCGAACCCACCCCCGTCCAGGCCGCCGTTCTGGCGCCCGACGCCGCCGGACGAGACCTGCTGGTCTCGGCCCAGACCGGCTCGGGCAAGACCGTCGCCTTCGGCCTGGCGGCCGGGCCGACCCTGCTGGGCGAGGCCGAGAAATTCGGCCAGCCGGGCTCGCCCCTGGCCCTGGTCATCGCGCCGACCCGCGAGCTGGCCATCCAGGTGGCCAAGGAGCTGACCTGGCTCTACGCCCCGGCCGGCGCGCGGGTGGAGACCTGCGTCGGCGGCATGGACCCGCGCCGCGAACAACGGGCGCTCAATGTCGGCGCCCACATCGTGGTCGGCACGCCGGGCCGCCTGAAGGACCATCTGGAGCGCGGCAATCTCGACCTGTCGGCCCTGCAGGTCGTCGTCCTCGACGAGGCCGACGAGATGCTGGACATGGGCTTCCGCGAAGACCTGGAGGAGATCCTCGACTCCGCCCCGGTCGGCCGCCGCACCCTGCTGTTCTCGGCCACCCTGGCCCGCGAGATCGTGGCGCTCGCCAAGCGCTACCAGCGCGACGCCCTGCGCATCGACACCAGCCGCCGCGACGAGCCGCACGGCGACATCGAGTACCGCGCCGTCCGGGTGGCCCCCAACGAGATCGAACTGGCCGTGGTCAATGTGCTGCGGTTCTTCGAGTCTCCCGGCGCCCTGGTGTTCTGCAACACCCGCGAGGGCGTGCGGCACATGCATGCGGCCCTGCGCGAACGCGGCTTCGCCGTGGTCGGCCTGTCGGGCGAGCTGGACCAGAAGGCCCGCACCGACGCCCTGCAGGCCCTGCGCGACGGCCATGCCCGGGTCTGCGTCGCCACCGACGTCGCCGCCCGTGGCCTGGACCTGCCGGAACTGGGCCTGGTCATCCACGCCGACATCCCGGTGAACAAGGCCGGCCTGCTGCACCGTTCGGGCCGCACCGGCCGGGCGGGCCGCAAGGGGACCTCGGTCCTCCTGGTCTCCCACACGCGGCGCCGCAAGGCCGAACAGCTCCTGGCCTCGGCCGGGATCGAGGCCGTCTGGCAGGGCCCGCCCACCGCCGACGAGATCCGCGCCAAGGACCAGGTCCGGCTGCTGGAGGACCCGATCCTCACCGAGCCCATGGCCGAGGAAGACTTGGCGCTCGCCAAGCTGGTGCTGGAAAACCGCACGGCCGAGGAAGTGGCCGCGGCCCTGATCCGCATCCACCGCGCCCGGCTGCCCTCGCCGGAAGAGCTCTATGACGACGCGCGCATGCGCGACAGCCAGGTCCGCGAGCAGGGGCGCCCGAAGCGCACCTATGACCCGTCCGACCGTGGCGACCGTCCCGAGCGTGGCGAGCGCGATGGGCCCTTCGGCAAGCCCGAGCGCCTGGACCCCAACGAGGTCACCTGGTTCCGGGTGACGGTGGGCCGTTCGAAGAACGCCGACCCCAAGTGGCTGATCCCGCTGATCTGCCGCCTGGGCCATGTCACAAAACCCGATATCGGGGCCATCAAGATCTTCGACCGCGAGACCAAGTTCGAGATCACCAACGCCGTCGCGGCCAAGTTCACCCAGGCCGTGAAGGCCACGGCCGACGAAGAGATCAAGATCGAGCCCTCCGGGCCTCCGGGCGGCCCGACCTCGCCGCCGCGCCCGAAGTTCAAACCGGCCTACGGCAAGGGCGCTCCGAACGACGGCAAGCCGCCGCACCGCAAGGGGCCGCCGACCAAGGGCTTCGCTCCCAAGGCTCCGCTCGGCGCGCCCGGACCAAAGGCCGGCAAGCCGCCCTGGAAGAAGAAGTCCAACGACCAGCGCGCCAAGTAGCCGCGGGGCGCCTTGCCGGCGTCGCAAATTCGGGACTAGCCTTGGATACGAACGCTCGCCGGAGCGTTCCAGGTCGCACGCGTCGTGAGAAGCGAGAGCGCATGACGGATAGGGTCGCCGGGTCCCTGCGGGGACGCTTGAAACTGCTTGGCCGTGCGGCGCCGGCGGTGTTGCTGATCGCCGCCACGGTCGCTCTCTACGCCAGCGGCCTGGCCACCGACATCTCGCTAGGCAATCTCAGGGCCAATGAGATCGGCTTGCGGGCCGAGATCGTCGCCACGCCCCTGCTCGCCCTGCTGGTCTTCACCGGGCTCTACGCCGTCGCCACCGCCGCCTTCGTGCCCGTCGGCCTGGTGCTCATGCTGGCGGGCGGCTTCCTGTTCGGGCCGCTGACCGGCACGGTGGCCACCATCGTCGGCTCGACCCTTGGGGCGGTGATGGCCTATCTGGCGGCCCGGTTCGCCGCCGGGGAGACGATCCGCAACCGCCTGGCCGCCGGACGGCTAGGCAAACTTATGGCCGGGTTCGAGCAGAGCCCCTTCGCCTACCTGCTGACCCTGCGTCTGCTGCCGCTCAGCCCCTTCGGCCTGGTCAATGTGGCCGCCGGGGTCGCCCGCGCGCCGGTGCGCAAATATGTCGCCGCCACGGCGGTCGGGGCCGTGCCCTATTCGTTGATCTACAGCTATCTGGGCGCCGGCCTGGGCAAGGCGGTCCTGGCGGGGCGGGCCGCGGAGCTGACGGTCCTGGCGCGGCCGGAGGTCGCCCTGCCGCTGGCGGCCCTGGCCGCCATCTCCTTGATCACCGGCCGGCTGGGCGCGCGTGCGCGCCGCGCGGCGGCCTAGCTAGAAGCTGCGCATCTGCGCGGACTTGGCGTCCGGGCGCACGACCTTCAGGCATTCCGCATAGGTGCTGAGCAGCCAGGCGCGATCGGGGCCGCCGCTTTCGCGCAGGGCCGCCGAGGCGCCCTCGATGGCCATGACGTCGCGCATGAGCTGGTAGGCCACCGCTTCCGGTGTCTGGGGCGTGTCGGCCATCGAGTGGTTCCTCGTTCGGAGGCACCCTGCGCCCAACGGCATGAAGGAATTGGTCGAGCCAATTCCTCCCCCAGCGCGCAGCGCGATTTGGGGGAGGGGGACCGCGAAGCGGTGGAGGGGGTTGAAGCGCGCAGAAGCGAGTCAAAGTCCCCCTCAGCCAGCTTCGCTGACAGCTCCCCCAGAGGGGGAGCAATTGGATGGCCCGATGCCGCCTTACGCCCCGACGCCCAGCGCCGCCAGGGCCCGGTCGCGGGAGGCCTTGTAGTCGACCTTGCCGTTGGGCGCGCGGCCGATCGAGTCGACCACCACCAGTTCGCGCGGCGCCTTGTAGGCGGCGAGCCTCGACTTCACATGGGCCGCCATGGCCTCCAGCGTCAGGGCGGCGGCGTCGCCCTCGACCACCGCGCAGATGCGTTCGCCGAACCGGGAGTCGGGAACGCCCACCACCACCGCGTCCCGGACCCCGGGATGGGTCTTCAGCGCTTCCTCGACCTCTTCGGGGAAGACCTTCTCGCCGCCGGTGTTGATGCACTGGCTGCCGCGGCCCAGCAGTTTCAGCGTGCCGTCGGCATTGACCTCGGCCCAGTCGCCCGGGACGCTCCAGCGCTGGCCCTCCATGGTCTTGAAGGTCTTGGCGCTCTTCTCCGGGTCCTTGTAGTAGCCGACCGGCAGGAAGCCGGTGACCGCCACCAGGCCGCGCTCGCCGGAGCCCGCCTCCACCCGGCGGCCGTCCTCGGCGAACACCGCGCAGTTGGGGCCCAGCATGAAGGCCGCCGTCGCCGCCTCCGCCCCCGGCGCGGAGGCCGAGGCCCCCAGGCCGACCGCCTCGGAGGAGCCGAAACTGTCCATGATCATGGCGTTCTTGGCGAAGGACAGCAGGCCGCGCTTGTTCTCCTGGCTCCACATGGAGCCCGAGGAGCTCATGGTCTTGACGTGGTCGAGGTTCCAGCGGCCGGGATCGGCCTCCAGCGCTTCCAGCATGGGAGTGGAGAAGGCCAGGCCGACGATGACGATCCCGTCGGCCTTCAGCCGCACCGCCTCGTCCCACAGCTCCATGGCGTTGAACTGGCGCGAGGGCAGGGTGGCGACCGTGCCGCCCATATTCAGCGTGATGAAGGCCGAGAACTGGCCGGTGCCGTGCATCAGGGGGCAGCAGACCAAGGTCCGCCGCTGCTCCTCGGTCAGCCGCTCGGCGGCCTCCTGGGCGTTGGTGAGGGGCGGGACGCCCTGCAGCACATTGCCGCCGGCCCCGATGACGTTGAACAGGTCGTCCTGCCGCCACATGACGCCCTTGGGCATGCCGGTGGTGCCGCCGGTATAGAGCAGCAGCAGGTCATCGGGCGAGCGGCCCCAGGGCGCCTTGAATGGTCGCTGCGCCGGGACCTTGGCGACCACGCTCTCATAGTCGTCGGCCCAGGCCGGGACCGGCCAGCCGGGCTCGGCCACGGCGACCCAGCGCTTCACGGTCGGCAGGTGGCCGCGGATCGTCTCGATCATGCCGGCGAAGCTGGCGTGGAACACCACCGCCTCGGCGTCGGCGTTGTCGAACAGGTAGGTCAGCTCGTCGCCGCCATAGCGGTAGTTGGTGTTGATCGGCGCCAGGCCGGCTTTGAAGGCCGCGTAATAGGTCTCCATGTATTCGGGACCGTTGTAGAGATAGGCCGCGACCTTGGCCTCGGGGCTGAGCCCGCTCGCGACAAGATGCGCGGCCAGGGCGTCGGCGCGGGCGTCGAACTGGCCCCAGCTCACCACACGCTCGCCCTGGATCAGGGCCGGGCGCTCCGGCTGCGCGGCGGCGATCGCCTCCCAGACGTCGGCGAAGATCCAAGCGGTCACCGGATTCCTCCCACATTTCTTGTTTTGTGGGAGCCAGTTGGCGGTCAGGCCCGCGCCTCGGTCAACCCTGACGCCAGGGCAGTTGACGTGCGCGGAAGGTCATAGATCCTCCCCCAGCGCGCAGCGCGATTTGGGGGAGGTGGATCGTCGCCCCTTCGCGACGAGACGGAGGGGGTTGAAGCCCGCCGAAGCGAGTCAAAGTCCCCCTCAGTCGGCCATTCGGCCGACAGCTCCCCCAGAAGGGGAGCATCTTCGGTGGCTAGCCCGCCGCGACCCGGCCGTGGATCTCGCGGAACGAGACCAGCCGCTGGCTCGCCTCGTCCCACAGGGCCAGGCGGGCGTTCTTGAAGCTTTCCACCAGGCCGATGCGGCTCATGTCCTTCAGCTCGGGATGGTCCTTCAGCACCTGGGGCAGGCGATAGAAGGGGATGCGGCTGGACAGGTGGTGGACGTGATGGATGCCGATATTGGCGGTCAGCCAGCGCAGGGGCTGGGGCAGGTCATAGTGCGAGGAGCCGAGCAGGGCCGCCTCGCCGCGCTTCCAGTCCTTGTTCCGCGACCAGGCCACGCCCTCGTACTGGTGCTGCACGAAGAACAGCCAGACCCCGATGGTGGCGGCGATCACCATGGTGGTGAAGTTGACCAGCATCACCGGCGCCAGGCCCAGCAGCCAGATCATCACGCCCACCCCGACGGCGATGATGGCGGTGTTGCCGAGCGTCGACAGCCAGGGCTTCCAGCCGGCCTTCATCAGGCCGAAGGGCAGGCGCTGCTGCAGGAAGAACACGAAGCTCGGTCCCAGGCCGAACATCACCGCCGGATTGCGGTAGAGCCGGTAGGCCAGCCGCCGGCGCGGGCTCAGCGCCAGATATTCGTCCACGGTCAGCATCTCGATCACGCCGAGGCTTCGGCGGTCCAGATTGCCCGAGGTGGCATGGTGGATGGCGTGGGTGTGGCGCCAGTATTCGTAAGGCGTGAGCGTCAGCAGGCCAATGGCCCGGCCGACCCAGTCATTGGCCGCCTTGGCCGCGAAGAACGAGCCGTGGCCGCAATCGTGCTGGATCATGAACAGTCGCACCAGGAAGGCCGCCGCCGGCACGGTCAGCACCAAGGCCAGCCACCACAGGCCGAAATGCATGGCCACCCAGCCGAGGGTCCAGAGGCCGCCGAGCGCGGTGGCGGTCAGCACGAGCTCGAACAGGCTGCGGCGCCAGTCGGGGCGCCTATAGGCGGCGAGTTTGCGATTCCAGTCGGCGGGTTTGGTCTCGGTCACGTCGGAGTAACTTCCAGGAAATGAGGTCGCGGCGAAAGCTACGCGCAGATTGGGGTGGTTCTGCGACAGGCCCATTACGGCGCTCTGCTTGCATTACGCCGAATTAACCCGCCGCGCCACGGCGTCGTCTTGCCGCCCTCGCATACCGCCCCATAGGGTCCCGTCACATCGTAGCTCCGGGGCCTGATCCATGACCATGTTCGACCGTCGCGCCTTCCTGGCGACCACCGCCGCCGGCGCCCTCGTCGCGGCCACGCCCGCCCTGGCCCAGGGGTCGGAAGACGCGCGGCTGAACGCCCTGCTCGACGCCATGTTCGAGGAGATGGTCGACGACAGCCCCGAGCGCGCCACCGGCCTGGGCCTCGACAAGGGCCCCCGCGCGGCCCTGAAGAGCCAGCTCGACGACTATTCCGAGGCCGGCCGCGTCAAGCGCCTGGGCAAGACCCGCGACCGGGTGGCCAAGCTGAAGGCCATCGAGCGGGCCGCCCTGTCGCCGGCCTCCAAGGTCGACCTCGACACGGTGCTCTACGGCCAGGAGAACGCGCTCGCGGCCGGGGAGCGCTTCAAGTTCGGCTCGGTGGGCGGTCGCTTCAGTCCCTATGTGGTCAGCCAGCAGACCGGGGTCTACCAGGACATCCCGGACTTCCTGGACAACCAGCACCGGGTGGTGACCGCCGCGGACGCCGACGCCTACATGGCCCGCCTCAAGGCCTTCACCGTCGCCCTGGACCAGGACCTCGACCGGATGAAGACCGACCTGGCCGCCGGCGTCGTGCCTCCGGACTTCATCTGCGACCTGGCGCTGGGCCAGATGCGGGCCCTGCGCGACCAGGCGCCCGAGGCGACCGTCATGGTCACCTCCATCGCCGGCAAGGCCAAGGCCGCCAACCTGCCGGGCGACTATGCAGGACCGGCGACCAAGATCGTCGCCGGCGAGATCTTCCCGGCCCTGGACCGCCAGATCGCCGCCATGACCGCCGCGCGCGCCATCGCCACCGCCGACGCCGGGGTCTGGAAGCTGAAGGACGGGGCGGCCTACTACGCCGGGGGCCTGAAGGCCTCGACCACCACCGACCTCTCCGCCGAGGAGATCCACAAGCTCGGCCTCGATCAGGTGGCCGACATCACCGCGCGCCTGGACGTGATCCTCAAGGGCCAGGGCATGACCAAGGGCACGGTGGCCGAGCGGCTGACCGCGCTCAACGCCGACCCCAAACAGCTCTACGCCAACACCGACGAAGGCCGCGCGGCCCTGATCGCCGACCTTAATGTCCAGGTGGCCGCCATCGCCGCGCGCCTGCCCCAGGCCTTCGCCACGCTTCCCAAGGCCGAGGTGACGGTCAAGCGCGTGCCGGCCTTCATCCAGGACGGCGCGTCCAACGGCTATTACCAGAGCGCGGCGCTCGACGGTTCGCGCCCGGCGGCCTTCTTCATCAACCTGAAGAACACCCACGAATGGCCCAAGTACAACCTGCCGACCCTGGTCTATCACGAGGCTACGCCGGGCCATCACCTGCAGATCGCGCTCAGCCAGGAGAGCACGAAGATCCCGATCATCCGGCGCACCGGCGGCGGCTTCTCGGCCTTCACCGAGGGCTGGGCGCTCTATGCCGAGCAGCTCGCCAACGAGATGGGGGTCTATGAGGGCGACCCGTGGGGGGAGGCGGGTTACCTGCAGTCCTTCCTGTTCCGCGCCTCGCGCCTGGTGGTCGACACCGGCCTGCACCACAAGCGTTGGACCCGCGACCAGGCCACCGACTACATGGTCAGCGTCACCGGCTATCCGCGCTCGCGCGCCCTGCGCGAGATCGACCGCTACTGCTGCTCGCCGGGCCAGGCCACCAGCTACAAGGTCGGCCACACCGTCTGGGCCCGCCTGCGCGAGGAGGCCAAGGCCAAGCTGGGCCCGAAGTTCGACCTGAAAGCCTGGCACGACGCGGCCCTGCTCTCGGGCTCCATGCCGCTGACCGTGCTGGAGCGGAACCTGGGAGAATGGGTGGCGCGGGCCTAGCCAGGTCGCGCCGCGCTCTCGGCCGATGCGGTGTCCGCCAGCTGGCCGATGAGGTCGTGCCCGATCTTTCCGGGCGCCTGGTCGCGACGCCAGATCGCGGCGAACCGGCGTAGCGGCGGCGTTCGCACGTCCTCGCAGTCGAGCGTCACCAAGGCGCCGGCGGCGAGCGCCGGTCCGACCACGCCGCGCGGCATGAAGGCCCAGCCGATCCCGCGGCGGACGAACGCTTCCTGCTCGCCGAGATTGTCCACCAGCCACACGTCGGTCCCATGGACCCGGTAGTCGAAGTCGCGGCGGTCCAGCGGTCCGTCATGGAGATGGATCTGCCGATGGGTGTCCAGGTCGCGCATGGCGATCGGCCGTTCCATCCGAGCCAGGGCGTGGGCCGGACTGGCCACGATGACGATCACATCCGCCGCGATCTGGGTCCCGTCGAGGCGTCCGCCCTGCAGGCCGGCGTCCAGCAGGGTGACGCCCAGGACCCCCTCACCCTCGGCCACCCGTATCCCGACTGTCTTGGCGGTCGTCCGGGTCACGGACACGGAGACGAAGGGGTAGAGCGACGAGAAGGCCGCGAGCCCCGTCGACAGCAGCCCGTCCGGGAACGAGGTTTCCACCGCCAGGGCGATGTCGGTGTTCTCGCCCTCGCGCATCGCCCGCACCCGGGAATCGAACTGCGCCACGCGCCGCAGGATCACCTCGGCGTCCTGCAGCACCGTGCGACCCTCGTCGGTGAGGCCGCGCCCGGCCGGCGCGCGGTCGAACAGCTTCAGGCCGAGGTGGGTTTCCAGCGTGACGATGGCGTAGCTCACCGCCGAGACCGGACGATCGAGGTGGCGCGCGGCTTTCGAAAAACTGCCCAGCTCGGCGATGAGCGAAAAGATCCGCAGCTGGTCCAGGAGGTTTGCGTGCACGGACAGTCCTCCAGATAATCCGAACGGAATACCTCAAATTATCTGAGTTTCCTGAAATGTGCATCTCGCATCTCTTCGGTGGGCCGCCACGTCCGCGGCGTACGAGGAGGATGCGATGCCGTTCCCTGCCGTCACCCGCCGCAGCCTGGCGCTCGGAGCGGGCGCTGTCCTGGCGAGCACGCCAGCCTGGCGCGCCGCCGCGGCGCCGGCCGCGCCCTTCTCCGACCTGGACGCCACCGCCCAGGCCGCCCTTGTCCGACGCAAGGAGGTTACCGCCGCCGAACTGGTGGAGGCCGCGATCGCGCGCATCGAAAGCCTCGATCCGGTGCTCAACGCCGTCGTCTCCAGGGGCTTCGACCAGGCCCGGGCGCGGGCGGCGACGTCGATCGCCGGCCCCTTCGGCGGCGTGCCCTATCTGATCAAGGACCTGGTGGAATATCCCGGCCTGCCGCATCGCTCCGGGTCGCGGATGACGTCGGGGGTCGCGAGCTCCTTTCGCTCCGACTACATGGCCCGCACAGACGCGGCGGGGCTCATCGTGCTTGGAAAGTCCGCCACCCCTGAGTTCGGGCTCATTCCGACGACCGAACCGCTGCTGGGTCCCCCCACGCGCAACCCGTGGAACATCGCCTATTCGCCGGGCGGGTCCAGCGGGGGCTCCGCGGCGGCCGTGGCGTCAGGGATGGTGGCCTTCGCCCACGCCAGCGACGGTGGCGGCTCCATCCGCATTCCAGCGTCCTGCTGCGGCCTGTTTGGACTGAAGCCGTCGCGCGGCCGACAACCCCCGTCGCGCCGGGAGACGCGCACGCCGGACCTTTCCGTCGAGCACTGCCTCAGCCGCTCGGTGCGCGACAGCGCGACGCTGCTGGCCTTGACCGAGGCCGTGGGTTCGAGCGCGGGCCTGCCGTCCGTGGGACTAGTCTCGGGGCCGTCGAAGCGGCGCCTGCGCATCGGCTGGTATCTGACCGACATGTCGGGCCGCCAACCCGATCCCGAGGTTGCGCGCGCCATCCGGGCGACAGCCCGGCTCTGCGCCGATCTCGGGCACGAGGTGGTCGAGAGCCGTCTTCCGTTCAGCGGCGCTGCGTTTCTCGACCACTTCAAGGTCGTCTGGTCCGCCGGCGCCGCGGGCGTCGTCGCCGGCTACCGCGCGCGCGCCGGCCGCGAGCCGGACGAGACCGTGCTGGAACCCTTCACGCTTGCTTTCGCCCGGTATTTCGCCGCCCAGGCCCCCGACCGCCTGCCGGCGGCCCTGGCCCATCTGGGCGGCGTCGAGCAGGCCTGCCACGCCTATTTCGGACAGTTCGACGTCCTTCTGTCGCCGGTTCTGGCGAAGCCGTCCGTGCCCATCGGCCATCTCGCCCCGACCGTCCCGTTCGACGAGCTGTGGGACCGGATGGTGGCCTACGCGACCTACACGCCCTGGCAGAACGTGGCCGGCGTCCCGGCCATGTCGGTCCCTCTGTTCCGCAGTTCCGTCGGCCTGCCGATCGGCAGCCAGTTCACCGCGGGTCTCGGCCAGGAGGCGACGCTGCTCAACCTGGCCTTCGAACTCGAGCGGGCCCGGCCCTGGCGCGCGCATTGGCCGAAGACGGTCGCCGGCGGGGGCAAATAGGATGGGCTACGCCATCTTCATGCATCTGCGCACCACGCCGGCCTGGCTGTCGCTTTCGCGCGAGGCGCGTCGCGACATCGCCACGCCGGCCTTCGCGGGGGCCTTGGCCGGGTCGGGCGTGGCCTTCCGGTACTTCGACGCCGAGGCGTTCCACGGACGCTGCACCGACATCGCCCTCTTCGAGACAGAGGACATCTGGGCCTATTACTGCGTGGTCGAGCGCCTGAGGGACTCCCGGCTGTTCAGCACGCCCTATTTCGAGGTCGTCGAAATCGTGATGAGCGTGGAAGAGGGCTTCCGCGCGTTCGAGGCTCAGGAGGCATGATGCGAGCTCTGGTGACCGGAGGGGGCAGGGGCGTCGGGCGCGCCCTGGCCCAGGCGCTTTGCGATGCCGGCGCCAAGGTGGTGATCTGCGGTCGCGACGCCGCGCGGTTGGAGGCGGCGGCCGCCCAGCTCGGCGCCGTCGCCGCGCCTTGCGATCTCTCCCATCCCGAGGGCGCGCTCGAGCTCGGCGAGCGCGCGGTCGAAATACTTGGCGGCCTGGACCTGTTGATCAACAACGCGGGCGTGCAGGTGAACATGTCCCATCTGGACGGGAACGGCGCGGAGGTGCTGGCCGCCGCCCAGGACGAGATCGCCACCAACTTGACGAGCATCGTCGCGCTCACCGCCGCGGTGATGCCCCACCTGGTCGAGGCCCATGGCGCGGTGGTCAATATCGGCAGCGGATTGGCGCTGGCGCCGAAGGCGAGCGCGCCGGTCTACTGCGCCACCAAGGCGGCCCTGCGGACCTATTCGCGGGCCTTGCGCTATCAACTCGAGGACGCGGGTCTTCCGGTCGCCGTGCACCACGTGCTGCTGCCGCTGGTCGAGACGGACATGACCGCCGGCCGCGGGCGGGGCAAGATCACCGCCGAGCAGGCCGCGACCGAAATCCTCGCGGGCGTCCGTCGCGGACGATCGGAGATCGCGGTGGGAAAGGCCGGCCTCTTGCCCCACCTCCTTCGCCTCGCCCCGGGCTTGGCCTACGCCATGCTCAGGCGCGGATCGCCGCCATAGGGCCTAGCCCCAGCCCTCCACCGACCCCATCCGCCGCGCCGCGGGCTTCACGTGGGCCAGGGTGTCGACGGCGGCCCCTGTCGGCTGCTCGGGGGTGTCGGCGGGCGCGCCGTAGAACCAGCCCTGGGCGAAGTCGACCCCGGCCCGGCGCACGGCTTCCTCGGCGTTGGCGTTCTCCACCATCTCGGCAAGGGTCTTGACCCCCAGTTCCGAGCACATGGTCACCAGTTGGCGGATGAAGTTGCTCTCGCGGCCGCCGTGCTGCAGCTCGCGGATGTAGCGACCGTCGATCTTGACGATGTCCAGGGTGAGTTGCTGCAGGTAGGCCAGGGACGCGGCCCCGGCGCCGAAATCGTCGAGGCAGATCATGCAGCCTTCGGAGCGCAGGGCCTTCAGGTGGCGGTCGGCCAAGGCCAGGTCGTCGATGGCCGCGCTCTCGGTGATCTCGAACAGCAGCCGGCCGCAGGCCTCGGGAGTCCCGGCCAGCATGGTCTTGGTCGCCTGGACGAAGGCCGGGCTGGTGATGGTGCGGCCGGAGATATTGGCCGCCAGCTTCAGCTGCGGATCGGAGGCCAGCTTGGCGATGGTCTGTTCGACCACGGCGATGTCGAGGGCCTCGATCAGGTCGAGCTCCTCGGCCATGCGGATCATCGGGAAGGGGCTGGCGTTGTCGCCGAAACGGACCAGGACCTCATGGTGGTGCAGGGCGGCGTTGGCCTTGAGGTTCACCACCGGCTGGTAGACCAGCCGGAAGCGCTTCTCGTTGACCGCCTCGCCGAGCGCGCCGACCTCCACCAGCGTGCGCTGCACCGAGCGGCTGACCGCCTCGTTGAGGGTCGTGGACGGCTTGCCGTCCATCCCGTCCTTGATGAAGTTGTCGAGCGAGTAGCGCAGGGCGCGCAGGATCTGGCCGGGCGAGGCGTCGCCCATCAGGCTCATGGTCCGCGCGTCCGGCTTGACGCCGTGCTTGGGGTCGATGGCCACCAGCTGGATCAGCCGCTGGACCAGGGCGTCCACGCTGTCGCCCTTGGGGCGCACCAGGGCGAAGCGGTCCGATCCGAGGTTGGCGGCCGCGCCGCCGCCGTGCGACTGGGCGCGCAGGGCGCCGGCCAGGCGGTCGTCGAGGTCCTTGGACGCCTCGGGGCCCAGCAGCTTGCGCAGGGCGCCCAGGCCGCCCAGCTCGACCAGGGCCATTTCCAGTTCCTGGCCGGTGGCCTTGGCCGTCTCGATCAGCGCCGCCGTGGCGGTCTCGAAGGAGCTCTTGTCGTGCAGGCCGTGCATCACCTTGGCCGCGGCGCGGCTGAAGGCGCAGGAGATCGCCCCCTCATTGCCCGGCATGCGGAAGGCGGTGAACGAGGCGCCGCGCTCGCTGGCGCCGGCCGAACCCGCCAGGGTCACCACCACCGGCCCGCCACGCCCGCCTTCGTTCAGGCCGCCCAGCAGGGCCTCGACCATCGGGCGGTCGCGGGGATCGATGAAGTCGCGCCAGGCGCGGCCGACCAGGGCGGTCTCGGCCGAACCGGACAGCGCCTCGCTGGCGCCGATGGCGAAACCGATCCTGCCTTCGGCGGTGATCTCGAGGAGAAGGTCCGCGCTGGCGAACGCGAAGCCGAGCAGACGCTGCGGACTGAGTTGCAAGGCGACTCTCCAATAGATGCGACCAACATCTTGTAACCACTGAGCTTAATTTGGCGTTGAGACGCCCGGACGGCCCCCTGTCGCCAGTAGGGCTATCGCATATGGCTCGGAGGCTGCGGCGCTGGCCTCCTCTCCACCCGCCTTCGGGGGGAGAGGGTAGGGTGAGGGGGGCGTCTCCGCCGCACAGAGCTTGTTGAGAGACCGGATTGCGCCGCTTCGCGCCGCGTCCCCTCACCCTACCCTCTCCCCATGAATGGGGAGAGGAGGTGAAAGCGCCATATGCGATCGCCCTGCTGTCGCCAGCCGTGACCCTTTGACGCTATACCCGCCCAATGCGCGAGCGCCTGACATCCCGTGTGCTGCTGTTCGACCCCGCCGGCGCCATCCTGCTGCTGCGTGGCCGGATGCCCGGCCGTCCGGCCAGCAGTTCGGCCTGGCACACGGTCGGCGGCGGCGTCGATCCCGGCGAAACCCTGATCGAGGCCGCCCGCCGCGAGGTCGCTGAGGAAACCGGCTTCACCGAGGTCGACCTCGGCCCGGTGGTCTGGACCCGGTCCGGGGCCGGGAACCTGGTCACCGGCGAGCGGGTGCTGTTCAAGGAGCACTACTTTGTCGGCCGCTGCCCCGGCGGCGAGCCCTCCCGCGCGGGCTGGGCCGACTACGAGACCGACCTGATCGACGACATCCGCTGGTGGACCCCGGTCGAACTCGCGGGGCTGACCGAACGCATCTATCCCGAGCGCTTCCTCGAGCTGTTCCCCGGCATCGCCGCGGGGGTCTATCCCGACCCGCCGCTGGAGATCACCGTGACGCGCGTCAAGACCTAGGCGAGACTGTCGCAAGGACGCGCTAATTCGCGTTCCTTCTCCCCTTGCGGGAGAAGGTGGCCGTTCGAAGAACGGTCGGATGAGGGGTCGCTCAGAACGTGCCGGTTAGATCGGCGAAGCCGAATTGAACCACGAAGGACACCAAGGACACAAAGGAGCACCAAGGGGCCGCGTCAGAGCCTCGCGCCATCCGCGTCCTCATGAACTTCGTGGTCCTTCGTGTCCTTGGTGTCCTTTGTGGTTCCTCTATCCTCGGGCCTTCGCGGCTTCGCCGCCATTAACCGGATAGGCCTCTCGACCCCTCATCCGTCAGGCTTCGCCTGCCACCTTCTCCCGCAAGGGGAGAAGGACACCGAACTACGAGCTAGAGTGTTGAACACGAAACCTAGGCACGCTCCATGATCGCATCGCTGTTCGCCGCCGCCCTGGCCATCGCCGCCCATTGCGACCTGGAAGCGCCCTCGGGAGAACCGGGCTGCACGCGCGCCCGGGTCGATGCGCTGAAGATCAACCAGATCCAGGCGATCGGCACCCACAACTCCTACAAGCAGGCGATCTCGCCGGCCCAGATGAAGCTGCTGCGCGGCTCCAATCCGAAGGAGGCCGCCGGCCTCGACTACGCCCATCCGCCCCTGACCGATCAGCTTGCCGCCGGCGCCCGGCAACTGGAGCTGGACATCCTCTACGACCCGCAGGGCGGGCGCTATGCCGATCCCCTGGTCAAGAAATTCGCTGACGATCTGCCCTACGACCTCACGCCCCTGAAGGGCCCCGGCTTCAAGGTCATGCACGTCCAGGACCTGGACTACCGCTCCAACTGCCCGCTGTTCACCGGCTGCCTGGCGGAGATCCGCGCCTGGTCGAAGGCCCACCCCGACCATGTGCCGCTGCTGATCCTGCTGAACCTCAAGGAGGGCAAGCTGGACCTGCCGGGCGCCGTCCTGGCCCAGCCCTTCGACGCCGCGGCCATGGACGCCGTCGACGCCGAGATCCGTTCGGTCTTCCAGCCCGGCGAGCTGATCACTCCCGACCAGGTCCAGGGTCGCCGCGCCACCCTGCGCGAGGCCGCCTTCGCCCACGCCTGGCCGAAGCTGAAGGCCGGGCGCGGCAAGGTGATGTTCGCCCTCGACGCCCCCATCGAGCAGGTCGAGATCTATCGCGGCGCGCGCAAGTCGCTGGAGGGCCGGGTGATGTTCGTCAATATCGACGAGACCTCGCCGGCGGCGGCCTACATCACCCTGAACGAACCGAAGGACCAGGCCGACCGCATCGCCGCGGCGGTCAGGGCCGGCCTCATCGTCCGCACGCGCGCCGACGCCGACACCGCCGAGGCGCGGACCAATGATCGCAGCCGCCAGGACGCCGCCTTCGCCGCCGGCGCCCAGTACGTCTCCACCGACTACATGAGGCCCGATCCGCGCTTCGGCCCCTATGAGGCCCATCTGCCGGAAGGCGGCGCGGCGCGGCTCAGTCCGGCGTCGAAATAGCCGCCGGGGTGGTTGCGCCTAGGCCGGCCGGCCGGCGAGGTAGCAGGGCGCGTCGTCGGTGATCGGCCACCAACTGGCCTTCGAGGCCACATAGGCGTGGAAGCCGATCTCCGCCTCCACCGGCTCGTCCAGGGTCCCGGCGCGCAGGCGCACCACCTCGGGTTTGCTGGCCAGCCGGCTGAACACCGGGCCCCCGCAGCGACCGCAGAACACCCGCTCCTTGCCCGGCGAGGACTCGTAGGCGCGAAGTTCGCCTTCGCCGCTCAGCAGGGTGAAGTCCGCCGTGGCCACAGGGATATTGGTCGCGAACGCTCCGCCCTGCGCCTTTCGGCAGTCGCCGCAGTGGCAGAGCTGGATGGGCGCGAGGTCGCCCGCAACCTCGAAGCGGACGGCGCGGCAGAGGCAAGAACCGGTGTGCATGGCGGGATCTTTCGCTGAACTCGCCGGTCATAGCGCCTCATGCGGCGCCGGCGCTATCGTCCGACGCCGGATCGTCACAGAACCCCGGCAGGATGGGTCTTCGCCATGCGGCGGGGGACTTGATCATGGCCCAGACGGGCGCTTTCCTCTGGGCCTATGCCTTCCGCGACGGCGCGGCCGCTGCGCTGACCGATCAGGCCCTGGCCCCCGCGCTCGCCGCCCAGGACTGGGTCTGGACCCATTTCCCGCTCAGCGACCAGCGCGCCCGGCTCCATCTGGAACAGCTCAAGGAACCGCCCGCCGCCGCCCTCGAACTGATCCTGCGCGCCGAGCAGCGGGTGCAGATCCAGTTCGCCGGGGACTGGGCCTATGGCGTCCTGCCGGACTTCGAGCGCGACCTGGACGGCGCCGCTATTGGAGTCGGCCGGCTGATGTTCGCCATGGGGCCGCGGCGGCTGATAACCGCGCGCCGCCAGGCCCTCTGCGTGGTCGACGATGTGCGCCGCGACCTCGAGCGGGGCGGGCGCCTGGCCTCGCCGGCCGAGGCGGTGATCCGGCTCGTCGAACGCTATGTGGACGTCGCCGAGGCCCGCCTGCACGCCGCCGCCGAGGCCCTGGACCGCATCGAGGACCGCATGCTGGCCGATGCGGGCGAGTTGGACGGGGTCAAGCTCGGCCCTCTGCGCAGGGGCCTGTCGCGCGACCATCGGGAATATCTCGGCCTGCGCAGCGCCCTGCACCGGGCCATGAGCCCGCGCGAGGCCCATAAGGTCGCCGTCCTCCCCGTCCAGCTCTCGCGCCTGGCCCAGGAGGCCGAGGACCTCGATCGGGAGACCGTCAGCCTGCAGGAGCGCGCCCGCCTGCTGCACGAGGAGCTCGACACCCGTATCACCAGCGCCACCAACCGCAGCATGCGCGCGCTCACCGTCATGTCGAGCCTGCTGATCCCGCCCACCCTGATCGTCGGGGCCTTCGGAATGAACCTGCCGGGCATCCCGTTCGCCGACGACCGCGCGGGCTTCGTCGTCGCCTCGGCCCTCTGCCTGGCGGTCGTGGGCGGGGCTTGGTTCGTCCTGCGGCGGATGCGGATCATGCCGTAGAGGGGACGGCGGTCCGCCTAGCGCAACGCTTCGCCCCCGCCGACCGTTAATCAGGACCCTCCCAGGGAGGGAGGGCCCGATGTTCACCATCGCGCTGGTCGCCCGCAAGGGCGGCTCGGGCAAGACCACGCTCGCCGTCCACCTGGCCCTGGCGGCCTGGTTGCGCGGCTGGCACACCCTGCTGGCCGACGTCGATCCGCAGCGTTCCGCCATTGAGGCCCTGCGCTCGCGCCACGGCCTGGGCCCCGACCGCGTCGCCATCGCCGGCAGCAAGCTCTACGACCTGCAGATGAGCGCCGTGCGCCGCGGGACCGACGTCATGGTCATCGACACCGCCGCCGGCGTCACCGAGGAGCAGGCCAGCGCCATCGTGCTCGCCGACCTCTGCCTCCTGGTGGTCCGCCCGGCCTTCCTGGACCTGGCGGCGGCCATCGAGTCGGTGGCCATCATCCGCCGCCTGAAGAAGCCGGTGTTGCTGGTGGTCAACCAGGCGCCGCCGGCCCGCCACGGTGTCGAGTCCCCCGCCGTCCGCCGCGCCCTGCGCGCCCTGGCGGTGCTGGGCCAGCCGATCGCGCCGACCCTCATCCGCTCGCGCATGGTCTATCAGAGCGCGCTGGAGCACGGCCGTTCCGCCGAGGAGGCGGGCGATCCGGTCGCCGCCCTGGAGATCGCCGAGCTCTGGGCCTACATCCGCCACTTCGCCCTGCCTCAGCGCGCGACGGGATGAGCGGTCTATAGGCTAGCCCACGCCCGCCGCATGCGCCGCTTCGTCCGGCGCGAGCGCCGCCTGCATCGCCCGGATCAGCTCGGCGGCGTTGATCGGCTTGGCCACGAAACCGTCCATGCCGGCGGCGAGATACTCGCCGACCTGGTCGCGCATCACATTGGCCGACAGGGCCAGGATCGGGGTCCTCCGACGACCCTGGCTGCGCTCCAGCAGCCGGATCGCCTTGGTCGCCTCGATCCCGTTCATCAGCGGCATCTGGATGTCCATCAGGATCAGGTCCCACTCGGCCTCGCCGAACAGGACGACGGCCTCGCTGCCGTCCCCGGCCAGCTGGATGTCGAGGCCCATGGGGCCGAGCAGGGCGGTGAGCAGCAGCTGGTTGGTCTTGTTGTCCTCGACCGCCAGGACGCGGAGCGGCGCCATCTCGGCCTGCGCCTCCAGGCCCGCGTCGGCGGCCTGGGCGACGTCGCCCATCCGCTGAATCGGCACGTGGAAGCTGAAGGTTGATCCGACGCCCAGCTCGCTGATGGCCGAGATCGCCCCGCCCATCAGCTCCACCAGCTGGCGGCAGATCGCCAGGCCCAGCCCCGTGCCGCCGAACTGGCGGGTGGTGGTGGCGTCGGCCTGGGTGAACTTGTCGAACAGGTCGCCGACCCGATCGGCCGGGATCCCCAGACCGGTGTCGCGCACGGCGAAGGCGAGGCCCTCGCCCGCCACCGAAACCGAGAGCTCGACCTCGCCCTCGGACGTGAACTTCACGGCGTTGGAGGCGAGATTGGCCAGCACCTGCCGCAGCCGCACCGCGTCGCCGCGCCAGAGCCCCGCGACGCCCTCGCCGAGGCTCAGACGGAAGCCGACATCCTTCTGGGCGGCCAGGCCCGCGAAGGGACGCACCGCCGAATTGACCGCCGCCGCCAGGTCGAAATCATGGATGTCGAGGTCCAGGCGGCCGGCCTCGATCTTGGCCAGGTCCAGCAGGTCGTTCAGCACCGCCAGCAGGATCTCGCCGGAGTCGCGGATCACATGCAGCTTGTCCTGCTGGTCGGCCGTGAGCGAGCTGCGCGACAGCACGTCGGCCATGCCCAGCACCCCGTTCAGCGGCGTACGGATCTCGTGGCTCATATTGGCCAGGAACTGCGACTTGGCGAGGTTGGCGTCCTCGGCCCGGTTGCGCGCCAGGATCACCTCGCCCATGGCCTGGCGGTGGGCGGCCTCGTGGAGGTCCATCCGCCCGGTGACCCGGCGCACCAGCAGGGCCAGGCCCCCGGCGGCCATGAACAGCAGGCCGAACCCGAGCAGCAGCGGCGGCGCGGCGGTCCGCAGGACCTGCACCCCCGGCTGCTTGGCGTCCCAGGCCAGGCTCCCGACCGCCTTGCCGTCGATATCGGTCAGGGGAATGGCCTGCCCCTCCGCCGGCGCGCGCGCCGCCAGGCGGGGGCCGCCGATCCCCATCTCGCCCAGGGTGCGCAGCAGCTGGCGATCCATCCGCTGGGCGGAAATCACGATCGTCCCCCGTCCGGGCGCGCGCGGCGACAGGGCGTTCTCCGGGGTCACCGTCGAGACCGCCACCAGGTAATAGGCGCCCTGCGAGCGCACCACGCCGCTCGCCGTCTCGGCCAGGGCCGGATCGGTGGCCCGCAGGCTCGGCGACGGCGGCTTGCGCGAGGCTTCCAAGGCCCGCACGCGGCGCAGCAGCGGGGCGGCGTCGCGTTGCAGGGCCGCCAGGTTCGCGGCGTCCGTCCGCTCGCCGGCGGTCCAGGCGTAGAAGGGCCGGTCCGACCGGTCCAGCACCAGGGTCGCGTCGTGGCCGCGGTTGTTGGCGTAGTAGGTGCCGACTTCCTCGTCGGCCCAGACCTGGTCGCCGCCGGGCTTCAGCTCCTCATAGGCCTGGTCCCAGACCGTGGCCGTGGTCACGTCGCTCGCCAGCCCGGCCAGCGAGCGATGCAGGGTGTTGGAGATCAGCGCCCGGTCCTCGCTGGCCTGCAGCTCGTCGAGCGCGTGGGAGGCGAAGGTGAGCAGGCCCGCCGTCCCGGCGATCACCAGCAGGATCACCGCCACGCCGATCGTCACCAGCTGGCGGACGGCCCTCTGCCCCTCGGTGATAGTCGGCCCCAACGCAACGCCCCCGGTTTCCGCCACGCTGAAGCGGCAGTGTTGTCCGATCGTAAACCGCGGGCGATTCGGCCGTTCTGTCGCAGGCGACACCGGTGTCTGCCAGGCCTTACCGCGCAACGCCCTACGCCAAGTTGCGCGGCGCCAATTCCAGGTCGCGGGGCGAAGTCGGCCAGGGCCTTCCAGCGGCCACCGGCGGGACCAATTCGACTAATTCGGGGACACTATACTAATTTCGCGGCCGCCGGCTTCCGCCCGCGCTTCCGAGGCGCCAGGGGTCGGCCTAGCCGATGCTCCAGATCCGCCGTGAACTCGGCCGAGCCCAGCGGCCGGCCGGTACGCTCGCCGCGCTGGATGGCCCGATGCTCGACCTCGCTCAAGCCCGCGCCCAGGAACTCGCACCAGTCCGGCGCCATGCCCAGCAGCGGCGCCGTCGCCACCAGCCCGTCGTCTCGCCCCGCCAGGTGCGCCCGGGCGCTCGACCACGGCCAGTCCGCCGCCGCGCCCGCCAGCCCCGCCCGCACGGGATTGAGCTCCACATACCGCGCGCAGGCCAGCAGGTGCGCCCCGTCCATGGGGACCGAGGCGAACCGCCCCTGCCACAGATAGCCCGTCCAGCCCTCGCGCTCATTGACTCGCCGCGAATAGCGCCGATGCGTCTCCGACAGCGCCGCGCGCAGGCCGTCCTCGCTGGCGGGGACCAGGATCAGGTGGACGTGGTTGGACATCAGGCAGTAGCCCCACACCTCCACCCCCGCCGCGCGGCAACCCTCCGCCAGCAGGTCGCGATAGACCGCGTAGTCGGCGTCGGAGAAGAAGGTCGTCTGGCGGCGGTTGCCCCGCTGCGTCACGTGATGCGCCACGCCGGGCGCGACGACTCGAGCAAGCCTTGCCATGGGCGGAGCCTGGTCTGGTGGGGTAGGGGAGTCAAATTAGTATAGTGTCCCCGAAATTCTCCCGAAATTCTGGATAGCTTGTGAGTGGCAAGGCGCTCAACCTATAGAAATCCGCGAGGACGGTTGGCGTGCGCGCGTCGGGGTGGGCAGGTTTACGGTGGGCGTGGTGAACACGGTTGGGCCTAGGCGTCGACGGCTCCGAGGGCCGTCCCGATGATGTCGCGTCGCGGTCTGCTCTGGCTCTCCACGGGCTTGGCGATGCTGGGCCTGGCCGGGTGCGGCGAGACCATCGGCCTCTATCGCTTCCGCCTGACGGTCGAGATCGACACCCCGCGCGGCGTTCGCGTCGGCTCCAGCGTCATGCAGGTGCGCTACGGCGTTTCCCATAACTTCAATGGCGGCGGCCAGCAGGCCGATGTGGATCTGGACGGGGAGGCGGTGTTCGTCGACCTGGGCGACGGACGGCACATGATCGCGGTCCTCGGGCACCCCCTGCTGCTCAGCGGCGCCTACGATCAGCGGTTTATGCCCGCCGACGTCTTCTTCCCCGACACGTCAGGCCCCCGGCAGATGCGGAAGCTGCAGGCCTCGGGCAAAAAGCTGCAAGGCGGCGCCGACCTGGCGGTCGAACAGATCCCGTCCCTGGCCACGTTCGAGCGGCCGGCCGATCCCGCCTCGGCGCGGGTCGTCTACGGCAGGGCCATAGGCAGGGTCGCCGACGGAGCGGGCGAGCGCGAGATAGGAATTCATATCGATGAGATCGCCGAGGTCTTTGGGGCCGGCTACGCCCTGCGGCGCGTGCGCCTGGACGTCGTTCCGGAAAACACACCGATCACGCGACAGATCGAACAGAGACTTCCGTGGCTGAACGACCCGAACGTGATGAAGAACCCCGGCTGGTCCCGCCTGCCTGAAGTTTCGAGGATCGCCATAAATCTGCTCCGCTCCGGAACGCGCGCATGATGACCATCAATTCGGGGACACTATACTAATTTCCCCGCCGCGGGCCTCCGCCGGCCTCCAGACCCCTACCGCACCGGCCTAATCGGCTCGGCGCCGTCCCAGTCCGCCGCCGCGCGCTTGATGTGCTCGAAGAACCGGCCCTTGTTCCCGCTGATGTCGGAGATCTCGACCACCGTGCCGGGATGGCCCTGCGTGTCGAAATAGGCGAACCGCCCCAGCTCCCCGCCGATCTGGCCCTCGTGCCCCACCCGGTAGCCCAGCTCCAGCGCCCGGTCGTAGAGCCCCTGATAGTCGCGGGTCCAATAGGACATGTGCTGCAGCCCCTCATGGCCGGCGTCCAGGAACTCCCTGTACATCGAGGGCGCGTCGTTGGTCTGCTGGATCAGCTCGATCTGCAGGTCCCCGGAATTGGCCAGGGCGATGCTCATCCTGACGTCGGACGCCGCCCCCCGGTGGCGGAAATAGTCAGTCTTCACCTCTTCGATGAAGAACCACGGCCCCACCCCCATGACCTTGATCCAGTGGTCCATCGCCGCGCGGATATCGCGGACGACATAGCCGTTCTGACAGACGGCGCCGAAGATGCGGCTCATGGGGGCTCCTGTTTCGGGGACACTATACGCGTTTCCCCGCGTCTCCGAAATTCCCGCGTCATATCGTTCTGCAACAAATATATTGCCGCGATACGATAAATGACATATCGTGGGACGATAATTCGAAAAGGGTCGCCCGATGTCAGACGTCTCCACCGCCACGCTCGGCCTGTCCCGCGCGCTGCTTCAGTTCTGCCGCGCGCTGAACATCATCGCCGCCGCGGGGTTCTTCGCCCTGCTGGCCGCCAGCTTCTTCTACGAAGACGCCTTCACCGGCTACTACCGGACCCATATGCCCGAGGCCGACGTCGGTCGCCTGCTGCCGGCGCTCCGCGGCATGGTGCTGGTCGGCGCGCCGATGCTGGCCCTGGTGCACGTGCTGCTCTCCCGCCTCCTGGACATCACGGCGACGGTCCGCGGGGGTGATCCCTTCGTGCCCGAGAACGCCGCCCGCCTGCGCGTGGTCGCCTGGTGCCTGCTGATGATCGAGGTGCTCCACGTCGGCCTGGGCGTCCTGGTGCATCAGGTCCAGGCCGCCCACGTGCCGATGGAGTGGGACTTCTCCCTGGCGGGATGGCTCGCCGTCCTGCTGACCTTCGTCCTGGCCAGCGTGTTCGAGCAGGGCGCGCGCCAGCGCGACGACCTGCGGGCGATGATCTGATGCCCATCCTCATCAAGATCGACGACATGCTGCACGCCCGGCGCATGACGCTGACCGAACTCGCGGGCAAGGTCGGCATCACCCTGGCCAACCTCTCGATCCTCAAGACCGGCAAGGCCAAGGGGGTCCGGTTCGAGACCCTGGAGGCGATCTGCGACGTACTTGACTGCCAGCCCGGCGACCTCATCGAGTTCCGCCGGGACGCCCCGGCGCCCGAAGTCGGCGCGTGAGGTCCTTCGCCCCTTGCGGGAGAAGGTGGCCCCGCGAGAGCGGGGTCGGATGAGGGGTCGATAGCCCTATCTGGTTAGCGGCGGCGCAGCCGGTTAATTCGGGGACACTATACTAATTTCTCGGCGCTCGGCTTCCGCCCCCGCTTCTGAGGCGCCAGGGCTCGGCCCAGCCGGCGCTCCAGGTCAGCCGTGAAGTCCGCCGACCCCAGCGGCCGCCCGGTGCGCTCGCCCCCCTGAAGCGCCCGGTGTTCGGCCTCGCTCAAGCCCGCGTCCAGGAATTCCGTCCAGTCCGGCGCCATGCCCAGCAGCGGGGCCGTCGCCACCAGACTGTCGTTGCGCCCCGCCAAGTGCGCCTGAGCGCTAGACCAGGGCCAGTCGGCCGCCGCGTTCACCAGATTCGCCCGCACGGGATTGAGCTCCACATACCGCGCGCAGGCCAGCAGGTGCGCCCCGTCCATGGGGACCGAGGCGAACCGCCCCTGCCACAGATAGCCCGTCCAGCCCTCGCGCTCATTGACCCGCCGCGAGTAGCGCCGATGCGTCTCCGACAACGCCGCGCGCAGGCCGTCCTCGCTGGAGGGGACCAGGATCAGGTGGACGTGGTTGGGCATCAGGCAATAGCCCCACACCTCCACCCCCGCCGCGCGGCAGCCCTCCGCCAGCAGGTCGCGATAGACCGCGTAGTCCGCGTCGGAGAAGAAGGTCGTCTGGCGGCGGTTGCCCCGCTGCGTCACGTGATGCGCCACTTCGGGCGCGACGACTCGAGCAAGCCTTGCCATTGGGGGAGTTTGGTGCGGCGGGAGGGCGGGGAGTCAATTTAGTATGGTGTCCCCGAAATTCCCCGATCCCGGCCTGGGCCAAGCCCATTACGCTCGGCCCTGGTTCGATGGGCTATGCATGCTGCTCCCGGTATTGCAGAGATTGTGCAGATGCTGGGCACAGCCGGCATCGCCCAAAGGTTTTCGCCGTGCTCCGCGCCTACTTCGACGCCTCGATGACGAAGCCCAGCGGCGTGACCGCGATAGCGGGCTATGTCGCCAGCGCAGACCAGTGGCTGGAGGTCGAGAAAAAGTGGACTGCCGCCCTCGCATATTGGGAACTGGACGACTTCCACCTCTGCGAGTTGCCGCACGTTATGGGGCACACGAAAGCGGATTTATGCGCGCTGAACTTCGCTAGGATCGTTGTCGATGCGAAGCTTACTGGTGTCAGCGCGGGCATTGAAGACGCGTTCTGGGCCTCTAGGCCCCTGTATGCCGAAGCTTACGGGACGCCATATCACTCCTGCGCTCACATGCTGTTTGATACCCTGAGCCAAGAGGTCAGCCTGAGCGTCGTCCATCCTCCCGGCCCGGTTGCGGTTGTCATGGACGACGATGTGCCGACGCATGACTTCGTTCAGGCGCTGTTTGATCGTTTCAAGGAAGACGGCAAACTCGTCGCGCTGACCTTCAGCAATCGCCGCGCTACGCGGTTGCTACAAGTCGCCGATCTCGCGGCCGGGGTCATGCGTAGAGACTGGTTCGAGAACGACTTTTTCGGCGCAATGCCGAAAACTTACACCCTGCTCCGCGCATTCGCGCGAGGCACGAACCATCGAGCCTCGTTCCTATCGTTCGAGTCTGCGCGGATCGCCGATCAGGCGCGGGAACGCCTCAATCGAGGCGATCCCTCTTAGGAAGCGTCAGACCGCCGCGCGCGGGTCAATTGAAGTATAGTGACCGCAAAATTCAGCCTCGCGGCGAGGAAGCATGACTACGACCGATGGCGCTACCAGCGCGGCATGGGCTCAAGCGATCTTGAGCGGTGTCGCAATTCTAGCTTCTGGCGTGTTTGCAGTCTTGGTGCCGTATTTTGAGCGGCGCACAACTGAGCGTCAGGAGCATGAGCGTCGGCTAAAATTGCGGACAAGTGAGCGTTTTGAAGGCGGAATACTGATCCAAGTTCGCTATTTTCCGATTGATCATCACGTCGGACTAACCTGCATGATGCATTTCATAGATGACTCGGAGGCGAAGATCACCGTTTGGCCGAACGGTATAGTACACAATCGAACAGCTACATTTGCGCTGGAGAGAATTGCTAGCGGAGATGACAATGAATACGGCGGGATTGTAAGTTACGAACCACCTGCAAGGCGTTCTCCTGTCGAGGCAACGATCGAAGTTCGGATACGCACCGACTTTGGTCAACAATTGCTGCGGCGTGTCGCCAAAGTATCTGCGCTCGATCGGGTCGCTCGCAGTTAAGTGCGGACAGCGGTATTCCGAGGGCACTATACCAAATTGCCGCCACGGGGCTTCGGCTTGGCTCCTCCACTCAGCGGGGCAAGGGGCCGGCCCAACCGCTGTTCCAGATCCGCGACGAAGGTCGCCCGTCCCGGTGGGGCGTCCCGTGCGCTTGCCGACCCGAGTTCTTCCGAATTTCTCGGACGTGGAAATCCGCCTTTCACAACCTTATGTAATCGCCAAATGCATAGCGTGGCGGTGCCTATGAAGGTCGGACGCAATCAGCCGTGTCCGTGCGGAAGTGGTCAGAAATACAAGAAGTGTCACGGCCGCCTCATGGAGACGCCGGAGGCGCCGGTGCCAGCGTTCGATCTGGCGCACCACGTGGCGCGACATCAGGCAGAGCAGCGAGTTCGCGAACAGCAGCAGGGGCTCGGTCGTCCCATCATCTCGGGTAAGCTCGACGATCATCAGTTCGTCGCAGTTCGCAACAAGCTCTACGCCTCCAAGACCTGGAAGACATTTCCAGACTTTCTAGGAGACTATATCAAGGAGGTTCTCGGGTCGGACTGGGGCAATGCTGAAATTGCCAAGCCTCTGAACGATCGGCACGTCATCATGCAGTGGTATGATGCCTACTGCCGCTACCAGCAGGCGCACATTAAGACACCTGGCGAGGTGACCCAGTTCGACACCACCGGCGTCGTCGCGTGCTATTTGGGGCTCGCCTACGCCCTTTATCTCATCGACCATAATGTCGAGCTGCAAGAGCGCCTAGTTCGAAGGCTCAAGGATCCCGGCAACTTTCAGGGGGCCTATTACGAACTCATTGTCGCAAGCGCGCTCATTAGGGCGGGCTTCGAGTTGACGCTCGAAGACGAAACTGACCCCAGGGCGAAGCATTGCGAGTTCGCTGCGGTGTCGAAGCAGTCAGGCAAAAAATACTGGGTCGAGGCGAAGATGCGCGCGGTTCGCGGGCTGCTCGGGCGCACGGAGCGAGACGGAACCGCCAATCCCAAACCTACTTCCCACATGATCCAGCATCTGAACGGAGCGCTCGCTAAGCCTGCGGCTGACGACGACCGGCTGATCTTCATTGACCTCAATACGGAGATGGATGTGATGGTCGACGAGGACCATCGTCCTCCATTCATGAAGCTCGCCACGGATCGGCTGGAGCGGTATGAGGTCGACACTCTGGCTGAGGGCGTGACCGCCTACGTGTTTATCACCAACTTGCCGTTTCACCGGTCACTGGACGGAACGGCGAACCTCGCTGTCGCCCCATTCGGGTTAGGTATGCCGGACTTCAACAGGCCGGGATATTTCCGCCACTCCGAGCGATACCGCCAAGAGCAAAAGCATGCGGACGCATTGCGTATCGCCGACGCCTTTTCTAGCTATCTCAAGCTACCCTCTACCTTTGACGGCTCATTGCCGTCGGAGGCTTTCGGGCGGCAATCGTCACGCGTCCAGATCGGCGAAACTTACTTTTTCGATGATGTGGGCGATAAAGGCACGCTGGGCACGGTGACAAGCGTGGCCGTCATCGAGGCTGAGAAAGCGGCATACGTGGCGATTACGACGCCACAACAAGGTAGCCAAATCCTCGTGCAAACGATGTCGGCTGCTGAACTGGCAGACTATTTGGCCCATCCGGACGCGTATTTCGGCCGAGTCGTTCCGGTCTCCAAGCCGGCGAAGACACCCTACGAATTGTTCGAGTTCTTCATGCGAGCCCATAAAAGTTGGACCCGCGAGAAGCTTTTGCAGCGGATTGCCGGGTGGCCAAACTTCGCGACGCTTAACGCCATGAGCGACGACGATTTGCGGGCGGAGTATTGCGAAGGTTTGACCGCCTCGGTCGGCGCGTTCAAACCCAACGCCGCTTAGCCGATCTCAAGCCTCAACGAGAGCGGGTCAGGCTCTGTCGCCCGTGTCAGCGGCGCGGCGCTATATCCAATCCCAGCCGGCCTTGCGTTCGGTCATACCGAGATGGTCCACGTCAAAACCGGACGTACCCCCGCCGCCGCGCCAAAAAGAACATCTTGTGAACCCAGAACAAACCACGTACGTCTTGTTCCGACGACGGGTTGCGAATTGTTGGGCCGGTCGGGTTGGGTTGACGGAATCATGAAACAAGGAGCGTCCAAGGTGACTGGGCAATCGGCGTTGAAACTCGTGGGCAGAGACGAAGGCGATAAGGCGCGCGCGCTGGAAGCGGCGTTGGCGCAGATCGACCGGGCCTTCGGTAAGGGCTCGGTGATGAAGCTTGGCTCCAAGAGCCAGATCGAGGTCGAGGCGGTGTCCACCGGCTCCCTGGGCCTGGACATCGCGCTGGGCATCGGCGGCCTGCCCAAGGGCCGCGTGGTTGAGATCTACGGCCCGGAAAGCTCCGGCAAGACCACCCTGGCCCTCCACGTGGTGGCCGAGGTCCAGAAGAACGGCGGCACCGCGGCCTTCGTGGACGCCGAGCATGCGCTCGACCCCGCCTATGCCCGCAAGCTGGGCGTCAACCTGGACGACCTGCTGGTCTCCCAGCCCGACACCGGCGAGCAGGCGCTCGAGATCACCGACACCCTGGTGCGCTCCGGCGCCGTCGACATCATCGTCATCGACTCCGTGGCGGCCCTGACGCCGCGGGCGGAAATCGAAGGCGAGATGGGCGACAGCCTGCCCGGCCTGCAGGCCCGGCTGATGAGCCAGGCCCTGCGCAAGCTCACCGCCTCGATCTCCAAGGCCGGCACCCTGGTGATCTTCATCAACCAGATCCGCATGAAGATCGGCGTCATGTACGGCTCGCCGGAGACCACCACCGGCGGCAACGCGCTGAAGTTCTACGCCTCGGTGCGCCTGGACATCCGCCGCACCGGCTCGGTCAAGGTGCGCGACGAGATCGTCGGCAACAATGTCCGCGTCAAGGTGGTGAAGAACAAGGTGGCCCCGCCGTTCCGCGAGGTCGAGTTCGACATCATGTATGGCGAGGGCATCTCCAAGCTGGGCGAGATCATCGACCTTGGGGTGAAAGCCAACGTCATCGAGAAGTCCGGCTCCTGGTTCTCCTGGAACAGCCAGCGCATCGGCCAGGGCCGCGATAACGCCCGCGAGTTCCTCAAGAACAATCCCGACATCGCCGCCCAGATCGAGAAGCAGGTCCGCGGCGCCAAGGAAGTCATCGAGGAAGAGCTGCTGGTCGGCCCGACCGGCGACGAAGACGGCGCCGACGACGAATAGGATCGCCGCGCGGACGGCCGCTTGGGCTCCGTAAAGAGCCTGGGTCCGCCAACCCGACGCTCGGGCGCCTAGGAGCCCGACCCCGCGCGGCCGCCCCGCAAGCGTAAGGACGTTCAGGCGAGTCTCGCCTGGGCGTCCTTTTCCTTTGCGGCGCAGCGAAGTTTGCGTAAACGGTCGCCGGTTCCATCTAGGGGCGGGGAACGACCCCCTTCCCAGTACGACTTGATCAAGTGTCTAAAGCCATGCCGAGCCTCAACGAGATCCGCAGCCAGTTCCTGGGCTATTTCGAGAAGAATGATCACCTGATCATTCCGTCGGCTCCGCTCGTGCCGCAGAACGACCCGACCCTGCTGTTCGTCAACGCCGGCATGGTGCCGTTCAAGAACTACTTCACGGGCGCGGAGACCCCGCCGGCCCCGCGCGCGGCCTCGTCGCAGAAGTCGGTGCGCGCCGGGGGCAAGCACAACGACCTGGACAATGTCGGCTACACGGCCCGTCACCACACCTTCTTCGAGATGCTGGGGAACTTCTCGTTCGGCGACTACTTCAAGGCCGGCGCCATCGAGCACGCCTGGACCCTGCTGACCAAGGAGATGGGCCTCCCGGCCGAGAAGCTCTGCGTCACCGTCTACCATACCGACGATGAGGCGGCCGAGCTCTGGAAGAAGATCGCGGGCCTGCCCGACGAGAAGATCATCCGCATCGCCACCAGCGACAATTTCTGGTCGATGGGCGACACCGGCCCCTGCGGTCCGTGCTCGGAGATCTTCTACGACCACGGCGCCCACATCCCCGGCGGCCCGCCCGGCAGCCCGGACGAGGACGGCGACCGGTTCGTGGAGATCTGGAACCTGGTCTTCATGCAGTTCGAGCAGTTCGCCGACGGGACCCGCCGCGACCTGCCCAAGCCGCAGATCGACACCGGCATGGGCCTGGAGCGCATCGCCGCGGTGCTGCAGGGCGTGCACGACAACTACGACATCGACCTCTTCCGCACCCTGATCGCGGCGTCGAAGGAACTGGTGGCCGGCGGCTCCAACGGGCCCTCGCACCGGGTGATCGCCGACCACCTGCGCTCGGTCAGCTTCCTGATCGCCGACGGGGTCTCGCCCTCCAACGAGGGCCGCGGCTACGTCCTGCGTCGGATCATGCGCCGGGCCATGCGCCACGCCCACCTGCTGGGCGCGGAAGAACCGCTGATGCACCGCCTGGCGCCGGTCCTGGTGGCTGAGATGGGCGGGGCCTATCCTGAGCTGCGCCGCGCCGAGCCGGTGATCGTCGAGACCCTGCGCCAGGAGGAGGAACGCTTCCGCCGCACGCTCGGCCGCGGCATGACCCTGCTGGACGAGGCCACCGCCAAGATGACTGAAGGCGGCGTGCTGTCGGGCGAGACCGCCTTCAAGCTCTACGACACCTACGGCTTCCCCCTCGACCTCACTCAGGACGCCGTGCGCGCCAAGGGCCTGACCGTCGACCTGGACGGCTTCGACGCGGCCATGAAGCGCCAGAAGGATCAGGCCCGCGAGGCCTGGACCGGCTCGGGCCAGTCCAGCCAGGGCGCCGAATGGTTCGCCATCCGCGAGCGCCTCGGCGCCACCGAGTTCCTCGGCTACGAAACCACCGAGGCCACCGGCAAGCTGCTGGCCCTGGTGGCGTCCGGGATCGAAGTCCCAGACGCGGAGCCCGGTCAGACCGTGCTGGCGGTGTTCGACCGCACCCCCTTCTACGCCGAGAGCGGCGGCCAGGCCGGCGATGTCGGCGAGATCGAATGGTCCGGCGGCAAGGCCCGGGTGCTCGACACCCAGAAGCAGGCCGGCGACCTCTTCGTCCACGAGCTGGAGATCCTCGAGGGCGTGCTGGCGCCTGGGACTGAGGCGCGGCTGGCGGTGGACCCGGACATCCGCATCACCACCCGCTCGAACCACTCGGCGGCGCACCTGCTGCACGCGGCCCTGCATCACGTCCTGGGCCCGCATGTCTCGCAGAAGGGCCAGATGGTCGATGGTGAGCGCATGCGCTTCGACTTCAGCCATGGCGGCCCGGTGACCCCCGTCGAAATCGAGAAGATCGAGGCCGAGGTGAACGCGGTGATCCGCCAGAACCTGCCCGCCGTCACCCAGGAGATGGCGCCCGACGATGCGATCGCCGCCGGCGCCGTGGCCCTGTTCGGGGAGAAGTACGGCGACAAGGTCCGCGTCCTGGCGCTTGGTCATGCGCTGGAGGGCGAGGGCGACTATTCGGTGGAGCTGTGCGGCGGGACCCATGTGGCGCGCACCGGCGACATCGCGCTCTTCAAGATCATCAGCGAGGGCGGCGTGGCCGCCGGGGTGCGACGGATCGAGGCCCTGACCGGCGAGGCGGCGCGCCGCTGGCTGGTAGAGCAGGCCGGCGTCGCCAAGGCGCTGGCCGACCAGTTCAAGACCCCGGTCTCCGAGGTCCTGGCCCGGGTCGACGCGCTGGACGCCCAGCGCCGCAAGCTGGAGAAGGAGCTCTCCGAGGCCAAGCGCCAGCTCGCCATGGGCGGCGGCGGCTCGGGCGGCGCGCCCGCGGGGCCCGAGGAGATCGGCGGCGTCCAAGTGATCGCCCGGGTCATGGAGGGTGTCGGCGGCAAGGACCTGCGGCCCATGGTCGAGGCGTTCCGCAAGCAGGTTCCGAACGGCGTCATCGCCCTGATCGGTTCGGCCGAGGGCAAGGGCGCCGTGGCCGTGGCGGTGACCGGCGAGGCGGGCTCGAAGTTCAACGCCGTCGACCTGACCAAGGCTGCGGTGCTGGCCATGGGCGGCCAGGGTGCGGGCGGACGGCCCGACTTCGCCCAGGGCGGCGCCCCGGACGGCGGCAAGGCGGCCGAGGGCCTGGCGGCGATCAAGGGCCTGCTGGGCGGCTAGGGCGCCTTGCAGAGCACCCGGTCGATCCGCGCGCCCTTGGCGTTGCGGGTCAGCTCGGTGTCGTAGAGGAAGCCCGAGCCGTCGGGCAGCCAAGCCGCGGCCTCCTGCTGGGGCATGGTGTCGAGGCGCACGATCTGATGCGGTCCGTCCAGGCCCTCGGCCAGGTCGAAGTCCAGCACCAGGGCGGCGACATAGGTCAGCAGCAGCGCCCGCTTGCCGTCGGCCGAGATGTCCAGGGCCGTGGCGATGGAGCCGGGGAAGGGAAACTCGGCCATGATCGTCGGCAGGTCGATCTCGCCGACCTTGGCGAAGGTCTGGACGTCCCGGCCGTCGCGCAGCTGGGCGGCGGTCAGGCGGTAGACCAGGGCCGGACCCGGCTTCGTCATCCTGGCGTCGACGGGCTTGGTGACCAGGAAGAGGTCGCCGTTCGGGTGCAGGGCGAAGGCCTCGGCGTTGTGTGGGCCGTCGGGATAGCGGGCGCGGACCGCCCGCAGCGGCTTCACCTTGTCCTTGAACGTCTTCTTCTCGACCACCAGGGTGAAGACCACCCCGTCGCGCTTGCCGGGATTGTCGCCGATGTCCCCGAGATAAAGGCAGGTCTTGGCTCCGCAGGGGCCCAGCGACAGCTCCTCGATGTCGCGCGGATCCGGCCCCTCGACATCGACGGCGCGGGTCGCTTCGCCCTTCAGGCCGGAGACGTAGAACCGCAAGCCGTCCCCGCTGTCGTTGTTATGGTAGAGGCGGTCGCGGAAGCGAGCCGAAACGTCCAGGCCGCTCGCTTCATTGACCCGCTTGGTGTCCAGGGCGCCGAAGGGCTCGGCTGCTCCCCAGGTCCGGCACGTCCCGGCGGCGGCGGGACTGACCAGCAGAAGGGCGCAGGCGAGGCTGGCGGCGCGCATGGACAGGCTCCGGAGAGAAGGACGCCGCGACGATGCTGGGGTGGCGGCCGAGGGTCAAGCCGGCATGGGGCCCGGCGTCGCGGGAACAGGCGTCACCGCAGCCAATGGACGCTGATTCGGGAATTACACTCGTATAGATGGCGAAATTTGCTTCGTGGCCAAGCTATGTCGCTTGCCCGACAAGGGTTTTTCGCCTGTTAAGGGAAATTAGGAGACTAAACTTCTGATTGGGGTTAGGTCGGCCTCGATGAAGCCTGTTCTGTGACGTTCGCCGTCGCGGAGATATGACCTTGGGGGTATTTTGGAATGCGTAAGTTTCTGACCGCCGCGGCCGCCGCCGCAGCTCTTGCCGCCGTCGCCGCGCCGGCCGACGCCGCGATCTTCTTCTCGGGCGACCATAGCGTCACCGTCAACCAGACCGATCCGGGCCTGGTGCTGCAGACGCAGGAGATGGCCGCCACCTTGAACTTCGCGCTGGATCTCGGCGAGACCGCCACGATCAACCTGTTCAAGCTCTACACCACCGAGGGTTCCGTGAACCCCGACGACCTGGCCCCGAAGCCGATCTCGGTGGGCTTCACCTTCACCGTTCCCGAGGTCTTCGGCGGCGCTGTCGGCGGCACGACCGTCGGCCAGTATTTCTACGGCATCTTCGACAAGGGGATCGTCACCTGGGCCAACGGCGGCAGCCACACCTTCGACTTCGGCAACGGCGGCAAGCTGCTGGTCGATCTCGATGACGCCGACTTCAATGGCGGCTGGGTCGATCTGAACCCCGGCGTCGCCAAGGGCGCCAAGATCAAGGCCGACTTCACCCTCGTTCAGCTGCCTTCGGCCGTGCCCGAGCCGGCCACCTGGGCGATGATGATCGCGGGCTTCGGCCTAGCCGGCTCGGCCCTGCGCCGTCGCCGCGAGACCGCCGTGTTCGCCTAAGCGATCACAATCTCGAATACGGAAAAGGCCGGGGTTCGCCCCGGCCTTTTTTGTCGTCCGCCGCCCAGCGCCGCCAGGCCTCAGGGTTTGGCGAACACCGCGAACTTATTGCCGGTCGGGTCGCGCATATAGGCCGCGTAGAAGCTGGTGGACTCCGGCGGTCGCGGCCCCGGCCCGCCTTCATCGGCCCCGCCATTGGCCAGCGCCGCGGCGTAGGCGGCGTCCACCGAGCCGACGTCGGGCCCCTTGAAGGCGATCATGATCCCGTTGCCGCTCCTCGCCGGCTTCCCGTCGAAGGGCGGGCAGATGAAGGTGTTGGCGTCGGCGTCCTTGGGGCCGTAGCCCGCCCAACCGCCGTCCAGGAACTTGCGCTCATAGCCGATGGCGCCCAGCACGGCGTCGTAGAACGGCGTCGCCGCCTCCACGTCCAGGGCCCCGATAGTGACATATCCGATCATTGGTCTTGCTCCCTCGCCAGTGGCGGCAAGCTAGCCCGGTGACGTGAACGAAGCAAGAACATTGATGCCTAGGGCGGCGGCGGCACGCGGACCTGCACCAGCTTCCAGCTGAAGAGGTCGCGCCGCTGGAAGCTGAATATGACGGGGGCGGTCGCGCCGGGGGCGGCGATGGCGAAGCGCGCGCGGTTGGGGCCCCAGTATCGCAGTCTCGGAAAGCCGCCCCTGGCTTCGGCGGGCGCGTTGCCGGGCGCGTAGCCGCGGGTCAGGTCGTAGAGACCCCGGGTGTCCAGATAGGGCTCGACCGCCGACGGGGTGGGGGTCAGGGGCTCGATGGCCCGGCGCACGGCGCCGATGGGGTCGGACCAGATGTCGGGCGGGGCGGACGCGGCGATGGGTCCTGCCGCCACCTGAGGTCGCAGGCCGTCGCGGACGGCGCGATAGTCGACCAGTTCGGCCAGGGCGTGGGCGTCGCCGTCGCGGGCGGCGGCTTTCAGGGCCCGGAACGCGAAGAACGGCGCGGTCGCGAAGACCACCGCCGTTCCCACGATCAGCGCCAGGACCAGCCGAAACACCGCGCGTCCCAGGCTCCAGCCATAGGGTTCGCGCGGGTCCATGGGCGGCTAGGCGACGGGCGACTCGGCCAGGGCCTTCTCCAGGTTGGCCGCGACCTTGTCGATGAAGCCCTCGGTGGTCAGCCAACCCTGGGTGTCGCCGACCAGCAGGGCCAGATCCTTGGTCATCGAACCGCTTTCGACGGTCGAAACGCAGACCTTCTCCAAGGTGTCGGCGAAGTGGTCGAGTTCCGGATTGCCGTCCAGCTTGGCCCGGTGCTTCAGGCCCTGGGTCCAGGCGAAGATCGAGGCGATGGAGTTGGTCGAGGTGCTCTCGCCGCGTTGGTGCTGGCGGAAGTGGCGGGTGACGGTGCCGTGGGCGGCCTCGGCCTCCATGGTCTTGCCGTCCGGGGTGATCAGCACCGAGGTCATCAGGCCGAGCGACCCGAAGCCCTGGGCCACTTCGTCGGACTGCACGTCGCCATCATAGTTCTTGCAGGCCCAGATGAAGCCGCCGGACCACTTCAGCGCCGAGGCCACCATGTCGTCGATCAGGCGGTGCTCGTAGACGATGCCGGCTTCCTTGAACTGGGCTTCGTACTCCTTGAAGACCTCGGCGAAGATGTCTTTGAAGCGCCCGTCATAGGCCTTGAGGATGGTGTTCTTGGTCGAGAGGTACAGCGGGTACTTGCGCTTCACCGCATAGGCGAAGCTGGCGTGGGCGAACTCGCGGATCGAGTCGTCGAGGTTGTACATGGCCATGGCCACGCCTGAGCCGGGGTACTTGAACACCTCATGCTCGATGGTCTGGCCGTCGTCTCCGACCCACTTGATGGTCATCGTGCCGGGGCCGGGCACCAGGAAGTCGGTGGCGCGGTACTGGTCGCCGAAGGCGTGGCGACCAATGATGATCGGCTGGGTCCAGCCTGGGATCAGGCGCGGCACGTTCTTGCAGATGATCGGCTCGCGGAAAACGACGCCGCCCAGGATGTTGCGGATGGTGCCGTTGGGCGACTTCCACATCTTCTTGAGCTTGAATTCTTCGACCCGGGCCTCGTCGGGGGTGATGGTGGCGCACTTGACGCCGACCCCGTGGCGCTTGATCGCCTCGGCCGCCTCGATCGTCACCTTGTCGTCGGTGGCGTCGCGATGCTCCATCCCGAGATCGTAATAGTCGAGCTCGATATCGAGATAGGGGAAGATCAGCTTGTCCTTGATCCACTTCCAGATGATGCGGGTCATCTCGTCCCCGTCGAGGTCGACGACGGGGTTGGCGACTTTGATCTTCTTGGCCATGAGGGCGAAGCGCTCCGGGGGCGTAACGGCAGGGTTGGGGGCCGTATACTAGGCCCGCGCCAGGACGCAAAGCCTGCCACGTGCAGAACGGGACATGACGGCGCCGCTAGCCTTGCGAAGACGCCGTACGTACGTCCGCGGCTGCGATGCGCCCGATCTCGCGCGCCACGTCGGCGGCGTCGTGATCGGGCGTAATCTCTATGTAGCGAACGCCGGCTCGCCGCAGGGCTTCCTTCTTCACGGCGTCGCGGGCCGGCGCCGTTCCCTGATAGTGGCCGCCGCCCTGATACTCGATGGCGGCGAGTGGATCGCCGCCCGCCGAGATCAGAAGTACGTCGACACGTTTGCTGTTGATGGCGCCGTAGGCGCGGGCGTCGGGTGAGGCGAGAATTTCGCCGAGACTCACCTGGGCCATCACCCGCCAGTTCAGCTTTTGGTCCCTGACCGCCTTCTCGGCCGCGTAAAACACCCGGGCTTCCGACTTGGAGAGCAGGCGGCGGCGTTCGAACTGGGCGCCCATGACAATGCGGAGCTGGTCGGTGGGATCCGTGACCGGGCCGGCCGGCGTGGCCTCGACCAAGTGGACGGGAGCGAGCTGCCTACGGGCGGGAGTCTTGCGCCAGCTGCGACGTCCGAACCGGTAGCGCCAGCGCTCGCCGTACAGGCCGGCCAGGAAGGCGACCGCAACGGCGCTGGCGAGCAATAGGGACAGGCTCTCCGACATGCCGCCTCCCGAGATCGAGGCGACAATGCCCCAGCAGGTTGCACCCAGCAAACCCCGAATACGTCACCTCGGGGTTTCCCGACACCTCCGCCCTTGCATCGAACGCCGCATCGGATTGAAAACGCCGCATGACGACCGCCGCCCCGCCCTGCATCATCCTCGACAAGCCGCAACTGGCCCAGAACATCGGCGCGGTGGCCAGGGTGATGGCCAATTTCGGCCTGGCCGACCTACGTCTGGTCAATCCCCGCGACGGCTGGCCCCAGGAACATGCCTGGGCGGCGGCCTCCGGGGCCGAGTGGCCGCTCAACGCGGCGCGGATCTATGAGAGCGTCGAGGCGGCCATCGCCGACCTGCATCTGGTCTATGCGACCACCGCCCGGCCCCGCGAGCTGCAGCTTCCGATCCTCACCCCGCGCGACGCCGCGGCCAACCTGGCCGGCGAGGTGGCGGAGGGCCACGCGGTGGGCCTGCTGTTCGGCGGCGAGCGGGCGGGGCTGGAGACCGCCGACATCGCACTCTGCTCGGCGGTGGTGACCTTACCCATCGATCCGCGGTTCCGCTCGCTGAACCTGGCCCAGGCCGTGGCGATCAACGCCTATGAGTGGCGGATGACCACGGAGGCCGGGGCGCCGCCAGCCTTCCGCGAAGGGCCGGCCGCCGCCGACGCCGCGGCCATGCTGGGCCTCTACGAGCACTTCGAGCGCGAGCTGGACGACGCCGGCTTCTTCCATCCGCCGGAGAAGCGGCCCTCCATGATCCAGAACCTGCGCTCGGCCCTGGCGCGGGCGCGGTTCTCCGACCAGGAGGTGCGCACCTTCCGCGGGGTGGTGACCGCCCTGTCCCAAGGCCGGGGCAGGGTGCTGGAACGCCTGGCCCGCGAGAAGGCGGCGCGGAAGGACTGAGGCGGTGCTTGAACGGCGCCCCGGGTCGGCGCCAGATCGCCCCTGGGCGGGATGGGAGGGGATCATGAACAGACGGGATCTGCTGGCGGCGGTGGCGGCCATGGGAATGGCTCCAGGCGCGCGGGCCCTGGCGGCGGACGGCGACCTCAAGGCCGCCGCGCGGGAGGCCTGGATCTTCGCCCTGCCGCTGATCGAGATGGGCCAGGCGCGGATGCGGATGCTGCGCGCCCGGCCGGGCGACCAGCCGGCGGCGGTCAACCGTTTCGTCCATGGCCGCGACCTGGCCACCCCGGCCAGCCGGGCGATCACCACGCCCAACAACGACACCCTCTATTCCAGCGCCTGGCTGGACCTGACGGCGGGACCGGCGACACTCACCCTGCCGGCCTCGGGCAAGCGCTACCTCTCGGTGGCGGTGCTGGACATGTACACCGACAACGACGCCATCCTCGGGACGCGCACCCTGGGCGGCGAGGGTGGGACCTTCACCTTGGTCGGGCCGAAGCAGCCGGGGTCGGGGCCGAACCTGGTGCGGGTCGCCACCCCCCATGCCTGGGTGCTCGCCCGCACCCTGGTCGACGGGGAGGCCGACCTCGCCGCCGCCCATGCCGTGCAGGACGGGATCGTCCTCAAGGGCCCGGCGACAGCCGCGCCGCCGGCCGTCGCCGCGCGCAACGCCCCGGCCGGCGACTATTTCGCCAGCGCCCAGGCGCTGCTGGCCTCCGATCCGCCGCGGCCCGAGGACCTGGGCCTGTTCCGCCGCGTGGCGGCCCTGGGACTCGGTCCGGCCTCGGGCTTCGATCCCAAGCGCTTCAACGCCGGTGAGCTTGCCCAGATCGAGGCCGGGGTCGCCGAGGCCAAGGCCATGATCTTCGGCAACGCCGGCCGCCAGACCTTCATCGACGGCTGGAGCTATCCGCGCGCCAATCTGGGCCTCTTCGGCCAGGACTATCTCTTCCGGGCCATGGTGGCCCTCGGCGGCTTGGCGGCCCTGACCCCGGTCGAGGCCATGTACATGCGGGCCCAGGGCGAGGACGGAGGCGGCCGGTTCACCGGCGATGGCCTGCACCGGCTGACCATGCCCGCCAACCTGCCGCTGGACGGCTTCTGGTCGCTGACCATGTACGAGGCCACGCCCCAGGGTCAGTTCTTCCTGACGCAGAACCCGATCAAGCGCTACGCCATCGGCGACCGCACCGGCGGCCTGAAGCGCGCGCCCGACGGTTCGCTGGACATCTGGATCGGCCGCGCCGATCCGGGGGGAGAGCGGAGCGCCAACTGGCTGCCGGCGCCGGCCCAGGGACCGTTCGCCATGACCCTGCGCGCCTATCTGCCACGCGCCGAGATGCTGGACGGTCGCTTCCGCTTCCCGCCGGTGGTCAAGGCCTAGAACCGCGAGGCCGTGAGCTTCACGTCGGCCATCTTCCAGGCCTCGTCGAAGGCCTTGCGGGTGGCGGCGGCCTCGTCCTTCTTGCCCTGCCGATCCAGCGCCTGGGCCAGGCCGAAGAGCGCCCAGCCGTCGCGGCGGTAGTGCTTCAGGCTCTCGCGATAGATCGCCTCGGCCTCCTGCGCCCGGCCGGCGTCCAGCAGGGCCGCGCCCAGATAGTGGCTGACCGGGGAATGCCAGTAGGCGGGCTCGGTATAGGGCAGGGCGCGCTCGATGTCGGAGGCGGCGCGGAAGCGCACGATGGCGGCGTCCAGCACCCCGTCCTTGCGGGCGATCTCCCCGTCCAGCAGGGCGAGCGCCAGTTCGGTCATCGGCTTGGCGGGGATGGCGAAGGCGTCGAAGGCCGAGAGGTCGGCGCGGGTGATGGCTTCGAGCTTGGCCCGGTCGGCGAGCGCCGTGGCCCGGTCGCCCTTATTGGCCGCGGCGATCCCGTGGGCGTAGAGCCAGATGGCGGTGTCGAGCTTGAGGCCGGACGGCGGCGGCGGCTCGGCCAGGACCGCGTCCCATTTGCCGAACCGCAACAGGTTGACGGTCGGGGTGAAGACGAACAGCTCGGCCAGCGGCAGGTTCGCCGCGGTCTCTTCCGCCTTGACCGCTTTCACCAGACGCCGAGCGGCGTCGTGCGAGGTCTTGGACCGCCCTTCCATCTCCGCCGAGGTCCACAGGAAGTGGATGTTGTGGCCGTAATAGCCGGCCGGATAGAAGCCCTGGGCGCGGCAGGCAGCGATGTATTCCTCGTCCGTCAGGGCGGCGAGTTCGTTGGCGCGGGCGGCGTCGGCGTAGCGGCCGACCCGGTAAAAGATGTGGCTGGGCATGTGCACGATGTGCCCCGCCTTGGGCATCAGCGGCAGCAGGCGGTCGGCGGCGGCCTCGGCCCGTTCGGGCGTGGTCGAGGCTTCCACGGCGTGGATATAGAGGTGCAGGGCGCCTGGATGGTTCGGGGCCTTGGCCAGCACGGCCTCGAGCGTGCGGACGATCTCGGCGCCGTGGCCCTTGGAGGTGATGGCGTCGGCCTCCCAGTAGTCCCAGGGCTGGGTGTCCATCATGGCCTCGGCGTAGAAGGTCGCCGCGTCGAGGTCGGACGGGTCGGCGCGGGCGAGGTCGCCCATGGCCTTGGCGAAGGCCTGGTCCAGCGGCTTGCGGTCGGCGGGCGGAGCGGCGGCGTAGCGGGTGGCGAGCGCGTCGATCCAGGCCTGTTCCCGCGGGGAGGCCTTGGAGCGCAGGGTCTTGGCGCGCGATAGCGCCTCCCAGGCGGGGGCGACGGCGTCTGCCTGCATCGGGAGGTTGATGTTGGGGCCGAGCGCGAAGGCCACGCCCCACCAGCACATGGCGCAGTCCGGATCGAGCCGCGCGGCCTCTCGGAACGAGCGGATCGCCTCGGCGTGGTTGAAGCCGAACAGCAGGTTGACCCCCTGGTCGAACAGCTTCTGGGCCTGGGCGTTGCGGGTCGAGATCGGGTGGCGGTGGTCGCCGAGGCCTGTGAACACCGGGGCGCCCGGCTTGTCGGCCTGGCCCATATAGATGGCCGGCATCGCGCCCGGCATGGGCATGGCGCCGTGGTTCATGGCCGCAGGCGGAGCCTCGGTCGCGGCGTGACCAGCATGGTCCTGGGCTGCTGCGGGCAGGGCGATCAGGCCGGCGGCGAAGACGGTTGAGAACAGGAACGCGCGCATGGAGACCCCCAGATGACAAGGCGCACAGGGCTACTCGGACTGGTGGGGGGCAGACTACTGTACTCGTGGTCCAGTACGGACCGAATAAAGTCTAATACGGGTTCGGGATCGGACGCATTGTGGTGATCTCCCGCCCGTCCGCGCCACGGAACGTGACCAGATCCTCGACCGGAGCCGGGACCGCGGGCGCCTCGGCGTGGACGCAGGCGAGGTCGTCCTGGCCAAGCCCGCCGCGCGGTTCGCGGAAGCGCCCCAGGAAACCCTGGTCGCGCAGCGCCTCGGCCGTGCAGGGCCCGGCCACCGCGCTGTACTCGGCCACCAGCAGGGCCTCGGCCTCAAGATCGCAGGCCTCCAGCGAACGATCGCGCGCCGCCGGTGTGGAGACGCGGATGGCGCCCTGGAAGCCGGTCTCCAGCAGGGCCTCGGCCATGCAGGCGTCTTCCACCTCGACGCCGGGCGCGAGGTCGGGACGCGAGGTCGCCGCCTGGACCGCGGGCGCGGCCAGGGCCAGGACCAGGGCGGATAGGGTCGCGAGACGAAGGGCGCCGATCATGGGAAACTCCGAACCGCTCCGACTATCCCGCCGGCCAGCTGGGCCGTAAAGCGCTCTCCCCTCTGGCGTGCTTCGGGGAGGCGCTTCGGGGCCGAGATTGACTTTCGCCCGCCCGGCCGTCATACACCGCCCCTTCGCGCCGCCGGGAAACCGTGCGGGTCCGCGAACCTATGACGGGTGACCTGATCGCCGCCGTTGAGATCGCGCCTCCACTATCGGGGGCGCCGGCCCGGGTCGACTATGAAGAGAGACGACGTATGTCGAAGCGCCACTCGGCGAAGTACAAGATCGACCGGCGGATGGGCGAGAACATCTGGGGTCGCCCGAAGTCCCCCGTCAATCAACGCTCCTACGGCCCGGGCCAGCATGGCCAGCGCCGTAAGCAAAAGGTCTCCGATTTCGGCCTGCAGCTCCGCGCCAAGCAGAAGCTGAAGGGTTATTACGGCAACCTGACCGAAAAGCAGTTCTCGCGCACCTACACCGAGGCCGCGCGCCGCAAGGGCAACACCTCCGAGAACCTGATCGGCCTGCTGGAAAGCCGCCTGGACGCGGTGGTCTACCGCGCCAAGTTCGTGCCGACCGTGTTCGCCGCCCGTCAGTTCGTGAACCACGGCCACGTGCTGGTGAACGGCAATCGGGTGAACATCGCCTCCTACCGCGTGAAGGCCGGTGACATCGTCTCCGTCCGCGAGCGGTCGAAGAACATGGCCCTGGTGCTGGAAGCCCTGCAGTCCAGCGAACGCGACACCCCCGACTATGTCGAGGTCGACGCCAAGGCCATGACCGCCAAGTTCATCCGCGCGCCGGAATTCTCCGAGGTCCCGTACCCGGTGAAGATGGAGCCGAACCTGGTCATCGAGTTCTACGCGTCCTAACCGGCCGCCGAACCCGACCAAGATTTGCGAAGGCCCCGGAGCGATCCGGGGCCTTTTGCTTTGTCGGGGTTTGTGGCGGAGTGGCGCGATGAATCGCCGACTGTTCATTGTCGCGGGCCTGGCCCTGGCCTCGGGCTGCGCCACAGCGGCCCCGCCGATCGTCGCGCCGGCGGGCTCGTCGCTATCGGAGCTGGAGCCGCTCTATTCGGCCAGCGCCGGGCGCGAGGCCCTGACCATCCGGGTGTCCTCCAACGGCTGCACCAAGAAGGAGGACTTCTCGTTCTTCGTGGAGCGGAAGGGAGAGGCGGTGACCCTGGCCTTTGGCCGCAAGCGCCTGGACCCCTGCCGGTCCTTCGCCATGGGCCACGCCGACCTCACCTTCTCCTATGAGGAGTTGGGGGTGGCGCAGCGGACACCGCTGTTCCTGCTGAACCCGTTCGCAGCCTGGACCGGGCCGGGGAGCTAGAGGCGGCTTAGCGCGCTGACCCGAACCGCGCTGCCCTTGGGGATGCGGTCTAGGAAGCTTTCGTCGTGGCCGGGAATGATGAAGTCGCCCGCCGCGCGCATCGCCATCAGGCGACGCTTGGTCGCCACGTACTGGTCCTTGTCGAAGGCGTAGGGCTGGTCGGCGTCGTCCCTGTCCAGCGAGTGGCAGTAGTAGCAGGCATCACCCGCCAGGACGTCGCTGCCGCCCTCCCGCCGGACCCGCAGGGACTGGTGGCCGCAGGTATGGCCGGGTGTGGCGAACACCTCCACCGAGCCGTCGCCGAACAGGTCGTGATTGTCCTCGGTGCGGACTAGGTCGTGGCCCGTGTCGAGGCTGCGGAGCTCCTCCTGCCGGTGGATCAGGATCCTGGCGTTGGGGATCAGGGTCGCCCCGCCCATGTGATCATAGTGCGAGTGGGACAGCACGAGGGCTTCGACCCGGGCCGGATCGACGCCGGCGGCGGTCAGCCGCGCGGCCACGTCGTGGCCCTCCGGCAGCTCGTTGTGGAAGGTCTTGCCGACGATCCGCCCGTGATCCGTCCGCGCCAGCCCGGCGTCGAAGACGACCGACCGCTTGCTGGGATGGGTGATGAGATAGGCGTAGACGGGCAGGACGACCTCGCCTGGCGCGTCAAGCTCGAGGGCGTTGGCGGGCGCGCGGATCGTGCCGCAGCGCAGGGGTAGGATTTCGGTGGTGATGGGCAAGCCGATCCTCCTTGTTCTCAGGTGAACCGCGCCACGATGTCGGGTGTCACCCGCTTGGGACGGCCGGTCTGGGCGTCGACCAGGCACCAGACCGTCCTGGCCTGGGCGCACATGGCGCCGTCGGGACCGTCGATGCGCACGAAGCGGTCGAAGCGTGGGCCTTCCGGCGCCTCGGCCACCCAGGTGACGGCCGTGGCGGTCTCGCCGGGCATCAGGGCGCGGCGGTAGTCGATCTCATGGCGCAGGACGATCCAGGCCCATTGGGTCTGTTCCGCCTCGGGCTGCAGGGCGCGCCAGTGCGAGGTGGCCATGTCCTGGATCCAGCGGACATAGACCACATTGTTCACGTGGCCGTTCTCGTCGATGTCCGACGTAGACGGCGTGAACTCTCGGGTGAAGACCTGTCGGCCGGGCGGCGGCTCCAGGAGCCTGCTCACGCAGCCAGGACGCCCTGTTCGATCAGCAGGGGCTTCAGTTCGCCCGACTGGAACATCTCGCGGACGATGTCGGCGCCGCCGACGAATTCGCCCTTCACATAGAGCTGCGGGATGGTCGGCCAGTCGGTGAAGGTCTTGATCCCGTCGCGCAGGCTGTCGTCCTGCAGGACGTCGACGCCGATGAAGTCGGCGCCCAGGTGGTCGAGGATCTGCACGACCAGGGCCGAGAAGCCGCAGCGCGGCTGTTCGGGCACGCCCTTCATGAACAGCACCACCGGGTTTTCGGCCACGGTCTTGGCGATGAAGTCGTGGGCGGGATTGGCGATGGTGGTGTCGGTCATGGCGTCACGGGCCTTCAAGGCGGATATGTCGCAAGAGAGCTAGGGATGGCCGGGCCTCCGGTCAAGACGCGCCAGGCCCGCGGCCTAGGCCCTGCGACGATCGGCGACCTCGCCGAAGCGGGCCATCTCGATCTGGGCGGCGACCCCCGTGGGCAGGTCCTTGTCGGTGACCTCGGCCATCCGGGCGATGGCCTCGGTGCGGAAGACCTCGAGCTGGATGGTCGCGAAGCTGGGTTCGGTCAGGGAATAGGCCAGGCAGATCTCGTCGGGAGTCCAGCCGGGCGTGTCGTTCAGAAAGGCGTAGGTGCCGGCGCCCGCCAGGGGCTCGACCCGGCCGCGCCCGAGCAGGCCGCTACGCGCCGGCCCAGCCTGGACGGTGCGACCAAGGGCGCCTGGAAACGGTTCGCAGCCTATCAAGGTCATGTTGCAGTCCGACGCCTCGCGGATTCGGCGGCGCGCCTGCCAGTCAGAGGTGATGCTGAACGGCGTCGCCGCCACGTCGAAGGCGGCGCTGCGGATACCTTCGTCGACCGCCGCGCCGTCGCCGGCCACGCCGATCTGCAGGCACAGCCCCGCGGAACGCAGCTGGGCCAGGTGTTCAAGGGCGTCGGGCGCCAGGGTCTCGTAGGCGGTCTCGTCCATCATCACGAGGTCGAAATAGCTGGCGCCGGTCTTCTGCAGACCGCTGCGGATGCTGTGGGAGATGGCCTGGGCGGTCAGGGCGCCGCGCGGATCGCCGCGCAGACGCCAGCTCAGGAACAGCAGCCGCCGCTCCACCGACTTCAGCGCCTCGCCGAGCCCGAGCGCGGCGACCTCCAGGCCGGCGGCCACCTCGAAACAGTTGATCCCGCTTTCCATCGCCGAGAAGACCAGGGCCCGCCAGGCCTGGGGCGAGCTCATGTTCGGCGCTTCGCGCAGCAACAGGCTGACGGCCGAGACCGCCTTGCCTGCCACGCCGAAGGGTCGATAGCGCATGGCGCTCCTCTAGGTCGGGGATGAAGTTTCGAGCGCCAGCGCGTGCAGTTCGCCGCCCATGCGGCCCTTCAGGGCGCTGTAGACCAGTTGGTGCTGCTTGACCCGGTTCAGGCCGGCGAAGGCCTTGGACACGATCCGCGCCTTATAGTGGTCCCCGTCGCCGGCCAGGTCGTCCACCTGGATCTGGGCGTCTGGAAACGCCTCGCGGAGACTACGCTCCAGTTCGGCGATGGGCATGGGCATGGGATTGCTCCGGTCGAAGAAACTTTGTGTGCCATAAAGCTTAACAACCCTTGGATTCCCAGACGGTTCGCCGGCCGCCAAGAGGTGTTTCCGGACGCCGGAAATTCAGAGACCTGGCGCGATCTCGTCGTAGCCGCGGTTGAGGAACTCGATCAGGCAGATTCCGTGGCCGAAAGGATCGGCCATGACCACGATCTTGCCCCAGGTCTCGGTGCGGATTTCGCTCTCCGGGCGGGCCCCGGCGGCTACGGCCTGGACGAAGGCGGCCTCGATGTCGGCGACCACCACATCCAGGTGGACCGGCGTCCAATGGCGGGCGTAGCGGCGGAGGTCCTTGCCCGCCCCGACCGAACCTTCCGGTTTTTCAAGTAGATAGATCTTGGCGGGCCAGCCGGAGAGCTCGGCCCCTCCGTCGCCGAAGCGGCGCGTGACCTTCAAGCTGAAGGCGTCGGAATAGAAGGCGATGGCCCGCGCCAGGTCGGGGACGTCGATATTGACCAGCAGATCCATCGACGTCCCCGCGCCAGATTCCCGTCAGTCGACGATGGCCGAGTAGATCAGGCTCTTCAACTGGCCGCGGAAATTGAACGTCCCCGACGGCATGAGCTGGGTCATGAACACCACCGAGAGGCCTTCCTTCGGATCGACCCAGAAGATGGTCGAGGCCGCGCCGCCCCAAAAGTAGTCGCCGACGCCGAGCGACCCGGTCTCCACCTGGCCCATGGTGGACGCGAAGCCCAGGCCGAAGCCCACGCCGTCGTTGGCGGTCTCGGAGAAGGTCCCCAGCGCCATGGTCGAGAGGTCCTTGCCCCCCGCCAGGTGGTTCATGTGCATCAGCTCCAGGGTGCGCGGCCCGACGACCCGATGGCCGTCCAGCTCGCCGCCCCGGCGTAGCATCTCGCAGAAGCGCAGATAGTCGCTGGTCGTACCGGTCAGCCCGCCGCCGCCGGACTTGAAGCCCGGCTCGCTGATGAAGGCGCTGGTCGCCGGGTCGTCGATCAGCTTCAGCTGCTTGTCGGGGCCGCGCTGGTAGTTGGCGCAGAACCGGTCGACCTTGTCGGGAGCCACGAAGAACGCCGTGTCGACCATGCCGAGGGGCCCGAATATCTCATCCTGCAGATACTGGGCGAAGGGCTTGCCGGAGATCACCTCCACCAGGGCGCCGCAGATGTCGGTGGCCAGCGAGTACATCCAGCGTTCGCCGGGCTGATAGAGCAGGGGCACCTGGGCCAGCTTGTCGAGGAACTGCGTCATGGTGTCGGTCGAGCCGGCGCTGCGGATCTTCAGCTCGCGATAGATCTTGTCCACCGGGTGCTGGATGCCCACGCCGGGCAAGCCGCCGCCATAGGTGAAGCCGCCCGTGTGGCAGAGCACGTCGCGGAACGAGACCGGGCGCTTGGGGGCCTCGGTGACCATGTCCGCACCCTCGCCCGAGATCCACACCCGGTGGTTCTTCCAGGACGGTACAAAGCGGCTGACCGGGTCGTTGAGTTGGAAATAGCCCTTTTCATACAGGGTCATCAGCGCGATCGAGGTGATCGGCTTGGTCATCGAATAGATGCGGAAGATGGCGTCGTCGGCCATCGGCTTGCCCCGCTCCAGGTCCATGGAGCCGAGCGACTTCTGATAGGCCACATGGCCGTGGCGGGCGACCGCCACCTGGCAGCCCATGATCTTCTTCGGGCCGATATAGTTGCGTTCGAGATGTTCGGTAATGCGTTCCAGACGGCCGGCGTCGAGCCCCGTCCACTGAGATTGGGCGTCCATAAAATATCCTCCCGAGAATGGCGGTCGTTCTAATTGGCGGGCATCATGAGCGCGGCGGCATACGGAAGCCAAGAAAAACACGCCGCCCGTTGGATGGAGAACGACCGGAATGCAGGCTTTGATGGCGCAGGCCGCGGTGCTGGGACAGCGCCTGAAGGACCGCAAGGAGACCGTGGCGGTCAATGAAAGCTCGTCGGGCGGCCTGGTCTCGGCGGCGCTGCTGTCGGTGCCTGGAGCCTCGGCCTATTTCATGGGCGGCGCCGTAGTCTACACCGCCAAGGCGCGGGTGCTGTTGACCGACATCCCGCGGGAGGCCTTGGCCGGCGTGCGCTCGTCCAGCGAGCCCTACGCCCTGCTGCTGGCCCGCAACGCCCGTGAGCGCTACGGCGCCACCTGGGGCCTCTCGGAGACCGGGGCGGCGGGGCCGACCGGCAACCCTTATGGCGATGCGGCGGGACACACCTGCGTGGCCATCTCCGGCCCGGTGGAGATGGTGGTCACGGTCGAGACCGAGTCCGACGACCGGGGCGCCAACATGGAGGCCTTCGCCGCCGCCTGCCTGCGGATGCTGGAGGCGGCGACCGAGCCGGCCTAACCCATATAGGCCGGCATCCAGCCCTCGTGGGCTTCGCGCAACCTGGCGAGGGGGAGGGTGAAGACGCCGTCGACCGCCAGGTCCTCGCCGCCGGCCTGGCCGACGATGGCGGCCGGCAGGCCCGCGGCCTTGGCCGCCGAAAGCAGCTCGTAGCCATTGGGCGCGGCGAGCAGGTAGCGGGCCTGGTCCTCACCGAACAGGGCGGCGTGAGCCGGGAGTTCGGCGGAGATGGTCAGACGCGCGCCCACCTTGGAGGCCAGCGCCATCTCGCCGGCCGCCGCGATGAGGCCGCCGTCGGAAAGATCATGCACCACAACGGCTTGACGCGATAGAATCAGGTTCCGGATGAAGTCGCCGGTCTTGCGTTCCAGGGCGAGGTCCACCGGCGGCGGGGCGCCGTCCTCCCGGCCGAGGATTTCGCGCAGATACATGCTGGCGCCCAGCTCGCCGCGGGTCTCGCCGATCAGCACCAGGGCGTCGCCGGCCTTCATGCCTGAGAAGTCGGCGCGTAGGCTGGAGTCCTTCAACAGGCCCACCGCGCCCACCGTGGGGGTCGGTGGAATGGCGGCGCCGTTGGTCTCGTTGTAGAGGCTGACATTGCCGCTCACGACCGGGAAGTCGAGCACCCGGCAGGCCTCGGCCATGCCGTCGATGGCGCGGACGATTTGGCCCATGATCTCGGGGCGCTCGGGGTTGCCGAAGTTCAGGTTGTCGGTGATGGCGATGGGGTCTGCGCCCACGGCGGTCAGGTTGCGCCAAGCCTCGGCGACGGCCTGCTTGCCGCCGGAATAGGGATCGTTCTGCACGTAGCGCGGGGTGCAGTCGGAGGTGACCGCCAAGGCCTTCTTCGTGCCGTGCACGCGGACGATCCCGGCGTCGGCGCCGGTGGCGCTGTCCTCCAGGGTGTCGGCCATGACGTGGCGGTCGTACTGCTCCCAGAGCCAGCGCTTCGACGCCATGTCCGGAGCGCTCATCAGCTTGAGCACCGCCTGGGCATAGTCGGCCGGCTGGGGCACCTCAGCGGGCGACAGCCGCGGCTGCAGGTCGGGCGCGACCCAGGGGCGGTCATAGAGCGGCGCGTCGTCGAACAACGGCGCCAGCGGCACGTCGCAGACCACCTGGCCTTTGTGCTTCAGCACCATGTGGCCGGTGTCGGTGGTCCAGCCGATGGTGGCCGCGTCCAGGCCCCATTTCTTGAAGATCCGCTCGCCGTCGTGCTCGCGGCCAGGCTTGAGGATGGCCAGCATCCGCTCCTGGCTCTCCGACAGCATCATCTCGTAGGCGCTCATGCCCTCTTCGCGCTGGGGCACCATGTCGAGGTCGAGCTCGATGCCCACCCCGCCCTTGCCGGCCATCTCCACCGAGGAGGAGGTGAGGCCCGCGGCGCCCATGTCCTGGATGGCGGCCACGGCGCCAGAGGCCATCAGCTCCAGGGTCGCCTCGATCAGCAGCTTCTCGGCGAAGGGGTCGCCGACCTGGACCGTGGGGCGCTTCTCGTCGGAGGCGTCGTCGAACTCGGCCGAGGCCATGGTCGCGCCGTGGATGCCGTCGCGGCCGGTCTTTGAGCCGAAATAGACCACCGGCAGGCCGGGCGACGGGGCGGCGGAGTAGAAGATCTTGTCGGCGTCGGCCAGGCCCACGCACATGGCGTTGACCAGGATGTTGCCGTCATAGCCCTTATGGAAATTGGTCTCGCCGGCCACGGTGGGCACGCCCACGCAGTTGCCGTAGCCGCCGATGCCGCTGACCACGCCGGCCACCAGCCGCTTGGTCTTCGGATGGCTGGGATCGCCGAACCGCAGGGCGTTCAGCAGGGCGATCGGCCGCGCGCCCATGGTGAAGACGTCGCGCATGATCCCGCCCACGCCCGTGGCCGCGCCCTGATAGGGCTCGATATAGGAGGGGTGGTTGTGGCTCTCCATCTTGAAGATGCAGGCCTGGCCGTCGCCGATGTCCACCACGCCGGCGTTCTCGCCAGGCCCGCAGATCACCCGGGGGCCGGTGGTCGGGAACTTGCCCAGGTGGATCTTGCTGGACTTGTAGGAGCAATGCTCGCTCCACATCACCGAGAACACGCCCAGCTCGACGGCGCTGGGCTCGCGATTCAGGCGCTGGAGGATGACGTCGTATTCCTCCGACTTCAGGCCGTATTCGGCGGCGGTCTCGCGGAGGGTCTTGGCAGGCTGTGCGCTCATGCCGGGCCTTCTACCCGGACTCGCCCGCCCGCGCGATAGGGCGTTCAGCCGGCCAGCGCGTTGATCCGTCGCACGCCGCCCGGCCGGGCGGTGTCGCCGATCCGCCAGCCCGCCGGACAGGCGCCGAGCCGACGGTAGCGGACGGCCTGGCGCGCACCCGGATCGGGGGTCCCGATGGGGCGTAGGGCGAAGCGGACCGTGACGTCCCGCGCGGGGTCGCCGGTTCGGGTCACATTGACGCTATAGCGCCGGTCGAAGGCCACGCAGCGCACGGCGTAGAGGTCGGGCTTCACCACCGCCTGGCCCATGCGCCGGCAGGGTTCGCCATTGAGCCTCGGCAGGGGCGTCAGGAAGCCGGCGCGGACCACGTTGTCGGCGCAGACCTGCGCGGCGCCGCGGATCGCGCCCCGATCGTCCAGGGTTTCGGCCAGCCAGAGCTCCGGCGGATGGGCGGCGGCGCCGCGGGCGATGACGCCGGGCCGATCGGGGCGCAGCAGGTCGCCGCCCGCCGCCAGGACCAGGCCGATCAGGGCGAAGGCGGCCAGGACGCCCAGCGCCAGCCGGCTCATCGGGGGGCCTGCGATGATTGGCGGGCCGCCAGCCGGTTAACTGGACGACCCGCCGCCGCCGATGGCGGCGCGGGCGATGTCTCGACCGTGACCGGACGCAGCATGTTCTTCCTCCACGGCCGCCCGTTCGCGCCCGTGATTTACGTTCGTAAATCTTCTGAAGAATTACAAGAGTAATTTCTGAAAGCGAGACCAGAGTCACGCGAGGGTGAACAGCTTGGCCGGGGAACATCCGCGGGACCGGACGGTTGGCATCCCGTACGAGCGCCGTCGCGGCGCGTCGCGAGCATGGGAGATCACATGGGCAACGAAAAAAACCGCGATCCGCAACAACAGCAGAAGACCCCGCAACAGCAGAGCCCCGGCCAGCAGCAACAGCAGGGCCAGGATCGGAATCGCCCGGACCCGCAGGCCGACAAGGCCGATCGTCGGGAAGGCGAGCGCGGGGAAGACCGTAAGGATCGCTGAAGCCAACGTGCGGATCGAAAAGAGGCCGACGCCGCGAGGCGCCGGCCTTTTCGTTGGCCTAGGGCTTCTCCACCACCACCGGCAGCTCGATGAAGCTGGCGCTGGCGCCGCCGTGGAAGACCTTCTGCGTCGCCTTGCGGTAGTCGCCCGGCTTGGCGAAGAAGATGTTCTCCACATAGGTCTGGGGGTTGCGGTCATAGAGCGGGAACCAGCTCGACTGCACCTGGACCATGACCCGGTGCCCCGGCAGGAACACGTGGTTGGCGTGGGGCAGGGCGAAGCGATAGCGCTGCACCTTGCCGGCCGGAATCGGCGAGGGCTTGGCGATCGAGTCGCGGTAGCGGCCGCGGAAGATGTCCATGCCCACGGCCAGCTGATAGCCGCCCATCTCCGGGGTCGAGGCCATCTCCTCCGGATAGACGTCGATCAGCTTGACCACCCAGTCGGCGTCCGTGCCGGTGGTGGAAGCGAACAGGTTGACCATCGGCTCGCCGGAGATCTGCAGCGGGGCGGTCAGGGGTTCGGAGACATAGGTCAGCACGTCGGTGCGGTCGGCCACGGCGCGCTGGTCGGCGACCAGCCAGGTGCGCCAGGCCTCGGCGTTGTCGGCCTGCACCGGCCTTGGGATGTAGGGCACCGGCTTGGCGGGATCGGAGACATAGTCGTCGGCCCCGGCCGCCGCGGCGCCAAAGCCCAGGCCGCCCTGGGCCTGGAGGTAGAGGGGCTTCGACTTGGCTTGGCAGCCGCTCTCGCAGGCGATCGGCCATTTCTGCAGCCGCCGCCAGGCGTTGGTCCCGGTCTCGTAGATGAACACCGGCGGGGTGTCGGCCTTGGGCGCGCCGGGCCGCAGGTGCTCGTCCAGGAACGGCTTCATCACCTCGCGGCGGAACTCCGTGGCGGTGTCGCCGGCGAACTTCAGGGCGCCGAGCTGGCGCTGTTCGTAATTGACCCCGGAATGGCGCCAGGGGCCCAGCACCAGGAAGGCCATGTCGTTGGCCGTGTCCTTGGGCTCCAGCACCCGATAGGTGTTCACCGCGCCGTAGATATCCTCCTGGTCCCACAGGGCGCCGACCACCATGGTCGGGACGGTGAGCGGCTTCTTCTCCAGGATCTGGTCCAGGGCCTGCTCGCGCCAGTACTCGTCATAGGCCGGGTGTTCGGACAGCTTCTTCCAATAGGGGAACTGGTCGAAGCCGAACTTCCTGGCGTAGTCGCCGGCCGATCCGGCCTGGCGGAAGTTCTCGTAGTCGTCATAGCCGCCCCGGGCGACGTCCTCGCCGGCGCCCTTCACGGCGTTCTGGCTGTAGATGAAGTCGAAGGTCCCCTGCCGGAACGCGCCGTTGTGGAACCAGTCGTCGCCCTTCCAGCCGTCGACCATTGGGCTCATGGGCACGGCGGCCTTCAACGCCGGGTGCGGGTCGACAAGGGCCATCAGGACGGTGAAGCCCTCATAGGACGACCCGATCATCCCGACCCGGCCATTGCTCTCGGGCACGTTCTTCACCAGCCAGTCGATGGTGTCGTAGGCGTCGGTGGAATGGTCGACCGGGGTGTTGTTGAGCGGCCCGCGCAGTGGCCGGGTCATGACATAGTCGCCCTCCGACCCGTACTTGCCCCGCACGTCCTGGAAGACGCGGATATAGCCGTCGGAGACGAACACCTCGTCGCCCTGGGGCAGGGTGGCCAGCATGTTGGGGCTCACCGCCCGCTCCGTGCGCCGCGACGCGTTGTAGGGCGTGCGTGTCAGCACGATGGGCGCGGCCTTGGCGGCCTTGGGGATCACGATGACCGTGTGCAGCTTCACCCCGTCGCGCATCGGGATCATCACCTCGCGCTTGACGTAGTCGAAGGCCTCGACCGGCCGGACGAACTTCGCCGGGATGTCGGGCGCCATGTAGGGCGTCTGGGCGTGGGCGGAACAGGCGAGCGTCAGCGCGCCGGCGGCGGCGCACAGGGTTGAAATCCGGGACATGCGATTCCTCGAAGGGCGTTTGGCGCGAGCCTAGCGACGGCTGCGCGGCCTGGCGAGCCGGCTAGCGTTTCGGCTGTTTGAAGTTCGCCATCTGGGCCGGCGTCAGAGTCATCATCACCACCGTGGCCCGGGTTGGGCTCATGACCTCCCGCGTGGGGTGGTCGACCCAGCGGACGTGGGGCGGGGCGGGCGGCTGGGAGGCCCAGGCCCCGAAGCCAGCCGCGCCCGAAAGCGCCAGCACCGCGCCGACGCCGATCATCGTCCGCACCACCGAGGGCCGCGGCTGCTTCAGCATGTCGATCCGCGCCTCCAGGGGGTGGCGCGACGGGGCCGGCCAGTAGCAGCCGAAGGGCAGGGGAGTCGTGCCGAGCTGCGTCTTCAGCATGGTCTCGGCATAGCGCCGCCGCTCGCCCGGGCGCCGCGCCATCACCGTGGCGTCGCAGGCCAGCTCCTGGTCGAGGCGCACAAAATAGGCCGCCAGGTGGATCAGGGGATTGAACCAGTTCACCGCCTGGGCGAGGGCCACCCCGGCGTTGACCCGGGGATCGCCGCGGTCGATGTGCGCCCGCTCGTGGGCCCGGACCAGGGCGCGTTCCTCGGGCGTGAAGCGCGCCTCGTGGTCGGCGGGGGTGACGATCCGCGGAGAAATGATCCCCACCACGGCCGGGCCCGCTGCGCCAGCCTTGGCGCGGTTCAGGAACCGCTGCTGGCCCAGCGCCATCGGGGCCAGGACGGCGGCGGCGCCCGCGATCCAGACCTGCACCGCCAGCGGGGTCGAGGGTGTCAGGGCCGTGAAGGTCGCGGCTGGAAGCCCGGCGGCGTCGGTCGCCTCGGCGGCGGGGATGAGGTTCGCGACGTAGGCCAGGGGCGCGATGAGCCAGAGGCGATAGGCGATCTCCGCGCCGAACACCCGACGGGCGGGCAGGCGCAGGGCGAGCACCAGTACGATTGCTAGGCTCGCCGCCAGATTGGCCCGGAGGAGATCGGCGAACAGCTCAGTCATCGTCCAGGTCCTCGATCAGCTTCTTCAGCCGGGCGATTTCGGCGGGCTTCAGCGCCCGATGCTTGGCGAAATGGGCCACGAGGGGCGCGAGCTGGCCGCCGAACAGCCGGTCCAGCAGGTCCTGGCTCTCGGCCTGGACATAGTTCTCGCGCGCGACGAGTGGCCGGTACTGGTGGCGGCCGTCCACCCGCTCGGACTTGATGGCCTTCTTCTTCAGCAGGCGATTGATCAGGGTCTTCACCGTCGCCTCGCCCCAGGCCTGGCGGGCGGTGACGTCGGCCACGATCGACTCTGCGCTGCGCGGGCTTTCCCGCCAGAGCGCGTCCATGACCTGGCTTTCCGCTTCGGTGATGTGGATTTTCATCTTACGCCTGTAGTTCTGGTTCTAATTACGACGGTAAAACCTGCTGTCAAGCGACCGCAAGAATCGCCAAGTCCGCAACACCCTCCATGCTAGTATGTGGCGTTGAAACAGCAGCCTGGGACGGAATGTCGGTTCGTACGGTCTTGGCGTCAGGGTCGATCGAGGTGGTCGACTATCGGTGCGAGGCGGGGCCCTCCGCCGCGCCCTTCGCCGAACATCATGACGTCACCTGCGTCTCCTATGTGCGCAAGGGCAGCTTCGGCTACCGGCTGGGCGGCAAGACCTTCGAGATGGTCACCGGCTCCACTGTCATCGGCCGCGCCGGCGACGACTATGTCTGCACCCACGACCATCAATGTGGCGACGAGTGCCTGTCCTTCCAGCTGTCGCCGGCCCTGATCGAGACCCTGGGCGGCAAGCCGGAGGTCTGGCGCACCGGCGGCGTCGCGCCCCTGCCGGAACTCATGGTCTTGGGCGAACTGGCGCAATCGGCCGCTGAGGGCCGCAGCGATGTCGGCATGGACGAGGCCGGTATGCTCTATGCCGCCCGCTTCGTCTCGACCGTGACCGGCCAGCGTCGCGCGCCGCCCCAGGCCGTTGGCCGCGACCGCCGCCGGGCGGTGGAGGCCGCCCTATGGATCGACGCCAACGCCCACCAGGCCGTGGACCTCGACGGCGCGGCCCGTGAGGCGGGGCTCAGCCCGTTCCACTTCCTGCGTTTGTTCGCAAAGGTGCTGGGTGTCACGCCGCACCAGTACCTGGTCCGTTCGCGGCTGCGCCGCGCCGCGCGGATGCTGGCCCAGGACCACGGCTCGATCACCGATGTGGCCTATGACGTCGGGTTTGGCGACCTGTCGAACTTCGTGCGGACATTCGGCCGGGCGGCGGGGGTCTCGCCGCGCGCTTTCCGCAAGGCCGCCAGGGGCGACCGCAAGATCCTCCAAGAACGGCTGGCGGCCTCCACCCTAGGGTGACCTCCAGTTCAACGGAGGTTCCCCCATGTACGACCATATCGGCCTGAGAGTGAAAGACGTGGCGGCGAGCGCCCGGTTCTACGCCGCGGCGCTGGCCCCCCTGGGCTGCGTCAAGAGCTATGAGGACGCCGAGGGCGCCGGCTTCGGCCCGCCCGGCAGTCCAGCCCTGTGGCTCTATGCCGGCGGCGATGCTTCACAAGGCGCCCATGTGGCCTTCCGCGCCCCAAGCCGCGAGGCGGTCGCGGTCTTCCACACGGCGGGCCTGGCGGCCGGCGGCAAGGACAACGGCGAGGCGGGCCTACGCCTGGACTATAGCCCCACCTACTACGCCGCCTTCCTGACCGATCCCGACGGCAACAATGTCGAGGCCATCTGGGGGACCGAGTAATGGCCTCGATCCGCAGGGACATCGCCGTCGAGGTGGGCGCCGACGTCGCCTGGTCGGTGCTGCGCCAGGTGGATCAGGCCCACAAGGCCTTTGCCCCCGTGCTCACCGACTGCCAGATGGAGGGCGACGCCCGCATCGTCACCTTCGCCGGCGGCATGGTGGCCAGGGAGCTGATCGTCGATGTCGACGACGGCGCCAGGCGGGTGGCCTACGCGGTGGTGGACGGCGCGCCGGTCCACCACAACGCCTCCTTCCAGGTCTTCGCCGAGGGCGATAGCCGCTGCCGGATCGTCTGGATCACCGACGTCCTGCCCAACAGCTTCCTCGAGGTGGCCGGTCCCCTGACCGAGGCCGGCTCCGCGGCCTTGAAGCGAAACCTGGAGGCCCTTCGGCCCTAGGCGCTGGCGAGCGCGCTCTGGAACAGCAGCGCGCCGTCGGCCGAGCCGAGCTCGGCCTCGAAGGCGCGGTCGGGGTGGGGCATGAGGCCCAGCACATTGCCCTTCGAATTGACGATTCCGGCGATGGCGCGCGACGAGCCGTTCGGGTTGTCGAGATAGCGGAACACCACCTGGCCCTCGCCCTCCAGGCGGTCGAGGGTCGCCTCGTCTGCGAAAAAGTTGCCCTCGCCGTTGCCCACCGTCATCTCCACCTCGCGACGACCGCCATAGGCGGCGGTGAAGCGGGTCTGGGCGTTGGTGACTTCCAGGCCGACCGGCTTGCAGACATATTTCAGGCCCTCGTTGCGCAGCAGGGCGCCGGGCAGCATCTGGGCTTCGGTCAGCACCTGGAAGCCGTTGCAAATCCCCACCGTCGCCACGCCGCGCTCGGCCGCCGCCTTGACCTCGGACATCACCGGCGACAGGGCCGCGATGGCGGCGCAGCGCAGGTAGTCGCCATAGGAGAACCCGCCGGGCAGGACGATCAGGTCGAGGCCGGAGGGGAGGGCGGTCTCCGCATGCCAGACCATCTCCACCGAGGCGCCGGTGGAGCGCTCTATGGCGACCTTGCAGTCGCGGTCGCAGTTGGAACCGGGGAAGACGATGACGGCGGCTTTCATGGGCGGCTCTCTAGGCGCATTCGTCGAGGATTGGGAGAGGCGGTTCGACGCAATCCGGCGCCGGGAAGATGTCGCGGAAGGTGAAAGCCCCGGGTGACGGCCCCAGGCGGCGCAGGGTCGCCAGGCGCGCCACGCCTTCCTCTGGTGTCGGCTGGTGGCCGACGGGGACCCACCACAACGCCATATAGATTTCCATCTTCTCGAACCACTCGGCGCGGCGGCGCATGAACTCGATGTGGCCGGAACGGTAGACAAAGGCGCCGAGCTCTGCAGGGTTCTCCCAAACCGACATGTTGATGGCGATCAGCGGGTCGTCGAAGGCCTCGATGTCGGTGGCGTCGTCGCCCTCGCCTGTCAGGCGCCAGACGAAGCCCGGCGAGCCCTCGGCCAGGGCGTTGATGCGTTCGAGGTTGTTCTTGAAATCGGCGATCATCGGATCGTCGATCGGCGCCCGCAGGGTCCCGATATTGATCTGGGCGAGGTGATAGCCGCTCATCTTGTCTTCAGTCCCCCGAGATAGGCCATCAGCTGGTGGAAGCCCTTCTGGTCGCCATATGGGCAGCCGGTGTTCTCCATGACAGTGGCCCCGTCCTTGCGGACCGCCACCTGCCGGATGATCGCCGGATGGCCCGGCGCGCCGGGCTCGGTGAACACGAAGGCCAGCGTCCCGTCCGGCGTCGCATAGTAACGATAGGGCTCGCCCGGGCTTCGTGGCGCGGGCTTGAGATCGCTCAGGGCCAGGACGTCGGCCGACAGGGCCTCATAGGGCCGGCCGCAGTCGAGCTTGAAGGCCGACGGCGGCGGCGCGGGCGTGGCGGTCGGCGCGCAGGCCTGGCCTGTCAGGAGGATGGCGATGAGGGCCCCCGCCCTCACGCCACCTCGACGCGGTAGCTTTCGATGACCGTGTTGGCGAGCAGCTTCTCGCACATCTGCTTGACCTCGGCCTCGGCCGCCGCGGCGTCGGAGGCCTTCAGATCGAACTCGATGGTCTTGCCGACGCGCACCCCGTCCACCTGGGGCCAGCCCAGGCCGTGCAGGGCGTTCTCGACCGCCTTGCCCTGGACGTCCAGGACGCCGGGTTTCAGGAACACATGAACTTTCGCGCGCACTAGTGCAGGCCTCCTTGGATCACGGTGGGCATCTCTTTCATGATGCCCAGCCGCCGGGCGACTTCGGTGTAGCCCTCGATGACGTCGCCCATGTCGCGGCGGAAGCGGTCCTTGTCCAGCTTCTCGTTGGTCTGGGCGTCCCACAGTCGGCACGAATCCGGGCTGATCTCGTCGGCCAGCAGCACGCGGGAGAAGTCGTTCTCGTAGATCCGGCCGAACTCCACCTTGAAATCCACCAGGGTGATCCCGACCCCGGCGAACAGGCCGGTCAGGAAGTCGTTCACCCGCAGGGTCAGGGCCATCATGTCGTCGATCTCCTGGGTCGAGGCCCAGTTGAAGGCGGTGATGTGCTCCTCGGCGACCATGGGATCGTTGAGCTTGTCGTCCTTCAGGTAGAACTCGATGATCGAGCGGGGCAGGGCCTGGCCCTCGGGCAGACCGAAGCGCTGCGACAGCGAGCCGGCGGCCACGTTGCGGCAGACCACCTCCAGCGGAATGATCTCCACCTCGCGGATCAACTGCTCGCGCAGGTTCAATCGCTTGATCAGATGGTTCTGAACCCCGATGGAGTTCAGCTTGACCATCACATATTCGCTGATCCGGTTGTTGATGACGCCCTTGCCTTCCAGGATCGCTTTCTTCTGCGAATTGAAGGCAGTAGCGTCGTCTTTGAAGTACTGGATCAAGGTTCCGGGCTCGGGACCCTCATAGAGGATCTTGGCCTTGCCCTCGTAAATCTTCTTGCGGCGGGTGGTCATAGACGCCTTCTCCGAGGGCGAGGGTTAGCCGAGCCGTCGACTCGGCCTCTCGCCCATATGAGGCCTGATGAGGATTAGCGGAACGGCAGGGCGTGCGCAAACGGCGCGGGCGCCACATCGCGACGCGGCGCGTTTACGTTGCGAGCACGCGGCTCAAGGGATATGCAACGCCCGACTGACGGCCCACTGGGGAACACATGACCACCTTCAACGATCGAGAGCGCGGCTTCGAGAGGAAGTTCGAGCTCGACCAGGAGCAGGAATTCAAGGCCGGCGCGCGGCGCAACCGCATGCTGGGCGAATGGGCCGCGGCCCTGATGGGCCTCTCCGAGGACAGCGTCGCCGAATACGCCAAGGCGGTGGTGAAGTCCGACTTCGAGCTGCCGGGCGACGAGGACGTGCTGCGCAAGGTGTTCGAGGACCTGAAGGGGTCCGGCGTCGCCATCACCGAAGGTGAGGTGCGCATGAAGATGGACGAACTCCTGGCCCAGGCCCGCGAGCAGATCCGCGCCGGCTGACCGGCCCATCGCCGCCTGCGAAACCCACAGACGCCGTCCGCGAGGGCGGCGTTTTTGTTTGCGCCGCCGGCGTCTCCCGCCGTCCCTAACCGGATAGGGCTTTCGACCCCTCATCCGGCCCCGCGGAGTTTATCCCCGGGCCGACGGCAGGAATGGTTGGAATAATGACATTTGGCCCGGCCGGGGCGGGGGCTAGCCTCGGCGGACCATCCCCGTGAGGTCCGCCCATGCCTCGACTGACGCGCCTGCTCGTCCTCCTCGCCCTGTTCGTCCTTGGGACGGCCGGCCCCGCCGCGGCCGCCAGGCCCCTGGTGGTGATCCTCGCCGATGCGCGGGGCACGGTGGCCACCGACCTGCTGGCCCCCTACGCCATCCTCGCCGAGAGCGGGGCGGTGGAGGTCAAGGTGGTCGCGGCGACCAAGGCGCCGGTGCGCCTGACCCCCGGCTTCGCCTGGGCCGCGCCGCAGATGACGCTCACCGAACTGGCCCGCCGGCCGCGCCCCGACGTGGTGATCGTCCCGGCCCTGGAGGTGGTGGACGACCCCGCCCGCGCCGCCTGGCTGCGGGCCCAGCTCAAGGCCGGGGCCAGGATCATGTCGATCTGCAACGGCGCCAAGGTGCTGGCCGCCGCCGGCCTGCTGGACGGCCGCCAGGCCACGGTCCACTGGTACAGCCGCGGCAAGCTCGCCAAGCAGCATCCGCGGGTGACCTGGCGGCACGACCGGCGCTGGGTGGAGGACGGGCCGGTCATCACCACGGCCGGGATCAGCGCCGGGGAGCCGGCCACCCTGCACCTGCTCTCCCAGCTGGCCGGGGAACCGGTGATGGCCGCCACCGCCGCCCGCCTGGCCCTGCCTTTGCCCGACCCGCGCCATGCGGGGGAGGACTACCGCCTGACGCCGTGGGGCATGACCCAGGTGGTCGCCAACCGGTTGGCCTTCTGGCGCCATGAGGCGGTGGCCCTGCCGCTCACCGCCGGCCTGGACGAGATCGCCTTCGGCACGGCCCTCGACGCCTGGTCGCGCACCTACCGCTCCACCGCCTGGGCGACCGGGCCGGCCAGCGTCACGACCCGGCACGGGCTGACGCTCCATCGCGCCGCCAGCCTGCCGGAGCGGTTCGACCGCAAGGTGGTCCTGCCGCGCGGGGAGGCCATGGCGGCGACCTTCAGACAGATCGACCGGGCCTATGGGCCGACGACGGCGCGGTTCGTGGCCCTGCAGTTCGAGCACCCCTATGGGGCGGTGAGCGCCTGGTAGGGCAGCGCCGCCGCGCCCGCCTGACAGGGATTTGGGCGCGAAATACCTCAGTTCAAGAATTGTCGGCCGGCGATTTGTGCGCAGTCTGTGGCGCCCTCGACCGATCTCGAAGGGCCCTCGATCCATGACAGCCACACCGTGCGTCCAGGCCTTCTTCCATGGCGCCAAGGCCGCCGGGCGACCTGATCGCGCCCGGCTACGCCTCCAACTACGGCCGGCGGAAACAGGCGGCCTATGTCTACCTCACCGCCACCCTGGATGCGGCTGCCTGGGGCGCGGAGTTGGCGCTGGGCGAGGGGCCGGGCCGGATCTACGTCGTCGAGCCGACCGGCCCGTTCGAGGACGATCCCAACCTGACGGACCAGAAATTCCCGGGCAATCCGACCCTATCGTACCGCACGCGGGCCCCGCTGCGGGTGGTGGGGGAGGTGGTGGATTGGACCGGGCATTCGGCCGAGCAGCTGAAGGCGATGCGGGACGGGCTGGCGGACCTGGCGCGGCGGGGGGTGGAGGCGGTTGAGGACTGAGGGGGGTAGGGGGCCTACGGCTGGGAGTGGCGCACGCGGTCAACTACGCCAGCGAGCGCCTCTGGATTGTATTCGGCTAGGTTGAGGTGATGTGAATTACGTGCATAACTGCAAGCTTCGCCTTGGGGCGGCCCTGCGGGAGCGAGCGTGGTCAGTGTTGTTCAGCAAGGTTACGAGATTGGCTTCGAGACGTCCGCGAGCGACGCCATTCGGCTGAAGTGGGCATATCAACTCGGGTTGCTGGAGTTGGGTCATCAGCATCCCACCCATCATCCGGGGATGTTGTTGCTTGATGAGCCCCGTCAGCAATCGTCGTCGCGAGTGGGCGCCTATACCGGCGAGCTGATGCGGGTCCGGCGCATAGGATCGATCTTCACCAATTCCGACTACCAGGCGTGGCGGCGCCGCGAACAGGACAGCGTTCTAATCCAGACCCTGCTCTCGGGCTGGTTTCTGACGTTTGTCGGCTGGTGCGGGCTCGGGTTCATCTGGCTCGTCACCCGACGCCGTGCTTAGAACCGCCCTAGGGCCAAGTCGCGGGCGGGGGCTCAGGGAGGATCGGCGGGGAGCTGTCCTCATACCTCAGCCAATGGGTCCAGATCGTGTGCGTGCGCTGCCGGGTCAGGATCGTCCGGCACCTGAGGGACTTGAGGCCGCGGATCGAGCCCATCGACCAGTAGTCGTAGACGGCGCCGCACTCCGCGTTGCGAAAGGTCGACCAAGCGGCCTGGGCCGCATCGAAGCCGCCCAGGGCGTTCTCGATAGAGCTGAAGCCGGATGGCGCTTCGGCGGCCTCTCGTACTATGCGGTCGCGGGCGGCGGACACATAGGTCGCCAGGGTCGCTTCATGTTTCGCAAGGCGCTTGCCGAAACAGACTTCCATCTCCCGGGTGTTTCCGTCGCAGGCGACGGCTGGGTCGCTGGCGACGGCCCCCGCGAACGCGAGGACGGCGAGGAAAGGCATGGCGGGGTTCCGGCGTTGAGGTCGGGGAAATAGCTATCATGTCGTCGTGACGGCGGGCAGGGATGTGCGCTGTCGCGGGACGGCGGCCCTGGCAAGAACCGAGGGAAAAACGTCATGTCGGGCGCGGGGGCGCGCTGGCATAGATGGGCGCCTCGCCAGGGAGGGTCTTGAGCATGTCCGAAACGCCAGCGATCGCGGTGACGCCGGAGCCGCCCTATTACGCGGTGATCTTCACCTCCACGCGCACCGAGGGCGACCGGGGCTATGGGTCGATGGCCGATGAGATGGTGCGGATGGCCGCGGCGCAGCCGGGCTTCCTCGGGGTGGAGAGCGCGCGCGACGGGGTGGGGATCACCGTCTCCTACTGGCGCGACCTGGAGTCCATCGCGCTGTGGAAGCGCGTCGCCGACCATCTGGCCGCGCAACGGCAGGGGCGCGAGACCTGGTACGCGCAATACGAAGTGCGGATCGCCAAGGTCGAGCGGGCCTACGGGTTCCAGCGCGAAGAGGTCTGAGGTCCGCTCGGCCTGGTGTGGATTGGGCCATTTGTTCTTGATATGTTCTGGACATTTGCGCGGGAATATGAGAGGGTTTGGGTAGTTTGAGGCGCTTGGCGCTTGGCGCGGGCTTCCCCACCCTGACCGCTGCGCGGTCTGTCCCTCCCCATTAAGGGAGGGAAAAGAGCGGCGAGACATTCCCATGAGTTCTGACGATGCGGGCCGCTGCGTGCGGCCCTGGCGGGCCTATTCCGAGGGGCTGGCCTCGGTGATCTGCGCGCGGCTGGCGGACGGGGAGCCGCTGATGGCCGTCTGCCGGGAGCCGGACATGCCAAGCCGGGCGGGGGTGAAGGGCTGGGCCAAGGCCAGGCCGGCCTTCCGGGCGCGGCTGGCGGCGGCGATGGCGGCGGGGCGGCACAGTCCGCGCGGCGGGCGCCGGGCGGTCTATTGCCGGCACATGGCGCGGCTGATCTGCGAGCGGGTGGCGGCGGGGATGACCGTGGGCCAGGCCTGCGACCTGCCGGGCCTGCCCTGCGAGGACACGGTCTATAACTGGGTGAAGCGCTATCCGGAGTTCGCCCAGGCCTATGGGGTGGCGCGGACGGTGCAGGCGCACCGGCGCTTCGACCAGGTGTGGGAGATCGCCGAGGGCGCGACGGCCGAGACCGCCTTCCTGGCCAAGGTGCGGATCGAGGCGGCGCGCTGGCAGGCCGCGCGGCTGGCGCCCACCAAGTACGGGGCCAAGCCCCTGGAGGGCGAGACGCCGGAGGATCGGCGGCCGGTGTTCAATATCACCGTGCGCAATTTCGGAGAGGAGCTGGGGGAGGCGCCGGCGGCGAAGCTGACCGGGGGGTAGGGCGATCAGCGGCGAGCGTCGCCATGGGTTGCATTCGGCGGGATCCCTGGCGAAGGTCGTTTATGCAAATCCCCGAGTTCGCGGACCGGCTGTCGCTGGTGCTGAAGGCGCTATCGATCAGTCGCGGCCAGTTCGCCGCGGACCTGGGCGTCGACAAATCGCTGGTGGGCCGCTGGTGCGCCGGGTCGGTGCGGCCGTCCTCGCAGAACCTGGCGCGCCTGACCCAGGCCATCGCCGAGAAGCGGCCGGGCTTCACCATGCACGATTGGGACGCCGATCTGGCGACCCTGGCCGAGCGGGTCGGAGTCAGGCTCGCCCCGGGCTCGGCCCGTCCGGCGCCGGCCGCGGCGCCCTTTCCGCTGGGCCTCTTCAAGCAGCCCAAGGCCGAGGAGCAGGTTCGCGGGGCCGACTATGAAGGCCTGTGGCGCTCGACGCGGCCCTCGTCCGAAATGCCGGGGCATTTCGTCCACGACCACCTGATGCTGCGCCGGACCGCCGACGGGGCGATGAGCTTCACCCTGGGCATATTCCACGTGCGCTTCCACGGCTGGACCCTGAGCCAGCAGCACCAGCTGTTCTCGGTGGGGGCCGACGCGGTCACCGGCACCTTCGTGTTCGCGATCTTCAACGGGGTGGTGCGCCAGCGGGCGGACGTGGTGGACGGCATCATCCTGACCTGCCTGCGCGACCCGAGCGGCACGCCGATCGCCAGCAAGTGCATCCTGCAGCGGGTGGGCGACCTGACGGGCGACACGGCGGCCGACGACGCCAGGTTCGACGAGATCACCCGCGGGCCGCCGTTCAGCGCGGCCGAGGACGTGCCGGAGGATATCCGCCATCACCTGTGGCACGACACCGGCCCGACCGCCCTGGCGGCCGGTGGCGATCCGATGCTGATGATGAGCTTCGCGCGTTCATTGGCCCGCGGTCCGCTGTTCGAATACGACACCTGAGCCGCCCGTCGCCGCCCGTGGCCGCCCGCCGCTGCACCTGCACGCACCGGTCGCCGCCGCGTAGGCCTCCGCATCAACAGATGCGAAGGAAATCCATGAAACTCGCCCTAAGCTGCGGCCTTGCGCTGGCGCTATTGGCGTCGGCCGCCCAGGCCGCGCCGGTCATCTACACGATCAGCGGCGCCTGGAACGGCACGTTCGACGACGTCGCCTTCACCGACACCGCCTTCACCTTCAACGGGGTCGGCGACACCAGCCAGATCGACAGCCAGCAGGTCGGGGCCGAATTCCTGCAGCTGCAGTCCGCCTCGGTGACGCTGGACGGATTCGGGACCTACAGCCTGCTCAACCCCACCCGGATGGCCCACAGCCTCTTCAGCGGCCAATTCTCCTTCGACCAGTACACCCCGGGGCTTCGGCACGTGGTCCTCATGACCGGGTCGCCGGCCCTGAGCCTGGGAACGAGCATCAGCCCCTACACCGCGGCCGTCGCCGAGATGATCGGCGACGCCACGCCCACCAGCGGCGGGGTGCTGCAGTTCGAGCTCTCGGTCGGCGAGCCGGACATCACCTTCTCCAGCCACGTCTATCCGGACCGCGACGTCCCCGGCTCCGCCGTGCCGGAGCCGGCCACCTGGGCCATGATGCTGATGGGCTTCGGCGGCCTCGGCGCGGCGCTGCGCTCGCGTCGGAAGCGGGCGGTGGTCGCCGCCTGAGCGGTCACGATGTCCGCACGCCGGCCCTAGGCCGCGCGCCGGCTTGCGGGGCCGGGCGGGGCGTGGCCCACAGCCTGCAGGATCCGCGTCACCGTGGCCGACCCGGCGTCGGCCTGGCGATAGGCCACGCCCACCTCGCGACGCAGACCCAGGTCGGCGAGCGGCCGGGTCGCGACGCGCGCGTCCGGCGGGACGACGCCTTCCGGGAGCACGGTCGCGCCGACCCCGGCCTCGACCAGCGCCAGCGCCCACTCCTCGGTGGTGGCGACGGCGACGATCTGCGGCTTGAAGCCCAGATCGCCGGTCTGGTCCGCGTTTTCGCAGTTGCAGCGGCCGATGAGCGGCAGGCCCTCCAGGTCGGCCAGGGCCAGCTGCGACTTCAGGCGCAGCTCATGGCGCGGGGGCAGGGCCAGGACATAGCCCTCGGACCATAGGGGCGCGAAGGCCTCGTCCTTGTCGGTCATGCTGCGCGAGACGATCCGCGCGTCGCAGGGCGCGTCCGCCTCCACCAGGAACAGACGGACGTCGCCGGCCTGGGTGAGCGGCTTCAGCAGCGGCAGCACGCGCGGGATGTCCAGGCTGCGCATCAGGCCCAGCGTCACCTCGGCGGCGGGCGTCGGCTCGAACAGGGCCTTGAGCGACAGCGCGTCGTCCACCAGCGGCCGGGCCCGCCTATAGAGCACGTCCGCCGCCGCGGTGGCGGCCACGCCCTTGCGGTGGCGCGCGAACAGCACCGTGTCCAGCTCGCGCTCCAGCGCCGCGATCGCCGCCGAGACCGAGGGCTGGGAGATGAAGCAGCGTCGCGCCGCGGCGGTCACGCTGCCGGTCTCGTAGACCGCCAGGAAGTAGCGCAGCTCGCGAAGTTCCATAGTCATAGCCTATGTTGAGTGTCAGGTATCGATATTTTACATATGGAAGGCGGCGAGCCAAGGATCGGGGGTTCAGGAGACTCCGATGCCTTCCATCCCGTTCCTTTCCCCGTTCGCCGCCCTGGCCCTCGCCATCTCGCTCGCCGCCTGCGCGGCGCCGGCCCCGGAGGCCGCGCCGCCGACGCCGCAAGCGCCGCCCGCCGCCCGTCCGCCGGCGGGCATGACGCTCAGCGCCCTGCCCTCAGGCTCCACCCAGTCCAGCGCGGCCATGGCCTTCGAGGGCGGCCGGATGGACGACAAGCGCACCTTCGTCACCGGCGCCATCCTGGTGGAGCATCCGAAGGGAAGGCTGCTGTTCGACACCGGCTACGGCCGCGACCTGGCCCAGCACTTCAAGACCGCCCCGGCCATCATGCGGGCGACGATCAAGCCCCAGCTGACCACGACGGTCGCCGAGCAGCTGGCCGCCGGCGGCGTGCCGCTCGCCAGCCTGACGGCGGTCGTCCTCACCCACGCGCACTGGGACCACGTCAGCGGCCTGCAGCACTTCCCCGACACGCCCGTGTGGGTCAGCAAGGCCGAGCTCGATTTCGTCAACAGCGACCACCATGCGGCGAAGCTGGCCCAGCGGCTCGGCACGCGGAACTACCGCGCCTTCGACTTCCCGGACGGTCCCTATCTGGGCTTCGCCGAGAGCTGGGACGTGTTCGACGACGGCAGCGTGGTGCTGGTCCCCGTCCCCGGCCACACGCCGGGATCCATCGTGGCCTTCGTCAGCACGCCGGACGGCAAGCGCTACGCCCTTGTCGGCGACACCGCCTGGCAGGCGGAAGGCGTGGAACATCCGGCCCAGAAGCCGATGCTCAGCCGCTCGCTGGTGGATGTCGACGGTCCAGCCACCTGGGCCATGCTGCGGAAACTGAATGCGGCGAAGGCGGCCATGCCCGGCCTGGTCATCGTCCCGGCCCATGACGACCGGGTGTGGAAGACGCTCCCGGCCTTCCGGCCGCCTGCGCCACGATGAACACGACGCGCCGGCTGTCCTGCCCGGGTTCGCGGACGTCGAGGATTTCGAAGCCCGCGCTACGGACCAGCTCCACCACCTCGGCTCGCGGGCGGATGCAGTAGACCTGGTCGGGGAAGGTCGCCCGAAAGCTCTCGTCCTCGGCCGGGCGGAAACCCAGCACCAGGCGACCGCCGGGCTTCAGGACGCGGCGGGCCTCCCGCAGATGGTCCAGCGGCGCGGTCCAGAAATAGATCGTGTGGACGCAGAACGCCTTGTCGAAGGTCCCGGCCTCGTAGGGGAGCTGGTCGCTGCCGCCGAACCGGAACTCGAGCCGTCCCGCGCGCACCAGGGCGCGGTGACGGCGCATCGCGTAGCGGTGCATCACCCAGGAGAAGTCGACGCCCGACAGCACGCCCTGATGGGCGAGGGCCGCGGCCTTGGCCAGGGTGTGGCCGTGGCCGCATCCGATCTCCAACACGCGGTCGCGGGGCTCGAGGGCCAGGAGTTCGACGGCGATGTCGTTCTCCGGCGCGGTTTCCTTCGCCATGATCCGGGCCACGACCTGGCCCAGGAGTCCGGTCGGCTTGCGGCCCTGCCGGGCGATCATCAGGGGTTTGCGCATCAGGGTTTCGACGCCGGGAGAACGGCCGTCGGGCCGGGCGATTTCAGCGCGAGTTCGGCGATGTCCACTTAGGGTCCTCCTGGTCGACAGGATCAGATCGCCACACCAGGGGACGCGCAGTCTCGCCGAATTCGAAATCGGCCGGTGTTTTGCGAAAACGGCGCGGCTGGCGGAAATCGGCTAGGGAGCGATTGCGCGACCCGGCTAGATGAGACGTTCGCGCTGGGCGCGGGCGACAGCGTCCGTCCGGTTGAGCGCGCCGAGCCAGCTGACCACGCGGGCGACGTGGATCTTAACGGTGGCGGGGGAGATCTCGAGCCGCCGGGCGATCTCCTTGTTGGTCAGGCCGTGGGCCAGCAGGTCCAGAACCTGCTGCTGGCGCGGCGGCAGCCGTATCCGCTCGAGGGCCAGCAGGCCCGGGACCGCCGCGCCGATCGCCTCGAGGAGGACGTCGGCTTCGATGTTCTTGGACAGGACCGCGTTCCCGCAGGCCAGAACCCGCGCCAGCAGCGCCGGGTCCGTGAGGCCGGTCACCGCCAGGAGCGTCGCCTCGGGGGCTCTTTCCCGCAGGCCGGCCAGGCCCGCCAAGGGCTCGGCGCCCGGCATGCCCAGGTCCACCAGGCAGAAGTCGACGCCCGCCTCGGCGCTGGCCCAGGCCGTGGGGAAGTCGCCGGCCTCGTCGACGACCAAGGTCGGCCAGCGGTCGCGCACGGCGGCGACCAGCGCCTCGCGCATCAGCGGGTGGTCGTCGCAGATCAGGCCGCGCACGACACGTCTCCGTGCAGGCGGGCGGCCTCGCGGGGCAGCCGGATATAGAAGGCCGCGCCCCGGGTCAGGCCGGGCCGCACGCCGCAGCTGCCGCCCATCAGCGCGACCAGTCCAGCCGTGGAGGAGAGACCCAGGCCGAAGCCGCCGGCCTCGCCCACATGGCCGCCCTGTTCGAAGGGCCTGAAGATGCGCGCCGCGTCATCCGCGGCCAGGCCGCGCCCGTCGTCCACGACCCAGATCAGGACCTCATCCGCCCGCGCCTGGGCGCCGATCAGCACGCGCCGGCCGCCGGCGTGCCGGATCGCATTGGCCACCAGGTTCTCGATGGCGCGCGCCAGCAGGGCGGGATCGGCCCGCAGGTCCAGGCCGCCGCCGGCGGTGGAGATCCGGATAGCCGCGGCGGTCGCCGCCGGCCCTTGGGTCAGCAAGACGCGGTCGAACACCTCCCGCGCCTTGAGCGCCGCCATGCTTGGCCGGATGACGCCGCTCTCGAGCTTCAGGTGTTCGAGCATGGTGGCGACCAGGGCGCGCGCGGCGGTGAGCGCCCGCTGCAGCCCGCCGAGGGAGGCGGCCTGGCGTTCCGCGCCCGCGCCCGGCTTCACCTGGTCGAGGAACAGGGCCGCGGCCTGGAGCGGCTGCTGCAGGTCGTGCGAGGCGGCGCGGATGAAGTGGGTCTTGGCGTCCCGCTCGCGCTCGAGCACGGCCATCGCCGCGGCTAGGTCGCGCTGGGCGGCGTCCGCTAGGGCCCGCGCCACGGTCTCCTTGACCACCGCCTCGCGCACGAAACGGCGGATGGCGATCAGGGTCGCGCCGAACAGGGGCAGGAACAGGGCCAGCGGCAGGAAGTAGGGCGGGCGGGCGATCAGCAGCCAGGCGGTGAGGGAGCCCAGCACCAGCAGCACCGCGCTCTTCAGCACCTGGGTCGCCTCGGTCGCCGCGGCGAACTGGACGATCAGATACCAGGCGAAGAGCACGAGAATGAGCGCGCGAAGCTCGGGCTCGGCGACCGGAAGGAAGACCCAGACGCTGCCCGCGGTCGCCAGGTTGCACAGGGTCATGCCGGCCCTGGCGACGGGGATCCAGCGGTCGAGCACGGCGCGGTCGCTGGGCGGCCGCGCGACGAAGCGGGTCCAGGCGATCAGCCAGGAGCCGAGGAACAGGGCGATGGTCGTGAGCCAGAGACCGTAGCCGAAGGGCTCCGCGCGGGGGGCGAACTCGAACGCCAGGAAGGCGGTGACGACGGCCAGCCCCACCCAGGCGGCGAGGCTGCCCTTCAGCTCGGCCCGCGCCTCGCTGACGAGGATCTGGTCGCGAAGCGCCGCGTCTGTCGCACCGAGCACTAGGGACAAACCCTCTTCCGCAACCGAGCCTCCCATAGGCCATCTGGTCTAATGGCTTTGAATTGAGCCAAGCCTAGTGTCGAGCCCCGTAATCGCAAAACGGGGTGGGGATCCTATGACGATACTGGCGGTTCAACGCGAGGCCCCGCCGCGCGGCTGCCCGGAGGATCGTCTCGCGCCCGAGGATTGGCGGGTTCTCGACCAGCTGCTTCGCCACGGCCGCCTGGCGCTGGGCGCCTGCGACGAGGCTCACCTGGACAGGCTGGCGGCGGAAGGCCTGATCGTGAGGCTGCCGGCTGTCCTGATCACCGACTGGGGAGAGATGCGCTGGCGGCAGGAGCTACGGCGTCGACGGCGGGCGCGGCTGACCGGCGAACCTCAGCGTTGATGAAGTCCCAGAGCGCGGCGATTTCGCGGGCGGCGGCGCGGTCGGGCATTTCCTCGGCGGAGCGGCCCCGCTCGAGCGCCGTCTGATAGATCGACCGCGACCGCACAATGACGGGGGCGACGGGGGCCTGCATGTAGTCGAGGCCCTTCAAGGCCCGCTTGACCAGGGGCGCCTCGATGTTCTCCCGCGGTACAGGAGCCTGGTTCAGCACCACCGTGTAGGCCTTGCCCAGCTTGCGGACGATGGTGAGCGATCGCGCCAGGCCCGAGAGGTCGATCAGGGTCGGGCGTACGACCAGGACGGCGAAGTCGGCGACGACGATGGCCTCGCCCACTTCCTCGACGGCGCCGGCCGGGGTGTCGACGATCAGCAGGTCCTTGCGCTGGGAGAGGGCCCCGAACTGGGCGGCCAGGACGTTGCGGCCGGAACAGGTGACGCAGGCCGGGCCGGGGACTTCGCGCGCGCCCAGGATGTCACGGGCCGACAGCTGCGGGTCGATGTCGACCAGCAGGGTGTCGAGGCCGCGCAGGTGGGCGCCCAGCGCGAGGTGGGTGGCCACCGTGGTCTTGCCCGAGCCCCCCTTGAGGGCGATGACCGCCAATGTCTTCAAGCTCGCCTCATCCTGCCGCGCGAGGCGTTTCTCGGCCCCAATTTAGGCGGGTCCGGGGCGCCGGGACGCGTCCTAGCGCCGCTGTAGCCTAGATTTCGCCCCGGCAGGGTCCAGCCCTGGTCCCATTGGGTCTGGATCGTAGCGGCGTGTCGGGGGACGCCAAGCCAAATGGAGACCTCATGCGCTCAATCGCTATCCTCGGGGCTGCAGCCCTCGCCCTCGCCGTCGTCGCGCCCGCCGTGGCCCAGACCACGGACTCAAGCCCGCCGCCGGCGAACGACGCCGCCGCCGCGCCCGCGACGACCTCCGCCGCCCCCGCCGCCGTGACGGTGGGCCAGCCGGTGAAGGACAAGGCGGGCGCCACCATCGGAGAGGTCACCCAGGTGAAGCCCGACGCCAGCGGCCGGCAGATGGCCACCATCAAGATGGGCGCCGACAGCTTCGCGGTCGACACCTCAAGCCTCGCCGTCGACAACGGGGCGGCGGTGATCAACGCCTCGGCCGAAGAGATCAAGGGCATGATGAAGAAGTAACACCGGCCCGGACCCGTGGAACGCCCCGCCCCGCCACCCGGCGGGGCGTTTTGCGTTAACGCCCTGATACCTCGGCGTGGCCCAAGGTGACCGCAGTTCACCGGAGCGTCGCGTCCCCCATGTTCAAGTCCGCATCCGACGATGCCTCGCCGCCTGATATCGGGCGCCGGGGCGCGGCGGACGCGGAGCTGGCGACCTTCTTCGAAGTGTCCCTCGACATGCTCTGCATCCGGGACAGGGACTTGCGGTTCGTGAAGGTGAACCAGGCCTGGGAAGCGGCCCTGGGCTATTCGATGGCGGAGCTGGAAGGCTCCCCGATGCTGGACTTCATCCATCCCGATGACGCCGGCGCCAGCCATGGGCACATGCAGCGTCTGGCGGTCGAGGAGGAGGTCGCAGGCTTCATCAACCGCTACCGCCGCCGCGATGGAACCTATCGCCACCTGGAATGGCGGGCGCGGCGGGTGGGCGACCTGGTCTACGGCGTGGCGCGCGACGTCACCGAGCGGCTGGCCATCGAGGCCGAGATGGCCGCGGCCAAGGACGCCGCCGAGGCCGCCAACCGCGCCAAGAGCGACTTCCTGGCCAATATGAGCCACGAGATCCGCACGCCGCTGAACGGGGTGATCGGCGTGGTGGCGGCCTTGGCCAAGACCGAACTGACCCCCGACCAGCGCGAGATGGTGGGGTTGATCGAGAGCTCGGGCGTGACCCTAGAGCGGCTGGTCTCCGACGTGCTGGACTTCTCCAAGATCGAGGCCGGGCGGCTGGAGATCGAGCAGGGCGTGTTCGACCTGCGCGCCGAGCTGGGCGGGGTGCTGGAGATGTTCCGCCTGCGCGCCCAGGAGAAGGGATTGAGCTTTCCGGTGGACTGGGGCGAGGACGCGCGGGGCGAGTTCCTGGGCGACAGCCTGCGGATCCGCCAGGTGGCGGCCAACCTGCTCTCCAACGCGGTCAAGTTCACCGCCCAGGGCGAGGTCCGGGTGGCGATCGGCGTGGAGGACGCCGGGACGGGCGGCCAGCCGGCGACCGTGGTGCTGGAGATCGAGGACACCGGGGTGGGATTCGACGCCGTCTTCGCGGGCGACCTGTTCCAGCGCTTCAACCAGGCCGACGGCACGATCACCCGGCGCTTCGGCGGGACGGGCCTGGGCCTGTCCATCACCCGGGCGCTGGTGGAGATGATGGGCGGCGGGATCTCAGCGCGATCCGAGCCGGGGCAGGGAAGCCTGTTCCGCGTCGTGCTGCCGCTGGCCCGCTGCCGGCCGCTCGCCGACTATGACGCCGACCGCAGCGCGGCGCTCGCCGCCCCGGTCGCCGACGACGAAGGCGTGCTGGCGCGGCTGGCCAACCTGCGGGTGCTGCTGGCCGAGGATCATCCGATCAACCAGCGTGTGGTGCAGCTGATCCTCGGGCCGTTCGGGGTGGAGCTGACCACGGTGGAGGACGGCGCCCAGGCCCTGGCGGCCTTCGCGGCCGGGACCTTCGACCTGATCCTGATGGACATGCAGATGCCGGTGATGGACGGCCTGGCCGCGACCCAGGCCATCCGCGGCGAGGAACGCCGGGCGCCGGAGCGCAAGCGCACCCCTATCGTGATGCTGAGCGCCAACGCCATGGCCCAGCACCGGCTGGACGCCGAGGCCGCCGGCGCCGACCTGCACGTGGCCAAGCCGGTCACCGCCACGGCCCTGGTCGAGGCGGTGGTCGCGGCGCTGGACGGCGGTTAGGGCGAGCCGCGCCGGCCGAGATCTCTCCAAGGCGTTCCTGTAGGCTTCGCGTCCGGTGGTACGGGCGAGATAGGCCTGCTCCGCACCGTCTAGGTCTTCCGAAACCAGAACGAGGCGCCGTAGAGGTTGAGGGTCGCCCGCGGGCCCTGGGCGAGCCCGGCCTTGGCGTGGGCGGCCAGCGCCGGGTCCTGGTGAACGTACCAGCAGGGGAACAGGATCTCGAAGGCGTCGCGGCCGAACAGCAGGGCCGTGGCCAGCAGGTACTGCTCGTTCCACAGCCGGCCCACATGGCCGGAGATGTAGTCGTCGGGCAGGTAGATGTCGTGGACCTGGACGATCACCCCGGGCGCCAGGCGCGGCAGGATGTCGAGGAAGAAGGCGGTGACGTCCGAGCCCTGGAACGACCGGTGCGAGGAGTCGAGGAAGAGGATGTCGCCGGGGGCCAGAGCCTGGAACATCTCCACCCCGCAATCCTCCAGGGGGTGGCGGATCACCTCGTCGCAGAGGGCGTCGATCTCGCTTCGGGGCTGGGGATCGATGGAGGTGAGCCGGGTCCGCAGGCCGTAGCGGGCGACGGCGCGGCGGGCGAACTTGGTGGAGGTCCCCGAGCCGATCTCCACGAAGCGGGCCGGATCGTGGGCGCGCAGCATCTGGGTCAGGACCATGCCGTCGAGCGGCGGGAACCAGGCGTTGAGCCAGAAGGGCGTGGGCGTGTCGTAGGCGCCGCCGAGCGGAATGTCGTCGAAGTCGGCGGCGATCTCGGAGAGGCCGTCGAGCAGGTCGCGATAGCGCGCGGCGCCTGCGCCGATCAGGGCGGCGAGCTCGGGATGGGACGGTCGGCCCGAGCCGTAGCGGACGCTGGAGCGGTAGGGATAGTCGATGACCTTGAAGGCGTGCTCGGCCTGGTCGGTGGAGAAGGGGCCGCCGTGCAGGGTGGCCTCGAGGTCCGGACCGGGGCCGGCGGCCTCGAGCAGGGCCAGGCCCTCGTCGCGGCGGCCGAGCTTGCAGAGGGTGACGCCGAGATAGCGCCGGGCCTGGGCGTGGTCGGGCGCGGCCGCGAGGATCTGGCGGAAGATCAGCTCGGCATGGTTCAGCATGTGCTCGCGCAGGCGGATGACGCCGATGGCGAGCTGCTGGTCCTGGGTCATCGTCAAATCCTAGCGCACGAAAGCCGGGTGTCGAGGCCGCGGCTCGGGCGGCTCGTCTGCCGGAGCCGGGGGCTAGATCCTCCCCCAGCGCGGAGCGCGGTTTGGGGGAGGTGGCGCGTCGCCCTTTTCGGCGACGTGACGGAGGGGGTTCGCGCGCACAAACAAGGGTCAAAGTCCCCCTCAGTCGGCTTCGCCGACAGCTCCCCCAGAAGGGGAGCAACTCGGGAAGCGAGCTCTACCCCCCGAAGCCGCGGCCGCCGCCGAAGCCGCCTCGGGAGACGACGGAGGTGCGGGTCTGCATGCGGGGCGGGGCCTGGCGCACGGCGTCGGGCGGGTCGATGCCGTACTTGCCGATGGTGGTGCGGCCGGTGGCGTAGTCGCGGCCGAGCGTGCCGCCCCAGCCGGTGGTGTAGCCGTCCCGCCCGCGATAAAGGCCGGTGCCGCGGTAGTAGCGGTTGCCGCCGCCGTCGAACATCTGGCCGATGACGAAGCCGGCCAGCAGGGGCGTGAAGAAGCTGCCGCCGCCCGAGCCGCGCGGCACGCAGTTGCCGGCGCCGTAGGTCTCCTCGCAGGTGGCCTTGGCCTCGAAGCGCGGGGCGGACTTGTCGTTGTCCTCAAGCGCCTTGGCGTAGGCGGTCTCGCACTCGGCGTCGGGGATCTGGTTGGCGGTCTTGCAGGAGTCGAGGTCGGCGTACTGGAAGGTCTCGACCTGCTCGCCCTGGGCGACCGAGTTCTGGTCCCAGCGGGCGGCCGCGGGCGGGTCGTCGCAGGCCGCGACGGTCAGGCTGGCGCCGGCCAGCATGGTGGTGAGGGTGAGCGAGCGGGAGCGTTTCATGACGAACCTCAGGCGGTCATGCAGGCGGCGTTGAGCAGGCCGACGCTGATCGATATCCCGGCCATGTAGATGCCGACGGAGACCTCGCCGGCCTCGATGCGCGCCTTGACGTCGGGCAGGGCGATCATCCGCACGGCGGTGAAGGCGACGATCTGGATGACGCCGGCCAGGGTCGCCCAGGCGGCGAACTCCAGCAGGCTGACCGTGTGGCTCAGCGCCGAGGCCAGGGGCAGGACGTAGCCGATCAGGGCGCCGGCCAGCGCGATGGCCGCGGCGCTGTTGCCGGCCCGGATGAGGTCGCGCTCCTTATAGGGCGTGATCCACTGGTAGATGACCTTGAAGGCCAGGGTGAAGACGCCGGCGGTGGCGAAGGCCAGCAGGAAGGCCAGGGCGCCGGTCTGGAACGCGGTGACGTCGAACATGGCTTGCCTCTCAGGCTTTGAATTCGCCGACCGCCAGGGGCAGGCCGATCATGATCTCGTGGGTGACGTCGCCCTCGGCGGGTTCGAGGGTCATGGCGAGCAGCAGCTCCCGGCCCTCGTCGGGCAGGTCGCGGTGGAACAGCATGCAGGTCTGGAAGAGCCGTGAATAGGGCTGGTCGGCGGCCCGGTCGGTGAAGACATTCTCCCAGAAGGTCACCGGCGCCTGGTCGGCGGTCTCCTCGTCGAACCAGAAGCGGCGATAGACCGGCAGGTCGTCCTCCATGAAGGTCGGGGACCGCAGCTTGTCGGCCCACAGCCGGCGCTGGGCCGAACTTCCGGGATAGGCGCTGCGCCAGGGGACGAAGAGGGTGAAGTCGTTGGCGCTCTGGCCCTCGCGGTCGTCGGAGACCGCCTGGAACATCACGTGGTCGTCGGTATAGAAGCGGTGCACGAAGGCGCCGTCGTCCAGGGAGACCACGCCCTGGGCGGTGATCTCCAGGGTGTCGCGGTCGAGTTCGAACCTGGTCTGGTCGCCGAACCGCCGCCAGGTGAGGGGATCGAGGATCACGGTGCGCCCGATGGTGACGTTGCGCACGATCGGCAGAACCGGCGCGACCAGCTTCGGGGTGTTCTTGCCGAAGAGCTTGCGGAACATCGGTGGGCGGCTTTCCTAAACCGGCCGCAGAATGACCTGCTGCGGCATCTTGTCAAGCGTTCATGGTATGCGTACATGTACTCATGGCTGAACGACGCCCACGTTCCGAACAGGCCGCCGAGCGCACCCGCGCCTGGCGTCAGGCCCGTCGGGAAATGGGCTTCGTGAAGATCGAGGTCTGGGCGCCGGCGGCGTGCAAGGCCGACATCCAGGCCGCAGTACAGGCCATCGTCATAGAGTCGACGCGCGGCCCGGCTTTGTTAGGCATTCCACACAACGCACAAGGCGTCACAAACATGGACTCCGTCATCGACACGGCCTGGACCGTTCCCGGCCTCCGCGACGCGCTCGTCGAGAGCACGCTGGTCCGGGAAGGCGAACTCACCGCCCAGGTGATCGAGGGGGCCGAGCCGGTCCTGCTGGTCACCATGCACGAATACGGCGACCTGCCGGTCTATGTGAGCGTCGGGCCCCTGCAGATGGTGGTCTCGGTGATCCTGTGGCCGGTGGACGAGCAGAAGGACCAGGCGGCGTTCAACGTCTTCCTGTTGAAGGCCCAGAAGATCGTGCCGCTGTCGAACTTCGGGATCAGCACCGTCGACAACCGCGACTATTACGAGCTGTTCGGCGAGATCGCCGCCAAGACCTCGCTGCAGACCGTGCTGATCGAACTGCGCACCCTGGCGGGCAACGCCATCGACGCGGCGGGCGACCTGCGCGAGTCGTTCGAAAACCTCAGCGGCGTCGCCGCCTAAACCGGAGAGAGACCCATGTCGATCTGGAGCAAGCTCTCCGCCCTGCTGCGGGGCACCGCCCACGAAGGCGCCCAAACCCTCGTGGACGCCAACGCCCTGAAGATCCTGGACCAGGAGATCCGCGACGCGGACATGGCCCAGGGCAAGGCGCGCGACGAGATGGCCGCCCTGGTGGCCCGCCGCCGAATGCTCGAAAACGAGGCCAAGAGCTTCGCCGAGCAGGCGCGGAAATACGAATCCTCCGCCCGCGCGGCGCTGGCCAAGGGCGACGAGGCCCTGGCCCGCGAGGTGGCCACCCGGATCGCCGACCTGGAGCGCGACTCCCTGCAGAAGGCGACCCAGACCGCCGAACTGCGCACCGCCGAGGACCGGCTGCGTCAGGTGGTGGCCCAGACCGACACCAAGATCGAGGCCCTGCGCCGCGAGATCGAGGTGGTGAAGGTCAATGAGAGCGTCCAGCGCGCGCAGTCGGCGGTGGTCTCGCGCGCCGGGGCCACGGGCTCGACCCTGGGCTCAGCGGCCGACAGCCTCAAGCGGATCAAGGAACGCCAGGCGGTGCGCGAGGAGCAGTTCCGCGCGCACAGCGAGCTGGAGGACCGCCGCACCGGCGCCGACCTCGACGCCAAGCTGCAGGCCGCCGGCATCCTGCCCGGCCATGTGGGCGCCGACGACGTGCTGGCGCGGCTGCAGGCCACGGCGCCGTCGCTGCAACTGGAGGCCCCGCGCCTGCAGATCGAGGACAAGATTCCGGCGCGCCGGGGCGGATCCGAGGAATAGGCAGGGGTCTCGCTCCCTTCTCCCCTTGCGGGAGAAGGTGGCAGGCGAAGCCTGACGGATGAGGGGTCTCTCAGAACCTTCGGATTGGCGGCGACGCCGTTCGCGCGGATGGGGCGGTGCGACCCCTCATCCGACCCCGCTCTCGCGGGGCCACCTTCTCCCTCAAGGGGAGAAGGACGTTTGGCAAGGACCCCACCCATGCGCCGCATAACGCTGGCCCCGCGCCGCGACTGGAAGGCCAAGGCCGAGGCGGTCGGGTTCACCTGGCACCATGCCGACGGGCGTCGGTACTGGGACGAGCGGGCCTATTTCGCCTTCACGCTCAGCCAGGTGGAGGATCATATCGAGGCGGCCAGCGCCGAGCTGCACAGGCTCTGCCTGGAGCTGGTCGCCGAAGTGGTCGAGAGCCCTGGCCTGATGACCCGGCTGGCGATCCCGCCGGCCGCCCAGGAGGTGGTCGCCGCCTCGTGGAAGGCCAGGGACCCCTCGCTCTACGGCCGGTTCGACTTCTTCTATGACGGGGCAGGGCCGCCGAAGCTCTACGAGTACAACGCCGACACCCCCACCAGCATCTATGAGGCGGCCGTGTTCCAGTGGCTGTGGCTGGAGGACCGGATCGCCGACGGCGGCGTGCCCAAGGGCGCCGATCAGTTCAACAGCCTCTATGACCGACTGCGCGAGCGGTTCGCGGAGATTTTCCCCAAGGGCGGCTTCGTCCACTTCGCCAGCGACGCCAACTTCGTGGAGGACCGCCAGACCGTGCGGTTCCTGGAGGACGTGGCCGGCCAGGCGGGGATCGAGCCGAAGTTCGTGGCCCTGGACCAGATCGGCCTGGACGCCGACGGGCGGTTCGTGGACGCCGAGAACTTCCTGATCGGGGCGATCTTCAAGCTCTATCCGTGGGAAGAGATGTTCCGCGACACCTATGCGGGGAAGATCGGCGCGAGCCGGACCCAGTTCATCGAGCCGGCCTGGAAGGCGGTGCTGTCCAACAAGGGCCTGCTGCCCCTGCTATGGGAACGGCACGCCGGGCATCCGAACCTGTTGGAGACCTATTTCGACGACGATCCGCGCGCCGACAACCTGGGCCGCTCGTTCGTGAGGAAGCCGCTGTTCTCCCGCGAGGGGGCCAATGTCGAGCTCTACGACAAGGGTCGCCGCGGCAAGGTGCTGGACCAGGGCTATGGCGCGGAGGGCTGGATCCGCCAGGCGTTGCAGCCGCCGCCCAGATTCGGCGCCAACTATCCGGTCGTGGGTTCATGGATGATCGGCGACGAGCCGGCCGGCATGGGGATCCGCGAGGACCGCGGCCGGGTGACCCGTGACCGCTCGCGGTTCGTGCCGCATGTGATCCTGGAGACCGCCGAGGTCATCCCTATCCGTGGAGGTTCCTGATGGCGTCCGGTCTCGTAGCCCTGCTGGACGATGTGGCGGGGATCGCCAAGATCGCCGCCGCCTCGCTCGACGACATGTCGGCCGCCGCCGGCAAGGCCGGGTCGAAGGCCGTGGGGGTGGTGGTCGACGACACGGCGGTGACGCCGGGCTACGCCATGGGCTTCACCCCGGACCGCGAGCTGCCGATCGTTTGGAAGATCGCGCTGGGGTCGCTGCGCAACAAGTTCTTCTTCCTGCTGCCCGGCGCCCTGGTGCTGAGCGCCTTTGCGCCCTGGGGCGTGACGCCGTTGCTGATGATGGGCGGGGCCTATCTCTGTTTCGAGGCGACCGAGAAGATCATCGAGGCCTTCACCCACCACGACCCGGTGGACGAGCCGGACGAACTAGCCCTGGGCTCCGTCGACCTGGAGAAGGAGAAGGTGGCCGGCGCCATCCGCACCGACCTGATCCTGTCGGGCGAGATCATGGCCATCGCGCTCGCCGACGTCGCCGACCGGCCCCTGGCGGTCCAGGCGGGCGCCCTGGCCCTGGTGGGCCTGCTGATCACCATCGGGGTCTATGGCGTGGTCGCCCTGATCGTGAAGATGGACGATATCGGCCTGCACCTGGCCGAGCGGAAGAGCCGGCTGATGGCGGGGCTGGGCCGGGGCCTGGTCAAGGGCATGCCCAAGGTCATGGAACTTCTGACCGTGGTGGGCACCGCGGCCATGCTGTGGGTCGGCGGGGGGATCATCGTCCACGGCCTGGAGCACTTCCGCCTGGAGACCGTGCCGCACCTGGTCGAGGGCGTGTCGCACTGGGCCTCGGCGGTTCCGGGAATCGGAGCCGTGACGGGCTGGGCGGCCATGGCGACGGGCTCGGCGGTGGTTGGGCTGCTGATCGGCGCCCCGATCGTGGCGGTGATGCACTTCTGGCCGGGCAAGAAGGCGCATTAGGGCCGGAGCGCGCACCCAAGGCTGTCATCCCGGTTTGCGAAGCAAGACCGGGACCCATAGACACCAGATGGCGCAGGCTGTGGCGCCGCCTCGCCATCTCGTCCCGATCAGCGCTTATGGGTCCCGGTCTTGCTTCGCAAACCGGGATGACACGCGTGGGGGGGTGACTGCTCTGGGTGGATGAGCGCCGCGAAAGACGACGACCGCCCTACGCCTTCATCTGGCCGTCCAGGTACTTGCGGATCGCCGGGCCGAAGGGGGGGCGCATCTGGGCCAGGGGGCCGTCCATCTTGATCTGGGTGTAGATCGCCTTCTTGTGGCTGAACTCCTTGAAGCCGTCCTGGCCGTGGTAGCTGCCCATGCCCGAGGGGCCGACGCCGCCGAAGGGCAGGTTCTCCTGGGCCACGTGGAAGACCACGTCGTTGACCGTGACCCCGCCGGCGGTGGTGCCGGTGAGCACCTTCTCGCGCTCGGCCTCGTCGGCGCCGAAATAGTAGAGGCCGAGCGGGCGCTCGCCCTTGTTCACATAGGCGATGGCCTCGTCGATGCCGGCATAGGTCTTCACCGGCAGGACCGGGCCGAAGATCTCCTCCTGCATGACGGTCATGTCGTCGGTGGGGTCGATGATCAGGGTGGGCGCGATCTTGCGGTGTTCCTGCTGCGACAGGTCCTCGCCGTCGGGCTTGAGCTCGACGATGCGGGCGCCCTTGGCCCGGGCGTCCTCCACATAGCCCATGATCCGGTCGTAGTGCCGCTGGGCGACGATGGCGGTGTAGTCGGGGTTGTCGCGGATCGTCGGGAACATCTTCGAGACCGCGGCCTGGGCGCCGGCGATGAAGGGCTCGAGGCTGTCGCGCGGGGTGAGCACATAGTCGGGCGCCAGGCAGATCTGGCCGGCGTTGAGCGTCTTGCCGTTCATGATCCGGGCGCTGGCCGTGGCCATGTCGGCGGACTTGCCGAGGATCACCGGGCTCTTGCCGCCGAGCTCCAGGGTCAGCGGCACCAGGTTCTCGGCGGCGGCGCGCATGACGTGGCGGGCGATCCCGGTGGCGCCGGTGAAGATCATGTGGTCGAAGGCCAGCCCGGCGAAGGCCTGGCCCACCTCGGGCCCGCCGACCACCACGGCGATCTCCTCCTCGGAGAAGGCGGACGCGAACATGGTCTTCATCAGGTCGGAGGTGGCCGGGGTGAACTCCGAGGGCTTGATCATCGCCCGGTTGCCGGCCGCCAGTATGCCGGCCAGGGGCGCGAAGGTGAGGTTCACCGGGAAGTTCCAGGGGCTGATCACGCCCACCACGCCCTTGGGCTGGTAGCGGACCTCGGCCTTGGCGCCGAACAGGCCGAGGATGGCCGGGGTGGGCTTGCGCTTCTCCGGCCGCATCCATTTGGCCAGGTGGTCGCGGGCGTGCTTCAGCGGGCCGATGGACCCGGCGATGTCGGTGAAGGCGGTGGCCTCTTTGCTGCGAGAGCCGAAGTCCGCGTTCAGCGCGTCTTCGATGGCGCCGCGGTTGTCGATCAAGAGCTTGATGCAGCGGTCGAGGCTGGCGATGCGCTGGGCCGCCGAGGGCGCGCCGTCGCGCAGGTGGGCGGCCTTCTGCTTGGCGAGCAGGGCGTTCATGGCGGCGGGGGTCATGGCGGGCTCCGGAGGCGGGAATCCGGGCGATGTTCGGATGGTGACGTTGGGGAACGGAAGCGTCGCCGCGATCTCCCGCGAATGTGAACCGGCCCCGCCGGGGGCATGGTTTCATCAGATCAGATCAAGCTTGGCTGTAGTTGCGTTGATCTGGGATTCTAAGACAAATCGTCGGCATTTTAGGCAGTTATCATCGGACTCGATGACAGATTTCGAGTCAAAATCTAAAGGTTAATTCCGAAGGCGGACTGTCTAGTAGGTCCGATTATGGGGTGTCGCGTCCGGGTTGCCGTAAAAACCGCTGGCGTTGTTGGAATCGCCTATTAAGGTTACCCGAAGTACCAATTGCGTCGTCGCGAGCGTGGTTTGGCGTGGGGCCGATGGCCGTCGCAGCAAATAGCCGGTCCTTTGGGGGGCCGCCCAACACGTAAGGAAAGACCATGAAGCTGAGATCGCTTCTCGCGACCGCGTCCATCGCGGCGACCGTCCTGTGCGCCCATTCGGCCACGGCGGCGAGCTACACCTCCTACACCTCCATCCTGTCCGGCGGGTCGCTGATCGACTTCGAGGGCATGGCCGAAGGCACGCTGATCGACACCCAGTACGCTGGGGTGACCTTCAGTCAGACGCCCAGCGGCCGGCCGCAGATCGACAACCTCCCGGCGCTCTTCGGCTACGGCGCCTCGTCGGGCAGCGGCGTGCTGACCGGCAGCACCGAGGGCGGCAACCTGTTCCCGACCATCGCCGGGATGATCGCGACCTTCTCGTCTGGCCAAAGCGGGGTGGAGCTGTTCTTCAGCGACACCGCGCCTAAGGGCGGCGCCTATCCGATCACCATCTACGGCGCGGGCGGTGCGATCCTGGCCTCGTTCAACCTGGCCGCCGCCGACATCCTGCCGCCCGGCTACGGGGGCGGCACCTTCCCGCCGGCCGGGACATTCCCCCTGCCGGGGATCTTCCTGGGCTACACCAGCGCCACGAACGACATCTTCGGCATCGGGGTCGGTCCGGGCGCCACAACCAACGACTCCTTCGCCATCGACGATCTGCGCTTCACCACCGGGCGCGGCGCCATACCCGAGCCGACCACCTGGGCGATGATGGTCCTGGGTTTCGGCGGCGTGGGAACCTTGCTTCGGCGCAGGGCGCGGACCGCGCGGATGGGGCTCGTCACGGCCTAGGGCAAAGCGCGGAGGAATCTGCGACAATGGCGGCGGCCGGCGGTTCTGCGCCGGTCGTTCAGCCGTGAGTCGCCGATGAAACCTCCCACCAAGCGGCTCTCCGACCTGCGGGGCGGCTCTCCCGCGACCGGGACCTACGCCGCGCCGACGCCGAAGGTGTCGCGGCAGAAGCGCGCCAAGGTGCTGACCCCGGCCGAACGCGCGGCGTTCCTGGCCTCGCGGCCGGACCTCAAGCCGAAAACCTAGGCGCCCTAGTTGGCCGGCGACGGCTCGGGACCGGTCCAGGTCCAGGCGTTGATCTTCCAGGCGCCGGCGGCGTCCTTCTGCAGCGAGAAGGTCATCTGGGCGGCCTCGCGCATGGGCTTGCCGTGGTCCTTGAAGCTGTAGACCGCCGGCACGACGACATAGGCCCGGTCACCCGAAACCACCTCGCGGGTGGCGGGGCTCAGCGCCACCGACTGGTCGGTCAGACCCTTGGCCGTGGCGTCCCTGGCCAGGTCGCCGGCCCAGGCCTCGACGGCGCCCGGACCGCGCCAGACATGGGGCGCCACCTCGTCGACGATCGCCACATCGCCCGTATGGGTGGCCACCGCGGCCTTCAGGTCGCCCTTGTTGAAGCTATCGATAAACGCCCGGATGGGCGCCGCGAGCTGCGGGTCGGCAGCGGTCGCGTCGGTGGCGGCGGCCAGACCCATGGAACAGAACAATCCGACAAGCAGGGACTTCATGTTCGCCTCCCAAGTGATCGCGGCACGGGAGACCCAATCGGCGCCGATGGCAATTAAGGCGCGATCCTTATGCCGGCGCCTGCCCTATCGGATCAGGTTGGCGATGGCGTTGGCGATCACCTCGGCCACCAGGCCGTTGTCGCGCCGGACCAGGTAGGCGTCGCCCTCGATGAGCACCCAACGATAGCCGGGGGGCGGGGGCGCCAGGCGATAGCGCTGGGGCTGGACGATCACGTAGCGGGTCTCGACATAGTAGGCGCGCGGCAGGCGCTCGCCCTGGCGCCACATCTTCTTGGCCTGGCCCGGGGGCATGCCGTAGGGCTTGTCGGAGAGGCCGGGCGGGCCCGAATTGTAGTGCTTGTCCTTACCGTGGCCCTTGCCCTGGCCCGGATCGGCCAAGGCGGCTGGAGCTGTCAGCAGGGCCGCGGCGGCGGCGAACAGGATCAGGCGTTTCATGGTCGGTCTCCGAACTGGACCACCATAACGCCCGGCGACGGTCGCGGTTCAGACCCGCCTATTCCGCGGCCTTGGCCATGGCCTCGACGCCGAACACCCGGGCGAAGACGGTGTCGACGGCCTTGAAGTGATAGCCGAGATCGAACAACTCCTCGAGTTCGGCCTGGGTCAGGGTCACGTCGCCGTCCTCCAGCAGCAGGTCGAGGAACTTGCCCTCGCCGCGCCAGACCTTCATGGCGTTGCGCTGGACCGCGGAATAGGCGACCTCGCGCGCGACGCCCTTCTGGGTGAGCGCCAGCAGGACACGTTGAGAGTGCACCAGGCCGCCCAGCCTGTCCAAATTTCTCAGCATGTTTTCCGGATAGACCATCAGCTTGTCGACCACCCCGGCCAGGCGGCGCAGGGCGAAGTCCAGGTGGATGGTGGTGTCCGGGGCGATGGCGCGCTCCACCGAGGAGTGGCTGATATCGCGCTCGTGCCAGAGGGCGACGTTCTCCATGGCGGGGACCACGGCCGAGCGGATCAGGCGGGCCAGGCCGGTCAGGTTCTCGGTGAGGATGGGGTTCTTCTTGTGGGGCATGGCCGAGCTGCCCTTCTGGCCCTTGTCGAAATATTCCTCGGCTTCAAGGACTTCGGTGCGCTGGAGGTGGCGGATCTCGATGGCGAGGCGCTCGATCGAGGAGGCCACGACGCCGAGCGTCGCGAAATAGGCGGCGTGGCGGTCGCGGGGGATGACCTGGGTCGAGACCGGCTCGACGGCCAGGCCCATCTTCTCGGCGACGTAGGCTTCCACCTCGGGGGCGACATTGGCGAAGGTGCCGACCGCGCCGGAGATGGCGCAGGTGGCGATCTCGAACCTGGCCATCGCCAGGCGCTCCTTGGCCCGCTGGAACTCGGCATAGTGGCCGGCGAGCTTCAACCCGAAGGTGGTGGGCTCGGCGTGGATGCCGTGGCTGCGGCCGACGGTGGGGGTCAGGCGGTGCTCGAAGGCGCGCTTCTTCAGCGCCGCCAGCACCAGGTCGACGTCCTCGATCAGCAGGTCGGTGGCGCGGCAGAGCTGCACGGCCAGCGCCGTGTCATTGACGTCCGACGACGTCATCCCCTGGTGCAGGAAGCGGGCCTCGGGGCCCACCAGTTCGGTCACGTGGGTCAGGAAGGCGATGACGTCGTGCTTCACCTCGCGCTCGATCTCGTCGATGCGCTCGACGTCGAAGACCACGTCGCGACCCTTCTCCCAGATGGTCGCCGCCGCCTGCTTCGGGATCACCCCCAGCTCGGCCATCTTGTCGGCGGCGTGGGCCTCGATCTCGAACATGATCTTGAAGCGGGTCTGGGCGTCCCAGATCTTGGCGGCCTCGGGCCTGGCGTAGCGGGGGATCATGCGGGCGCTCCTTACGCGGGGTGATTAGCCCCAACTGCCCGCCGGCTCAACCCAACCACGGCTGTCATCGCGACCAACCACCCGTGTCATCCCGGTTTGCGGAGCGCAGCGTAGCAAGACCGGGACCCATAGACGCCGACAAGGCCGAAGGTGGCGACGCCGAGCCGCCCCCTGCACGATCAGGTGCGTATGGGTCCCGGTCTTGCTGCGCAAACCGGGATGACAGTCGTTGGTGGATGACAGTCGCTTGGGGTTAGTCCGCCTCGCCCCGGTCGGCCCGGGCCTTGGCGAGCGCCTTGGTCAGGCCGATGGCGCCCAGCAGGTAGTGGAACCCGGCCCAGACATAGAAGAGCAGGGTGACGATGATCCCCTCCCGCGTGCCGGAGACCAGCGCCCCCTGGCACTGGGCGACCACGTCGGCGCCCGACCCCACCGGCGCGATGCCGCCGGGACAGACCGACTGGAAGTCCGCCGCCCCGCCGCCGAACAGCGAGCCGATGCTGGCCAGCACCCCGCTCGCCTCGGGAACCGCGAAGTGGAAGGCCGCGAACCGGTCGATGATGAAGCCGGTGAACACCGGGCCGCCGCCCAGCGCGATCAGGTTCAAAAAGAAGAACAGCAGGGCCGTGGCCGTGGCGCGCCGCCGCGTGTCGACCATGTTCTGCACCACCCCGAAGGTGGGGCCCAGATAGGTGTAGTGGAAGATGCCGGGGACCAGCAGGATCAGCGCCGCGGCCTGCCAGGAGGGCGCCATATAGGCGAGGATGTAGATCGGGGCGGCGATGGTCAGGCCGATGGCCGGGGTCAGCGCATACCAGGCCGGCGAGCGCTTGGCCAACCGGTCGGTGAGGAAGCCGCCCAGCAGGGTGCCGAGCCCCGCCGAGAACCCGCCCACCAGGCCGGTGATCAGCCCCACCTGGGCGTAGTCGAGCCCGAAGGCGCGGGAGAAATAGGGCGGGGCGAACTGGCCCGCGCCGTAGCCGGCGAAGGAGGCCACGGTCACCCCCAGCACCATGTGCAGCACCGGCCACTTGCCGAACAGGATGGCGATGACCGCCCCCAGCTCCTTGAACTCGCCGGCCCAGGTGAAGGGCGGCTTTTGCGGGATGGCCGGGGCCGGGTCGATCACCTGCTCGGCCACCGGGGAATGGGGCTCGGAATGGCCGCGCGGCGGCTCCTTGACGATGACTTTGAGCGCGATGGCGATCAGCACGCCGGGCAGGCCGACCATCATGAAGGCCACCCGCCAGGAGAACTCCTGGGCCAGCCAGCCCCCGGCCACGGCGCCGAACATGGTGCCGAGCGGGATGCCGAAGGAATAGACCGCCAGCGCCGAGGCGCGCTTCTTGGGCTCGTAATAGTCGCTGATCAGCGAGTGGGCCGGCGGGGAGAGGCCGGCCTCGCCGAACCCCACCCCGAACCGGTAGGCGGCCAGCTGGGCGAAGCTGGTGGCCGTGCCGCAGAGCGCGGTGAAGGCCGACCAGATCAGGATGGCGCCGGAGATGATGTTGACCCGGTTGAACCGCTCGGCCAGCCGCGCGATCGGGATGCCCAGCAGGGTGTAGAGCAGGGCGAAATAGATGCCGCCCAGCAGGCCCAGCTGGGTGTCGGTGATCTTCAGGTCGACTTTGATCGCCTGGCCGATGGTGGCGATGATCGTGCGGTCGATGAAGTTGAAGGTGTAGGCGACGACGAGCAGGCCCAGCACGGTGGTGCGGTAGCTCTCGGAGAAGACGGGCTTGGTGGTGGGCGTGGTGGTGGCGGCGCCGGCCATGTGTGGTGTTTCCCCGAGGTGGTGTTCTTGTTGGCGGGGAGGTTAGGGGCGGGGGCGGGTGAGGGGAAGGGGGTGCCTCACGATGACCGCTTGGCGCCAAGAGCTGACGTTGATATCGGGCCGTAGAGCGGACATTGATCGGCACGTATCGCTTTAATGCATGCCCGCCCGTCGACAAGAAGTACGTCCGGGGCGACAGCGCTGGCTACGACATGTTGTGAGGGGAACGGAATTTACCCCCACATGTGGACGAGTGGCTCGAATCGGTGGATTGTTCTACCTCGTCGTTAATTTCAGCTTCGCTGCACGGGCGACTCGATCCACATCAGGATGCGAGGATCGTGCGTTGCCTGAGTACGACGATCCTCTTCAGACTGGGCATCCAGACGGCCATTCGTGGCCGGCCGTGGTGGGTGGGGCGGGAACCCGCCAAGTGCGAGATTAAGCAGCGCAAGCTGCAGTGTGGCGGAAGGCCGGCATCCCCAAAGATGTGCCGTCCTAGGAAAAGAGCCGACCTTCCGCCGTTTGACCCGACTCGTGTCCGCGTCGGTCTGCGATGCATAGCGGGGAGCCGCAGGGCTCACAACACCGCAGCAGCCGCACGACGGCGCCACGGGTCCTTGATTAAGAGGAACCCTGGTGATGGTGGCTAAAATTGACTTCTTCCGCGTCGGCGACGGGGACATGACCCTTGTCCGTTTTGAGACCGGGCGGACGCTTCTGATCGACTGCAACATCCGCACGGCCGCGGACGATCCCGACGACAGCACGGCCGATGTGGCGAAGCAGCTCAAGGATATCCTGGGTCGCGATAGCGAAGGGCGCCCCTTCGTGGACGCCATGCTGTTGTCGCACCCTGATGAGGACCACTGCCGCGGCCTGATCCGGCATTTCCACCTGGGCAAGCCTGTCGACTACATGAAGGGCAGCGGCAAGATCATCATTCGCGAGATGTGGTCCTCACCTGTCGTGTTCCGCCGGGCTTCGACGAACCACACGCTTTGCGACGACGCGAACGCGTGGTGCACCGAGGCGCGCCGGCGCGTGAACCGCTTCCGCGATGTCGGCTACGGTCCCGAGAACGAGAAGATTCTGATCCTCGGCGAGGACATCAACGGCAAGACCGACGACCTCGGTTCAATCCTCGTGAAGATCGGCGAGACCTGGAACCGGGTCAACGGGAACATCGACAGCTCGTTTAGCGCCCTTCTAATCGCTCCGTTGAAGGCCAAGGACGATGAGGAAGAAGAACTACTTTCGAAGAACGACTCTTCGACGATCGCCCGCTTCAAGATCGCCGCTGGCGGTATCACGGACGCCTGTCGCTTCCTTACCGGCGGCGATGCCGGCGTGGCGGTGTGGGAACGCGTCTGGGATCGCAACAAGGGCTCGGCCTCGGAGAACCTCGGCTACGATCTGCTGCAAGCGCCCCACCACTGCTCGTGGCGGTCCCTGTCGTGGGACAGCTGGAGCGAAAAGGGCGATAACGCCAAGGTCAGCCGGGCCGCGCGCGAGGCGCTGGGTCAAGCCCGCTCCGGCGCGACGATCGTGGCCAGTTCGAAGACGATCACTGACGATGACGCCGATCCGCCGTGCATCCGGGCGAAACGCGAGTATCTGGACATCCTGAAGGGTGTCAGCGGCACGTTCACCTGCGTCGGCGACGGGGGGCCTGACCCCCTCGCCTACGACATCGAGCCCGGCGGCGCGAAGAAGCGGCCCGCGAAGGCGATCGCGGCGGCGGGCCTGGCGCCCGCTTTGGTCGGCGCCAAGCCCGTCTCCCACGGCTGATCAATGGACCGGGTCGCGATCCAGCTTGCTATTCAGGAGATCGCGTCTCACCCGGACGTGACCGAGATCGCCAACGTCGAGATCGGTGAGTTCAGGGCCCGAGTCGAGTTCGACATCGACCTAGGCTTTGGCGATCGGTGGAAGGCAGACGGGGCCAGTCCCACAGGCGTGCGTCCTGTCGAGCGCGTTCGGTTCGACTTCTCTCCGAAGTACCCGTTGCGCGCGCCTGTGCCATCGCTCCGGGGCAACTTCAACTTCAGCCACGCCCACTTCATGCCTTCGCGCACACCGGACGACAGGCCGGTTCCGTGCATCGTCTTCGGCGACCTCGATGAATTTGTCGCTACGCTCGGGCTGATCAGGATGGTCGAACAGTCGAAGCTTTGGCTTCAAAAGGCGGCATCAGACGCCCTCAACCAAGGGCCAACTTGGGAGCCGATGCGTCGCGACATCGTCAAGGACTTCGTCAACTGTGATGCTGACGAAATCCGGACCTACGCCCGAGGCAAAGCCGGCTACAAGTTCGTCACCGCAATCTACCGTCGGATCGTGCCCGACAGGAAGTCCGGCCTTACAACGGCCTACCATGGTCGCCTCGGTCGTCGGGTCATGAAGATCGCGGACGCGAGGGACTTTCTAGCGCGAAGGCCTACTGAGGACCGGGTGGAGTTTGGCCTCGCGCTTGTCCTTCACGGCGCTGCAGAGGTGGCCGGAAGAAAGGTTGTGCGCGACAAGTTCCGCCCGGACGACGTCACCGACCTACCTTCCTTCGTTGAACAGGCCGCGCGTTTCGGCGTGGAGAAGGAGTTCAAGAAAGCGATGGCCGCTCTCTCGGCCGCAGCTGACGAGAGGCTCACGGGGATCGCGCCGCTTCCGGTGATCATCCTCGTTGAACGTCCACGGCCGATGCCCGACAGCCAAAGTCGCGTCGAGTTGGTCTCCTACTTCCTACAGATCTACATGCCGCAGGCGGAGCCTGTGGCCGAGGAGGTGCGTCCACTTGCCTGCCTTGATGTCGCTCGGCCGACGCTGCTACGCCGCCTGACCGGCCCTACTACGCCGGAAGCCTGGGCGCTTCTCGGCGCCGGAAGCCTGGGAAGCAAGATCGCGCTGCACGGCGGTCGAGCAGGCAACGCACCGCTCTATTGCGCTGACCATGCGAGCCTACGCCCTCACAACGCCGCTCGGCACGGTCTGTACCCGCCGCCAGACGATGGCCCATTTTCAGGCTGGATGGACAGGAAGGCGCCGGCGCTCGCGAAGGCGGTCGCCGGTCTGGGCGCCGAGACGCGGCCGATTGAAGGCGATCACGTAGATCTCGTAGAGGCCATCGGCGAGCCCACCTCCCCCACCATCGACTGGATCCTCAACACGACGGGCTCCACGGTCGCCCGGGAATGGCTGGCTACCGCCGATGTCTCGAAGAGCCCGAGGATCATAGAGGCCGGCCTGTTCGACCGAGGCGATCTGGGTTTCGTCACGGTCGAGGGGGAGGTACGCAACCCGGACACCGCCGAAATGATGGGCGCCCTCTACGCGAAATCGTGGCGCGCCGACGAACTTCGACGCCGGATTTTCACGGACGAACACCAGCAAACCTTCGTGCCCATCGGCCAGGGCTGCGGGTCAGCCACGATGGTGATGAGCGATGCGCACTTGAGCACCATGGCTGCTCCAATGGCGGAGATTATTGCGGCCAAGGGCAAGCGGTCGGCGAGCGGTCAACTCCACCTCCTCTCGCGGAGCGGCTATGGACTCGTCCACGAAGTTGAGGAGATCGCCCCCTTCGTTAGGGCCGATCTCGAAGGGCTGCCACGTTGGACGGTGAGCCTGGCCCCTGATGTGTTGCCGGCCATTGATGCTGAGATTGCGCAGCATCCTGGGGTAGAGACCGGCGGCGTCTTGATCGGCTGGACCTCTGTCATTTCCCGGCGGATGTATGTCCTCGCCACGTTGCCCGCGCCACCAGATAGCGAGCGGTCCGCCAGCATGTTCAGACTGGGAGTAGTGGGCCTGACGCCGGCACTCGCTGAGATCGCGGCCCAGACGGGCGGGACACTTCTCTGTCTCGGCACCTGGCACAGCCACCTCGGGGCGGCGACGCCGTCGGGCGTCGATTGGGCATCTGCGGCGGCCCTTGGCCTTCAGGAGACGCTGCCCATGACCCTGCTCATCAGAGGCCGCGGAGAGATGCGAGCGATCAGCACGCTGGCGGCGGCTAGCGCGGTTGCGTCATTGGCGGGAGGGGCCGTTGCCTAGTGACAAAGTCTTCGGGGTAGATCGCTATGAGCTGACCGCTCGATTGCGGCCGGCGTTTCTCGCCCTTCTCCCCGCCATCGCCCTCGCACTGGTTTGGATTCCGGCGGCATGGACGATCTGGGGCGGCGTCATCGGCCTGCTTGTTACGTGCGGGGTCACGATGATGCTCTCGCGGTTCTCCCGGCACCGAGGACGGCGCGTCGAAGCGAAGTACTGTGACCGGCTGGGCAGCGCCGTCTCGATGATGGCTCTTCGCCATCGAGACGAACTCATCGACCCCGTCACTAAGCGGCGATACCATGAGTTCCTCCAGCGAGCGGGTCACGAAATTCCGACCATAACTTTGGAGACGGCGACGCCAGGCATCGCCGATACCCACTACCGAGGCTGTGTTACGTGGCTACTCGAGACAACGCGCGACACTAAGACTTATGGGTTAATTTTCGAGGAGAACATCGACTACGGCTTCCGGAGGAATGCGTTCGGCCTGAAGGTCGTGGCCGTCCCAATCGCGATCTTCTGCGCCATAGGTAACGTGGCGATCACTTATGCGACCTGGACTGGATTCGACGCGACGGCCTGGAAGGCGATCGGCGTTGGGTTGGTCTGCTTGGTCGCTCTCACGATGTGGACCTTTGTCGTCAACCTCCGCTTCGTGGAAGATGCAGCTAGGAGTTACGCTGTTCGCCTCCTCGCAGCGTGTGACAAGCTCAAGGCGGTAAGGTCGCCTAAAGCACCGAGACGCCGCTCTACCTTAGCCAAGGTCGGAAACTAGAGGCCGGCGACGAGCCGACCTTCCGAAAGTCAGCTAAGAGCCCAATGCTGACGCGACGCCGAGCCTCGCAGCTGAAGCCCGGCCGGGCGAGCTGAACGTTTCAGCGCTCGCGCCAACTGTTCCCTCTTTGTTCTTGACATCGCCGCGGAAATCTGAGAGGATTTCGGCACTCCTCACCCCTGCGCCGTAGCGCTCCGGGGCGGAGTCCACATCCCACATCAGCAATAAGAGGCCTCCTCCCATGGTGGTTGAGAACGCGCGCGCCCAGCGGGCGCGCAAGCGGCGGACGGATTCGCGGTATCTGGAGCTGTCGGAGCCGTTCCTGGAGCGGCTGGCGGCCGGCGAGAGCGTCAAGTCGATCTGCAGCGATCCCGAGATGGCGGCCTGGTCGACGGTCCAGCGCTGGCTGCGGCTGGAGCCGGACTTCCGCGACCGCTTCGTCGCCGCCCGCGAGGCGGGCGGCGGGGTCCGCAGGGGCGGTTGGTTGAGCACCTATGATCCGGCGATCTGCGAGGCGATCTGCGAGCGCCTGGCCGAGGGCGAGCCGCTGGTGCGCATCTGCGCCGAGCCGGGGATGCCGTCGGTGGGGACGGTGTTCAACTGGCTGAAGGCGCATGCGGAGTTCCGCGAGATCTACGCCCTGGCGCGCGAGGTGCAGGGGCACTTCATGTTCGACGCGGTCGGCCAGGTGATCGACGACGCCACGCCGCAGACCGCCTATCTGGCCAAGGTGAAGATCGACGGGCTGCGCTGGCAGGCCGGGCGGCTGGCGCCCAAGGCGTTCGGGGACCTGAAGGAGCGGACGCCGGTGGAGGACGGGGGCAAGACCTTCACCGTCCTGCTGCAGTCGTTCGATCGCCAGGGGCGCGAGGTGCATACCGAGCTGACGGACGAGGTGAGGGCGCAGCTGGAGGTCCGCGGCGCGGCGTTCCGCGAACGCTATGCGGTGGAGAAAGCGGCGCTGCTGGCCGAGGGGCGGGTCGGGTGCGACAGCCTGGCGTCCGAGCGGGCGCAGGCGGCGGTGGCGGCGGAGTGGGAGGGGGCGGCCTGGTGAGGTTCCTTCTCCCCTTGCGGGAGAAGGTGGCCCTGCGGAGCAGGGTCGGATGAGGGGTCGAAAGGCCTATCCGGCTGCTGTTTGAGGCGCCGCCGGGCCGAAGGCTCGCCGGAGGGTTCTGAGAGACCCCTCATCCGTCGGGCTCCTCGCCCGACACCTTCTCCCGCAAGGGGAGAAGGGACTTAGCTCACAGGATCTGGCAGGCGTCTTCGAAGGTCAGGCGCGGGTTGCGGGGGAAGAGGTTCTCTTCGGTGCCGTGGCCGAGGTTGCAGATGAAGTTGGCGCGCCAGGTCGTTCCCGCGAAGAACTCGGCGTTCACGGCGGCGGCGTCGAAACCGGACATGGGGCCGACGTCGAGGCCGAGGGACCTGGCGGCCAGCATCAGGTAGGCGGCCTGCAGCGAGCCGTTGCGGAAGGCGGTTTCCTGGGCGACCTCCGGCTTGGCGAACCAGGTGTTGGCGGTGGGGGACTGGGGGAAGAGCTCGGGGAGGCGGTCGGCGAAGTTGAGGTCATAGGCCATGATGACATTGACCGGGGCGGCGAGCGTCTTGGCGCGGTTGGCCGAGGACATGTGGGGGGCCAGGCGCCGCTTGGCCTCCGCGGTGGTCAAGAAGATGAAGCGGCCCGGCGAGCAGTTGGCCGAGGTGGGGGCCATCTTGGCCAGCTCGTAGAGCTCGCGGAGCTTGGCCTCCGGGACAGGGGTGGGGGACCAGCCGTTGCGGGTGCGGGCGGTGCGGAAGACCTGGTCCAGGGTCTGGTCGGGGAGGCGTTCCGGCATGAGGTCTCTCGGCTGGGACGGCTTGGCGCCGCCGTCCCGTATGCCATGGTGGGGGCCCCAGTGAGAACGCCTGCATGACGACCGACGGACATCTGGCGCGGGACACCGTCGTCCTGCCGGCGCGGCCCGAGCCGATCGCGGTGGCGGTTTCGCAGACCGCGGTCATCGTCATCGACATTCAGAACGCCTACGCCTCGCCCGGCGGCTATCTGGACCTGGCTGGGTTCGACATCTCCGGCGCGGCGCGGGTGATCGAGAATACGAAGGGCGTGCTGGAGGTGGCCCGGGCGGCGGGGATGCCGGTGATCTATTTCCAGAACGGCTGGGACGCCGACTATGTGGAGGCGGGCGGGCCGGGCTCGCCCAACTGGCACAAGTCCAATGCGCTGAAGACCATGCGGGCGCGGCCGGAGCTTCAGGGCAAGCTGCTGGCGCGCGGCGGCTGGGACTATGAGCTGGTGGAGGGGCTGAAGCCCCAGCCGGGCGACATCGTGCTGCACAAGACGCGCTATTCCGGGTTCTTCAATTCGCAGCTGGACAGCGTGCTGCGGTCGCGGGGGATCCGCAACCTGGTGTTCGTGGGGATCGCGACCAATGTCTGCGTGGAGTCGACCCTGCGGGACGGGTTCATGCTGGAATATTTCGGCGTCGTGCTGGAGGACGCCACCCACCAGGCGGGGCCGGAGTTCGTGCAGCAGGCGGCGATCTACAACATCGAAAAGTTCTTCGGCTGGGTCTCCAGCGTCGCCGACTTCAAGGGCGCGCTGGGGCAGCGGCCGCCCCCGATCGCCTCAGAGTCCTGACAGGAGAGCTCATGCCCAAGACCGTCATCACCCCGCCGGGGACCCAGACCCCCATTGCGCCGTTCTCGCCGGGCACCCTGGCCGACGGGGTGGTCTATGTGTCCGGGACGCTGGCCTTCGACAAGGACAACAACGTGGCCCATGTGGGCGACGCCGAGGGCCAGACGCGCCAGGTGCTCGAGACCATCAAGTCGGTGATCGAGACCGCCGGCGGGACCATGGACGACGTCACCATGAACCACATCTTCCTGAAGGACTGGGCCGACTACGCGGCGATGAACAAGGTCTATGCGGAGTTCTTCCCGGGGCCGAAGCCGGCGCGGTTCTGCATCGTCTGCGGGCTGGTGCGGCCGGACTTCCTGGTGGAGATCGCCAGCATCGCCCACATCGGCAAGCGCTGAGCGCCTTGCCGACCGCCCAGGGGATTTTCTACGAGGTCCATGCGGGGCCGCCGGGCGCGGCGAGCGTGGTGCTGTCGGCGGGGCTGGGCGGGTCAGGCGCGTTCTGGGAGCCGCAGATGGCGGCGCTGACTGAGCGGTTCAACGTGGTGCTGTACGACCATCGCGGGACGGGACGCAGCGCGCGGGAGCTGACGTCGCCGCAGTCGGTGGACGCCATGGCCGACGACGTGGTGGCGGTGCTGGACGCGGTGGGGCTGGAGCGGGCGCACCTGGTGGGCCATGCGGCGGGCGGGCTGGCGGGGCTGTCGCTGGCGTTGCGCTATCCTGAGCGGCTGGACCGGCTGGTGGTGGTCAATGGGTGGGCGGCCCCCGATCCGCATATCGCGCGGTGTTTCGCGACGCGGGTGAGCCTGCTGAACGACAGCGGGCCCGCGGCCTATGTGCGGGCCCAGCCGCTGTTTTTGTATCCGCCCGACTGGATCTCGGCGAACGATGCGCGGCTGGAGGCCGAGGCGGTCCACCATGTGGCGAACTTCCCGGCCAAGGCGGTGATGCTGGCGCGGATCGGGGCGCTGCTGGCCTTCGATATTTCCGCGCGGCTCGGGGAGATATCCGCGCCCGTGCTGGTCAGCGCCTCGGCGGACGACATGCTGGTTCCGCCGTCGTGCTCGCGAAGGCTTGCGCAGGGGCTGGCGCATGCGACGCTGGAGGTTGTTCCGTGGGGCGGCCACGGGTTCACGGTGACGGCGGCCGAGGCGTTCAACGCCTCGGTGGTCAAGTTTCTCTCCTGAAGGACCAAGCCATGGAAGTCGGCGTCTTCATCCCCATCGGCAACAACGGCTGGCTGATCTCGGAGACCTCTCCGCAGTACATGCCGACCTTCGAGCTGAATAAGACGGTGACCCAGGCGGCCGACCGCTATGGGCTGGATTTCGCGCTGTCGATGATCAAGCTGCGCGGGTTCGGGGGCAAGACGCAGTTCTGGGAGCACAATCTCGAGAGCTTCACCCTGATGGCCGGGCTGGCGGCCGTCACCGAGCGGATCAAGATCTTCGCCACGGCGGCGACCCTGACCATGCCGCCGGCCATCGTGGCGCGGATGGCGGCGACGATCGACTCGATCGCGCCGGGGCGGTTCGGCATCAACCTGATCACCGGCTGGCAGAAGGCCGAGTACGACCAGATGGGGCTGTGGCCGGGGGAGCAGCACTACAAGGACCGCTACAACTACCTGGCGGAATACGCCCAGATCCTGCGCGAACTGCTGGACACCGGGGTGTCGAACTTCAAGGGCCAGTACTTCCAGATGGACGACTGCCGGGTCAGCCCGCAGCCGAAGGACACCAAGCTCATCTGCGCGGGGTCGAGCGATGAGGGCCTGGCCTTCACGGCCAAGTACGCCGACTACAGCTTCGCCCTGGGCAAGGGGGTCAACACCCCCACCGCGTTCGGGGATGTGAACAAGCGGCTGGCGGCGGCCAAGGCCAAGACCGGGCGCGATGTGGGCGCCTACATCCTGTTCATGATCATCGCCGACGACACCGATGAAGCGGCCATGGCCAAGTGGATGCTGTACCGCGAGGGCGCCGACCAGGAAGCCCTGGCCTGGCTGACCAACCAGGCGGCGCCCAACGCGGCGGCCGGCGCCACCACCAACACCGCCCAACTGGCCCACGCCGACTCGGCGGTGAACCTCAACATGGGCACCCTGGTGGGGTCCTATGAGAGCGTGGCGCGGATGCTGGACGAGGTGGCGCAGGTGCCCGACACGGCCGGCGTGCTGCTGGTCTTCGACGATTTCCGCAAGGGGATCGAGGACTTCGGCCAGCGCATACAACCCTTGATGGCCTGCCGCAAAGGCGTGACGGTGGCCTGACGGGTAACGCCTAAGGGACGTCCATGCAGATCTTGATCGGGCTGGCGGGGATCTTGGCGATCCTGGCGGTGGCCCTCCTGTTCTCCACCAACCGGAGGGGCATCCGGCTGCGGGTGGTGGGGCCGGCTTTCCTCCTGCAGGCGGCGATCGCGGCCTTCGTGCTCCATGTGCCGGCCGGCCAGGCGGCGATCGGGGCCACGGCGCGGGGGGTGGAGCGGGTGCTGGGCTATTCGCGGGCCGGCATCGAGATGGTGTTCGGCGGCCTGACCCAGGTGAACGGCGTGGCCAGCCTGGCGATCAATGTGCTGCCGATCATCATCTTCTTCTCGGCCCTGGTCTCGGTGCTCTATTTCTTCGGGACCATGCAGCTGGTGGTCCGCTTCCTGGGCGGGTTCCTGCAGCGGGTGCTGGGGGTGGACAAGGTCGAGGGGCTCTACGCCGCGGCCAATATCCTGGTGGGCCAGTCGGAGTCGCCGCTGGTGATCCGCGGCTATCTGAAGGGCCTGACCAAGGCCCAGGTCTTCGCCCTGATGGTCACCGGCATGGCGGGGGTGGCGGGGTCGATCCTGGCGGCCTACGCCCAGATGGGGGTGCGGATCGAGTACCTGCTGGCGGCGGCCTTCATGTCCGCGCCGGGGGGCCTGCTGATGGCCAAGATCCTGATGCCCGACGATCCGGTCGACCCGGTGGCCGCCGACGCCATGGCCGACGCCATCGAGGAGGTGGAGGAGGAGCGGCCGGCCAACCTGATCATGGCGATCTTCAACGGGGCCGAGGACGGGGTGAAGCTGGCCGTGGCGGTGGGCGCCATGCTGGTGGTGTTCGTGGCCTTCATCGCCATGCTGAACGGCATGCTGGGCGGGATCGCCGGCCTGTTCGGTTCTCCGGACCTGACCTTCCAGAAGGTGCTGGGCCTCGTCTTCGCCCCGCTGATGTTCCTGCTCAACGTGCCCTGGGCGGAGGCGGAACGGGCCGGCGAGCTGTTCGGCCAGAAGGTGATCCTGAACGAGTTCGTGGCCTATCTGGACTTCGGGGCCACCAAGGAGGCCTTGAGTCCGCACACCCAGGCGGTGGTGACCTTCGCGCTGTGTGGTTTCGCCAATATCAGCTCCATCGCCATCCAGATGGGGGTGCTGGGCGGCCTGGCCCCGGACAAGCGTCCGATGATCGCCCAGATGGGCCTGCTGGCGGTGCTGGGCGGCTCGCTGGCCAACCTGATGAGCGCGGCGATGGCGGGGTTGATTTTGGTGGTCGCGGGGGGGTGAAGGGGGTGGTGGATTGGGGGCGTGGTTGGGCTCTTAGCCGACATCAAGAAGGTCTGCCCTAAGATCCCCGATATCTCGACGGCCCGGCGAATACAGGCTTAAGTCGCGTTATGTCAGAACTCAATCTTTCGATGGACCCGCCCGAAAGTGGCTTTCCCTGGGAAGCCGTTGTCGGCCTGCTGCCTCACGTCCTCTGGGCAGCAGTCGTCGTCGCAATATTTGTCTGGATCGGGCCAGAGGCCATCCGCAGCGCGCTGCGCCGCCTAAGTAAGGTCGGCGTTGCCGGCGTCGAACTCGAGTTCCGCGACGAACTGGAGGCGGCGGTCGAAGCGCGCGAGAAGCCGTCGACCCCGGAAGACGTCGCGCGCGCCTCCCGCCGGCTCGCGGCCTCGGCACCGCTCGTACGCGGCTCGCGCATCCTCTGGGTCGACGACCAGCCAGAGAACAATCATCTAGACGTGCGTCTCCTCAGATCGGCGGGGGCCAAGGTGACGCTGGCGGAGTCCACGGCGGAGGCGTTCCGGGAAATGGGCCGCGCCCACTTCGATATCGTGATCTCCGACATCTCGCGAGGCGACGATCCTACCGCGGGGCTTCGAATGGCCGAGATTTTCCCAGCGCGTGGTGTGTCCTCGCCGTTAATCTTCTATGTGGGCGAGGCCCGCAAGCCGATCCCTGATGGGGCCTTCGGCGTGACCGACCGACCGGATGAACTTCTTCACCTCATTCTCGACGCGTTGGCCCGGCTGAGGAGCTGAACATTGTACATCCAGTGGTTTGCAAAGGGCATCGCGGGCCGGCGCGACCACGGTCCACCGAGCCGACGCCTCACCAAGGCCGACGCCTGGGACATCGTCGACTCCCGCACAGGGATTCTTTCCAACTGGTGGCACAGCCAAGGCGGGATTTCGCCTTCGAGCGTCGCCCAGGTTCTCACGGAGACCAATCTCGATAGGCACCTGCACGCCTACGCGACCTTTGGAACGCAGTCGCCGTTCATCTCTGTCGCTGCCGGATGTGTCGAGCGCGACGCCCTCTTGCAGCAGAACTTCGTCTACTCGGCCGTCGACACGGCCCTGGATTTCGCCACGGACGCGTGGGCCTACCCCGGCGCGGTCTTCTTCGGCTGGACCATCGTCGGTTTGAACCCCGCTGTTCCCATGCGGGGCATCTCCGAGTCCGTGCGCGAGCTAAACGTCTATCGACGCTGGTCGCCATACCAACTCGAGGGCGAGATAACGGTCAAGGTCAACATCCCCGCCAACCAGATTGAGCGGGTCGAGTGGTGGGATCCGATCCACAGCCGGTCGGCCCCCCAGGACGTGCACAACAATCCGGACTTCGAACGTCCCGATCCCATCTCCAACATCCGGGAGCTCTTCTGATGGCGCTGGCCACCGAAATGGGATGGGACGAAGCTAGGCTGGAGCGCCGCGTCGGCTTCCTGCGCGATCGCGCCCAAGCGCACCTCGCACAGGATGATCCCGGGAAACTGACCATGGCTATCGCGTGCGCGGGCAATTTGCTGCGCGAGGCGGCGGCCACGGCGATCATGCTCCAGCAGTTCGATGCTGCGCGCGACCTGCTGGTCGAGGCCGGTGAACTTTGGGCGAAGGTCGGCCTGTTCTCGGGGTACGCCATGATCGCGCTAGGACGCCCTGAGGCCTGGTGGGAGGACCGGCGTTCCGATTTGGAAGACGTCATGAGCGTGATGGTCGAAGCCGAGAGTTCGGAAACGGCCATACAGCCGCGCGAGCGCCACGAGCGAGCGCCGATGATGGTGGGATCGGCTGGGGCCACGCGACAGCTGTTGCACCTCTATCAGTCCCTGCGCCCCCACATCGATCAGGGCGGCGAGGACATCTCAGGCTTTGTCAGCAATACGGCGCGAAACCGGCTGATGCGTGCGCCAACGGCCCAAGTGGGGGCGACCGAGGCACCCGTTCAGGCCTATGTGCATCTGTTCGAGTCGAGCGTTCGGGGCGAGCTCGACCGGGCGGCGCGCGACACGTTGACCGGCATCGTGCTGCGGCGCGTCGAGCAGCTCGAAGCCGCGCGCGCCGACGAATTTCACTGGCGGATGGGGCTGAGCGCAGCGGCCCTTGTCGACTTCGACCTCCTGGCGCTGCTCATCGCCTCGGTCGACGCGCAAGGCACGGTGGACGTGCTGGCGGAGCATTTCGGTGATCGCGGCGACGACGTCCGTCTGCCCCTGATCGCCGCGCGGGGTATCCGCCGCGGGTTGTCGGACAAGCCGGAGCCCCCTTTGTTCGGCTAGCCCGATCGCCGCGCTGCGCGACCTGCCACCCTTGGCCGGCGGAGCTGAATAAGGGGGAGTTTCGGGTATATCGGGGACACAATACCTAATTCTCATGCCATCCGCCGATCCGACCTCCGCCGCCCGTCTTCCTCAAGGACGGCGCTGAGCGCCGCCGCTGGCGCGGCCGCCTGCGGCGGTCCTTGACCAAGCCGGGCGGCGAAGCTCCAGGGCTGCCATGGCCTTTAGGGAGTTTCAGCATCCCCGAAGGATGCCGGGCGTTGGAGGGGGGAGTTAAGTATTGTGTCCGAATTGCCCCAACGTTTGACGCCTCCTGCACTGGCGCAATTGACGGTGCGGTTCGGACAGCACCCCATCACCTGCGATATAGCGGCACTTGGCCGAAGTCAGAGGCACACTTGAACATCGCGCTACTCTTCAACTGGCGAGCCTACGACGACGCTTCGAACTATTGGTGGGCGACCCGCGAGCTCGTGTTCGCGTCCGGCATCATTCAGCGGTCCGGCCGCCACATGAAAATGTCAGTGGGCGATGTGCTGGTCGGTCATGAGCGTGGGCTGGACCCTGACCTTGTCTATAAGGCGGCGGTCCTCAGCAGCGAATGGCGACGCGTCCACGAAGACCGTCTGACCAAGGCGTTCCTCCCGCCGACCCTGTTCGCCATGGTATTCGAGAACATGCCGCGTGCCCTGGCCGCGGAGCTTCATGAGGTCCTTACCCTCAGCCCCGGCTACCTCGGCGCGGTTTCGGTTCACTTCGAGTTCGGCCCGCACCTGGCGCTCTACCGAGCGTCCCTGCCCCCCGAATATAGGCTCCAGGGGGCGTTTCTTCGCAGCTTCTATTCGATGGGAAGTGAAGAGGGATGCGACGAGCATGACCTGAAGGAAATGCGGCGCTTTGGCTACACGGACGTCGGCTTCGAGGATCGTGGAGCGAGCCGTACCATATTGGACGACTTCGATACGCCGCGGCACTTTCAGCGTGTGGCGGCCTTCCGCGACCTCCTTACTGCCGCTTTACCTGGCGGCGAGGACGACGCCTACGAGCTCGCGATGATGCTGGAAGACCTAAGCCCCAAGTTGTTCAACGCGCTTGGGGCCGCAGCTGAACGCCTCGCCGACGTAGAGACGGAGGAGGACGTGGCCCAGGTCGCGTTGTCTGGACGCCGCTACATGGAACAACTCGCCGACGCGTTGTTCCCCCCGCAGGAGGTCAGTCGAGGGAACAGGTCGCTCAATCGAGCGGCCTACAGGAACCGGCTGTGGGCCTTCATCGAGGACAACACGCGCAATGACGTCGAGCGCCTCAAAAGCCTTGGAGCCGAGGTCGACCGTGTGGTGGAAGAGCTGAATGGCGGACTTCATGCGGACCGTGCCAAGGAGCGGGTCGCCCAGGGTATAGCCGATGCAGCCACCCTCACCGCCGAGCTCTTGGCCCTGAACCCGGAAGCAGCGCGTAACCCCTACCTCGCATACTCCGAAAGCATCTTCGCGTTCGCACGCAGGGCGTTTTCGCGTGAAGGATCAGGTGACAAAGGCGACGATTAGGGTTTGGCGAGGGAATAAGGGGACACGATACCTATTTCCCGACTGCGCCGTTGGCAGGCTGCGGCTGGCAAATAGGTATCATGTCCCAGCGCCCGGCGATGGCTCGACGGACATTCGGGCGATCCGGATTGCCGGGAATGGCGACGGGCTGCCGGTGCGCTAGTCTCCTCCGCGGCGTGACGCCAAAGGGGGCTCCAAGATGCGGCACATTCTCAATCTCGTGGCCTTGTCGGCCCTGCTCGCCGCGGGGCCGGCGCTGGCCCAGAACCGTCTGGGCGACCCTGAGGCGGCGCGGCCTATCGCGGCTCGGGCCAGCTTGTGGACCGAGGAGCTGACGTCGCTCGAGGTGCGGGACGCGGTCCGCGCGGGCGCCACCACGATCATCATCGGTACGGGCGGGGTCGAGCACAACGGGCCCTATGTCGCCACCGGCAAGCACAACTACGTCCTGCAGACCGTCCTGCCCTACATGGCGCGCGAGATCGGCCAGGCGCTCATCGCGCCGATCGTGAAGTTCGTGCCTGAGGGGCGCATCGAGCCACCCGACAGCCACATGGCCTTCGCGGGCGCCATCAGCCTGGAGGAGAAGACCTTCGAGGCCCTGCTGACCGACATCTGCCGGAGCTACAAGGCGCACGGCTTCGTGGACATCATCCTCGTGGGGGACAGCGGCCGCAACCAGGCCGGCATGGAGGCCGTCGCCGCCGAGCTGAACCGGCGCTGGGCGGGCGAACGCGCCCGCGTCCACTACCTGCGTGAGTACTATTACGAGGATCAGTGGAGCTACGCGTTCCTCAAGAGCAAAGGGATCGTCCAGGTCGACAAGACGCCGCCGCCCGGCGAGGCCCCGGACCGGCCCGCCGACGTGCGCAACGGCATCCACGACGACATCTATTACGAGGCGCAGATCGCGGTTCAGGACCCGGCGCTGATCCGGATGGATGAGCGGCGCAAGGCCGGCCTGTTCTCGCTGCACGGTGTTCAGCTGACGCCGCTGAGCCGGACGGTTCAACTTGGCAGAGGTTTGGCGGCGTACCGCGCCAGGATCACGGCCAAGGCCTTTCTGGACTCGAAGACGCGCCTACGGTCGCAGTAGGGGGCCCCAACGCGAAACGCGCTTGCGCTTCGGCGCGCGCGGTCCACTGTTCGGCGAACATGGATCGACGGAGGATGAGGTGGTGGAGCTTTTGACCGCGCCGCGCCGCGCCGTTCGCTCCCGGGCCGAGGCGCAGACGCACCGACGGTTCGTATCGGGGAGGGGCGAGGATGCAGCGCGTTGGTCAGTATTTCCTTGAGTTTGGGCTGATTGCGGCGGTCTTTCTGATAAGCATCCTGGGCTTCTGGAACATATATTTCGGGGCCGACGCCGATGCGCAGCCGCATCACCATCTTCATATCGCGACAGCTTTCATGTGGATGGGCCTGCTGCTGACTCAGCTGACCCTGATGGTGAGGGGCAGCTACCAGACGCACAGGAAGGTGGGGCTGGCCGTGATGGTCGCCGGTCCGCTGCTGGTGGCCACGACGGCCATGCTGTCGGTCCATTCGGCCCACAAGGGCGTGGTCTCAGGGGAAGGAGACTTCCTGATCGTTCAGAACGTCATGGTGACGCTCGAACTGGGGCTGTTCATCCTTCTGGCTTTCCTGCTGAAAAAGCGCAGGAAATTGCATGGCTCGCTGTTGCTGAGCACGACTATTCTGTTCATGGGCATCGCGCTGTTCTTCGCCATGATCAGCTTCGTACCCCAGTTCAAAATCGAAGGTCCGGAGACATTTTATCGGTTCCAGCTGGCCGCCACGACGGGCCAGGTCATCTGCCTGGCCGTGGGGCTTCTGTTTTTCATAAGGGATCGGAGAAACGGGTGGCCCTTCCTGGTCGCGGGCTTCTGTTTCTTCCTGAACGAAGCGATCCGATCCCTGTTGACGCGGTTCGGCCTGATCGATCCGCTGACCGAGATCGTTGGATCGATGAGCCAACCCCTGACGTTTGTCGCAAGTTTCGCGCTTCTGCTTTCGCTCCTGGCTGCGACGGCGGCGCCGGCCGTGCGACAACCTCGGGCGGCCTGACGGACAGGTTTGGCGTTCCGTGCGCGGGCGCGGATATTGCGGGGAGCGTCCAGCGGCTGTCCGCGACGGGGTGGCAACTGCCTCTTGCCCCTTGCGGGTCAGGGTTTAGTCTTCCCTTGGGGCTAGTGGATGAGTGCGATGAGCGACGCGGTTGGTCCTGGCGATCTGGTTCTGTGCGTCAACGCGGCCCCCAATCATGTCACGGGACGGCCGGTGCCCCTGCAGGCCGGAGAGACCTATCGGGTGATGGGGGTGATGGAGTTCGCCTGTCCCTGCGGGCGGTCCGACGCCCTGCTCGATGTGGGCATCGACTTCGCCTGGTGTCAGTCGCGCTTCCGGCTGCTGCCGAAGCCCAAGGCCCAGGCCAAGACGCGCCGCGTCTCGGCGCCCAAGGAGACGGAAACGGTTCGTTGAACAGCCGATGGCGGCCGCGGATTTGCGCCGGCCGCGGGAGGTTCGGCTCAGGGTGGATCGGCGCCCTTCAACAAGCCGCCGTCGATCAGCTGGAGCGGGAATGGGCGTCAGGAACTATTTGATCGAGGGCGTCTCCGGCGCCGGCAAGACGGCGGTCGCCACCGAGTTGCAGCGGCGCGGCTACCAGGCGATCCATGGGGACAGGGAGCTGGCGTACCGGGGCGACCCGGGAACGGGGCTGCCGATGGCTCCGGAAACGGAGACGCCGACAGCGCTCTGGATGTCCGAGCATCAGATTTGGGACGTCGAGAAAGTCAGGGCCTATGTCGCAAATCAGGACGAGGCGATCACCTTCTTCTGCGGCGGCTCCAGGAACTACTCGAAATTCATCGACCTGCTTGACGGCGTGTTTGTCCTTGAAGTCGACCTGGCCACCATGAACCGTCGGATCGACGAGCGCGTAACGCTGGACCCGACAGACTTCGGCGCAAGACCAGAGGAACGGGACCTCATCGCGCGACTGTTCGAGACGAAGCAGGATGTCCCGAAGAATGCGATCAGCATCGACGCGACGGCGCCGGTCGCCCGGGTCGTCGACGATATTCTCTCTAGGTGCGGAGCGGCGGCGCCCTAGCCGGCCACCGCCTCGGCCACGAGGTCGGGATGCGAGGCGTGGACGAAGCGGCCGCCGTCCGGCACGCGCAGGCAGCGATGCCCCGGCAGGACCGAGGCCCAGAGCGCCTCGGAATCGCGGGCCTCGTACAGGACGTCGTGCGCGCCCACGATGCGGACCCAGTTCGACCCGTCTTCCAACCGCGGCGGGCGCCAGGTGAGGAAGCCGCGCTGCTCGTGCACGAAGCCCCAGGTCGTGCGCAGGCCGCAGAGCCGCGCGGACTCCACATAGTCCTCCACCGCCTCGCGGTTCCGGAGCAGGGCCATGTCGGGGGCGCTGCCGCTCAGGGCTTGGCGGGTGAGGCGCTCGATCACCTTCGAGCTCGCGCGCTGGACGAGGAAGGTGGCGACCGGCTCGATCAGGTCCGGGTGTTCCACGAAGGTGCGCTTGGCGCGGTTGAGAATTCCCTCGCTGCGGCTGTCGAGGTCGTGGGGCGTGTAGGGATTGATCAACACCGCCCGGGCCACGAGGCCCGGATGGCGGCGGGCCAGCTCCAGGGCGATCGCCTCTCCGCCGCGCGCCAGGAGCCGGACCCGCTTCAAACCCAAGGCGTCGATGACCGTGAGGACGTCGTGGAGGGCGGTGTCGCGGCTGCCGCGCTCCGGCGTGTCGGTGAGGCCGAAGCCCGGGCGTTCGATGGCGATCGGTCGCAGGCCGCGCCGGTGCAGGGCGCGCACCAGGCCGCGGTCCAGCAGGCTGCCGGTGGTCGCGCTGTGGAAGAGCAGGGTCGGCGCGCCGCTGGCCGGGCCGAAGTCCGAGAGGGCGATGCGGCCGGGCGCGTCACGGCGGTTGACGAAGCGCAGGGGGCGAAGCGCGCTCCACGACCCGCCGACCGCCAGGTTCGGGTTGGCCGGCAGGCCGAGCAGCACGGCCGCCTCGGTGGTCAGGCGGCTGAGGTCGATGCCGCTGCGCAGCTGGAAGCGCTCGAACAGGATCTTCAGGTCGCTCTTGACGGTGTGCTCGTTGATCCGGAGCGTCGCGGCGGCCTCGGCGCGGGTTAGGCCCAGGGCCAGCAGCACCGCGGCCTCGGCGCATCGCACCGGCAGGCGCAGGGCGGCGCCGAGGTCGGGCGCCTGGCTCAGCTGCAGGTCGCCGCCGCCCACGGCGGCGTGCAGCAATCGGACAAGGTCGGGCTGCCGGCGCGCGCCGGCCTTGCGCATCGCCAGCTTGAGCGCCTTGCGGGCCGCCTCGTAGCCGGTCCCCGCGCGGCGCGCGCCCTCGATGAGATCGCCCGCCGAGATGAGGCCCAGCACGGTGCGCGCCTCGACCGGGGTGAGCCGCCAGCTGCGGCAGGCCCGCTCGCCCATCTCCGGGTCCTCGAACGGCCGATAGGCGAGCGCCACCACCGCGCCGGCCTCCAGGCCCTCGGGCAGTCCGCCAGGAAGGGCCCAGGCCTCGGCCTCGCTCGCCAGGCCCAGCAGGACGACCGTGGTCGAGCCGTCCGGGGTCGAGACAACCGCCAGCCCGGGCTCGCGGGCGCCCCGCAGCCAGTCCTCGGCGGCGTGGGCGACTTCGGCCGTGTCCAGCCAGCGGCCGAAGCGTTCATCCTGGGTGATCAGCCGGCCGTCGCGATCGAAGACGGCGACGGAGAGGGCGGGGGCGGGCACCGTGACGGGCGCGCCGCCGATCCGCGGGTCGGTGGTCGCGATGGTGGCGTCGACCATCTGGAGGAAGCCCTCCGCTTCACCGTCCCCGATCGCCAATCCCATTTCCGCCCGCGCCATCCCGCCGTCATCGACCGTTCGCCGAATCCGGCTCAAGGCATAGCCCCCGCTGCAAGTCCGGCGCCGCCGTCTCGGCCGCCGCTCACCTGATACCCCCAAATGGGGAGGGACCGGCGTGGGCCCATCGGCTCCAATGGCGTGGAAGGCCGCCATCGGGCGTCCAAGGGGGAAGTTTTCATGCGTACCGTTCCACTGCTCGCCGCCGTGGCTGTCCTGATGGGGGGCGGCAGCGCCTCCGCCGCGGTTTCCTACGCTGACCAAGCGGCGTTCCAGGCCGCCCTGGGCGGCTCGCACACCCTGGTCAATTTCGACACCCTGGGCGGCTTCGCCGCGGGCTACCGGCTGGACGATCCGGGACCGGCCGCCGCGCTCGCGGCCCTCGGCGTCGACTCCGTCGGCCTGAACGCGCTGGTGGCGGGCGGCCAGGACTATCAGACCCCGACCGCCCGGGATCGCATCATCCTCAATGGCGCGGCGTTCGGCGGCCACATCGCCTTCGACTTCGCCTCGGCGGTGAACGGCGTGGGCGCGTTCTCCAACAATATCGACTACGGGCGCGTTCGCCTGTTCAGCGGGACCGGTCTCACCGGGACCTTCCTCGGCGAGGCTCAGTTCGGGCCCGGCGCCTTTGGCGGCCTCACCAGCGCCGTGGGCGCCCGCTCCGCCGAATTCACCTGCGACTTCAACGGCGACATGGCCTGCGGCGTCTACGACCTGCAGTTCGGGACCTTCGCCGGATCGGCCGTATCAGCCGTTCCCGAGCCCGCGACCTGGGCCTTGGCGATCGTCGGATTCGGGGTCGTTGGCGCTGGACTCCGCCACCGTCGTCGGGCGCTGCCGATCTCAGGCGCGAAAATGGCCCTCGCAATTTCCGGCGAGTAGGACGGCCCAGAGCGCGGCCGCTGGCGCGGCCGCGCGTTTCGCGGAGTCCCATTCAAACAAATGTTTGATCTCCGTTGGCGAGGGTCTATGTAGACCCTGACGCGCCCGCTCCAGGGCCGGCCGGACACGGGCAGCGCGTCTGTCGCCAGGGAAGGACACGCGCATGGGATTCTCCACCGCCCTCAACCTTGCCGGTCCTGCGCGCCGACCCCGGCAGATGCTGGGCGACCAGGAATATGGCGGGCACTCGTCGATCCACGACGACGCCATGGCCGAGAAGCTGGGGTTCCGCGCCGGGCCGATCGAAGGGCCCACCCATTTCAGCCAGTTCCAGCCGCTGCTCGCCAAGATCTGGGGCCAGGCCTGGTTCGAGCGCGGCTGTATTTCGTCCCACTTCCTGAACATGGTCGTGGAGGGCGAGGAGGTCCGCGCCTTCGCCGAGATCCCGCCTGAAGGGGCCACGTCCACGCGGGTGTGGGCGGAAAAGTCGGACGGCACGCCGGTCCTGGAGGCGAGCGCGAGCCTGGGCCCCGACGCCGGCCCGACGCTTTTGGAAACCCGCATGGTGGCCCTGCGCCCGCCCGGCCGCCTGCTGATCCTGGAGGACCTGAAGGTCGGGATGACGGGGGCGAAGGACGAGCGGGTGCGCATGGACGCCGACCAGAACATGGGCGCGCTCTATCCCTTCAGCCTGAACCAGAAGCTGGCGGCGATCACCGAGACCTCGCCCTGGTATTCCGACGCCGCGGCCTCGCCCTGGGGACGGGCGATCATCCCGTTCGAGATGCTGAGCGTGCTGTTCGAATATTCCAGCCGCGAGGCGGCCTTCCCGGTGAAGGGGCCGGCGGTGGGCCTCTTCGCCGACCAGGAGATCCGGCTGATCGACGGGCCGCTGTTCGTGGGCGAGGACTATGTCCTGCGGCGCGAGATCGCGGCCTTGGCCGAGAGCAAGCGGACCGAATCCTACTGGGTGCGGACCCGGGTCTTCGACGCGCGCGGCGAGACACAGGTGGCCGAGATGCTGCTGAACCACGCCACCCTGAAGCACTCGTACGCCGGCTACGCCGACGCGACTGACGCCTGATCGAGAAGGAACGCTACCGATGCACGTGAAGGACAAGGTGGTCGTGGTGACCGGCGGCGCCGACGGGATCGGGGCGGCGCTCTGCCGCCGCTTCGCCCAGGAGGGCGCGCGGGCGGTGATCGTGGCGGACCGTAACGGCGAAGGGGCGGCCGCCGTCGCCCGCGAGATCGGCGGCGAGGCCGTCACCCTGGACGTCAGCGACGGCGCGGCCATGGCGGCCATGGTGGCCGACGTCGAGGCGCGCCACGGCGGCATCGACCTCTTCTGTTCGAACGCAGGCGTGGGCGACGGCGACCCCGACCGGCAGAACGCGGCCTCGTCGCCCGACGCGGTCTGGCAGCGGGCCTGGAACGTCAATGTCATGGCCCATGTGCACGCCGCCCGCGCGGTCATTCCGGGCATGCGGGCGCGGGGCGGCGGCTATCTGCTGAACACTGTCTCGGCCGCGGGCCTGCTGTCGCAGATCGGCGGGGCGGTCTATTCGACGACCAAGCACGCCGCGGTGGGGTTCGCGGAGTCGCTGGCGATCACCCACGGCGACCAGGGGATCAAGGTCTCGATCCTGTGTCCGCAGGGCGTCGACACGGCCATGCTGCGCCAGGGCGGCGACCCGTCCGCCCAGCCGCAGAACCTGGACGGCGTGCTGACCCCCGACGCGGTGGCCGAGAGCGTGGTCGAGGGCCTGGCGGCGGAGACGTTCCTGATCCTGCCGCACCCGATCGTGCTGAGCTACATCCAGCGCAAGGCCGGCGACTACGACCGCTGGCTGGGCGGCATGCGTCGGCTTCGGGGGAAGATGATGGACGCCGCCATTGCGTGAAGCTGGCCACCGGGGCGGCGTGACTGTCCGCCGGCCCAGCGGCTCAAGACCATGAAGGTCCAGGTCGGCGGCAAGGCCGTCGATGAGGCGGCGCGCTGACGCGTGCTCCACCCTGGTTAAGCCCTTTGAAATCTCCCTGACAGCGGCGTTCAGCGGGTGTTCAAGGCGGAGGGTCAATTCTGGCGGCGATCCATAGTACGGAGGCCTACGCCATGATGAATTCGACCCCTCCGAGGCGGCCCGCCCTCTGGGCGATGGGGCTGTTGCTGTTCAGCAGCGGGTTCCTGCTGCTCTCCCTGGCCAGCCTGATCGGGCAGGCGGGGATCTAGGTAGAAATACCTAGGGGACATACCGGAATGTCTTGGCCCACCGGCCGTGCGGCATGTTCGGGGCTCCAGCATACGGGAGCCTGAAAATGTCCGGCGAAGACCTCTACTTGGCCATGGTGGTGGCCGCATTCGGATTGTTCGCGGTCGTCTTGTTCACCGTCAGCATCTGGTCGCGGGGACCGCGCGCCTAACTTCCCCTGGACGGGCGGCGGGCGGCGGACCAACGTCGCGCATCGATGGACGGCGCGGAGTCGGGTCACCCGGTCATGACGACGCCTCACCAGAGCGCGGAAGCCGAACTGATCGCCTACGGCCTGACCCTGCCGGAGACCGAGGCGGGGCTGGGATGGGCCTTCACCCGGGTGGTGCGGGTCCGGGGCAAGATGTTCGTCATCCTGGGCGACAAGGCCCAGCCCAAGGACGAGCTGACCATCATCGTCAAGCTGCCGATCTCGTTCGAGATGGTGCAGGAGCTCTATTTCGTCCGCGAGAGCCGGGGCTGGTACAGGCAGCACGACTGGGTCATCGCCCATTTCGGTCCCGACGACGACATACTGGCCGAACTGCCGACCCTGAAGGCCTGGATGAAGCAGAGCTACGTCGCCATGGCCCCGAAGACGCTGGGCCGACAGGTCTCCGAGGCCTGAGCGTCGCGCCGCCAATTTCCCCTGGACTGACCCTGGGGCGGGGATGAATTTCTTTCCGTCGACGGACGGCGCGGGGACAGCGTCGCCGACAGGAGAGGGACGATGCAGGCGCCGGCCGAGATGTTCACCCAGGCCCAGCGGGCGGCGGGGGAGGCGGGCGCGTGAGCCCCGACATCCGCCGGCCGGGCGAGATCGACGCGGCCTGGATGACCGCCATGCTGCAGCAGGCGGGGATCGACGCGGTGGTTCGGGGCCTGACCTCCAAGGGGGTCGGCACCGGCCAGATCGGCGACAGCGTGCGCTTCGTGCTGGACTATGAGCGCGGGGGCGAGGACGCGCCCGCCTCGGTGGTGGGCAAGTTCCCGGCGGCGGACGACACCAGCCGGGCGACGGGGATCATGCTGGGCAACTATCTGCGCGAGGTGAACTTCTACAAGACCCTGGCGGCCAAGGCCCTGATCCACACGCCCAAGGCCTATTTCGCCGAGGCCAATTCCGACGGTGGCGAGTTCGTGCTGATCATGGAGGACCTGGCGCCGGCCGAGCAGGGCGACCAGCTTGCGGGCGTGACCCTGGACCAGGCGCGACTGGCAGTCGGCGAGGCGGCCAAGCTGCACGCCAGCCACTGGGGCGACGACGGGCTGGACGAACTGCCCTGGGTCTCGGGCTCGAAGGCCGCCCCGCCCAGCGCCGCGACGCCCGAACTGGTCCAGGCCATGTGGCAGGGCTTCACGGCGCGCTACGCCGAGCGGCTCCTGCCGCGCTGGGTGGAGGTGGGCGAGGTGCTGGCGAGGAGCTTCGGGGCGGTGGGGGCGCTGCATGACGGACCGCGCTGCCTGACCCACAACGACTTCCGGCCCGACAACATGATGTTCGGCACGGCGGCGGGCGGCTATCCGGTGACGACGCTGGACTGGCAGTCCTTCGCCTATGGGGCCGGAGCGACCGACGTGGCCTATTTCCTGGCCGGCGCCCTGCCGGCGCAGGTGCGGCGCGACCACGAGGACGAGTTGCTGGCGCTCTATCACGCCAGGCTGACGGCGCTGGGGGTGAAGGACTACGCCTTCGGCGACCTGAAGCGGCACTATGGGAGCGGGGCGTTCCTGCTGTTCTTCACGGCCTTCTTCGCCGCCATGGTGGTGGAGCAGACCCCGCGCGGCGACGAGATGTTCATGCGCATGCTGGGCGGGGCGGCGGACCACATCCTCGACCACCGGGCGCTGGAGGGGTTGGGATAGGGTCCCTAGATGCTCCCCCTCTGGGGGAGCTGTCAGCGAAGCTGACTGAGGGGGACTTTGACTCGCTTTCGAGCGCTTCAACCCCCTCCGTCTCGTCGCGAAGAGGCGACGATCCACCTGCCCCAAATCGCGCTGCGCGCTGGGGGAGGAACGGAGTCCAAAACAAGCAAGGCCGCGGCGGGGAGAGGGTCCCGCCGCGGCCCGTTTGTCAGCTTCGGAAATCAGAAGGTGAAGCTGAGTTTCGAGTAGTAGTAGCCGCCGTTGATGCCGAAGGGCGAGAAGGTCGGGTACTTGGTGACGTAGGCGTTGCTGTTATTGCGGAAGTACTCGTCCCGCAGCTGGGCGTTGACCATGTCCGGATAGGTGTTGAACAGGTTGTTGGCCCCGACCGCCAGCTTCACCGAGTCGGTGAATTTGTAGGAGACTTCCAGGTCGGTGATGAAGGTCGCGTCGACCTCGGTCTTGTAATAGACGGCGCCGGTGCGCGAGCGCAGGTTGGACGAGGGGCCGTAGAGCGCCTCGCGCAGGTTCACGCTCAACTTGTCCCAGGTCCACAGGCCGCCCAGGACGAAGCGGTACTTGGGCGACGAGTCCTCCAGGTCGGAAATGGCGGCCGCGTCGAACAGCGAGGCGCCGGCCAGTTGGGTGGGCGGGGTCGCGATCTTGGTGACCTTGGTCTCGTTGTAGTTGGCGGTCAGCGACCAGTTGATGGCCCCGTAGTCGGCCAGGTCGGAGGTGTAGGTCACCACCAGCTCGGCGCCGCGGGTCCGGGTGTCCAGGCCGTTGGTGAACAGATTGATCCCGGTGATCGTCACGGTGGGGTCGAGCACGTTGCCGTTGGCCAGGATGGCGGCCAGGACCGCGGGGATGTTCTTGGCCCCGCCGGAGCCGAACAGCGAGCCGGAGCCGACGATGCGGTCCTCGACCTCGATCTGGTAGGCGTCGAAGGTGGCGGTGATCCCGGCGCCCGGATGGGCCACGAAGCCGACGCTGAAGTTGGTCGACTTCTCGGCCTTCAGCCCGTCGATGCCCACCAGCTTGGCGGCCGGCGAGTTGGGCGGCAGCTGGACGAAGGCGGCGGTCGGCGAGACGTTGGTCGCCGAATAGTAGGACTCCGCCAGGGTGGGCGCGCGGAAGCCGGTGCTGGCCGTGCCGCGGAGGGCGAAGGCCTCGCTGAAGTCGTAGCGGGCGGTGCCCTTGACCACGGTGGTGTCGCCGAAGTCGCTGAACTTCTCATAGCGGACGGCGCCGTCGAGCTTGAGCGCCTCGACCGGGGAGACCGCCAGGTTGGCGTAGATCGCCCAGTTCTCGCGGTCGTACTTGCCGGCGTCGGTGAGCGCGAAGCCCGGATAGGACTGCGAGCCTTCCTTGTAGCGGGAGGCCTCGTCGCCCGGCTTGATCTCGTAGGTCTCGCGCCGGAACTCCGCGCCGAAGGCGGCGTTGAGCGGGGTGGCCATGCCGACATCGTATTCGCGGGCCACGTCCAGGGTGGTGGTCCACTGGCTGGCGATGAAGTCGCCGGCGTGGAAGTCGGTGGGCGAGAAGCCCTTGGTAGTGAGCGTCGAGGTGTCGATGTAGAGCGAGCGGTTCACCGAATTGAGCACATCGATGGCCGCGTCGTCGCGGCCGTAGGTGCTGGAGAGGTCCCAGTTCCATTCCGCCAGCTTGCCCTTGATCCCGAGGGTGGCGGCGTAGTCGGTCTCGCGGATCGCTTCCTTGGGGCTGAAGCCGAAGGGGCGGGCCACAGTCCCGTCCTTGCCGACGATCAGGCTGGGAACGCGGTAGTTCTCGTAGGCCGCACCGTACTTCATGCCGTAGGTGCCGAAGCTGTAGACTTCGGTGTCGGGCGCGATCTCGTAGCCGGAGTTATAGGAGAAGACGTTCAGCCGGTATTCCGCGTCCCCGGTGATGCGGTTCATGTACGGATAGTCGGGGTGGTTCGCGATCTGCGGATAGCGCGACAGCCGCGAGGACGAGGCGGTGTTGTAGGGCGTGTCGAGCGTCCGAGGATCGGTGTCGCCACGGAAGGTGTGGTCGTGCCAGCGGCTCTCAAGCGTCATGTTCAGATAGGCGCCTTCGATCGGCGAAATGCCGATATTGGCGGTGATGTCGCCGGTCAGGCCGCCGCCGTCGAAATACTTGCCCCCCGAGATCACCACCGAGCCGCCCTCGGTGGCGTCCTTCAGGATGATGTTGATGACCCCGGCGATGGCGTCGGTGCCGTACTGGGCCGCGGCCCCGTCCTGCAGCACCTCGATATGGCTGACCGAGCCCAGAGGGATGAAGTTGAGGTCGGCGGTGGCGCCGCCCTGGAAGGGTCCGCCCAGGACCGCCAGGTTGGCGGTGCCGTGCCGGCGCTTGCCGTTGACCAGCACCAGGGCGTGGTTGGGGCTGAGGCCCCGCAGCTTGGCCGACAGGGTGAGGTTGGCGGTGTCGCCGCCGAACGCCTGGGCGTTGAAGGACGGCACGTTCTGGGCGATGGCCTGGATGAGGTCGCTCTGGGCGACGCGGGCCAGGGCCGTCTCGTCCAGCACCTGGATCGGGGCCGGACTATCGACCGCCCGCAGGCCGGTCATGCGCGTGCCGGTGACGATGACGACGTCGAGTTCGCCCGCCGCCTCGTCGGTCGTCTGCGCCACGGCGGCGCCGGCCATTCCGCAGGCGAGCGCAAGCGCGCTGACCCCGGCAAATACAGATTTCATCTAGGACCCCTCTTGTTATGTTGTCGGGCCCTTCGGAACGCTTCCTCCACAGGTACTCGCGGGCCTTTGGCCCGTCTTCTTTTTGCGAGGCGTCGCCATACGTTCTCGCTCTCCAGTAATTCGAAGTGCGACGCCTCCGCGCTGCGAAGCGCGCCAAGATATCGGCTCTCGGCGTCTGGCCTCCGTCACGCGGTATGTGAGCAACAGGACCGCGCCCTGACCTGATTGTGTCAATTGGCTTAGTGATCGTGACGGCACATTGCGCAGAAAGCAGACATTTGACGTCGATGATGCGGAGTTTTGAAGCAAACTTGCGGCTGTAACGACTCCAACAATCGGAAGTTGTGCGGAATTTCAGGTGTAGACGAACTGACAGCTTCGTCAGTTTGTCGGATAATTGAACAGGTTCGCTCGTTATTTGCGCTGAGCCAGCCGATCCGGCGTGGATTCCTGGGGTCCAGCTTGCCAAGGGCGGGGAGGCCGCAGGCATCTGAGGCCCGCGACGCGGCAGGCGGCGCAGATCGGTCAGCGGAGCGTGAGATGGGGATCAGTCGCCGGAGTTTCTTGCATCGGGTGGGCGCCACCGGAGGTTATGGCGCGGCCTATACGGCGATGATGGCGCTGGGGTTGCTGCCCACCGCCGCGGCCAGCCAGGTCCCGGTGATGCCGGCCGACCTGGGAGCGGGCAAGAGCGTGGTCATCCTGGGCGGCGGGATCGCCGGGCTGGTCAACGCCTACGAACTGGAGCGGGCCGGATTCGCCGTGACGCTGCTGGAGGCCCGCGATCGGCTGGGCGGCCGCAACTGGACCCTGCGCAACGGCTCGAAGATCGAGATGGTGGGCGAGCCCGACCAGACGGTGACCTTCTCCGAGGGGGTTTACATGAACGCGGGCCCGGCCCGCCTGCCCAGCCACCACGAGGGGGTGCTGGGCTATTGCCGCAAGCTCGGGGTGGAGCTGGAGGTCGAGGTCAATTCCAGCCGCAGCGCCTATTTCTGGCCGCAGGGCTCGGACGCCAAGCCGATCCGCATGCGCCAGGGGGTGAACGACACCCGCGGCCACATCGCCGAGCTGCTGGCCAAGGCCGTGAGCAAGGGAGCGCTGGACCAGGAACTGAGCCTGGCGGACAAGGAAAAGCTGCTGCCGTTCCTGAAGACCTACGGCGACCTGGACGCCCAGATGACCTTCAAGGGCACCGAGCGCTCGGGCTTCGTGCAGGTCCCGGGCGCCGACGCCCAGTACGGCACCCACGGCGCGCCTCTGCCGCTGTCGGACCTGCTGTCCAACGAACAGCTCCGCTCGACGCTGTTCGAGGACCAGATCTACATGCAGGCCACCATGTTCCAGCCGGTGGGCGGCATGGACCAGATCGCCGTCGGGTTCGAGCGGGCGATCAAGAGCCCGGTGATCAAGAACGCCGAGGTGCTGGAGATCCGCGACACCCGCGGCGGGGTGGCGGTGGCCTATCGCGACCGGGTGAGCGGGGCGCGGCAGGTGGTGTCGGCGGACTTCGCCATCGTCACCATCCCGCTGAACGTGCTGGCCAAGATCGACACCAACTTCGCGCCGGACATCAAGGCGGCGATCGCCAGCGTGCCCGGCGACTATTCCAACAAGATCGGCTTCGAGGCGCCCCGGTTCTGGGAGAAGGAGCAGATCTACGGCGGCATCTCCTTCGTGGGCGGGGAGACCAACCTGGTCTGGTATCCGTCCAACGGCCTGCACAGCGAGCGCGGCATGCTGCTGGCCTGCTATGGCTCGGGACCCCGGGCCAAGGCCTTCGCCGAGAAGCCTCTGGCCGACCAGATCGCGGTGGCCAAGGGCGTGGTCGCCGGCCTGCATCCCGGCCACGAGGCCGAGCTGGAGAAACCGGTGGTGGTCAACTGGAGCAAGATACCGTTCAATCTGGGACCGTGGCCGGCATATGGCGGCCGCGGGGGGCAGGAGGGGCGCAACGAGGACCCCGCCTATGTCCTCCTCAACAAAGAGCCCAAGGGCCGCGTCTATTTTTCCGGCGCCCATCTCAGCCAAATGCCTGGCTGGCAGGAGGGCGCGGTGCTTTCCGCCCATCGGACCATCGGCTTCATCGCCAACCGGGTGGGACAAAGCGTAGCCGTGACGCCCAAGTCCAAGACGCCCGCCGCGGCCGCGGCCTGACCCCTCTACTGGAGACATCCATGCGCAAGACCTTCATCCCGGCCCTGATCGCCGGCCTCGCCCTGGCGGGCCTGGCCGCCCCGGCCCTGGCGCAGAATACACATATCGGGGCGCCGACCTCGCCCATCTCGTCGGCCGTGCTGGTCCCGGCCGGGTCGGAGACCCTCTATGTCAGCGGCATCACCCCGCCGGTGCTCAACGAAGGCGCTCCCGCCGGCACGCCGATGGAGTTCGGCGACACCAAGACCCAGGTGGCGGGCATCCTCAAGCGCATCGACGGCATCCTGAAGGCCCAGGGCTATTCGTTCGGCGACGTGGTGATGATGCGGGTCTTCCTGGTCGGCGACCCGGCCAAGGGCGGCAAGATGGATTTCATGGGGATGATGGAGTCCTACAAGGAGGCCTTCGGCACGGCGACCCAGCCGAACAAGCCGGCGCGGATCACCATGCAGATCACCGGCCTGGTGATGCCGGGCATGCTGGCCGAGATCGAGGTCCAGGCCGCGCGCGCGAAGAAGTAAGCCGCGAGCGCCTGAGCGGGGCGGTCCGGTCCGGGGGGGCTGGGCCGCCCTTTCGATTCGGGGCAGGGCTACCGAATATGGCTCGGAGGCAGCGGTGCTCGCCTCCTCTCCCCATGAATGGGGAGAGGAGGCGAAAACGCCATATGTGACCGCCTTGCGATTCGGGGGGAGGCGGCGCCCCGGAGCAGCTTCAGGCGGAGGCGACTTCGTACGGCGTGGCCTTGTTCTCGGCCGACCACCGCTTTTCGGCGGGTGTGTCGGGCATGGGCGGTCTCAGGCCCTGGATGGTCCAGAGGCTGAAGGGCGTCTCATCGACATGCATCTCCCACCTCAGGCCCCGGTCGGCGATGTAGGGCGCGAGAAGTTGGCCGACGGCGGCGAGGAAGCGGGCCTTGAGCCCCTCGTCGCTGAATTGCCTGGCGATATGGTCCACCCAGATGCGGACGAAATCGTCGGCGGGCTCTCCCCCGATATAGAAGGACGTGCTCGGAATCTCCTGGAACACGACGCCGACGTAGAACTTCGGAAGGGCGCGATAGATGGTGGTGATCCGCTCGGCGATCGCCCGCTTGTCCTCGTCCGAGAACGCACCGACCGGGTGGTAAAACTTCCAAAGCGGCATCATTCAGCTCCTGGCGACGAGGCGGGCTTGACCTCAATAATGATGAGCATCATCATTGTGTAGCTTGGGTGTCAAGAGGTCGAGAGCATGCGGATCAGCCGCGAGAAGGTGCGTGAGAACCGGGAACGCGTCGTGACCGCCGCGGCCGAGCTGTTCCGGGCCCAGGGGTTCGAAGGCGTGGCCGTGCCCGAGCTGATGAAGGCCGCGGGCCTTACCCATGGCGGCTTCTACAATCACTTCGAATCGAAGGAGGCGCTGGCGCGCGAGGCGCTGGAGAGCGCCTGGGCGGCGATGGCGGAGGAGCGCGGACGGGCCCGGGACCTGCCGCAACTGCTCCGCGGCTATCTTTCCAAGGCCGCGCGGAACGCGCCGGGCAAGGCCTGTCCCGCCGCCGCGCTGGCGGGTGACGTGAGGCGCCAGCCGGCCTCGGTCCGGGCGACCTTCGCGGACGGCCTGGACGGCATGGTAGAGTCCATCGAGACGGCCCTGGGCGGCGTCGGCCACCGCACGCAGGCGGTCGGACTCGTGGCGCGAATGGTAGGCGCGATCATGCTGTCCCGGGCCGTGCCGGACGATCATCCGCTGGCGACGGAGCTTCTCGAAATGACTCTCAAGGCCGCGCTTGACGAGCTGGCGAACGAACCGGTCGCGCCAGGCGGCGATTTCCGAGCCTAGAGCTCCAGCACCGGTGGAGCGGGTTTGGCCGGGGCCGCCGGCCGAGCGGGCGCGCGGCGGACCAGGCGGGCGACGCGGGCGAGAAGCTGGTCGTCGTTGAACGGCTTGGCCAGGAAGTCGCGGGCTCCAAGCTTGATGGCGGTCTGGACGTCGTCGGCCTGGTTGCGGGCGGTCAGCACCATGACCGGCATGCGGAGGATCTGGCCGGTCTCCTTCATCTTACGCAGCACGTCGAAGCCGTCGAGGCGGGGCATGTTGATATCGAGGATCATGGCGTTGGGCCGCACCTCGTCGAGCCGCGCCAAGCCCTCATAGCCGTCCCGACCGTAGAAGGTCTGGTAGCCGGCGAGCTGCAGGCGGGTGGTGATCAGCTCAAGCACCATGGGCTCGTCCTCGACCACCAGGATACGGTAGCGCGAGGCGTCAGGCGACCCTTGCATCGGCGTCCTCCAGGTCTTCGGCGCCCCACTGAAGGGCGCGGGCGATGGCGTAGATCAGGGCCGCGGCGTCCAGGGGCTTGGACACCACGCCGTCGAAGCCATCGGCCTGGAAACTTTCCAGGCCGGCGTCGGCGGAAAAGGCGAGGATCGGCACGTCCTGGTTGGGGCCCGGCTCGCCGCGGATGCGGGCCAGGGTCGCCGGGCCGTCGAGGCCTGGCATGCGGATGTCCAGCAGGATGATGTCGTAGGGCAGGGCCTGGGCCGCCTCGACCGCGGCGAGGCCGTCCGCCGCCTCCGACACTTCGGCGCCCATGTGCCCGAGGATCGCGCGGGCCAGTTCACGGTTCATCGGATTGTCGTCGACCACGAGGGTCCGCACCCCGTCGAGCGAAGGCATGGCGGCGGCGTCAGGGTCCGGCCGTACGACGGCCTCGGCGCGCGGGGCGTCGAGGCTGAAGAAGAAGCACGACCCCTCTCCCGGCGTCGAGTTGACGCCGATCGCCCCGCCCATGGCCTCGACCAGGCCCTTGCAGATCGCCAGGCCCAGCCCGGTGCCGCCGTGACGGCGGGTTGAGGAGGCGTCGACCTGGGAAAAGCGCTGGAAGAGCTTGCGCTGCTCGGCTTCGCCGAGGCCGGCTCCCGTGTCTTCGACGCGGATCTGGAGTTGCTGGGCGTCGTGGTCATAGGCGGCGACCAGCCGCACGCCGCCGGTTTCGGTGAACTTGACGGCGTTGCCGATCAGATTCAGCAGGACCTGGCGCACGCGGTCGGGGTCGATCCGAACGCAGTCGGGCAGGCCTTCCTCCACAAACCGCAGCGTCAGGCCCTTGGCGTCGGCCTGGGGCGAGAACAACAGAAGGGCTTCGCGAAGCACCTGCGCCGGATCCACGGGACGCGAAGCGATCTCGACCTGCCCCGCCTCCAGCTTGGAGAAGTCGAGGATGTCGTTGACGATGGAGAGCAGGGCCTGGCTCGCCTCGGTGACCCTTTGGACGTGGGCGGCGGCGGCGTCGTCGAGGTCGGGACGATCCGACAGCAGCTTGGCGAAGCCCAGTATGGCCGTAAGCGGGGTGCGGATCTCGTGGCTCATATTGGCCATGAAGTCGGACTTCGCGGCGGCCGCGGCCTCGGCGGCGTCGCGGGCGGCGAGCAGTTCATCGTCGAGGGCGACGCGGGCGGTGACATCACGGACCACGTCCTGGAACTCAACCAGGACGCCATCGTCGGCATAGATCGCCTTGGCCTGCGCTTCGAGCCAGACCATCCGGCCGTCCTTGCGATAGGCGCGATACTTGAATCGGATCGGGTCGGCGTTTGGCCCGGCCGCGATATAGGCCGCGAACTTCCGCACGGTCGGGACGACGTCGTCGGGATGCATGAAGGCCGTGGTGGTCTTGCCGACCAGTTCGTGCGGCTCGTAGCCCATGACGGAAGCCAGCGAGGGCGAAAGGAACCTGAAAACCCCATCGGGCCCGTAGCAGCTGATAATGTCCGTGGCGTTGGCGGTCAGCAGCCGGTAGCGGGCCTCGCTCTCGGCCAGGGCCGTCTCGCCCGCGCGGCGCGCGCTGATGTCGTGCATCAGGGTGGTGATCTCCCACCCCGACTGGCCGGCGACAGCGCTGGCCGCCAGTTCGACGGGAAATTCCTCGCCCGATTTGCGTAGGGCGGTCAGCTCGAGACGCTGATCGAGGATCGTGCCGTCATTGCGGCCGAGAAAGCCCGCCAGCCGCTCGCGGAGCGCAGGATGGTCGCGGGCCGGAATGATCAGGGCGGCGACGGATTTGCCAAGCGCCTCGGCGGCGGTCCATCCGAAGATGATCTCGGCGTGACGGTTCCAGCCGATGACCAGGCCAGTCTGGTCGAACGACACGATGGCCTCGTTGGCGTGGTCGATGACATTGCGCATCCGCGCCTCGCTGGCCTGCAGCGACGCCTCCAGCACGCGGGCGGCGGTGATGTCCCAGTTGACGCCGATCACGGAGAGGGGCGCGCCGCCGGGGCCGCGGACCAGCGTGGCGCGGGCGCGCAGGTGACGAATGGCGCCGCCGCGGGCGATGATGCGGAAATCGGTGTCGAAGGCGGTCTCGCCGGCCATCGCCGCGCGGCGCTCGCCCAGGACGCGTTCCCTGTCGTCCGGGTGCAAAGCGCCCTCGAACAGCTCGTAGGAGGGCGGCGGCTCGTCCATCGGCCAGTCGTAGAGTTCGTACATCCGGGCGTCCCACGCCAGGGCGCCGGCGGCGATGTCCCACTCCCAGATGCCGACCTCGGCGGCGTCGACGGCAAGGGCCACTCGCTTGGCCTGGCGCCGCTCGCGGACATGGGCCTGTTCGAGGGCCAGCTCGGCGCGCTTGCGCTCGGTCACATTGCGGAAGGCGTTGAGGATTTCGATGGGCCGGCCGGCCGCGTCGCGGATGAGCTGCGGATTGCCCTCCAGCCAGATCCATTGGCCGTCCTTGGCGCGGTAGCGGATGACCCTGTCGATGGCCCGGTCGATCGGCTCCCCGCTGAGCAGCGCCGCGTGGTTGGCGGCGAAGCGCGCCTCGTCGTCCGGGTGCACCAAGGGGAAGAATGGCTGGCCGATCAGCTCCTCGGGGCGGTAGCCCAGGGCGCGGCAGGACGGCGAGACATAGAGCAGGAGGCCGTCCAGGCCCGCGCGGACGACGATGTCGGTGGTGTGCTCGGCCAGCAACCAATAGAGCGCCTCGGCGCTGCTCGGCCGGTCGGCCGCGGAGGCGCTGTCGATCGGGTCCGGCAAGGGCTTCGTCTCCGAGACGGGCGCAAGGTCGCGAGCGCCCGTCTCAAGCCTCACTCATGGACGTGCAGAAACCGTGAACCGAGCCGTGACAGTCCGCCGCAGCGCGGCGCCTCAGGCGACCTTTTCATCATCGGCCTCTACGGACCGGGGATCCCATTGGACGGCCTGCGCGATGGCGGTGATCAGGGTCATGGGATCGATGGGCTTGGCGATGACGCCGTCGAAGCCGAGCTGGGTGAAGCGTTGCAGGTCGGCGTCGGCGGAGAAGGCCAGGATAGGGACGTCCTGGTTCGGTCCCGGCGCCTGGCGGATGCGCGCCAGGGTCGCCGGGCCGTCGAGGCCGGGCATGCGGATGTCCAGCAGGATGACGTCGTAGGGCAGGGCCTGGGCCGCGGCGAGACCGGCCAGGCCGTCGGCGGCGTCGGTGACCTCGACGTTCAGGCCCCGCAGGATGGCGCCGGCCAGCTCGCGATTGAGCGCGTTGTCGTCGACCACCAGGACGCGGACTCCGTCGAGCGAGAAGGCCTCGGCTTCGCCCTCGCCGCGCTCGACCGCGGCCTCGGCCTCGGGGGCGTCGATGCTGAAGAAGAAGGTCGAACCGCGGCCGGGCCGCGAGCGGACGTCGATCTCACCGCCCATGGCCTCGACGAGGCCCTTGCAGATGGCCAGGCCCAGGCCGGTGCCGCCGTGGCGGCGGGTGGATGAGGCGTCGACCTGGGAGAAACGCTGGAAGAGCTGGCGGCGCTGGTCGCCGGTCAAGCCCGCGCCGGTGTCCTCCACGCTGACGTGCAGGCGGGCGGTCTCGTGGCGGACGCGCAGGCGCACGGAGCCCCGCTCGGTGAACTTGATGGCGTTGCCCACCAGGTTGAGCAGGATTTGCCGGAACCGGTCCGGATCCAGGGCGACGGCGGCCGGCGGATCGCCCTCGGCGATGAACTCCAGCACCAGGCCCTTGGCGTCGGCCTGGGGCTCGAACATCAGCAGGGCGGCGCGGGCGCATTCCACCGGGGAGGTCGGCCTGGGCACGATCTCGTACTGGCCCGCCTCCAGCTTGGAGAAGTCCAGGATGTCGTTGACGATGGAAAGCAAGGCGCGGCTGGCCGAGACCACACGCTGAACCTGGCCGCGCGCGTCGTCGTCCAGGTCCTGGCGCTCGGCGAGCAGGTCGGTGAAGCCGATCACCGCGGTGAGCGGCGTGCGGATCTCGTGGCTCATATTGGCGAGGAATTCCGACTTCACCGCGGTGGCCGCCTCGGCGGCGACGGTGGCCTGGGCGAGGGCCTCTTCCTGGGCGACTTGGGCGGTGACGTCGCGGATCACGTCGACGAAATAGGCGTAGTCGGGCCCGACCTCGGAGCCGAGCCGGGCCGGGTTGGACTCCAGCCAGATCCAGCGGGCGTCCGACTTGTGCCTGCCCCGCCAACGAACTCGTTGGCCCGCCTCGCCCTTGGCCAGGCGCGCGAAGGACGCGCGGACGCCGTCGAGATCGTCGGGATGGATAAAGTCCGACACCCGCAGGCCCAACAGCTCCTCGGGCGTATAGCCGGTGACCGTGAGGCAGGACGGGGTGGCGAAGGTCATCCTGCCGGCGACGTCGGTGGTGACGATCATGTCGGTGCTGTTTTCCGCGATCAGGCGGTAGCGGGCGTCGCTGTCGCGGACGGCGGCCTCGGCGCGCTTCTGCTCGGTGATGTCCATCATGACGCCGAAGGCGCTCTTGGGCCGACCGTCCTCCATGGCGACGATGACCCGCGAGAGGAGATTGCGCATCTCGCCGCTGGGCAGGATGATCCGGAAGTCGTGGTCGATAGCTTCGCCGGTGGCGAGCGCCGCCTCGAACTTGCGGGTCGCGGCCTCCCGATCATCCGGATGTCGGAGCGCCTGCACCTGCTCGAAGCTCGGGCCGTCTCCGGCCGGGTCCAGCCCGAGGATGCGCAGGATCTCCTCCGACCAGGTTCCCACGCCGGTGGGGACGTCCCAGGTCCAGTAGCCCATGTTGGCGACCTGTTCGGCCGTTCGCATGAGCTTGTTGGCGGTCAGGGCGACGGTCTGCGCCGCCTCGAGGTCGCGGGTCTTCTGCTCCAGGGCCTGCTGGGCGGCGACCCGGGCGGAGGCGTCGCGGGTGGCGGACACGATGATCGGAGCGCCGTCGTCGCCCGTCGCCACGCGGGCGTTGATTTCCGCCCAGATGAGCTCTCCGTCCTTGCGCCGCATCCGCATGAGATGCTGGACGGGCACGCCGGGCTCGGCCTCCAGCATCCGGACGCGGGCCTCCACCAGCCCCGGCAGATCCTCCATCGGAGCGAAGTCCCGGGGCGCGGTCCCGACCATCTCTTCGGGCGAGAAGCCCAACAGGCGCTGGGAGGACGGCGAGCAGTAGACGAAGCGACCGGAATGGTCATGCAGGCTGACCATGTCGCCGGCGTTCTCGGCGAGCAGCCGGTAGCGATCCTCGGCCGCGCGATAGGCGGTCTGGTCCTCGACCTGGGCGATGAAGTATTTCGGCCGGCCGTCGGTCTCCAGCACCAGCGACACCGACAGCCGCACCCAGACCAGCGAGCCGTCGGCGTGGATGTAGCGCTTGTCCATCCGGTAGTCGGGGATCTCGCCGGCCAGCAGGCGGCCCAGCAGGCCGAGGTCGGCCTCGAGATCGTCCGGGTGGGTGATGGTCTGGAAGTCGAGGCCCAGCATCACCGGTTCGGAATAGCCGACGATGCCGCAGAAGGCGCTGTTGATCTTCAGGAAGGATCCGTCGAGGCCGACCAGGGCCATGCCGATGGCGGCGTGGCGGAAAGCGTTCTCGAAGAGGGTCTCCTGGGTCTTCCGCTCGGTGATGTCGCGGAACACGTTGAGGATCTCGATGGCCTTGCCGTCCGCGTCGCGGATGAGCCGCGGGCGGCCTTCCAGCCAGACCCAGTCGCCGGCCTTGGTGCGGAAGCGGTGCTCCCGTACGGCGGTCTGGTCGATGGGAGCGCCGGCGAGCAGGGGCTCCGTATTGGCCGTGAAGCGCGCCAGGTCTTCGGGATGGACATGCTCGTAGGCCGAGTGACCGATCAGTTCGTCAGGATCGTAGCCGTAGGCCCGGCAGGACGGCGAGACGTAGAGCAGGGTCCCGGTCATGTCGGTGCGGACGATGACGTCGGTGGTGTTCTCCGCCATCAGCCGGAAGCGGCCTTCGCTGGCGGCGGCGGCCTGGAAGGCTTGCTGGAACACGGTGATGTCGCGGCAGACGACGGCGAGACGGCAGGGCGCGCCGGAGGCGTCGGGAACCGCGGACACCGCGACATCCCACCAGCGGAGCGCGCCGTCGCCGGTCGGGCGGCTGGCCCGGAAGCGCGCCGTCGGGCCGGTACGGGCCCGGGCGACGGCGTCGCGGATCCGCGGTCGCATGTCGGCCGGCCACAGGGCGGCCCACTCGCAGCCCGTCACGCGCGACAGGTCGGCGATCTCCAGCAGGCGCAGGCCGCTGTCGTTCATGGACTCCAGGGCGCCGCAGAGGGTGAGGGTGGTGACGGCGTCTGGGCTGGACTGGATTAGGGCCTGGCAGAGCTCGGGCGAGGCGAGCCGGCCATCCGCGGGTGCCGAGGTAATCGTCAAGGTCCTGTCCTGCTCTCGAATTTGGGGCGCAATGCGCTCCGATATCGAGCGTGACTCCGCAGGCTTCGGAAATGATGAACGGACCTGCGGCCCGCTGCCGCACCCAGGACGTGTGGCGGGCCTAGGTTGCTGCCGGAGCGCGCTGCGGCGGGCTGATCAGGGCGGTGCGCTCGGCCGGCGTGATGTGGCGCCAGCGACCCTCGGGAAGGTCGGCCAGGCGCAGGGTCCCGATGCGGACGCGGAACAGGTCGACGACGTTGAGCTCGACCATTTCGCACATCCGGCGGATCTGGCGGTTGCGGCCTTCCTTGAGCACGAAGCGCAGGAGCTGGCCCTCGACGACCTTGACCTTGGCGTAGCGGAGCTGGCGGCCGTCGAGCTGCAGGCCATGGCGGAGCATGGTCAGCTTTTTCTCGGTGATCTGGCCGGTGACCCGGACCATGTATTCCTTCTCGAGGTTGGAGTCGGGCCCGATGACCGCCTTGGCCACCACCCCGTCCTCGGAGAGGATCAGCAGGCCGCGCGAGTCCATGTCCAGGCGACCCACCGGGGCTAGGCGCGAATCCCAGTCGGGGATGGTCGCGGCCGGGCCGTAGAGCGCCTCGCGGGTGAGCAGGCGCACGGCGGGGACCTGACCGGGGTCGGGCTGGGAGGAGACCACGCCCACCGGCTTGTGGACGATCACCGTCATGGAGGATTCGAGCGCCGCCTGGGCGACGTCGGCCAGGGTGAGGGTCTGGCCGGGCTCGATCTTGCGGCCGACGTCGTCGACCCGCTGGCCGTCGATGGAGACCAGGCCCTGGGCGATCAGGCCCTCGGCCTCGCGGCGCGAGCAGACGCCGTTCTGCGCCAGCCAGCGATTGACGCGCTGGGGCTCGGGTTCGTCATAGAGGCGGGTCCAGGCCATGGGGTCTCAGGTCGTTGGGCGGATCGATCTTCTAAGGCAGGAGGGCGTCAAAGTCCCGCTCAGTCGGCTTTGCCGACAGCTCCCCCAGAGGGGGAGCAACTGGGGACTGCGCGAACCTTAGTTCCTCCCCCAGCGCGGAGCGCGATTTGGGGGAGGTGGATCGTCGCCTCTTCGCGACGAGACGGAGGGGGTTGAAGCGCACAAGAGCGAGTCAAAGTCCCCCTCAGTCAGCTTCGCTGACAGCTCCCCCAGGAGGGGAGC
>NZ_JAKFEN010000024.1:0-2280 GCF_036677185.1 Phenylobacterium sp.
CATCATGCGCCGCGACCAGTCGATCCCGCGCGAGAACTTCAACATCGGCGACCGGATCCGCTGCTACATCTACGACGTCCGCCGCGAGACCAAGGGTCCGCAGATCCTGCTCAGCCGCGCCCATGGCGGCTTCATGGCCAAGCTGTTCGCCCAGGAAGTTCCCGAGGTCTATGACGGGGTGATCGAGATCCGCGCCGTGGCCCGCGACCCGGGCTCGCGCGCCAAGATGGCCGTGGTCTCCAACGACAGCTCCATCGATCCCGTCGGCGCCTGCGTCGGCATGCGCGGCTCGCGCGTCCAGGCGGTGGTGGCCGAGCTGCAGGGCGAGAAGATCGACATCATCCAGTGGAGCCCGGACGAGGCGACCTTCATCGTCAACGGCCTCGCCCCCGCCGAAGTCTCCAAGGTGGTGATGGACGAGGAGGACGAGCGCGTCGAGGTGGTGGTTCCCGACGAGCAGCTGTCGCTGGCCATCGGCCGCCGCGGCCAGAACGTCCGTCTTGCAAGCCAACTTACGGGTTGGCAAATCGACATCATGACCGAGAGCCAGGAGAGCGAGCGCCGCCAGCGCGAGTTCTCCGAGCGCACCCAGCTGTTCCAGGAAGCCCTGGACGTGGACGAGGTGATCGCCCAGCTGCTGGTCACCGAAGGCTTCGCCACGGTGGAAGACGTCGCCTATGTGGACGCCTCGGAAATCGCGGCCATCGAAGGCTTCGACGAGGACACCGGCGAGGAGATCCAGGCGCGCGCGCGCGACTTCCTGGAAAAGATCGCCGCCGAATACGACTCCAAGCGCACCGCGCTGGGCGTCGAGGACGCCCTGCTGGAAGTCGAGGGCGTCACCCTGCCGATGGCCGTGGCCCTGGGCGAAGGCGACGTGAAGTCCGTCGAGGACCTCGCCGGCCTGATCCCCGACGACCTGCGTGGCTGGTTCGAGACCAAGGACGGCGAACGGGTGCGCGAGAAGGGCATCCTGGAGAGCTTCAACATGGACCCGGCCGACGCCGAAGCGCTGATCATGCGCGCCCGCGTCGCCATGGGCTGGGTCGAGGCGCCGGAGCCGGAACCCGAGGTCGAGGAAGAGGTCGCGTACAACGAAGCCGAGGCCGTGTTCGGTCAGCGGCCGGCCGCCGCGGTCGCGCCTGCCGAAGCTGACGCCGAGGCCGAACCCGACCAGCCCACGGAGGCCTAGGCGCCCTGTTGAACGCCCCCGCAACCCTGGCGGAAGCCGCTCGCGAGCGTCGCGACATCGTCTCCGGCGAGGTGATGGACGAGGCGCGCCTGCTGCGCTTCGTCGCCGGACCGGGGGCCGTGGTGGTCCCCGACCTGGCGCGCAAGTTGCCGGGGCGGGGCCTTTGGGTCGAGGCGACGCGGGCGGGGGTCGAGGCCGCGGCCCGCAAGGGCCTGTTCTCCCGGGCCGCCAAGACCAAGCTGGCGGCCGGGCCGGACCTCGCCGATCAGGTGGAAACCCTGCTGCGGAAGCGGCTCCTGGACGGCCTGGGCCTTGCCAAACGGGCCGGTGATCTTATCTCGGGCTACGAGAAGGTCGCCGCCAGCCTGAGCGCCGGCAGGACCGCATGGCTGATCGAGGCCGCCGATGGCGCGCCGGACGGTCGGCGCAAGATTCTGAATGTGGCCCGCAAGTCACCCAAGCCGGTCGAGGTCTTCGGACTCTTCGGCGTCGAGGAATTGGGTTTGGCCTTGGGGGGCGAGAATGTGATACACACCGCCTTCCTTGCGGGGCGCGGCGCCGATCGTTGGACATTCGATGTCCGGCGCCTGTCCGGCTTCAGCCCGCTTACTCCCGAGAGTTGGCGCGAGGAAAAGCCTTCTGAGGCGGGCGGAACCTAAGGCGGTTTCGCGCGCCTAGATCTATTCGAGATGTTTGGTCGGGACCGTCCCGGCCGTAAGTTAAAGCGAGCGCATGAGCGACGAGAACGACAACGGCCGAGCCCCCGGCGGGCGAGCTCCCCTGACCCTCAAGCCCCGTGGGGCCGGTTCGGTCAGCGCGGGCACGGTGAAGCAGAGCTTCAGCCACGGCCGCTCCAAGACGGTGGTCGTGGAGACCAAGCGCGCGCGCACCCATTCCGCGCCGGCGGGCAACCTCGCCGCGCCATCCTCGGCCGAGAAGCGCTCCTTCACGCCGCCGCCGGCGTCCTCGCCGCGTCCGGCCTCGCCCTCGGGCGACGGCTCGGGCCTGTCGGCCGACGAGCAGCGCGCCCGCCAGCGCGCCATCGAGCTGGCCCGCGAGCACCAAGCCCGCCAGGCCGCCGAGCAGCA
>NZ_JAKFEN010000025.1:0-1763 GCF_036677185.1 Phenylobacterium sp.
CGGCGGCAAGCTGACCGAGAAGCTCGAGGAAAAACTCGGCGACAAAGTCAGCCCGGAACTGAAGGACGCGCTCAAGGGCCTGTTCAACCAATGAGCCCCACGCAATTCTCCACCGCGGTGCTCGACTGGTACGACCGCCACGGACGCAAGGACCTGCCCTGGCAACAGGGCATCAGCCCCTACCGCGTCTGGGTCTCGGAAATCATGCTGCAGCAGACCCAGGTCGGCACCGTACTCGGCTACTTCGAGCGTTTCATGGCCGCCCTCCCTAACGTGCAGGCCCTGGCCGAGGCGGCGGAAGACGAGGTGCTGCACCTGTGGACCGGCCTCGGCTACTACACCCGCGCGCGCAACCTGCAGAATACCGCGCGGATCGTCATGGCCGAGCACGGCGGCGAATTCCCCCGCGACCTCGAGGCACTGACTGCCCTGCCCGGCATCGGCCGCTCCACCGCCGGCGCCATCGCCAGCCTGAGCATGGGCCTGCGCGCGCCGATTCTCGACGGCAACGTCAAGCGCGTACTGGCGCGCTACGTGGCCCAGGAGGGTTATCCCGGCGAGCCGAAAGTCGCCAGGCAGCTGTGGGAGGTGGCCGAGCGCCTCACCCCACAGACGCGGGTCAACCACTACACCCAGGCGATGATGGACCTGGGCGCCACCCTCTGCACCCGCAGCAAGCCCAGCTGCCTGCTCTGCCCGCTCAAGAGCGGCTGCCGGGCCCACCTGCTCGGCCTGGAGATCCGCTACCCGATCGCCAAGCCGCGCAAGGCGCTGCCGCAGAAGCGCACGCTGATGCCGATCCTGGCCAACGGCGACGGCGCCATCCTGCTCTATCGCCGCCCATCCAGCGGCCTCTGGGGCGGCCTCTGGAGCCTGCCGGAGCTGGACGGCCTGGACGCACTCGAGCCCCTCGCCAGCCGGCACGCCCTGCGCCTCGGCGAACGCCGCGAGCTGAACGGCCTGACGCATACCTTCAGCCACTTCCAGCTGGCCATCGAACCCTGGCTGATCCGCGTCGAAGGCGCCGGCGACGGCGTGGCCGAGGCCGACTGGCTCTGGTATAACCTCGCCACCCCGCCGCGCCTGGGGCTCGCCGCCCCGGTGAAGAAGCTGCTCAAGCGCGCGGCCGACGCCCTGAATGCAGGAGAGACGCCATGACCCGTACCGTGATGTGCCGCAAGTACCAGCAGGAGCTGCCCGGCCTGGACCGCCCGCCCTACCCGGGCGCCAAGGGCGAAGACATCTACAACAACATCTCCAGGCAGGCCTGGGACGAATGGCAGAAGCACCAGACCCTGCTGATCAACGAACGCCGCCTGAACATGATGAACGCCGAGGACCGCAAGTTCCTCCAGGCCGAGATGGACAAGTTCTTCTCCGGCGAGGAATACGCCAAGGCCGAAGGCTACGTGCCGCCCAGCGAGTAGCTCCGCCGCCGATCACCTGTAGGAGCGGGCTTGCCCGCGATCAGCTCGCCCCGCAGGTATCGAGGCCATGACTGCACCTTTTGTAGCCCGCATGAAATCCGGGAAAACCCGGCACCTAAAAAATCGCCCCAGGATTGCATCCGGGCTACACGAGCGCACCACCCCGCTCCCCCTGCCTGAACCTAACCGCCCGTATTAATTAAATATTTTTCAAACTCGCGCTTGACACCCATCCGCCAAATCCGTCTAATAGCGCCCCGTTGGCCCAGGTAGCTCAGTCGGTAGAGCAGGGGATTGAAAATCCCCGTGTCGGCGGTTCGATTCCGTCCCTGGGCA
>NZ_JAKFEN010000026.1:0-34530 GCF_036677185.1 Phenylobacterium sp.
CAACAGCTCCAGACGCTCGCGCGCCGTCAGCTTGCCCTTCGCGTGCTGCGACGCAATCCGGCGCTCGCCGCCCCCCAAACGCGCCTCCGAACGACGACGCTCAAGTTCCTCGAGGATCTGCTTCACGCCCGGCCTCCCACAGTGGAGGCCAAGGGGTAGTCGGACGAATTGGACGGCGCAACCATGTCGCGCGCTCAGAGGCTCGGGCGGATCACCGCCAGCCCGCTCAAGGCCTCCACCGCGTGGTCCAGGAAGGCCCGCACCTTCTTGGAGACATGGCGGCTAGGCGCCACCAACTGCACGGGCAAGGGCTCGGGCTCGAACTGCGGCAACAGCCGCACCAGGGCTCCGGAGGCCAGGTCCTCGGCCACCTGGTAGGAGAGCGGCCGGCCGATCCCGTGCCCGGCGCGCAGGGCGATCAGGGCCGCATCGATCTCGTTGACCGTGAGCCGGGGCGTCAGCCGCACGGCCTGGCCCCGGAACCGCCACTCCGCGGCGCCGGTCAGGACGCCGGAGAAGACGATCTCGTGATCCGTCAGGTCGGCCGGCTGGGCCGGGGTCCCGCGCCGCGCCAGATAGGCCGGCGAGGCGACCAGCATGCGCCGCACCTCCCCCACCCTGCGCGCCACCAGGCCGGAATCGGCCAGGGCGCCGATCCGCAGGGCCAGGTCGATCTGGCCCTCGATCAGGTCGAGGTTGCGGTCGTGCAGCACCAGGTCGACGCTGACCTGGGGGTGGAGGTCGAGGAAGCTCGCCACCACCGGCGTCACGTGCCGGCGGCCGAACACCAGGGGCGCGGTGAGGGTGATCACCCCCCGCAGCGGGCCGTCGTCCTCCGGGGCCAGGGCCTCCTCATAGGCCGCCAGCAGGCCCCGCGCCTTCTCCGCCAGGGTGCGGCCGGCCTCGGTCGGGCTGAGCTTGCGGGTGGTGCGCTCGATCAACCGCGCCCCGGCGCGGGCCTCCAGCCCCGCCACGATCCGGGTCACGGCCGGGGGCGAGCGCCGCAGCTTGCGGGCCGCCGCGGCGAAGCCGCCGGTCTCCAGCACGGACACGAACACCGCCAGCTCATCCAGCCGATCCATATTTCGTTCCGTTTATTGGAATAGTGTATTGCCAAATAGCACCATTCACCCGGAAATCCGCAATAGATAGCCTGGCGCTCACCATCCCACGGAGACGCCCATGTCCAAGATTCGCCTGCACGGAACGCCGCTGTCCGGCCACGCCCATCGCGTGGAGCTGATGCTGCGCATCCTCGGCCTCGACTTCGAGTTCGTGGAGGCCTCGGCAGCCGTGCGCGCGACGCCGGAATACGCCCGGCTCAACCCTCTGCGGCAGATTCCTGTCCTGGAGGACGGCGATCTGGTCCTGGCCGATTCAAACGCCATCCTGGTGTACCTCGCCCGGCGCTACGATCCCGACGGCCCCTGGCTGCCGGGCGATCCTGTCGCCGCCGCCCAGGTGCAGCGCTGGCTCTCCATCGCCGCGGGCGAGGTGATGCACGGCCCAGCCACCGCGCGCGGGGTGGCGCAGTGGGGCATGCCCGCCGACCCCGTCCGCGCCAAGCACATCGCCCAGCGGCTCCTGACCTTCATGGACCAGCACCTGGCCGGCCGGGCCTACCTGGCCGCCGACCACCCGACCATCGCCGATCTCGCCTGCTATTCCTATGTGGCCCACGCCCCGGAGGGCGCGATCCCGCTCGAGCCCTACCCCGCCGTCCGCGCCTGGCTGGCGCGCGTCGAGGGCCAGCCGTGGTTCAAGCCGATGCCCGCCTCGTCGATCCCGGAATTGGCCTGAGTCATGGGACCGTTCCATGCCGGCGAGCGGGAAGCCCAGCGCCGCGCGGGTCTGGAAGCCCTGCCGACCGGCGCCGGCATCCGCGACTTCATGCCCGACCAGCATCGGGTCTTCTTCGAGGGCCTGACCTATGTCTTCGTCGGTACGACGGAGGCCGACGGCTGGCCGGCCGCGACGATGCTGACCGGCGCGCCGGGTTTCATCGCCAGCCCCGACGAGCGCACCCTGCGGCTCACGGCCCAGCCTGACCCGGCGGATCCCGCCCAGGCGCTCCTCACGCCAGGCGCTCAGGTGGGCCTGTTGGGCCTCGATCTCTCCAACCGCCGCCGCAACCGGGCCAATGGACGTATCGCTTCGCTCGACGGCGGGATCGTCGTCGAGGTGGCGCAGAGCTTTGGCAACTGCCCGCAATACATCCAGACCCGCAGCGTCGAGGCTATCGCTCGTACGCCGGGTCCGTTGGAACGCTTCGCCGGCCTCGATACTGACGCCCGCGCCACCATCGCCGCGGCCGACACCTTGTTCGTCGCCACCGGCGCGCAGGGCGAGAACGGCGGGGTCGACATGTCCCATCGCGGCGGGCGGCCAGGGTTCGTGAAGATCGAGGGCGACGTCCTGACCATCCCGGACTTTCGGGGCAACCGGTTCTTCAACACCCTGGGCAACCTGCTGGCGGAGCCCCGCTCGGCCCTGCTGTTCCCCGATTTCGCGACCGGCGACCTGACCCAGCTCCAGGGCCGCGCCGAGGTGCTCTGGGACCAAGATCCGCGGATCGAGGGCGCCGAGCGCCTGTGGCGCTTCAACGTCGAGCGCAGCTGGCGTCACCGCGCGGCCATTCCGCTGCGCTGGACATTCGGCGACTATTCGCCGACCACCCTGGCCACGGGAACCTGGGGCTAGGCGACATGAACGTGCGGCTGGAGCCGGTCCTGCGCGAGCAGGAGCCGGTGCTGCAGAACCTGATGCAGTTCTACATCCACGACTTCTCGGAATTCTGGGCCGGGACGTCGAAGGGCGACCTGCAGGCCGACGGCCGGTTCGAGGCCTATCCGCTGGCGTCCTACTGGACCGATCCGAACCGGGCCGCCTGGTTCATCTGGCGAGGCGACATCCTGGCGGGGTTCGCCCTGGTCAACGACCACGCCCATTCCGGCCAGGCCATCGATCATAGCGTCGCGGAGTTCTTCGTCCTGCGGAAGCATCGCGGATCGGGCGTCGCCGCTGACGCCGCCCACCAGGTCTTCGCCGCCCGTTCCGGTCTCTGGGAAGTCGCCGTGGCGCGGAAGAACACCGCCGCCCTGCGGTTCTGGCGCCGGGCCGTCGCCACGACCCCCGGCGCGACCGAAATCCGCGAGATCGACCTCGCGACCCCCGAATGGGACGGCCCGATCATCCTGTTCCGGCTGGGCGGATAGTTCAGCCCAGCGCCCGGAACCAGCGGTCCAGCATCTTGGCTTCCTCGAAGAGCCGCGCCGTGCGCTCGGCGGCCTCTTCGTCGATCCCCCACTTTTCCTGCTGATAGGCCTCGTCCAGGCGAGAAAGCTCATAGGCCTGCTCGCCGGTGACCCAGCCCCGCTGGAGGGCGAAGGCCAGGACCGCCGAGCCGAACAGCGAGGTCCCGAAAGCCAGGCCCGCCAGGGCGAAGTCGTCCAACTCCAGGGCGAGCGCCTTCACCCGCGCCAGGGTCTCGCCTGGCTGGGCGCGGTGGACGATGCCGATGGTGCGCAGGAAGACCAGCTCCAGCTCACGGTCGGCGCGTTCCAGCACCGGGACCCAATGCTCCGCCTGGCGGGCGGCCAGGGCCTCCGGCTCCTCGGCGTGGTAGCAGAGCAGGTCGGAACCCGCGAAGTCAGCCACCTGCTGGGCGACGCCGTCGCGGGCCGGCGGGATCGCCTCCAGGGCCGTGAAGGCCAGGCGGGTGACGTTCATCTCCGCCAGCTCGATCACGTCGGTCTGGGCGGCCCATTCGGCGGCCACCAGGTCGGCGAGCGCCCGGGTCGGCAGGACCAGCACCCCGCCCTTGGGCGAGCGCACATTCCGCCCGTCCAGCTTGACCTGGAACCCGCCGGGCTCAGCGATCACCGAGACGTCCTTGTAGAACCGCCTGGGCTTATCGCCGGGCTCGTGAAATCCTCTTTTCAACCGCGCCTCCAACAGCCCGCGACGGAATTCCGCGGGTCGCCCCGTGCAATGGGGACGGAAGTGGAAATGCGCAAGGAGCCAGTTGTGGCCGACCGCGATCTGGACGCCGCCATCGCCGTCACCCGGTTCGGCCTCGGGGCCAAGCCCGGCGAGATCGCCCGGGCGCGAAGCGATCCTCGCGGCTTCCTCACCGCCCAGATCCGTCCCTCCGGCGCCGACCAGCCGCGGACCAATGGCGAGACCTCGGCCCAGCGCATCGCCGGGTTCCGGGTCTACCAGCAGGACAAGCGCGGAATGAAGCGCGCCGTCTCCGAAGACGAGCCCGCCCCCGACGCCCGCGACCCGGTCAAGATCGCCCAGAAGATGCTGCGCGACGACGTGGCCACCGACTTCCTGGCCCGCGCGCAGCTCGGCGCGGCGACCGAGGCGGGGTTTCGCGAGCGCTGGACCCTGTTCTGGGCCAACCACTTCACCGTCTCGGCCAACAAGCTGGTCACCGCCACCGTGGTCGGTCCGTTCGAAAACGAGGCCATCCGCCCGCAGGTGTTCGGCCGCTTCGCCGACCTGCTGTCCACGGCGACCACCCATCCGGCCATGCTGCTCTATCTGGACCAGGCCCAGTCGATCGGGCCCGGCAGCCCGGCGGCGCAGTTCCTGTCGCGACCGCGGCGCGGCGCGGGCGCCGGGGCGCCGTCCGCCGCACGCAAGTCGGCGGGTCTGAACGAGAACCTTGCCCGCGAGATCCTGGAACTGCACACCGTCGGGGTCGATGGCGGTTACAGCCAGGCCGATGTCACCGAGTTCGCCCGCGCCATGACAGGCCTCTCTGTCGGCGGTTTCCGCGAAGATCCGGAAATGCTGGGCCGCCCGGTGTTCCGCGCCGTCGCCCATGAGCCCGGCGCCCGAATGGTGATGGGCGTCCGCTACGCGCCCGGCGGCAAGGAGCAGGTGGAGGCGATCCTCACCGACCTTGCGCGCCACCCGGCCACCGCCCGCTTCATCTGCGCCAAGATCGCCCGGCATTTCGTGGCCGACGATCCGCCCCCGGCCCTGGTCCGCCGGCTGGAATACGCCTGGGCCGAAAGCAGCGGCGAGCTCGACCATGTCGCCCGCGTGCTGATCGGCGCGCCGGAGTCCTGGGCGCCCCAGTCGGCCAAGTTCAAGACTCCCTATGAGTTCATGATTTCCAGCTGGCGAGCGGCCGACGGCGCGCCGCGCGATATCGCCCGCCTGGCTCCGGTGCTGAACGCCATGGGCCAGAAGGCTTTTTCCGCGCCCTCCCCCAAGGGCTGGCCGGAAGAGACCGCCGCCTGGGCGACCCCCGCGGCCCTGGTCCAGCGAATGAGCTGGGCCCAGGCTTTTTCGGAAGCCGTGGTGCGCGACCGCGATCCCAACGCCCTGGCCGCCGAGGCCCTGGGCGCACGCCTGTCGGCCGCCACGGCGACCGCCATCGCCCGCGCCGAGTCCCGCGCCGAGGGCTTCGCCCTGCTGCTGATGAGCCCGGAGTTCCAACGTCGATGACCGCTCACCTCACCCGCCGCCGGGCGCTGCTGGCCGCCGCCGGCCTCGGCCTCTCCGTCGATCTCCTGGCCCGCCCGGCCTTCGCGGCGGGCGACCTCGCCAACCGCAAGCTGGTCGTGGTGATCTGCCGGGGCGGACTGGATGGCCTCTCCCTCACCCCGCCGGTGGGCGATCCCGACTATCAGGGCCTGCGCAAAGGCCTGGCGCTCGGCGACGACGCCCTGGCCCTGGACGGGACCTTCGCCCTGCATCCTGCGCTCAACGCGGTCCACCGCCTCGCCAAGACCGGCCAGGCGCGGATCGCCCCGGCCGTCGCCACCCCGGACCGCGCCCGCTCCCACTTCGAGGCTCAGGACGTGCTGGAGACCGGGGCGGCGGTGGTCTACGGAACCTCCTCCGGCTGGCTGAACCGCGCCGTGGGCAGCCTGAAGGCGCAACGCACGGTCGACGCCCTGTCGGTCGGGCCCACCGCCCCGCTGATCCTGCGCGGCCCGGCGCCGGCCTCCTCCTGGTCGCCGGGGCGTGGGATCGACGCCCAGGCGCGGCTGCCCACCCTGCTGCAGGACCTCTACAGGGACGATCCGGTGCTGGGTCCGGCCCTGGCTCGCGGCCTGGCCACCGAGACCATGGCCCAGGCGGCGATGAGCGGACTGGCCGACAACGCCGAGACGCCCGGCATGACGATGGCCGCCGCCCCGCCCGGCGGCGGCGGGGTCGAGGGTTACCTGCGCCAGGGTCAGGAAGCGGCGCGCAAGCTGGGCGGAACCCTGGCCGGGTTCATGCGCGAACCCGGCGGCCCGCAGATCGCCGCGCTCAGCCTCGATGGCTTCGACACCCACGCGAACCAGGGCGCGGCCAAGGGCCAGCTGGCCAACCGCCTAGGTTATCTGGACGCTGTACTGGACGGCCTGCACGCCGGCCTGGGTTCCGAATGGAGCAACACCATGGTGGTCGTGGCGACCGAGTTCGGCCGCACGGCGCGGGTCAACGGCACCGGCGGCACCGACCACGGTACGGCTTCGACGGCGCTGGTCCTCGGTGGCGCTCTGAAGCCCGGCGGCATCGTCGGCGACTGGCCGGGGCTGAAGACCGCCGCCCTCTACGAGAACCGCGACCTGGCGCCGACGCTCGACATGCGCGGCCTGTTCAAGGGCGTGCTGGCCGATCATATGGGCCTGGACCGCCGGGCCCTGGAGGCGACGATCTTCCCCGACAGCGCCGCCGCACGGCCGGTGACAGGGCTGGTCTAGGGCGCAGGCCTCGGCGATCCTTCGGCATGGCCGATGAGATTCTGACCCCGCGCGACCTCAACCGCATCCTGCTGGCCCGCCAGATGCTGCTGGCGCGGGAAGCGATCTCGCCCGTGGAGGCGATCTCGCGGCTGTTCGCCATCCAGGCCCAGCTCCCGAAGGCCTCCTTCATCGGTCTCTGGGCGCGGCTGAGCGGCTTCCGGCGCGAGGACCTGCTGGCGGCGATCCACGACCGCAAGGTGGTGCGCTCGACTTTCCTGCGTGGCACCCTGCACCTGGCGACGGCGGAAGACATCCTGGCCTTCCGCACCACGGTCATGCCAGCCCTGGACATCACCCTGCCCGGCGGCGGCCGCCCTTCCCCGGCCCTCATCGATCAGGCGATGAGGCTGGCCGAACGCCATTTCGCCCCCGGCCCCAAGGACTTCGAGAGCGTCCGGCAGGTCTTCGCCGAGGCGGGGATCGAGGACGTGCGACAGATGGCCTGGGGGGTGCGGGTCTGGCTGCCCCTGGTGCAGGCGGCCAGCGACACGCCCTACGGCCACGAGCCCGGCGGCGCCTTCACCCTGGTCAAGACCTGGCTAGGCGAGGACGAGGCCCCCAGGCCCGATCCGCAGGGCCTGGTCCGGCGCTATCTCGCCGCCCACGGCCCCAGTCTGCCGGCCGATGTGGCGGGCTGGTCCGGGCTAAAGGGCGCCGCCGCGCTCCTCGAGACCATGGGCGACGAGTTGGTCACCTTCCGCGATGAGAAGAAGCGGGTGCTCTACGACCTGAAGGACGCGCCCCGGCCGAGCGGCGAAACCCCCGCCCCGGTCCGTCTGCTGGCCGATTTCGACGGGGCGGTCCTCAACCGCGCCGACCGCACCGGCATCGTGCGACCGCAGCACGTCAAGCTGGTGGCCAGCAAGAACCTGATCGTCTCGCCCACGGTGCTGGTCGACGGCGTGGTCGTGGGAACCTGGCGCGCGGAAGCCAAGCGCAGGACCACCACTGTGGCCATCCGGCTGTTCGAGGCGATGGGCGCCGAGCCCCGCAGCGCCATTGAGGCCGAGGCCGTCTCGGCGGCGAAATTCCTGGCGCCGGAGGTCGAGGCGGCGGTGACGTTCGAAGAGGCCTGAGCCGCTGCCCTTCAACCGCTCATCCCGGCGAAGGCCGGGACCCAGATTCATCCCGGACGCCGCGCCCCACGACCTGGGCCCCGGCCTTCGCCGGGGTGAGCGGGTTTTGTACGGTTACTTCCGCCGCCGCTTGAACGGCTCCGGGTCGGCCTCATGCTCGTCGAAGCCGAAGCGCTTGAAGCCGGCCTTCAGCTCCTTGCCGATCGGGGCTTCGAGGATCAGCGTCCCCCTCGAGGGGTGCGGCAGGGTCAGGCGCCGCGCGTGCAGTTGCAGCTTCAGGTCTCCCGACAGCTCGCGGGCCGCGTCGTTGGTGTACTTCGGGTCGCCCAGGATCGGGTGGCCCATTGCCAGCATGTGGGCGCGCAGCTGGTGGGTCCGCCCGGTGTGAGGCCGTAGCGCCATCCAGGTCACCCGGTGCGCGGCGCGGGAAATGGTCACGAACTCGGTCTCGGCGGGATCGCCGTTGGGGTCCTTGGGATCGGTCGGCACCACCATCTCACGGTCGCCGACCCCCTTCTTGACCAGGTGCAGCTCCATCACGCCTTCGGCGGGCTTGGGCGCACCGTGGACCAGGGCCCAGTAGGTCTTTTCCGCCCGGCGCCGCGCGAATGACCCCGCGAGCTTGGCCGCCGCCCCGGGGGTCTTGCCCAGCACGAGCACCCCGGACGTGTCGCGGTCCAGGCGATGGACCAGGCGCGGCCGTTCCAGGCCCTCGCCCCAGGCGCTGAGCAGGCGGTCGATGTGCTTGAGCGTCTTGGTGCCGCCCTGGACCGCGAGGCCGGCAGGCTTGTTCAGGACCAGCACCTCTTCGTCCTCGTAGAGCACCAGGGACTTGGCGAAGACCTTCTCCTTGGCGTCGAGGCCGGGGCCCTTGTCGCCGGGCTTCGGGGCGTCGGGCAGCGGCGGGACGCGTACGGTCTCGCCCGCAGCCAAGCGCTGATCGGGCTTGGCCCGGCCGCCGTCGACACGGATCTGGCCCGAGCGGGCAAGCTTCTGGACCTGTATCTGGGAGACGTGAGGCCAGCGGCGACGGAACCAGCGGTCCAGCCGCACCCCGTCCTCGCCCGGATCGACCTGAATGTTACGGACCTCTCTCACGCGAACGCCCGTCGCGCCAGCAGGAGGCCCAGGAACAGGGCGGAGATCGAGAGCAGCACCGAGGCGGTCGTGTAGGCGAAGGCCTGGCCGTAGGCGCGCTTGCCGATCATCAGGGCCGCCTCCAGCGAAAAGGCCGAGAAGGTCGTGAAGCCACCTAGAACGCCCATCCCCAACAACACGCGCAGCCGCTCCTGGTCGGCGCCGCCGCGGTGGGCCAGGTAGCCCGCCAGCAGGCCCATCAGCAGGCCGCCCACGACATTGACCGCGAAGGTTCCATAGGGCCATCCCGAGCCCCACAGCCGCAGCGCCTGCACGCCCACGCCGTAGCGGGCCACCGCGCCCACCGCGCCGCCGGCGGCCACCAGAAGAACCTTTTCCATTCCGCCCTTATGCGACGTGATGTCGCTTCGGAGAAGCCCCCGCCCGCCACTCAACGCCTGGTTAAGCCGTGGGCGTCATCATGCGGATCAGGTTCAGCTTTCCGGGTTCGGGGATGGTCGGGAATAACGCCTCTGCGCACGAAGCGCCGCCCGCGCCCCTGCTGGCCGGCGGGTTTGCGACCTTCGTCACCGCCGAGAAGCAGGCGCTGGGGATCGATTTCCTGGTCGAGGACCTTGTGCACCTGCGTCACCAGGCGGTCGCCGCACGCCGGCTGGAGCCCGTGATCACCCACCTGAAGAGCGGCGTGGTCATCCCCGCCCGCGCCTTCTCCCGGCTCTCCGACGACGATGTGGAGACGATCGACAAGGCCACCACCGAATTTGCAGCAACCCTGGTGGGACCCGACGGCGCCTCGGCCCTGCCGGTGATCCTGCCGATCTCGTTCCGCACGGCCTCGGGCCGTCGGGGCCGCGGCTATCTTGCAAACGCCACCGAAGGCTCGGCGGCGGCCTTGAAGAAGCGGGTCATCGTCGAGTTGATCGACATCGACCGGGGCACGCCGACCGGCCGGCTGACCGAGGTGGCGGGCCTGCTCAACGCCGTCTGCCGCAGTGTCTTCGCCCGGCTGCAGCCCAGCCGCGATGTGGTCTTTCCGGTCCGCGACGCCCGGCTCCAGGGGGTCACCCTCGACGGATCGGACCTGGCGACCTCCGACGGCGAGGCCGCCGGCCAGCTGCTGGAATTCGCTGAACAGGCGCGCGGCCTCTCGCCGCTGCTGGTGGCGCAAGGGCTTCCCGACGAGGGCTATCTGGCGGTGGCCGAGGTGGCCGGCTTCACCCATGGCGCCCTGAGGGTCCCAGGCTAGGTTCGCGCGCCCAGGTTGCGGCGGATCTCGCGGGCGTCATAGACGTCGCGATCACTCGGACGCGGCCCCTTGCCCATCAGCACCTCGATGGTCTGGGCCACCGACGCTCCGCCGCCGAGATTGAAACTGGTCCCGAGCCCGATCCCAACGCCGCTGCGGCGGTAGCCACCGCTGCCGCCGCCCGCCCCGAAGGAGACTCGCGGGCCGCTGTCGGGCCCGGCCTGCATGGTCACGCGATCGGCGACGCGGAACCAGTCATAACCCTCGGCCATGGCCAGGTCCGCGGCGCGCAACAGGGCGTAGTCGGACACCTGCGCGATGGGCGCGCCCGGTCCGCCGCGGAAGGTGACGCGATAGCGCCCAGGCTCGATGCGGTATTCCGAGAAGCCGATCGCATTCGGACCGGAGGCTGGCGCATAGACGGTGGGAGCCGTGGCGCAGCCGCCCAGAGCGGCGCAGGCCGCCAGCAGCACAAGGGCGCGTTTCATCTCCGAGATCCTCCGCAAGCCATTGGACTTGCAAACCTTGTCGGAAGAACGGCCCAGCTCGGACAGGCGTTCCGCCTACAGCCCCAGGGCCGCGATCAGGCCGGCCATGTCGGCCGGGACATCCGCCTCGATCGTCTTGGTTCCGCCCTCGGGATGGGGGAACGCGAGGGCCTTGGCGTGCAGCATCAGGCGCGGAACAGGCAGGCCCGCCACCGCCAGCGCCCCACCATAGCGCGCGTCGCCGGCGATGGGGCGGCCGATCGAGGCCAGGTGCACCCTGATCTGGTGCATCCGGCCGGTCTCCGGCGCCAGCTCCAACAGGGCCGCAGCCGCGCCCTTGGACACGGTTCGATAGCGGGTGCGCGCGACCTCGGCGTCGGGATGGTCGGCCTCGCAGACCCGCATATAGGCCTCGCGGCCCTGCTCGTCGCGACGCAGGGGGACGTCGATGGCGCCCTGGGCGGGTTCCGGCGCGCCGGGGGTGACGATGGCCCGGTAGGTTTTCGAAAAACGCCGCCCCATCATATGCTTGCCGAGGAAACCTGCGGCGGGTTTGGTCTTGGCGGTGAGGATCACGCCGGAGGTGTCGCGGTCCAGGCGGTGGATCAGCCGAGGCCGCGCCTTGCCCGGCTTGGCGAAGGCCCAGAGCATCTCGTCCAGGGTATGGACCTGGCCACGCCCGCCCTGGCTGGACAGGCCCGAGGGCTTGTTGAGCGCCAGGAGCTGGGCGTCCTCATAGATCACCAGGCCGCGGACGAAGGCGATCTCCTCGGGGCTGAGCGAGACGGGATTGTCGCCGGGCCTGGGCTTGGGCTGCAGGCGCGGCTTCACCCTTTGCGGTTCCGCTGCTCGGCCCAGCGCTCCAGGCGCTCCTTGATCCGCGCCTCGTTCCCTTCGCCCTTCGGCTGGTAGAAGGTCTGCCGCGCCATGCCGTCCGGGAAGTAGTTCTGGCCTGAAAAGCCGCCCTCGACATCGTGGTCGTAGGCATAGCCCTTGCCGTAGCCCAGGTCCTTCATGAGCTTGGTGGGGGCGTTGCGGATATGGGCCGGCGGCGTCAGCGAGCCGGTCTCCTTGGCGGCCCGCTGGGCGGCCTTGAAGGCCATATAGACCGCGTTGGACTTGGGCGCGGCGGCCAGGTGGATCACCAGCTGGGCCAGCGCGATCTCCCCCTCCGGCGAGCCCAGGAAGTCGTAGGTGTCCTTGGCGGCGTTGGCGAGCACCAGGGACATGGGATCGGCCTCGCCGATGTCCTCCGCCGCCGCGCGGATCAGCCGCCGGGCCACGAACAGCGGGTCCTCCCCGCCGGCTAGCATCCGCGCCAGCCAGTAAAGCGCCGCGTCGGGGTCCGAGCCCCGAATGGATTTATGCAGGGCCGAGATGAGGTTGTAGTGCTCCTCGCGGTCCTTGTCGTAGGCCGGGCTGCGCTTCTGCAACACTTCGCCCAGCTGTTTGGTGGACAACGGCTTGGCCGAGCCGATGTTGAGCAGGGTCTCGGCCAGGGTCAGCAGGTAGCGACCATCGCCGTCGGCCAGCGCGATCAGGGCGTGGCGCGCCTCGTCCTCCAGCGGCAGCTTGCGGCCCTCATGGGCCTCGGCCTTGTCCAGCAGCAGGGTCAGGGCCTCGTCGTCCAGGCGTTTCAGCACATAGACCTGGGCGCGGCTCAGCAGCGCGCCATTTAGTTCGAAGGACGGGTTCTCGGTCGTGGCGCCTACCAGGGTGACGATCCCCTCCTCCACGAAAGGCAGGAAGCCGTCCTGCTGGGCGCGGTTGAAGCGGTGGATCTCGTCGACGAACAGCAGCGTCGCCTGGCCGGCCGAGCGGCGCATCTTGGCCTGCTCGAAGGCCTTCTTCAGGTCCGCGACCCCGGAGAACACCGCCGAGAGCTGCTGGAACTCGTAGCCGGCCTCCTTGGCCAGCAGGCGGGCGATGGTGGTCTTGCCGGTGCCGGGCGGGCCCCAGAGGATCATCGAAGCCAGCCGCTTGGCCTCCGCCATGCGTCGGATCGGCCCCTCGGGCCCCAGCAGGTGGTCCTGCCCCACCACCTCGTCCAGCCGCTGAGGCCGCAGGCGGTCGGCGAGCGGGGACGGGGCGTGGGGAGTCATCCCCGCGGCTTCGAAGAGATCGGCCATGGGCCCGTTCTAGCAATCCCTCCCCGTAAAGAGGAGGGATAAGCCTAGGTCCGGAAATTCCCCGTGATCTCCTGGCCGCCGCGCTCGATGGTCACCTGCCATTGGTTGCCCGCACCGGCGCTGAGGACGCCCATCAGCTCGCGCACGGTGCCGACCTCGCGGCCGTTTATCTTTTTGACCAGGTCGCCCGGACGCAGGCCGGCGTTCATGGCGAAGCCGCGGCTGATATTGGTCACCAGCACGCCACGGCCCAGGAACGGATCGAGGCCCAGTTCGCCGGCCACCGCCGGGGACAGGTTCACCACCGTCGCCCCGTCGAACGGATTGCGGCCGGAGATCAGCTGCTGGTCCTTGGCCGGGGTGGCGGGCGGCGCCTCGGCCCGTAGCGTCAGGGTCTCCTCTCCCGCCCCGCGCCGCACGCCGAGTTTCAGGCTTTCGCCCGGCCGGCGCGAGGAGACGGCGTAGGAGACCGCCGCGGCGTCCACCGCCGGACGGCCGTCCACCGAGACAATCACATCGCCCTGGCGCAGGCCGGCGCGGGCCGCGGGACCGTTGGGCCAGATGTCCGCCACCAGGGCGCCCTGGGGCGTGGAAAGCCCCATGCTGCGTGCGATCTCGCCGGTCACGGTTTGGGTCCGCGCGCCCAGCCAGGGCCGGATCACCGCCACCCCGCCGCCGGCCGCGGTCTCGACCACCCGGCGCACGATGGCGGCCGGCACGGCGAACCCGACGCCGGACGAGGTGCCGGAGCGCGAAAGGATGAAGCTGTTCACCCCGATCAGGTCGCCGTCCATGTCGACCAGGGCGCCGCCGGAATTGCCCGGATTGATCGCCGCGTCGGTCTGGATATAGGCGTTGGCCGCGTCCCCACTGGGATCTGTCGTGCGGTTGAGCGCCGAGATGATGCCGTTGGTCACCGTCTGGCCGACGCCGAAGGGATCGCCGATGGCCAGCACCAGGTCGCCGACCTGGGCCTCGCCGCTGTCGTCGATGGCAAGGACCGGCAAGCGCTCATTGCCCACGTCGATCTTCAGGATGGCCAGGTCGGTGCGCGGGTCGGCCAGCAGCACCCGGGCAGTGAACTCGCGGCGGTCGGCCAGCGCCACGGTGATCTCCTGGCCGCCTTCCACCACGTGGTTGTTGGTCACGATCACGCCGTCGGCGCGGACGATGACCCCAGAGCCCAGCGAGCCCTGGATACGCTCGCGCGGGGCGCCCATGCCGAACATCTCCCAGAACGGGTCGGCCCGTTGGCGGACCAGCCGCTTGGACGAGATGTTCACCACGGCGGGCGCGGCGCGCTTCACCACGGGGGCGAAGGACGACTTCATGGTCAGGGCGTCGCCCGGCGCGGCGCGGGTTGGCTGGGCCAGGGGCGGTATCTGGGCGGTCGACGTGGTCACGGGGTCCGAACAGGCCGCTAGGATGGCCAGGGCGGGGATCAGGACGCGGTAGGCGCGCATGCGGTCTCCAGACAGTCTAGGTCGCCCGGATTTGGCGGAGTTTTCGGGCGCAATGATGGCCCGATGTAGGCGCGCGACCGCCCTGAGGGAACCTCAGGATGCGTCGACCTGCGCCAGGAACCGATCGAGGATCTCGGCGAAGCGATCCGGCTGGTCGATGAACACGGTGTGGGCGGCGTTCTCCACCACCTCGATCCGGCCCTCTGGCAGGAGCTTGAGTTCGTCGCGCTGGGCCTGCAGTTCCGGCGACGTGGCCGACGCGACGATCAGGGTCGGGCGGTCCAGCTTCTTGAGCGCCGGGGTCAGGTCGGCCCCATAGAGGTCGGCGACCAGGGCGGCCGAGCCGATGGCGGTCGGCACGCTGGCGATATCGGCCGCCAGCCGGTCGGCCTGCGCCTTGTCCAGCGGGCGGCTGATGATCGCCCCCAGCATGCCGCGGGCATAGGCCTCGGGCTGGGCGGCGTAGATGCTGAGGAAGCGCAGCGTCTGGGCCGCCGCCTGGGGATTGCGCAGGACCGCCCCGGAGCCGGAGGAGACCGCTGCGTCCACCAGCACGGCGCCGGCCAGCTTGCGCGTGCCGAAGCCCTCCACATAGGCCGCCACGTCCTGCACCCCCTGCGACCAGCCCACCAGATAGACCTTGTCGAGGTCGAGCTGGGTCAGCACCGCGTCCAGGTCGCGGGCGCGCTGGCCGGGCGTCATGCCCTGGGCGGTGACGGTGGAGCGCCCCTGGGAGCGCGGATCGAACGAGACCACCCGCCGGGTCTTGGCCAGGCGCTGCGCCTGGTCGCGCCAGATGTCGGCGGTGAACCCCCAGCCGGTGATCAGCACCACGGGCGGCCTGGCGTTCCGCGGCCCCTCGTCGACCACCCGCAGGCTGACCTCGGGCGTCACCGGCAGCATGCGTTCCTCGGCCGCCGCGGCCGTCGCCTGCGCACAGAACACCGCCAGGGCGACGATCGCGTGGCGCAGGCCGCAAGGAAATTTCGACATATCACCATCCTCCCGTGGATGACGTCGAACCTCTCAGCAGCCGGCGAGGACGCGCAAGCCCGTGGCGCAAATGTAGCTGCGGAGCGACCTCAGGCCGGCGCGCGGACGGCCTCGGGCGCGCGCCCGATCTTGAGCGCCAGCAGGAAGGCCAGGACCAGCAGGCTGCTCGCCAGATAGATGGCCAGGCCCGGCTGGTGCATCACGCCGGAGTGGCGGATCGACCAGGCGAAGGTCAGGCCGAACACGATGGGGCCGACGACCGAGGCGATACCCTGCAGACTCTGGTTGGCGCCCTGCAGTTGGCCCTGGGCGGAAGGCCCGACCCGCCGGGTCATCAGCCCCTGTAGGCCGGGCTGCAGGAAGTTCATCAGGGCGAAGACCGGGATGCCGGCGACATAGACCCAGCCACTGGGCGCGAAGCCGTAGATGGCGAAGCCCATCGCTCCGGCCATGGCCCCCAGCAGCAGGGCCCCGCGCTCGCCGATCTTGGCCACCACGGGTCCGATCAGCAGCATTTGGACCAAGACCCCGGCCAGGCCGGTCCCCATCATGGTCAGGCCCATGAAGCCAGGGGTCCAGCCGTAGCGATAGCCCGTGTAGAGTACGAAGATCGAGGGCAGGACGGTGTGGGCCAGTTGGAACAGGAAGCCGATGCTGGCCAGGCCCAATAGGTCGCGGTGCGAGCGCAGGAACACCAGCGAACCCACGGGATTGGCGCGCCGCCAGTCGAACTTCGCCACACGGCGCTCCGCCGGCAGGGATTCCGGCAGGACGAAGAAGCCGTAGAGCCAGTTGATCGTCGTCAGCCCCGCGGCCACGAAGAAAGGCAGGCGCAGGTCGATGTCGCCCAAAAAACCGCCCAGGGCGGGGCCGACCAGGAAGCCGAAGGAGAAAGCCGAGCCCATCCAGCCGAAGGCCTTGGCCCGTTGGTCCGGCGGGGTCACGTCGGCCACATAGGCGTTGGCGGTGGAGAAGCTGGCCGCGGTCAGGCCGTTGATCACCCGGCCCACGAACAGCCAGGCCAGGGTCGGCGCCATGGCCATGAACAGGAAGTCGATAGCCAAGCCGCCCAGCGAGATCAGCAGGATCGGCCGGCGTCCGAAACGATCCGACAACATGCCCAGGATCGGGCCGCAGAACAGCTGCATCAGCCCCCAGACCGTGGCGAAGACCACGTTCCACTCCGAGGCCGCGGCGGTGTCGCCGCCGGTGAATTCCTTGATCAGGTTCGGCAGCACCGGGATCATGATCCCGAACGACACGGCGTTGATCACAGCGGCGACGAAGATGAACCGAAAGGCGTGCGTCCACTGACGGCTGGCGGGCTCTACGGGCTGGTCGGACATGGTTTCTCTCCCCGTCGCACGATGAAACAAAACAAGAACCGGCGCAATACGGTCAGGCCGACCGGTCGCGATAGGAGGCCAGCAGGACCTGCCACCACTCGGCCAGCCGCATCAGCAGGGCTTCGTTGGGGAAGCCGTGGCGCGCCGCGCCCTCAGGCACCTGGTCGAAGCCGCGATGCTCGACGCTGACCCGAGTCTCCGCCCCGACGGCCTCGAATCGCACCTCGACCACTGTGTGAAGTTCTGGCGGGAAGTTTGCCTGCCGCCAGGTGAATTCCAGCCGCGATGGTGGTTCCCAGGCGGTGATCCCGCCGATCTCGAACACCTTGCCATTGGCCAGGGTCTCGGTCAGCCGACCGCCCTGCCCCGGTTCGAAGGCCAGCAGGCCCGGGGCGCGGGGCGTGGTCTGGAACAGGCCATTGGGCCGCCACCAGGCGCCGATCTCCTCGACGAAGGCGGTGAAGGCGCGCTCGGGCGTCGCCTTGACCCGCAGCGAGACGAAGACCTTCGATGTCACGCTACTTTGCCTCCCACGTTTACGGGGGAGGGGGACCGCCGATAGGCGGTGGAGGGGGCGGCCTCAAGTTCAGAGCCCAGTCTCGCCCCCTCCACCACCCTACGGGCGGTCCCCCTCCCCCATTCCCGTTGGTCACGGGGGCGGAAAAGGTCGGTCGATGTCACGCGTCACGCTCGACGTGGGCCTTGAAGGCGGCGAGCTGCTCCGTCCACAGTCTTTCGCTCTCCTCAAGCCAGCGCAGCAGATGGACCATGGGTTGCGGCCTCAGGGCGTAGATGCGCACCCGCGCATCGAACTCGGGATGGCTCTCCTCGACCAGACCGCTCTCGCGCAGGGTGCGCAGGTGGCGGCTCATGGCCGGCGGAGCCAGGCCCAATTCGCGGGCCAACTCGCCGGCCTGGCGCGGGCGCTGCGCCAGCAGGTCGACCACCTGGCGGCGGTTGGGATCAGCCAGGGCCGCCAGGGTCCGGTCAAGTTGAGCGGGGGCGGCGCTCATATCCAGCCGATGATCTTCAGGCCGCTGGCCGCCTCGGCCTCTTCGCGGCTGACCACGGCGACGGTCTGGGAGACGCTCCAGATATGGCCCTCCGGGTCGCGGCAGCGATAGGTGCGGTCGCCATAGAACTGGGTCGCGGGCTCGGCGTCGATCACCGCGCCCGCCGCCTTGGCGCGCGCGAAATGGGCCTCGATGTCGGTGTCGATCTGAATGCTGACCGTCTGGGTGTTCTTGCCGCCGACCGACTTAGGGCTCTTGTGGTCGTCGCTCCACTCCTGACCGATCATCACGTAGTTCTCCCCGAAGGTCATCTGAGAGTGGACGACATTCCCCTCGCCGTCCTCCAGCAGCATGGAGAGCTCGAGGCCGAAGGCCTCTTCCAGCCACGCCAGAGCGGCCTTGGGATCCTGGTAGAACAGGGCGGACCGGAAGCCGGCCATGGGTCTCTCCTCTAGCTGGTGATCTTGCGACCGGTGGCCTGGGACATTTCCTCGGGCGTCATGACCTTGAGCGTCTGGCCGAACGACCAGGGGTGATCTTCGATGTCGCGGCAGGTGAACACGCGGTCGCCGTAGGGTTGGTCTGCCGGCTCGCGCTCGACCTTGGCGCCCAGGCCCCGGGCGATCTCGCAGCGTTCGTCCAGCCCGTCCTGGAGCTGCACGTGGACCGACTGGGTCGACCGGCCGCCGAAGGCCGCGGGGCTGACGGCGCTGCCCTTTGGCGGGCCGACCACCATGATGTAGCCGTCGCCCAGGCGCAGCTCGGAGTGGACCACCCCGCCCTGCCCGTCGTCGACGATCATCCGGGTCTCGAAACCGAAGGCCTTTTCCAGCCAGGCGATGGCCGCGCGCGGGTCGCGGTACCATAGCAGGGGCCCGATGGTGGGAACGTCCATGCTCATGCCTCCTTCAGGGAATTGCGCACCTTCAGGCCGGTGATCTGCGTCATAGTCTCGGCGGAGACTTCGCGCACCTCCTGACGGAAGCACCAGACATGGCCCTCCGGATCCAGGGCGCGATAGGTCCGCGCGCCGTAGAACTGGTCCTCGGGCGGCTGGATGACCCGCGCCCCGGCCTCGCGGGCGCGGGCGTGATGGTCGTCGATGCCTTCCCCCAGGTCGACCCACATGAACTGGGTGCAGACGCCCGCCGTCTGTGGGCTGCGCATCTTGATCCCCCCCGGTAGCTCCCACTCCCCGCCGACCCCGATATTGCAGCCGCGGAAGCTCATCTCGGCATGGCCGACCTGGCCGGCGGCGTCGGTGAGCAGCAGCACGGTCTCGAAACCGAAGGCCTGCTCCAGCCAATGCAGCGCCGCCATCGGGTCCTTGTAGAAGGCGGTGGCGGTGATCGCGACTTTCTCAGCCATGACGACGCTTATCCTTGCCATTTCTGACAATATTTAACGCATATTGCAATTATATCGTCAAGCCCGAACGGTCGTGCGCCGTGATCTAGGGCGTCAGGGCGGCGGCGAGTTCGTCGAGGTCCCCGTCATTGGGTTCTGGCCGCACGCCGACCAGCCTGGCCAGCAGCGGATAGACGTCGACATTGTTGAAGTCCGGCAAGGCGACGCCGCGGCGGAAACTCGGTCCGGCGCCGATGAACACCGCGCGCATTTCCGGCGCGAACGGATCGAAGCCGTGATTGCCCGGGGCGATCGGGCGCTTGGCGACCCAGGCGCGGGTGGTGATCTCCCATCCGGTGTCCGGCAGGCAGAAGATCGGCGGCACGCGCCGGTGCGCGCCATAGTGATAGCGCTGCGGAATCTCGCCCTTTCGCCAGCATTGCATGCGCGGGTGCGGCCGGAGCAGCGCCCGCTCGGCCTCGGCTTCCCGGCCTGCGGTCGGATAGGCGTTCATGAAGGCGCCCATGGCCAGGGTGCGCGCCGCGCCGTCCGGCAGAATATCCTCCAGATAGATGGCGCGCTGCGGGCCGGTCGACGCCATTCCGTGATCGGCGACGATGACCAGGTCCGCGGCCAGGCCCCGCGCGGCCAGTCCGGCGCTTAGGCGCGCGAGCGCCGCGTCGGTCTTGGCCAGCGCCGCCTTCACCTGGTCGGAGTCCGGCCCGCCCCAATGGCCGGCCGTATCGACCTCGTCGAAATAGAGGGTGATGAGCGCCGGCCGTTCGCCCGCCGGCAGGTCCAGCCAGGCCAGCACCTGGTCGACCCGCGCCATGGCCGGCAAGGCTTGGTCGAAGGCCCGCCAATAGCTCGGCCGCACACCCTGGATGGCGGCCTCCGAGCCCGGCCAGAACATGGTGGCCGCCTTGACCCCGGCCCGCTCGGCGCTGACCCAGATGGGTGTGCCGTCGTTCCACCAGCGGGCGTCGGCCACGGCGGCCTTGTCGGACAGGCGGAAAGTCACGCCGGGGATCTGCGGATCTTCCATGTTGTTGTCGACGATCCCGTGCCGGTCGGGCCGCAGGCCGGTGACCAGGGTGTAGTGGTTGGGGAAGGTCTTGGACGGGAACGACGGCCGCATCGCGCCCCGAGCGCCTTTCGCCGCCAGCCCCGAGAGGTGCGGCGTCACCCCGCGATCGAGATAGTCGGCCCGGAACCCGTCAATGGAGACCAGGATCGTCAGGGGCGCCGGGCGCGCGGCGCGGTCGGGGACCGAAGCGCAGGCGGCCAGGGTGGCGAGGAGGAGGAGCGCGCAGAGGCGCGGGAGGCGAGTCATGGCGCCGAGCCTAGCCGCAGGCCGTGACGGGCGCACAACGCAAAAGCCCCGGACGTCGCCGTCCGGGGCTTTCGAATGACGGGAGAGGACTTCGGCTATTCGTCGCCGAAGGCCAGTTCCTGGACCGGACCGGAGTCCTTGCCCTTTTCCGACGGATCGCGGTCGACGAACTCGATCACGGCCAGGGCCGCGTTGTCGCCGTAGCGATAGCCGGCCTTCAGGACGCGGATGTAGCCGCCCTGACGTTCCTTGTAGCGCGGGCCCAGGGTGGCGAAGAGCTTGCCGACCTGTTCCACGTCGCGGACGTGGCTGATGGCCTGGCGGCGGGCGTGCAGGTCGCCGCGCTTGGCCAGCGTCACCAGCTTCTCGACGATGGGCCGAAGCTCCTTCGCCTTGGGAAGCGTGGTCACGATCTGCTCGTGCTTGATCAGGCTCGCCGCCATGTTGGCGAACATCGCGGTGCGGTGGGCGGTGGTCCGTCCCAGTTTGCGGTGGGCTTTGCCGTGACGCATCTCATATCTCCTGGGCCGTTGGCCCGCTGGCGGTCCCGACCGGGGACGCGCCTTTCCTGATCCAGTCCCAGCCTGCTCCCGCCTGGGTCAACACGAAGCGCCGGGGCCCTCCACCGCTGTTGCGGCTTTGTCGGGCCCAGACCGCCGAAGCGGCCCGGAGTCGGCGCGGGTCTCTTACATCTGGTCTTCGAACTTCTTGGCCAGCTCTTCGATGTTCTCGGGCGGCCAATTCGGCACGTCCATGCCGAGATGCAGGTTCATGCCCGCGAGCACTTCCTTGATCTCGTTCAGCGACTTGCGGCCGAAGTTCGGGGTGCGGAGCATCTCGGCTTCGGTCTTTTGGATCAGGTCGCCAATATAGACGATGTTGTCGTTCTTCAGGCAGTTGGCCGAGCGGACCGAGAGCTCGAGCTCGTCGACCTTCTTCAGCAGCGCCGGGTTGAACGGCAGTTCCGGCTTGGCCTCGCCTTCGACCTTCTTCTTCGGCTCTTCGAAGGTGATGAAGATCTGCAGCTGGTCTTGCAGGATGCGGGCGGCGTAGGCCACCGCGTCCACCGGCGAGATGGCGCCGTTGGTTTCGACTTCCATGATCAGCTTGTCATAGTCGAGGCTCTGGCCCTGGCGGGTGGGCTCGACGCGATAGGCGACGCGCTTGACCGGAGAATAGAGGCTGTCGACGGCGATCAGGCCGATCGGGGCGTCTTCCGGACGGTTCTGCTCGGCCGGGACATAGCCCTTGCCGTTGTTGACCGTGAACTCCATGCGCACGGTGGCGCCGTCGTCCAGGGTGCAGAGCACGTGGTCGGGGTTGAGGATCTCGATGTCCGCGGGGACCTCGATCTGGCCGGCGGTCACCGCGCCGGGGCCCGTGGCCTTCAGCGTCATGCGCTTGGGACCTTCGGAGTGCATCCGCAGGGCCAGTTGCTTGATGTTGAGCACGATGTCGACGACGTCCTCGCGGACGCCTTCAAGCGACGAGAATTCGTGCACCACGCCGTCGATCTGCACGGCGGTCACGGCCGCGCCTTGCAGCGAGGAGAGCAGAACCCGGCGGAGGCTGTTGCCCAGCGTCACGCCGAAACCGCGCTCGAGGGGCTCGGCCACCAGACGCGCCTTGCGGTTGGCGTCGGTTCCGGTCTCGATCAACGGCTTCTCCGGACGGATGAGCTCGTTCCAGTTTCTTTCGATCACGTAGAGATGTCCCTCGAAACGCAGGATCGCCGGACGCGAAATCGCGGTCCGGCGCAGGGAGAGTGTCGTACTTAAGTACTCAGACGCGCCGGCGCTTGGGCGGCCGGCAGCCGTTGTGCGGAATGGGGGTCACGTCACGGATGGTGGTGATCGTCATGCCGACCGACTGCAGGGCGCGGAGCGCCGATTCACGGCCCGAACCCGGACCCGAAACGTTCACTTCCAGCGTCTTGACGCCATGTTCGGCCGCCTTCTTGCCGGCGTCCTCGGCCGCCATCTGGGCGGCGTACGGGGTCGACTTCCGGGAGCCCTTGAAACCCATCATGCCGGCCGAGGACCACGAGATGGTGTTCCCCTGCGCGTCGGTGATGGTGATCATCGTGTTGTTGAACGAGGCGTTCACGTGGGCGACGCCCGAGGTGATGTTCTTACGCTCGCGACGTTTGACGCGCGTCGGTTCCTTGGCCATCGACTAAGCTCTCTTACTTCTTCTTGCCGGCGATCGGCTTGGCCGGGCCCTTGCGGGTGCGAGCATTGGTGTGGGTACGTTGGCCGCGGACCGGCAGGCCCTTGCGGTGACGCAGGCCGCGATAGCAGGCCAGGTCCATCAAGCGCTTGATGTTGACCGCGGTGTCGCGACGCAGATCGCCCTCGACCATATAGTCGCGGTCGATGGTCTCGCGGATTTGCAGGACTTCCGCATCGGTCAGCTGATTGACGCGGCGCGCGTCCTCGATGCCAACCTTGCTGACAATCTCGGCGGCTTTCGCCTGGCCGATGCCATGGATGTACTGCAGCGCGATAACGACGCGCTTGTTAGTCGGGATGTTGACGCCAGCGATACGGGCCACGCGTAGATTCTCCTGGTCACGCAGAGAAGCGCGAACGGCGCCCCGGCCCAGAATCCCAAGTGGGAAGGCCGGCACGTCTTTCGCGCCCTTTCGCGGAAGCGCACCGTTATAGGGAACGTTGCGTTTCCGTCAATGGCGCAATCGCGAGAATTTGAACCTTTTCAGGCTTCACGCGATCACGAGGGCTAATTCTACCAGCGGGGGCCGTCGAGGGCCTTGTCGATGCCGGCGGATACGTCTTCGATCGAGCCCATGCCGTCCACTTCCACGAGTTTTCCGTGGTTTTGGTAGTAGGGCAGCAGGGGTGCGGTCTGGTCGTTATAGGCCGCGAGCCTCACCTTGAAGCTCTCGGGATTGTCGTCGGGGCGGCCCGATTCGGCGAATCGCCCGGCCACCCGCTTCAGAAGCTGTTCGTCGTCGACCTTGAGGCGGATCACTAGGTCGATTCGGGCGCCGCGCTGCTCCAGCATGACGTCCAGGGCCTGGGCCTGGGCGAGCGTGCGCGGGAAGCCGTCGAAGATGGCCCCGCCCGCGGCTTCAGCCTCCGGCAGGCGCTGCTCGATCAGGTCGATGACGATCTCGTCGGTGACCAGCTCGCCGCGCTGCAGGACGCCCTCGACCTCCTTGCCGAGCTCGGAGCCCGAGGCGATCGCGGCGCGCAGCATGTCGCCGGTGGAGAGCTGCACCATCTTGCGGCTGTCGACCAGGCGCTTGGCCTGGGTGCCCTTCCCCGCCGCCGGCGGGCCGAACAGGATCAAATTCATCGTTTAAATATCCCCTCCCCGCCGACCTTCCCCATTCGGGCCGGCTCTCAAATGCGAGCGCGTCTCTCTGCGAGCTATCGAGCGCCGCGCCCCCCGCGCAGCTTCGATTTCTTGATCAGGCCTTCGTACTGGTGGGCCAGGAGATGCGACTGGATCTGGGTGACGGTGTCCATGGTGACGCTCACCACGATCAGGAGCGACGTACCGCCCAGGTAGAACGGCGCCTTGTAGAAGCCGATCAGGGCCTCGGGTAGCAGGCAGACCAGGGTGATGTAGGCCGCCCCGATCACCGTCAGCCGGGTGAGCACGTAGTCCAGATACTCCGCCGTGCGCTTGCCCGGCCGGATGCCCGGCAGGAAGCCGCCGTACTTGCGGAGGTTCTCGGCCGTGTCCTCGGGATTGAAGACGACCGAGGTGTAGAAGAAGCAGAAGAAGATGATCAGGGCGCCATAGAGCACCATGAAGGCCGGCTGGCCGTGTTGCAGGGCGCCGACGGCGGTCGGCAGCCACTGGGCCCAGGCCGGCAGCTCGGCGGTCGCCAGGAAGCCCATGGCGGTGGTCGGCAGCAGCAGCAGGGACGAGGCGAAGATCGGCGGGATGACGCCCGAGGTGTTGATCTTCAGCGGCAGGAACGAGGTGTCGCCGCCGAACATCCGGTTGCCCTGCTGGCGCTTGGGATACTGGACCAGCAGCCGGCGCTGCGAGCGCTCCATGAACACGATGGCGAAGACCACGGCGATGGCCAGGGCGATGATCGCCAGCATGGCGAAGCCGGACAACGAACCGGTCCGGGTCATGGAGAACATCTGCCACACGCCGCGCGGCAAGGCCGCCACGATGCCGGCGAAGATGATCAGCGAGACGCCGTTGCCGACCCCGCGGCTGGTGATCTGCTCGCCCATCCACATCAGCAGCAGGGTGCCGCCGGTGAGCGTGACGACCGTGGAGACCAGGAAGAACGGACCCGGATCGATCACCAGGCCGGGGCTGGACTGCAGCCCCGTGGCGATGGCGAAGGACTGGAACAGGGCCAGGACGACCGTCAGGTAGCGGGTGTACTGGTTGAGCGTCTTGCGCCCCGCCTCCCCGCCTTCCTTGCGCAGCTTCTCCCACGGCGGATAGACCGTGCCCAGCAGCTGGACGATGATCGAGGCCGAGATGTAGGGCATCACGTTCAGCGAGAAGATCGCCATCCGTTCGACGGCGCCCCCGGAGAACATGTTGAACATGCCCAGGATGCCCTGCGATTGGCTCGAGAAGGCCTGGGCGAAGGCGACCGGATCGATGCCCGGGATCGGGATGAAGGTTCCCACCCGGTAGGCGATCAACGCCCCCAGGGTGAACAAGATACGCTGGTGAAGTTCCGTCGCCTTCTGGAAGGCGCCGAAGTTCATGTTTGCTGCGAGCTGTTCGGCGGCCGAAGCCATGTAGTTCCCCAGACGTTCAGGACCGGTCGTACATAGGGCGTCCGCCCCGTGCTGTCATCCGGTCCGCTGAAATCCCCCGTCCCCGCCGAAACGGGGATCCAGACCGGGTCTGGCGAGGGATCGCGGCGCGCCGGAGATCGGCTTTCGTCCCCGCGCGGGCGGGGACGACGGCGGTCGTCCTACTCGGCGGCTTCGGCGGCGACGGGGGCGGTCGTGGTGACCTTGCCGCCGGCCTTTTCGACGGCGGCCTTGGCCGCGGCCGAGGCGGAATAGACCACGATGTCGATCTTGGTCTTGATCTCGCCCTTGCCCAGGAGACGCACGCCGTCCTTGGCGCGGCGCACGACGCCGGCGGCGATCAGCACGTCGACGTCGATGGCCTTCTTGGCGTCGAGCTTGCCGGCGGCGATCGCCTGCTCAAGGCGCCACAGGTTCACTTCCGCGAACTGCTTGGCGAAGGGATTGTTGAAGCCGCGCTTGGGCATGCGCATGTGCAGCGGCATCTGGCCGCCTTCGAAACCGGCGATGGCGACGCCGGAACGGGCCTTCTGACCCTTGACGCCGCGGCCGGCGGTCTTGCCCTTGCCCGAACCCGGGCCACGGCCGACGCGCATGCGGTTCTTGGTCGAACCGGGGGCCGGCGAAAGTTCGTTGAGCTTGGTCATGTGACGCCTCTCCTTGGAGATCTGTCGCCCGGGCGACGCCCGGACTCGGCTGATGTTGAATGCGGCCGCCGAAACGGCCGAAGAGGCGACGCTTTTGGCGCCGCCTCCCCTAATCGTCCAGTCTCAAGCCTTAGCCTTCGACTACTTCCACCATGTGATGGACCTTGGCGATCATCCCGCGGATCGACGGGGTGTCCTCCAGGACCGACACGCGGCCGATCTTGTTCAGGCCCAGGCCCGCGAGGGTCGCGCGCTGGTCCTTCTTGCGGCGGATGGGGCTCGCCGTCTGACGAACGGTCACCTTGGCCATGACTTATTCTCCGTCGGCGGCGGCGACAGCCGACGCGCCGTCGGCGCGGCGGCCGAGGACGTCAGCGACCTTCTTGCCGCGCTTGGCGGCGACCTGGCGGGGCGAAGACTGAGCCTTCAGCGCCTCGAAGGTCGCGCGCACCATGTTGTAGGGATTGGACGAGCCGACCGACTTGCCCACGACGTCCTGGATGCCCAGGGTCTCGAGGACCGCGCGCATCGGGCCGCCGGCGATGACGCCGGTGCCGGGAGGCGCGGCGCGAACCATGACCTTGCCGGCGCCCCAACGGCCGTTGCCGTCGTGGTGCAGGGTGCGGCTCTCGCGGAGCGGCACGCGGATCATGGTCTTCTTGGCTTCCTCGGTCGCCTTGCGGATGGCTTCCGGCACTTCACGCGCCTTGCCGTGACCGAAGCCCACGCGGCCCTTCTGGTCGCCCACCACCATCAAGGCGGCGAACGAGAAGCGGCGGCCACCCTTCACGGTGGCGGCGACGCGGTTGATGTGCACCAGCTTTTCGACGATGTCGCTGTCGGCGCGCTCGTCTTGCGGAGCGCCCCGGTTGCGGTCCCGGCGTTGACCGCCTTCGCCGCGTTGTTCGTTACCACGAGCCATCTGGGTACCCCTAGAAGTTCAAGCCGGCTTCGCGCGCGGCGTCGGCGAGGGCTTTCACCCGGCCGTGATAGATGTAGCCGCCACGATCGAAGACGACGTCCTTGACGCCCTTTTCGATGGCGCGTTGGGCCACCAGGGCGCCGACGCGGGCGGCGGCGTCCTTGTCCGAACCCTTGGCGGTCTTCTCACCCTCTTCGAGGGTGGAGGCGGCCGCCAGGGTCACGCCGCGCTCATCATCGATGACCTGGGCGTAGATGTTCTTGGACGAGCGGAAGACCGACAGACGCGGCCGGCCGTTCGCCACGGACCGCAGACGGATGCGGTTGCGCTCGGCGCGCCGCTTGGCGGTGTCACGGGGTTTAAGAGCCATGGCCTACTTCTTCTTGCCTTCTTTGCGGCGAACCTGCTCGCCGGCGTAGCGGACGCCCTTGCCCTTGTAGGGCTCCGGCGGACGCAGACGACGGATCTGCGAGGCGATCTCGCCCACGACCTGCTTGTCGATGCCCGAGATCTTGATCTCGGTCTGCTTCGGCACCGCGAAAGTGATCCCCGCCGGCGGCGGAACATCGACTTCGTGGCTGAAGCCCAGCTGCATGGAGAGCGCATTGCCCTTCATCGCCGCGCGATAGCCGACGCCGACCAGTTCGAGGCTCTTCTCGAAGCCGTCGGTCACGCCCTGAACCATGTTGGCGATCAGGGTGCGCGAGAGGCCCCACATGGCTTGCGCCCGGGTGGTCTCGACGTGCTTGGTCAGGAGCAGCTCGGCGCCTTCCTGCTTGATCGCAATCTCTTCGGCCAGGGTCCAGGCGAGTTGGCCCTTGGGCCCCTTCACCGTCACCGTCTGGCCTTCGATGGTCACCGTCACCCCAGAGGGGACAGCGACCGCCTTCTTTCCAATCCGCGACATATCAATAGACCCGGCAGAGCACTTCGCCGCCCACGTTCGCGTCACGCGCGGCCGTGTCCGACATGACGCCCTTCGGCGTCGACAGGATCGAGATCCCGAGGCCGTTCTTGATCGGCTTCAGGTCCTTGATCGACGAATAGACCCGGCGGCCCGGCTTCGACACGCGGCGGATCTCAACGATCACCGGCTGGCCGTCGAAGTACTTCAGCTCGATCTCGAATTCCGGGAAAGCGCCCGGCTTCTCGACCAAGTGATAGCCGCGGATGTAGCCTTCTTCGGCCAGGACATCGAGGACGCGCGCGCGCATCTTCGAAGCCGGCGTGGAAACCTTCGAACGGCCGCGGGTGGCGGCGTTCTTGATGCGGGCGATCATATCGCCAACGGGGTCGTTCACCATTGGACCCTCCTCACCAGCTCGACTTAACGAGGCCAGGAATCTGGCCCATGGAACCCAGGTCGCGCAGGGCGATCCGGCTCATCCGCAGCTTGCGGTAATAGGCGCGCGGACGGCCCGTGACTTCGCATCGATTGCGGATGCGGGTCTTGGACGAGTTGCGCGGCAGCTCGGCGAGCTTCAGCCGGGCTTCGAAGCGTTCTTCGAGCGGCAGGGACTCATCGTTGGCGATCGCCTTGAGGGCTTCCCGCTTGGCGGCGAATTGCTTCACCAGCTTGCGGACCATCTCGTTACGATTGACGGCGCTTTTCTTGGCCATTTTCTCTTTCCTTCCCGCCGCTTACGCTTGAACGAACGGGAACTGGAATTCCTTGAGAAGCGCGCGCGCTTCGTCGTCGGTCTTCGCAGTCGTGGTGACGATGATGTCCATGCCCCACATCTGATCGATCTGGTCGTAGTTGATCTCCGGGAACACGATGTGCTCCTTCAGACCCATGGCGTAGTTGCCACGACCGTCGAACGAGGTCGGCTTCAGGCCCCGGAAGTCCTTCACCCGCGGCAGCGCGATGGTGATCAGACGGTCCAGGAACTCGTACATGCGGTCCTTGCGAAGCGTCACCTTGGCGCCGATCACCATGCCTTCGCGCAGCTTGAAGCCGGCGATGGAGTTACGGGCCTTGGTCGGCACCGGCTTCTGGCCGGCGATCTTCGCCAGGTCGGCGATCGCGGCGTTGACCTTCTTGGAGTCGGACACCGCCTCGCCGATCCCCATGTTCAGGACGATCTTGTCCAGCTTGGGGATCTGCATCTCGTTGGTATAGCCGAACTGTTCCTTCATCACCGCGCGGATGCGCTGGCGATATTCGGACTTCAGCCGCGGCTCATAAGCTTGCTCAGCCATTGATCACCTCACCGGTCGTCTTGGCGACGCGGACCTTCTTGTCGCCTTCGACCCGGAAGCCGACGCGGGTCGGCTTGCCCTTGGAATCCACGATGGCGACGTTCGAGACGTGCAGCGCGGCTTCCTTGTTCTTGATGCCGCCCTGGGGATCGGATTGCGTCGGGCGGGTGTGGCGCTGAACCAGGTTCAGGCCTTCCACGACGACGCGCTCGTCCTTGGGCAGGACCTTCAGGACATTGCCTTGACGGCCCTTGTCCTTGCCGGTGAGGACCACGACGCGGTCCCCCTTCTTGATCTTCGCGGCCATTACAGCACCTCAGGCGCGAGCGAGATGATCTTCATGTGGTTCTTGGCGCGCAGTTCACGGGGAACCGGGCCAAAGATCCGCGTGCCGATCGGCTCGGATTGCTTGTTCACGATGACGGCGGCGTTCTTGTCGAACCGGATCACCGAGCCGTCCTTGCGCTTGATCGCCGAGGACGTGCGCACGACGATGGCTTGAAGGACGTCGCCCTTCTTCACCCGGCCGCGCGGAATGGCTTCCTTCACGGAGACGACGATCTTGTCGCCCACGCCGGCGTAACGACGGCCAGCGCCGCCGAGCACCTTGATGCACATCACACGACGCGCGCCGGAATTGTCGGCGACTTCGAGGTTAGTCTGCATCTGGATCATAGAATCAGACCTTCCTTACGACGCGGCTTGAGAAGCGGCCTTGGGCAGGGCTTCCCAGGTTTTGGTTTTCGACTTGGGCGCGCATTCGATGATGCGGGCGACCTCGCCGGCCTTGTAGGCGTTGGCCTCGTCATGGGCGTGGTACTTCTTCGACCGACGAACGGTCTTCTTCAGCACCGGATGCAGGAAGGTCCGCTCGACCTTCACCACGATCGTCTTGTCACCCTTGTCGGAGACGACGACGCCTTCGAGAATTCGCTTGGGCATGTTCGTTGTCTCCTTAGGCCGCGGTCTGCTTGGAACGCAGGACGGTCTTGATCCGCGCGATGTCCTTGCGGACCTGGTCGACGCGGTGGGTCTTCTCGACCTGGCCCGTCGCCGCCTGGAAGCGCAGGTTGAACTGCTCTTTCTTCAGGTTCAGCAGGGTTTCGCCGAGTTGGTCGGGCGTCATGCCCCGGATATCGTCGATCTTCATCACGCGGCCTCCGCCACAGCGGCGTCGATACGGGTGACGATGCGGGTCTTCACCGGAAGCTTGGCCGCGCCGAGGCGCAGGGCTTCACGGGCCACATCGTCCGGCACGCCGTCGATTTCGAACATGATGCGGCCGGGGTGAACGCGGGCCGCCCAATATTCGACGGCGCCCTTCCCCTTACCCATCCGGACTTCCGCAGGCTTGTCGGTGACCGGCACGTCCGGGAAGATCCGGATCCACACGCGGCCTTGGCGCTTCATCTGGCGGGTGATCGCCCGACGAGCGGCTTCGATCTGACGCGCGGTGATGCGTTCCGGTTCGACGGACTTGAGACCATAGGAGCCGAAGTTCAGCGAGAAGCCGCCCTTCGCCGTTCCATGGATCTTGCCCTTGAACTGCTTACGGTACTTGGTTTTCTTCGGAGACAGCATGGCTCTACCCTAGGCTCCAGCTTGCTCGCGGCGGTCACGGCGACCACGGTCGGGACGATCGCCCGAACGGTCACGTCCGCCACCTTCGCCGGCCGGGCCGGACTCAGTCGCCAGACGCTTGTCCAGCGCCATCGGATCGTGGTCGAGGACTTCGCCTTTGAAGACCCACACCTTCACACCGATGATGCCGTAGGTCGTCTTGGCTTCGGTGAAGCCGTAGTCGACGTCGGCGCGCAGGGTGTGAAGCGGCACGCGGCCTTCGCGATACCATTCCATCCGGGCGATTTCCGCGCCGCCGAGGCGGCCCGAGACGTTGATCCGGACGCCCTTGGCGCCCAGGCGCATAGCCGACTGCATGGCGCGCTTCATGGCGCGGCGGAAGGCCACCCGGCGTTCGAGCTGCTGGGCGATGTTCTCGGCCACCAGCTGGGCGTCGGTCTCCGGCTTGCGGATCTCGACGATATTCAGGTGCACTTCGCCCTGAGTCATCGCCGCGATGTCCTTGCGGAGCTTCTCGATGTCCGCGCCCTTCTTGCCGATGATGACACCGGGGCGGGCGGCGTAGATCGTGATCCGGCACTTCTTGTGCGGACGCTCGATGATGATGCGCGAGACGCTGGCCTGGTAGAGGCGCTTCTTCAGATTCTTCCGAATCTTCAGGTCCTCGTGGAGCATCCGACCATAGTCCGCGCCGTCGGCGAACCAGCGGCTGTCCCAGGTGCGATTGATGCCGAGGCGAAGCCCGACCGGATTGACTTTTTGACCCATCAGGCGGCCTCACCCAATTCGCGGACCACGATGGTGATCTCGCTGAACGGCTTTTCGATACGGGAAGCACGACCACGCGCGCGGGCGGCGAAGCGCTTCATCACCAGGTTCTTGCCCACGAAGGCCTCGGACACGACGAGGTTGTCGATGTCGAGGTTGTGGTTGTTCTCGGCGTTGGAGATCGCCGAATAGAGCGCCTTGCGCACGTCGCGCGCGATGCGCTTGTGGCTGAACTCGAGTTCGTTCAGGGCCCGCTGCACCTTGAGGCCGCGGATCGACTGAGCGACCAGGTTCAGTTTGCGGGGGCTGGTGCGGAGAGTCGTCACCTTGGCCATCGCCTCGACGCCGGTGAGCCGGCGCGCTTTTGCTTGCTTAGCCATGGCTACTTCCTCTTGGCCTTCTTGTCGGCCGCGTGGCCCGGGAAGTACCGGGTGGGGGCGAATTCACCGAGCTTCATGCCGACCATGTCTTCGCTGACCAGGACGGGCACATGCTTTTGGCCGTTGTGCACGCCGAAGGTCAGGCCGACGAACTGCGGCATGATGGTGGAGCGACGCGACCAGGTCTTGATCACATCCTTGCGGCCGGAACCTTGGGCGGTTTCGGCCTTCTTGAGCAGGTATCCGTCGACGAACGGACCTTTCCAGACGGAACGGGTCATGGCTTAGCGAGCCTTCCGAGCGTGGCGCGAACGGATGATGTACTTATCCGTCGCCTTGTTAGAACGGGTCTTGGCGCCCTTGGTCGGCTTGCCCCACGGGGTCACCGGGTGGCGACCGCCGGAGGTGCGGCCTTCACCGCCGCCGTGCGGGTGGTCGACCGGGTTCATGACGACGCCGCGGACGTGCGGGCGGAAGCCCATGTGGCGGACGCGGCCGGCCTTGCCGAGGACCTGGTTCATATGATCCTGGTTCGACACGGCGCCGATGGTGGCCATGCAGGTGTCCTGCACCATGCGCAGCTCGCCCGAGTTCAGGCGGATCTGGGCATAGCCGGAGTCACGGCCGACCAGCTGGGCATAGGCGCCGGCGGAACGGGCGATCTGCCCGCCCTTGAGGGGCTTCAGCTCGACATTGTGGATGATCGTGCCGATCGGCATGCCGCGCAGCGGCATGGCGTTGCCCGGCTTCACGTCGGCCTTTTCGGCCGCGATGACCACATCGCCGGCCTTCAGGCGTTGCGGGGCCAGGATGTAGGCCAGCTCACCGTCGTCGTACTTGATCAGCGCGATGAAGGCGGTGCGGTTCGGGTCGTACTCGAGACGCTGGACGGTCGCCGGCACGTCGAACTTGCGACGCTTGAAGTCGACCACGCGGTAGAGGCGCTTGGCGCCGCCGCCGCGGAAGCGGACCGCGATACGGCCACCGCCGCCACGACCACCCGACTTGGTGAGGCCCTGGACGAGCGACTTTTCCGGCTTGCCCTTGTGGAGCTCGGAACGATCGACCAGCACCAGGCCGCGACGGCCGGGAGAGGTCGGATTGAATTGCTTCAAGGCCATCGGACTAGAGCCCCGTGGTGATGTCGATGGACTGGCCTTCGGCCAGCGTCACGACAGCTTTCTTGACGTCGTTGCGACGACCCGGACGGCCGCGGAAGCGCTTGGTCTTGCCCTTGACCACCAGGGTGTTGACCTTGGTGACATTGACCTTGAACAGCGCTTCGACAGCGGCGGCGATTTCATCCTTCGACGCATCGATGGCGACGCGGAAGACGACCTTGTTCTGCTCGGAGAGCAGGGTGGCCTTTTCCGTGATCACCGGCGACAGGATGGCGTCGTAGTGGCGGGCGACAGGGTCGGCCATTACGCGGCTTCCTTCTCGGCATAGCGCGCGTTGATCGCCTCGACCGCGTCCTTGGTGAGGACGAGGGTGTGGCGACGCAGCACGTCATAGACGTTCAGGCCGGCGTTCGGCAGCACGTCCACGTTGGGGATGTTGCGGGCGGCGAGCTTGAAGTTCGCGTCCACCTCGGCGCCGGCGATGACCAGCGCGTTCTTCAGGCCCATCTTGGACAGCGTGGCGCGCAGGCCGGCGGTCTTCGGATCGGTGAGGGTCACGCTGTCGACGATGACCAGCGAGCCCGACTTGACCTTGGAGGAGAGCGCATGGCGCAGGCCAAGGGCGCGGAACTTCTTGGTCAGGTCGAAGGCGTGGCTGCGGACCACGGGGCCGTGGGCCTTGGCGCCGCCGACGAACTGGGCCGCACGGCGCGAACCGTGACGGGCGCCGCCGGTGCCCTTCTGCTTGTACATCTTCTTGCCCGTACGAGAGACCTCGTTGCGGACCTGGATCTTGTGGGTGCCGGCGCGGCGCTTGGCGAGTTGCCAGGTCACCACGCGCTGCAGGATGTCCCCACGGATATCTTCGATGCCGAAGACGGCGTCGGACAGTTCGATCGAACCGCCTTTGGAGCCGTCGAGCTTGATGACGTCGAGTTTCATTATTGGTCTTCGCCCCCAGCTTCGGCCGGAGCCTCTTCAACAGCCGGAGTCTCGGCGACCGGAGCCGCCGCGGCTTGACCGGCCTTGCGGAACGCGCCCGGGAACGGGACGTCCGCCGGACGGGCCGACTTCACGGCGTCGCGGATCTTGACGTAGGAGCCTTCCGTGCCGGGCACGGCGCCCTTGATCAGGATCAGGCCGCGGTCGATGTCGACCTTCCAGACGGTGACGTTCAGGGTGGTGACGGTTTCCTGGCCGAGGTGGCCGGCCATCTTCTTGCCCTTGAAGGTCTTGCCCGGATCTTGGCGCTGACCGGTCGAGCCGTGGGCCCGGTGGGAGACGGACACCCCGTGGGTGGCCCGCATGCCGCCGAAGTTCCAGCGCTTCATGGCGCCCTGGAAGCCCTTGCCGACCGTGGTTCCCGTGATGTCGACCTTCTGGCCGGCGAGGAAGTGGTCGGCGGTGAGCTCGGCGCCCACGTCGATCAGGTTGTCCTCGGTCACGCGGAACTCGGCGAGTTCGTGCTTCGGCTCGACTTCAGCCTTGGCGAAGTGGCCGCGCATGGCCTTGGAGGTGTTCTTCGGCTTCTTGGCGCCGGCCCCGAGCTGGAGCGCGACATAGCCGTCCTTGTCCTGGGTCCGCTGAGCGGTGACTTGGCAGCCCTCGAGGCTGAGCACGGTCACCGGCACATGGGTTCCCGCTTCATCGAAGAAGCGCGCCATGCCCAGTTTCTTGGCGATCACACCGGTACGCATCGGCAGGACCCCTTACAGCTTGATCTCGACGTCCACGCCGGCGGACAGGTCGAGCTTCATGAGCGCGTCCACGGTCTGCGGGGTGGGGTCGACGATATCGAGCACGCGCTTGTGCGTGCGGATTTCGAACTGCTCGCGCGACTTCTTGTCGATGTGCGGCGA
>NZ_JAKFEN010000027.1:0-171830 GCF_036677185.1 Phenylobacterium sp.
GTCTCAGGAACGGACGGGGCGTACGCCTACCGCATGGGGCCGCCGCCCTCGAACGCGAAGGACGTTTTCCGCACAGCGATCCGGACGCCGCTCGCGGCCGACGCTCACGCAGTCGACGCCTCCACGGTCGAGCCCGAACGTCCTCGCTGACCCACACCGGCATGGCGCCATGGAGGCGCCATGCCGGACGGCCTTATGTCGACCGTCTCGCGCAGCAGGAGCGGGCGCGGGCGGCCCGATCTGCGCCTTCGTGCAAGGCTCCCTTAAGGTCGCGCGGTCCATGTTACCGAAACGAAACTTGCCCCAACTCGGAGCGTGGCCTAGGTCTGTCGTGTCATGTGGAACCTGATCCGCTGTCTTGTCGCTGCGCTCGCCCTGGTCGGCTTTGTCGGCCAGACGACGGCGCGCGCCATGCCGATGGCGATGGCCGACACCGCGCCGGCAGCCACCCAGACGGCGCCCGCGATGATGAACTGCGCGGACATGCCCGGCATGTCGGACATGACCAATGCCGCCCCGCCACAGTCCCCGGTCAAAGGCCCGTGCATGGGCATGACGGCCGACTGCATCGGCAAGATGGGCTGCGCGACGGTGGCGATTCCTCTGCCAGCTTCGTTCGGAGTATCGGGGTCCGTGGCCTATGAGAGCGTGACCTTCGCCGACAGCAACCAGATGCGCGAGGGCGTGACCACGCCCCGTCTCTACCACCCTCCCAGACCGCTGGCCTGACCGCAGGCGCCAGCGTTGGCGCGGGCTCTCCTTGAGCGCTCGCCGACGTGCGAACGACGCCGTCAGCCCAGAATTGCCCGTCCGGACGCCGTCCGACGGACGCTCAATCGGTATGGAGGATGGTCCCATGACCTCCCGCAATCTCATTGCGATCGGCGCCGCGGCGCTGACGCTCGGCCTTTCGGCCGCAACCCTGGCCGTCGCGGCTCCCGCTGAGTCCCCAAGCGAAATCACCTATCGCGCCTCCCCGCGGTCTTCGAACCCGCACGACGTGTTCCGCGCCGTGATCAAGGTCCCGCGCGCGGGCTCCGAGCACGCGCGGATGGCCAACTGCGACTGCCCGATGATGACGGGCGACGCCGCCACGCGTGACATGTGCATGACCACGATGGGCGACCATCACGGCGCGGCCACGTCGCCCAAGGCCTAGCCGGCTCCAAACCCCGCGCCCGATTTATCCCCTGGCGCGGGGCGGAGGGGCGTCGGCGGCTCACGACGCCGCCGACGCTTCCGGCTCGCACCTGAGTCGCGACATGCACCCCAGCGGGAAACCATCATGCGTCTTGTCTTGACACTTGCCTGGGCGACCCTGTTCACCGGCGCCGCCCAGGCCGCGCCGTTGACTTTCGAGGCGGCGCTCAAGCTCGCCGACCACACCGCCCCCAGCCTCCAGGCCACGGGCGCCGATATCACGGCGGCCAGATCGTCGGCGATCGCCGCGGGCCGGCTTCCCGACCCAAGGCTCGCCGTCGGCCTCGGCAACTTCCCGATCTCGGGTCCACCAGCCGGAACCTTCAACGGCGACAGCATGACCATGGCGACCGTTGGCGTGACACAAGACGTCCCCAACGCCGCCAAGCGCCGCGCCGACCGCGAGCGTGCGGCGGCAGACATCGGCGCCGCGGAAAACGCGCAGGCCGTGGAGTCCCGCAACGTCCGCCTGAACACGGCGTTGGCCTGGATCGATCTCTACTATGCGAAGAAACGGCTCGCCGCCTTGGATGAGGTCGACAAGGCGCTGGCGCCGCTTAGATCCAGCGCCCCGTCGCAACTGGCCTCGGGCTCGGCGCGTCCGAGCCAGACCCTGGAGCCGGAGCAACTGACCGCCGCGCTGGGCGACCGGCGCGCCGACATGGTCGCCGCCGTCGGCAAGGCTCGAGCCGAGCTGGTCCGCTGGACCGGCGAGGCCACCGCAGACGTCACCGGCGACCTGCCCAGCTACAGCATCGATCCCGCTCGCCTGCGCGCCAACCTCGACGCCCATCCCTCGCTCCAGACCTATGAGGCCATGGGCCGCCAGGCCGACGCCGATGTAGCGCTGGCCAAGGCCGACAAGCGTCCCGATTGGAGCTGGGACCTGACCTACCAGCGTCGAGATCCGATGTACGGCGACATGGTCTCGGTCGGCGCGGCGGTCAGCCTACCGCTGTTCGGCCGCACCCGGCAGGATCCGGTGATCGCCGCCCGAGCCTCGACCGCCACCCGCGTGCGCTACGAGCGCGAGGCGGCGCGGCGCGGCTTGGCCGCCTCGCTTGAGGCCGACCTCGCCGACCACGCCATGCATCATGACCGGTTGATCCGCGCCCGGACCACGCTGGAGCCGCTGGCCGCGCGGCGCGCCGACCTGGAGACCGCGAGCTACGCCGCCGGGACCGCCGGCCTGTCCGAGGTGCTGGGCGCATTCCTGGCGCTGGCCGAAACCAAGATCGACCTCCTCGACCGCGAAGCCGACGTCCAGCGCGACGTCGTACGCATCGTCCTGACCTACGAAAGCGACGCCCCATGACCCGCGCCCAACTCGTCCTGTCGGCCGCCGCCATCGCCGTCCTCGCCGCCGCCGGCGGCTATGGCCTGGCCCAACTCGACAGGCCGTCGCCGCAGACCGCCGCGCCCGCCGCGTCGAGCGAGCGCAAGGTGCTCTACTGGTACGACCCGATGGTCCCGGCCCAACACTTCGACAAGCCGGGCAAGTCGCCGTTCATGGATATGCAGATGATCCCCCGCTACGCCGACGAAGGTCCGGCGGGTGGGGGCGGTGTGCGGATCGATCCCGCCGCCGTCCAGAACCTCGGTGTGCGGCTGGCCAGTGTCCAGCGCGGTGACTTCGCCCAGGGCCTCGCCGCCGTTGGCGTCCTCGACTTCAACCAGCGCGACGTCGCCGTCATCCAGGCAAGGGCCGCCGGCTTCGTGCAGCGGGTCTATGCCCGGGCGCCCGGCGACGTGGTCGCCGCCGGCGCACCGATCGCCGATCTGCTGATCCCCTCCTGGGGCGGGGCCCAGGCGGAATACCTGGCGGTGCGCCGATCCGGCGATGCAGCCCTGGAGGCGGCGGCCCGGCAGCGGCTGATGCTGCTCGGCATGCCCGCGGGCCTAATCGACCAAGTCGCGCGGACGGGGCGGACCCGCAACGTCATCACCGTCACGACGCCGGTGGGCGGCGCCATCCAGACCCTGGACGTGCGCCAGGGCATGACCGTGGGCATGGGCCAGACCCTGGCTCAGGTCGCCGGCCTGTCGACCGTTTGGCTCAACGCCGCCGTGCCCGAGGTGCAGGGCGGCCAGGTCCGTGTCGGCCAGCCTGTTCGCGCTGAACTCGCCGCCTTTCCGGGCGAGAGCTTCAACGGCCGGGTGACCGCGATCCTGCCGACCACCCAGGCCGACAGCCGCACGCTCACCGTGCGTGTGGAGCTTGCCAATTCCGGCGGCCGGCTCAAGCCCGGCATGTTCGCCACGGTTCATCTCGGCGGCCCGGCGCGGACGGCTCTGTTCGTGCCGTCGGAGGCGGTGATCCGCACCGGCAAGCGGGCCCTGGTCATGGTCGCCGCCGAGGGCGGCCGCTACCAGCCGGTCGAGGTCCAGCCAGGGCGCGACGATGCCGGACGGACTGAGATCCTCGCGGGCCTGAGCGAAGGCCAGAAGATCGTCGCCTCCGGGCAGTTCCTGATCGACTCGGAAGCCAGCCTCGCCGGCGTCCAGGCCAGGCCGCTCGCCGCCGGCGCGTCCGCATCGACGGCCGGGGCCGCGCCAGCCCTCTACGAGACGCGAGGCCGGATCGAGGCGCTGTCGGCCGGCTCGATCACCCTCTCCCACGAGCCCGTACCCGCCATCGGCTGGCCCGCCATGACCATGACCTTCAAGCTTGGCTCCCCGTCCCTGGCCGAGGGGCTGAAGGTCGGCGACCGGATCGCCTTCGGTTTCGAGCAGCGGCCGGGCGGGCCGGTCGTGCGTCGAGTCAGCCCGGCGGGATCGGCCCGATGATCGCCAAACTGATCCGCGGGTCGGTCAAGAACCGCTTCTTCGTCATCATCGCCGCCTTGGCCCTGCTGGCCGCTGGCCTGGTCGCCCTGCGCTCCACGCCGGTCGACGCCCTGCCGGACCTCTCCGACGTCCAGGTGATCATCCGCACGCCTTATCCGGGCCAGGCGCCGCAGATCGTCGAGAACCAGGTCACCTATCCGCTGACCACCACCATGCTGTCAGTGCCGGGCGCCAAGACGGTGCGCGGCTACTCGTTCTTCGGCGATAGCTTCGTCTATGTGATCTTCGAGGACGGGACCGACCTCTACTGGGCCCGCTCGCGGGTCCTGGAATATCTGAACCAGGTTCAGAGCCGCCTGCCGGACACCGCCAAGCCGGCGCTCGGGCCGGACGCCACGGGCGTCGGCTGGATCTATGAGTACGCCCTGGTCGACAGGACCGGCCGCCACGACCTGTCGGAGCTCCGATCCCTGCAGGACTGGTTCCTGCGCTACGAACTGAAGAGCCTGCCGGGGGTGGCCGAGGTCGCCTCGATCGGCGGGATGGTCAAGCAGTACCAGGTGGTGCTCGATCCGGTGAAGCTCGCCGCCTACGGCGTCACGCACCGACAAGTCGTGGACGCGATCCAGCAGGCCAATTCGGAGACCGGAGGCTCGGTGCTGGAGCTGGCCGAGGCGGAGTACATGGTCCGCGCCTCGGGCTATCTAAAGAGCCTCGACGAATTCCGCGCCATCCCGTTGAAGACGGCGCCCGGCGGCGTTCCGGTGCGGTTGGGAGATGTGGCGACCCTCCAGCTCGGCCCGGAGATGCGCCGCGGCGTCGCCGAACTGGACGGCCAGGGCGAGGTCGCCGGCGGCGTGGTCATCCTGCGTTCCGGCAAGAACGCGCGCGAGACCATCGCCGCGGTGAAGGACAAGCTCGTTGAACTGAAGAAGAGCCTGCCGCCCGGCGTCGAGGTGGTGACGACCTATGACCGCTCCCAACTCATCGACCGGGCCATCGGCAACCTGCGCCAAAAGCTCATCGAGGAGTTCATCGTCGTCGCCCTGGTCTGCGCGCTGTTCCTCTGGCACGTGCGCTCGGCCCTGGTGGCGATCCTCACCCTGCCGCTGGGGGTGCTGTTCGCGCTGATCGTGATGCGCATCCAGGGGGTCAACGCCAACGTCATGTCGCTGGGCGGCATAGCCATCGCCATCGGCGCCATGGTCGACGCCGCCGTGGTGATGATCGAGAACGCCCACAAGAAGATCGAGCGCTGGGAACAGGATCATCCGGGCCAGCGATTGGAGGGCGAGACCCGCTGGCGGGTCATCACCGACGCCGCCGCCGAGGTCGGGCCGGCCCTGTTCTTCAGCCTGGTGATCATCACCCTGTCGTTCGTACCGGTCTTGACCCTGCAGGCCCAGGAGGGCCGGCTGTTCGCCCCTCTGGCCTTCACCAAGACCTACGCGATGGCCGGGGCGGCGATCCTGTCTGTGACCCTGGTCCCGGTGTTGATGGGCTACCTCATTCGCGGACGCATCCCACGCGAGGACAGCAACATCCTGAACCGCTGGCTGACCGCGGCCTACAAGCCAGTGCTGGACTGGGTGATGCGCAAGCCGAGGGCGACCCTGCTCATCGCCGTCCTGGCCTTCGCCACCACCGCCTGGCCGCTTAGCCAACTCGGCGGCGAGTTCATCCCGAGCATGGACGAGGGCGACCTACTCTACATGCCCTCGGCCCTACCTGGCTTGTCGGTGCAAAAGGCCGGCGAACTGCTGCAGCAGACCGACCGGCTGATCAAGACGGTGCCGGAGGTAAAGAGCGTGTTCGGCAAGGCCGGCCGGGCCGAAAGCGCCACCGACCCGGCGCCGCTGGAGATGTTCGAGACCACCATCCAGTTCAAGCCGCGAGCTGAGTGGCGGCCCGGCATGACGCCCGACAAGCTGGTGGAGGAGCTGGACCGGACGGTGAAGGTCCCGGGCCTCGCCAATGTCTGGGCGCCGCCGATCCGCAACCGCATCGACATGCTGGCGACCGGCGTCAAGAGCCCGATCGGGGTGAAGGTGTCGGGCGCCGATCTCGCCCAGCTCGACCGCATCGCCCGTGATGTGGAAACCGTCGCGAAGACCGTGCCAGGCGTCAGCTCGGCGCTCGCGGAACGCCTGACGGGCGGGCGCTATGTCGACATCGACATCGACCGCGCCGCCGCCGCCCGCTTTGGGCTCAACATCGCCGACGTGCAGCAGGTCGTCTCCGGCGCGATCGGCGGCGAGACGGTGAGCCAGACCGTCGAGGGGCTGGCCCGTTATCCGATCAATGTGCGCTATCCGCGCGAGATCCGCGACAGCCTGGAAGGCCTGCGAAGCCTGCCGGTGCTGACGCCCGCGGGCCAGCAGATCACGCTGGGCACGGTGGCGAAGATCGAGATCGCCGATGGCCCGCCAATGCTGAAGACCGAGAACGCCCGGCCCTCGACCTGGGTCTATATCGACGTGCGCGGGCGCGACCTGAGCGCCGTCGTCAACGACCTGCGGCGCGTCGTCGCCAAGGACGTGAAGCTCTCGCCGGGCGTTTCGATCGCCTATTCGGGCCAGTTCGAATATCTGCAGCGCGCCGTCGAACGCCTGAAGATCGTCGTCCCGGCGACGCTGCTGATCATCTTCGTCCTGCTCTACGTGATCTTCCGCCGCCTGGACGAGGCGGTCCTGGTCATGGCGACGCTACCCTTCGCGCTGACCGGCGGGATCTGGGCGCTCTACCTCCTGGGCTACCACCAGTCCGTCGCCACCGGCGTCGGCTTCATCGCCCTGGCCGGGGTCTCGGCCGAGTTCGGGGTGGTGATGCTGATCTACCTGAAGCACGCCCTAGTGGATCGCGGGCCTGGTCCTTCGGGCGATCAGGTCGAGGACGCCGTTCGTGAAGGCGCCCTGCTGCGCGTGCGCCCCAAGGCCATGACCGTGGCGGTGATCCTCGCGGGCCTGGCGCCTATCCTGATCGGACACGGCGCGGGCTCCGAGGTGATGAGCCGCATCGCCGCGCCGATGATCGGCGGCATGCTGACGGCGCCCCTGCTCTCGATGTTGGTCATCCCGGCCGCCTTCTTCCTCATGCGCCGCCCGAGACGGGTCGGCACCGACTTCGCCCCACCCTCTCAAACCCAAAGGAGATCATCATGAGAGCTCTTCCCTACGCCACGGTCGGCGCGCTCGCCCTGACCCTGGCCCTCGCCGCTTGCGGACCAAAGCAGGAGGTGGCGACGGCTCCCGCCGAAGCCACGCCGGCGTCCGCAGCCCCGCCCTCGGGTGACGCCATGTCGGCCGACGCGGCGAAGTCGGGCGACATGTCGAAGATGGACATGTCCGCCGACGCTAAGATGGCCACGGGGACCGGTACGGTCACCGCCGTCGATCCCAAGGCCGGCACGATCACGCTGGATCACGGGCCGATCCCAGAGGCCAACTGGCCGGCCATGACCATGGCGTTCAAGGCGACACCGCCCACCCTGCTCGACACCGTCAAGGTCGGCGACAAGGTCGCGTTCGATCTCAAGCTCGGCGGCGGCGGCAGCGGCGGCGAAGTGACGGCGGTGCGGCCTCAGTAAGCCTGTTGTCCCTGGGACGATTGTTGTTCGTCTCAGGGATGCGGCTCTACGCCGCGAGGTGTCCGCTTCCAACTGAGCGGACCCCTTTGCCCGCATTCACCCCGATGGCGGACCCACTTTTTGTGTGGACCTCGGTCTCATCGCGTTGACGGGTGCAGATCAGCGCTGAAGCCGGGTACGGCGACGACCACACGTGGGATCGACAGCCGCCTTTGGACAATCACGGCAGCTTTCCTATCATCGTTTCGGCTGCTCCACCTGCCGCGGGGTATAGGTGTTCCCGGTGATCGCTTGGCCCACAGAGACACGCGCCGTAGCGTCTTGGACCCTAGCGGCGATCATGGTCGTGATCGTCGTCGCCGTAATCGCGTTGGGCGTCGTGGCCATCCTCATGGGCGGCGTGCATCACGTCGTGCAGGCGCTGCAGCCGACGGTCCAGATCCTGTCGCTCCCAGCCATTGAGGCGGCCGTCCCGCTGGTAGTAAGCGAGCCGGCGGCGCAGTTCCCGGACGTGCTCAAAGAAGCCTCGGGCTTCCCAGCGGGTGAATGACCCGTCCTCCAACCCGTGCTGGATGCCTTGATAGGCGTGGTCGAACTGTTGGGAGAGGCGATAGCTCGAGCCCCGCTCCCAATCGCTTTGTCCACGACCATAGTCGCGCTGATCGCGGCCATCGTAGTTTTGCGAACTGGCCGGAACCGCGGCGGACAGCGCGGTCGTGGCCACCAAAGCCGCCAGTAGCACTTTCATCGGAAGTCTCCTTCATGGGCCTGCATCGGCTTAGGAGAAGTAGAGCAGCCTTGCCCTGATTGTTGGCTGAGGCTTGACGTCATCTGCCGTTCACGTCCGCAGGCTGGGGCCTGGCATACTTGCGATCACAAGATCGCTTCAACGCGACGCGGTGTCGGGCCACCTCCGAAGTTAAGGCGGCGAATCCGCGGAGCGCTGGTAGCGCCTTCTCTTCTTAGGCGGAATTGTTGCGCACCGCTCCAGGGCGACAGCACTATCCAAGTTCGTCCCGGAAGACCGCGCCCAACTCGGATGCGGAAGCGCACTTCACGATGCATCCAAGAAGTGGGCCCAGAGCAAGACGCCAGCTCGGGAGGGAGCGCAACTCGTCGTCGGAAGGACGCGACTTACAGCGCGACGATGTGAGCTATCTGGTGCTCGCCCGTCGGCGGGGGGGTCTCAACCAGCCGGCTGATTTCCCGCAGTAGCCTCGCGGGCGATATTGGCTTTCCGACGACACCGTCCATACCGGCGGCGAGGTAGCTTTCGCACTGGTGCGCCAGCACATTGGCCGTCAGCGCGATGATCGGTGTGGAGGCCGCGGAACTGGCGGACGCACGGATGCGTCTCGTCGCTTCCATTCCGTCGAGCCGCGGCATCTGGATGTCCATCAGAATGAGATCGAAGTCGCCGCCCAGGGCGGCTTCGACGCCCTGCTCGCCGTCCTCCGCCATGGAGGCAATCGCGCCGAAGCTCTCCAGCATCTTGGTGGCGATCATGCGATTGGTGGGATTGTCTTCGACCACCAGCACCCGACAGCCATCGAGCACGGCGGCTTCGGCCGCCTCTTCCGGGACGGGCGGCTCGATCTCCTCAACTGGAAGCTCGAACCAGAACGTCGCGCCCTGTCCGCTCGCGGAAATGACGCCGACTTCCCCGCCCATCATTTCCACCAGCTTGCGGGTGATAGCCAGCCCGAGACCCGAGCCGCCGAACCGGCGGGTGGTCGAGGTGTCAGCCTGCTGGAAGCGCTCGAAGAGGACGGCCTGGACCTCGGCGGAAATGCCGATGCCGGTATCCTCGACCTCAAAGCGCAGGCGCGTCCCGTCCAGGGCGGTCCGCGTCATGGTCCGAACCGCCACCGACCCCTCGCGCGTGAATTTCACGGCGTTGCCGATCAGGTTGAACAGGCACTGGCGCAGCCGGAGCGCATCGCCTGCGATCCACGGGGGCAAGGCGCCCATCTCCAAAGTTAGCGCCAAGCCCTTCTCCTCGGCCTTCTGGCGCAGCATCGCTGCGACGCCTCCCAGCACCGCGTGAGCATCGACCGGTTCGCTTGTCAACGCCAGACGGCCGGCTTCCAGTCGTGAGAAGTCGACGATGTCGTCGAGCAACGCCTGGAGCATGCCGCCGCAGGACAACGCCTCATCGATCATGGATCGGGCCTGGGACGGAAGCGCCTGGCCCTTGAGAAGATGCAGGACGCCGAGGACGCCATTCATCGGCGTTCGAAGCTCGTGGCTCATATTGGCCAGGAACTGGGACTTGGCCTCGGTCGCCGCCTGGGCGGCCTTCTCGGCTTCGACCAACGCCAGCTCCTGGCGTTTACGTTGATCGACGTCTTTGATGAGGTGGATGCTGCGCCGCCAGCGGCCGGTGACATCCTTCTGGATCTCGCTGAAGATCCGCACCCAACGCTCGGATCCGTCGGGCAGCAGAACGCGTGCATCCAGGGGTTCGACCGGGCCGCCGTCGAGCCACGATCCGACCGCCGTTCTGACCGTCGTGGTGTCGTCGGGATGGACGAAGGGCCACACCGTCGCGCGTGCTTGTGCGTAGGTCATCGACTGGCCGACTAGGTCGTCGAAGCCTGACGAAGTCCACAAGAACGGCTCGTCGTAGCCGATCTCGACCACGGCGGCGTTGGCGGCTTGCAGGGCGATCTTCAACCGCTGGAACTGGGCCTCGGCATCGCCCCGCGCCTCGGCGAGCTCCGTCACATCCTGCGAGATTCCATGCACCACGTGCACGCCCTCAGCCGCGGACTCGGCGTGGACGTGGGCCCGAACCCAAATCCAGCGGCCGTCGGCGGCGCGCATGCGGTGGTTGAAGGCGCCAGCATGGCCCTGCTCCACCGCCGCGGTGATCGTGGCCAACACGTGCTCGTAGTCGTCGGGATGACAGACTTGAACAAACTCCTCCGGCGTCTTCATGCTGATCCCGGCGGCGGCGAGCATCGCGGTCCACTCCGCCGACCACAGGATTTCTTCCGTCCGGGGATCGTAGCGCCAGAGACCGACGCCCGCAGTTTGGGAGAGTAGCTTCTCCACTTGGCTCGCATGCTGCAGCGCTTCGGCGCGCCGGTATTCCTCCGTCACATCGCGCAGCATGCCCATCATCTCGCCCTGGGGACCGCGGCGAGCACTACCCTCAAGCCAGACCCAGCGGTCGTCCGCGCAACGCATCTGCATGCGCGACGGGACGTCGCCGTCGCGGGTCAATTTTCGCCCCATCTCGACGACGGGGCCGCGGCTGTCGGTGTGTAAAAGCGACAGAAGGTTACGCCCAAGCAGCTCTTCGGGCATCCAGCCGGTGAGCGCCGTCCAGGCTGGGTTGATCTCAAGGATGAGCCCCTCGGGCGAGACCACGCCGAACAGCTCACGTGCGTTTTCGAAGAACCAACTAGCGGTCAGGCGGCTAGAGGCATCATAGACGTCCGACACTCATGCGCTCCCGACCATGCAGGATTGATCCACGGAGCCAAACTTACGCGCCGCTGGTTAACGCCCTATGGTTGAGCACCGGGCGCTGACAATTTGCCGCATGGGTTTGGGGCCGGCGTCGCTCACTGCGGCCACGCAGTGTCAAGGCGTCTGTCGGCGGCTACTGAGCCTACGCAACTCCTTGGGGACTTCGTCGGTGTCAGCGACCAGGCCAGCCCGCGGCTGCGTTGCCATCTATCGCGCATAGGTCGTGAAGCTCGACGGACGAGCCGAGGAATTTCTGTGCCCCGACGCCGACAAGGCGGGCGCACGCTTCGGCTTCCTGGTCGAGGGCGCTGCGAAGGGAGAGCTCCGGCAGAGCGGACGATTGAATGAACTGATTGACCGAGAGAGATCGTGGGGAGCCTGCCGACGAATGTGCCGCGATCTCCGGCAAACCACTTGCCTCCAGCGCCAAACCGCGATGCGTGGGGCGAAGGACGTCGGTGGCCACGATCTTCTGGGGGTTGTACCGCCGCAGTCCAGACGTCACACATAGGCCTCTAATCTCGTAGCCGCGCCGTGACTTCGGCGCGCGGGGTGGTCGCCTATGTCACCGCAATCGATCAAATCTCGTCGCTACTACGTGACGGCGCTAATGTTTGTGCTCGCCGTCTTCGTGATTAGGCTCGCGATGGCTTCGAGTGTCGGCTCGGCCTATGCGTATTCCAGCTTCTATCCGGCCATCGTTCTGTCAGCCTTCTTGCTAGGTCTCGGGCCGGCGGTGTTCGCGACTAGCTTGTCGGCGTTGATCGCCTTCTGGTGCTTTGCCTATGCGACGCCGGACGTCGACCTTCGCACCGCGACGCTGCCCGCCGGGATGTTTTTGCTAGTTTCACTTGCCCTAAGCGTCCTTCTCTCAGGTTCGTATTGGAGGAGGTCGCAGTCTCGGTTAGGGCCGGGCACTTGTCGGCCTGACCTTAGTCACGTCGCACAAACTCAGCGAGGACACCCACCACTTCAAGGCGATGCGATTCGCCCTAGCAAGATTGGAACGAGCGAACAGCAAACGGTTCATCGCGCCCTACGGCGTTCCGCATAGCGCCCGAATGCGGGACTCTAGATTCGCCAATTCCGGAGGCGGGCATCGTTCGCAACGCGCGAATCGGTCACTCGATATGCAGCTAAGGAGCTCCGATGCCACCAAGAGCGTTTGGGGCAAGGGGACGGCTTTGCCTTCCTTCCCGGGAGGCGCATGGTCATTCGGGTCACGCGAGCCCGCGCTGGCAGGTTAGCGGGTCCATATCGGCAAGTGGGGTGTGGGCCCGCTAACCACTTCTGGCCCGCCACCGCGCCTAGCGCACCTGACATTCCGGGGCAGAGCGGCTGCCGGTAAGTCGCCTGCGAACCGTGCCGATCCGTCACGAACGAAGACGCGCCCGTTGCTCGTCAAACTCGCCTCCACCCTATCGAGACAGCTCGACGCGGGGCTCGTGGCCGAGCGCAGCCACCGGTCCCAATGGCTCGGGCTCGCCCGCGACACGTAGATTCGTCAATCGGCCGACATAGCCGAGCGGCGTCTCCGTCTCCGGGCAATAGACCGCGGCCGTCACCGCGAAACTGCCGGGCGCGAGCCAGTTCTCGAAACGGGCCGTCAATTCGACGGCTTGGCCGGCGGCAAATGGCCCCAAACCAAGCTGGGTGAGGCTGGCATGCAGGACGCTCACGGCGACGCCCCTGCCGTCGACAATTCCAATCCTGAGTTGGAGGTCGCCGACCGGCCGGCGAGCCGCAAGTTTGAGCCGAATCCGGCACGCCTCGCCCCTTCGACGCAGGACCTTGGGGGTCGCTTCCAAAAGCGTGATGGTCACCTCATCGACGCTGTCGTCAGCCGGCTCGCCTAGATCGCTATCGGAGCGGACGCGCAGCTCCTTATAGGCGATGACGGCGTCCTGCGGCTTGCCGTCGAAGAGCTTGCGTCCGCTGTCCAACACGATGATGCGGTCGCTAAACGAGGCCAGGGTGTCCGGACTGTGACTGACGATCAGGAAGCTCTGCCCGCTGGCCCGCATGTCCCGAATCCGGCCGTAGCACTTCATCCGGAAGGACAGGTCGCCCACGGACAAGGTTTCGTCGAGTATGATCAGATCACCGGGGCAATGAATGGCGCTGGCGAAGGCAAGCCGGCTGCGCATACCCGACGAATAGGTGCGCATGGCCTGGTCGTAAGCGCCTTCCAGTTCGGAAAAGCCGAGGATCGGCCCCATCTCGGCGTCCGCCTCGCGCGCCTTCAGCCCCATCGAACGCAGGATCAAGTGGGCGTTCTGGCGGCCCGTGAGGTTCGGATTGAGGCCTCCACCCACCGATAGGACCGGAACGATCCGGCCGTACCGACGCACCTCGCCCTCGTCCGGCGAGATCACGCCGGCCAGGATCTTCATGAGCGTCGTTTTGCCGGCGCCGTTTCGCCCGAGCACCCCCACGCTCTCGCCGCGCGCGACGGTGAGGTCCACGCGATCAAGCGCAGTCATCCAGGGCTCGGCGCTCCGCCGACCGCGAACTGCCGCGACCAACCGCGCCCATTTGGCGCGCGGATTGGCGAAGGTCTTCGTGACGCCCGTTGCGCGCACGAGCGGGAGGTCGTTGCAAGGGCGCACGGGCTCCGGCGTCAAATCCGCCCCGCTTCCCGTTCTCGCCGCGCCCAGTCCGCCAAGGCCCTCATCCCGTCATCGAGCGAAACCTCCGGCCGCCATCCCAGCACGTCGTCGGCCAGCCTGATGTCGGCCACGGCGTGCCGGATGTCGCCGGCCCGGAACTGCCCCGTGATCACATAGTCGTCCGCAGGGCGGCCAAGAGCCTGGAGCAGGATCGACGCGACGCGGGGCATGAATGCCGTCTTTCCGCTGCCGATGTTGATGGGAAGATCGCCCGCAACTTCCGCAACGCCGGCGCGAACCAGGGCGCGAACCACGTCGTCGACAAAGACGAAATCGCGCGCGATGTCTCCGTCCTCATAGATCTGCAAGGTGCGCCCATCGAGAACCTGCCGCGCGAAGATCGACAACACGCCGGTATAGGGGTTGCGCAGGCTTTGGCCGGGCCCATAGACGTTTTGAAGGCGTAAGACGCAGACGGTCGTCGGCGAGTCCACGAGGCCCTGCCGCAAAACGTACTCTTGCATCAGCTTGGTCGAGGCATAGATCGAGACGGGGGTCGGCGGCAGCCGCTCGTCCGTCGCCATCGGGGTCAGCGGTAGGCCCGCAGCGTCCAGCGGCGCGAACTGGCCGCGCGCCATGTCCTCCGCCCGCCGGGGATCGGGCGTCACCAGCGCGCCGGTTGTCGAGCGATATGCCCCTTCGCCATAGACGGCGCGTGAACCGGCGAGGACCACCCGCCGCGGGCGCGTCGAAAGCGCCCGGAGGCCCTCCACCAGCAGGGCAGTCCCGTTCACATTCACCTCGCAATACCGCATCGGCAGCTCATGCGACTGCCCTGTGCCGGTCTCCGAGGCCAAGTGGAAGACCGTGTCGGGATCGAACTGCCGGATTGTGTCCTCAAGCCTGCTGCGGTCCCGGATGTCGCCCTGAATGAATCGGCAATCGGCCAATGCAGGCGCCAGCGTCGGCGCGGGTCCATGCACTTGGTCGAGCAGGCTGTCATAGACCACGACCTCATCGCCCGCCGACACAAGGGTCTGCACCAAGCGGCTACCGATGAAGCCCGCGCCGCCGGTGATGAGAACCCGGGCCATCGGCGTTAGCGCACGGCCCGGCGGCCAAGCATCCGATCAAGCGGAGACTGCGCTAGCTGCCGCTCGAAGGCCCGAATCTCCTCCTTGAAGAGCTGGCGCCTGCGCATCAGTTCCGCGTGCTTCACGAACCCCGCCTGCCTGTCCACCTCCGCCAGCTCCCGCTTGAAGAGGCTCGTCGTCGAGTCGTCGACTCGACGAAGCTCCACCAGGAAGGAAGGACGCATAAAACCGAGGCCCACCTCCTCCTCCAACTCTTCGTAAGACAGGGTTCCGTCCGACAGCATCCGGCGAACCTCGCTCGTCCAGAGATGTCCATTGGGGTTGTCCACACAGACCCAGGGCTGGGTTGGCATGTCGGTATAGTGGATGAGGCAGGTCGTCTTGTCGTAGTGCTCGAGGCTGTTCCAGCGCAGCGGAAGGCTGTAGCTGATCCGGTCTTCGGGAACGATGCAAAGTTGCTGCATGAGTTGGGCGTAGTCGTATTCGCCGTCCAAGCCGCGCACGACGGCGTCCAGGTCCCAGTCGAGAGCCCCGCAGTCCAGCAGCATGACCGAACACTGCTTCGTGCGCGTCTGTGGAGCCGCCAACTTGGCGCTGCGGGCCACATGGGTCGGCAGCTCCTCCTGACATACGATGTGGGCCCCGTTCGCCGGCAGCGTCCAAAGCTCGCGGATGTCCCGGAACACCTGCATGTCGGCGTCCATATAGATCGCGCGGCCCGAGTAGCCGGCAAGCTTCGGAATGGCGAAGCGCGAAAAGGAAAAACCGGTCCTTTGTCGGTTGCGCGGATCGCGGGGGACCCGAGCCTGGACCTCCTCGAGGGATCGGACCTCCACATCGAGATCGGTGAAGCGCCGTATCGAATACTCCAGAACCCGCAGTCCGATCCGTTGCGAGCGGTCGGTGCCCACATAGATGCGAACCGTCTCGTCGCTTCCGCCCATAACCGAATTCTCCCCGCCAAAGACGTCCCCGACCTAGGTCGAGGGCGCGACACCCCGAACCAAGCTGACGCCCAGCCGCCGGGCGTCCACGAGCCTGGCGCGGCCCTTGCGCCAAAGGCGCGCGCCCTGCATGAGCCAGCGCGGGCCGCGCTCGGCAAATTCGGGAATGGCCTTGAGCTTCACCACGTCCAGGTCGATGTCCGCATAGTCGGCGAGGTCGACATGCCGCTCGCAGAAGCGCACCAGGAGGGCCGCCGTCTTCTCCTTGGTGCGGGCCTCGCTCTGGCCCGGTTCATGCCGACAGGAAACCGACCCGACATAGATATTGCTGAATCCAAGCCGCAGCCCACGCAGCCAGAAGTCCGCGTCGTTATACTGCGACTTGAAGACCTGCTCGTCGAACGGCCCGATCCGCTCGAAGGTCGCCTTGGCGACGGCCGCGCAGCAGAAGCTGACGCCGGCGCTCAGCCGTATCGTCTCCTGCAGCGGTTTGGCCTCATTTTCGCGAATGAGCGGCGTTGCGCCCCCAACCGCGCGCCGGATGAAGACACCGTTGGAGACAAGGCGGTCGCCGTCGCCCAGAACGCGGGGACCGGCGGCCAGGGCGTCCGGCTCGAGCGCCCAATCGCTGATTGTCTGCAGGCAGCCGACGTCCAGCATCTCGGCATCATTGTTGAGGAAGACGATCACCTCGCCCGACGCTTCGCGCGCGCCGAGATTGTCCTGAGCGCTCTTGTTGAAGGGCTCCGCGTAGGTGAAATGACGCACGCTTGCGCGGCCCTTCAACGACTTGCAGGCCGCGCGGACGGCCGCGACGCTTTCGGCGGTCGACTGGTTGTCGATCAGAAGAACCTCGAGTTCGGACCGCAGGGCCTGTCGCATGAGGCCGCGAATGCACTCCTGCATCAGGTCGGGGCGATCACGATAGTTGATCACGACACTGATCCTGGTCGCCGTCCTTGAAGGCGTCGGAGCCGCGCCCGTGCGGCGATAGGCCGGCGATCCCTCGGCCCAGGTCAGGCGGAGGATTTCGGGAACTTGGCGAATGCGATCGGGCATCCTGTCGGCCAAGATCCGCAGCGCGCCCGCCGTATCGGTCGCGCTGGCGATCCTCCCCTCCTGATGGAGTCCCTGCAGCACGCTTTTCGCGATGGCGCATCGCCCTCGGCAATCCACCTGCGCCAACAGGAGAGGATGAGGCCGCGGCCAAGCCAAACGAAAGGGATCCAGCCGCAAGCCGCGCGTTCGGCGCAGGAAAGCGTCGTCCCAGGTGAAGGCGACGGCGGCCTCGTCCTTTCCGGCGGCCTCCCGCAGGCGCCGGTCCCACTTCGCCGTCAAGGGATATTTCGGGTTCCATTCGACGACGACAGGCTCGCCACCCGGGAGTTGGACCTCGATGATGTTCATAGGCGGCGGACCGAAGACTGCGGAGTCAGGGACGTCATCCCCGACCTCTCACTGAGCATAGTAGGCGATACGAACCCGGCTGACCTCGACGCCGCGCCCCTTGCCTTCGGGATCGCCCCACACGGCGATGAAGTCGCGCGGCGCGGTGGTCGATGGTTCGGCGGGGACGTCGTAGGTGAAGCTATAGTCGGCGAACTCAGGCTTCAGCGCCACCTCCTGCCAGCCGCTTGAGGCGACGCCCGCGCGGGAATAGGCCATCCTCATGCTGGGCGAACCGTTTTCGGCGGCGCTGCGCGCCGTGACGACGACGGTGGCGGTCTTGCCGGAAATCGCCGGCATATCTTCCGGCGTCATCCGCACGATGGCCGTGTTGGTGTCGCCTTCCGGCGACGTCTGGGCCACCGTCGACCGGATCAGGTTCGCCACCACCGAGCCGCTCGGGTCGGTGACGATGTCCACGGTGTTGGCCGGCGGATTCACGGGCTGAAAATCGTTTCCGACCAAACCGGCTTGGAATATCACCACGGACTTCGGGGGAGCCGGAGCCGTCGCGCCCTGCCCCTTGTCGGCCTTATCCCCGCAGCCAGCGAGCGTCCCCATCACCAGGGCCAATGCGGTGACGAACGCGTATCTGGAGCTTTTCATTGGTCTCTTCATGATTGGAGTTGCCATGAGGCGTTGCGGAGCCGTCGATCTTAGCGTCTGCACACATAGAGGACGCGGAACGCGCCCGCCGGATCGCCAAACGGATTGGGATGGATTTGCCGGGCGACGTAGCTGAAGCCGGCGTCCCTCAGCCCGTCCACCAGGCTTCGCTCGCGCGCCCAGAAGCCGAAGTCGTTGTTCAGGGAGTTGCGAACGCGCCGCTCCTTCTGGGCGTCCGAAATGCCCTCGGGATGCTCTATATATAAGCGCCCCCGCCGGTTGGTTGCCGTCTCGATCTCCTCGCTCAGCCGATCTCCGAACTTTACCTCGCAGCCGGTCTCCGAGGTGTGCGTATAGATGACGCAGGTGTCGGCCGTAAGGTCGTAGAGCCGCCGCAGCATGGGATCGAAGTCCTCGGCCGCCAGGTGATGCAGTATTCCGAGGAACAGGACAAGGTCAAACTGGCCCACCTCGGCGACATCGACCGTGCGAACGTCGCCCTGCCGGAATTCGGCCGTGTCGAGGGACAGGCATTCCTTCACGAACTGGCAGCGATCGACATAGAGCTTTCGGCCCTCTATCCCCAGGACTCGCCGCGCCCCGGCCTGGGCTGCGGCCACGGCGTGGGCGCCCTCGCCGCACGCCAGATCGAGAACGGAGAGTTCGCCGATGTCGCGCTTGGAGGTGATGAACGGCACGGACTCGATGATCTGACGGCCGATCTTCTTCAGGCCGAGCGCCTTCTCGTAGTACATCTTGTGGTCGATGGTGACGGTCTCGACGCCATGGCCGAGGTCGAAGTGATGACACCAGACAATGCGCGGCTGAAGCGCTCTGAGGCCCTCTTGGAGTCGTGTTCTGGGCGAGGCCTCCCCCTGCTCGATCGCGATTGTCACCGTATGCCTCAGACCTCTCCCGCGCGCCTGCGTTGTGGGCAAGGTACAGCGGAACGCAGGCTTGAATTCAAGCGAAATTTCAGCCACTCGACGGCGCTCAAACGCGCACCGCGAGGATGAGCGCCGCGACCTTCGGAACAGGTCATTCATGAGTTCGCGGCGCTTAGGCGTCGGGGAGGGGGTGCGCCTATGCTCTTCAATTCGCCCGAGTTCTTGGTGCTGCTCGGGACGGCGCTTGCGCTCTATTGGTCTGTCGGCGACCAGCGGGTCCGTTTTGGAACCTTACTTGTCGCAAGCCTCGTCTTCTATGCGTTCTGGTACCCGCCCTACCTGATCATACTGTTCGTTCTTTGCGCCGCAGCCTATCCGGCCGCGCTCTACATAGAGCGAGCGGATGACAGGCGGGCGAATCTGGCCACCGCGGGATTTGTAAGCTTCATCATCGCGGTGCTCGCCTATTTCAAGTACACGGGTTATTTCGCGAGTCTTGCCGAACCGGTCTTCCGCAGGCTTGGAATCCAGATTCAGCCGGACGCGATGGCCATCGCCCTGCCGCTCGGCATCTCCTTCTTCACCTTCCAGCTCATCGCCTATGTCGTCGACGTGCGGATGAAACGCGCGCCGGCCGAGCGCAACCCGCTCATGGTGCTGTTGTTCATCTGCTTCTTCCCCCACCTGATCGCCGGACCGATCTGCCGCCCCAATCAGCTCATCCCGCAATTGGCCGCGCGGGCGCGCTTCGACGCCAGGGGGTTCTTCTGCGGCGGCGCGGTGCTCGCCGCCGGTCTGTTCCTGAAGGCCGGGTTCGCCGACAATCTCGCCCCCTTCGTGGGCGGCGTCTTCCGCACTGCGGGGGAGGCGACGGGGGGGCAGGCCGTCTCGGCGACGATCAGCTTCGGAATCCAGATCCTGGCCGATTTCTGGGGCTATTCAACCATGGCGCTGGGCATGGCGATGATGTTCGGCGTCTATCTGCCCATAAACTTCAACCTGCCCTATCTGGCCACCAGCCTGCGGGATTTCTGGCGCCGCTGGCACATGACGCTGTCGTTCTGGCTGCGGGACTATCTGTATATCCCGCTCGGCGGCTCCAGGGAGGGTCGGTTCCGCACCAACCTCAATCTCTTCATCACCATGGCCCTCGGCGGCCTGTGGCATGGGGCGGCGAACACCTTCATCATCTGGGGCCTGATCCATGGTGCCTATCTGGTGTTTGAGCGCGGTGTGACCTGGGCGCTGGGCAAGGTCCTTCCCGCGTCCGGCCTTCCGCCCGTCGTCCAGGGCTGGTTCGCGCGGCCCGCCGGCTGGCTGGCGACGATGGGCGTGGTCTTCGTCGCCTGGGTGTTCTTTCGGGCATCCTCGGTCAGCGAGGCGTTTCAGATCCTCGATGCGGCGAGCACGCCGCTCACCGGATGGGATCAGGTCCCACGCCGCACGATCGCGCTCATCCTGGCGTTCGCCGTGCTGATGGTTCCGGTCCATCGCCTTATCACCGCCGGACTTAATCGGCAGCTCGCCATCCCGTGGGCCCTGGCGGCGACCTTTTGGCTTTGCGTGTTGGCGGTGGTGCTTCAGGCTCCCGAGCCGATCCCGTTCATCTACTTCCAGTTCTGAGGGAACCCGGAGATGCGTATGCACTGGGCGCTGGCGATCCTCATCATCCTCGCGCCGTCCGTGACGCTGGAGTGGTTCGCGCGCACCCACCTCTTCGATTTCGCCAGCTATACGCAGAGCGAGAAATTCGACGTGTCCTGGAAGCGCCTGGCCGAGACGCCGGGCGTCAATGTCGCGATCTTTGGCAGCTCCGAGGCGCTCTATGGGCTCGACCCGGCCGTCATCGAGCGATCCACGCGGACGCTCGGCTGCGATGCCAAGGTCTTCAACCTTGGCATCGAGGGGTTTTCCACCGGCCACTATGAGCTGTTGCTCAACCACCTGGAAATCCGCGACGTCATGCCCGAGCTCAAGGTCGCGCTGATCGTCGTGAACATGATCGAACCTCAGGAGAGTCTTCCGCGCACCCGGCAGACGGGATTCGATTGCAAAACCATGGTGGGAGACCTCCAGCGAAGCGTGTTCGGCTCCGCCTTCGGGGCGGACCACGGCATGGGAGATCTATGCAAGGACGACACGGCGGACCAGGCCTGGCGGCGCCCGGTCGACACCGCCCTCGGCCGCGTCAGCGCCGCCTATCGGCATCGCGCGGTCCTGCGCACCCTACTCCTCGACCAATCGGCCGGCCGGCGCGAGGAGGCTGACAGGCGCATGGCCAAGGTGACCGACCGCGGCTTCTACCAGGCCGGCGACATGACCGGCGGCAATTACGGATTCACCGTCAACCGTTGGAAAACGCAGATCAGACCGGACTGGGGGACGCCTCCGCCCATGGACTTGTGGAACGGCTATATGCAGGTCGGCGGCATTCTCGACCGCCTGGCGGCCTATTTCCGCGTACGTGGCGTCGTGCCGATATTCGTCTCGGCGCCGACAAACCCGATCATGATCAACGACACCGGGCGGCGGCCATTCTACAACAACAACGCCAAGCTGTTGTCCGACTGGGCGCAGCGCCAGGGGATCGGCTATGTCGACACGGGGCCTCTCGACGGCTTTGATCCAAAAGCCGACTTCGAGGATCACCGCCACACGAGCGCGCAGGGCGCCCGCAAATTCTCGGCGATCGTGGCCCAGTCCCTGGCCAACGGCTCCGAACTCTATCGCGGCGCGGTCTGTCGTGGAGCCTAGACCTTGGCCGAGACGGGCGGGCGCGTGATGCGACCGCCCAAGATCCACCCCACCGCCGAGATCGTCGGCAAGGAGCGCCTGCTGCTCGGATCAGCGGCTCAGGTCCGACGCCACGCGACCATCGACTGTTCACGGGGCGGCCAGGTGACCCTCGGCCCGCGGACCGTCCTGTTCCCCTTCGCCATGCTGCTTACCCATGGCGGAAACATCAGCATCGGCCGCGACTGCACGATAAATCCCTTCAGCGTGCTCTACGGCCACGGCGGCCTCGAGATCGGCGACTATGTGCGGATCGCGACCCATGTGGTGATCATTCCGGCGAACCATGTGTTCGACGACCCGGATGTTCCGATCACGAGACAGGGCCTTACGATGCAAGGGATTCGGATCGAGGACGATGTATGGATCGGCGCCGGGGCCCGGATCCTAGACGGCGTCACCATCGGGGCGGGCGCTGTCATCGCCGCGGGGGCCGTGGTGACGGCCAGCGTGGCGCCGCGACAGATCGTCGGCGGCGTCCCGGCCGTGGTCATCGGAGAGCGCTCGAAGACCTCCCCAGAAGCCGGCTAGGCCCCAAACGGGGGCGAAGACGTCACCGAGCGAGGCTCCGGCTGGATCATCGCCGCATCGGCCTCGACCCTGTGGGCTACGGCGGCCGGTCGCGCGACCGCCAGTTCACCCGTCCCGCCCGCCAGATCATCGGCCACCGCCCGCAACTCGGGACGGCCGGCGTGGAGCACCTCCAGGACGATGCGATGGGCCGCGTCCCCTTCAAGGCAAACCCGCCTCGTGAATATCTCGCCCGCCGATAGGTCGGGCGCAGACTTGGCGCAGTCGTCGCAGAAGGCGAGCCAATCCGTCAGCTTTTCGAGGATCGGCAACGGCTCGTAGGCGCTGAGCTCGGCGACGTCGTAGCCCGCGACCGCGACGGGCCTATTGGCCTCGGCCGCATCGAGCGCGACCGTTGAAGGCGTCGTAATGACGCCGGCAAGATGCGGGGCGAGCGCCGGTGCGTGCCAAGGCTCCCACTGAGGATCCCAAGGCTCCGCCATAAGCAGGTTTTCGGGGCGATCCGGCAGGGCGGCGGGATTCTTCGCGAGCCACTGTCCGGCCGGGTGCGGCCGGACGAGGAACACCATGGATGGGCGCGCTCGTGCCGCTGCGGCCAGGTCGGCGAGAAACCGCTGCCGAAACCCGTTGGAATATCGATCCCAGTGGAGGTTCTCGAAGACGCCGATCACCGGCCGCCCGTCGAAGAGGCTGGGGAGCTGCGCGCGGTGAGGCGTTCGCCGCGACTGCACCCGGCCGACGCCCACCGTCCGTACAAGGATTTCCGGCGCGACCCATTCAGGCAGCCGGTCGGGTGGACCCCAGGTGAAGATGGACTGGGAGGCGATGGTGAGGTCCGGATAGGCCGGATCGCGATAGGTCAGGCCGAGGTTCTCCAAGCCGTGCTGCAGGGTGTAGGTGCGGACGCCTGCCGCATTCGCCAGTTCGGTGAGGCCCCGTGCGATCTTCTGGGGCCCAGCGCTCGTCTCGGAGGCGGTGATGAGGGCCTCGGCGCCCCGCAGCCAACGGGCGTCGAGGTTTGGGACATCCCTTCCGGTGATCATCGTCGGCGAGATGCGCCGTTCGATCAGGGCTTCGACCACCCGCGGAGAGGTCCGAGCGGCGCGCTCGCTCACCGTGACGGCGGCGTAGACGCCGGCCCTGCGGGCCTCATCAATCAGCGGCAGAATCAAGTCCAGGTCCTGCACCAGGTCAATGAGGAACAGGATACGGCGGGAATCGGAAGCCAGGAGTTCCCGCGACGGGCCCGCATCGGCGCAGACATCGCCCAGCAGCTGTTCCCACTGCGCGCCTAGCGCCTCGATCGAATACTTTCTGGCGATCACCCCTCGGGCTTTCAACACGTGAGCGCGCCGAGCGGCAGGGTCCTTCAGATAGCGCGCCAGACCTGCGCCAAGTTCGCCGACTTCGACGCAATCCTTGAAGTCATCAAGCGACTCGATGGCCTCGGCGACCACGGGCACGCCGCAGGAGAGCGCCATGAGGGCTCGATTCGCGGACTTTGATCTGGAAAACGGATCGTCGCCGGCCGGCATGACAAAAGCGCTGGCGCTGTCCAGGAGGTCGTAGGTCCGCTCCTGCGTCCATTCCACGTACTGGGTCGGTACGCCCAAATGGCGAAGAAACGCCTTGTACTTGCGTTCGCTGTTGCTGACGACCACCAGGGTGTACGGGTGCTCCTGGTAAGCTCTGCGGAGCTCGGCGGCGATCGAGAGCAGGGTCAGCATTCCAAAATCGCTATGGGGTCCGCCGTGATTGCCGAACCACACTACCGTCGGGCCCTTGACCCCGGACGGGTCTGCGCTTGAGCTGGCCGCGCGGGCGCGGCTGACCTTCTTCGCCGATTCCGCCGCGTAGCGGTATTCCCGCCAGATGGCGTGCGCGACCTTGGCGCTATGGACCGGTCGTCCGATGGCGCGTACGGCCCGGCGCAGCAGGGATCCCGCGCCCGGCGCGGCCGGGGCCATGTTCGCTCCGGCGGAGCCTGTCGCCTCCGCCCCCTCGGCCTCCCGACGTCGGGCGTCTTGCTTCCGCACGAATGTCTGAGCTGCGGCGTAGATCTTGCGGCTCTCCGCGCAGTCCGGGATCACGAAGGGGGCATGCCCGCTCGTCCCATAGGCCTGCAACCTGCGCGCAAGATAGGGCCCGGTTGTCGTAATGGCGGCGAGGCGGGGCTCCATTGCGGCGAAGACGGACCTGTGGAGCGTCTTGAGCCGAGGCCGGTAGTCCAGTTCCAGGATATCGTCGCAGAGGTCGAGGACGACGGGCACCGCCGCATCGTCGGCTGCGGCCAACAGGCTTACCATGCCTGCATCCAGGCGTTTTACAATGACCAAGGCGTCGAGCCGCCCAAGCGACTCCATGGCCTCGTCGGCCGATTCAAACATCTCGTTGACGTGGCCCAGCCGACCCAGGGCCAGGGCCGGATAGATGACGCGATGCCGTACGCTGGCGATATCGAGCCGGAGTTTCGGGATACACCACCCGATTCGCATGACCACTGGCCACCCTTTTCGTTGTAATACGCGGCCGACCCGACACGTTAAGCAGTCGTCGGGCACCTTGTTAGCGGCCGCGGTCGGCTGCTATTCGGATCATCCCGCCCAGCTCGCCCACGACATTACTCGTCCTTAGCTCTAGGCGAGCTCGTCAACTCCCCGATCGAACCTGTGTCCGCAATCCCGGGTTTGCCGTCAAGACCGATCGCCCTGTGGCGACCCTCCTCCTGCACAACCTGGGCGGACGGCGACAAGTTTCCTGGCGACCGCGACCATGAGGGGGGTTCTTCCGGCCCGCTGGGACGTCTCGCGTCGATCCTCCACCGGCGCCGGGCGGCGGGCCTAGCCGGTCGCCTTGACAATGAACCCCTTGCGTAGAGCATGAGGCGCCTCGCCATAGCGCAACGAGAACACCAGTTCTGGCTTGTCGATCATAAACGCGTCGACGGCGGACTTCGCCATGGGATATTCTTTGGAGAAATAGTCATCCAGAAATATGATCCCACCCTGCAGCATCCTTGGATAGAAATATTCCAAGGTCTCTATGTGCCCGTCGTATAGATCGCAGTCTATATTTACAAAGACGTATCGTTGATCATTCAGCGAGGCCAGGGTATCCTTGAAGAACCCCTTGATGAGCGTAACGTTATTGTTCGCGTCGGCGTCCGACAGGTAGGCGAGGACCTCGCGCTCAGTGGTGTCTGAAAACAGGTGCTCGCGGACGTATTTGGCGTTCGGGGTCGCCTGCTCGAGATCCTGTTCGCCGAGGCGGGGGAAGCCTTCGAAGCTGTCGAGGCCAAGAAATTTGACCTTCGCCTTTAGGGCCGCAGCAGTCTGAACCAAGGCGCGGAGGGAGCGGCCCCGGTAGACGCCGGCTTCGGCGACGTGCCAGACCCCCTCGGCCTCGAACACGTCGCGATGGAACGCCATCGCATTCGCCATGGCGTGCCTGAAGGTCTGCAGCAGGGGCACGCGTTCGGCGAATTCGGGATCGTAGGGCAATCCAGCCGGGATCTCGGTGCTGGCGGTCAGTCTTGGGCGCGTGGCCTGGGCGACGACGCTCGACTTTCCCGTCGGGCGTGTCGCCTGGTGCCTGTCCGGCTGAGCCCTGGGCGGCGGCGGATCCTCCAGGACAGGCGCGTCTTCGAGGGGCTCGCTGAGTTCAGGTATGTCGGACAAGTTACTCTCCAAGCGCTTACTCGAATTCGGTATTGGCCGGGCTCTGTTCGCGAGGCGCAAGGCGTGCAGTCATCGCGGCGGCGACCTTCTACGATCTGTGTCTTCAATCAGTGGTTGGACGTCAAGGCCGAGGTCGATCATACCCTTCGCGGAGCTTCCGGTCGCCACGTCTATTCGAATCCCGCCCGAAACGCGCGCCGAGGCATGGCCGGAGGCGATCAGAAGCTCAGCGCTGTAGGCCCCGTCGACGAGGCGGTTCGCCAGCCGAAAGACCAGCTCGGCGCGCCCGTCGGATCGCATCTCGCCGACGGCGTGGACGCGGGTCACCAGCACGCCCCGGGCGTGGCTGACGTTCAGGACGGCCTCGATGCGATCAGCGGCGCGGCCGCCGGCGACGGTCACCGCGATCTCCATCGCCCCGGCGGCGCCGGTCCCCACCGTGCCGTGATCGACCTGCTCTATATGAAGCCCGTCGGCCGACGGTGTCCGCGCGGGCCCGAGCGCCATGGCGCCATGACGTCGTCCGGCCTCCCATTGCGCCCGAATTTGCGCATAGGCTTCCGCCGCGCCGATCATATCGCCGTCATAGGCGAGGCGCCCCTTGTCGAGCACCATGCCACGGCCACAGGACCGCAAGAGGCTGGCTGGATTTTGGCTCACCAGGAGGAATGATCGGCCCTGCTCGCGGAGTCGCTGGAAGGCCTGCGCGGACTTGCGTCGAAAGGCCAGGTCACCGACCGACAGCACCTCGTCGATGATCATGAGATCGGAATGAAGGCTGATCGCGCCCGCGAAGGCGGCGCGCGCCAGCATGCCGGACGAATAGCTGAACACCGGCATGTCGAAATATTTCCCGATCTCGGCGAACGCCTCGGCCTCATCGAGCGCGGCCCTGGCTTGGCGGCCCCAGAGGCCGGACGCGGCGAAGTAGACGCTCAGGTTCTCGCGCGCGCTCAGATCGCTGCGGAAGGTCCCGCTCAATTGCAGGACCGCCGCGACGGTTCCGTTGACATGCACTCTGCCCGCCGTCGGCCTGTACGCCCCCGACAGGCAACCCAGCAGGGTCGACTTGCCGGCGCCGTTTCGGCCGAGCACCCCCACCGACTCCCCGCGGCTTACGGCGAGGCTGATGTCGCGCAGCGCCCATTCGCCCAGGGGTTCGGGTCGCCCCAATACGCCGCGAACCAGGGCGTCCCACGGTTGCGACGGTCGCGCATAGCGCTTCCCGACGCCTTCGGCCCGCAGAAGGACGTCAGACGACATCGGGAATGGCGCGTGCGGCGGCTCGAAGCAGCCAGGCGCCCATACCAGACAGCACCGCGGCGCAAGCCACCGCGATTCCGAGCTCGGGCAGGTGCGCCCCCGAGTTGAACACCATGGCCTCCCGCATCGCCACGACGAACGGCGTAAGCGGGTTGAGCCACAGGAAGGGCCGGACGATTTCGGGGGCGAGGGTCAGCGGATAGGCGATCGGCGCGGCGTAGAACAGGGCGCGCAGCAGGATCTGAACAATATTGGCCGCGTCGCCGAAGAAGGGTCCGATGCTGGCCAGGATCAAGGAAACCGCCGCGGCGAACCAGAGCGCGCCCAGGCCGGCGACCACCCCCAGGAGCAGACCGTAGGGCCGCGCGAAGCCGAGGGCGAGGCAGATCACCGTCAGCAAGGCGAACGAGACGCCAAAATAGTACGCCGCCCTAAGCAGGTTGGACAGCCAGATAGCCTCCAGGGAGATGGCGCTCCTTTGAACGAGCGTCCTCTGCGCTATGAACAGATTCAAGGACGAGGGAATCACGTCCGCAGCCAAGAGATAGACGATGAGGCCGGCGAAGAACGGTGCGACATAGCCGACCGGGCGCTCGGCCGGCCCGGTCCAACTGACGCCGAAGCCCTGACCGAACACCATCCAGTACAGCAGCAACATAAGGACCGGCGTGGCGACCATCCAGAAGGCGCCGAGGTAAGATCGGGCGTACCGCTGCCTGAGTTCGCGCACCGCCAGGACGTGGGCCAGCGGCGCCGCCTGGCCCAGGGCGCGGAGGAACGATACGGTTCGCCCTTCGCTGGCGGCCTCCGTCACGGCCGTGCTCCAGGAGATTGCATTTGGCGAAGGACCTGAGGAAGACACCGACATCGCTGCGATAGCGGCAGACCGCCAGCGGCGCAATGGCGGCGAGGCAAAGGCCGAGACCTGCGCTGTCCGCAGGAAGCCAGGACTCTCCCGGAGAGTCCTGCGGCGCATTGACTTGCCCGGCCGTACGACAATCTTAGCCCATTGATGTCAGCAAGCTGATCCGCGATGCCCCGACGCCTCCTAGGCACATCCCTACCCAAGTCCGGCACTCACCTCCTCGCCGGCATCTTCGCGCAACTGGGTTTCACCACCAGGGCGGTCCGCAAGGCGGGCTTAAGCGAAGTCGTCGATGTCAGCGTCTTCAACGTGGACACGCCCGCTGACCTTTACCTTTACGGCCACCTTCGCGAGCGACAGGCCGACGTGTTGGAGGCCGTGCAGCGCCAGGGCTATCAGGTGATCGTCATGGTGCGGGACCCGAGGGACGTGTGCCTGTCGATGGTTGATTTCCTGGCCTCGGGCCGACCATCCCACGTTCATCGTAGCGAGCCCGCCCTCATCAGACTTTCGCGTCACGACCTATTGCAGGGCGTGATCTGCGGCTTCGATTTGCCGGACTACAAAACGCCGCCGATCCGCGATCTCGTCATGGGATGGCTGGAATGGCGAAGGCACGGCGGGATCGTCATAAGGTTCGAAGAGATCGTCGAGGCGGTCCTCGCCGGTATTTCGCCCCCAGGCCTCAGACACATCGATGTCGATTGCGAGGCCTTTGTCGCAGCGGCGGCCGCAACCTTTGGGGACCAGGCTGGCAAGACCTTCAACCGCGGCCTGATACGCCGCTGGGAGACGGAGTTCGAGCCGCGAACGATGGACCTATGGCAAGCTCATGCGCTGGGGGTAGCTTCCTACCTGGGCTATGCCGAAGTCGGCGAGCCGGTGCGTCATGGATCGAAAGCGCAGGCCTCGGCCGCCTTGTCGACTGACGTTGGACCGTGAGCTCGGACCCGGCGCCAGTCGACAAGCCCTGCACCAAGTATCACGACCAGCTAGGTGGACGGCTCTGGCACTGCGGATGTGACGCAATAGGCGAAGGCACGTCGGGATGTGCTGGCGCGCATCGTGGCAAAGTCCCTTGACCGGCAGGGCGACTAGCCGGCCGTGTGAGACGCCTGGCCGCGCCGATCAGGTGCCGCTCGAATTCTGAAAGATCGAGAACGCCACGGACCTCTCCGAAGAGACAAAGTCGTTGATGCCATCAGTCGGGCGATCAGGCTCCTAGACGTCGTATCTCGGAAGGAATCAAGTTGCGGATTTTGACGACGATACGCCGACGACAGTACCCGTACATTTACGGACTTACCTGCCTACGCTGCCTACGTCGTATGAGCGTGATTGTTCGGACAGACGTTATCGCCGGTCCGCCGCCAACTCCCGCAGGATCATGATGAGCAGATCGGGGTCGAATGGCTTGGCCACGTGGGCTGCGCCGGGGACGCCGAACTTCTCGACCGAGTCATGATGAGCGTTGGAGAGGAAGATCACCGGGACTGCCGGGTTCAGTCGCCTCGCATAGCGGGCGACTTCGAAACCGGTGATTCCGCCGCCGTCGCTGTCGACGATGAGAGCGCCGAGCGTCGGAGCCTCGTGATCCAAGGCTTCATAGGCCGCCACACTGGAGAGGCACAGCACGTCGAATCCTCGATCGCCAAGGATTTCAATCAACAGAATGCGCGTCACATGGTCGGCATCCACGACATGCACCCGAAACTCGGACACCGCACCACCGACCTGCGACATTTCCCACCCCCGCTGCACCCACCCGAGCGCAGGGTTTTGTGTCGGATACCCGCCATTGCCCACGGCATTCTCCCGTCAGTTGTGTCCGGCGTGCCGACCGGGCGAACGAGCGCGCCCGTCGTGAGGCGCGGATCCCAATGCACCTCTCGCGACACGAGCTGGTGACGCCCGACGAGCTCATGCGCTCGGAGACCTCGCCGGAGATTCCGCTACGCCAAGGTCAGGAGCCGGTGATCACCGCAACGGTTGGCCATTTCGCCGACAGGGAGTTCCTGTACCTCTTCAACGCCGGTTGAATTATCCCATGCTCATATCAATCCTGCGCGGCCCGTGCTGGCCGGGCTGGACGCGCCGGAAGCGTCTCAATCGCGCCGCGGAGCTGTTCAACCCCGCCATGAGCGCCAAGGCCTGTCCCGATCGACAACGCCTGCAGCAGGTCGCGCAGGCCATCGAGGACCTCTTCCGGCGACAGCCCCGCGAGTCGCTCGGCGCTGAAACAATAGTTCCAAAAGCTGACCACCTGCTCCATCTGTCCGATTCGGGCGCCGATCTCCATGAACAGGCCCGAGCCGCGCACCAGGAAGGACCGGAAACCGTCCGGGTGTTCCTGGTCGGTCAGGGACGCAAACGCCTGATCATACAGTCTCAGCCGCTGTCCGACCTCGCGCCATGCGGCGGTGACGGTCTGTTGCACTTGTTCGCTGGCGCTGACGACGAACGCCGACTCAGTCCGCCCATAGCGCCCGGCCCGGATCGCCAAGAGCGACCTCAAGGTGGACCTGAGCATCGGCGCCAACGTTCGGCTCCGCCAGCGGTAGTAGAGGAAGCCCTTCCAGGAGAACATCGCCTCGGCGAACTCGGACGCATCCATCCTGAAGATGTCGCGCAGCGGCTGGAGTTCCGCATTGTCCTGCTCGGCCAACAACAGCTGCGATAGCCGCCGCGTGCGCCGGTCGTTCGACTTCGCTTCGCCGAAGCACTGCCGGATCAGGGCCTCGACCTCGCCGGCCACAAAGGCGAGCATTTCGGCCTGGTCGGCGCTGTTGAGCCGGGAATAGCATCGGCCGACGTCGATCCGCAGCTGGTTCAGGGTCTCGCGGACCAGGAACGGGTCGAGCGTCGGCAGCCTGTCCAAGGTCCGCAGCACCCTCACGTCCCGCCCGAGCGGCAGGTCGGTGTAGTCCAAGACTCGGGCGAGCACGTTGGGGAAATCGACCTGGTCGACAAACAGCCCCTGACCACCAAGGTCCAGATCGTCCTGGTCGAAGGGAAAGACGATCTTGGTCGAGTTGAAGCGCCGCGGCGCGAGGTTGTCCTCCTCCCCCGAAGGTACATTGTATTTCATGATGATCGACCGGTTCAGCACCGGATGGATGAACAGCGGTCGCTGGCTGTAGTCTGGATCGTCTAAGGCCTCGGCGGCCAGCGCGTGCAGGTTCAACACCCGCGCGGCGCCGGCCGTCGCGACGATACCTTTCAGGCTGCGCACGCCGCCGCCAGCCTTGGGCGCCTGCATGTGGCGTACTCCGACGCATTGGTAGGAGACTGATATAGGGATAGGCTTGCCATAAGCTTTATGGGTACGGCCAACCTGCATTGACCGTGGCGGGCGGCGCTACGGTGAGGATATAGGAAACCGGACCGTCGGCGCTCCGGCGTCCTTGGAGCGCGACGAGCTGACCAGCACCCAAGCCTGACGGTTGCCTCGAGCTTGCGTCGGCGCGCTCCCCCAACTGGGGCGGGACCTGTTGTGCAGAGATCGTCATCCCGCAAGGCGTGGCCTACGGAGCCTTCTTCGGTCGATGGTCCCGCGTATCGAAGCAGGCGTCGCAGGTCGCGTGATCGATCTTGATCCAATCGGTTTTGTCGATTGCGCGAACATGCTCCCCGGCGGGGCTATAGGGATAGGCTGACGCCATCCTGATGCAGCACCCCTTGTCCGCAGCGATCTGGCGCAATTCCGTTGCGCCTTCGGTCAGATGCGGGTCGCGGCAAAGACGAGGGCCGCGTCGAAATCATCGCTCCGCGCCCGCCGGATGATGTCGAGCGCAAGGCCCAGGTCGATGGGGACTGCGCCGCCTCAGGCTCTGCTAGCCTCTGTCGCCGTCAGGCTTCGCATCAGGTCGAGCAGGGAGGCGCGGGCCTCCTTCGGTAGGCGTTCAAAGGCGTCGAGCAACTCCAGGGCCCCCGCCGTGCGCGTCTGACGAAGCACGTCATTATAGCTCGCGGCCTCGACGCCCGATGTGTCGAGCACGTCTATCAGGTCCGCGACCCGGCAGCCCAACGCGCGTGCGATCTGCACCAACCGCGAGAACGAGATACGATTGAGTCCGTTTTCGTACTTTTGAATCTGCTGAAAACTGATGCCGCACTGTTCGGCCAGGCTTTCCTGGGACATGCCGATGGCCCGACGACGTACTCGCACCGTAGCGCCAAGCGCCAGATCCAACCGATCAGGGCTCTTACGCGAAACCTCAACGCTCATCGTCATGTCCTCAATGATACAAGCGGCAGCATGGGCCAGGCCGCCAAAGGCACATAGGGGGCAATCGGACGCAGCCGTGGCAGCCTTGCGATGTCGCCCCAACATTTGATGCAAACCGTCAAGCCGGAGCTCCCATCAACGTCAATATGCCCCGCCCGGCTGGTCCCGCCCTCCGGCGAATAAATCCCCATCGTCTCCATCTCGCCGCCGCCGCCTGGGGCAATCGCCCAACCACTCCCTGAACCGACCAGTCTAGCTCAGGTGACGTGGGCCTGGGATCGATGTCATTGATTTAAGCCGCCTCGATGAGCGAAGCGCGGGTCGCCCAGCGGTCGCCGCCGGCGAATTGGCGGTTCCTTCGGGGCTGCGCCAGAGGCAGAGTGGAGCGCCCGACGATGTTGTTGTCGATCGCGATGCGGCCGTCCTCCAGCAAGTGGGTGAGCCCGGCCCATCGGAGTTCGCAGGTGGGCGGGCCCCCTGATCGGGTAGTGAGCCCGAATCGTGGACATATCGTTTACCGGTCGGGTCGTAGGCTCCGTGGACCTCAACCGTGGAAACTTCCACCGTTCCAGCCTGTTAGGCATGAATGGGCCGCCCACCGCAATTCCTGGTCTTGCTCGTCGATGATGAACCGGTTGTGCGGATGGTCACAACCGCCGGGGCCGAGGAGGCTGGCTGCGAGTTCGTGGGCGCGGCAAGCGTGGACGATGCGCTCGATGTCCTCCACCGGCGTTCCGATATAGGCGATGCGGCCGTACCGAGCCGGTTCGGGAAGGCGGACCTCGCGCGCCTTGTGCGTGAGTGGTGGCTTGAGGTTCGCCTTGCCGTAACCTCAGGACTACCGATCTCGAGCGACCAAGTTCCCACCGAAAGTCGCTCAATGCGCAAGATACACCGCGTCGGTCCGGTCACTCAGGCGATCAACAGGCTTTGCGGATGGGTCGGCTCACTCGGGCCGCGGTTTCCCTGATAAGCTCCCCGGAGATTTAGGACTTGGGCCACCGGCGGCTGGCGAGCTTGACCGTGCCGACGCCCCTCTTGAACGACAACCGACGCCGATCGCCGACCTCCGCTCCAGGCAAAAACCGTGCTGGTCTATCGCGTCTATATCGTAAGGCCTGATGGGCGAGCCGAACTCCCCGAGGAATTCATGTGCCCTGAAGATGACGCGGCGCGACAACGCTTCGCGGTGCTGGCCGAGGGCGTCGGCGAGGCTGAGCTTTGGCAAGACGGCCGGCCGGTCGAGCTCAGTGACAGGAAGATGTGAGCTGGTCGTCGTGACTCGGCGCGTTCGGCGTCGGTCACCCGAATACCATGCGACAGACCTGCCGGCAGACATCGATCCACGACCCGATAGCAGGCCTACGGACGAATGCCCGTTTCAGGCGGCTGAGGTCTGCCGGCTGGGTTCCGCCGCGGCGGCGTCGGCCTGCACCAGAGCCTGCTCCATCACCTTGAACAGGTTGGCGATCTCGAGGGGCTTGGCCACCACCCCATCCATTCCGGCCGCCTCGTACTCCGCCACCTGGTGGGTCATGGCGTTGGCGGTCACGGCAACGATAGGCGTGCGGGTTCGACCGGTTTCCAGCTCGCGCAACCGGATGGCCCGCGTGGCGTCGACGCCGTTCATCTCGGGCATCTGGATATCCATCAGGACGATGTCCCAGGCCTGGTCCTCCCAGGCGGCGAGGGCCTCGCGGCCATTGACCACCATGGTCGGCGCAATGCCCGCCGGCGCAAGGAGGGTCTTGAGGACCAGCTGATTGGTGGCGTTGTCCTCGGCCGCCAGGACCCGAAGCTCCGCTGGCCGTCCCGCTTGGGCTGGAAGCGCCTCGGTAGCTTTCGATTCCACCGAGGCCGCGGCCGGCGGCAGCGGTAGCATGAGGGTGAATGCGGACCCCCGGCCGAGCTCGCTAGAGGCTTCGATAACGCCCCCCATCAGTCTGGTGAGGTCGCCGCAGATCGCGAGCCCGATGCCCGCGCCGCCATATCGGCGCGTGAGCGTCGAGTCGGCCTGGAAAAAACCTTCGAAGAGATGCGCGAGGTCCTTGTCGGCGATACCGATGCCCGTGTCGATCACGCGGAAGACAACCTGCTCGGCGTCGCGATCAACCCGGAGCGTCACGCCGCCGGTCTGGGTGAACTTCACCGCATTTTCGGAGAGGCTGTAGAGGATCCGCCGGATGCGCGCCGAGTCGCCTCGATAGCGCCCGCAGGCCAGCTCGGCGATCTCGAACTCGAACGCCAGCCCCTTCTTCGCGGCCAGTGGCCCATAGGCGGCGACCACACCGCGCACCAGGTGCTCCAAGTCGAACTCGACCACCTCAAGCTCCAGGGCGCTGGCTTCGATCTTGGAGAGATCCAGCAGGTCGTTGAGCACCGCGAGCAGGCTCTGGCTCGAGCGGCGGATGACATTGACGCGCTCGTGCTGCACCCGGGTGAGCCGGTCGGCGGACAGCGCCTGGGCCATGCCGAGCACCCCGTTCAAGGGCGTCCGCAGCTCATGGCTCATATTGGTGAGGAACTCCGACTTCGCCCGATTTGCGGCCTCCGCGGCGCGCTCCCGCTCCTCGGCCTCCTGGCGCGCGGTCATGAGTTCGGTCCAGGCGCCCGCGAGCTGCGCGCGCGCCGACCAAAACTGGACTGCGAACATCGCGATCGTGAAGCTGGGCGCGAGGGCGCCGAGCGTGTGGCCTTGCTGCAGCGCCGTGCGCGTCAGCCCGAATCCGACCAACCCCAGGATGACGAGGTAGGGCGAGAGACTCGCTGCGAGGATCAAGGGCGATCGGTAGTGGCGCATGAGCACGTGGACCATCGAGGCGCTCATCAGGGCGAAGGCGAACATGCGCAAGCCCGGTCCGCCTTTCACGATCAGGGCCAAGGCCGCGAAGGCGTAGACCGTGGTTGCGAAAACCCGAAGCGCCGGCGCCCAGGCGCCAGCAGCCCGTGCGGAGCGGCCTCCCCTGCCTATAAGTCGCAGGCACTGGGCCTCCGCGGCGACGACAGAGATTGCGACCAGCGTCCAGGCCAGGACGGCGGGCCACGGGAGGATGGTCAGACCCATCAGGCAGACCATGCCCATGCCGAGCCCCTGCACGACCAGATTTCGCTGGCGCTGGATGGAGAAGGCGACCGAGTGCGGATTTGCGATGTTGGTCGCTGGCTGGCGAGGTGTTCGGGGTGACGTCGGCATCTTGCGCTCCATCAGGCCAGAGCTTGAGGTCGATACGCCTGACGCACCATTAACAACCGCAGATTGGCGCTCGCTGTGTGAAATTCGCACCTTTCCCGCCATGCGAGACGACTGCACGGAGCCATACCCGTGATCTTCATCACCAGCGCCCGTCATGCTTCGATTGAGACGCTCGGCGTCCCGGGCGCGGCCCATGTGGCCAGGCCGTTCGCCCCCCACCTCCTGATCATGATCCGGCGCGCGCTTGCAGCGGAGCGGGCGTGGCGGTTGCCCGACAATCAGGCGGGCGCTTCGCAGGCGGTCTGCCGGCGAGGCGTCAATCAAGCAATCGTCGCCGGGCGCCCAGTCGCGTTGACCGCAGGGAGGGCCGATCCAGGGTGACATAGCTGACCGCCCCGACGGCCTACACCTTCGCTCACCTTGGTGTTATGGTAGTTCGCCTTGAAGTCACGACCTTCAGGCGCCGCGGCCGGCTCGCATCCCCCTACCCCCCGCCCGAGCCGGCCGCGCCCCAGGAGGCCGCGCCGTGCTGGCCACCCGGTATGACGCGACCGCGCCTTATCGCCGCAGCGCGCCCCTAGCACCACCTCCGGTTGGCATAGGTCCAGTCGGGGTGTCGTGAGGTGGGCCTGGGCTCGCAACGCCGTTCGAAGGCGACGATGAAATGCTGACGAATTGCGCCGCAGAAGGTCACGACCTGATCGGGTCAGCGGCTCCGTCCGTGCTGCGGATGCTCATTGTGGAGGATCACGAGGTGCGCCGGCGGCTCATGCGCTCGATCTTCGCGGCGATCGGTTGCGAGGTTCGCCTCGCCGCCAATGGCGTCGAGGCCATCGAGTTGCAACCGCGACAGCGTTCGACCTGGTGGTGATGGATCGCCACATGCCGCGATACGATGGCGACGTCCGTGTCGGCTTCATCCGGCGGTCGCCTGGCAACAGGAGCAGAGCCCCTGAACCGATAGCGGGCTACAAGTCCCAAGCGCTCCCGTCCCCCCAGGGGTCATGCGGCGACGGGCAGGTGGTCCATCGGGCGGACACGACCGCCGACCGGCTGGAGCCCCAGGGGACAGACGGCGGGGCCGGTCACGATCTGCACCTGCAAGGCCGCGCAGGCCTCCAGCTCCATACGGGTGCGGACATTCGTGATGGAGGCCCAAATCTGCTTACGCCTGTAGAAATCCCGTCGCTCGACGAACCGACGAAGCGCTTTCAGACGGAAGCGCGTGTCACCTTCGGGCAGCACATAGTTGACGCCGCTCACGATTCCCGGCGGCAACTTCTCCACCTGGAATTCCGGGTCGGTGACGCCAAGCTGGATCGACCCGAAATAGGCCGACAGCGTGCGTTTGAGCTGGGTCATGGCGCTGAATCCCGGGTCGCGGGGCACGTCATAAACCGCGGCGGCCAGTTGCCTTCTCCGGTCGGCCGGAAGCTTCGCGAACATGCCCTCATAGAGCGCGCGCGTGCTGGGCCGCGCCATACTAGAATACGATACCGGGAAGTAGAGAACGCCCTTGAACTCCGCGATCGAGAGCATCGCCAGGCCGCCTTCCAGGCAGTCTGAGTCGAACGCGACATGATCGATCGGCAGGTGGGCTGGCCCATCGAGCAGGCTCAGACCCATACGCGACGAAGCTGGCGTCGCTGAGATCACGTCGCCGACGAACACCTGGTTAGAGATCAGGTAGACCCCCTGGAAACGGATCAAAGGGGGTTCCGAAACCGCCGCGCTTGGCGCTGCGGCCTCGACCGGCCTGGCGGAGACGATCAACTCCCAGTCGCTGGTCCTGATCTGCGTCAGCCGCCCGCCGGCCGGGAGCAGCGAAATGTCGTCCAAGGCGCGGGCCACGGCGCTCGCATCGAGCGCCGCGAAGGCCGTGACCGCCTCCAGCGGGCCTTCAAACAACAGTAGCGTGACTTCCCCAAAGCCCCGCTCGCCGAAAAGTTTGATCTGCAATTCATCGGAGAGGCGGGCAAGCTCCGCCGGGTCCATTTCGTCGGCGCCCGGATCGGTCAGGAGGAACGAATACGAGGTCAATGGTTCGAAGCGCCGCGGCCAGGTCCACCGGGTCTCCAGGTAGGCGCTCGAGAATTTCGCCACCAGCCGGCTGACGGTGTCGGCGTCGAGCCCGGTTCGATCGTCATCCAATGCGACCCTCAGGCATGCGACCGCCGGCAAGATTTAGTCCTTTCTCGACACTCTTGTTCCCAACCTGGTCGCACATTGCGGTAAACAGGCCGTGCTCATGACGATAAATTGCTGCAGCGCAGCACTGGGTCCCGGCACCCTGTCAACGCGCCCGCCGCACGCTGGTTCACCAACAAGTTGGCGGACCTGCCGCCGAAACCGTTTCCAAACAAGCGTTTAAGGGGCTCAGTCTAACCCGTGCGGCGACAAGCCAGGCAATGCATCGCGCGCCAACCGTCTATGAAGTCGGCGGATGCGCTCTATTGTCGCATCAGTCCATGCTGAAACGGGGCGGTGGCGTTTCTCATCGACGGCTCGGAAGTCTTCGAGTTTCCGCACAAATCGGCGCGCCCAGCCTCGCCGGTTGCGGCGAATTCTTTTTGCGCATTAACCCCTCTGCTTAAAGCGCGATTCAATACGATGGTCCCACAGTGTTTTAGGACTTTTCGTCCTGGGGGTGGGCGACGATGATGCGGTTCCGGTCGTTCGCGGCTGAGCAGGGCGGAAACGTCGCGGTGCTGTTTGCCCTCGCGCTGCCGCTGGTGATCGGCGGTGGGGCCTTGGGGGTCGAAACCACCCTCTGGTACGCCAAGCGCACGGAGATGCAGGCTGCGGCGGACGCGGCCGCCTTCGCCGCGGCGATCGAAGACCGCTCCGGCTCCACGGAAGAGGAGGTCGTCGCGGTCGCCAAGCTCACGGCTGAGGACAACGGCTTCAACGCGACGAGAGGTTCGATCGAGGTCCTTCCGCAAGACATCGCGGGCGGCGGACAGGTTGAAGTGATCCTGCGCGCTGAAGCGCCGCGGCTCTTCAGCGCCTTTTTCCTCAAGGAGAACGTCAAATTCTCAACACGGGCTGTGGCGACGTTCAACTCCGCCGCCGACGCCTGCATTCTCGCGCTCGATCCGACCGCGGGCAGTGCGGCCCGGTTTTCCGGGAGCTCACAACTGACCCTGGACGGCTGCAGCGTCATGGCGAATTCCGTCGCCGCAGACGCTGTCAACGTCCAGGGCGCGGCCAAGCTCAAGGCCGATTGCGTCATCTCCGCGGGCGGCGTCACGGCCACGGCCGGGCTGACCCTGTCGAAATGCGAGGCGCCGACGACCCGGGCTCCTCCGGTCGCCGACCCGTTCAAGGCCCTGCCGGCCCCCTCCCCCACCGGCGGATGCCGGTCCGTCCCGGCGAACGGAAGCCTGAGCCCTGGGCGCTACTGCAGCGGGATGACCCTCAAGGGCGAAATAACCCTGCAGCCGGGTGTCTACTACGTGGCGGGCGACCTGACGGTGAACGCGACGGCGAGCGTCACCGGCTCGGGGGTCACGATCTACATAACCGACGGCGGCCACGTGAAGATGAACGGCTCCGCCCATATCGACCTCACCGCGCCGACGAGCGGCATCTACTCCGGCGTCCTCTTCTTCGGCGACCGCAGCAACATTGGCGGCACGAACAAGTTCCTTGGCGACGCCGGCTCGCGAATGACAGGCGCCATCTATTTCGCGTCGCAGGAAGTCGACTACCAGGGCAATTTTTCGGGCGTCAACGGGTGTTTGCAGGTCGTTGCGCGGACAATTCAGTGGACGGGGAACACCACCGTCGCCGCCGATTGCTCGGCCCAAGGCATGACGGCCATCCCCCTGCCAAACCTGGTGAGGCTCACCGCATGATCAAGCAAATCCTCCTTCGCGGATTACGGGACGAGCGCGGCGTGGCGGCCGTGGAATTCGCGATCATCACGCCGGTAATCGCGCTGCTCGCGGCGACCTCGTTCATGGTCTGGGAGTTCGCCGACCGTCATCAGGACATGCGAAGCGCCCTGAAGGTCGGCGCCGAGTATTATCAGAACGGGGGAACGGACGACGCGGTCGCCGCGTCGCTCGTTCAGAACGGCTGGCGAAATCGGCCGGCGACCAGCGCTATGACCGTCTCGCGCGCGTGCCGCTGCGGGACGACTGCGATCGCCTGCACCGACCTCTGTCCGGCCAGCCGGCCGCCCGCCGTCTATGTAACGCTCACCGCGAGCGCGCCGGGATTGGATGTCAATTCCGCGGATGTCATGCTCGACACGACCACCGTCCGTGTTCGGTAGCTCCCGCAAAGCCCCCAGGCTCGCGGGCGACGAACGCGGCGCGACCGTCGTGGAGTTCGCGGTCGTCGCCCCGGTCATGCTGATGATGCTGTTTGGTATCTTCCAGTTTGGCTGGACGCAGCACAGCCTGTCTAACGTGCGTCACGCTGTGGATCGCGCTTCCCGCGCCCTGGTGATCGACCCCGAGTTGACGCAACCCGCCCTCCAGGCGATCGTGACCTCGAATCTGGCCGGCTCGGCAAACCCCGATGTTACCGTGACCCTGACAAAGGCCGAGGTCGATGGGGGTGAAATCGCTAATCTGAGCACGGCCTATGTCGTCGAGTTTGGTGTGCCAGGGCTTGCGACATTCAGCGTCCCCTACAAGGTCAACGTCACCACGGTGCTGCGCGTCGCCCCGTAGAACACCGGGTGTCAGGCTTGGCGCCCGATCCGCCGGGCGTCGGTTAAAATCGAGCGAAGCGGCAACCACCCTCTCACATTGTCTGCCCTATTTCGCGTAAGCGCCCGCGCAACCAGGCGAGCGGCTCATTGGGGGTCGGTGCGCTCTATCGCGCGTAGGAGCGCCGAGCCGACGACCGGCTTGGACAAGACAAGAGCATGCGGAATGGTGGATTGGATGCGATCGAGGACCTCGCCGCTCCCGTAGGCGGTCACGAAGACGATCCGCGCGTCGATGGTTTCGCGAATCTGTCGCGCCGCCTCGACGCCGTCCATGTCGCCGATCAGGTTCACGTCCATGAGAATGAGGTCCGGACGGAGCGCCCGGGCGAGGGTAACGGCCTCGGGCCCCGTCGCAGCCATGGCGCAGACCTCGAAGCCGAAGTCTTCGACCAGGGATTCCAGGCTCATGGCGACGATCATTTCGTCCTCCACGATCAGGACACGCAGGCGTCCGGTCTTCACGACCGGGGAAAGGGCGCCTTTTGGCGCAGCCGCCCTTGGCGAGACGCCAGCGCACGAGAGGTGAGCGGTCGCGGGCTCGAGTAGAGCCGCCGTGAATTCGGATCTGTGGAAGTGTCTCATGCTGCAGCTTGAGTATCAGGTTCTGGGAAATTGAAGCGATAGCGCACCCCCTCTGGGGCGAACTCGGTTGTAACGTCTCCGCCGAGTTCTCGACTTGCGGTGGCCTCAATGAGCTTCGCGCCGAACCCGCGCCGCGTGGGACGCCGCAGCCCGCTCATGCCGGTCTCCCGCCACTCCAATTCGACCCTGCGCCGGGCGCCCGCCAGGACCGCCCACCTGAGGTTTATCCGCCCCGTCGGCTTGGAGAGCGCCCCGTACTTCGTGGCGTTGGAGACCAGTTCGTGCAGGATCATGGTCACCGCCAGGGCTGCCTTCGGCGACAGGACCACGGCGTCACCGCTCATCTCCATCTGCGCCTGACCCTCGGCGACATAGGGCTCGACGATCTCGCGAACGATCGCCTCAAGCGAGGTCGTCCGCCAGCGGCTGGCGGTGATCAGGGTGTAGCCCCGAGCCAGGGCGCCCACGCGCGCCGAGAATGTCTCGCGAAAGCTCTCCAGCGAGTCCGACCGCCGGGCGGTCTGATCGGCCATGCCCATCACGACCGCCAGCATGTTCTTGGCGCGATGGTCGAGTTCGGCCAGCAGGAGCGCTTGGCGCTCCTGCACGACACGGCGCTCCAACACTCGGCCGACCTGCTGGCCAAGCACGCGGACGATATGCAGAAGGCGAAGATCGAGCTCCGCCGCCTCATGACTGAAAAACTCGAGGATCGCGGTCACTTCGCCGCCGCTCATGATGGGAAAACCAAAGGCGGAGCGCACGCCCACCCCCCCGGCAGGCCATGCGCGGTGAAAGGGGTCGCTATGGTCGACATCCAAGATCCAGAAAGGCTCCCGCGTGCTCCAGATGCGGCCAGGCAAGCCTTCGCCCGGGCGGAAGATGGTGGCCTCGGTGATCGCCTTGAGCGCACCGAATCGACTGGGATCGCCATGCCAAACCATGCTCGAGGCTAGCCGCGGCGAGGCGCCCATCTGTGGTAGATAGGCATGGCCCGCTGGCCACCCGGTCAGTTCGCAGACCGAGGCTAGGCAAAGACGCAGGATGTCATCGAGCGACTCGGTTTCAGCGGCGAGCGTGGTGACATGGTTCAACACCTCGGCTTCGCGCGCCTGCCGCATAAGCAATTCCTCATGGCGACGGCGCTCGGAGATGTCCCGGACAAAGCCCAGGAAGAAGATCGAACCGTCCCTGTTCACGGGCGAGATGGATAGCTCGATGGGGAATTCCGCACCCGACTTGCGGATAGCGGAGACCTCGATGCGGCGGCCGAGGAGCGGCCCTTCACCGGTGTTGAGGAACCGTTCGAGACCTTCCCGATGCGCCTGGCGAAGCGGTTCTGGGATGATGAGTTCGGCCAGGGGCCGACCGACGGCCTCGTACCGCGACCACCCGAAGATGGCTTCGGCTTGCCGGTTCCAGTCCCGCACGACCCCGTCGACGCCCATGACGACGACACCGTCCAAGGCCGTCTCAAGCACGAGCGGCAGCACCGCGAGGCTTTCGGTAGTCGGAGGGGTGCGCAACGACGGTGACGTCATGAGGTCGGCCTTTCCGACGCGCCTGTGCCCCAGGTTGTAGCACCAACAGTGGTTTCGAAGGATTGAATTCACTGAGCGCGGCCGACTGACGAGCGTGCAAGAACTCGGCGGCCAAGATCACCGATCTCTTCCTCCGAAGACGCCCTGGTCGCGGTGACGCCAAGGAAAGCGCCTATCCCGGCGACGGTGACGCCGATTGGCTCCCGTTCGCGAGCTCTCGATGCCAATCGAAATCGCGGCGACCTCAGTTAGGTTGACCGTATCGGGACATAGGAGGCGGAGGCCGCTCCCTTGTCGCACATCCTGGGTCATTTCGCCCCCAGGTTGGGTGACAAGGAACGGCGTTGCGAATAGTCGGGTAGCCGACCACTCGAGAAGAATTGAGACCCGCATGATCGACGCGCTTCTGGTCGAATCCTATCGTCGAAAGGCTGACGAGCTATTGGGCCAGGCGCGGGCGGCGAACATGACCGAGCGCGGACGCCTGATCGATGAAGCGGCAAGTTGGCATCTGAAGGCTGTGGCCGTTGCGGGCGGCGGCGGCCGGCCCGAAGCCGCACCGATAGCTCCTGATCTGGGCGATGAACCGGAGGCGGCCTGGGCTTAGAGGCGACCTTCTTGCGGGCCCCGTAAAGCCCGCCTCAAGCTTTCAACTCCATCCTGATCTCATGGTCGAGCGTCCGCCCCCTCCTTCCCAAGCCGTCGGCGCGGAACGCCGTGAGGAACTCCGGCGAAGGGTTCTCTTGACCGGCATCTTGATTCACGGCCCCGCCGACCTGACCGTCGACTGCACGATCCGTGACCTGACCGATTCTGGCGCGCGTGTTCGGCTAGGCGCGCCGGATGATCTTTCGCAGCCATTGATGTTGCTGGTCTGTCGTTCGGGCGATGCCTTCGAGGGCGAAATCGCGTGGCGACGGGGCAGTGAGATCGGCCTTTCATTCTCGCGCCAATGCGATCTGGGCGCACCTCTGACGGGCCGAGAGAAGACCGCGCGCCGGCTTTGGATCGAACGAAGCGCGCGCTAGACAGCAAGGAAGCCGATATTCTGGCGTGGAACACCACCGCGCCGTGAGTTCGCCCTGTGCATCTCATCGTGAACCAACGGCAACGAAGCGCAGACTTGACCCATTGACACGCTTCGCCGCCATCCAGTCGGCGGACTTAGACTGAGGCTCGGGTCTTCAGCCTCGCGTCACGTACGCCTCCTGCGGCGACCGCCCGGCCGCCATGGATCGCACCGCGCGTTCGAGAGCCGATAGGTCATAGGGCTTTGGAACCACCGCAATGCCTTGGCGTTGCGCCTCCGCGGCCGTGTCGCTGTAGCCGGACACCAGCAGCACCGGCAGGGATGGCCAACGCCGCAGAATGACCCGCGCCAGGGCCGCGCCGTCCATGCTCCCGGGCATCACGATGTCCGAGACGACGGCGTCGAACGGCTCCTGCTGAAGCACCTCCAGCGCCTCGGCGGCGTCGCGGGCCTCGCGCACGGTCAGGCCGGACTCCCTGAGATAGGCGCCGGTGGTCGCCCGCACCTCCTCGTCGTCCTCGACGACGAGGACCCGGGCCTGGGGATTTTCGTCTGGGTCCGGGACAGCGACGTCTTGAGCCTCGACCGGCGCCGCCTGCGCTCTTGGCAACCTCAAGGTCACGACGCCGCCTCCCCCCGCGGCATTCGAGACCGCCACGCGCCCGCCGAGCGCATTGGCGAAGCCGTAGACCTGTGTAAGGCCCAGCCCCGTGCCTTTTCCGTGCGCCTTGGTGGTGAAAAACGGCTCGAAGACCCGGGGCGCGATGTTGCGCGCGAAACCCGGACCCGTGTCCCGTACCTCCAGTTCAATGTCCGCGCCCGCCGCGCGGGTCGATATCTCGACGCGCCCGCCGTCCGGCATGGCGTCGCGGGCGTTGGCGCAGAGATTGAGCAGCGCCGCCTCGAGCTGTAGCTCATCGATCTCTACGGGTAACGGTCCTTGCCCCAATCGAAGCGTCAGGATCACCGACGGCCCGAGGAGTTGCTGCATGGCCATGGTCGTCGCCTTCACCGCCTGGCTCAGGTCCACTACCCGTGCGTCGCTCGGCCCGCCGCGCGCGAAGCTCAGGAGTTGGCGGGTGAGCCGGGTCGCCCGCTCGGTCGCCGTGCGCATGGCGCTCAGCGGACGCTGCGCGCCCTCGTGGTCCGCCAGCCGCCGGGTCAGGGTGTCGACATTGCCCTGGATGATCATGAGCAGGTTGTTGAAGTCGTGCGCGACCCCGCCCGTCAGCCGACCGAGGGCGTCCATGCGGGTGGCTTGTTCGACCACCGCCGCCTGCGCCGACCTGGCCGCCAGATCGCGCAGCAACAGCCAGACGAACAGCATGGTGAGGCCAAGGCCCAGTCCAAGGCCCGCGGCCATCAGCTGGAAGGTGCGGCGTAGCGGGGCGTCGAAGGCCGCGCGCGGGACGCCGATGTGAACCGACCATCCCGTCGCCGGCGAGCGCCAGTAGGCCGACATGGTAGGCGTGTTCTCCAGGGTTCGTCCTTCATAGGTCCCGCCGACGGCGGCGCGGGCTCGCGACCGCAAGGCCGCGGGGCTGGCCGGCCGGCCGACGAACTCCGCCTGGCTCCTTGATCGGGCGACGACCTGCCCGTTCTGATTGACGACGGTGATGATCCAGCCGGGGGGCGACTGCAGGGCGGCGATCAGGCCGTGAAAATTGTCCGGCCGGCTGACGATGGTCGCGACGGAAGTCAGTTTCCCGTCGCGAATCACCGGCGCGCGCACGGGCATACCCCAGGTCCCGCGGGCTCCCCGGGCCATTTCCCCGACCGCCGGGGAGTGCGACCTGAGCACCTTGTCGAGGCTCGCCGAATCCACCGCCCGCCGGCCGGTGGGATCCATCTCCGTATGGGCGATCCATTCGCCGCTGGGGTCGAGAAGGATCACCGCCACCCATAGGGGATGCCGGCGCCGCTCGCGTCGCGCGATCTCGCTGAAAAGGGCCAGGTCGGCCGGGGAATCCAGGGCGGGAGAGGCCGCCAGCGCCTCCGCCTGGTCTAACTGGCTCTCGATCTCCCGATCGATGCTGCGAGACAGGATCTGCGCATTGGCCACGGCCTTGTTCTGGAGCTCGGAGCGCTGCGCCGACAGGGCGAAATAGCCGCCTGCGACGGCGAGCAACAGGGATGGAACAAGCGCGGCGATCGCCAACAACAGAGCGGAGCGCGTAACGCCCGAAGGTCTCCAGTGAAACACGAGCCGGCAGCCTGCGTCTGGCGTGCTGCATTAAGCAACCACACCACAGGTTGCGCTGCTCCGCGGCGCCATGGCAAGACCCCGCCGCTATTGGCCGAAACTGCGGCTCGCCGCGACAAAGAGTTCGCGCGGCCGGGCGAGGACGCCATAGGCCGATCCCGCCGCCGGTGAGAGCGCCTTGGCCGTGAAATACCGCGCATCAAGGATGTTGCGGGCGCCGAGCGAGAAATCCCAACCGTCGGGCGCGACAAGGGTCAGGCTCGCATCGGCCACGGCATAGGGCTCGCGGACGCTGATCGGGTAGTTGGCGACGGCGCCGGCGTCCTCCGACTCATACCGGACATCCAGCCGTGACCTCAGCCGTCCGCCATTGGCCAACGGCCGCTCATATCCAAGGGCGGCGCTGGCCTGCCAATCGGGGCCCGGAAGCCGGCTGCGGCTTGTGATCGGGACGGCCACGTTCGTGCCTCCGCCGGAGGTGGTTCCCGGCGCGACCTCGGTGAGCTGCTTGGCCGTGCGGCCCACCGAGACCTCAAGCTTCAGCCGTTCCGATAGCTGCAGCCGCGCCTCTGCCTCGAAGCCGGTGATTTCCGCGCTGGCCAGGTTGAGCGTGAAGCCCGGCAGGTTCGGGACGGCCGCGCTCACCTGGATGTCGTCATAGTCGCTCCTGAACGCCGCCAGGTTGAGCACGAGACGACGGCCGAACCAGGCCGATTTCAACCCCAGCTCATAGGCCGCGACGAACTCGGGATCGTAGGTCGGCAACGGCGTCGGAAGGCCGCCCGGGAACCTCGAGGCGAACCCGCCCGCCCGATAGCCCTCGGCGTAGCTGACGTAGACGAGGCTGTCGGGCGTCAGTTCGTAGGCGAGATTGACGGACGGGGTCCAGATGCGGGACCTCTGCGATCCTGCGGCGCGTTGCGGCGGGCCGGCGGCCCGAACCTGCTCCACGCGATAGTCCTTGGCCTCGTCCGTCCAGCGTAGGCCGCCCGTGAGATGAAGGCGCGCCGTCGGGTTGAGGGTGAGTTGGCCGAAGATCGCCGTGGACCGGTTGTCGATGATCCGGCCGGTGGTCTGAAAATAGGGAAGCGCCGGGGCCAGGGCGTTCGCCAGCGCGACCGGCACGTCGCCTGGCGTAAGCTGGTCGACGTACTCCGCCCCGCGCTCTTCGAAGAGATAGCCGCCGATCACATAGTCGACCGCGCCGTTCCAGCCGCCGCCGACCAGTTGGATTTCATGGGACCACTGCTCCTGCTTGTAGGGCGCGTTGTTGTTGTGGAAGACCACATGCGGCGTGAAGTCGAAGTCGTTGTAGAAGGTGCTGCTGAACTGCCGATGCGAGGAGATCAGCTTGAGTCGCCCGACCGGAGACTCCCACCGGCCGGTCAGGCTTTGGCCGGACGTCCGCAGGGTGTTGCTGGGCGTGATCGGCGCGCCCGCCCGGTCGGTCCAGACCGAATGGCTGCCCCGGCCGTCGGTCAGCCAGGCGTCGCCGTAGCAGGTCCGGCTGGCGGCCCTGAACTGGACGTCGAGCGCGCAGCGCGGCGCGTCGGGTGAGATGAATGGGACTCTGGCGATCCCGACCGGCCCCCGGCCTGAGTTGAAGAAGGTCGCATTGGCTCCGGTGGGCGCGGGGCTCGAGTCCGATAGCCCGCCCAGCCGCAGCGCGACCACAGGCGCCGGCGGGTCGCGGCGTTCGGTGAGGTCCGCCGTCAGGTCGAACCTCGCGTTCCGCGCGGGTTCGAACCTGAGGGCCGCGCGCAGGCCCCAGACCTCCTCGCCGCCCAGCTTCAGGTCGCGGTACTGTAGGGCGTCCACATAGCCGTCCCGGCGCCGGTGGAAGGCCGATAGGCGCAGAGCCGCACGGTCGGCGAGCGGAAGGTTTACGCTCGCCTGGGCCTTGGCGAACGCGCGCTCGCCCACCGCCAGCGAAAGCCGCCCTGAGGGCCGTTCTCCGAACGCAGGCGCGCGCGCGATCACGCTCACCGCACCGCCGATGGTGTTGCGGCCGAACAGCGTACCCTGCGGACCGCGCAGCACCTCCACCCGCTCGATATCGACCAAGTCCAGGGCGGCGCCCAGGGACCGGCCCAGATAGACCTCGTCCAGATAGACGCCGACCGCCGGATCGGTGTTGATCGTGAAGTCCACCTGGCCGATGCCGCGGATGGCGATCGCCGGCGTGAATCCCGCGCCCGACGCGCCGCCGCCGGCGCGGAGCGCCAGGTTGGGAACAGTGGCGCTCAGGTCGGCCAGGTCGCTTACGGCCCGCTGTTCGAGCGCTTCGCCTCCCAGGGCGGTCACCGCCACCGGAGTCTGTTGGAGCCGCTCCTCGCGCTTGCGCGCCGTCACGACGATCTCGTCCACAGCACTCCGCGGCCAGGATTGCGCACGAGCTTCGCCCGCCAAACCCGCGGCCACGAGCAACAGACCCGCCAAGGTCTGGCTCTGTCCTCTGCCTCCGCCAAGGACCGGCCAGTCTATCTGAAATAGGGTCATGCGCGCGCGGCTCCAAAGGCGCGACCGGCGAATGCTAGCACGCCAACTACCGCTATGGTAGAATCAGACCTGACGTTTCCATCGCCATCGAATTCACGGCCATGGCGAGCGCCTACGCCTTTGCGCGGGTGCTCGCGGTCACCGACGCCGGCGTTCTTGGCGCGCCAATTGGCGCCGGCGATCTAACCGAACCTGCTACGGCGACATCGTCGTCCATCAAGGCGGTCTCCAAGGCGCGGAACAGTGCGGCGGCCTCTATGGGCTTGGCGACGACATCGTCCATGCCGGCCGCGCGGTAGGCGGAAATCTGGTGGGCCATCACATTGGCGGTAAGCGCGATGATCGGCGTTCGCCTGCGCCCGGTTTCCGCTTCACGCTGACGAATCGCGCACGTCGCCGCTGGGCCGTCCATCACCGGCATCTGGATATCCATGATCACCAAATCCCAGTCTTGCGCCTCCCAGGCGGCCACGGCCTCTTGGCCGTTGCCGACGACGACCGGCTGGACGCCGACCTGCTGCAGCAGGGTCGTGAGCACCATTTGATTGACCAGGTTGTCCTCGGCCGCCAGCACGCGAAGGTCGTTCAACTGACCTTCGGATGGACGCCGATCGTCCTCGTCCGGCCTCTCGTTGTCGACCTTCGCCCGGAGCAATCGCAACGGCAGTCTCACCGTAAAGGTGGAGCCACGGCCCGGCGCGGTCTGCACGTCTATGGCGCCGCCCATTCGTCTGGCGAGTTCCTCGGTGATCGCAAGGCCAAGCCCGGTTCCGCCATAGCGGCGCGTCGTCGACCGATCGGCCTGGACGAACTTTTCGAACAGGGCGGCCTTTTGGGCGGCGTCCATGCCGATGCCCGTATCGACGACCGCGATCGCGAGCAGATCGTCCGCCCGGGCCACGCTCATCTCGACGGCGCCCTGCTCGGTGAACTTCACCGCGTTCGACAGGAGATTGAAGAGGATCTGCTTCACGCGAGTCGGGTCGCCCCGATAGATTCCGCGCGCCTCGGGCGCGAGATCGAACCTGAGCGCCAGGTCCTTTCCGCTGGACAACGCCGAGAAGGTGGTCTGCGCCTCGCGCACGATCTCGACGATGTCGACCTCGCCGTCCTCCAGGTCGAGCTTGCCGGCCTCGATCTTGGCCAGGTCGAGCAGATCGTTCAGCAGCGTGAGCAAGGTCTCTCCGGACTTGCGTATGACCATCAGGCGTTCGCGTTGCGGGGCGGCGAGTTCGCCGGCGGCCATCACCTGCGCCATGCCGAGCACGCCGTTGAGGGGCGTGCGGATCTCGTGGCTCATGGTGGCGAGGAAATCGCTCTTGGCGCGGCTGGCCGCCTCCGCCGCATCGCGCGCATGGATCAGGTCGAGTTCTGTCCGCTTCCTTTGGGTGATGTCCTGCAAGGCGCCGACAAGATTGAGCGGGCGGCCATCCTCGTCGCGCGTCATCTCGCCGACGGCGAAGGCCCAGACTTCCTCGCCGTCGGAACGGCATACACGGTATTCGGTGCGGTACGGTTCAACTCCCGCCTCGTAGCGCGACCAGGCCTCCATCGCCTTCGCGCGATCCTCCGGATGCACGCCGTGATAGGCGTCACGCCACATCTGCTCGTAGGTGAGCGGCTGCTCGAAGAATGTCGATTCCCGGCCTTGGCTCACCAGGGTGCGTCGCGAGAAGTCGACTTCGTAGACATGGAGGTCGGCGTTTTCGACCGCGACGCGCAGGCGCCGTTCGGCGGCCTCGGATCGGTCCAGCGCATCCTTCAGGTCATCGATCAGGCGCGTGGTCCGAACGGCGGCCTGGCTCCATTCCCGGACCGCCTGACCGGTGCCCAGGGCGATCAGGGTCAGGATCACGCTGAGCGAGCCTAGCCCGACGAACACGCCGATCCGCGGCGGGCCTTCCAGGAGGCTCGCGGCCTCCAGCGCCACGGCGATTGGAGCCGGCGCCACCATCGCAGCGTAAACGGTTCGGGATATCCAGCCGGACGACACACCGGCGGCCACCAGGACGATCCCCACGACGCCTGTGTAGAGCAGGCCCGCTTGGCTATGCGTCATCAGGGTGAACGCCACCGGCGCGGAGAACAGCAAGACCGACCGCGCTGCGCTGATCATCGCCAAGCGTCTCAAGCCGGTGTCGGTATCGGTGTCCGAAGCCGTCGATCGCCATTGGATGAAGCGGCGCTGTGTAGTCCAATCGAAGACGCAGCAGGCCAGAGCCCACACCACGCCCAGGATCGGAGCGCCCATGAGCGCGAGCGACAGGGCGGCCACGGCGTGAAAGGCGCAATGGGCGGGGACCGGGAACAGCAGCGCCGAGAGCGTGAGCTGATAGGGCGTCTGAGACGAATCCATGCTGCTCCGTCGATCGACGGGCGATTTGGCTTTGTCGACCTGTCCCATGCGCACCCTTTCACAGGTCTGCTTTGCTTCTAAAGCGCCCGTGTTGTTTTCCCACGGGTGGATTAAATTTCCGCCAAGTCCGAGGTCGCCGACGAGCTGCCAAACAGGCGGCCCGGCTCGCGGACGAGGCGGCGCGATTCGCGGCAGCCCGGTTATGGAACTCGCGGCCGGACACGGTCTGAAGCTAGCCGGACGCTCCAACTCGCCATGGTAGGATGACCATGCGGCGCTCTCGCCGGCTCATTGGCTCGATCGTCGCTGTGATCGCGGTTCCAGTCGCCCAGGCCGGGTGCCGGGCGCAGTGGCGCCGGATGCTCTGAGCGCGCGCGCGACATCGATTTCAGGAGCAGGCCAGGGCTTAGGTCGGAGCAGCGTTCCGAGTCCGCCCAACGCCAGGTCACGGAACGCCTGGTCGATCTCTTCCGGCGTTTCCCGGGCGTCGCGGTCGAGCCACCATGTCACCACCGACATATAGGCGCCGACCACGAACCGCACGTCGATCTCAGGGGGCGCGGCCTGGGCAGCGGACCCGCTTTCCGGCGACGCCAACTCGGTCCGCACGAGCTCGGAGAGCAGCTCCTTCATTTTGTCGATGATGATCGGCCCGGCCCGGCCCGGCCCGGTCCGGCCGTGGCGTGAGTGCGCCAGCTTCGACAACGGGCGCAATTCCGCAAAAAAACGCCGAGCTCGGCGGCTGGTCGGGGTTCGCCGAGAGCGACCGGCCCGACTCCGCGACGCGTTGTCTCGTCCCGGCTTCCGACCTAAACATGGTGGTTCGGGCGCCGACCATAGGAGCCGACCTGGAGCCGGGGGGCGATGGCTCGCCATCGCGCGGCAGCGGTCGGACCTCCGAAATCACGGGCCTCATCTGCCGAGGATTCCAACGCCCGACCCCATCTTCCGCGATGACTTGCGCGGTTTCTCCGAATGATTCAGTCTTCCCCTGCCGCCGCGAGAGCGACGGTAGGGGCTTGGAATCCCCTGTGCAGCGTTCACGTGATGGTCCGGCATGCTTGGCCGGCATCTGCCTTGCGACGTCGAGAGGCGGCGCGGGCGTTTGCGTGGAATTGTCTGGTCGCCGCAGGATGTTCCAGTGACGGCGCGCCGCTCGCCCCTCCACAGTGACGAGGGAGTGGGCGATGACACCTCCGGACCGACCGGACGCGGAGCCCCCGCAGGACGAACGCCCGACGCTGGACGAGCTTTACCGCCGCTACTCCGGTTGGCTGACCGCGGTGTTGCGCAGGCGCTTCGATCCGAACCAGGCCGAGGATCTCATGCACGAGGCCTATGTGCGGCTTGGCCCCTACCAGGCGAAGGGCGAGCTTCGTCATCCACAAGGCCTCTTGCTTCGGATCGCCGAAAACCTAGCCTATAATCAAGCAAGAGGCGCCCGCCGGGACCGACGCCGGATGGGACGCCTCGCCGAGGTGAGCCGCTGTCATGAGCCTTGCACGCAAGCCGAGCAACTTCAGGCCCTGCTGTTCAAGCAGGTCGTCGAAGGCTTGCCGCAGCCTCTGCGGGACACCTTCATGCTGAGCCGATACGCTGGAATGACCTATGCCGAGATCGCCGAGCATTGCGGCTTGCCGGTCAAGACGGTGGAATGGCGGATGTCCAAGGCGCTGGCCCTGATCGCCGCGCGGATGCGGGACTGAAGGCCCCATGGCGACCTTGCCAGCAGAGGACGAGCGCGCCGAACGCGAAGCGGCCGACTGGTTCGCGCAGCTCAACACCCTGTCGATCACCTCCCGCGCCCTCGAAGACTTCCAGGCCTGGCGCCGGGTGCCGGCCAATGACGCCGCCTATGAGCGCATGGAGGCCTTATGGGAGGTCGGCGGACGGTTGCGGGGCGATCCTGACATCGCCCGCGGCGTCGCCAAGGCCCTCAACCGCGGCGCCTGGATCAGCCGGCTCACAGGGCTTTGGCGCGATGCGCCCGGCTTTCGGCGCGCGGCGACCGCCCTGGCGGCCGGCGCGATCCTGATCCTGACCTTCACCGTGTTGCAAGGCGAACAGTACGGCACAGGCGTCGGCGAGCAGCGCCTGGTCAGCCTGGACGATGGGACCCGGTTGCGGCTCGACACCGACACCCAGGTCAAGGTCAGCTTCAGCCGTGACGGACGTGATGTCCGGCTGATCAAGGGCCAGGCGTTCTTCGACGTCGCCCATGATGCTGCCCGTCCGTTCGTAGTGCATGCGGACGGCGCCCAGGTTCGCGCGCTCGGCACGCGCTTCGATGTGCGGTTGGCGGGCGAGGCGGTGAAGGTGACCTTGGTCGAAGGCTCGGTGGAAGTCACCGATGGCAAGGCGTCGAAGGCCTGGCGCCTGGCGCCGGGCGAGACCCTGATCACCAACGAGGTCAAGCCGCGGCCGCGCCGGGTCGATGTGGCCGCCGCCACCAGCTGGACCTCCGGCCGGTTGATCTTCCGCGAGACGCCCTTGGCCCAGGCCGTGGCCGAGGTGAACCGCTATAGCCGCCACAAGGTGGTGGTGGACGTGGCGCGGCTCCAGAGCGTGCCGGTCAGCGGCGTCTTCGAGGTGGGCGACACCCAGGCCTTTGTCGCCGCGGTCAGCGACCTCTTCGAACTCGAACCGGAAGAAGCCGACGGCGAAGTGCGGCTGACGCCCAGAACCTGACGCTACTCGCTTGCCGCGTGATCGCTTTCCCAGAGACACGCCAAGGATGTTTTTGTTAGCCTCGTCAGGGTGCCCCCTCCCCCTGCGGTGCTTCTTCCTCAATCGCGGCCGTTCGAGCGCCTGGAGCGCCGGCCGCATGGTTGAGGGGGAAGACGCGATGAGATCCAACCACAGTCGGCGACGGGCGACCTGGGGCACGGCGAGCCTTCTGGCGATGCTGGCCGCAGCACCCGCCGCCATCGCCGCCCCGGCCGAGCCGGTGCTGAGCTTCGCCATCGCCGGCGGCACGCTGGAAAGCGTGCTGACCGCCTATGCCGCGCGGGCCAGCGTCCAGATCCTCTATACGCCGGAGGTGGTGCGGGGCCGGCGCAGCGGCGGCCTCTCCGGCGACTTCACCGCCAAGGCGGCGCTTGAGCGGCTGATCGCCGGGACCGGGATCGTCGCCCAGCAGAGCCGCCCCGGCGTGATCGTCCTGCGCATCGGCGTCGTCGCCGGCGCCGAGCAGACCATCGCGAGCGAGGTCGCCCAGGCGCCGCCCTCGATCCTCGACGAGGTCATTGTCACCGGCTCCCACATCCGCGGCGTCGGCGCCGGCCCCTCGCCCATTGTCAGTTTCGACCGCGACGAGATCGACCGCCAGGGCTACGCCACCGTGGCCGACGCGCTGACCGCCCTACCGCAGAACTTCTCGGGCGTGGCCACGCCCGACGTGGTCTCCACCGCCGCCGACACCAGCTCGCAGAACAACGGCCGCGCCACGACCATCAACCTGCGGGGCCTGGGCCCGGACGCGACCCTGGTGCTGATCAACGGCCGGCGGATGGCGGGCAGCGGCGGCAAGGGCGATCTCGCCGATGTCTCGGCGATCCCCACCGCGGCGGTGGCGCGGATCGACGTGCTGCTCGACGGCGCCTCGGCGCTCTATGGCGCCGACGCGGTCGGCGGCGTGGTCAATATCGTCCTCAGGCGCGACTTCGACGGCGCCGAGACCCGCGCGCGGTACGGCGTGGCCGACGGTGGGGCCGAGGAGGTCCAGTTCGCCCAGACGCTGGGCGCGACCTGGGCGAGCGGCCGGGTGCTGGCCAGTTACGAGTATTACGACCGCGCCGCCCTGCCCTTCGCCGCGCGACCCTATACAGCCAGCGCCGACCTGCGGCCCTTCGGCGGAACCGACCGGCGGGCCTTCAACGCCAGCCCCGGCAATATCCTGTTGGCCAATCCGGCGACCGGCGTGCTGGTCCCCACCTGGGCGATCCCGGCCGGGGCGACCACCTTTCCGCTCCGGCCCGGCGACTTCCAATTTGGCGTCGTCAACCGCGACAGCCCGCGCGAGGGGATGGACCTTCTTCCGCATCAACGCCGCCACAGCATCTATGCGGCCCTTGGGCAGTCGCTGGGCGAGCGGATCGAGGCGAGCGCCGACCTCCGCTTCAGCCGCAGGATCTCCTACAGCGCCTCGCTTGCGCCCACCGCCACGGTGGTCATCGCCGACAACAATCCGTTCTTCGCCTCGCCGAACGGATCGCGCAGCCACCAGATCGCCTATTCGTTCATCGACGCCCTGGGGAACTCGCAGGCCTTCAGCACCTCGGAAAGCCTTGGTGTCTCGCTGGGGGCGGAAGTCCGTCTGTGGGGCGACTGGCGGCTCGACGCCTATGGCGCCCATGCGCGGGAAGACATTCGGTCCGGCACCAACGGAAACCTGCACGCGCTCTTCCTGCGCGAGGCGGTTGGCTCCACGGCCGACAATCCGGCGACGAGCTTTCGCGCCGCCGTGGACGGCTACTTCAATCCCTATGGGCCGAGCAGCCGCGCGGTGCTGGACTTCATCGGCGCAGGCTATGGCCGCCAGCACTTCGAAAGCCAGGTCACCTCGTTCAATCTGCAGGCCGACGGCAAGCTCTGGACGCTTCCCGGCGGCGACCTGCGCCTGGCGGTGGGCGCACACGGGCGACGCGAGGCGTTCGAGCAAGCGACCGAGAGCTTCGCCGCGGCGGCGACCCCAATCTTCACCGCGCCGCCGGCCAATCGGCGCGAGGTGCTGGCGGGCTTCGCCGAGCTGCGCGCGCCGCTGGTGGGTCCGGAGAACGCGGTCCCCGGCGTGCGGCGGCTGGAACTGTCGCTGGCGGCGCGGATCGAGCGCTATGACGATGTGGGGACCACCACCAATCCGAAGATCGGCCTCACCTGGGAGCCTGCGGAGGGACTTCGGGTGCGGGGCACCTACGGCACCTCGTTCCGCGCCCCGGTGCTCAGCGAGATCTATCTGACGCCGGCCACCACGGCGATCTTCTTCACCCAGGGCGGCGGGCGGGTCCTGGCGCTCAACCTCACCGGCGGCAACCGCGACCTGGAGCCGGAGACGGCGACCTCCTGGACGGTGGGTCTCGACTATTCGCCGGCGGCCCTGCCCGGCCTGAAGCTCGGGGCCACCCTGTTCGACACCGATTTCGAGAACCAGATCGATCGTCCGGTGAGCCGCTTCATCCAGACCGGGATCGGCCATCCGGCCATCGCGCCCTTCGTGCGCTTCGTCGACCCGCGCAGCCCGGCGGACCTGGCGCTGGTCCAGTCGCTCCTGGACAGCCCGGCCTACGCCACGCCGGGCCTGCATCCGGCCACCGCCTTCGGGGTGATCGTCGACGCGCGCTATGTGAACACCGGCCGGGTCCATGTGCGCGGCGTCGATCTTTCGGGAAGCTACGGCTTCGACAGGGGCCGCGACCGCTTCGACGTCTCGGCCAACGCCTCCTACCTGATCGACTACGCGCTGCAGGTGACCCCGACCGCGCCCACCACCAACTATGTCGGGATCGCCGGCCAGCCTGTCGATCTGCGGGCCCGGGTCGCGTTCGCCTGGCGGCGCGAGGCCTTGGGCGCCACCCTCGGCCTCAACTATGTGGACGCCTACCGTTCCGAGGCCGGCGCGCGGATCGACGCCTGGACCACGGCCGATCTGCAATTGCGCTGGACGCCTGAGAGTCCGCCGCTAGAGGGCCTGAGCGTGGCGGTCTCGGTGCAGAACCTGTTCGACACCGACCCGCCCTTCTACGACGCGGCGACCGGCGTCGGCTACGACGCCACCAACGCCGAGCCGCTCGGCCGCTACGCCGCGATCCAGCTCACCAAGCGCTGGTAGCGCCGCCCGCGCACCCACCAAGACACCGAGGCTTCCATGCGTCCGATCCTGGCGCTCTGCGCCCTGCTGCTTGTCGTCTGGCCGATGACGGCGGGCGCACGGCCCTACACCGTCGAAGACCTGCTGGCGACCGAGGCGCTGGGCCAGGTGAGCATCGACCCGACCGGGCGCTGGTTGGTGATCGAGCATCAGCGGCCTTGGAACCAGGCCGCTCGCTACGACTACAACTACCACACCTCCACCCTGCTCACCGAGCTTCAGGCGGTCGATCTCGAAGCGCCCGGCAAGGCCAAGCCGCTTTTCGAGCAGGGCCCGGACGCCGGCTACATGGCCGGCCCGATAGCCCCCGACGGGGCGCGGATGCTGGTCTATCGGCTGCGAGACCATAGCTTCGAGGCTGGGATTGTCACCCTGGCAAGCGGCCAGGTCCGCTGGCTCGGGATCACCCCGGAGCTGCCGGTCTATGGCCGCGCCGCGCAATGGCGCTCGGCGCGGCAGCTCCTGCTCATCGCCCGCCCCGACGGCGACCTGCCGCGGCAGCTTTCCATCGGCTGGCAGGCGGGGCAACGGCTCGTCGACTATTGGGCCGACACGGCGGCCGGCAAGGTCGCCGCGCGCACGCGGTTCGGCAGCGGCGCCTTCCTGGATGTGCGCGTCCGGGGCGAGACGCCGCGCCTGCTCACCATCGACGCGGTGACCGGCGCAGCCAGCACGCTCGCCGTTGGAGAGTTCGTCGATCTGGAGGTGTCGAGGACCGGGCGCCATGTGGCGCTGATCACCCAGCTGGCGGATGTCCAGCCAAACGCCGAAGACCGCGTCTATTCGGCCTATCCCACCCGCCGCAGGGGCCTGACGATCGTCGACCTCAAGACGGCCAAGGTCTCCCGACCCAGCCTCGACGGCGACCTGGCACTCGGCTTGCTGGCCTGGTCGCCTAAGGCGGACGAGCTGCTGGTGGCCCGCCGGCGGCCGGACCTCGCCTGGGACGCCCGCGAGCTGGTCCGGATCGACGCCGGCAGGGGAAAGGTGACCCGCCCGGCGATGACCGGCTTGATGCCTAGGCTCAGCTACAATGGCGAAGGGGCGCATTTCCCACGCGCCGACTGGCTGGGCGGCGATCCGATCGTCTACGCCGAACCTGAGGCCGGCGGCCGGGCCGACTGGTATCGCCTCGCCGCCAAAGGGCCCGTCAAACTGACCGCCGCGCTCAGGACGCCATCGCGCTGGCCCTCGGCGATTGGCCAGCACGACCTGCAGATGGTCGACGACGGCGGGCTCTGGCGGATCGACACCCTCGGCCGGGCCAGCCGGCTTGGCGACGCCCGCGACCCCGCCCCATCGGGCAAGGTCCGCGGGACGCGCCTGCGCGAGAACCCCGATCTGCCGGGCGATCCGGCGCCCAACACGTCTCCAGGAAACAGAGCCAAGCCGCCTCTCCCGGACCGTGCACAGGTGGTCGCGATGAGCGCTCAGCGCACCGTCATCTTGACGCGCGACCCCAACGGCGTGCGTCGCCTCTCGATCGACGCGCCGGACGGAGCCTGGCGCCCGGTCCTCGAAATCAACGCCGGCCTCGCCGAGGTGACGCCGGCCGATGTCGTGGCGGTCAAGCACCTCGGAGCGGACGGAAGGGCCCTGACCAGCTGGCTCTACCTGCCGCCGGACCGGGCGAAGGATGCGCGTCTGCCCCTAGTCGTCGTCCCCTATCGTGGTTTCGTCTACCCGGCGCCGGCGCCCCGCTTCGAGGTCGGCGAGTTCAACGCCTATATGAACATCCAGGTCCTGGTCGGCGCCGGCTACGGCGTGCTGACGCCGAGCCTCCCCTATGACGAGGCCTCGGGCGAGCCCGCGCCCGGCGTGGCCGCCGAGATCCTGCCCATTGTCGATGCGGCCCTGGCGCAAGGCGGCCTCGACCCGGACCGGATCGGCCTGTTCGGCCATAGCTTCGGCGCGCTGGGCGTGGTCGCCGCCGCGGCGCAGACGACACGGTTCAAGACGGTGATCGGCCATGCCGGGGTGCATGACCAGTTCACCAACTGGGGGATCTTTCCCTTCCACCAGTGGCTCGTGCCCGAGGACGGCTACGCCCCGGTCCTGACCGCGGGCCATACCGAACAGGCCCAGTCCAACATGCTGGCGCCGCCCTGGAATGATCCGCAGCGCTACCTGCGCAACAGCAACATCCTGGCCGCTGACAGGATCACCGCGCCGGTGCTGTTGCTGCATGGGGAACTCGACGAAATCCGCGTCTTCCAATCCCAGGAGCTGTTCTCGGCGCTCTATCGGCAAGGCAAGGACGCGATGCTGGTGACCTATTGGGGCGAGGGCCATGCGTTCGCGAGCCCCGCCAATATTCGCGACATGTACCAGACCATGCTGGGCTGGCTGGCGAGGACCCTGCCTAGCCCTGGGACCGCCGGCCCGCCGCGACCGCCTCCCAGTGACGGACCCAGGCCTCGATCGTCGCCGCGGTGATGATCGCCGCATAGTCGCCGCGCCAGATCAGCTGTTCGCGGGTCAGCATGACCGCGAACCGCTCGCGGTCCAGGAGTCCTTCGCCAGCCAGGCGGCCCTCCAGCAGGTAGGGGCGCAGGAAGGCGAGGCTGGCGGCGACCATGCGGCCATAATAGGCGGTGAGCTCGCCCTTGGCGCGGCGCTCGCGGATCGAGGCCGGCAGGCGCTCGGCGAAGGCCGTCCGCGCCAGGCCCCGGTCGCGGCCTCCGACGGTGAGGTCGGCCGCGCTGACCGCCAGGCAGTGCTCGACGACGGGCTGGGCGAGCAACGGATGGAGGATCTCGGCCTGACGGGCCCGCAGGTTTTCGATGTTGAGGGTCAGCTTCTGCGCCAGGACGGCGATCTGGGAGCGCTTGCCGGGCGGCAGATCGCCGGCGTCGGCCATCCACGGGTGATCGGCCACGGTGCGCTCCCCCGGCCAGGCCGCCTTCGAATCCAGCGCCGTCGCCATCGTGCGCCAGACCGACTGGCGGGTCCAGCGCGACACCTCCAGCAAATAGGACGAGGCCAGGCCGCGCAGGCCGGCCCGCCGCAGATGGTCGACGGCCACCACCGGCGTCGGGGTCTGGAAGAACACCATGTCGCCGCCCTGGCCCGTGACCACCCGGTCGACCCCGAGCTCGGCGACGCGATTTGCCACGTCGCGGTCGCGCAGGAGGTCGAGCGCGCTGAAGCCCGGCCGAAACCCGCCTGCCGCCGCCTCCAACAGGTCAGCGTCGAGCGCGAAGGGGGGTTTGATCGCTTCGGTCAGGGGAAAATCCCAAAGCGTCGCGACATCTTGCGCGAACGCACGCTCGTCCCCCTGCCCCTCCGCGGCCCGGTAGTTGAGCCATTGGCGGACCTTGCCGTGGGAGGTCCTGGCCAGGCTCGCGGCGACGATCGCGGAATCCAGGCCACCCGAGACCTCCGCCAGGATGGCGCCGGCCTCGCCGGCGAAGGCGCCCACGCAGGCGTCGACCAAGGGCGGCAAGGAGGCGGCGGCCTCAGCCGCCGGGCGGGCGGTGCGACCGGCCGCCGCGGCGGGCGTCCAGACCTGGCGTTCCGGGCCGCCGCATCGCCGCCAGGCGCCCGGGGTGACCGACGCCAGGCCGATCAGTCCGGAGGCCAGGGCCACCGCGCTCGGGGAGATCGTCCATCGGCGGACCTGGTCCCAATCGATGGCGAGGTCTGGCCAGGCGACGTCTGGAAGCCAGTCGGGCAGGTGCGAGCCGACCACGGTCAGGCCCCCCGCTGCCCAGGTCATCGCCTCGACCGCGCCGGAAGGGTCGCGGAACACCGAGAGGCCATAGGGATCGAGGTCCTCGATGATCGCCACATAGCGCCCCCAGTAGTGGTCGCTGAGCTCGCGGGCGGTCGCCTCGGCGCTGAACCGCCGCGACATCACCGCGCTCTCGATCTCGTCGCCGATCCCGCCGCGGAAACTTCGGCGGAACAGGTCGCCGATCACCCAGCCGCGGCCGCAGGGCAGACGGCGCACCCGTGGGACCACCGGTCCGCGCACCGCGAGCAGCCGGCCCGCCTCCTCCAGCGCGACCTTCCAATCGCCGGCCTCCGCCAGCGCCGTGCGCGCGGCCACGACCGCCGCCGGCGGCTCACCGTTCCAGGTCAGGGCGACATAGGCGACCACGCGCGTCAGACCACCAGGATCGGGCGATAGGCCGAGACCCGCTCGACGCTGTCGTTGAGCACCAGCGGCCCGGCCTGCAGCCAGCAGTGGGCGGAGAACGGCCAGGTCCTGACCCCGAACACCCAGTCGGCGGCCAGTCCCGCCTGCCCGAGGAATTCCAGGAGCAGGAAGGCCTGGAAGAGGCAGGCGCCTTGGACCGGCGACCAGGGCAGCAGGGCGCGATACGCCAGCGCCCGGCGCTCCAGGATCGCCGAAGCCGGCGCATCGCGGGCCCCAAGCCGGCCGCGCCTAGCCAAGGCCGAGGCCAGCAGCCGGGCGAACGGCCTGCGATAGTAGGTCCAGGTCATGGCGGCGAGCGCCCCGGCGAAGTCGGCGGCCTCGGTCCAATCCGTCTTGGGAAGGGAGCCTGACATCAGGTCCAGGATCGGCGCCGCGACGCTGAGTGGCGCCCGGGTCGGCGCCTCGCCTGCGCGAAGCAGATCCATCGCCGCCAGCTCGGCGATCAGGTCGGGATCGAGGCCCTCCAGGGCATGGCCGGCAAATTCTAGACGGAGACCCGCGCCAGCGTCTGGAAGGCAGAAATAGGCGTCGCGGGCGGTGTCGAGCAGCACGAGATCGTCGCCGTAGACGGCGGCGTAGACCGCCGGCGGCAACTGCCAGTTCGGATGGGACATGGGATGACGCTCGCGGCCGACGCGGAAGGAGGCGTGCCGGCGCCGGCCATGAAGCCGACGCCGGCCAGACGGTCGCGCCTTACGGATAGGGCGTGAACTCGTCCTCGGCGGGCTGGCCGACCTCGCCGCCTTGGGTCAGGCGCCGGGCTTGGCCCAGGCAGATCAGCCGGGAGAGACGGGTCTTCAACATGGTAGCCTCCATCAGGTGGTTCACCGCAACCTTGCGGCGACCCTCAGGAGGCGCCCACGCCCAAGTGCATTCAATCTATATTTAGTCTATAGATTCAACATATTATATAGATATTTCAACAGGCTAGCCACCGCTCCGGACCATCGCCGCCACGAGCGGCTCAGCCTCGGCGAGGCGACGGCGATGATAGGTCCGCACCGCCTGGGCCAGCAGCACGCCGCCCGCCTCCAAGGCGGCGAGCCCGTGGAGCTCCTCGGCGAGATGATCCAAGACGGCGGGCTCGCGCAGACGCGCCAGATGCAGGCGATCGGCGACGGCCCTATGAGCGCGGCGCGCCACGCCATTGCCGCCGGCCAGCAGCAGGGCGTCGAAGAGCCCCTCGGCGGCGCGGGCCAGGGCGCCGGCGTCCGAGCCCCGGTCGAGAACGCCGTCCAGGGCGTCCCGCAGACCGAGCCTGGCGCCCCGCCGTCCGGCCTCGGCGAGCGCGAACAGCACATTGCTCGAATGGAGCCGGTAGAGATCGGCCAGGTCGGCGGCGCTCAGTCGCCAGGTCGCATAGCCGCGAACCCGTCCCCGCCGCCCGTCGATCAGTCCCTCGCCCGCCAGATAGGCCAGGCCCTCGCGCACGGGCGTGGCGCTGATGCCGAGGGCGCGGGCCAGGTCCATGACGATGAGCGGCTCGCCAGGCGGTAACTGGCCGCCTCGAATCTGGCCGCGCAGCGCCTCGAGAACTGCGCCAAAGGGGTCCCGGCTTCGCAACGCCACCACCTGCACTCAAAGACGACATGGCAGTCTGGTCGCTCGCGCGGAACGTTGTCCAGGCCAGATCACAACCATTCCGATGAATAGTTACGACCATCCGATGGTCATGACGCAGATATGCGACCAACTGCGAAGTCGTACGCCACTCTATTGCAGATAAGACGCAACTTTCTTGCGCCCGACCATAAGAACACTTCTCGCCCAGGCTCCCGCTCCGCGTCAAATTGGACGCAGACGCTTGGTTTTCTCTTCAGGCCTTGCCTTGAATCATTGATCCGGCGGCGCGAGCGGACAAGACTGTCACGCCCTTGAGTTGTTCGAACCGAGCTTGCGTTCCCATGTCCGCGTCGCGCGCACCTTCCGCTGAAAGCGCGATCCTCTCGGAGGCCTTGCGCATGATCCGCCGCCACCGGGGTCTCAGACAGATCGACGTCGCCGCGACCATGGGCCTGCCGCTGCGCACCTATCAGCACTTCGAAGCCGGCCGGACCTATCTCGACTTCGAAAGGATCAAGGCCTTCGCCGTGGCCACCGACAGCGACCCCCATGCGATCCTCGCCGCCGTGATGATCGGCTCGCCCGCCTTCGCCCTGCGCAGCACCGACAACAAGCTGACCAGCGTGCTGATGACCGCGCTGCGCCGCTTCGACGAACGGCTGGGCGACGGCGTCGCACGCTTCGAGGTCGGCCGGCTGATCGCCGCCTTCCGGCGCACCTTCGCCGACCTGGAAGCCGATCTCGCCGCCCGGGACGCCCAGGCGCAAGTCTGGTTCGGCGACGATGACACCTGAGCGCTCTCGCCCTTCCCTGGCGCGACCGAGGCTTTGCAACCGCCCGCCAATCACCGATCATGGCGCCAGATGAGAACCGACCTGAAACACCTTCCCGGCGGCAAGCAGCGCGAGCTGGCCTATCTGGTCGAGATCCTGCTGGAGGAGTTCGGCAAGATCATCGCCACGCGCAAGGCGCCGCGCCTGAAGGGCGGCCAGGTGCTGAAGATCGTCTTGTTCGGATCCTACGCCCGCGGCGACTGGGTGGAGGACCCGATCGGCCGTTATTTCTCCGACTATGACCTGCTGATCGTCGTCGACCACGAGGACCTGGCCGACACGGTGGAGTTCTGGGAGACCGCCGAGGCCCGCATCCTGAAGGAACTCTCCGCCGGACAGCACCTGCGCACCCCGGTGAACTTCATCGTCCACAGCCTGCAGGACGTGAACCACCAACTCGAGCGCGGGCGCTACTTCTTCGTCGACATCGTCCGCGACGGCATCCTGCTCCACAACCTGCGTGGCCATGCGCTGGCGAACCCCGCGGCGCTTGCGCCGGAGACAGCGCTGGATGAAGCGCGGGGCTATTTCGAGGACGGTAAAGGCAGCGCCGAGCGTCGGCTCGAGTTGGCCGGTTTCGCGATGGATAAGGAGTACAACAAAGAAGCCGCCTTCGAACTGCATCAGGCGGCCGAGTGGCTCTACAACACGCTCCTGCTGACGCTTACTCTCTACACGCCGAAGTCCCACAACCTTGTGCGACTGCGCAATCTCACCGAACCGCTTGACCCCCGGCTCGCTTCGATCTGGCCGACAGAGACCAAGTTCGAGAAGCGCTGCTTCGAATTGCTTCGGGCCGCCTACATCAAGGCTCGGTACTCACGGCACTACAAAGTCAGTCAAGAAGAACTGGCGTGGCTCCGCGAGCGCGTCATCCTCCTCCAGACCCGCGTCGGCGAAATTTGCGAAGAGCGGATCGCCACGCTGGAAGCGGCAGTCCTAGCCGCGGAGTGAGACGCCTGCGTCGCGAGTGACACTCAGCCTATGAGGGTGGACTCGGGGACATGACGCCGCGACGCTATCAGGCTGATTCCCCAAGGAGCCAAGAATGAACACCTCCGACCTCGCCGACCGCCTTGCCGCCGGCGATGACAAGCTCACCAAGGCCCAGGCCAAGCAATTGGTCGACGCCGTCCTCGACGCCATGCGCGACGCGCTGACCGCGGGCGACGAAGTGAACCTGCCGGGGTTCGGCAAGTTCAAGGTTCAGGACAAGCCCGCCCGGACCGGCCGCAATCCCTCGACCGGGGCAACCATCCAGATCGCCGCGAGCAAGAAGATCGCGTTCTCCGCCGCCAAGGCCCTCAAGGACGCCGTCGCCAAGTAGATCGCGACCACGTCCCTAGCGTTGGTCGTCGGCGGGGCTCGAGCTTTCCGGCGTCAGGAGCCGCAGATAACCGCCGTCCATCAGCCTGCGCCCGGCTCGCACCAGGCGGATGGCGGCGTCCCTGACCGTCGACGTTTTCCAGGCCTCGCGACCGACTCTCGCCGGCCCGAACACCTGGTTGGCGATGTCGCGGTAGCTCTTCTGCGAGGCCGCTCCGTCGAGGGCGGTCAACATGCGCTCGAGGCGAAGCTGTTGTTGCGGCGTCAGGTCATCGATCGGCGCCGGCGCGCCGGCCATGGCGCGATGCAGGCTCCGGGCGGCGCGCAGGCTTGCGGAGAACTGGCCGGAGATGGGCAACACGACGGCCAGCGGCGTTGAGAGATCGCCTTCTCGGACCACCGCCTGGATGCCTGAACGCAATTTCAAGTGCAGGCCATCGGAGCCCCGTCGCTGAAGGGCGACATTGCCGCCAAATCTCAGCGGCGCGGCCGCGGGCGAAAGCGACGGCTCCAGGGTCACGACTAGGGCCGGCGCGACCTCCGGACGCCAGAAGACGTCGGCGATCTGGGCCGGCAGACTTGGGTCGGCGATGAACTGGAGACCCCAGGGCCGGGCGACCTCCTCGCCATGCACGTCATCAAACGCGCGCGTGGATGATCGAGCCCTGGCGGCCGCCCGATAGCGGGGATTACGCCTCAGGAACTCCCACGCGAAGTCAGAGCGACTGAGCTGTGATTGCGGCGGCGCCATCATGGCGACCATCACGGCGCGGAACGAGGTCAGCGGCCAGGAAAACTGGCCCGAATCCCAGCCCCACACCCGACCACCGCCGCGATGCGCGCGGCCAGCGGCGGAATCCGGCGGACTATCGGCGGTTTCTGGCGGGCCCCCAGTCAACCCTCGCCTTGAAGGCGGCCGCGGACATCCCGGGCGCTGCTCTGGTGCTTCACATGTTGATCGACGCCCTCTCCGTTCCTACAACCGCTGCTGGCGGGCGCCGCGAACAAGGCCCGGTCCATGAGCCAGGGGGTGTGTCGGAGACGGCGCATCGGCGGCGGGCCGCGCTCAATAAGCGGGCCTTTGCACAAGGTTTCCAACGCCCGCCCCCTTGCACCTCCGGAGCGGGTAGCCAGATGCAAGACACAACCTTAAAACGTGTACGGACGTGCCGCGACTTCGGAGACGCGCTCAAACTCCGGGAGGCGCAGCGTCGCTGGTCGGCTCCGGAGTTCGATGTCGAGTCACGAGGAAAGCGGAGATGCGGGCCAGGCAGAGCTGCTTTCCATTGCTCTGAGGTCGATCCGGAAGGCGCGTCGACTTACGGCCAGCGAGGTCGCCGCCGCCATGGGTCTGGCGCTGCGGACCTATGAGCGCTTTGAGGCCGGCCAGGACCGGATCGATCTCGAACGGGTCATGCGGTTCGCCGAGGCCACCGACAGCGACCCGTTCGCGATCATAGCCAGCGTCTGGCTGAAGACCCCGGAGTTCGCGGTTCAGACAGCTGACAACAAGCCCATGGTGGTGATGATGCTGGCGCTGCGAAACTTCCACGACGACATAGGCGACGACATCACCCTGATCGAGCCGCGGGTGTTCTGGGGCGGCTTTCGCCGCTTGTTCCAGGATCTGACCGAGCACGTCCGCAAGCGCGACCTCTCGGCGGAGACCTGGCTGGACGACCAAGCCCGTCGCATGGGCCTCGACGTGTCGTTCTCGCCGCGGCGGCGACGACCGCGGGATTCGGGAAAGTAGAGGCTGCGGCCAGGGCGCGCGAAGTCCGCGCCCAAAAGCACCAGACCCTCAAGTTCGTCGAGGCAGCTCGGACGCTACGCCGCTTGGGCGCAAGCCCAGTCACACGCGGTTGCCAGCGCCCGTGCGGTGATGGGCTTCTCGACAAGCACGAACGGGTCTTGGTTCATCAGCTCATCGACGTTGCCCATGACGAAGACGACGGGAACGGGCCCGAGCGTGGCGCGGATCGCCCTGACCGCCTCCACGCCGGTCCCGCCGATGATCCGGACGTCGGCGGTGATCAGGTCAGGACGATGGGCCACCGCCGAGGCCAAGGCGCTTGCAGGGTTGTCGGCGATGTCGAAGGTTTCGAACCCCAGGTCCCCGAGCAGGCTCTCGATTTCGAGCGCAATGAGCATCTCATCTTCGATGATGAGAACGTGTCCTCGTATTCCGCTCACGCTTGTCACTCCACCAGCACCTCTCCGGACTGAAGCCTCAATTCGTCCCCCGCGCTAGCCGCTTCAACCAGCTGGGGTGCGCCGACTGCCCGTAGCTAGTTCAGCCCGTGACGGGCCTTGAGCGCATGCTCGCGCAGCGACGCCACGATTAGCAGCGCGACCGCTGCGGCTTCCATGTCGTGGTGGATTTGCGCCCGGTCTTGGAACACGTCGGCCGCGGCATCGATGCGGTCGGCGTCGGTGCGGTCGACCTCGTCGAGAATTTCCTCGACCGTGATTTCAAGCTTGGCCCGCCCGTCCTCATCCAGGCCGTCGAGCAGGAGTGCGTAGCGTGGGTCGTATGCTGTCATACGCCTCAGCCTCACCGCCAAAGGCGCAACGGGCAATACCGTAAATCTACGGTAGTACGCGGAACGCGGGTGCGATCACGTCGGGCTCGCGTCATTTGCGGCCGTTGGCACGCTTCCGCGAAGCAAATCTTCAATACAGTATACTGCGTTTCGGTATCGATTTCAGGGCGTCGCGTCCGCCACATTCGGCGGCCGACGCGACCGACGTCTACCCTGGGGCCCACGATGATCAGTTTGGAACGATCCGAAGACATTGAAGCAGTAGCTCCACCACGTTCGACGGTCGTCTATCTGGATCAAAACAAGTGGATCGACCTCATGCGCGCGGCTCAAACTCCCGCTGATCATGCGCGCGACCACCAAGTTTTGGAGCGGTTGTGCGCAGCGGTCGAGGCCGGTCGGGTCCGCCTTCCGCTTACTTCGTCGAACCTATACGAGACTCACAAGGTCAACGACGCGCCGCTGCGCGCGGCCATCGCTTACACCCAGGTTACTCTGAGCCGCGCCCAAGTCTTCCGGGGCCGAAAACGCCGTCTGGAAGTCGAGGTCGGCCGCATCCTGGCGGACATCTACGGCGTGCCGTGGACTGAACCGAACCCTGACTGGGTGTTCTCAAGACTGTTCATCGAGGCCCAGGCCGAAGTTGATGATCCACGGCTGAGTTTGGACATTTCCGAGAGAGTGCTTCGTCTCTTCCGCGAGGATCCGGAAGCCGCACTTTTCGATTACCTCGCGGACAGCGATGATGATGTTCGACGGCAGGCCGTCGCAACCTTCGAGCAGGGAGCGGAACGGCTAAGGGCCGATATCGAGGTACGGCGAGCCAAGCATCGCAATGAGTCCCTCTCGATGCGGCGCAGGATCTACAGCGTGCTTCTAGCGCTCGGCGACCAGGAGTTCATGATCGACACGGCCGTCAAGCTTGGACTGCCGTGGCGCTGCTTCATGGACAACAAAGGAGCCACGATGCGGCGCGTCGTCAAGGACACGCCGACCTTCCTGATCGAGCGCGAGGTAAGCTTGAAGCTGGAAGGACAGCGCGGGAATATTCATATCAACGACATGCGCGACATGCAGAATTTTACGACCGTGCTGCCCTACTCCAACATCGTGGTAGCGGAAAACAAGTTCATCAACTTGGCGCGCCAAGCAGGCCTCGCGGAGTGCTTCGACGTCCGGCTTGAGACCGATCTGGGCGTCCTGCTCGAATCGATCTGACGAGTGTGGCCAGCGTGAAGACGCGCCCCACGCTGTTTGCAACGCGCTGAAGCGCCTCGGGCAAGCCCCCGCCACCTTCGGCTACCATCGGTTGTCCAAAGGGGACCTCTATGCCAAATGGTAGAGCTTGTGGGCGGACGTCCTACTTCGGGAGGGGAGTAGATGAGGCTGGCCAAGGTTACCGTTGAGACCTTCCGGTTGCTTGCCGATGTCGCCGTGACGCTGGAGGGCGACAAGGCGACCACTGTGCTGGTCGGGCCGAATAACAGTGGCAAAACGTCGATGGCAGAGGCGCTTGCTGTGTTCGTCGCCGGCTCCGGCAAGGACTTTTCGATCAGCGACTTTTCGGTTGTCGCCCACACGGCGTTTAGTGCCTTCGGAGATTGGGCGCTGAAGGAGAAGGACGAGGAGGCCGCCGAAGCCGGCGAAGCTGATCCCGCCCCGGCGCTGCCGGTCATCGCGATGAGCCTGGACTTCACCTACCAGGAGACGCCCGAAGACCTGGCTGTGGTCGGTGAGCTGCTCATGGACCTGGATGATCAGGCTTTCGCCATCGCCCTCCGGATCGATTTCGGCGCAAAGGACCCGGTTCAGCTTGCCGCAGACTATCGTGAGCAGCACGCCAAGGATCCCGTCGCCTTTCTCGACTTCCTGGCCCCGCGCCTCGGCCAAGCTTACAGCCTCGCCTACTACAAGATTCATCCCGAGACGCGGGTGCGGGAGCTACTGCCTGACGGCGGCCTGCTGAAACGTCTTCTCAAGATCGACTTCCTGCCGGCCCAACGCCACATGGAAGATCAGGAGGGCGCACAGGCGACCCGCTTGTCCCGATTGCTGAACGTCCACTACGAGCGCCGCTATAAGGTGGCGGAGCCGGCGGGATACGAGGAGCTAGAGAAAGCGGTGAAGGCGCAGTCCGTCGATCTGACGGGCAAGTACGGCGCCGCCTTTAAGGACCTGAAGGACAGCCTCGGCCAGTTTGGCTATCCGCGCACGCCCAAGCTCACCATCAAGGCCGAGCTGTCGGCGAGCGCCATCTTCAAGGACAACACTCGCGTCTACTACGAGGCGGAGATCGAGGCCGTCGCGGCCGGCGAACTGCCGCTCCCGGCCTATGAGTTGCCCGAGCGGTACAATGGGCTCGGTTTCAAGAACCTGATCTATATGGTTCTGCAGTTGAAGGCCTATCGCGACGAGGTCGAGAGCGGTGACGGCCCGCGCCCGCGTGTTCATCTCATCATCGTCGAGGAGCCAGAGGCGCATCTGCATCCGCAGATGCAGGCGGTCTTCATCGACAAGGCTGACAAGTTCATTAATCCCGGCGGCAACGGCGGCGCGCAGCTCATCCTGACCACCCACTCGCCGCACATCGTAGCGAACTGCGGCTTCTCGCCCGTGCGCTATTTCCGGCGCCGCGGACCGAAGGTGGTCGTGAAGGATCTGCTGGCCTTTCAGGCGACGCAGACGGCGCCGGAGCAGCGGGCCGCCTTGGAGTTCCTGGGGCAGTACCTGACGCTGACTCGGTGCGATCTGTTCTTCTGCGACAAGGCCATTTTGATCGAGGGCGCTGTCGAACGCCTGCTCCTGCCCAAGATGATCGCCAAGGCGGCGATGGATGGGATCGGCGATCTGACCAGCACCTATCTCGCCACTATCGAGGTCGGCGGCGCCTACGCCCACACTTTCAGGGACCTCATGCGGTTCATCGAGGTGCCGACGCTGATTGTCACTGACCTGGACGCCGTTGACGGCGATCGTAAGAAATGCCCGGTGGCCGGTGGCGTATCGACCAGCAACGCCACGCTCAAGAAGTGGCTGCCGGGCAAGTCGGTGCTTGGCGACCTGCTCGGAGCCACGGCGGCGGACAAGACCGAGGATCGAATCCAGGTCGCCTATCAGGTCGCGGAGGCCCGCCATCTGCCTTGCGCCCGAAGCTTCGAGGAGTCGTTCATCTACGCCAACGCCGATTGGCTCCTCGCTGAGAAGGCGAGCCTGATTGGCACGGGCGAACTGCTGCCGGGCGCCGACGCGGACGAGCTGCGCGCGGCGGCTTTCACCACCAACTTGCCGAAGGTGGATTTCGCGCTCGACCTTCTTGTCCACGGCGGATGGTCGACGCCCAAATACATTGCCGATGGCTTGGCTTGGCTGGCGGCCCAACCATCATGACAAAGGCCGACGAAGAGATCACCGAGTGCCTAAAAGCCCGAACGAGCTTCTTGCTCGACGCGGGGGCCGGGGCGGGCAAGACCTACTCCTTGGTGCAGGCTCTTCGCGTCGTGCTCAAGGACCATCGACGCCAGCTCGCCGCCGACGGCCAGACGATTGCCTGCATCACCTTCACCAACGTCGCGAAGGACCAGATCCTCGAGCGGATCGGTCATGACCCGGTGGTGAGGGTCTCGACGATCCACGATTTCCTCTGGGAGGTGATCGCGCCGCACCAGAAGGCGCTCAAGGCCGCGCTAGTGAAGTTGAACGCCGGCCTGCCGGATCGAAGCAATCGCAAGAAGGACGGTGGCGAGCTTGCAGCGGCGTTGGCCGAGGTTGCGGTGACCTACTCGGACACGGGCTCGAATTTCATCAAGGGGCGTCTTTTCCACGACGACCTCCTAGGCGTGGCGCGCATCATGTTCGCGGATAGCCCGCTGCTTTGCCGCCTGACGACGGCGCGCCATCCGTTCCTTTTCGTGGACGAGTATCAGGACACCAGCCCGGCGGTGATCGACATCGTGCTGGGCTACATGCTGCCGGGCGCGACCGCCGGCTTCGTGGTCGGCCTGTTCGGCGACAAGCTGCAAAACATCTATCACGGCGGGGAGCACCCCGGCGTGGGCGAGATTTCCGCCGCGCTGGCTGGCCAGCTTAGGCCCATCGTGAAGGCCGAAAACCGACGCTGCTCAGAAGCCGTCATCCGGGTCCTCAACCGGATACGGACCGACATCGAGCAGTTCCCCGCCGCAGACAATGCGCCAGGCGCCGCAGTCTACATCCACCCTGGTCAAGACGGTGACACCGGTTTGGCCGCGGCGCACGCATTCGTTGACGGCACGCTCGCCTGGTCCCGAACGGCGCCGGCCTGCCGCGAACTGTTCCTCACGCACCGCCTCATTGCGGGCAAGGCGGGGTATCGCGACCTACTGGCGCTGTACGCCGAGCGGGGCAGCTTCGCGCGTGACCGGCTAATGGACGGCGAGGACGAGACCATCGCGTACTTCCTCAAACGTGTGGAACCACTCGCCGCGGCGTGGATGCGCGGTGATCAGGGGCGGACGTTGTCCCTGTTGCGCGCCAACGGCCACAAGCTGGCGAGCAACGCCGACAAGCGCAGAGCACGCCAGGCGCTTGACGAGCTTGTCCGACTGTCCGGCGACGGGACGGTCGGCGAGCTGACAGGCCACATCGGCGCCAGCGGCCTCTTCCCGTTGCTCGACGACCTGGCCTTTCGCTTAGGTGGCGGTAAGCGCGAGGTTGCTGGTGAGGACGCGCCGGCCGCCGAACGGGAGGCGCGCGAGCAGGCCTTCTACGCTGGACTGTTCGCGCTGCCGTATCGGCAGGTTCGGGCGTTTGCGGACTTCTTCGCGGCGCACACGCCGTTCGCCACCAAGCATGGGGTAAAGGGCGACGAGTTCGATACGGTGCTCGTCGTGCTCGATGATGGCGGGGCCAACTGGAACCTCTACTCCTTCTCGAAGTATCTCAGCGGCGAGGACGCCGCCGCCAACGAGAAGCGTTGGAACCGCAGCCGCAATGTCTTCTATGTCTGCTGCTCCCGCGCGAAGACCAACTTGGCTGTCATCGATCTGACGGCCAGGTCTGGGGCCAAGGATCAAAGGGTGCGCGAGCTGTTTGGCGCTGACAACGCGCACTTCCTCGGCTGATCGCAGATGGCTTCCTTCAAGCTGGCGCCGTTGTCGACCTATCCAACCTCCCAGGCATGGTTGGCGCAATTCGACCAAAGCGAGGCTGACAGGACGGCGGCCGAAGCGATGCTCGACACGATGCTTCTGCTCAACGAGGAGCAGGTCAGCGCAGCCATCCGCAGTCAGCTTTACAGGTTCGCCGATGGACGGAGGGGCCGGCACCGGCGCGTGGCGCTCTATGCGGAGCGCGAGTTTCCCCAGAAGGAGTTCTTCCAGAGCGAGACGATCATTGACCCGCGTGGTCGCGCCCATCGCCGCGCTGTTGGACGTGTGGGGCCGCCCGCCGTCAAACCTGTCCGCGGCGGGATGCGCGTGGGCAGCGAAGGCCTGGTCGCTCTGGCCGTTTCCACCGTCGTCGAGACCCAACCGGAAATCTTCCTGAACCACCCGGGACCGGACCGAATCCGGGGCAAGACGGCGCCGGTTGGGGCGATTGTCATCGTCACAGACTTCATCGGTTCCGGTCAGCGAGTGCGCGACATACTTGACGCCATGTGGGCCGTGCCGACCGTGAAAGCCTGGCGGTCCCGACGCCTCGTCACTTTTCATGTCGTCGCGGCGGCCGGAACCGCTGCGGGCATGACCCGTGTCCGACGCCACAGGCTCCAGCCGAACGTGATGGCCGAACACATCGCGCCCAGCCTGGGTGGGACGGGGTGGCGGCAGGAGTGGGACTGGCACGACCTGGTGTCGAAATACGGTCCGGAATCTGGACGAGGCGCAAGCCGATGGGGCTTCGGAAATTCCGGGGCGCTGATCGCTTTCAGCTATCGCCTCCCCAACAACACCCCCGCGCTGTTGCACAAATCGGAAGGCGGCTGGCGCGCGCTCTACATCGGCGCGGCGCCGAACGATCTTCGGCCCGCCTTCGGGCTGCGCTCGGATGAAGAGGCCGTCGCCGCCGCCGCGTCGGCGACTGGCGTCGCGCTCTCCCCGGCGCTCTCGCCCGCCGACGCCACGACGGTCCTACTGCTGTCGATCCTGCGTGGTCGCTGGCGTCCGGGGAAGGAAGTGGCATTGGCGGAGAGAACGGGTCTTCCGGTGCCAACTGTCATGGAGGTGCTGAGGCGAGCGCTGAGGAATGGCTTGTTGCGCGGGGATGGCCGCCTAACCGACGCAGGGTACGCCATGGTTGAGGCGGGCCGGCGATCCGAGCGCGAACGACCCACCATTCCCACCGCAGCGGAACCGTACTATCCAATGCAACTGAGGGCTCCACGGCTCTTGTTTAGCGCCCGCCGCTCCTCGGAGCGGCCGTGATGGTCGGTACGAACCGTCTGTCGTGGGTGATCGGGTTTCCGGTCGCCGTTGTTAGAGCTGCCGATCGCAGGTCCACGTCGCTTCCTCCTTCGTTCCTTTCAGGAACCTCCTCGTGAGGCTCGGTTCGAAGGACGAAGCGACGCCGCCGGGCCTGGGTTCAAGTAGATGAGACACCCGTGGAGCTCTCAGCAGTTTCGCTTGGGCGCCTTGGAAGCCGGTCGCTCCGAAGCGGTCATCGCCGCGGCGGAATCTATCGCGCGGGACATCAAGCGGCGAAACGAGAACGTGCCGGTCGTCCTGACGCTGCACCATCTCGCCCACTTGGCTGACGTTCCAGTCGAGCCGCTGCAGAAGATCATCTACCGGCAGGTCGATCCGTATCGCGTCTATCGGATCAAGAAGCGCGGCACGCCGAACGGCGCTTCCGCCCCACCTCGTAAATATCGAACGATCTGTGTCCCAAACCCGCAGCTAATGCGGTTGCAGCGGTGGATTGCGCAGAACATCCTCAACGAGGTCACGCCTCACGCGGCCAGCTTCGCTTTCACGCCCAAACGCGACCTCGTCGGCGCAGCTTGGCGACACACGGAAGCCAAGTGGCTTCTCAAGATGGATGTCCGCCACTTCTTCGAGTCGATCTCGGAACGACAGACCTATTGGGTGTTCAGGACGCTCGGCTACACGGCGCTGGTCAGCTTCCAGTTGGCCCGGCTGTGCACGCGATTGACGCAACACGGCGCTGCCGATCCGAGGCGCCCCGCCGGCCGTGGCCGCGCTGGCCTGCCTTACTGGCAACATCCGCAAGGCCACCTGCCGCAGGGCGCTCCTACCAGCCCCATGCTCGCCAACCTGGTGATGAGGCCCTTCGATCGTCGCGTCGAGGCATTGGCCCAAACCGGGGGGTGGGGGTACTCCCGCTATGCGGACGACCTGGCGTTCTCGCGCCGCGACAGCTCGAACCGCGGCGCTGCGATGGACCTGGCCAAGGCGGTCGAGCATGAGCTGGCCCAGTTCGGCCTGGTGAGCCATAGAGCCAAGACGTCGGTGGTCCCGCCAGGCGCCCGGAAGGTCTTATTGGGGGTGTTGATCGACAGCGCTCGACCTGCGCTCACCCGAGCTTTCCGCAACAACGTCGAGACGCATCTCTATGCGCTGACCTCGCCCAAGATCGGCGCGACGGCGCACCGAGCGAAACGAGGGTTCGCTTCGAGCATCGGCATGAGGCGGCATATTGAGGGACTGATCGCGTTTGCGCATCAGGTCGACCGCGACTACGGGGCGAAGCTCTATGCGCAGTTCAACGAGATAGACTGGACGAGATAGGCGCGGTGGAGAAGATCGATGATGGACGCCGTCGAGCCAAGGCCGGACCATGATGTGTGGCGCGATGCTTTCGATCGCTACGTCGAGGCCTTCCGCGCGGCCGACCCGCGAACGGTTGCGGTCCTGGCGGTCCATTTCGCCGTGGAGCAGGAGCTGGACGTTTGCCTGAGCCACTTCCTTGCCCGCCCCGATAAACTTGGCGCGCTCAAGTTTGGCCACAAGGTCCAGGTGCTTCAGGCTGCCTGTCCTGATGCGTACGTGGACTACTTCGCGTCGTCCTGCATCGCGCTAGACCATCTGCGAAACTCGCTCGCCCACAACAACCGGCCAGAGATCGAGGGCTGTATGCGGCGGTTTCTAACGACAACGGGATCGGCCGACTTCAAACCTGAGCCGACAGCAGCCGGGATCGAGGCGGCAGGAAAGTCGCTGGTGACTGGTCTGACCTTCATTCGGGTTGAGAACTTCACCTACCTGGAACTCAAGAAGCCGATCAGTGACAGCATCGATCAACGGGGCGATGGCTAGCTAGTCCGCAGTCGTCGGCGCAGGCCACACCAGTCGCATGTGCGACAAGAGGGAAGTAAGATGGTCAGCGGCTTCGTTTTCGTAGGCGTCGAGCATCGCGCCGAGATCCACCTGCGGGAAGGTGGTGCGATCCGCCGCTGCGTCCCACAGCTCATACGTCAGTTCACGGTAGGACTTCTGTTGCCGCCCCATGAAGGCTCGGAGTGGAGTCTTGTTAGGCGACCGCTTGTTGATTGGATGGCCGGCTAGCAGATTCCTGAAATCGCGGATCGTCTCCCAGGCCGTGCCGGTTACAGGCTTCGGCGCGCCGAGGGCTGCGGCTAACTCCAGGAGCGAGTCCTGCTGAATGAACACCGCCTGCATGACACCCCAAACCTCGATGTAGCCCACCATCGAGGTCGAGAAGTCGCGACGCCGATGCTCGCGCAGAGCGGCGCCGGTGTCCTGCATCAGCAGCATGGCGGTCTCGTACTGCGCAAAGCGGTCACGGTTGCCGGGGACGAGGAACAGGTCTTCCCGGATCGTCGAGGCGTGGAAGTGGTCGTGAACCTCACGGCGGAGACTTAGTAGCTGGTCCATGGTGGTGAAGGTATGACCTAACTCCCTTACGGGGCGCGAGACGTGTTCGCGGCTTCGGGTGGGTGAGCGTGGTGTGACAGGCCTACCGCCAATCAACCCAGCTCGCTTCCTTTCGCTATCGCTTCGTGCAGCTCCGCTCCGTTCGGGCGCGCTGCGTGCCGGGCATGACCGCCGGCTCATGGCCTGTTGCCAGGGCTCCCATGAAGTCGCGGGATAGTCCCGCAGCCAACATGAAGCAAGTCGATGATGCCAGCACCAGCCCCAGACCTCCGAAGAATCAGACGGGAAGCCGACGTACCGCCTCCATCGGGTGGTGGCGGAAGGAAGGGTCGCGACCTAGACCCCATCGGCGCGGCTTGGCCGAACCGGGATGGCGAGGGCTTCAGCCTCCGGTGCGAATCCGACTGCAAGGACGGCTGGTGTCGCCGCTCATGACAGAGCGGGAGGAGCAGGCCGAGGCGTCTTGAGGCGGACCGCCGGCCGCGTATGCGCCGGCGGCTAAGCTCCCCCTTGGCACCCAGTCGTCATGCCTCCGGCGTCAGGCCTGCTTCGGCGCGAATGCGGGCTGCGATGTTGGTGGCGCTGTGCGCGTAGTTCTGGGCGGCGATGAACGAGAAGCCCTCCGCCTTGCCGTGGACGACGGCGTTCCTGAGTCGCCGGGCCTCCTCAATGAGGCCCGCCGTCTCTTCCGTGAGCGCTTCGGCCTGTTGAAGCGCGAACAGAAGCTCCAGTGGTTTAGAAGACGGCCCGATGTCGTGCTCGGTGGCCGCTTCCCGCAGTGCGGCTTCGATCATCAGCCAACCGGCCACGACCTTGCCTTCTGACGAACCCATGCCCGCGGTGACTTGTGCGCCGCGAGATTTTGGGCGTCGGGGTGGCTTGGCATCCGCACCCGCCGTTGTGTCAGGAACTGGCACGGGCGGTGTCGTTGGCTCACTTGAAGCCACCGACAATTCTGCGGCGCGCTCGGCAAAGTTCACCTTCACGCCGAAGCCTTCGAAGGATGCGATCTTGCCCGCAAGGGCGGTCAACTGGCGGCGGAAGACCCAAAGCACCGCCAGGCCAGTGATAGGCCCGGCCAACGAGCCGGTCATCGAAGCAATGAATTCCAGTACTGACATCTGAGTTCCAGCGTCTGCCGCTGGCGGTGCGATTGCTGCGGCCGAGACCGGAAGTGCGGTGTTCATGCGGCGCTCCCGTCAGTCCTGCTCCAACCTTCGCTGATTTTGCCACCCAAGCCTACTGCCCAGCTTGGTCCTCTCCGGCGCCTGACCTAGCTAGTCGCCGAACATCTCGGGGTGGAGCTTGGTGGTGACCGTGCCGTAGAGGTCGCGGCTGTAGTAATCGGGCGCGCGTGGATCGGCTGGTCGTCCGGCCCATGCTAGCCTTCTGCAGCGTTTAGCAATGCCTCCAACGGGTCACTCTTTCGCGGCTAATGACGGCCGAGATCTTCCAGCACGGCGAGGAAGTCGCCGAGATCACCGGCCGCCAGCGCTCGTTCCGCTTCGATGACCAAACGCAGTTTTCGCGCCAGGGTGCGCAATTCGACCTCCTCGGCCTCGGCACGGGTCTTCGCAGCATTAGCCTTGGATGCTTCCGCCTCCGCCAACAGCTTCGCCGCCCGGGCTGCGATCTCGTCATTCTCCAAACCGGGCCGGTTCAATCGGTCCTTCAGGTGCCGGATCGAGCTGGCGAGTATCTCCTGGGCTTCTTCCCGCAGGGTCGCTTGGCTGCGGTGATCGATGACGCTGTCGAGCAATCCCTCCAACGCTTGTTGTAGACGCGGAATGAGCGCTTGGTTGGCGGCGATCAGTAGGGGCTTATCGCCCGAGGCCGGTAGCGCGGATCCTGCCCGGTCGGCCGAGATGGCGAGTTGCGACCCTGTCCGACGCTCCTGAACAAACACCTCCACCACGAGCCTCATCGCCGCAATCGCCGGATCGGAGTTGAGAACCGTCGCGGCCATGACCACTCCGTGTTCGGTGAAGACCCAGGGCGGACGTCGTCGGCCGCCGTGTCCGAGTCTTGAGGTCGCAATTTGCGACCTCAAGACGGCGAACTCCTCAGGACCCAGTTGCATGGCATAGCCGTCGAACCGACTGCTGTTGCGCCGAACCTGCTCGTTCAACCTTTTGGTCTCGACGCCGAAGAGGGCCGCGAGATCCTCGTCCAAGACGACCCGCGCCCCTCGCACCATGTGGGTTTTGACGACCATGCACACCGGGAAATCAAGGGCTGGAGGTAAGGTCGGAAGCTACGGCGTCACCCGCCGCCACATCCAATCGACGTTTCGTCGCCACACCGCGAATTCCTACGATGCTTGGGCGCGCCCCTCCCCTGATCGAGCTTCCGCGGCGCTAGATCCGCCTCGGCATGGGTTCGTCCGATCTCCACGCCATGAGCCGCGATCGCGCTACGCCGGGGCGGAAGGCCTTCCCATCGCGACGCTGATGAAAGTCCAATCCAAGCGAGCCGCTGATCGGAGCCGAAAGACCATGACCCACCTGTCCAGCGACGACCGCCATGCCGAACCTCCACGCGATGGGGGTGGATCGAGCGTCAACCGCACAACGACCCTGCAGCGCACGATCCGGCGAACGGAGCTGCGCCGCATCGTTCCCCTGGCGGACACGACGATTTACGAACTCGAACAGCGCGGCGAGTTTCCCCGCCGATTTCATCTGACCCCGCGGTGCGTGGTCTGGAGCCTGGCGGAGGTCGAGGCCTGGCTCGTGGAGCGGCGTCAGGCCTCCGACGCCGCGCTCATCAAGCGCGCGCCTGGCCCCGACGTGCGGCTGCGCAAGACCCGCCCGGTCAGACGCTAGGGTCTGGCCCGATCACCGCGGTCTGCGGCGGCGACAAGGACGGCGTGTACTTGCGACCAGCGATCCAGGCGTCGACGGTGTCGGCCCACTCCTGCATCATGTGCCGGCGCTGATGCTCATACTCGGCCTTGTTGTAGACCCCGCGCGACGAACGGCCGTCTTCGTGAGCCAGGCACTTCTCGATCCAGTCGCTGTTGAACCCGAGCTCGTTGAGCAGCGTCGATCCCGTCCGGCGGAGATCGTGGACGGTGAACGGCTCGAGCGGCAGCCCCTGTTCCTTCGCGCGGTCGGCGACGGCGCTGGTGATGCGATTGAAGGTAGCCCGCGACATGGGAGCGTCCGCCTCGTAGCGAGACGGCAGCACGTAGGGGGAATTCCCCGCGCAGGTCTTCAGCGCGATGAAGATGTCGAGCGTCTGCTGAGCCAGATAGACGTTGTGCGCCTTGGACCGCTTCATGCGCTCCTTCGGGATCGTCCAGACGGCGTTTTCGAAATCGACCTCGTCCCAGGTCGCGTCCTGCAGCTCGCTCTTTCGAACCATCGTCAGCAAGATCAGCTTCAGCCCTAGCCGGATGGTCGGCAGGGTCGCCACGTGTTCGAGCAGACCGAACATGATCCTGATTTCGGTAGGCGAGAGGGACCGGTCGCGAGGCACAAAGGTCGCGATCGACGCGGGTCCCACCTCCTCGGCCGGATTGGGAACCTTCTCCCCGTGCAGGATCGCAAAGGCGTAGATGAGCTTGATGATGTCGCGCACGTGGATGGCCGTCGCCGGCGCCCCGCGGTCCTTCACCTTCGCGCAAAGCGCTCTGATGTCGTTCGGTGTGATCTCCTTCAGAAGTCGCGACTTGAATGTCGGCAGGACGTCCCGTTCGAAGATGGCGCGGCGCATGGCGCGGGTGCTGTCGGCCATGCGGGCCTCCTTCATCCACTTTTCGCCGAAGGCGCCGAAGCTCTTGGCTTCCTGAAGCCGGCGCTTCTCGCGCTGCTTCTCCTGCGCGGGCGAATGCCCGTCAGCGATCGCGCGCCGAGCCTCCAGGCACTTCTCCCGCGCCCTGGCGAGCGAGAGGCCGGCTAGGCCATAGCGCCCGATGGTCAGGGTCTCTCGACGCCCGTTCAGCCGGTAGTCGTAGCGGAAGGTCAGGGCGCCCGAGGTCGAGACCACGACGTACATACCGTCACGGTCGCTCACCTTGTACGAATTCTTCTTTGATTTCAGATTCTTAAGCGCAGTGTCCGTCAGCACGAGCCGCCTCCGACAGCCGGAAAAATGCGCCCCTTCTGCTTGGAAATACCGTCAGGCGAAAATCGACTTTTCGACGCGGCACTTTCCTTATATTTTTCCGAGAGATGACTGTCGCAAAAATACCGTCAGAGCGCTCTATTCATCTGACGGTATCGACACACGCGGCTCAGGACAAGACGACGGCGCACCGTCAAATCTACCGACACGGGCTCTCGACGCCCAGCGATAGAGGGCGATAGCAAAAAACCATAATATTGTTATTTATCTGGCGCTTAAGTCCATTTCGCGATAGCCTGAGAAGGACCCTGAAAGCACCGGAATCATTCCCACTCAATCGTCCCAGGCGGCTTGCTCGTCACGTCGTAGACCACGCGGTTGACCCCCCTCACCTCGTTGATGATCCGGGTGGCGCAGCGGCCGAGGACCTCCCAGGGGAACTCGAAGAAGTCGGCGGTCATGCCGTCGGTGGAGGTGACGGCACGGAGTGCGAGCACGTCCTCGTAGGTGCGGGCGTCGCCCATGACGCCCACCGTCTTCACAGGAAGCAGCACGGCGAAGGCCTGCCAGATGCTGTCATAGAGGCCGGCCTTGCGGATCTCGTCCAGGTAGATGGCGTCGGCCTGCTGCAGGACGGCGACCTTTTCGCGGGTGATCTCGCCGGGGATGCGGATGGCCAGGCCCGGGCCCGGGAACGGGTGGCGGCCGACGAAGGCCGGCGGCAGGCCCAACTCCACGCCCAGCAGGCGCACCTCGTCCTTGAACAGCTCGCGCAGGGGCTCGACCAGCTTGAGCTTCATATAGTCCGGCAGGCCGCCGACATTGTGGTGGCTCTTGATCACCGCCGAGGGGCCGCCGCTGGCCGAAACGCTCTCGATGACGTCCGGATAGAGGGTGCCCTGGGCCAGGAAGGCCGCGCCCTCGATCTTGGCTGACTCCCTGTCGAAGACCTCGATGAACAGGCGCCCGATGGTCTTGCGCTTGGTTTCGGGGTCCGAGACCCCGGCCAGCTCGCCCAGGAACAGGTCGCCGGCGTCCACATGGACCAGGGGGATGTTGTAGTGGTCGCGGAACATGGTCACGACCTGCTCAGCCTCGTTGTGGCGCAGCAGGCCGGTGTCGACGAAGACGCAGGTGAGCTGGTCGCCGATCGCCTCGTGGATCAGCACCGCCGCCACCGAGGAATCCACCCCGCCGGACAGGCCGCAGATCACCTTGCCGTCGCCCACCTGGTCGCGGATCTTCTGCACCATCTCACCGCGGAAGGCGGCCATGGTCCAGTCGCCCTTCAGGCCCGCGATGCCGTGGACGAAGTTGCGCAGCATGAGCGCGCCGCGCGGGGTGTGCGCCACCTCCGGATGGAACTGGATGCCATAGAAGCGACGGGCCTCGTCGGCGATCACGGCATAGGGCGAACCCTCGGACGAGGCCACCACGTGGAAGCCCTGAGGGATGGCGGTGATCTTGTCGCCGTGGCTCATCCAGACGGTCTCTTTCGAGCCGACCTCGCCCAGGCCCGCCAGCAGCGGGCTCTCCTGGTGGATCAGGATTTCGGCGCGGCCGAACTCGCGGGTGTGGCCGCCCTCGACCCTGCCGCCCAGCTGGTCGCACATGGTCATCTCGCCGTAGCAGATGCCCAGCACCGGGACGTCCAGCCCGAAGACCCGCGGGGTGACCGCCGGGCTCGCGTCCTCGTGGACGCTGGCCGGCCCGCCGGAGAGGATCACCGCCTTCGGCGCGAAGCCGTCCAGCATCGCCTCGACCTTGTCGAAGGGATGGATCTCGCAATAGACCCCGCTCTCGCGCAGGCGCCGGGCGATGAGCTGGGTGACCTGGCTGCCGAAATCGACGATCAGGACGCGTTCGTGGGTGGGGGTCATTGGGCTGTCACCGAGAAGAGGTCGTGGCGATCGTTCCCTTCTCCCCTTGCGGGAGAAGGTGTCGGGCGAGGAGCCCGACGGATGAGGGGTCGCGCCACCCCATCCGTCGAGACCCGCGCCGGGCTAGTCGGAGAGTTCTGAGAGACCCCTCATCCGCCCCCGCTCTCGCGGGGCCACCTCCTCCCGCAAGGGGAGAAGGAACGATGGATCGTCCGCTCATTTGGTTTTCTCCAACACCGCGACGAAGAAGCCGTCGGTGCCGGAGGCGCGGGGCGAGAGGCGCAGATAGCCCTCGTCCGTCAGGTGTCGGGTCAGGTCGGGGTGGTCGGTGGCGGGGCGCACGACGAAGCCCTTCGTACGGGCCAGGAACGCGGCGACGCGATCCTCGTCCTCCTCGGGCAGGACCGAGCAGGTCACATAGACCATGCGGCCGCCGGGCTTCACGAAGCCTGTCCCCAGATCGAGCACGGCGTCCTGGTCGCTCATGCGTTGGCTAAGCGCCTCGGGCTTTAGCCGCCACTTGGTGTCGGGGTGGCGGCGCCAGGCGCCCGAGCCCGAGCAGGGCGCGTCGATGAAGACCACGTCCATCCTGCCGTCCAGGCCCTTCAGCGGGTCGGGATAGACCGGCGAGCGGATCTGCAGGTTGCGGATGCCGGCGCGCTCGGAGCGGCGCACGGTGTCGGCCAGCCGGCGAGCCTCGCTGTCATAGGCGTAGATCTGGCCCGTATTGCCCATGGCGGCGGCGAGCGCGAGGGTCTTGCCCCCGCCCCCGGCGCAGAGGTCGAGCACCTGGGCGCCCTTGATGTCGCCGGCCGCCTGGGCCGCGATCTGCGAGGCCAGGTCCTGCACCTCGAACCAGCCCCGGGAGAAGGCCGGTATGGTCTCCAGCGAACCGCCGCGCTGGGACGGGTCGGGGGCCGCCATCCGCACGGCGTTGGGCAGGACGCCGGTCGGCTCGGCGTTCAGCGGGGCGAGCGCCTTCAGGGCCTGCTCGGGATCGGTCTTCAGCGTGTTGATACGCAGGTCGACCGGCGCCCTCTCGGAAAGCATAACGCCTTCCAGCGGCGCCTCGTCGCCGAAGGCGCGGGCGAGCGAGGGTTCCAGCCAGTCCGGATAGTCGCCGCGCACGGCGGGCGGGGCGTTGGCCAGGTCCCGGGGCTGGACGAGTGCGGCGCGCTCGGCCTCCGTCAGGGGGCCGGGGCCGTGCGGCTCGTCGCCGGCGGCTTCGGCGATGCGCTCGACTGGCCAATTCCAGAACACATGCAGGGCGGCCAGGGCCGCGGCGCGGGGGCTGTCGTCGCCCATGCGCCAGCCTAGCGAGCGGCGGCGGCGCAGCATGTCCAGAACCAGGCCCGAGACCCAGGCGCGGTCCTTCGACCCCGCATAGCGCGAGGCGTCCCCCCACGTCTTGAGCGCCAGCCTCACAGGCCGGTGGCGCGTCTCGACGTCGGTGAGGATCTCGATGGCCGCGGAAAGGCGTCCGCCGTCACGCAAGGGCTTGGCTCACAGAAAGATCGCCGTCGTCACCATCACCGTGCCCGCGAAGGCCACGAACCAGGCGAACGTCCGCAGATAGGGGATGGCGACCAGATAGAAGATCGGATGGAAGGCCCGGCCGACCACATAGAGCGCGCCGCCCCAAAGGGTCAGGTCGCTCAGCTTGGCCGCCAGATAGGCGACGATCACCACCGCGGCGTGCAGCGGGAAGGTCTCCATGAAGTTGCGGAACGACCGTTCCAGCCGAGCGGCCCCGCCGGTGACGGGCATCGGCTCGTCGCGCGGACCGGCCGCCCATTTCATGCCTCCCTGCGCCCGCGCGGCCACCGTGGCCCAGACCAACTGGACCACGCCGACGACCACCGCCGCGGCGAGCAGCCGAAGTTCGGGCGCGGGACCGTGCATCAGACGGGGCTCGTATAGTTCGGGGCCTCACGGGTCATCATCACGTCGTGGACGTGGCTTTCGCGCAGGCCGGCCCCGGTGATGCGGATGAACCGGGCTTTCTGGCGGAAGTCCTCGAGGGTCGCCGCGCCCGTATAGCCCATGGCCGCCCGCAGGCCGCCGACCATCTGGTGCAGGATGGCGTTGATCGGGCCCTTATAGGCGACCTGGCCCTCGATACCCTCTGGCACCAGCTTCAGCGCCGAGACCTCCTTCTGGAAGTAGCGGTCGGCCGAGCCGTTGGCCGTGGACATGGCGCCCAGGGAGCCCATGCCGCGATAGGCCTTGTAGGACCGGCCCTGGTACAGGAACACCTCGCCCGGCGCCTCGTCGGTGCCGGCGAAGGCCGAACCCATCATGGCCACCTGAGCGCCCATGGCGAGCGCCTTGGCCAGGTCGCCGGAATACTTGATGCCGCCGTCGGCGATCACCGGGACGTCGGTGCCGGTCGCGGCGCGGACGGCGTCGGCGATGGCGGTGAGCTGGGGCACGCCCACCCCCGCCACGATGCGGGTGGTGCAGATGGAGCCCGGACCGATGCCCACCTTCACTGCGTCGGCGCCGGCGTCGATCAGGGCGCGGGCGCCTTCATAGGTGGCGACATTGCCGGCGACGATCTGGACGCGGTTGGTCTCGCGCTTTAGTCGGCCCACAGCCTTGGACACGTCGGCGTTGTGGCCGTGGGCGGTGTCGATCACCACCACATCGACCCCGGCGTCCACCAGCGCCATCGAGCGCTCGTAGCCCGCGTCGCCGACGGTGGAAGCCGCACCGACCAGCAGGCGGCCCTGGGCGTCCTTGGCGGCGATGGGGTGGGCCTGGGCCTTCTCCATGTCCTTGACGGTGATCAGGCCCACGGCGCGAAAGGCCTCGTCGACGACGATCAGTCGCTCGATCTTGTGCTGGCGCAGCAGGGCCCTGGCCTCGTCCTGGGTGCAGCCCTCGCGGACGGTGATCAGGTTGTCCTTGGTCATCAGGACCTTGGCCGGGACCTCGCTGGAGCCCTCGAACCGCATGTCGCGGTTGGTCAGGATGCCCACCAGCTTGCCGGTGCCGGGCTCGACCACCGGGAAGCCCGAGATCTTGCGCCGCGCCTTGATCTCGAGAACTTCCCGCAGGGGCGTGTCCGGATTGATGGTCAGCGGGTTGATGACCATGCCGCTCTCGTAGCGCTTCACCTCGCGCACCTGATCGGCCTGCTCCTCCGCCGTCATGTTGCGGTGAAGCACGCCCAGGCCGCCGGCCTGGGCCATGGCGATAGCCAGACGGCTCTCGGTCACGGTGTCCATGGCCGAGGACACGAGCGGGATGTTCAGACTGATTTCGCGCGTAAACTTGGTGGTCGTGTCCACCTGGGTGGGCATCACATCGGACGCACCCGGTTCGAGCAAAACGTCGTCGAAGGTAAGACCTTCGCGAATCTCCATTGGAGTCTCCATTTTGCGAGCCGCGTATAGCGGTACGGCCCCTGCGGCGGCAAGCGGAGTCTGGAGGGTCATGCGGTCGCGGGCTCCTGAATCGGGGTTTGGGCGGCGGCCGCCGCGAGGATCAGCGCCAGTAGCGCGACGAGGCAGCTGGCCAGGGCGCGGACCAGCAGGGCGACGCTCATCAGCTGAAGGAGGAGGACGGCCACCAAGCCTGTCACCTGGGCCAAGGCCCCGCCGGAGCGGCCGAGCGCTTCGACGGTGGCGACCAAGACAGCGGCCCATCCCAGGTTCAGGGCCAGCGAGATCGCCGGTCGCCTGAGTTTCGGGACATTGGGATGATCCGCCATGGCGAGCTTGTGCGCCGATTGCGGAATGGAGGAAATCGACATATTGGATGCGAGATGTTCGAAAATCTCACATCAGCCCCCCTGCCCTCGCTGAACGCCCTGCGCGCCTTCGAGGCCATGGCGCGGACCGGCCGGGCAACCCTGGCCGCCGAGGAGCTGAACGTCACCCACAGCGCGGTCAGCCGGCAGGTGAAGGCCCTGGAGGAGACCCTGGGCGTGCGCCTCTTCACCGGGCCCAAACACCGCCTGGAGCTGACCGAAGCCGGGCGCAGCCTGCTGCCGGCCCTGACCGCCGCCTTCGACCAGATCGCCACGGCGGTGCGCCAGACCCGAGGTGGGGGCGAGGACCTGCATATCGCGGTCAACGCCAGCGTCTCGGTGAAATGGCTGATCCCACGGATGAGCGGCTTCGCCGCGGCCCATCCCAAGGTCCGGCTGCACCTGGCCGAACTGCCGTCCCACGCCACGTCGTACCGGGGCGCCCACGCGGTGGTGCGGATGGTGCCGACCAGCCGCCTGGCCGATCCCGACGCCACAGCCTTCATGCCCAGCCACCTTGGGCCGGTGATGTCTCCAGCCCTGGCGGAACGCTTCGCCGGCGACCTGCTGAAGGCGCCGCGCCTGGCGGCCCAGACCCATCCGCAGGGCTGGGCGATCTGGGCGGCCCTGGTGGGGATGGAGCTGCCACCCGGCCCCGAGCAACCCTTCGCCCACCTGCACTTCGCCGTGGATGCGGCCATCGCCGGCCTGGGCGTTGCGGTCATGCCGTGGCCGCTGGTGGCCGACTATGTGGCCAGTGGACGCCTGGTCGCCCCGTTCGGCTTCCGCAAGGCCGAGAGCGCCTTCGCCCTGCTGGCCGCGCCGGGCGCCTCGAGCCGGGCCCTGGATCAGTTCCGGAAATGGCTGGTGGCGGAGGGGGCGAAAACGCCTGAACCATCCAACGGTCGTCATCCTCCGGTCGTCTGAAAGACGATCCGGGGGACCCAAGCCGTGTTGCAGAACTGGCGAAGCCGCTTGGGTCCCCCGGATCAGCCTGCGGCTGACCGGAGGATGACGAGGTTGGGAGTCAGCGCCCCTTGAACCCCGTCGCCACCAGATAGACCTCGGAGCTGCCCGCGCGGCTGGCCTTGGGCTTGATGTGCTTCACCTCGGCGAAGTGGCGCTTCAGGCGATTGACCACTTCCCAGCTCTCACCGCCCTGGAAGGCCTTGGAGATGAAGGCGCCGCCGGGCTTCAGAACGCTGATGGCGAAATCGGCGGCGGCCTCGATCAGGCCGACGATCCGCAGGTGGTCGGTCTGCTTGTGGCCGACAGTGTTGGGGGCCATGTCCGAAAGCACCGCGTCGGGCGGCCCGCCCAGCAGGTCGATCAGCATCGGGCCGCAGGCCGGGTCGGTGAAGTCCATCTCCAGGATATGGGCCGGAGAGATCGGATCGACCGGCAGCAGGTCGACGCCGACGATGTTGGTCACCCCGCGCTCGACCGCCACCTGGGTCCAGCCGCCTGGCGCCAGGCCCAGGTCGATGATCCGGGCGCCGGGCTTCAAGAGCTTCAGCTTGTCGTCGAGCTCGGTCAGCTTGTAGGCCGCCCGCGAACGATAGCCGTGGGCGCGGGCCTTGGCGGCGAAGGGGTCGTTGATCTGGCGCGACAGCCAGGCCTGGGACGAGGGCGTGCGATCCCGGGCGGTCTTCAGGCGCTCGGGCGTGGCCCGGCCTTCCTCGGTTCCGCCCGTCGGGCGTTTCACCATCCGCTTGCGGGGGGGCTCGTCGGTCATTCCGGAGCGTTTACAGGGGAAGCCCCGGCCGATCTACGGCCGCGACGCCGACGGCGGCGCTTGCGGCCGGTCCCGGCGTCCGACATCAGCGACATCAGGATGCCCTCGCGCAGGCCGCGGTCGGCCACCCGCACCCGCGTGCAGGGCCAGAGCTCTTGCACGGCCTGCAGGATCGCCGCCCCCGCCAGCACCAGATCGGCGCGGTCGGGCCCTATGCAGGGCTGCTCGGCCCGCTCCCGGGCGTTGAGGCCCAGCAGCAGGTTCGCCGCGGCGTCGCACTGGTCGCGGGTCATCCAGATGCCGTCCACCTGGCTGCGGTCATATCGACGCAGGCCAAGATGCATACCGGCCAGGCTGGTGATCGCCCCGGAGGTTCCCACCAGATGGGCGCGGTCAGCGTCGAACACCTCGCGCATGGAATCGGCGTTGCGGAAGGCGGCCAACTCGGCCTTCACCGTCTCGACCATCTCGCGGAACCAGCCCTGGGTGACCGTCTCCCCCTCGGGAAAGCGTTCGGCCAGGGTCACCACCCCGATGGGGATGGAGAGCCAGGCCTTGATCGGCAGGCGCCCGGCCGCAAACTTGGAGATCTCGGTCTCCAGGCCGCCGACCTGCAGGTCGACCCAGGAGAGCTCGGTCGAGCCGCCGCCCACATCCACCACCAGGGCCGCGTCGGCCCGGCGATCCAGCAGGTTGAGGCAGCCGGCCACGGAGAGCTGGGCCTCCTCTCGCGGGCTGATGATCTGCAGCTGCAGGCCCGTCTCGGCCACCACCCGCGCCACGAACTCCGGACCGTTGATCGCCGAGCGGCAGGCCTGGGTGGCTATGGCTTTCAGCTTCACCACCTTGCGGCGGCGGACCTTCTCGGCGCTGACCCGCAGGGCGGCGAGCGCGCGCTCCATGGCCGCGTCGGAAAGCCGTCCCGACTGGCCGAGCCCCTCGCCCAGCCGAACGATGCGGGAATAGGCCTCGACCACCCGGAAGCCGCGGCCGGCGGGCGTGGCGATCAGCAGCCGGCAATTGTTGGTGCCAAGGTCGAGCGCGCCATAGCAGGGCGTCTCGGCGCCGTTGCGCGGCGCGGCGGACTCCGGTTCGGATGTCACCGGCCAGTCGCCTCGGACGCGTATAGATATAGGGTCTGGAATCCGTTCAAAGCGAACGGACTCGAGGGCGCCTGAGGCATGGACCGCCACCCGTCCTTGTGCAGGCGCTAAGATCGGCGCCTCGTTTCAGGAGAGACTGTAGCAACATGGCTCGCCTCTCGGAAGGCGCAGCCTTGCACACGGGGCCGTGAGCGTTACGTTCACCTTCCGGTTAGGTGACGTGGTTTAGATTCTCCTTCATGGACGCTCGAATCGAAAAAGTTGGCAGCGACCTTGTCACCCGGCCCCGGGTCCTGGCGGAGCCACGCCTGGCCAAGTACGCCATCGGGCAGGTCGTGCGGCACCGTCACTTCCCGTTCCGCGGGGTGATCTTCGACGTCGATCCCACCTTCTCGAACACCGAGCAGTGGTGGCAGTCGATCCCCGAGGACATCCGGCCGCGCAAGGACCAGCCGTTCTACCACCTGCTGGCCGAGAACGAGGAAAACGCCTACGTCGCCTACGTCTCCGAGCAGAACCTGCTGCCGGACGAGAGCGGCGAGCCGATCGGCCACCCGCAGGCTTCGTTGATCTTCGAGAGCTTCAGCGAAGGCCACTACAATCTTCGGCCGCGCATCAGCCACTAAAACCTCGGGCACGGGCGTTCGACGCCGGGCCGGTCTCACGCAATCTTTCTCCGCGACCTGGCGGTTTTGACGCGCAGTTCGAACGGAACTTTCGCGGATTCGCGGTCATTCTCTCGCCATGAGCGCAGATGGCAACCCTCCCCCCGACGCACGCGCCGACTGGACCATCGACCAGGACTGGGCCGCCTATACACCGGCCGAGCACGCGGTCTGGACAACCCTCTACGAGCGCCAGACGAAGCTGCTGCCCGGCCGGGCCTGCGACGCCTTCCTGAACGGTCTGCACGCGCTGGACCTGCATCGCGGCGGCATCCCGGATTTCTCGCGGATCAACGAGGAACTGACCAGGCTCACCGGCTGGAGCGTGGTGGCCGTGCCAGGCTTGGTGCCGGACGAGGTCTTCTTCGAGCACCTGGCCAATCGCCGTTTCCCGGCCGGCCAGTTCATCCGCAAGCCGGACGAGCTGGATTATCTGGAAGAACCCGACGTCTTCCATGACGTTTTCGGCCACGTGCCGATGCTCACCGACCCCACGTTCGCCGACTATATGCAGGCCTATGGCGAGGGCGGCCTGCGCGCGCTCGGCCGCGGACAGCTGCACAATCTGGCACGGCTCTATTGGTACACGGTGGAATTCGGCCTGCTGCAGACCCCGGAGGGCCTGCGGATCTACGGCGCCGGCATCGTCTCCAGCCGGGCGGAATCGATTTTCGCCCTGGACGACCCCTCCCCCAACCGCCTGGGCTTCGACCTGGAACGGGTGATGCGCGCGCCCTACCGGATCGATGACTTCCAGCAGGTCTATTTCGTGATCCCGTCGCTACAGGCCCTGCTGGACGCGACCCTGCAGGACTTCGGCGCGCTCTATGAACGCCTGACCCGCCTGCCCGACATCCCCATCGAGGCGATTGAGCCTGGAGATGAAGTCTTCACCGTCGGAACCCAGGCCTATGCAAGGAACGGTGGACGCTTAGCGCAGTATTAGGGATTGTTAGAGAATATATCGGCTAACATCTCATAACCATCAATTCAACTTAACTTCGTTGTTTTCGCGTTTGTTCATGCGGAAATCGGGACTCTCGATCCATCGTCAGATCCGAGAAGGACCCCCCCATGGCTCCCAGAATCAAACCCACGCAGAGTGAGACCGTCACGTTCGGCCAGCGCGGCGAACACCTGCCGCTCAACGGCGGCGGCAATGGAGGCTGGCGGGTGGACCCGCCGGGCCAGACCGACAATGTGCACAGCCATCGCCCCGACCTGCCGCCGGGCCTGGCCAAACGACTCGATCCTCCCGGCGAGGAGACCGTTCCCGGCGGGGCCGGGAGCGAAAGCCTGAGCGGCGACGACGGAAACAACACCCTCGTGGGCGGCGGCGGGGCCGACAGCCTGGCCGGCGGCGCGGGCGCCGATGATTTCGTCGTCGAAGGGATCTCCGACACGACCGATGGCCTCGACCAGATCTTCGACTTCACCTCCGGAGAAGACCGGCTCGTGATGGGCGCGGGGCCGGGCGCGGAGGACACCGTCGGCTTCGGGATCGCCGACGACTTCGCCTCGGCGATGGATGCGGCCCTGCAAGCCGTGGCCGGCGGCGCGGACTATGTCGCCATGCAGATCGGCTCGGACCTGGTGGTCTTCGCCAACACCGACGACGATCCGGCGACCCTGGACGTGGCCGTCGTGCTGGTCGGCAGAAGCCTTTCGGACATCGCCATCGGCGACTTCGCCTAGCCGGGAACGCGAGCGCCCGGCCGCGAGGCCAAGGCGCTCGCCTACCCCGCGTCGATCAGGGTCTGCAGACCATGCCGGATCTTGGCGAGCTGGTCGGGCGTGAAGAGCCGATAGCGTTGGGCCTTCGGCCCACTGGCCGCGGTGACCTCCCGGTCCGACGCGTAGATATAGCGCCCCTGGAAACCGCCGGTCATGGGCCCGCCGTTGCGCATGCGTATTCCGTCGAGGCGGACAGCGCAGGCCTCCAGGCTCGGCACCTCGGGCGCGATCGGACGAAACTCGGGCTTGCCGTTGGGACCGTTCTCGGCCAGCCGCCAGCAGACACCCGGCGCGTCCGGAACGGTCAGGGGCTTGTCGCAGGCCGCCAGGCTCCCGGCGGCGGCCAGTCCGATCAGGAACCCACGCATTCGACCCTCAATAGTCCCGCCGCCAGCGGACGGCGAGCTTGCCGTCCCCCTGGCTGGCCAGCTTGGAGATGATGGACAGGTTTCGGCCGATCCGCCACTCGACCTGGGCCGAGGAGCCCTCGCGTCCGCCGCCGGTCAGCTCGAGATAGACGTCCTCGGTGAGGTACTTGCCGCCGGACACGCTGACCCCCGTCTCGTCGCCGCCGGCCAGGGCCAGGCGATCGAGGCCCGCGAAGGTGCGCAGGTTGCCGATCACGTCGAAGCCGCCGCCGCCCGCCAGGGACGACAGCGCCGAGGCCAGCTGCGCGGCCTCCAGCGGCGAGAGCTGCGAGGCCGAGCGGCCGAACAGCACCTGGGACAGCACCTCGTCATTGGGCAGGACCGGCGACGAGGTCAGGGTGATCTCGGGCTTGGCCGCCGTGCCGCGGATGCGCACCACCGCCGTCAGCGACGGGTCATCCCGAGTGGCCGAGAGATCGAGGCGGATGGCCTGCGGCGAGGTCGCCAGATAGACCACCCCACGCTCGTCGAACTCGAACCGCTTGCCGGCGAAATCGTACTCCCCGCGCACGACGCGCGCCGTGCCGGACAGGGCCGGCCGCGCCGTCGAGCCGCCCACATGAGCGTCCAGCGACAGCTCCACATCCAGGCCTCGGCCGCGCAAGAAGATGCGCCGCGGGGCCTTCAGGCTCACATCGAGGGCCACCGCCAGGCCTTTTCGCGCCGGCGACGCCAGGACGCTGGCGAGATCGGCGGGCTTGTTGCGCTCAACGACGTCCATGGCCACCACCCCCGAGGGGGTGGAGAGCTTGGCCGCCACGTCGGCCCGATCGATGGTCAGAGCGCCGCTCAGCCTGACCTTGCCGTCGGCGGCGCGGTCGATGGTGGCCTGGCCTGTGGCCGAAGCCTGGGCCTGGTCGTTGTCGATCAGCCGGAAACCTTTGAGATCCAGCCGCAGGGTCGAGGTCCCCTCGCGGAACAGGCTGATCCGGCCCGACCCCGCCACCGTGCCGCCATGGCCGTCGGCGCCGGTGGCCTCCGTCACATTGACCGCATTGTCGGCGAATGTGGTCCGCAGGGTCACGTCGCGCAGGGCCAGGCCCGTGGCGCCGTCGGAGAACTGGCCCTTGACCATCTGGCCGGAGCCCACGGCGTTCGGGTCAGCGAGCGTGCCGCCCAGCGTTCCCTCCAGCCGCACCTGGCCGGCCAACTCGCGCTCGCCGCTCATCAGCAGATCCCACAGGGGCTTGACCTCGCCCTCGGCGAAGAACCGGCCGCGTATCGGCCGGGTGCGCACGATGGCCACCCGGAAGGGACTGGCGCTCGCCGCGGCAGGCAGGACCACATTGGCCTCGGCGCGCAGGCCCTGGGCGTTGGAGCTCTTCAGGTCGAGGGTCATGACGTCACCCTCCAGGCGGCCCTTCAGCGTTCCATCGACCCCCTGGTCGGCGGGTGATCCCCGCCCGCGCGCACCGTCCAGCTTGGCGTCAAGGGTTCCATCCAGCCGTCCGCCGCGGCCGGTCAGGACGATCATGGCGTCGGTCTTGCCGATTAGATCCTCGTTCAGCAGGCCCAGGCCCAGGCGCTGGACCTGAGCGCGGATGTCGGCGCTGTCTCGGCCGAGCTTGGCGTCGAGATCGATCCGGCCGCCGTCGGAGGCGGCCAACCGCAGGCGCGCCGTGCGGTCCGGACCGCCGAAGCCGATCAGGGCGGTCTCGGTGGTCTTCAGGTCGCGACGGCCGACCCGTCCCATGCCGTCGAAGGCTAGTTGGTAGCCCGGATCGACGTCGGAGAGGACGCCGCCGCCGTCCAGGGTCCAACGGCCGGCGTTGGCGACCCCGCGGAGCTGGGCCTTATAGGGCAACCTCGCCATGGGGCCGTCAGCGGTGACCGATCCGTCGCGCACGGCGAACCTGCCGCCCGGCAGGACAGCGTTCTTGGCGGTCAGGTCGAGGCTCGCGCGCGGACCGCCGGCGGCGTCGACGATCCGCACCGCGCCGGTGACCTGGCCGCTCTCGAGGAAGGCGCCCTTGGCGACGGCCACCCGCAGATCGGCCGCCGAGGGCGCCCGGCGGCGCAGGGTCAGCGATCCCTGGGCGGTCAGACCCGCTGCGTTGACCGAGAGATCGGTGAGGTCGACTCCGCCCGGCGGAAAGCGGAAGGCCGAGCGCGCCGCGGCCGGTCCGTAGTCGCTGGCGGCGTTGAGAGTCACCACCCCGCTGGCTCCATCGGCCCGGCGCATGAAGCTCAGCGTGACCTTCGCGTCCTTCAGCGGCAGGCGAGGCACGTCGATGGCGTCGAAATCGGCGATCAGGTCGGCGCGCGGATCGCTGAGTGATCCGGTGACGGCGCCCGAGCCCTTGGCCTTGCCGGTGATCTCCACGGGGCCGGCGCGGAACGGGCCGGCGGCCGACCAGTCGAGCTTGAAGCGCAGGGCCCCGTCGGCATCCAGCACGCCGGCCGCCCCGGCCTTCAGCATGGCGCCCTCCAGGTCGGCCTGAGAGATCGACACCTTGCGGCCCTCGATATTTGCGGCGGCCGACAGGCGCGGCGCGGCGCCCAGCAGACGGTCCAGTTCACCGAATCCGCTGGCGAACTTCGAGCCCTTGGCGTCGAGCGACACGGTCCAGGGCTTGCCCGCCCCACCCTGGGTCGCGCTCCAGTCGGCGGCCAGCGCGCCCGAGGCGCCGGCTCGCGCCGCCGCCAGGTTGGAGAACTGGGCCTGGCCCTTGAAATTGAGGCCGCCGATCAAGCCCCGCCCACCGCTGGCCTGGACCTTCAACCCGACACCGGTCGCGTCCAGGCTGCGCAGCAGCAGCCGGCCGTCCGACAGCCGCGCACCGTCGAAGGCCGCTGTCGGCCTGGCGCCCAGCAGGGCCGCGGCCAGGCCGCTACCGCGTCCCCCCGCCCCCGCGATCCGGCCCTTCGCCGCCAGGACGCCGGCGCGGCGGGTCAGTTCGATAGGTCCGGATATCCGGTCCAGGCCGTACGCGCCCAGCTTCAGCCGCGCCACGTCGGCGACGCCGACGAAGCGAAGGTCGTCCAGGCGGCCCGTCAGCCGGCCGGAGACTCGCGTCGCCCCCATGGCCGGACCGCCGGTGATCTTGGAGAGCTCGCCGGCCGTGGCGACAACGGCCAGGCCCTGCGGCCCCAGCCGGCGTTCGCCCAGATTGCCGAGGCCGCGTGCGTTGAGCGTCAGATTGGCCGAGGTCGCGCGCGCGGTAAGGTCGTAGAGCGAGCCTGGAGCCCTGGCGCCGGTGATCGAGAAAGCTGCTTCCGGCCCGAGGCGCGCCACAAGGGGCTGGGTCAGGCGCGAAGCGTCCAGCCGCACCCGGCCCTGGGCCGAGCCGCCCTGGGCGTTCCAGGCGCCTTGGGTTTCCAGGGGCTTGGCGTCGCCCGAGGTGGCGACAGCGGAGAACCTGCCCGCCGCGCCCTTGCCGTCAGCCCGGGCCTTCAGGGCGAACGGGCGGTCGGCGGGCAGGCCCAGGCTGCCCGCCAGGGCGCCGCCGCGGGCCTCCTCGGCGTCGGCGAGCAGCAGCAACGGCCTGCCGCCACCGAAATCGAACTGGGCGTTCAGGTGGTCGCCCGCGTGCAGAAGGCTGGCGGCGGCGATCTCGCCCTTCTGGCCGCCGTTGCGGCGTTGGACGTCCAGGCTCATGACCACGTCGTAGACGCCGCGCCGATAGCTGAAGGCCGGCGTCATCTCGACCCGGGTCCGCACCTCGTCCAGCACGATGGAGACCGGCAGGCCGCGGGACTTCGACTTGGGCTCCAAGGTGGGGCGGCGCAGGAGGGTCAACTTCTCGGCGACGACCCGATCTGCGTCCAGCCTGCGCATGAGCAGTTGGCTGTAACGCCACTTGATGGAGACGTTTTTCGCCTCCAGCCAGACGCCCTTCTCGTCGCTGACGGTCAGCCGCCGGATGGTGAAGTCGCGCCAGACGTCGCCGCCCAGGCCCTCGATCTTCAGCTTGCCGAACCGCCCCAGCTTCAGCCCGCTGGCGCGGGCCTCGATCAGCAGCCGGCCCTGGGGCAGCAGCACGCCGAAGCGCGTGGTCAACGCCGCGGCGGTCACCAGCAGGAAGATCGCCGCGCAGATCCCGATAATGATCTTGGGCAGCAGTGAGGTCTTGGCCGCCTTGACCACCTCGTCCGCCACCTCGTGGGCGATCGCCTCGACCACTTCGCCCGGCGTTTCCGGAGGTTTTTCGGACGGCGGGCTCAAAAGCTTTGTCCGATGCTGAGATAGATCTGGAAGGCCGCGTCGCCCTCACGCTTGTCCAGCGGAATGGCGATATCGGCGCGGATCGGGCCGAAGCCCAGGTCGTAACGCACGCCCAAGCCGACGCCGGCGCTGAAATCGTCCCCGGCCGGGAACTGGCGGTCGCCCACCGCCCCGCCGTCGATGAAGGCCACCACCCCCCAGCGCTGCCCGATCCGCTGGCGCACTTCGAACGAGGCCTCCAGCACCGAAGCGCCGCCTTGGGGGGTATTGTCGGCCAGGCGCGGGCCGATGGCCTGATAGGCGTAGCCGCGCACCGATCCCCCGCCGCCGGCATAGAAGCGCCGCGAGGCCGGGACCTCGGGAACCGATCCGCCGATCATCGCCCCGACCTTGCCCCGGGCGGCCAGCACCGTGCGAGCGCGGGGGCCGAAGGGCATGTAGATCGAGCCCTGGGTCTGGACCTTCAGATAGGCCAGGCTGTCGTCGCCGGTGATGTAGGTGGGCTCGGCCCGCACCTCCAGCCGCCAGCCGCGCTTGGGATCCAGCGGATCGTCGGAGCGGTCCAGGGAGGCCGCGGCCAGCACCGCGGCGGTCCACAGGTCGCGGCCGAGCGGGGTCAGCAATTTGGTCTGTTTCTCAGCGGTCTCGCTGTAATCCAGCGACCCGCCGAGCGTGATGTAGGAGGTCTTGAAAAACCGCCGCTGGACGTCGGCGCGGACGCCGAAGCCCGTCTCGTCATAGGCGTCGGTCTTGACGTCGTAGATCGCCGCGGCGGACTTCAGGGTCTGTTGGGCGCGCCGCCAGTGCGGCAGGGTCGCCTCCGCCACCAGGCGGCTGTCGATGTCCGAGGCCCGGACGGCGAACGAGAGCGTGTCTGCCCGTCCGAAGGTGTTGTAGCGCGTCCAGCGGGCGTCGGCGCCCACGCCTTCGCTGGTCGAGTAGCTGGCCCCCAGCTCGATGGTGCGCGGCGCGCGGTCCACCAGGCTGACCACCACCGGCCGCAGGCCTTCCGGCGTGGTCCGCTCCGGGGGCGCCAGGGACACGGTCACCGAGTCATAGACCCCCGTGTCCAGCAGCCGCCGTTCCAGCTCGCCGACATCCTCGGGATCGTAGACCTCGCCGGGGCGCCATGGCGCCATCTGGTTCAGCCAGGGCCGCTTGGTCCGCTCGCCGCCGATCACCTCCATGCCGTTCAGCCGCACCAGCGGGCCTGAATCGATCCGGAAGGTCGGCCGCACCGTCTTGTCGGCATGGTCGACGATCACCTGGCGGGGAACCGGCGCCACGTCGGCATAGCCGCGCTTCTGGGCGGCGGCGACGATCCGGCCCTCGGCGCCGATCACGTCGGCCGCCCGGCCCGGCTGGCCGGTGGCCAGGCCCATGACCGCCTCACCCGAGGCCTGGACCTCCGGCGAGGGTGGGGTCGCCACCCATTCGATCGTCGGTTCGGCGATGGTGAACCTCGGACCCGGGGTCACCTTGACCACCGCGGCCGGCGGCTCGGCCTCCCCCACGTCGGGCTCGACCTCGTAGGCGTAGTAGCCCTCGGACCGCAGGACCGCGATGGCGTTCTCCGCCGCCTCGCGGGCGCGACGCCTAGCCTCGAAACGGCTGCTGATCGGTTTGTCGGACTCGCCGACGGCGCGCGCGATCGCCGCGCGCAGATCACCCGTCAGTTCCCCCTCGACGGCCGCGCGAGGCGTCTCGGCGCGAGCCGCGCCGTGCGCACACAGGGCCGCCGAGGCGGCGAATGCGACGACCAATCGCGCCACGCCAAAACTTTCCTCTCGCGCCCCTCCCGCCGATCTACCTCGCGTCGCAGGCAGATGTCACCCACGCCGGACGCTCAAGGCGCTTTCCTGCACGGCCGAAACTTGCCCAAATGCTGAGCAGCCGCGCCGCTGAGGTTCGCCGATTCCGAAAAGCCGCCCCAAATCCGGGCGCGCTTCCTAAGGTCGGAGAGGGACGCGGAGGACCAGGTGGTGGAGTACGGCGTGGCGACGGCCCACAGTTCTGAAGACACGGCGGCGGGGCCGAACGTGGGGCCACAGGCTTCATTGAACGTCCCGTACGACGAGATGCTGACCTCCCGCGGTCTGGTGCGGCCGCACTACGCGGCCCTCGACGCCCGGATCGCGACCCTGGCGGCGGCCGACATGGCCGAGCGCCAGCGGGTGCTGGAACGCTACTTCCTGCTGCAGGGCATCACCTTCACCGTCTATGGCGGCGAGAGCTCCACCGAGCGGATCATCCCCACCGACCTGCTGCCGCGGATCATCCCGGCCGAGGAATGGTCGAAGATCGAGGCCGGCCTCACCCAGCGCCTGAAGGCGCTGAACATGTTCCTGGCCGATATCTATGGCGAGCAGCAAATCCTGATGGACGGGGTGGTGCCGCGCGAGCTGGTGCTGAGCGCGCCGTCCTATCGCCGGGAGATGCAGAACCTGTTCGTGCCGCACCAGGCCTACGCCAATGTCTGCGGCTCGGACCTGATCCGCCAGACCGACGGCGCCTTTGCGGTGTTGGAGGACAATCTGCGGGTGCCGTCCGGGGTCTCGTACATGCTGGCAAACCGGGAGGCTTCGCGGCGGACCTTCCCGGGCACGTTCCGGGCGGCCAACGTGCGGGCCATCGACCGCTATCCCGACCTGCTGCTGGCGACCCTCAAGAGCATGGCCGCCGACTGGCGACCCAATCCCCAGGTCGCGGTCCTGACCCCCGGGGTCTACAACTCCGCTTACTACGAGCACGCCTATCTGGCCCGGTTGATGGGCTGCCCGCTGGTCGAGGGCCGCGATCTCGTGGTCCACGACAACATGGTCTACATGCGGACCACCACCGGCCTGCGTCGGATCGATGTGATCTATCGTCGGGTCGACGACGACTTCATCGACCCCCTCACCTTCCGCCGGGACTCAGGCCTCGGCGTCGCGGGCCTGTTCAACGCCTACCGGGCCGGCAATGTGGTGATCTGCAACGCGCCCGGCACCGGCGTGGCCGACGACAAGGCCGTCTACGCCTATGTCCCGGAGATCATCCGCTACTATCTGGGCGAAGAAGCCATCCTGCCCAATATCGAGACCTATCTCTGCCGCGAGCCGGCCCAGCTCAGCCACGTCCTGGCCAATCTGGACAAGCTGGTGGTCAAGGCGGTCGGCGCCTCGGGCGGCTACGGCATGCTGATCGGCCCGCACGCCAGCAAGCAGGAGCGCGCCGACTTCGCCCAGGCGATCAAGGCCGACCCAGACAACTACATCGCCCAGCCGACCATCCAGCTCTCCACCGCCCCCTGCCTGGTCGATGGGGCCATCGAACCGCGCCACGTGGACCTTCGGCCCTTCATCCTGTCGGGCGAGAAGATCGTGGTGACCCCGGGCGCCCTGACCCGCGTGGCCCTGCGCAAGGGCTCCCTGGTGGTCAATTCCAGCCAGGGCGGCGGCTCCAAGGACACCTGGGTGCTCACCGAGGGCAAGGAGACCCTGCCATGATGCTCGCCAATCTTCGTCGCAAAGGATCGCGAGCATGATGCTCGCGAGGGTCGCCGACAGTCTCTACTGGATCGGCCGCTATGTGGAACGGGCCGAGCATATGTGCCGGCTCTCGGACGTGATGCTGAACGCCACCCTCGACCGGACCGAGGGGGCGGCCCAGGTGGCTCGCATCGCGCTGGCGGCCGTCGGCGACTCCGACCGCGCCCACCTGACCAATCCCTATGAGGCGACGCTGGCCATGGCGCTGGACCGCGAGGACCAGGGCTCGATCGTCTCCTCCCTGGCGCTTGCCCGCGAGAACGCCCGCCAGGTGCGAGACCAGATCACCACCGAGACCTGGGAACGGCTCAACCTCATCTACCTGAAGATGACCGGACCAGACGCCGCCAAGTCCTTCGCCGACGGATCCTCGGCCTTCCTGCATGACGTGATCGCCGACCTGCACCTGTTCCGCGGCGCGGCCGACGCCACCATGAGCCACGGCGAGGGCTGGCGGTTCTTGCTGCTGGGCATGTACCTGGAGCGCGCCCAGCTCATCGGCCGGCTGCTGGAGGTCTGTTTCGGCGACCGGCGCCGGGGCGCCTTCGACGAGCACTTCGCCCTGGTCAGCGTCCTGCGGATGAGCTGCGCGCTGGAGCCCTATCTGCGGCGCTACACCGCCGACATCCAGCCGCGGAAGGTGTTGGAGTTCCTACTGCTGGACGAGGACTTCCCACGCTCCATCCGCTTCGCCACCGCCCGGATCGAGGAACACACCACCGCGGCCAGCCGCTATGTGGAAGCCGGCCACGCAGGGCCCGAGCGCCTGGCCGGCCGGCTGAAGGCGCGCCTGCAATATGCCGACATGGACGAGCTGCAGGTGGCCGGGGCCAGCGCGCTCATCTCCACCGTGCTGGACGAGTGCGTGGCGATCCACCAGTCGATCTACGAGACCTTCGTCCACTATTCCCTTGAAATGCGACTGCCCGCCTGAGGCGCTGACCGATGCTCTTGGAAGTCCGCCACGTCACCCAGTACCACTACGCCGAGCCGGTGCGCGAAAGCGTCATGGAGCTCTGGATGCAGCCGCAAAAGAGCGTGCGCCAGCGGCTGGTCAGCTTCGACCTGGACCTGGATCCGGCCGCGCAGCTGTTCTCCTACGCCGATCCGTTCGGCAATGCGGTCTATCACTTCGACGTGCCCCAACCGCACGACCGCCTTAACATCGTCGCGCGCTCGGCGGTGGAGACCCAGCCGCCGACCGCCCTGCCCGAGGCGCTGGACATGGGCGAATGGGACCGGCTGCGCAGCGACTTCGTCCGCGGAGAGAACTTCGATTTCCTGCGTCATCACGGCTTCGCGGTGGAAACCGAGGGGCTGAAGGCCTTCGTCGCCGAGCACAAGATCGACGAACTGAAGGCCCTCGACCCCCTGCGCGCCGTGCGCGAGCTGTCGAAGATCATCTACGAGTCGTTCGACTACGAGGCCGGCGTCACCCATGCCGACAGCCCCATCGACCTGGCCCTGAAGGCTCGCCGGGGGGTCTGCCAGGACTTCAGCCACATCATGCTGGCCATCTGCCGGTCCTGGGGCGTGCCGGCGCGCTACGTCTCGGGCTATCTGTTCACCGACCGCAAGGCCGGCGACCGCTCCGATCCGGACGCCACCCACGCCTGGGTGGAAATCTTCCTGCCCTCGACCCGCTGGATCGGCCTGGATCCCACCAACAATGTCGTCGCCGGCGAGCGCCACATCGCCGCCGCCTTGGGCCGCGACTACAACGACGTCCCGCCTTCGCGCGGAGTCTACAAGGGCGAGGCGGAGAGCCAGCTCGCGGTGGGCGTCTCGGTCCGCCGAGCGCGCGCGGCGATCACCGAGCCGGAGTTCATCCGCGTGGCCCAGCCTGCCTTCGCCCAAGGCGGCCGCAGGCGCGGACCGGCCGGCGGCCTCGCCTACGACCAGCAGCAGCAACAGCAGCAGCAATAGGGCTTAGCGGCCCATCCGGAAGAAGGCGACGCCCAGCAGCAAACCGCCAAGGACGATGAGACCGACCTCAAGCGCGACAGCGCGGTGGGGAGACGTCCGGAGACTCGCCAGAAACCGAAAGATCCAAGTCATCACCGCCCCATTTTTCGCGGGGCAACCTAGCGACGGCGCCTTACGGTTGCAAGATATCGACTACGCGCTGAAGATGTACGACCGTTGCGCGGCGAGCCCAAAGCGGACGCCGGATTGGAACCGGCCGGCGAGTTCGCGCGAGAAGGCCGCCTCGATCCGCTGACCGCCGGGGGTCAGGCCGTCCACGCGCACCACCGGACCGCTAGGCGCCACGCGCTCGGTGATCAGGAACAGCTGCTCCTGGCCGGCCGGGGCCAGGGTGAACTCGTGAGGACGCACGAAGGCCACCGCGGCGCCGTCGGCCACGCCCTGGGCCGGCAACTCAATCTCCGCGGCGCGGAATCGGCCGCCCTTCACCGCCCCCTCGAACCGGTTGACCTCGCCGACGAAGCCACAGACGAAGGCGCCAGCGGGCTGGTCGTGGACCTCGTGTGGCATGCCGACCTGCTCGATGGCGCCATTGTTGAGGATCGCCACCCGGTCGGCCAGCTCCAGGGCTTCCTCCTGGTCATGGGTGACGAAGATGGTGGTGACGCCGGTGGCGTCATGGATGCGGCGCAGCTCCTTGCGCAGCGACTTGCGCACCGTGGCGTCCAGGGCGCCGAACGGCTCGTCCAGCAGTAGGACGCTGGGATTGACCGCCAGGGCGCGGGCGAGCGCTACGCGCTGGCGCTGGCCGCCGGAGAGCTGGGCCGGATAGCGCTTGCCCAGGTCGCCCAGTTCCACGAGCTCCAGCAGTTCGCCGACGCGGGCGGCGATCTCGCTCTTGGAGGGCTTGTCCGCGCCCCTGCGCACCTCCAGGCCGAAGGCGACGTTGCGGGCCACGGTCATGTGACGGAAGAGGGCGTACTGCTGGAACACGAAGCCCACCCGCCGCGCCGCGGCGCTGGCATAGGTCATGTCCTGCTCGCCATAGAGCACCTGACCCTTCTCGGGGAACTCCAGGCCGGCGATGACCCGCAGCAGGGTGGTCTTGCCCGAGCCCGACGGGCCGAGCAGGGCGAGCAGTTCGCCGTCGGCGATCTCCAGGCTCACCCCGTTCAGCGCCGGATAGCGCCCGAAGGTCTTCTCCACCGATCGGATGGAAATGGTCATGCGGCGGGTCTCACGATCAATGACGGCCGGGCCGCGACTGCGGCTGGATGAGTTCGAGACCGGCCTTCAGCACCAGGGTGACGATGGCCAGGAAGCACAACAGGGCGGCGACGGCGAAGGCGCCGACGAAATCGTACTCGTTGTAGAGTATCTCCACATGCAGCGGCATGGTGTTGGTCAGGCCGCGGATGTGGCCCGAGACCACCGAGACAGCGCCGAACTCCCCCATCGCCCGGGCGTTGCACAGCAGGACGCCGTAGAGCAGCCCCCAGCGGATATTGGGCGCGGTCACGCTCCAGAAGGTGCGCAGGCCCGAGGCCCCCATGGAGACCGCGGCCTCCTCCTCGTCGGCCCCCTGCTCCTGCATCAGCGGGATCAGCTCGCGGGCGATGAAGGGGAAGGTGACGAAGATGGTCGCCAGCACGATGCCCGGAATGGCGAAGATCACCTTGATGTCGTGCTCGATCAGCCAGGGCCCGAACCAGCCCTGGGCCCCGAACACCAGCACATAGATCAGTCCCGCCACCACCGGCGACACCGAGAACGGCAGGTCGATCAAGGTGATCAGGAAGGGCTTGAAGGGGAAATTGTGCTTGGCGATCGCCCAGGCGGCGCAGACGCCGAACACGGCGTTGAACGGCACGGTGATCGCCGCGGTGATCAGGGTCAGCTTGATCGCGGCGCGGGCGTCCTCCTGCCCGATCGCTTCCAGCGCCGGTCCCAGGCCCTTGCGCAGGGCCTCGAAGAACACCGTGACCATCGGCAAAATCAGGACGCTGACCAGGAACACCGCCACCAGGGCCAGGACGAGCGCCTTGGCCCAGGCGGGATCCTCGGTGGGGTGGCGCGGGCGGCGGCTCATGAGAAACGCCTCGCCCAGGCCTGGATGGCGTTGATGAAGAACAGCATCAGGAACGAGACGCCCAGCATCACCACGGCCACGGTGGCCGCTCCGGCATAGTCGTACTGCTCCAACTCGATGACGATCAGCAGCGGCGCGATCTCGGACTTGTAGGGCATGTTGCCGGCGATGAAGATCACCGAGCCGTATTCCCCCACGCCGCGGGCGAAGGCGAGCGCGAAGCCGGTCAACCATGCGGGGCCAAGCGCCGGCAGGATCACGCGCAGGACGGTGTCCAGCCGGCTGGCGCCCAGGCTGGCGGCGGCCTCCTCAACGTCGTGGGCTAGGTCGCGCATCACCGGCTCCAGGGTCCGCACCACGAACGGCAGGCCGATGAAGGTGAGCGCGATGACCACGCCCAGCGGCGTATAGGCGATCTTGATCCCGGATGGCGCGAACAGGGCTCCGACCCAGCCGTTGGGCGCGTAGAGGGTGGCGAGCGCGATGCCGGCCACCGCGGTCGGCAGGGCGAAGGGCAGGTCGATGATGCCGTTGACCAGGCTCTTTAGAGGAAACTCATAACGGACCAGGGCCCAGCAGGTCAGGACCCCGAACACCCCATTGACCAGGGCCGCGACCAGCGCCGCCCCAAAGGACAGCCGGTAGGCGGTGAGCGCCCGCGCGTTGAAGGCGGCCTCCAGCAGCTCCGGGAAGGTCTGCTGCGAGGCCTTCAGCGCCACGGCGACCAGCGGAACCAGGACGACGAGCGACAGGATCGACAGCGTCACGCCCATGGTCAGCGAGAATCCAGGGATCGCCGAGCGACGCCGGAACATCGGTCTGCGCGCCGCGGCGGCCGGGGCGGTCTCTGGCGGATGGGTCGCCGTCATGCGGTGGTGCTTCGCCCCGGTTGAAACGCCTAAACGCCGACAAACGCGGTTTCGCTGCGTCTCGGTGCGCAGCCTGGCTAATTCCTACTCATCCCATGGACAATATAGATTTTCTGGGAGCACGGCGGGAAACCCTCACGCCGTGGCCTACCAGACGCCTGGAACCAGACGATAACGCACCCGCGCGGCGTAGTCCTCATAGCCCGCGAGCTCGCGCCGCAGCACCTGCTCCTCGCCCACCGCGCGGACCGCGACCAGCAGGGTCAGCAACAGGCCGCCGGCCAGGCCCCACCAGGATCCGAGCATCAAGGCGGTGCCGGCGAAGAACAGCATGACGCCGAAATAGAGCGGGTGGCGCACCAGGCGGTAGGGACCAGTGTCGATCACCGTCTGGCCGGCCTGGACCTTCACCACCGCGGCGGCATAGCCATTCTCGCGGAAGGTCGCCCAGGCCACGGCGAAGGCCGCCGCGAGGCCCGCGGCGCCCGCAACCTGAGCCCAGGTTGGGACCCGCGACCACTGGAACCGCGCGTCCAGGCCCATCAAGACCAGCCAGCCGACGAAGCCTAAACCCACGCAGATGATGAACAGTCGGTCCCAGGCTTTCTGATTCGCCTGAATCGGCGAGCTCAGCCGCTCGGCCAGCAGGGCCGGATCATAACGGGCCATCCAGGCGGCCACCGCCAGGCTGAGAACCGCGAACTCTCCGAGGAACAACCACGCGGCCGGCCAGTCGAACGTCCCGGCCGACGCGAACAGGGCCGCGGCCATGACGACCATCAGAACGGTTTCCTCGAAGACGAGCTTCGTGATCATTCCACCATCTCCGAGCCAGTGTCGGGACGGGGAATGGTAGGCCGGGTGAGGTTCGAACTCACGACCATTCGATTAAAAGTCGAATGCTCTACCACTGAGCTACCGGCCCTTGGCGCGGCGCGTTTAGGGCGCCGGGCGAAGCGGCGCGGACCTTAGGCGGGCGTCCGCGCCGGGGCAAGGCCGGGCGGGACCTTTCCATCCGCGGAGGGCTGGGGCTAGACTTTCGCCATGCGCGCCGCGTTCCGAATCCTGCCCCTCCTCGTCCTGCTGGGCGGCTGCATGACCACGCGCGCCGACGGTTCGCCGGAGGTCCAGACGACCTCGGAGGCCAAGCGCGAAAGCATGGGCGCCGCGGTCGCGGCCCCGCTGCGAGACGTCAACCTGCTGCGGACCAAGATCCCGCCGGTGCTGCTGGAGGCCCTGGCCGATCCCTATCAGCGGCCGGTTCCGCCGACCTGCGCGCGGCTCGCAGAGCTGATCCGCCCCCTGAACGCCGCCATGGGGGACGACCTGGACGAGCCCGATATCGACAACCAGAGCGTCCAGGTCCGCGGCAAGGACGCCGCCCTGGGCGCGGTGGCGAGCGTCGCCTCCGACATCATCCCGTTCCGTGGCTGGGTGCGGAAACTCACCGGGGCCGAACGGCACGACACCCTGGTGGCCGCGGCGATCACCGCCGGCGGCGTGCGGCGGGCCTATCTGAAGGGCCTGGGCGAGGCGCGTGGCTGCCCGCCGCCGGCGACGCCTTCGCACATCCTGACCGGGACCACCGAGGTCCGCACCCAGGAGCTGAAGCCCCGCTATCCGATCCGCTGACGGGCCTTGAACTCGCGGCGGAAGGCCTCGAACCGGCCTTCGGCGATAGCGCTGCGCATGGCGGCGGTCAGGGCCTGGAAGTGGGCGATGTTGTGCCAGGAGAGCAGCACCTGACCCAGGATCTCCTGCGACTTCACCAGGTGGTGCAGATAGGCCTTGGAATAGTGGCTGGAGGCCGGGCAATCGCTGGTCTCATCCAGGGGGCTGTCGTCCTCCGCGAACCGGGCGTTCTTCAGGTTGACCGAGCCCTCCCAGGTCCAGGCCTGGCCGTGGCGCCCCGAGCGGGTGGGCAGGACGCAGTCGAACATGTCGATCCCGCGCGCCACGGCCTCAACCAGGTCGATGGGCTTGCCGACCCCCATCAGGTAGCGCGGCCGGTCGGCGGGCAGCATGGCCGGCGCATAGTCCAGCACCTCGCACATGGCCTCGTGCCCCTCGCCCACCGCCAGGCCGCCCAGGGCGTAGCCATCGTAGCCGGTCTCGACGAGGCGGTCGGCCGACTCCTTGCGCAGGTGCTCGAAGGTCGAGCCCTGCTGGATGCCGAACAGGGCCTGGCCCTCACGCTCACCGAAGGCCACCTTGGACCGCGCCCCCCAGCGGGCCGAGAGGCGCATCGCGTCGGCGGCGCGCGTCTCCTCGGCCGGCCAGGCGACGCACTCGTCCAGCTGCATGACGATGTCGGAACCCAGCAGGTCGGCCTGAATCTCGATGGAGCGTTCGGGGGTGAGGACGTGGCGCGAGCCGTCGATATGGCTCTGGAAGGCCACCGACTCCTCGGTGACCTTGGCGATCTTGGAGAGGCTCATCACCTGGAAGCCGCCGGAATCCGTCAGGATCGGCCGCTCCCAGCGCATGAAGCGATGCAGCCCGCCCAGCCGCGCCACCCGCTCGGCGGTTGGCCGCAGCATCAGGTGATAGGTGTTGCCCAGGATGATGTCGGCGCCGGTTTGGGCGACCTGGTCGACGGTCATGGCCTTGACCGTGGCCGCCGTGCCCACCGGCATGAAGGCCGGGGTGCGGATGTCGCCGCGCGGGGTCTTTAGGGTCCCGGTCCGGGCCGCGCCTTCGGTGGCGGCGATCTCGAAGGGAAAGGCGGCCATCAGGCGGCGCTCCAGAGCAGGCTCGCATCGCCATAGGAGTAGAAACGATAGCCGTCCGCGATGGCGTGGGCGTAGGCGCGTTTCATGGCCTCCTGGCCGGCGAAGGCGCTGACCAGCATGAACAGGGTCGACTTGGGCAGGTGGAAGTTGGTCATCAGCCCGTCGACGGCTCGGAACCGGTAGCCCGGCGTGATGAAGATGGCGGTCTCCGCGGCGAAGGGCCGAACCATCCCGTCCTCCCCCGTGGCGCTCTCGATCAGCCGCAGGGAGGTGGTGCCGACGCAGACGATGCGGCCGCCCGCGGCCTTGGCGGCGTTGAGCGCGTCGGCGGTGCCGGCGTCGACCTCGCCATATTCGGCATGCATCCGGTGGTCGGCCAGGTTCTCGGTCTTCACCGGCAGGAAGGTGCCCGCCCCCACGTGCAGGGTCACGAACCGCAGGCCCACGCCCATCTCGGCCAGCCGCGCCATCAGCTCCGGCGTGAAATGCAGGCCGGCCGTGGGGGCGGCGACCGACCCTTCCTCGTCGGCGTAGACGGTCTGGTAGTCGGCGCGGTCGCGGTCGTCCTCGCCCCGCTTGGCGGCGATATAGGGCGGCAGCGGCATAGACCCGCGCTCGGCGATGACGGCGTCCAGGTCGGGGCCCATGAGGTCGAAGCTGAGCGTCACCTCGCCGCCCTCGCCTTTCTCCGTGAGGGTGGCGTCCAGGGCTCCGAGATAGCAGGCGCGATCATGCATGGCGCCGAAATGCACCCGGTCGCCGGGCGAAAGTCGTTTGCCGGGCCGCATGAAGGCCGTCCAGCGCGACGGCGACAACCGCCGGTGCAGGGTGGCCTCCACGGCGATATCCGAACCCTCGCGGGTGCGCCGACCCTTGAGGCGCGCGGGGATCACCTTGGTGTCGTTGAACACCAGGACATCGCCTGCGCGCAGCTCGCCCGGCAGGTCGCTGACCTTGAGGTCCTGCATCGGCGCGCCGGGCGCCACCAGCAGCAGACGAGCGGAATCGCGCGGGTTCGCCGGCCGCAGGGCGATGCGGTCCTCGGGCAGGTCGAAATCGAAATCAGCAAGCTGCATGGGCCGGCCTCAAGGCCATGGGCCGGCTCACGCGTCAAGCGCGGCTCTATGCTAGGTGGGCGCATGGGCTTCCTTCGAATCGTCGCGACCGGCCTCGGCGCCCTTTGCGCCCTGGCCGCGGTCCTGGCCCAGGGCGGGCGCTGGAGCGGCGTACTGGACGCCCTCACCCACCTGGCCCCGCTCTATCTGGCCGGCGGCGTCCTGGTGCTGGGCGTCGCCCTCTTCACGCCGCAACGGCTGGGCGGAACGCGGCTGGCGGTCCTGGGCGGGATCGCCGCCATCGCCTCGTTGGTCCTCGTGGTCCCGGAACTTGCGGCGGCGGTTCCGGCCAGAGCGCCGTCCGACGCGCCCAGGCAGCTAAAGCTCATCCAGTTCAACGCCGAGCGAGATCCGGCCCGCTACGCAAGCCAGGTCCGGTGGCTGGTTGAGCAGGACCCCGACGTCCTGGTGCTGGAGGGCTCCGGCCCCCAGCTTCGCGCGGCGATCCTGCGGCGCATGCCTCGCCACCTGACCTGCTCGCCGACCTGCGACGTCGCCATCTACAGCCGCGCCCGCCCGGCCTCGGTCGGGCGTTTCGGTGGCGGCAGCTACGGCCTGGGCCCTGAGATGGCGGTGGTGGGATTCTCGCCCGGCGACGGCGGCCACGCCATCGTGGGCCTGCATTATGCGCGCCCGGGCGGCGTGGCCAAGAAATCCAAGACGGCCAAGGCCGTCGTCCAGTCCGAAAACAGCCGCCGGATGCTGAAGGTCGTCGCCCCCCTAGCCAAGCCCCGCTTGATCGTCGCCGGGGACTTCAACTCCGCCCCCTGGTCATTCGTGCGCCGCCGCGAGGACGCGGCCCTGGGGATCGAGCGTCGCACACGGGCGCTGTTCTCATGGCCGGCCCAGGGCCCGACCCCACCGTTCCTGCCCATCGACCATGTCTATGCCGGCCCCGACTGGAGGACGGTGAGCGTCCAGCGCGGCCCACGCATCGGGTCGGACCACTATCCGGTGGTGGCGGTCCTGGCCCGAGTCCCGTAGCGCCATGGAGTTCCTCCGCGCCTTCTTCAACGCCCAGATGCTTGTCGTCGGGCTGGTCTGCGCCAGCGCGGCCCTGGCGGCCCAGGGCGGTCGCTGGAGTCCGCAGCTCGACGTCCTCAGCCACTTCGCCCCGTTCTGGTTGGTCGGCGCCCTGGCGGCGGGCCTCTACGGCCTGACGCTTGGCGAACCCGGCTCGCGGCGCGGCCTGGTCGCCCTGGGCGTCGCCGGCGTGGCGCTGGCCGCCCTGCTGATCGCCCCGGAATATCTGCGCCCGGCCACGCCCAAGGCGGCGGCTGACGCGCCCGACCAGATCAAGCTGATCCAGTTCAACGCCTGGCGCGGCAACCGCGACATAGGTCCGGCCCTCGACTGGCTGGCCGCCCAGGACGCCGACATCATCGTGCTGGAGGAAGGCGAACGCCTGCGCGGACCCCTGGCGCGCCGCACCGGCTACCACCTGACCGAGGGCTCCGAGAGTCTGGCCATCCTCAGCAAGGCCAAGCCGATCGCGGAGGGGGTGCGGCTGCCGCCGGGACGCTGGGCGCAGCCTCCGTTGGCGCGCGCCACCTTCGCCGGGCCCCACGGCGCCTTCACGCTGATCGGCGCCCACTATGTCTGGCCGGTCTATGGCGGGTTCCAGCTCGCCCAGGGTCGGATCGTCGGCGAGCTGTTGGAGCAATTCCCAAAGGAGCGCGTGATCCTGGCCGGCGATTTCAACTCCACGCCCTGGTCATTCGCCCGCCGCGGGGAGGATCGCCGTTTCGGCCTGGAGCGGCGTACCCGGGGCCTGTTCACCTGGCCCGCCACGGCGCCCATTCCGTTGCTGCCCATCGACCAAGTCTATGCCGGTTCAGGGTGGCGCACGGTGAGCATCGCCCGCGGGCCACGCCTGGGCTCAGACCACTATCCGGTGGTGGTGATCCTGGCCCCGATCCGTTCGCCGAACAGATCGGGGACTTGACCGACGGAAACGCGAAGCGTTGCGTCAGGCGTCGGCGGCGACCTTCATCGAAACGATCTTGCCGGGGCTGCGCGGCGGCTCGCCCTTGGGCAGGCCGTCGACCAGGTCCATGCCCTCGGTCACCTCGCCCCAGACGGTGTACTGGCCGTCCAGGAAGGTGGCGTCGTCGAAGCAGATGAAGAACTGGCTGTTGGCGGAGTTCGGCTGGTTGGTCCGCGCCATCGAGCAGACGCCGCGCACGTGCGGTTCGCGGGAGAACTCGGCCTGCAGGTTCGGCTTGTCCGAGCCGGAGGTCCCGGTCCCGGTCGGATCGCCACCCTGGGCCATGAAGCCCGGGATCACCCGGTGGAAAACCACGCCGTCATAGAAGCCCTCGCGGGCCAGTTCCTTGATGCGGGCCACGTGGCCGGGCGCCAGGTCGGGACGAAGCTTGATCGTCACCGGACCGCTTTCCAGCGCCATGATTATCGTGTTTTCCGGGTCCATCACTTCACCTCCGAGGGAATTCTGATCGCGCACGCCGTGAAATCGGCTCCCTTTGCGGCGCGGACGCTCTCGATCTCGGCCTTGAACCAGGCGCTGTTGGGATCGATCACACGCACCGAGGGGCGCTCGGCGGCCGGGATATCGGCCAGGACGCGCACCTTGTCCATGGTGTCTTGCGGTTGGGCCACCGGTTCGCCCACCTTGATGGCGCGAACGGCCTCGAGGCCGGCGATCACCCGACCAAAGGCCGTGTACCGCTTTTCCAGCGACGGATAGGCCTGGCGCATCAGGAAGAACTGGCTGTTGGCGCTGTCGGTCTCTTCGCCGCGCGCCATGCCGGCCACGCCCGGGCAATAGAGCGCCCAGGCCGAGATCTTGCCGTCGGCCGTCATCGCCATGAGCATCGCGCTCTGGCTCATGATCGGCAGGGATTTCAGGAATCCGACCTGGCTGACCGTCTGGTCGGCGGCGAGCACGAACGGCGTCTCGGGTCCGCGCCGGAACAGGAATTCCTGGGCGATGTCGGGCTTGTCCGAGCCTCCCGAGCCGGTGTCCAGCGGGTCGCCGGTCTGGGCCATGAAGGCGTCGATCACCCGGAAGAACTTGCGCCCGTCATAGAGCCCCGCGCGGGTCAGCTCGCGGATGCGGACCACATGGTTGGGCGCGACCTCGGGGATCAGCTCGACGAAGACACGGCCCTTGTTGGTATCGATGACCAGCACGTCCTCGGGATTGGGCGTGCGCCAGTCCGAGGCCTTGGGATCGCCGGGAGCGGCTGGGGCGGCGGGGACCGGGGCGCCCTTGGCGGGCGCGGCGGCGGCGGGCGCGGCCATCGCAAGGACGGCGGCGGCGAGAAGAGCGGTTCGGATCATGATTTCACTCGTAATGGGCGGCGGCCTCGACCGCCAGCCCGACAACACTCAGCCGGCCGCGACCTTGGCCATGAGCGCGTCCTTGACCCGCGGGCTGGTGAAGCGCGTGACGTCGCCGCCAAGCTGGGCGATCTCCTTGACCAGCTTGGACGAGATCGCCTGGTGGCGGGGATCGGCCATCAGGAACACGGTCTCGATCTCACGCTCGAGTTGCTGGTTCATGGCGGTCATCTGGAATTCGTATTCGAAATCGGCCACGGCGCGCAGGCCGCGCACGATGACCGCGGCGCCGATCTCGCGAGCGAAGTGGATCAGCAAGCCCTCGAAGGGCTGGACGATGATCTCGGCGCGGTCGCCGAGGTGCTCGGTCTCGCTGCGAAGGATCGCGACGCGCTCCTCTAGGGTGAACAGCGGGCCCTTACCGGCGTTGATCGCCACGCCGATGACCAGCTTGTCCACCAGCTTCACGGCCCGCCCGATGATGTCGGTGTGGCCATTGTGGATCGGGTCGAAGGTCCCCGGATAAAGCCCCACACGCGTCATTCGACGTCCCCCCTTTTTTGCGGTGCAGCAGGGATTTCACCGGCGGGAGGAATGAAAGCAAGCCATAACTTGGAGGAGGGGCGTCTAGGACAGGACGAGACAGGCCGCCTGATGCGGCGGCGGGGTGTCCGCCGCAGATTCTAAGCGTGACCTCAGGTTGTCGGTGCGAACCCGACCGCCGATGGCGACTTGCGACCCTTGGTAGGCCAATTGCAGCGAAGCCTGCGCTACTGCATCTCGACTGGATGAAGACCCCCGCCCCCTTCGTGGCGAGCCTTATGTTCGCTGGCGCTGCGGCGGCCCATTGCAGCGGTCAGGGACCAACACGCCAGGCGGCGCGCGCCATAGATAGTCCTTGGCGAGCGCGTTCTCCGTCCGGTCTCCAATGTGGCGTGTAAGCACGGCTTCGTGTTACGCTTGGACTTCGATCTTTAGAGTGGCGGCCTGTAGCAGACGCTGGCTCAACTGGCGGACATCCTGCGCAAACCGCACCCCTAGAAGGCGGGAGGTAAGCGATGGCGAGCCGCGAGCATGTTGTAAATCCGTTTGAGTATCTGCTGAAGGGGCTGAGCCGGCCCTTTACCGAGGCGCATTGGCGCAGCGATCCCGCCGCCCGCGCGGCCGCCCGGGTGGCGCCGCAGGTCCGCCGCATCGAGGCGGCCGACCTTTGGGACTCGTTGCGTAGAGGGTTCGACGACTTCGCCGCCGCGCGCGACGACGTGATCTTCATCGTCATCCTCTATCCGCTGGCTGGGCTGCTGCTGGCGGTCGCGGCCGCCCGCTATGACCTGCTGCCGATGATCTTCCCGCTGCTCTCGGGCTTCGCATTGATCGGACCGGTCGCGGCGGTCGGCCTCTACGAGGTCAGCCGCCGCCGCGAGCGCGGCGACACGGTGAGCTGGCTGGATGCGGTCGGCGTGTTCCGCTCACCTGCCATCGGGTCGATCATGGGGATGGGCCTGGTCCTGGTCACCCTCTTCGTCCTGTGGCTGCTCACGGCCTACGAGATCAGCCTGCTGGCGTTCGCCGACGGTGCGCCCGCGACGGTGGAGGGCTTCCTCAAGGAGGTGTTCGCCACCAGCGCGGGATTGTGGATGGCCGCCGTGGGGATCGGCGTGGGCTTCCTCTACGCGGCGGTGGCGCTCGCCATCAGCGCGGTTTCCTTTCCGCTGCTCCTCGACAAGCACGTGGATATGGACGTGGCGATCAGGACCTCGCTGAAGGTCGTGGCCCGCAACCCGGTGACGATGGCGCTGTGGGGCCTGGTCGTCGCCGCCGCCCTGGCGATCGGCTCGCTCCCGGCGCTGATGGGGCTCATCGTGGTCCTGCCGGTGCTGGGCCACGCCACCTGGCATCTCTACCGCAAGGCCGTGGAGCCCTGAACCTAAGCGGCCGCGCCCTATTCCGCGGCGGTATCGTCGCCTTCGGGCTCTGAGTCGTCGCCGCCCTGGTCCGCCAGCCGCTCGACCGACACCACGTGCTCGTCCGCCGCGGTGCGGAAGATGGTGACGCCCGAGGTGTTGCGTCCGACCATGCGGACCTGGCTGACCGGGGTGCGGATCAGTTGACCCTGGTCGGTGACCAGCAGGATCTCGTCGAATTCTTCCACCGGGAAGGAGGCCGCGAGCCGGCCGCCCTTCTTGGTCAGGTCCTGGGCCAGGAGCCCCTGCCCGCCCCGTCCGGTGCGGCGGAACTCGTAGGCCGAGGTGCGCTTGCCGAAGCCCTCGGTGGAGACGGTGAGGATCACCTCCTCCGCCGCGCCCAGGGCGGCGATGCGGTCGGGGCTCAGCGCCGCCAGATCGCCGTCCGCCTCGTCGTCGTCCGGCGTGGGCGCCTCCTCGACCTCGACCCCGTCCTCGCCCGCGGCCCGGCGCATGGCGTTGGCGTGCTTCACATAGGCGGCCCGTTCGGCCGGGGTGGCGTCCACCGAGCGCAGGATGGCCATGGAGATGACGCTGTCGCCCTCCGCCAGGCGGATGCCGCGCACGCCGGTGGAATCACGGCCAGCGAAGACGCGGACCTCCTCGGTGGCGAAGCGGATGCAGCGGCCGAGCGCCGTGGTCAGCAGGATGTCATTCTGGGTGGCGTTGCACAGGCCGACCCCGATGATGGAGTCCCCGTCGTCCAGTTTCATGGCGATCTTGCCGTTGCGCCGGATGCCCTGGAAATCGCTGAGCTTGTTGCGCCGCACGCCACCCGACTTGGTGGAGAACATGACGTCGTACTGATCCCAGGTCGCTTCGTCCTCGGGCAGGGGCAGGATCGAGGTGATGCTCTCGCCGGGCTCGATGGGCAGCAGGTTGACGAAGGCCTTGCCGCGCGAGGTCGGAGTCCCGACCGGCAAGCGCCAGACCTTGAGCTGATAGACCTTGCCGCCGGAGGAGAAGAACAACATCGGCGTATGGGTCGAGGCGGAGAACACGCGGGTGACCGCGTCCTCGTCCTTGGTCGACATGCCCGAGCGGCCCTTGCCGCCGCGATGCTGGGTCCGGTAGGTGGTCAGCGGCGTGCGCTTCACATAGCCGCCGTGGGTGACGGTGATCACCATCTCCTCGCGGACGATCAGGTCCTCGTCCTCGACGTCGGCGTCGCCGTCGACGATCTCGGTGCGGCGCGGCACGGCGAAGGCGTCGCGCACGGCGACCAGCTCCTCGCGGACGATGGCCATGACGTTCTCGCGCGACGACAGGGTGGTCAGGTGGCCCTGGATGGCGTCGGCCAGTTCACGGGCCTCGCCGAAGATCTCGTCGCGGCCGAGTCCGGTCAGGCGCGACAGGGTGAGCGCCAGGATGGCGCGGGCCTGCTCTTCGGTCAGCCGGATCTTGTTGGCGTCGATGACCAGGGTGCGCGGATCGGCGATCAGTTCGACCAGGGGCAGCATATCGCCCGCCGGCCAGTCCTTGGCCACCAGGCGCTCGCGCGCCTCGGCCGGGTCCTTGGACGAGCGGATGATGTGGATGAACTCGTCGATATTGGCCACGGCGATGGCCAGGCCCACCAAGACGTGACCGCGATCACGGGCCTTGGAGAGTTCGAACTTCACACGCCGGACGACCACTTCCTCGCGGAAGTCGACGAAGGCCACGACCAGGTCGCGCAGGTGCATCTCGCGCGGGCGCCCGCGATCAAGCGCCAGCATGTTGACGGCGAAGGAGCTCTGCAGCGGGGTGTAGCGATAGAGCTGGTTCAGCACCACGTCCGGTGAGGCGTCGCGCTTCATCTCGATGACCACGCGCATGCCGTCGCGATCACTCTCGTCGCGCAGGTCGGCCACGCCCTCGATGCGCTTCTCGCGCACCAGCTCGGCGATCCGCTCGACCATGGCGGCCTTGTTCACCTGATACGGGATCTGGGTGATGACGATGGCTTCGCGATCCTTGCGGACAGTCTCGATGGCCGCCTTGCCGCGCATGATCACCGAGCCACGGCCGGTGGCCAGCGCGGTGCGCGCGCCCGTGCGCCCGATGATCTCGCCGCCGGTAGGGAAATCGGGGCCCGGCACGATGTCCAGCAGCGCGTCGAGGGTGACGGCCGGATCGTCCACATAGGCCAGGCAGGCGTCGACGACCTCGCCCAGGTTATGCGGCGGGATGTTGGTGGCCATGCCGACGGCGATGCCGCCCGCGCCGTTGACCAGCAGGTTGGGGATGCGCGACGGCAAGACCACGGGCTCGCTTTCCGAGCCGTCGTAGTTCTCCTTGAAGTCGACCGTGTCCTTGTCCAGGTCGGCCACGATCATCATCGCGGCCTTGGTCATGCGGCTTTCTGTATAGCGCATGGCCGCCGGCGGATCGTTGTCCACCGAGCCGAAATTGCCCTGGCCGTCGATCAGCAGCAGTCCCATGGAGAACGGCTGGGCCATCCGCACCATGGTGAAGTAGATCGAGGCGTCGCCGTGCGGGTGATACTTACCCATCACGTCCCCGACCACGCGCGCGGATTTCACATAGGCCCGGTCGGGCGTATGTCCCTGCTCGTTCATCGAGAACAGGATGCGACGGTGGACAGGCTTCAAACCGTCGCGCGCGTCTGGCAGGGCGCGGCTGACGATCACGCTCATGGCGTAGTCGAGGTACGAGCGCTTCAGCTCATCTTCGATGGCGATAGGGGCGATGCCCCCGCGCCGCCCGTCATCCGGCGGGGTTTGGGTTTCGTCGGTCAAGGAGAGGATTTAGCCGGTTAGAATCGGACACAAAACAGGGTTCAGTAGTTACCATCCGCAGGCCTTGAAGGCCAACTTCCGTCAACGCCCCAACCCAGGTCGAACGCCCCATGAGATATGCCCTCGCCGCCACGATTGCCACCCTTTTCGCAACTGCGGCATGGGCGGACGACGCTCCGGCCAACCTGCGGATCGAATTGAAGAATTCCGCCGGCGCCGCGGTCGGGACCGCCAGCCTGACCCAGGCCCCCAACGGTCTGCTGGCGCGGATCGAGCTCAAGGGCGTCGCGCCCGGCTGGCACGGTCTGCATTTCCACGAGAAAGGCGACTGTTCGAAGGCCGACTTCACCTCGGCTGGCGGCCACGTGCACGGCAAGCCGACCATGGTCCACGGCCTGCTGAACCCCGACGCCAACGAGGCCGGCGACCTGCCCAACATCTTCGTCGCCGCCGACGGGACCGGCCAGGCCGAGGTCTTCTCGACCTATGTGTCGTTGGGGTCGACGGCGGCCCGGGAGGCCCTGGCCGACAAGGATGGCTCGGCCCTGGTGATCCACGCCAATCCCGACGACCACAAGGCCCAGCCGATCGGCGGCGCCGGACCGCGCATCGCCTGCGCGGTCATCCCGGCCGGGTGAGGTCACCTGAGGCTGAGAACGTAGTCCGCGACAGCTTCGGCTTCCTTCGTGTCCTCAAGGCCCGGATAGAGCATGCGCGTTCCCGGAAGGGTCTTGTGCGGGTCGTGAAGGAACGCAGCCAGACGCTGGCGGTCCCAGGTGAAACCTGCGCCGCTCAAGGCTGGCGAGAAGCTGTAACCCAGCGCTGAGCCGGCCCTACGCGCGGACAGGCCCCATAGACTCGGGCCGACGTCGTGGACGCCCGGCTCGACCTGATGGCAGCGCGCGCAGTCCGCGAAGGCCGTAGGTTGCGGCAGGGGCTTCGTCGCGGCCCCGTCACCCCCCGATTTCGAGCACCCGGTGGTCAAGCCAAGCGCGACGACGACCGCCACCTTTGCTGCGATGAAACGGGTCGGTGATCGCCTAGGCATTGGTGTCCATGGGTTGGTTATAGTGGACGGCGGCATAGACGAGCGCCTCGCTACGCGCGAGCTGCCATCCATCGACCGAGGTTATCGCCCCTTGGGCGAAGTCGTCGGCGATCCGGGCATTCAGCGCCGCTTGGCCGACCGCTTGGATTTGAGCCCATTCGGCCGCCACCAACGACTCGCTGAAGTCCGGATTGCACGCGACGCAGGCGCGACCGAGACGCGCCAGGCCAACCTGTTGATACTCTCGGGTCTGGCCGCTGCAAACGAGTTCACGGGCCGCCGGAGTGTTGAGCGCGAGCCCCCCGACGACCAGGGCGCCGCCGCCAAGCACCCAGGCTCGTCGGTTCATCCTCATGCGAATTGCCCATCGATATGATCGGCCAGCCGTAGGGCCAGCGCCGTGATCATCATGGTCGTCGAGCCGCCGCCCACCGTGGGAAACACCGAACTGCCGGCGACATAGAGGTTGGACACCCCATGTACACGGCAGTTCCGGTCGACCACGCCCGTCTTGGGATCGTCGCTCATCCGTGTGGTGCCGGTGTGGTGGTTGCCGCAGACAAAGCCCTGCGCTTCCGACCACGGCTTCTTTGGATCGAAGGTCAGGCGCACACGACCGGTGTTGGTGCGCCCCGCCTCCTGAGCGAAAAGTTGCAGCGCGCGGTGCAGCGAATGCTTCGCGGTGTCCGGCAGCACCCAGTGAAGGTTCAGGATCGGCATGCCCAGGGCGTCGAGCTCAGGCGTCAAGGTTACGCGGCTCTCGGCCACCGGGGGCGGGTCGACAGTGGCGGAGAGCAAGTACCTTATCGGCTTGGACCGGCAGTAGTAGCGATCCACGCCGCGCTCCGCCACGTCGCCGAAGTTCTGCATCGCCAATGCAAGGTCGTCCGCGCTGACCTGCGACAGGTCGCGAGCCCCCAAGGCGTCCGTCAGCCGACCTGCGGCGGCGGTTCCAGGCGTTGACTCATAGACCGGGCGGAACCGGAACAGGATGCTGTCCAGACGCTCGCTATCCAGGATGTGGTCTGACAGGAGGTAGTGGTTGAAGACGAAGATATCTCCCGGCGCCTCGGTGAAGACCACCCGGTCGTCGGGTTCGCGATCCGGGTTCCTCACGAAATCCTGGAGAATTCGGGCATGGTCGGCGAAATAACGGCCAACCTGATCGTGATTGTTCCCCACCCCGTGAGGACTGGATCGCCGAGACGCCAGCATGAGGCGGGGGTTCTCGAGGCCTCCGGTCGCCAGGATGAAGATGCGAGCCCGGACCCTGAACTCGGCGCCGGCCAGGGTCTTGACGACGACTTCCTCGATCTTGGTGCGATCGGGGCCCTCGATCAGTTCGGTCGCGTTGGCATACTGGATGACACGGATATTCTTCGCCGAATCCAACGGCCGCCTATAGGCCGCGTAGGTCCGATTGCCGGTATCGGCGTGTGGGCGTGCGAAGATTTCGGTACGAACCGGGAAGATCGCTTCATCGATGGGCCAGGCGGGGGAACCGAACCTATTGCGCCAATAGTCCGTTGACCAGTTGACGTCCTGCGTCTGGAACATCGCGATCCGTTGGGCCTGCTGGTAGTAGGGCGCGACATCCTTCAAGGAGATCGGCCAACCAACGACTTTCGGTCCTCCGACCGACAGGAAATCGTGATCCCGGAACAGGAAGCACCGGCCTGACCAATGATTGGTCGTGCCGCCGAAGAAGCGAAGACGGCTCGACTCGATTGTATAGGGATCACCCGTCACCGTGGCGTTGGTGTTGAGCTTCTCCGTTTCCCGATCCATCGAGTCGCCGCCGCTCTCGAGCAGGACGATCTTCAATTTAGAGTCGACGAATTTATTGGCGAGCGTAATTCCAGCGGCTCCACCGCCAATTATGCACAGGTCTGCGGCGACAATCTTTTCCGCGATCTTGTTTGCATCGACAAACATCGCGGACCCCGAATCAAAAACTCGCCTTCGAGATTTGACCTAGCCAAACGCCGTTATTCAAGGTCATTGATAGCTTGTCTGCGCCGGACGCTCAGCCGGCGCACCGCCCGCCCCTAGAACGGGATCTCGTCGTCCAGGTCGGCCGAGAAGTCCTCGCGCGGGCCCGAGGCCGGACGGCGCTGGCCGCCGCCGCTGAACCCGCCGCCGCCACTGCTCGCCCCGCCGTAGTCTCCGCCGCCGGAGCTCGCGCCCTCGCTGTCGCCGCGGCCGTCCAGCATGGTCAGCTCGCCGCGGAACTTCTGCAGCACGACCTCGGTGGAGAACTTCTCCACGCCCGACTGGTCGGTCCATTTGCGGGTCTGGATCGAGCCCTCGAGATAGACCTTCGAACCCTTGCGCAGGTACTGCTCAGCCACCTTCACGAGGTTGTCGTTGAAGATCACCACCCGGTGCCATTCGGTCTTTTCCTTGCGCTCGCCCGAAGACTTGTCGCGCCAGGTTTCCGACGTGGCGACGCGTAGGTTGGCGACGCGATCCCCCGAGGTGAGACTGCGGATTTCGGGATCGGCGCCCAGATTGCCGACCAGAATGACCTTGTTGACGCTGCCCGCCATGTGAGTGTCCCTTGCTTTCCGTGCTTGCGCGCTCGCGCTCAGCCCCGACGCTAGCGGACGGCGATCAGCGGATCAAGTTAATGTTCCGCCTTTGTTCCCGCCTTGCAGAGCTTCGTCCACAGATGTCTGCTGCGCTGGACCGCCGCGCCTACTGGCCCGGGGCCTGCTGGGGCATGGCGCCGGGAATGACCAGGCGGCCGTCGCCCGTGCGCACCAGCGCCAGATAGCGGTGCGATTCCATCGTCGGCGCGGTGAAGATCCCGTTCCGTTCGACGAAGATGAAATTGCCCTTGAAGGCGCCGGCGACCTCGCGGTTCGAGCCGCCCATGCGCAGGAATTTCAGCCGCATGGTCTCCAGAGCCGCGGCGCAGTGCTCGAGGTCGGCCACGCCGGTCGCCAGCTTGTTGTATTTGAGCTCGCCGTCCTTCCCCTGGCCCACATGCCAGCAGACGCCTTCTCCGCCGGGCGGCAAGGTTTTCTTGGCGCAGGCGGCGAGGGCCAGGACGGAGAGGCCGGCGATCAGGGCGGTGCGAAGCATGGTGAAGCCTATGGCGGCGATTGCGGCGACCCGAAGGCGTCAGCCCACGGGGGAGATCGAACAGTTCTCGGCCTGGCTGGCCAGGGCCCGGAAGCTGCGGTTGTCGCCCGACACCTCCACCCGTCCGGGGACCAGGCGCAGGGTCTGCTGCATCCAGCGGCCGTAGATGGCGCCGCCCGAACGCTCGCAGCGTCCAGCGAACAGGGACTGCACGCAGGCGTTCAGGGTCATGTCGGCCGGTTGCTTGCGCCAGCCGCCGTCGGCATAGCGCCAGCAGGCGCCGGCCGGGGCTGGCGCGGCGGGCGTCGCGGCGGGGGCCGGCGCGGCGGGAGTCGCGGTCGGGGCCTCGACCTGCGCCTCCTCCACCGGCGGCAGCGGCGTCAGCATGGTGCCGGCCTGGTCGGCGGCCGCCAGGTTGCCGGCCTCGTCGACACCCACGTCCAGGGCCCCTGTGGCCACGCCATTGCGCTTGGCGCAGTCGGCCAGGGTCACCTCGCCCACATACTGGCCGGCGACGTAGCAGCGCAGCGGCCGGGCGGGATCGAGACGTCCGTCGTCGGCCGCGCCCGTCTCCACCACCAAGCCGCCTTGCGAGGCCGGCGGCGGCGGGGCGTTCTCGCCCTTGCCGCCGGAGATCAGGGCCGCGGCGATGCCGATGCCGGCCACGAGGGCGAGAGCGCCGCCCGCCAGGACGAGTCGACTCCGCCGGTCGTTCAGGAATTCCATGGACCTTCGCTAGACCGCGCCTGCGAAGGATTCAAGGCGCCTAACCACCGCTCAGGCGGTTCAGGGCGGCCTGGTAGTTGGCGATCTGGTTGGTCAGATAGGTCGGGACCTTGCCGCCCGACGCCGCGGCGGCGGCCTTCTGGGCGTCGAGCACGGCCTGCGGCGTCGAGGCGGTCTGCAGGTGCTTATAGGCCGCGCGAACCTGGTTCATGGCCGCGGTCAGCTCGGCCAGGGTGTGGTTGACCTGTTCCGAGTCCTTGAGATTGAGGTCCGTGGGCAGGCCCAGGCCGAACATCATCGCCTTGCCGTCGGACGGGACGGTCTTGCCGTCCTCGGTGATGGTGTTGCGGATGATGCCCTCGGTCAGGCCCAGCAGGCTGAGCGCGTCCTTGCCGGTCTTGCCTTCGAACAGCTCGATGGTGGACCGGTCGTTCATCGGCTTGATCTGCAGGCGGCGCACGCCCTCGACCGTCACGGTCTCGACCTTGGCCTGGAAGCCCAGCGCGCGCTTCAGCTTGGTGGCCAGCGTCGTGAAAGTCTCGCCGGTCTCGATGGTGATGGTCTTCTTGGCGCCACTGCCGGACAGGACCTGGAACTGGTCGCCCGTGCGCACCGAGCTGAAGGCGCTGACCTGGGCGGAATCGGTGAAGTCCAGCGTGCCCTTCGGCAGGCCCAGCCGGTCCAGGACCGTTGAGCCCTGGGTGTCGATGGCGATGGCGCTGGGGGCGGCATAGCCCTCCTTGCCGGTGAACCGCCGCGACCAGTCGATGGCGCCGGTGTCGAGGTCGAGCCGGGTGAGAAAGCCGTCCTTCTTGCCGACCGCCGGCTGGCCCGGCAGGTCGGTCCCAGCCGAGCCCGCGATCCAGACCTGGCCGCCGGCCACGGCCACGGAGGTCGCCTTGTCGTCGCCGGTCCCGCCGTAATAGGCCAGCCGATCGGCGCCGCTGGCGCCGAGGCCGGCGTCCAGCCGCGCGGCGAAGGCGTCCGTGCCGCCCGCCAGGGCCCGCGTGATGGTTCCGGCCGAGAGCGCGCCGTTCTTGGTGGTGCCGGCCACGACGACCTGGCCGCCGTCGATGCCGAGCCCCGTCAGCTCCCCGCCCTGCAGATCGCCCAGATCGCGGGTGGCGGTGAGCGACGGCGTGGCCGTCGAGACGTCGAAGCGGCGCAGCACGGCGCGGCCGTTCTCGTTGGAAGCCACCACCAGCGACGTACCGTCGACCACCAGGCCCGCGGGCTTGTCGGCGCCGGTGGAGCCGAAGGCCTGGGTGAACACGGTCGAGACCTTGCCGGCGGCGTCGGCCTTGAAGGCTTCGACATACCCGTCCCAGTCGCCGATCGCCGTCGTCCCCGGCATGGTCGACTTGGACCGCCCGGCGACATAGACCGTGCCGTCGGCGGCGAAGGCGAGATTGGTCGCCTCGTCCGCCTGACGAGCGCCGCGACGCTGGGTCCACACCTCCTGGCCGTCGGCGTCGAACAGGGTGACGAAGCTGTCGGAATTGGTGGCGAAACTGCCGGTGGCGCCGGAATTGAGCGGGCCGTCGGTCGCCCCCTCCAGGCCGCCGGTCACCGAGCCGGCGATGGCGATCTTGCCGTCCGCCGAGACGGCCAGCGCCATGCCAGTGGCCTGGTCGGCCGCGCCGAGGGTGCGAGTGTAGAGCAGCTTGCCCGCCGAATCGTACTTCATCAGGGCGACGTCCTTGGCGCCCTTGATCTCCTGACCCGAGACCGCGGCGTCGACATCGGCCAGGACATAGACCGCGCCGTCAGGCCCGACCGTCGTGGCGCGCACGTTCTGCACCGACTTGGCGAGATCCTCCGCCCAGGCTCGGCCGTCGACCCAATTGGCCCCGTCGTCCTGCGGCGGGGTCGGGACGGAGGTGGTGTCGGTCTGGAATTTCAGCAGCTGGCGGTTGGTGACGCCGTCATTGGTGGTGGTCTTGCCGTCGGGATTGGGGTCGCCGACGCTCTGGGCCACATAGACCGAACCCGCGGTGCTCGGCGCGCCGAAGGTGACGGTTTCGCCGGAGTCGACCTTGACCTTCAGCGCCCAGGAATCCTGGGTGGCCGGAAGGGTGACGGGCTTGCCGCCCACGGTGATGGTGCGCGGCTCGCCGGGGACCCGCTGGCTGGCGAAGCGGGTCTCGAGGCCGTCAGCGGCCAGCTTGCCGTTGATGTGCGCCAGGACGTTGGTCAGGGTCCGTGGCGTCGCGCCCATGTCGTTGAGGTCGATCGCCACATTATGAGTCACGTTCACGCGCTTGATAGACATCGTGAATTTGACATCGCCAGCGAAGGCCGGAACGACGGTGGAGCTGTCGCCCTTCAGCAGAGCCACGCCGCCGAGATACTCTTCCTTGGCGACCGGGGCGCCGATCTTGGTCTTCGCCACCGTCATCAGCTCGCCGCGGTTCAAGCGGATCTGGTCGAACTCCGCGCTGTCGGCATAGGCGGTGATCTCGGCCAGACCCTTGGTGAAGATCTGCTGGATGCGGTTCTTCTCGGTCGAGGTCAGGTTCTTGCCGTTCATCCGCTCGGCCACGCCGTTCAGAGTGCTTAGTCCCTGATAGAGCGCGAAGAGCTTGCGGTAGTCGGCGCTCGCGCCCGGCAGGTCGAGCTTGGCGGCGCTCTCGTCCACCAGCTTCTTGCCGAGCATGGCGCTCTTCACCGCCTCGGAGACCTGCTCGTCGATCTTGGTGTTGGTGATCGACCAGGGGGCGGTCGGCGCATACTTCTTGCCCAGCAGCGCGGACGTGCTCGAGGCCCCCGTCCCGCCGTAGCGCGACTGGTAGTAGCTGGTCAGCAGATTGGTGTCGAAGCTGATCGCCATGGTTCGCCGTCCGCGGGCGCAGTCCCGCCACCCGACCTTGGCCTCGGAAGCCCTGCCAAGGCGTTAAGACCTAAGGTGAATCCCTTGAATCAAAAGGCCTGGGCGATCCGCCCAGGCCCTTCGACGCCCCAACGAAACGGGTCTTAGCCCTTGAAGAGCTGCAGCACGATCTGCGGGGCCTGATTGGCGATGGAGAGCGCCTGGGCGCCCAGCTGCTGCTGCACCTGCAGCGCCTGGAGCCGCGCGCTTTCCTTGGCCAGATCGGCGTCCACCAGGTTGCCGACCCCGGCCTGCAGCACGTCCTGCAGCTTGCCGACGAACTTGTTGTGCGCCTCGATCTGCTTGGCCTGGGCGCCCAGATTGCCCAGGGCCTGGTTGACGTTGGTCATCGAAGCGGTGAGATCGACCAGAGCCGCCGCGGCCAGGGTCACCGTGCCGATCGACGCCGTCGAGGCGATGGTTATGATGCCGCCGCCCAAGGTCATGTTCTGGGTCGAGAGCGTGATGTAGGCGTTGGCGTCGGCGTTAGCCAGGAAGCGGATGCTGCCGGCGATCGAGCCGTTCATGATATTGGCGCCGTCGAACTCCGAATTGGAGACGACCTGGCCGATCTGACGCAGGATGGACTTGAAGTCGGCGTTCAGCGCGCCGCGCGAGGTGGCGTCCAGGGAGGTGTCCTGGGCGGCGACCACCTTCTCCTTGAGCTGCACCAGCAGGTCGGAGACCGACTCGCCGGCCGACATGGAGACCTCGGCGATGGACTGGGCGCGGTTAAGACTCATGGTCACCGCGGAGAGCGCGCCGATGTCGGCGCGCTGGCCCTGGGCGATGGACCAGACCGAGGCGTTGTCCTTGGCGTTGCCGATCTTCAGACCGGTGTTGATGCGGTTCTGGGTGTCCGCCAGTTGATCGTTGGTTTTGTTGAGGTTCTGGAGGGCTGTCAGGGCCGACTTATTGGTGTGCACGCTGATCGACATGACCTGCTCTCCTCTAGAACGGTCCCCCAATCGGCGTTTTGCGACTCGCCGGGGACAGCTCTTTCCGGGGCAGAAGCTATGGAATCATGGTGTCCAGAAAGTTAACGACCCAAATGGCCGCAGCCGCCGACCGGTCTGCCCGGGGCGGTTGGAAAGCTTGGCGGACCGGCGCGAAGGGCCGGTCGGGGATCAGGCGCTGGCGCTGATGACCGCGCCTGCCTCGTAGTCGGTCTCCTCGCGCATCCTCAGGATCTCCTCGCGGGGAAATTGCGCGACGACTTCGCCGGTGCGCCGGTCGATCGTCTTGTAGACGTACGAGCCGCCGCCCTCTTCGATGACCAGCCGCAGATCGGCCGCGTCTGGGGTCATCTCGACGGGCTCCTTGGCCGCGACGCCCGGATCTGGCGTGGGGCGACGGGCCGCCGCTTGGTTGAGCGTCGGGTCGGTTACCGAGGTGATTGCGGCAAGTTTGTTTTCCATTTCTCCGTGCGCCGGCGCCGGTCAGGCGTTCGACGTCCCTGTTGAACCGTGAAGCGGCGGGAAGGTCCCCCTCCCCGCCGCCCACAGTCACCGCGGGGCGAAGGCCCCGCGGCCGTGCGTCCTATCGGAAGAGACCGAGAAGCTGCGACGAACCCTGGTTGGCGATGGACAGGGCCTGGATCCCCAGCTGCTGCTTGGTTTGCAGCGACTGCAGACGGGCGCTTTCCTTGGCCAGGTCGGCGTCGACGAGGTTACCCACGCCGGCGTCGATCGAGTCCTGGAGCTTGTTGGTGAAGTCCAGGTGGGCGCCAATCGACTTGGAGCCGGTGCCGAACTTCGACAGAGCGGTCGACACGTTGGTGATCGAAGTCTTGATGGTCGCGATCATGGCCGTGGCCGTGGTCACGGTGCCGATCGTGGCCGCCGCGCCGACGGTGACATTGCTGCCGCCGAGGGCCAGGCTCTGCGCCGCGACCGTGATCTTCGAGGTGCCGTCGGCGTTGGCGAGAGCCGCCATCGTCGCGCCACCGGTCTTGATCATGTTCGCGCCGTTGAACTCGGCGTTGTTCACGGCCTTGGAGATCTGGTCGCGCAGGGCCTTGAAGTCTTCGTTCAGGGCCGTCCGCGACGAGGCGTCGAGGGTCGTGTCAGAAGCCGCCAGGGCCTTCTCTTTCATTTGAACGAGCAGGTCGGAGACGGATTCACCCGCCGACATGGCGACGTCGATCGTCGAAGCAGTACGCTGCAGCGAGTCACGGACGGCGTTCAGCGAGCTGGAAGTCGCGCGTTGGTTTTGCGCGATGGCCCAGATAGCGCCGTTGTCCTTGGCGGAGGAGACTTTCTTGCCGGTGTTGATCCGGCCTTGAACCTGCTGCAGCTCGGAATTGGTGCTGTTCAGGTTCTGCAGCGCAACCATGGCGCCGACATTGGTATTGACGGAATTGCCCATCAATTCGTTCCTTTTTCTCAGGTCGCCGACGTCATTTTGACTGCCGGGAGCTTTTTGCTCAGGAACGACCGCTGCAATGAACAAGCCAATAGGCGTGCGTCATCGCAACGATTCAAGTTATTGATTTATCGAAGTTATACCCTTGTTAGGGACGTTTTCGGCCGGCAAGATTTGCCTAGCCTGGCGTTGCGCGGGCAGAAATTGCCGACCTCATGCGGCAAACGGCGCCCAGCGATTCAAAGAGCTCGCCGGGCGGGTCCGAAGACCCGCCCGGCGCCGCGACATTAGCGGAAGAGCGAAAGAACTTGCGACGAACCCTGGTTGGCGATGGACAGCGCCTGGATGCCGAGTTGCTGCTTGGTCTGCAGCGACTGGAGCTTGGCGCTTTCCTTGGCCAGGTCGGCGTCGACGAGGTTACCCACGCCGGCGTCGATCGAGTCCTGGAGCTTGTTGGTGAAGTCCAGGTGCGCGGCGATCGACTTGGAGCCGGTGCCGAACTTCGACAGAGCGGTAGACACGTTGGTGATCGACGTCTTGATCGTCGCGATCATGGCCGTGGCCGTGGTCACGGTGCCGATCGAGGTCGCCGCGCCGACAGTGACGTTGGCGCCGCCGAGAGCCAGGCTCTGCGCCGCGACCGTGATCTTCGAGGTGCCGTCGGCGTTGGCGAGAGCCGCCATCGTCGCGCCACCGGTCTTGATCATGTTCGCGCCGTTGAACTCGGCGTTGTTCACCGCCTTGGCGATCTGGTCGCGCAGGGCCTTGAAGTCTTCGTTCAGGGCCGTCCGCGACGAGGCGTCGAGGGTCGTGTCAGAAGCCGCTAGTGCTTTCTCCTTCATCTGGACGAGCAGGTCCGAAACCGATTCCCCCGCCGACATGGCCACGTCGATCGTCGAAGCAGTACGCTGCAGCGAGTCACGGACGGCGTTCAGCGAACTGGAAGTCGCGCGTTGGTTTTGCGCGATGGCCCAGATGGCTCCGTTTTCTTTCGCGGACGAGACTTTCTTGCCCGTATTGATCCGCGTTTGGACCTGCGACAGCTCCGCATTCGTCGCGTTGAGGTTTTGCAGGGCGACCATCGCGCCCACGTTGGTGTTGACGGAATTCATAGCCATTTTAGTACCCTTCCATTCTGGTCGGAGGTGTTGCGGCCGTTTTGGCCGTGGAGCGCATTTTCGCTCTCCGTTAACCGTAGCAAGGCGCGGGCCAGCCCGGCCACTTTTCGGACCAACGAACCTATTGATTTAGCTATCTATTCCGAGCCCGCCGGCGGCGCGATCGGCAGGCTTGACCATGCGAACTTGCCGATGGGCAGCGCCTGCCGAACAGCCTCGGCAGTATCTGCCGCCGCAAACGAAAACGCCGGATCGAGGCCCGATCCGGCGGTCAGACTATCTCGATGTGAAGGGGCCTCAGGCGGCTTCGGCGACCGCGCCGCTCAGGCCCTGCATGATCGCGCGATTGACGTCGATCAGGGCCTGGATGTCGTCGTCCTCGCGACGGATCACCATGCTAGTGTACTTCCCCACCCAGATACTGATCGAGATGATCTGGGCCTTCAGGGCGGCCGGAAGCGCGTTCTCGGGCTCGGCCACGATGCCGGCCAGGGTCGCCCATAGCCGACGATTCCAGTCCAGGGCGTCGGCGCGGGCCGACACCTCGCTGGGGTCGAGGGCCGCGGCCTCCATCAGGGCGCGCGTCACCTGGCCGAACAGCCGGTACTCCAGCTCGCGGCCGGACTCGCCCCTAGCCGCGGTCTGCTGGTACGCCCGAAGCGACATTCCCCAACCTTTCGTCTTCGTATTCGATCAGCTTCCGGCAAAGCATGAGCGCCTTGTAGTACTCGCGCGCCATGCATTGCTTGGAGATGTTCACGCAGTCGGCCAGCACCGGAGGGTTCTTGATGACCCCCATGAACTCGGTGAGCCGCCGCACGAATTCGTCATAGTAGCGCTCGGCCCCGGCCTCATCGAGGTACATCATCATCACCGGAAAATAGATCCGGCGGGCCGGCGAGGTGACCTCGTCTTCCTGCATGATGTCCTTCTCACGAAGGACCGAAGCCTTGTTCTGGAGAATCAGCACGCCGCGCCGGTCGCCGTTCTGGACGACCGCGCCGTTGAGCACGAACTTTTCGCCCGGCTTCAGCGACAGTTTAAGCGGCAAGGCCCGTCCCCCCGAATTGACCTGCGTCGGACCGACGCGAGCTACCCGTTCCGATCCTGTCCCGGATCGATTCCAACCCCGGACCCGTCACGCTTACCGAGCGCGAGTTAACGACCTCTTGCGGGGGGCGTGACGCAATGCCGCATCATACCCCAGGCCCAGGTCAAAGGTTAGCGCCGCGGCTGAACCCGGGAACGCCGGGCGCCGTGGAACGGTTAGTCCTGTCGAGGGGCGTCACCCGGCGCCCGTGGCGAGGAGCGACCCGATGCCCGGACCCGAGATCGGCGACGGCTATGACGAACAGGACGGCGCCGAGACCTATGACGAGAGCAATCTCGACGACCACGAGGGGCTCAATGAGATGCGCACCTTCGAGGAACTACCCGACCTGCTCGATGTCACCAGCGCCCGGGGTGATCGCGACGAGGACGAGGCCCTGGCCCTCGACGCCGACGAATTCGACGAGGACGCCTTCACGGACTCCGACCTCGAGGATGACGACGAACTCCACTACCGCGCGGTCGCCGGCGACGAGGACGAAGACGAGGACGCCTTCGACGAGGATCAGGTCGATCCTGACTCCATCGACGGCCTTGAGGAGGTCGGTGACGCCGCGCTGGTCAGCGGGGGCGAGGATGACTTCACCAACTTCCAGTCCAAGGGCCTAAGCGACGAGGATCTCGACCACATGGGCTATGCCCGCCAGCCCGCCTCGACGCAGGATTCAGCGCGCAAGGACTAGGCGTCGACCGAGCGTTTTACGCCCACAGAACGGCCCGCGACGCTCAAGCCGCTTGAATGTCGCGCGACTGGCTTTAGTTTGTCCCCAGTTGAAACATTTGTTCGAAAGCGGGCGCATTCTACGCTCGCCCCTGGGGACCCCGCATGAGCCAGCGTTTTGAAGGCACCAAAGATTACGTCGCCACCGAGGATTTGAAGGTCGCCGTCAACGCCGCCGTGGCGCTGGAACGGCCGTTGCTGATCAAGGGCGAACCGGGCACGGGCAAGACCGTGTTGGCCTATGAGATCGCCAAGGCGCTGAACGCCGAGCTGATCACCTGGCACATCAAGTCGACCACCAAGGCCCACCAGGGCCTCTACGAATATGACGCCGTCACCCGCCTGCGCGACAGTCAGCTGGGCGACGAGCGGGTCAAGGACGTTAAGAACTACATCAAGAAGGGCAAGCTCTGGGAGGCCTTCACCTCCGACAAGCGCCCCGTCCTGCTGATCGACGAGATCGACAAGGCCGACATCGAGTTCCCGAACGACCTCCTGCAGGAGCTCGATCGGATGGAATTCTACGTCTATGAGACCAATGAGACGATCAAGGCCGAGGTTCGGCCGATCGTGATCATCACCTCCAACAATGAGAAGGAGCTGCCGGACGCCTTCCTGCGCCGCTGCTTCTTCCACTACATCCGCTTCCCGGAAGCCGAGACGATGAACGAGATCGTCGAGGTCCACTATCCGGGCATCAAGCAGAAGCTGGTCGCCGAGGCGCTGCGCATCTTCTACGACATGCGCAAGGTGCCGGGCCTGAAGAAGAAGCCCTCCACCTCCGAGCTTCTCGACTGGTTGAAGCTGCTGATGGTCGAGGATATCGACGAGAACGCGCTGAAGGAACGCGATCCCACCAAGTTGATCCCGCCCCTGCACGGCGCCCTGCTCAAGAACGAGCAGGACGTTCACCTGTTCGAGCGCCTCGCCTTCCTGGCGCGACGCGAGGGCGCAGGCTCGCGGCCGGGCCAACAGTAGCCGTTACGGCGAATTCACTCGACCAATCAAGGCGCTCCGGTCAGGTTCCCTGGCGAACGGACCGGAGTGAGACGTCCATGAAGACCACCCTGCTGATCGCGGCTTCCGCCCTGGCTCTGAGCGCCTGCGGCCAGGACGGACCTCGCACGATCGCCAAGCTCACCTGCCCGACAACTGAGGGCGACCTGACTCGCGTAAGCGTCAGCGCCGATGGCAAGACCTGCGCCTATCGCTCGTCGGACGGAGCTGAGGTCACCCTGGAACTGGTCGCGGTGAAGGGCGACGTCAACGCCACCCTGGACGCCATCGAGAAGGAACTGCGCAGCACGCCTGGCCCGCTTTCGCTCGAGGCTAAGCAGACCCAGGCCGAAGTCGGAGCCCTCGTGGCCGACGCCCAGGCCGCGAAGGCCCGGCTCGGCAGCGTCGCGGCCGAGGTCGCCCGGGTTCAGGCCGAAGCCGCAGCCGACGCCGGCGTCACCGTCCGCGCGGGCGGCATGGGCGTCGGGACGGTCGACACCGAGGACGGCGAGGTGACCCGCGTCGACTTGCCGGGCATCCACATCAACACCCGCGGCGAAGAGGCCAATGTCCGGGTCGGCCCGATCCACGTCGACGCCAACGACGACGACACCACGGTCAGGATGTTCCGCGACGTGCGCCTGCGCGGCCAGGCCCTGTCGCGTGAGAAGCGCGGCGTCCGCGCCACCTTCATCTACACCGGCAAGGACCTGCCCTCCGGCTACCGCTACGTCGGCTACGAAGCCGGCGGCCCGAAGACCGGGCCGATCACCGTCGCCAAGGTGAAGTCGAAGGTCGACACTGAGTCCGGCGACAACATCTATCACGACGTCCAGGACCTCGTGCGCCGCAACGGCGGCGTCTAGCCCGCGGGCTGGACCTCGACGACCTTGTAGGTCAGGGGCCGGCCGTCCTCGTCGGTGACGGTCACGTACTCGCCCACCGCGAAGCGATGCTCGCCCAGCCGATGGACGGGCTCGTCGTCGGCCTCTTCGGCGTCGTCATAGTCGAAGAACCAGCGCGCGCCCTTGCGGGCCAGGCGGCCGTCGATGGCTTCCTCGTCCGGCGCGAACCGCCGCACCACGCAATTGGCTTTCGATTTCGCATAGGCCGCGGCGTCCAGGAGCCCGTCGGCCGTCAGAGGCGCCGTCAGGGCGTAACCCCTATGATCGTCTCCGCCGGCGAACTCGGTGCCGGGATTGCGGGCGAGACGCATCACAATGCGCGACAGGGACAGTGGCATAGTCGGACCTCGTACTAGTGAGACAGGAAGAGCGACGGCTGATCGGACGCCAGCAGAGTGCGCGTCGTGCCGCCGAAAATAAACTCCTGCAATCGCGGATGGCCGAAGGCGCCGGCGACCAGGATCTGGGCCTCGGCCTTGCGCGCAGCGTAGAGCAGCAGCGGGGCGGCGTCCCCGCTGTCGGGCAGGATGTCGATGTCGGCCTTCACCCCCCGCGCGGCGTAGTAGGCCTGTAGCCGGGCGGGCTCGAAGCTGCGCGAGGTCGCCTTGGGCGCGGCCAGGATCACGACGCGCGGCGCCTTTTCCAACATCGGAAGCGCCAGGCGCGCGGCGCGGGAAGCTTCCTTGCCGCCGTCCCAAGCCACCGCCACAGGGCCGCCGACCGCGAAGCCCTCGCGGGCGATCAGGACCGGCCGCTGCTCGTCGGCCACCATCTGCTGGAAGGCCTCGGCCAGGGGGCCGCGCCCACGGGCCGGGTCGTTGTTGAACACCACCACGTCCGACAGCCGGCTCTCGGCCGACAGTCCGGCCCAGACCGGGGTCTGCAGGGCGATGAAGCGGCGCTTCTCGTAGGTGATGGTGTCCATGGCCGCGCGCGCGTTGCGTTCGCCGGCGGCGGCGGCCTCCTTCAGGGACTCCAGCGCGGTGGTCTGGACCCCGCCCAGGAACCCCTCGCCCATCCAGGGCATGACGTCGGCCACGTCGGCCGGGGTGTAGACGCAGGCGAGTTCAGCGCCGAACGGCTCTGCAAGCTTGGCGCCCGCGGCGATCGCCGTCTTGTCGCCTTCCCCGCCCGAAAGCGGAACCATGATCCTCGCCCAGCTCATGCTCTGTCCCCTATTGACGCCTGTCTGGACCTTAACCCCGTTCCACGCCTTGATATGGCGCAACTCCTGGGTCAGTTCAGACCTTCACTGTGAAAGGAACGCGTCGGTGAGGAAAGGGCTGCGTAAAACCGTGCAACAACCGCGCGCCTGGCAGCGAATGCTGTCGGGACGGCGGCTGGACCTGCTGGATCCCTCGCCGATGGATATCGAGATCGAGGACATCGCCCACGGCCTGGCCCGGGTGGCCCGCTGGAACGGCCAGACGGTGGGCGAGCACGCCTTCTCCGTCGCCCAACATTCGGTGGTGGTCGAGGAGATCTGCGCCCATATCCAGCCGGACCTCGAGCCGAAATGGCGGCTGGCGGCCTTGCTGCATGACGCTTCGGAGTACGTCATCGGCGACATGATCAGTCCGTTCAAGGCGGCGCTGGGGGTGGACTACAAGACCTTCGAGGAGCGGCTGGAGACGGCGATCCACGTGCGGTTCGGAATTCCGGCCAAGGCCCCGATTCATATCAAGAAATTGATCAAGACAGCGGACCGGGCCTGCGCGTTCTTCGAGGCGACGCAACTGGCGGGTTTCACGGCCGCCGAGGCGCTGGAGTTCTTCGACGCCCCGCCGGACGGCTACCTTCTGCACATCGAGCCGCAGAGCGCCGCCGTCGCGCAATCGCGTTACATTCAGCGCTACAATGTGCTGTCGCAGGCGGCCGGATTCGCCACCTCCCCCGCCGCGGCCTTCGAGACGGAGTAGGACGCGCGTGACCCTCATCGTATGCGGATTGGCCGAGCTCCCGGGGATCATCGCCGCGCGCCACCCCTCGCACCTGGTCACCCTGCTCGACCCCGCCAGCATGATCGAGACCCCGGCGGGCTTCGCCGACCGGCACCTGAAGCTGGGGGTCAACGACATCGCCGAGCCGATGGAGGGCATGGTCCTGCCGCACGCGGGCCTTGTGGCCGACCTGCTGGCCTTCGGCAGAACCTGGGACGAGAGCGCGCCGATGATCGTCCACTGCTGGGCCGGGATCAGCCGCTCCAGCGCCAGCGCCTTCGTCCTGGCCTGCGAGCGCAATCCCGACGTCTCGGAAAAGGCCATCGCGCTCGCCATGCGCAAGGCCGCCCGCCACGCCTATCCCAACCGCCGCATCGTGGCGCTGGCCGACGACATGCTGTCGCGCAAGGGCCGGATGGTCGACGCGGTGGAGGCCATGGGCGACTACGAATATTCCGGGATCGGCCAGCCGTTCGACTTCCCGGTCCGCTACCCGTGGTAGTCATCGGGCTCTCGGCGGTGGTGGTGGCCATCCAGGACGGCGACGCCGTGGTCCTGACCGTGCGCCCGCCCGGCCAGCTGCCCGGCCTGCCCTTCGGTCCCTTCGATCCCAACGGCCATCGGACCTTCGAACTGGCCCTGCGCGCCTTCGTGACCGCCCAGACCCGGTTCGACCTGGGCTATGTGGAGCAGCTCTACACCTTCGGCGACCGGGGCCGCGACGCGCCCCTCGCCGACATGGGCCCCAGAAATGGGGGCGACGGCGCCCAGACCGGGGCGGCGCGGGTGCTGTCGGTGGGCTATCTGGCGCTCACCCCCAAGGCGGTGGACACCGCCGCGCCCGACACCGCCTGGGCCAGCTGGGCGCGGTTCTTTCCCTATGAGGACTGGCGCGACGGCCGCCCCGACGCGCTCGGCGCCATCGAGCCGGCCCTGCGCCAGTGGGCGCACGGCGCCACGGAACGGCTCTCCCGCGCGCGGCTGCTGTTCGCGCTGGACGGCGCGCCCTGGAACGAGGAGCGGGTGCTGGAGCGCTACGAGTTGCTCTATGAGGCGGGCCTTGCGCCCGAGGCCGCCCGCGACCGCGGCGAGGCCGCGGCCCTACCCGCCCCCGACCTGGCCGCGGCGCTGGGTGAACCGATGATCAGCGACCACCGTCGCATCCTGGCCACCGCCCTGTCGCGCCTAAGGGGCAAGCTGAAATACCGCCCGGTGGCGTTCGAGCTGATGCCCGAGGCCTTCACGCTGTCGGCCCTGCAGCGGGCCGTCGAGGCCGTGGCCGGGGTTCCGCTGCACAAGCAGAACTTCCGCCGCGCCCTGGAGCGCGCCGACCTGGTGGAGGGCCTGGGCCGCGTCGATTCCGACACCGGCGGCCGGCCGGCCGAGCTGTTCCGCTTCCGCCGCGAGATCCTCGGCGCCCGGCCGGTGTCGGGCTTGAGCCTGCCCCTGCTGCGGGAGTAGGCGCTGGGGTCCTTGGAGCATGTGGAGCCGATCTTGGCGCCCTTCTCCCCCTGCGGGAGAAGGTGGCCGTTCGGAGAACGGTCGGATGAGGGGTCTCTCAGAACTCGCCGGTTAGCCTCGGCGCGCTCTTCAACTCAGCTGGCAGACCGATAGGGCTTTCGACCCCTCATCCGACCCCGCTCTCGCGGGGCCACCTTCTCCCGCAAGGGGAGAAGGATCATGAGGCCCTAGCCGCGGCGACCAGGGCGCGGATGGCCCAGCGGGTGACCTTGCGCGACTGGCGGTCGTCGAGGCGCAGGACGTCCTTGAACACCACCATGGCCTCCGTGCCGATGATCAGCGCCAGGGCCGGGCCGAGCAGCTCCAGGGCCTTGGGGTCGAATTCGCCGCGCGCGGGCGCCAGGGCGGCCTCGATCAGCGGGGTGCGGCGGTTCTGGCGGGCGGGCAGGTCCGGGGCGGCGTCGCCCTTGAGGCCGGCCTGCAGGGTGTTGGCCAGCATCATCCGCAGCGGCGCCTCGTTGGCCGCCATCATCTCGTGCATGGCGGCCTCGACGCGGTCGAGCCGCGCCACCGGGTCGGCGGGCGGGCCGTCGGCGAACAGTTCGGCGGGCGTCGGCAGGGCCACGTGCAGGGCGGCCTCCAACAGCAGCGCCTCGACGCTGGGGAAATAGCGGTAGGCGGTGGCGCGCGAGACCAGGGCCTCCTCGGCGATCTCCTCCAGGCCCGCCTTGCGGCCCTGTTTCATCAGCCGGGCGGCGGCGTCCAGCAGGTCCTTGCGGGTGCGCTGCTTCTGGTTCGGGCGGCCCGGCTTTTCGGCGAGGCTCATCTCAGTCCTGCGGCAGCTGGCGCATGATGGCCGCCAGGTCGAGCCAGACGTTCTCGCGGCTGATGTCGCCGTCCGGCGCGAACTCGACCACATGCAGCAACCTGAACTCCAGCGGACGGTCGCGACCCTCCAGGCCGAAGGGCATACCGGTCGCCCTGCCCCGCCAGAAGGAATCGTCGACCATGAAGCCGTCGCCATAGAGCCGCTTCCGGGTCTCGATCCTGCCGTCGGCCAGATCGCCGAACAGGATCTCGTAGAACGGCCGCGCGCCTTCCCGCCCGTGGGTCGGCCCGGTGGGCCAGCCGACGATGTCGTGCTCGACGTCGTGGGTGAGGGTCGCCAGCACGCCCTCCACGTCGTCGCGGGCCTCGAACCCGAAATGCTCGTCCATCTTGGCGTCCATCTGCTCGCGGGTCAGCGCCACGGTCGTCCCTCCCAGTGAATGATTTGATACCGAGTGCTCTTAATGAGATTTTGATCTCATTGCAAGACCCACATATCGCCGGCCTGTCACTGTCCGGGTGATTTCCATTTGCTTGCGCGGCGACGAGATGCCGAACTGGCGAGCAGCCGAGGCCGCCTTCGCCTCAAGCCAGGAGATCCCATGACCATCCAGCTCACCGCGTTCCGCTGGGTTCCGCCGTTCGCACAGGGCTATGTCCGCGACCTGCGGATTCGCTGGGCGCTGGAGGAGGCTGGCCTGCCCTATGAGGTGGTGCTGGTCGACGGCGAGGCCCTGGCCTCGGATCACCATCGCCAATGGCAGCCCTTCGGCCAGGTTCCCGCCTATCGCGACGGCGAGGTGGAGATGTTCGAGTCCGGCGCCATCGTGCTGCATATCGCCGCCAAGTCGGAGGCGCTTTCGCCGCGCGACCCGGCCGGGGCGGCGCGGGTCGCCACCTGGGTGCTGGCGGCGCTGAACTCCATCGAGCCCCACGCCCAGAACCTGATCGAACTCGACGACTCCGGCGAGGCCTGGGCCGCGGAACGCCGGCCTCAGGTCCGGGCCAAGCTCGACCGGCGGCTGGAGGGGCTCAGCGTCTGGCTTGGGGAGAAGGATTATCTGGAGGGCGACGCCTTCACGGCGGGAGACCTGATGATGACGGCGGTGCTGCGCGAGCTAGTGGACAGCGGGACGCTGAAGCGGTTTCCCAAGCTCGACGCCTACCGGGTCAGGTGCGAGGCGCGGCCGGCCTTCGCGCGGGCCATGGAGGGGCAGATGGCGGCGTTCCGGGCGAACGCGCCGGGGTGAGGTGGGGGCGGTTAATTAGTATAGTGTCCCCGAAATTTCCGCCTTCAGCTGGCCTGAGATCAGCGATGTATAATCCACCTTACGCCCCTAGATGCCGCTTCAATGGTTCACTGTAATATCAGTTCACCTGAAACGTAAAATTCAGCACACCTTGACTAAGAGCTTCTGATCCCGCGACGAATTTCAGCGGTTTCGATATCTCGATACCACTGCCAGGACGCTTTCTAGAAGATAGCGCGTCGCTTTCGTGGCGGGCTAGTGATCAGTTTCTCACTCCAACCCGGCACCAGTTGCTCCATCGTCCGATAAACCATTCGCGCATCTTGAATCGACTGGATTATTTCTTCCTCTGTAACCTCCTCACCATGGATGGCGCGGCTCGCTACGCGATAGAAGCGCCGGAAAAAGCGCTCGGCGTCTATTGGCACGGGCACCTTATGCATCGGCATGCGCGAGGCCACGGGATCTACTTCCATCAGTTCAGCTCGAAACCTCGCCTCCAGGTCTCGACGTAGCCGAGCAAGCGCGTTCCAGCTTTCACCAGTCCGCGCGCTGTCAATCGCGGTCACTATCTGAGGCGGATCATCTGGATCGTGCTGCCAATAGGAAGTGAGATGCTGCGCCAGTCCCGCGACAGGGGCTTCCACCTCAGGGGCCACCCGATCTCGCCCCGGCTCTGGGGTTGCCGCTTCAGCCGGTGGAGCAGCCACATAGTCAGTCAGACGAGCGAGATACCTATCCAACCGGGCCCGCAGCTTCACGTCGCGAAGATATATGGCCAGTGGCACCTCGCCGAATTCGTCACGAAGGTATCCGGAGAGCTTGCTCAGATCGTCACTGGCAATTGCACTGTTGAAGGCCTCCTCAGCGGCCAATTTCTGCGCCTGGCGAGACAGAAGCCTTGCGCGAACCGCCGTGAAAACTAGCGGAACAAGCGCTCCGATTGCTACCGGCAGGGCGCTACCTGCAAGCCACCCAATGCCACGCGCCGTTGCTTCCAAAAGGTCGGGGACGCTCACTCCGATGTCGCCCGGTCATCCGCTGCGCGCTTCAGAAATGGGCGGATTTCAACCATCTTAGCGACTAGGGCCAGCGTGAGGACGAAGCGGCGTTCAATCTGAGATGCGAGGATCAGAGACCCCGCACCCACGACGAGCAACACACCCGCGATCCCGAGCGAAGCAACGGTCCAGAAGCCCATGTCTGCCAGGGGAAATGCCGACGCACTTTTAGCTACCTGTTGGCTCGCGTCTGCCTGGCGCAAGATGCCGGTAGCCACGGCGGCGAGAAGCGCAGTCGCACCAGCTAGCGACCACTTACCCACTTCTAGAGCCCTGGCATGCTCCCATTCATAGCTCTTCTCCACGGCCTTATGCGGATCAACCGCATCGTTAGCGACGAGCCGGAATAGATCGGCGATCCTTGTTGACGCTGCCATCGATTGCACCCCCGTCTTCAAACCTGCGCCAAACTCAGGGTTGTTTCAATATTGGAACCTACCCAGCGTGTAGACGGGCAGCGGTCCAAGGAGACTTCGACTGCAGTTGGATTTGCGGAAGACGACATTTGCGCCTCCTACCGAGGACGGCGCCTGCCGCGCGCGATCACGGTGTCGGCGTCGAGCGGCTGGTAGCTGTCGTCAGGGGCGGCGAAGGCGTGCTGCAGTTCGGCCTTCAGGCGCTGGAGGGTCTCGCCCTCGGCGCGCTCCATGTCCCGCCGGATCAGGTCGCGGACATATTCGCTGACATTCTCGTAGACGCCGTCGTCGCCGACATTGGCCGCCACGAATTCGCCGAGCACGCCGCTGACCCGCACATTGAGCGTCATCGTCCTGGACATGGGGCCTCCGTTCACGATGTCCACATGATCAGGGATATTGTGGACACATCAAGCGCCGGCCTCCCCTTTCAAAGTAGGGCTATCGCCCATGCGAGAGACTGAAGATGCTCCCCCTCTGGGGGAGCTGGCCCGAAGGGCCTGAGGGGGACTTTGACTCCTGCTCAGACCCATCGAATCGCTGCGGAAGACCATCAAAGTCCCCCTCACCCGGCCATTCGGCCGGGAGCTCCCCCAGGAGGGGAGCATCTGATCACCGTGTTGTTCCGACCATCGGGCGATAGCGCCTCGCCCGATGGCATTTGTTCCCTTTTTGTTCTTTACATTTCGCCGTTATTCGGCATACTCCAGGGTCGCCCTCGGCCTTTCACGGAGTCGCCCATGACCGCCCTGCCCGCTCGTATCTGCGGTTATACGCCTGAGCTGGGGGCGGAGATCGTGCGGCGGGTGGGGGTTGGTGAGAGCATCCGCTCCATCGGGCGCGATCCGGCCATGCCGGCGGCGGCGACCATCCATAAGTGGCTGAGCGAGAACCCCGACTTCGCCGAACAGCGGCGGGAGGCGCGTAGCGCGGCGCGGCGGGCGGCGGCCAGCGCCCATTTGGAGTTGATCGAGGCGCGCAAGGCGCGGCGCAAGCACGACTGGGGGCGCCGCGACCTCTATGCCGTGGAGATCGGCGAGGCGATCTGCCGGCGGATCGCGGCCGGCGAGAGCATGGTCGATATCTGCGCGGGGCCCGACATGCCGGTGACGGGCACGGTCTATGAGTGGCTGCGGGTGCATCCCGACTTCAGCGACATGTATGTGCTGGCGCGCGGCGTGCAGGCCGAGCTGCTGGCCGACGAGGCCTGGTCCATCGCCAAGGCCGCGGCGCCCACGACCGTGCCGGTGGCGCGGCTGCAGTTCGACGTGATCCGCTGGCGGGCCGCGCGGCTGGCGCCCAAGGTCTGGGGCGAGGGCGACAAGGCGTCCGGGCCGACCAAGATCAACGTGTTCGTGCAGAATTTCGGGGATGGCGAGGTGATCAGCGGGCCCGGGGTTGGGGAGCGGTAGGGTGGCTCATCCACTCGTGTCATCCCGGTTTGCGAAGCAAGACCGGGATGACAGGCGTTGGGGGATGACAGGCGTTGGGGTGATGGGCGTTGGGGGGTGACAGGCGTTGGGGATGATGGGCGTTGATCAGCCCGCGCCCCCTACTCCGCCGGGGTCTCGGCCGGCCGGCCGGCTTCCCACTGGGCCCTGAGCTTGGCGGAGGTGTCGCGGCTGCCGTCGGGGCTCCAGCCCGGCGGGCCGAAGAGGTAGCCGAGCGCGTGGCGCGGGTCCCGGGCGATGTCGGCTCCGATGCCGGCCCATTCGTGGAAGGCCACCCGCAGGATGTTGAAGTCGCCGAGGTTGTGGACGATGCCGTAGCGGCATTTCTCCTCGTCCAGCTCGGGCTGGAAGGTGCCGAAGAGCCTGTCCCAGACGATCAGGATGCCGGCATAGTTGCGGTCCAGGTAGCGCGGGTTGCGGGCATGGTGGACGCGGTGGTGGGAGGGGGTGTTGAACACCGCCTCGAACCAGCGGGGCATGCGCCCGATGGCCTCGGTGTGGATCCAGAACTGGTAGACCAGGCTGATCCCCTTCTGGATGGCGATCATGGCCGGGGGGAAGCCCAGGAAGGCCAGCGGCAGCCAGAGCGCCCAGGTTCCGGCCAGGCCGCCGGTCCAGGTCTGGCGCAGCGCCGTCGACAGATTGTAGTGCTGCGAGGAGTGGTGGTTGATGTGGGCCGCCCACCAGAACCGCCGCTCATGACTAAGGCGGTGGAACCCGTAATAGGTGAGGTCCTCCAGCAGGAAGACGGCGGCCCAGGCCCAGATCGCGGTCATGGGGATGTCGAACAGCCGGTGCTGATAGACCCAGAGGCTGGCGGCGAAGGCCGCGCCGCCGGTGATCAGGCCGGCCACGTTGCTGCCCAGGCCCATGCTGAGCGAGGCCAGGGTGTCGCGGGTCTCGTAATGGGCGTGGGCCAGCTTGAGGCGGGCGAGCGCGATCTCCAGCACCACGGCCAGGACGAAGAATGGAATCGCCAGGGTGACGGGGTCGAAGCTCGGCTTGATCGGGTCCATCAGGCGGCCTCGCGCGGGGTCGGGGGCCAGCGGTCCAGGGCGATGCGGGCCATGGGCGCGGCGACGTCGGAGAGGTCGATCTTGACCACCCCGTCGCGGAACGAGGACGACACCGCCTGGGCCCAGGGGACGTGGCGAGCCACATAGGCGTCGCCCAACTCGAACAGCACCAGGGCCGAGGCGCCGGAGCGAGCCACCGCGCCGCGGCCGTCCGTAGCCACCCAGATGCGCTCCAGGGGCTTGCCGGGGAACTCCTGCGCCAGCAGGCGGCGCGCGCGGGCGTCGTCGAGCGGGGTGAGCGGCTTGGCGATCTTGGCCCAGGCGGCCAGGGCCACCAGGGCCATGACCGCGGCGGCCGAGCCGGCCAGTTGAATCAGAAAGGCCTTGTCCAATTTGGCGTCACTCCCCTGCCCCGCAGGGTCGGCCGTAGGGGGCGGAGCGTCAAGGCGCCGGAAAGTCGCTGAGCTTCGGCACCCTGGAGAAGGCCAGCAGGCCCGCCACGATCAGCAGCATCAGGGCGCCGGGGAAGATCACCGCGGCGTGGGGGCCGATGGCCTGGGCCAGGAAGCCGTCGGCCACCGCCCCCAGCGGCCCGCCGCCCATCAGGCCCAGGGTGAAGATCGACAGCACCCGGGCGCGGACCGCCTCCGGGGCGTGCTGCTGGACGAAGCTGCGGCCGAGCGTCATGGCCACCCCGCCGCCCAGGCCCCAGGCGAAGTTCAGCCCGCAGAGCAGCCAGAAGGGCATGTGGAAGCCGCAGAGGATCAGGATGACGCCCCCTGCCCCCAGCGCCGTGAGATAGATCAGGCCCTTGCGGCGCAGGGGGCCGATGCGCACCAGGGCGAGCGCCGAGACCATGCTGCCGATCCAGAAGCACATGCTGAACAGGCCGAGCGCCGCGGCGATCTCGGTCTTGCCGGGACTGAGGACCTGGCCGTCGAAATAGCTCTCCACGATCAGCGGCAGCAGGACGAAGAAGCTGCCCATGAAGCAGACGCCCATGGCCACGCCGCACAGCATGACCGGGGCGATGACCGGCGAGGCCAGGACCGCGGCGAAGCCCTCGCGGATGTCGCGGCCGATACCGATCAGCAGGCCGCCCTCGCGGCGCGGGCGCACATGGGCCGGGCGCGGGCGGATGCGCAGGGCCGCGAGCGTCGCCACGGCCATGAGCCCCGCCTGGCCCAGCAGCAGGGGTCCGACCCCCACCAGCGGGGCGGCGGCGGCGCAGGCCATGCCCAGGATCTGGCCGCCGAACTGGGCGAGCGAGGCGTAGGCCACCGCGCCCTGGATCCCGCCCTTGGCCGGGGCCACCAGGCTGAGCAGGCTGTCGCGGGCCGGGGTGGCGAAGGCCTGGGCGGTCCCCACGGTCAGGGCGTAGGTGATGATCAGGCCGTAGGTCAGCACGCCCAGGCTCACCGTTGCGCCGAGGCTCGCGAAGGTCAGCACCGCGAAGGCGCAGGCGGCCACGACGATGGACCTGACCGGGACCCGGTCGGCCAGCGCCCCGCCCAGCAGGATGAACAGGGTGGTGGGCAGCTGCAGCGCCATCTGGGCCAGGCCGAAGCGGACCTCGCTCTCCTGCAGCACCACCCGCACCAGATAGGGGAACAGCACCACCTGCACCCCGAAGGCCAGGAACCAGGCCGCGTGGGCGAACAGATAGGGCGCGAACCCCGTGGGCGTCTCGCCCGACGGGCTGGATTGCGATGTCACGAAGGCCTCCCCTTGCGGGCCAGCGTCTAGGAGCTAGATGGAAAGCGCAAGCTAGCGGGGTTCGACATGCGCAGGGCCGCCTCCAAGACCGGCAAGGCCTCGGCCGTCCAGGCGGCGGGCGCCTGCGTCTGCGGCGCGGTGGCGCTGGAGATAGACGTCCCCGCCCGCTGGGCCTGGCACGACCATTCCCCCGCCAGCCGCCATGCCCAGGGGGCCGCCTATGCGACCTATGTGGGCAGCTACCGCAGCCGGTTCCGGATCCTGAAGGGCGCGGCGAGCATCAGCCGGTTCGAGGACGCCAAGGCCGGGACCGCGCGGAGCTTCTGCGCCAGGTGCGGGACGCCGCTGTTCTACGAACGCGCCCGCTCGCCGACCATGGTCAACATCCCCCGCGCCCTCTTCGCCACCCGCACCGGGCGCGAGCCGCGCTACCACATGTCGCTGCAGGAAAAGGCCGACTGGACCTATGCCGGCGAGCCCCTGGCGCCGCTGAAGGGCTATCCCGGCGTGATGTGGGCTCGGCCCCGGCGCAAGAAGCCCGGAGAGGGTCTCTGAGACCAAGTTGGCGGCGCCGTCGCCCCTCAATTCCTAATGCATCATAATGATATTGCATCAGTTGTTGCCAAGTGTCTGACACGGGCGTCAGGTATCGACTGGACGACGGTCAGCAAGATAGGGCTCGGGGGAGTTCCACCGTCTTGTCCCGATAGCGAGAAGCGTCATGAAGACTATCATTCGCGCCGCAACGCTTGCCGCAACCATCGCTTGCGGTTGCGTCGGTATTGCCCAGGCTCAGACGGCCGAACGCGTTTACGCTCAAGGTACGGTCTGGTCGGTCGGCTATATCGAGACCAAACCCGGCATGTTCGACGACTACATGGCCTATCTGAACGGCCCCTGGAAGGCGATCCAGGAAGCCGCCAAGAAGCGCGGCGACGTCATCAGCTACAAGATCCTCAGCGTGAACGACGTGCGCGACAATGAACCGGATCTGGTCCTGATGGTCGAGTACAAGAACATGGCCGTCTTCGATCAGTCGGACGAGGAACTGGACAAGCAGACCTCGGCGGCCTTCGGCTCGCCGGTGAAGGCCAACCAGGCCGCGGTGTCGCGCGAGAGCCTGCGGACCACCCGGGGCGGCTTCCTCAGCCGCGAGCTGAAGTTCATCAAGTAGGCTCTACAGATTCACCTCGAGCGGGTCGCCCTTCTCGCGATTGAGGGCGACCATGCCGTCCCTCGGCGCTCTCGGCTCTCGCGCTGGTTGGTTGCGGCGGAACCTGGATCATGTGCTTCGTTTTCATGCAGAACATCGGTGAAACGTGGGCCAGCCAGACCATCCGGGCGATGATGCGGCCTTCCTCCGCGACGGCGGCGCGACAGGCGCCCTGATCGCGACGTTCGACTGGGCCTCGACCTCTCTCGGCCCCCTGAGCGCCTGGCCCCAGAGCCTGAGGACCGCCACGGCGATCGTGCTGCGCTCGCGGACGCCCATGGCGCTGCTGTGGGGCGAGGAAGGCGTGATGATCTACAATGACGGCTATGCCGAGATCGCCGGGTCTCGTCACCCGGACCTGCTCGGCAGCAAGGTGGCCGAAGCCTGGCCCGAGGGGGTCGAGTTCAACGAGCAGGTGCTCAGGACCGTGCTTACGGGCGCGACCCTGAACTACCGCGACCAGCCGCTGGAGCTGCGCCGTTCGGGCGTGCTGGAAACGCTCTGGTTCGACCTCGACTACTCTCCCGTCCCCGACGAGGCGGGGCGGCCCGCCGGCGTGCTGGCCGTCGTGGTGGAGACCACCCAGCGGGTGCTCGCCGAGCGGCGGGACGCGGCCAACGCGGAGCGGCAGCGGCAGATGCTGGAACAGGCGCCGGGGTTCATCTGCCTCCTGAGCGGCCCAGACCACGTCTTCGAGTTTCGAAACGAAGCCCACAAGCGCCTGTTCGGGGAGCGGGAGCCGATTGCAAGATCCCACAGCGAGGTCTTCGCCGACCTCCCGGATCCGGGGTTCGTCGAGCTGTTGGACCACGTCTACGCGACCGGAAAGCGCCATGTCGCCCGGGCCCGGCCGGTGAACCTGAGAGATCGGCCGGACGGCCCCTTGGAGCAGCACCTTCTCGATTTCGTCCTGCAGCCGGTGAGCAATGAGCAGGGCGAGGTTTCCGGCATCTTCGTCGAGGGCTTCGACGTCACCGAGCAGGCGCGCGCCCAGGCGGCGGCCGAGGAGAGCGGTCAGCGGCTGAGCGCAGCCATCGCGATCGCACGCCTGGGCGCCATCTGCTGGGATCGCGAGACCCGCGAAGCCACCCTTGACGAGCGCGCGCGCGAGATCTTCGGCTTCGAACCCGACGCGATCGTGACCATCGACGACGTGATCCTCCGGATCGCTCCCAAGGACCTCGCCCGCATCGGCGTCGGGACGACGCCCGATTGGTCGGAGAGTCCGAGGCAGGAGCGTGAGTTCCGGATCCACCTGCCCAACGGCGTCGAGCGCGACATCGTCAGCGTCAGCGTCCTGTCGCCGGGTCCGCACGGCCCGAACACGCGGGCGGTGGGGCTCTTCAGGGACGTCACCGAAATGCGCGCCGCCGAGCAGCGGCAGCGGATGCTGATCAACGAGTTGAACCACCGGGTGAAGAACAGCCTGGCCACGGTGCAGTCGATCGCCGCCCAGACGCTGCGCTCCGCCCCCGACCTGCTGAGCGCACGCATCGCGTTGGAAGCGCGCCTGGTGGCGCTCGCGGCCGCGCACGATATCCTCACGGCCGAGAGCTGGCACGGCGCGCGCCTGATCGAGGTGATCGCCGCGGCCATGGGCCCCTTCGAAACCCTGCAGCGGCCGCAGATCAGCCGCTCCGGCCCGCCCGTCTGGCTGGCCGCTCAACCCGCCTTGGCGCTGAGCCTGGCGCTGCACGAACTCGCCACCAACGCGGTGAAGTACGGCGCGCTGTCCAGGCCCGAGGGGCGCGTCACGATCCGCTGGAACCTGGTCGGGGACATGTTGACGATCACCTGGCGCGAGGACGGCGGGCCGCCAGTCCGAGCGCCGGTCCGCTCGGGCTTCGGCTCCCGCCTCCTGCAACGGAGCCTCGCCCGCGACCTGCACGGCGAGGTCGTGGTCGCCTTTGCGCCCGAAGGCGTCGTCTGCGAGATCCGCTGCCGTCCGAGCGCGCTCCAGGCCGCGCGTGGGTTCATTGACGCCTGACGGAAGATCTGAGGTCCCATTCCGGCAGGTTCGCGCCCTGCCAGCCAGCGTGGCCGGTCACGCATTTATCGACGCTCTCGGCCATGGTCAGGCGCGGCCCTCGGCGGCGGCCTTGAGGTCGGCCAGGCCGCTTTCGAACTGGCCGCCGACGAACTTGTCCATGTTGAAGATGAGACCCATCAGCTTGGAGATCAGGGTCTTGGTCCCGGTCATGGCCCAGGTCACCCGCGTGCCGTCGCCCAGCGGCGTCAGGGTGAACTCCGCCAGGTTGCTGGCCTGGAACGGCTTGATCATGTTGAGGTCGATCTGCACCAGGGACGGGGTGGCGCGGGTGATCCGCATGTTACCCGAGCCGGTCTTCTTGCCTTCCCACGCATAGGTCGCCCCCTCGCCCTTGGCCGCGCCGCCATAGGTGCGCTTGAGGTCGGCGTCCATGCGCTCGTAGGGCGACCAATGGATCCATTTCTGGAAGTCTTCGATCAGGGCGAGGACGGTTTCCGGCGCGGCGGCGATCTGGATCGCGCGTTCGACGCGGAAGGTGTCGGGGCGGGTCTTGAGGTCGGTGGTCACGGCGGGCTCCTTTCCGAGCGATATGGCGGCGCCTGGGCGCTTTCATACCCAGGACGAACCGAACCACACGCCCCCGACACCCGCTTTCAAAAAACTCGTGTGAAAGGGCTTGTGTTTCAGCCGTTGATCGATGGTGGAGAGGCGGGGCTGTCCGGGGGAGCCTGACGGGCGCTTTGCGCCACTAGCAGACTCTCGACTGTCGACAGAATCCGGACATGGCGAACGAGCGAGGGCTGCGGCGCCGCAGGGACTTGGAAGAGGCCCTATGGATCGAGCCGGTAGACCGCCCGGCTGATCCGTCGCCACTCGCGCGCGATGTGGCCGAACCAGCGCACGCGCGCCTCGTCGTCGAGCCCGTCCCGATCCTCGATCCAGTTGATCAGCGTCTCGGTGACGATGCCGATCAGGGTGTGCGCGGCCCGCCGCGCCCGGTCCTCCGCGCCGGGGGGCGCGCCTTCGGCCGGCTTCAGGAAGGTGAGGAAGGGCTCGATCTGCCGCGCCTCGTAGATCGCGTACCAGCGGCGCGCCTCTGGGTCCGATCGGCTGTCGCGCAGCAACAGCAGGTACGCCGCCCGGTTGCCCCGCGCGCGTCGCAGCACCTCGATGACCGCGCCGCCGTAGCCAGGCCAGGGGCTGTCGTAGACCGCGCGGATCTCGCTCAACACCTCCTCGAAGATGGCCGCCAGCAGCGCGTCCTTCGACGGGAATTGTCGGTAGATCAGGATCTTGGCGACCCCCGCCGCATCCGCGACGTCCTGCATCGATGCGCGCTGCAGGCCCCGTTCGTAGAACACCTGCGCCGCGACGCGCACGTACTGCGCCTGCCGCGCAGAGCGGTCCACCCGCGGCATGCGCCGCCGGGCGGCCCGCCGCCCCTCCGCCTTCTCATTCATGATTATCATTAGCACGAAAATGTTGCGTCTGCCGCGGCCGCGGCCTAATGAAACTCATCGGTTTCAAATGGACCCTCGATCATGATCGGGCAATGCGCCGTCTCGGCTTTGGCGATGCTGGCGCTGGCTGGCGCCGCCCAGGCGCAGGCCCGCGCCTATCCCTGGCAACCGGCGCCGAGCTACCCGCTGCAGGCGGTGGATCAGTTCGCGCCGACGCCCGCCGGCGACGTGTTGCCGAAGGATCCGGCGGCGCGCACGGCGCTGGCGAGGTCCATCGCCATGGACGCGGTGATCTATGGCTTGCCAGCCGTCTATCAGTACCGCGAGCTGTTCCAGCAGGCGCTCGATCCGAAGAGCCCGCGCTACACCGGCTTCAACCGGTTCGCCCACGACCGGGACCTCGCCGGCCCCGACTACAGGGCGTTCAAGAGCCCCAACTCCGACACGCTCTATTCCAACGCCTGGCTGGACCTGACGGCGGGGCCGGTGCTGATCGAAACGCCGGACGTGCCGCTGAAGTACCACACGCTGAACTTCCTCGACATGTTCAGCAACGCCAGCAACATCGGCACACGCACCTTCGGGTCGAAGGCTGGCCGCTATCTCATCGCCCCCGCCGGCTGGGCGGGCGATGTCCCCGTCGGCGCGAGGCTATTCCGCGTCGCCACGCCCCACGCCTGGATCCTGATGCGCGTCTTCGCCCAGAAGCCGTCGGAGCTGGCTGAGGCCCGCGCCGTCCAGGACGCGGTGAAGATCACGCCGCTGACGCGTCCCAACGCTGCCGAGGGCTATCCGCCGCCGGAGATCGACACCGCCGGCGGCTTCCTCAAGGTGCTGGACCACGTCCTGCGCACCGACGGTCATCCCGACCAGGAGGACGCCCTCGTCTACCGCTTCCGCACGATCGGCCTCGGCGGTCGCGAGCCCTTCGACCTCGCCCACCTCGACCCCGAGACCCGCGCCGGCGTCGCCGCCGGCTTCGACGACGCCATGAAGATCATCGTCGCCTCGCGCGCCCAACTGGGCATGCCCACCGGCACGGGCTGGAGCCGAGTGGAAAAGGCCCGCTACGGCTTCAATTACCTCAGCCGGGCCACGATCAACTATGTGGGCCTGGGGGCCAACGTCGACGCCGAGAACCTCTCCTTCAACACCTTCGTGGACGGCGCCGGCGCCCCGCTCGACGGCGCCAAGGCCGACTATGCCTTCACGCTGAAGCCGCCGCCCCCAGTGAACGCCTTCTGGTCGGTGACGCTCTATGACGCCCGCACCCTGGCGCTATATCCCAACGCGCAGAACCGCTACCTCATCAACGACCGCGCGCCTGGCCTGAAGGTGGAGCCCGACGGCGCCGTGCGGCTGCACATCCAGCACGCCAAACCCAGGTCCGCCACCAACTGGCTGCCGGCGCCCGACGGTCCCTTCTACCTCGTCGTGCGCTCCTACCTGCCCAAGCCCGAGATGATCTCCGGCGGCTGGCGGCCAGAGCCCGTCGCCGCAACCCCGCACCCCGCACCTCGCTGACAGCGGCATCTTTGCTGGGAGGGCTTGGAGGACCGGTCTGCGCGTCGTCCAAGCCCGCGATCCAGACGACTGGGATGCGCCAGGAGCTGACGTTCGGACCAGGCCGCGAAGCGGGCCACCGAGACAGGTGTTGGTGACCAGAAAGTCCGGGAATGACAGGCAGGGAGAGGGATCGTCAGGCCGTCACGATCGCCTCGAAGTCACCCCGGGACAGCGCATCGTCCGGGACAAGGCCCTGATGGCCCGCCACGTAGGGCTGGACGCGCGACATCACCATCGGATCGCCGAACAGCTTGGCGGGCGGATCGAGCAAGTGGTTGAGGCGGGCCCACCGGCGCGCAAGATCCGGGTCATTGATGGCCAGGGCCCACATGGCGTTGCCGACCGCGGCCATGGGACCCGCCGGTGCGTCCTCGCCCCGGCAGGACCGCGCCATCTGCGCGGCCTTGCTGAGGTCGGCCTGGACCGAGCCCGGATACCAGACGTTGATATGCTCGCGAGTCCAGGCTTCAAAGGCGACCGCGTAGCCCAAAGGATCGGCCGGCTGTTGCTCGATCGTCGCAGCCAGCTGCCGGGCTTGCGCATAGGCCAGCGAGACGCCGCGCGCGAACACCGGGTTGGTGTGCATCGCCGCGTCGCCCAGCAACACATAGCCGCTCGCCACCGGGCCCTCGCCGTCGACCAGGCTCCGCAAACGATTGTCGATGCGCCCCAGCGCCAGGGGCTCGTTGATCGGCGTCGCGATCGACGTCCAGGCCGCCATGGCCGGGATGGCCTCCATCACCGCGTGGAAGCGGTCGGCTTTGGTCAGCGCGCCGCGATACGGGTCGAAGGTCGAGGTGAGGAAGGCCATGGCGAACGCGCCGTCGTCGCCCTTGAAGGTCGTTGCGCCGCCGTAGGAGAGGTCGACGCTGGAGGCGACCAGCGGGACCGGGAACACTTCGCCCGCCTTCAGCCTGTAGTGGCGGGTCACATAGACGAACGGGGTTTCGCTAACGTCGTCGCGCCACGGCCGCGCCCCCACAGCCGCCAGCCATTCCGCGCCCTTGGTCCAGCGTCCGGAGGCGTCGATAACCAGATCGCCCCGGCAGTCCTGTCCCGCGGCGGTGCGCAGGCCGATGACGCGCGGCGGGGAGCTTCCGGGCTCAGCGATCAGGCCGTCCACCGTGGCGCCGCGATGGATCCGGACGCGGGTCTCGGCGGCGACCGCCTGTCGAAGCACGGCCTCATAGACGAGCCGCCGGACCGCGAGCAGCTTCACCTGCGGCAGGGGGTGGTTCGTCATGTCGATCACCGACGCGCCCGCCTCGACAAGGCGATCGAGCACATCCGGCGCTTCGGTCTTGAGCACTTCGCTCGAGAGGCCCAGGAAGCCGTGGCCCTGCCGCGCCTGGGGCAGGCCGCGCCGAGTCCAGGACGCGAACGCCGATGGTGGGTCGGCAGGCGGGTCATCGCCGTCGCGCTCGAACAGATCGACCTCATGGCCGCGCCGCGCCAGGAAGAGCGCGCACGCCAACCCCCCAAGCCCTGCGCCGATGATCACCGCGTGCGTCATGCAAACCCCCACCCGCCGCCGCGCCGAGGGGCCACGGGGTCATTTCAGAACTGGCTTTGTCAGATGAGGCGCCGCGTCAGCGATGAGCAGGAGGCCGCGCCTGAAGACCTGTCGTCGATGGCGCCCCGGGCCTAGCTGCTGTCGGTGCGGGCCAACTGCACGGTCGCGATGCGCTCCGCGAGCGGCGAGCGGCTGAGTTCTCCGGAGGCTTCCAGCACCTTGGCCGCGAGGTCGCAGCCGAGCTTGTCGAACATGTCCTCGTAGGCCACCTCGATCAGGTCGAGGATCTCCTTGAGCTTGACCAGCTGGGTATAGCCCTTCGGAGTGATCTTCAGGAGCTTGCGCCGCGCATCGTGCGGGTCGCTTACGCGCGCGACGATCTTGAGAGACACGAGGGCATCGACATGGTGGGTCACCAGCTGGTGCGCCTGGTTCAGCGCCTTGGCCACGTCCGCCGCAGTCATCGGCCCATGCTTCATCAGCATGAGGATGATAGGTGCGGCCCGGGTGGAAAGCTCGACCCCCGCTTCGCGCAAGACTTGTTGGGCCTGCTCGACGATCTGCGCCGACAGCTGATCGATCGAATTGCCCAGAAACACCCTGCGAAGGGGGGCCTCACTTAAACTCGCCATGTCGCCCTCGCAATTCTACGCACATTTGTACAAATATCCGTATATATCCGGCCGTCAAGGGCGGCGGAAGCAGAAGGAGGCCTGAGCGCGGGTCTAGTGGACCTTTGTCGCCTGCTGGTTTTGCGACGCTTGACCACGAAGCGGACCTTCCGAACTTCGCCTTGGAGTCAGGTTCCGTCATTGGGCGGCGCCTGGCTCTCGAACCCGAGCTCGCTGTGCAAGGTGCCCAGAGTGGACATCCCGAACGACCGCAACGAGCCCGAAGCGGTTGAGGCGCCGATGGATGTTGGTGGCGGCGAGTTCTGGGCCGACCCCGTCAGGCGCCCTGAGCGTCCGGACCCACGCCGCCTTCGTCGAGCTGGCGCGGGTGGACCGCGCCAAGGCCCTACTGGAGACCTCGGACTGGCCCCTGGCGCGGGCGGCGGAGCGGGCCGGATTCGGCAGCTTGGACGCCCTGCACCGAGCCTTCCTGCGACGCCTGAACGCGACGCCGGGCGAGTACCGGCAGCGGTTCAACGCCGTGTCGCGGAGGGTCTAGGCTATCAGCCGCTCGAGGCGGCGATGAAGACCGCGTATTGCGCGTCGAACGCGCGCTTGTAGGCGGGCCGCGCTTCGGCGCGGGTAATATAGGCGGCGAGGTTCGGATATTCGTCCACAAGGCCCGATCCGCCCAACCTCTGCAGCACCGACACCATCATCAGGTCGCCGGCGCTGAACGCACCGTCGAGCCAGTCGGCGTCGCCAAGGCGATTGGAAAGTTCGCCCAGTCGGGCGCGCACGCGACCATCGAGAATAGGCAGGCGTTCCTCGTACCAGCTCTTGCCGCGGTCCACGAGCGTCGCCATTGACCGATCCACGATCGGCGGCTCCACCGTGCTGAGCGCGGCGAACATCCATGTGATGGCGCGCGCCCGGGCGTTCGCCTCGTCCGGCAGCAGGCCCGCATGGCGCTCGGCGATATGGAACACGATGGCGCCGGACTCGAAGAGCGCGAGGCCGCCGTCTTCATAGGTTGGGATCTGCCCGAAGGGATGAAGCGCCAGATGCGCGGGCTCCTTCATCTCAGCGAATGTGACCAGGCGAACGTCGTAGGCCTGGCCGGCTTCTTCGAACGCCCAGCGAACGCGCATGTCACGCGCCAGTCCCCTGCCGCGATCGGGTGAGCTTTTGAAGGCGGTGATGGTGGGGCTCATATTCTCTCTCCGGGCTCTTCGTATCCCCAGGACGAACGACCGGTCGGCCTCACGACATGCGCTCGAGTCTTTTCTCGCGGACCCGCCCGCCTAAACCCGATCCGCGCCCTCGGTGAGCTGGTCCAGGTGCAGGCGGATGTGGGCGGCTTCGGCGGCGGTGTGGGCGAGCGAGATGGCCTGGTCGAAGGCGGTGCGGGCCTCGCCGTTGCGGCCGAGCTGCTTGAGCAGCGCGCCCTTGAGGCCGAAATAGTGGAAATAGCCCGACAGCCGCGTGGCCAGGGGCTCGATCATCTCCAGGGCCGCCTGCGGCCCGGCCACCTTGGAGACCGCCACGGCGCGGTTGAGGGTGACCACCGGCGAGGGCGTCAGCACTTCCAGGGTGGCGTACAGCAGGTCGATCTGAGCCCAGTCGGTGTCTTCGGCCTTGGCGGCGCGGGCGTGCAAGGCGGCGATGGCGGCCTGGACCTGGTAGGGGCCGGGGGTGCGGTGGCGGATGGCCTTGTCGATCAAGGCCAGGCCCTCGGCGATATGGCGGGAATTCCACCGGGAGCGATCCTGATCGGCCAGCAGGACCGCCATGCCCTCGGCGTCGAAGCGGGCGGCGACGCGGGCGTGCTGCAGCAACATCAGCGCCGTCAGCCCCATGATCTCCGGGTCCGAGGGGAAGAGCCGCAGCAGCAGGCGGGCCAGGCGGATCGCCTCGTCGCAGAGCGGGGCGCGGCGTTCGGCCTCGTCGCCGCCAGCGGCCGAATAGCCCTCGTTGAACACCAAGTAGATCATCGCCGCCACCGCTGTCAGCCGCGCGGCGCGCTCGTCCGGCGTCGGGTTCTCGAAGGCTACCCCGGCCTTGGCGATGCGGCCCTTGGCGCGGGTGATCCGCTGCTCCATGGCGCTCTCGCTCACGAGGAAGGCGCGGGCGACCTGGCGCACCGACAGGCCCGAGACGATGCGCAGGGCCACGGCGATCTGCTGGGTGGCCGGCAGGTCCGGATGGCAGCAGATGAACAGCAGCCGCAGGATGTCGTCGCGATAATGGGCGCCGTCCAGGCGCTCGGCCATGTCCGCCTCGGCGTCCTCGAGGTCGGAAATCGCCGCCTCGTCGGGCAGCTCGGTCTGCTTGTTGCGGCGACGCGCGGCGTCGATGCCGGAGTTGCGCCCCACCAGGATCAGCCAGGCGGCCGGGTCGCGGGGCGGTCCGTTCCCCGGCCAGGACTTCAGCGCCCGCAGGCAGGCGTCCTGGAATGCCTCCTCGGCGGTGTCCAGGTCGCGGAAATAGCGCAGCAGGGCGCCCATGGCCTGGGGCCGGGCGGAGGTCAGCGCCGCGTCGATCCAGCCGATATCGCTCATGGGAGGGGCTTCTGAAGCAGAAGCGTCTGGGGCAGGTTCAGGCTCATGGTGTCGATCGGCCGGATCTCATAGGCGCCGCCGGATGGGTTGGCCCCGGCGAGCTCCAGGGCGGTCTCGATGGCCTGTTCGAGGTCGACGCAGTCGACCACGTAGAAGCCGAGCAACTGTTCCTTGGTCTCGGCGAAGGGGCCGTCCAGCACGACGTTCTTACGGCTCTTGCGCAGGGTGGTGGCCGAGGTCGTGGGCAACAGGCGCGCGGTGGGACCGAGCCGCCCTTCCCTCATGAGCCTGCCCTCAACGACGGCCAGTCTTCCCATGACAGCCCTTTCCTCTTCCAGGGTCCAGGCCCCGACGGCGTCCTCGCAACTGTAGCAAAGTATCGCGTAGCGCATCCGACCGCCTCGTTTCCCGAAGGACGGCCGAGGATGGCTGGCGCCGACAAGGACGCTCCAAGAAAAAGCGAGGCGGCGGAAGGGTCGCCCCCTCCGCCGCCCCGCTCCCCACGAAAGTCGCCGACTATTGGCGGTAGCTGAGCCGCATGTAGAAGAAGCGGCCCGGGGCGTCATAGGCGTTGGGATCGTAGTTGTTCAGGCCGCAGCTGACGCAGCCCGGCGGGTCCTTCTCGAACAGGTTGTTGACCCCGGCCGCCAGGGTGACCCGCTCGTCGAGGAAGGCCGGCTCCCAGCGCACCTGGGCGTCGACATAGGTCCGGGCGCCGAGCTTGTTGACCACGGTGGTCTCGTCGATCGAGGAGATGTGGCGCAGGGCCGCCGTCGCGCCCCATTCGCCGCGGTCCCAGTCCAGCATCAGGGTCGACTTGGTCTTGGGATAGGCCTGGTCCGGGCTGCCCTTCTCCGTGCCCTCGCGCTCGACCGGCGCCAGGCCGGTGGAGGTCGGGACGAACTCGGTGAACTCCAGCAGGAAGGTGGTGTACCAGCGCAGGCCGAAGGTCCCGACGCTGGTCTCCGGCGAGGTGTAGTTGAGGTTCACGTCGACGGCGCGGGTCTTGATGCCGCCGATATTGATCAGCGGGTTGGAGATCGCGGCCACCTGGCCCGAGGCGGTGCGGGTGATGGTGGCGCAGGCCACCGCGTCGGCCGTCTGGGCGCAGCGGTCCAGCAGGCTCTGGCCGTTCTGGGCCTGGATCGCCTGGTCGAGCTCGATCTTGGAATAGACCACCTCGATCGAGCCGCCATTGGCCCAGCTGGCGCCCTTCAGCGCGCTGGGCTCCCAGACGAAGCTGTAGTTTTCGCTCTCGCTGGTCTCCGGAGCCAGGTTGCGGTTGCCGCTGGTGATCACCGAGACCTGCGGGTTGAGCTGCACGTAGCTGCCGTTGGCCGGTACGCCGCGGGCGATGCAGTTGGCCTGCACCGTGGCGCTGGCGGCGGGCGGGCCGCCGGGCTGCAGGTTGAGCATGTCCGAACAGGGGTCGACCACCTCCTGGTCGAACCGCGAGGCGGTGCCGAACAGCTCGCCGATGGCCGGGGCCCGGAAGCCCTCGCCCCAGGACGCGCGCAGCAGCACGTCTTCGACCGGCTTCCAGGTGAGGCCCGCCTTGTAGGTGGCGTCCTTGCCCGAGGTCGAATAGTCGAACCAGCGGCCGGCCAGGGAGACGTCCAGCTTGTGGAACATGGGCATGTCCGCCAGCAGCGGCACGCGCACCTCGCCGTAGAACTCGTCGATGGTGATCGAGCCCCGGGCCGGCTGGGCCGGTATGTCGGAGGAGAGCCCGGCGACCACCAGGGGGTCGGGCTGGAAGAAGCCCTCGGTCTCGCGGTGCTCATATCCGGCGGCGAAGGCCAGGGCCCCCGCCGGCAGGTCGAACAGGTCGCCGGTCAGGTTGGCGCTGAAGTCCCGCAGTTCCTGCTGCGAGACGTCCTGCTGGGTGAAGGCGATGAAGTTCAGCATCGCCGGGGTGATGGTCCCCGCCCCCCCGAAGATGTTGAGCGGCACGCAGGAGCCGGTGCAGCCGGCGAGCGGACCTAGCGCCTGCTGCACGCGCTGGGCGTTGACGTTGCCGGTGAAGGTCTGCTCGGCGCGGTTGCGCGACCAGACATAGTTGGCGTCCCAGAACCAGGTCCTGGATCCCAGCGGAATCTCGCCGGCCAGGGTGGTGGTGATGTTCCAGGTGTTGACGGTCTGCTCATAGTGGCGCGGCCCGTTCTCCACCAGGCGGCGGCCGATGAAGGCGTAGGTGCCCGGCTGCAAGGAGAAACCGAACGGATTGAAGGGATTGGTGGCGTCGACCGCGATGGTGTCGAGCAGGTTGCCGTTGCCGGCGTCCGGGCCGACGAACAGCGGCAGGGGCGCGGCCTGGTTGGCGGACTTGCGTTCCACATAGCTGCCGCGCACCCGCAGGCGAAGGCTGTCGCTGAACTCCTGGGTCAGGTTTCCGAACAGGCTGAGGCGCTCGGACGGGGTGACGATGTAGTTGTAGGGCTGGAAGTTGAAGCGATCGATGGTGGCGAAGGGCTTGTAGCTGCCGGCGGCCCCGGTGGGGTCGCCGGGGATGTAGGTCGGCCGAACCCCCGGCGACAGCGCCGCCTTCAGGGTCATGTCGAGATCCTGGCCGGTGTTCGGGTCGCTGATGATGAAGCGGCCGAGCGGGGTGCCGGAGCTGCATCCGCCGCCCAGGCAGGAGGTGGCGAACGGGCTGGGGAACCGCGAGATGTCGCGGTCGGCGGCATAGACCGGGTCCTGCTTGAAATAGCCGCCTCCGACGACCACCCGCAGGTTGTCCTGATTGACGCCCCAGGAGACCGTGTAGTCCTGGCTGAAGCCGTCGCCGTCGCCATAGCCGCCGAAATTGGCCGTGGCCTGCAGACCCTCCTGGCGATCCTTGGTGATGATGTTGACCACCCCGGCGATGGCGTCGGAGCCGTAGATCGGCGAGGCGCCTTCCTGCAGCACCTCGACCCGCCCGATCATGCCGGTCGGGATGGTGTTGAGGTCGACGGAGCCCGGCACGCCGGAAGCCGCCGCGCCGCTGACCCAGCGCAGGCCGTCGACCAGCACCAGGACCCGGCGCGAGCTCAGATAGCGCAGGTCGATTTCGGCCGACCCGGCGCCGACCCCGCCGCCATCCGGCGGATTGCCGAAGTTGCCGGAGTTGTTGAACTTGGAATTGAGACCGCCGCCCGCCGAGGGGATCCGCTGCAGGACGTCGGCGGTGGAGGTGAGGCCCGTCTTGGCGATGGCCTCCTGGTCGATCTGGACGATCGGCTGGGCCTGGTCCAGCGGACTGGTCCGGATCCGCGAGCCGGTGACGACGATTTCCTCGACGGCCGTGCCCTGGTCCCTGGCCTGGGCTGCCGCCGCCTGCGGCGTTGCGGCCATAGCTGTGACGGCTAGAGAGGCCAAGCCTCCCGTTAGGCGCTTCATGATCACCTCCCCAGGTGCGAGGCGCAGTCCTAACGGCGAGCGCTAGTGAGAGCGCCTTCTTTGATTGATTTGGTAATGCCGTAGTTACTCGCCGGAGGATGGGGGGCGCGTCGCAAAACTGTCAAGTTGTTCGACGGATATGGCCCGCGAGCGCATAAAATTGCACTCGTCCAGCAGTCTCGGGGAAGGTTTTGGTGGTTTCGCAACCCAAGCGATCCCCTCTCCCGTCGCGGGAGAGGGGCGCTCCAGAGTCTTAGAATTTGCGGACGTAGCCCACCGACCAGACGTCGGCGTCGCCGTCGCCGTCACGGAAATCGTAACGGGTGTAGTCGGCGCGGACGCCGTTCTTTTCGTCCAGGAAGTACTGGCCGCCGACGCCATAGTTCCAGCTGTCGCCGTCGGCGCTGGCCGAGGCGCCCGGCGCGGACGCCTTGATCTCGGTCGTGCCGTAGCCGACGCGAGCATAGAGGTCGGCGTTGGGGGCGACCGGCAGGAAGCCGACGCCGTAGACGGCGAAGCTGTTCTTCAGCTCGACGTCGACATTGGTGGCGCCGACGCGGACGGTGTCGTCCTTCACGCCGAAGCCGGCTTCACCTTCGACGCCCAGATACTGGCCGAAGCGGGCGCCGACCCGGCCGGTGATGGCGCCGAGCTTCACGTCGTCGAGGTCGGCGTGGCTGTAGCCAGCCGAACCGTAGAAGGTGGTCGGGCCGAGGTCCTGGGCCTGGGCCGCCATGGGGAGGGCGGCTGCGGCGATCGCGGCGAAGGCCGCGGCGGTTGCGAGAGACTTCATATTGTTACTCCGTACTTACTACACTCAAGCTCCCCAGCCGGGTCGTTAGGTGGGGTGCAAACGCGGCCGGAAAAGGCCGGTTCGCCGGTTTTGCCAAGACCATTCGCGGTTGTGACCTTATGGCCACAAGGCCGCTGACCTAGCGTGAAGGCGTGCTATCACTTGCCCCGCAAGCGCCCGCCGGCATACCGGCGACAAGGAGCGCGACGTCGGAGAAGACCATTTTGCATCACGCCGTGATCGCGGCCACCGGGCTCTACACCCCGCCGCACAGCCTCTCGAACACCGAGCTGGTCGAGACCTTCAACGCCTATGTGGACCGCTTCAACGCGGCCAACGCCGCCGCCATCGCCGCCGGCGAGACCCCGGCCCTGACCCATTCCTCGCCCGAATTCATCGAGAAGGCCTCGGGCATCAAGTCGCGGTTCGTGATCGACAAGTCCGGCCTGGTCGACCCCGACGTCATGCGTCCGGTGATCCCTGAGCGGCCGAACGACGAGATCTCGGTGCTGGCGGAAATCGCCGTGGCCGCGGCCCGTGAGGCCCTCGCGCGCTGGGGAAAGGACCCTTCCCAGATCGACGCGGTGATCTGCGCGGCGTCCAACATGCAGCGGGCCTATCCGGCCATGGCCATCGAGGTGCAGCAGGCGCTCGGGATCGAGGGCTTCGCCTTCGATATGAACGTCGCCTGCTCCTCGGCCACCTTCGGGATCAAGACGGCGGCCGACTTCGTGGCCTCCGGCTCGGCCCGCGCGGTGCTGATGGTCAATCCGGAGATCTGCTCGGGCCACCTGAACTTCCGCGACCGCGACAGCCACTTCATCTTCGGCGACGTGGCCACGGCGGTGATCGTGGAGCGGGCCGAGGACGCCACGGATGGGTGGGAGATCCTGGGCACGCGCCTGAAGACGGTGTTCTCCAACAACATCCGCAACAATTTCGGCTTCCTCAACCGCGCGGCGCCCGAGGGGATCGGCGCGACCGACAAGCTGTTCGTGCAGGAGGGCCGCAAGGTGTTCCGCGAGGTGGTGCCGATGGTGGCCGAGATGATCCTCCAGCACGCCGCGGACCTGGGCGTCGACCCCAAGGGGCTGAAGCGCCTCTGGCTGCACCAGGCCAACATCAACATGAACGAGATGATCGGCAAACGCGTCCTGGGCCGCGAGCCCGCGCCCGGCGAGAACGTCATCATCCTGGACGAATACGCCAACACCTCCTCGGCCGGCTCGATCATCGCCTTTCACAAGGCCAGCGAGGACTTCGCCAGTGGCGAGACCGGGCTGATCTGCTCGTTCGGGGCGGGCTATTCGGCGGGGACCGTGTTCGTGCGCAAGCGGTAGATGGCGCCGCCCCTCGCCGTTCCGACGCTGCGGTCGCAACGCCTGATCCTGGAGCCGCTGTCGAGCGCCCATTCGGCCGGCATGTTCGCCCTGTGGTCGCGCCCCGAGGTCTGCGAATACTCGGGCGGGGCCCGCGACCTCGAGGGCCGTCCGATCCGCCTGCCGGCCCAGGCGCCGGAAGACAGCGACAAGATCATCGCCTTCTTCGCGCACGGCGCGGCGCGCGGCGCGCGGTTCCGCTGGGCGATGCTGACGCGCGACGACCGCAGCTTCGTGGGCGCCATCGGCTTCAACGCCCTGGGCGCCTGCTCCGAGCTCGCCTACCACGTGCGCCCGGAATACTGGGGCCAGGGCCTGATGACCGAGGCGGCGGTCCTGGCGGTCAACTGGCTGCGTCAACGCCCGGGCGCGGTTGAGGTCGAGGCCTTCGTCGAACCGGCCAACCTCGCCTCCGTCCGGCTGGCGGAACGCCTGGGCCTGAGCGCCACCGGCGAGGCCGAGGACGGCGCCGATCGCTACGTCATGGCTCTCGACGCCTAGCGCACGGCGTCGGTCGTCGCCTGGGCGGCTTTCCAGTCCATGGCCATGCGCACGCGATTGCCCACCGCCGGGTGGTCGTAGAACAGGATCTCCTCCAGCTTGGAGGGGCTGGCGGCGCGGTACTCGATGGTCTTGACCAGGGCCTTGGCCAGCCCATCCGGCTCGTTGACGTGCTCCAGGGAGTAGCGGTCAGCGTCAACCTCCGCCTGGCGGATGACCGTGACGAACAGCGGCGTGGAGACCAGGCTCAGTCCCGCCAGGATGATCCCGATCACCGGGAACCCGGCCGGGTCGGAGAGGCCTTGGATCCCCTTGGCGCCGGTGAGCCGCAGGACCCGCGGGAACAGCCGGTCGACCAGGAAGAAGCCCATGAGAGCCAACAGGCCGTAGGTCCCGGCGATCCAGAGGGCGTGGAAGTGGACATAGTGGCCCATCTCGTGGCCGACCACGCCGCGCACCTCGGCGATGTCCGCGCCCTTGTTGAACATAACGTCGCTCATGGCGATCCGGGCCGTGCCGAACATGCCCGAGACATTGGCCGTGTAGCGGTTGGACTGCTTGGAGCCGTCATAGATGTAGATCTTGTCGGACGGCACGCCATTGGCCTGCGCCATCGCCACCACCGTGTCGCGGACCGGTCCGGGCGGGGCCTCCTGGTAATCGTTGAGCAGCGGCTGGATGAACACCGGGGCCAGCACCATGACGATCACGAAGAACACCGCCACCAGGCCGCCGCCCCAGGCCCACCAGGTCCTGGGAGCCCGGCGCATCAGGGCGTAGAGGCCGGCGACCAGCAGGACCACGAGCACGGTGGAGATCACCGCCATCAGCACGAATTCGGCCAACCATCCCCCGAAGGCCTGGCTGGTGAGGCCGTAGGCGGTCTCCCGCCACCAGTCGCTGTAGACACTCCAGGGCAGGCTGAGCAGGGTCTCGATCAGAGAGTCCGCGGCCACCACGGCAAAGACGGCGAGCCAGGGCCGCGCCCTGCGGCTCTCAACCTTCTCGCGGATGCGCACCAGGACGCCCGACTTCAGCACCAGCCAGGCCACCAGGATGGCGACCAGGGCGCCCCAGAGCAGCAGCCAGTGGCCGCCCTGGGTATAGGCCGTGGCCTTGGCGTGCGCCTCGGGCGACAGCTGCGCCAGATAGGCCGCGGTCGCGGCGGCCGGATCGAATCCCTGGGCCATGCGCCCCTCCCCCAAACTACCCGAGCGGAGGAGGTCAGAGATGGCGCCGCTTGTCAGGTGAAAACTCGGTTAGGTCGCCACACGACGGGGCTGAACGCGAAAACGCCGCCGGCATTGTGGCCGGCGGCGTTTTGTCTAGAGGTCGCTGGTTTGGATCAAGCCGCGACAAACCTCCGCCGCTGGCTGCGAAGCATCGTCCCAATCGCCCCGAAGCCGATGATCATCATCGCCCAGGTCGCCGGTTCCGGGATCGGCGTGCCCGGCGGCACGCCAGTGCCCGAACCGCCGTTGATCCCGGGCGCGTCGATCGACTGGTAGCGCACGAACAGGTTTTCGAGCGACAGGTCGGTCTGCGCCGAGGCGAAGGTCAGGGTGAAGGTGCCGAACAGGGTCTGACCGAGGAGCGCCCCTGCGCCGGCGCCGCCCGCGCAGTTCACCTGCGAGAAGCAGGCCTCGCGGAAGCCGATCTGCGGCACGTTGCCGTCGGCGGTGAAGTTGTCATACACGCCTGTCGAGCTTCCCCCCGAAATGTCAGGGGTGACGTCGAAGCCGAAGATCGAGACGCGTGACGCCGTGACCGGCGCGCTGGACGTGTTCTCCACGGCATAGCCGAACGTCCAGTCATTGCCGGAAACCGACTGCAGTGTGTAGTCCACATGGGCGGTCAGGCCGGCGAGCACCGAGCCACCCACAATACCGTTGAAGTCGGAGCCCTGGGTGACGCCGGTGTCGGCGCTGTTCCACGACAAGACGACGGCCGCCGAGGCCGGCATGGCCACGAGGCAGGCGGCCCCAATGATCGCCGACGCTAGATGCCTTTTCATCCGATAGCCCTCTCTTTGCGGGCTGACTGGTCCCCCACAGTTAGCCCATGTGAGAAAATAAGTAACCAGCGTTTTGCTGGCCGCATTCATCCATCAGACACCGACCACGGCGGGTTGCAAGTGAATTTCCAAGGCAACCATTTGTTCTATTCGCACAAAATGGTGAGGCGCGATTACTCTCAATTCAGGGTTTAGATGCCACGTCTGAAGACCACAAAAGCGTGCTTGAAAATCTAATTACTCATAATTGCGGCCAACTGCTTGCGACCCCCCGCGTCGATAGATCCACCTAAAATCGCATACAGCCAGTCGCACAACCTCACACCCTGTAGGTGTCATTCGAATTGCTTGGAATTGACCGCCGACAGATCACCACGATCAACAGCGCGGCCGGTCGCTTGATCGCGATTGCTGGAGACCGGGCACGTGTGTGGGAAATCCCGTCGCCCGTCGCTCACTATAACTCTTGAGACGAAACGCCGCTTCGCCGCTAAGGAACGGCAAAAATTAACCTTCAAAATCCTAATTATTCATAACAACCCCTTGAAATGACACGCATTTGGGGAATTTCGTTGCGGGCACTACCCGGTAAATTTTATATGAACCCAATGGAGCGAATGCCGAATGGGCGGGGCGTGGGGACTCTCGGCTCGACAGGTCGCTCGGGGCACTTGAGATTTAGGGGTTAGTGACAATGAAGCTTAACGTGATGATGGCGGCCGCGGCCGCGACGATGGCCTTCGGGATGGCCGCCGCGGCTCCGGCGAGCGCAATGACCATTTCCGGCGCCTGCGACGTCGGCGACATCGATCCGGTCGCCGATCTCTGCAGCGGCTGGTTCACCGGCACCGACGGAAACTCGAATCTCCTGAGCGGCACCGCCAGCGATATCCAGGACCAAAAAGACGCCCTGGCCCTCATCGGCTTCGTCTGGGATGGCGACTGGGCCTCTGTCGAGGCGACCAAGCTCCTGACTCCCGGCCCGGACGGGCATACCTACGACTTCGCCTCCCTGCTGAACGGCACGACCTATATCGGCATCCACAAGGGCGGCGGCGGCAGCTTCGCGGGCACGGGCTTCTTCAAGCTGACCGCGAACAACCTGGACACCTTCAAGCTCGACCTGAACGGCGGCTCCTCGGCCGTTCTGTATCAGACGGGCGGCGTGGTTCCGGAACCGGCGACTTGGGCGATGATGATCATCGGCTTCGGCGCGGCCGGCTCCATGCTCCGCAGCAACCGCCGCAAGATGGCCCTCGCCGCCATCTAAGCGCGCGAACCGAACAACATTACGCCGCCGACCCCTGGTCGGCGGCGTTTTGCTGTCTGGAACCTGGCGCTGCCGTCAGGCCTCCGGGCGCGGTTTGACCTGAAGCGGATCGTCCTCGTCCTGCTCGGCGCCGCGCACCAGGTCTTCGGCCGCATCGTTCACCGAGGCATGGACCTCCGGCAAGGCCTCCCCGAGGCCGTCGGCCTGCAGGCCCAGGGTGCGGCGGGCCGCCTCTCCCTGCTCGCCGAACAGGGCGCGGACGCGGAGTTCCTGCTGCGGCAGCGGAATCTCGAATCCGCCGCCACGCAGGGCGTCCTCGATGGCCCAGGTATAGGCGGCATGGGCGGCGTTGGGGCGCTTCACCGCCTCGACGGTGGGCCAGACCACCAGCTCGAAATTGAGACCGCTCGGCCCAAAACCCACCAGCCAGACCTGCGTCTTGCGCGCCCCGGTGTCCTTGAGGGTGAAGGGCACCTCGTGGGCGGCCTTCAACACGGCCTCACGCACGGCCTCCTTGTCGGTCCCGTAGGCAACGACGAAGGGGACATGCATCCGGCGGGTGCCGTTCTGGTGCGTCCAGTTGGTCACCGGCTGTTCGATGAGCCGCGAATTGGGGATCAGAACGTCCAGATCGTCATTGTTGCGGATGCGCGTGGCGCGGGGCCCGATCTCGGCCACCACCCCGCGCTCTCCGGTCTGCAACTCGATATAGTCACCGATGCGCACCAGGCGGTCGAACAGCAGGACCAGGCCGGAGATCAACTCCTTGACCACCCCCTGCATGCCGAAGCCCAAGCCGACGCCGAGCGCGCCCGCGAACAGGGCGAAGGACGACAGGTCGAGGCCCAGCGTCGAGAAGGCGGCGATCACCCCGAACACCACCACCCCGTAGGCGGCCAGCTTCTCGAAGATGTAGATCGAGGGCGCGGCCTCGCTCACCCGCCCGCGCACTCGCCGGAAGAAGGCCGAGACCAGCCGCGCGGCGATCAAGGCCGCGATGACGATCACCACGGCGGCGGCCAGGCTGCCCACCGTGATCGCCGTCTTGCCCAGCCGCACCAGTTCGAAGCTGGTCAGCCGGTAGAAGTCCGCGGCCAGGTCCCCGCCCATCGCCCCTACCCCACGCCCAGTTGAGCCCGGACGTCCCGCCGGTCGAAATAGGGGCGCTCGCGGACGGTCTTTTCGGGGGCGGCGCGCAGCGTATCGGTCATGGACATCTCTTCCTGGCTCGGGCTTCCTTGGTGGCCTCAACGGAGGATGTCGGCAAGTGCGAACCCGAGCGATCGACCCGACGCAGACCTCCTACGCCCAGGCCTTCGAGGTCGAGGGCGCCACGCGCTGGCTGTTCGTCAGCGGCCAGGTCCCGGCCGATCGCGACGGCGGCGTGCCGCAGACCTTCGGCGACCAGTGCCGGCTGGCTTGGGCCAATGTGGAGCGCCAGCTGGCGGCGGGCGGCATGACCCTCGACAACCTGGTCAAGGTCACGATCTTCCTGTCCGACCGGCTCTATCGCGACGAGAACATGCGCATCCGCCATGAGGTGCTGCAGGACCGCACCCCGGCGCTGACGGTGATCATCACCGGGATATACGACGAGGCCTGGCTGCTGGAGATCGAGGCCGTGGCGGCGGCTTAGACGCCGCAGGCGGCATTTGGACACGAAGACCACAAAGACCACGAAGAAGCGGGCTCGTCTGGCTCCCTTCGTGGTCTTTGTGGTCTTCGTGTTGAATAGGTACGCTGACGCGTCTCCTCCGGGCAAAGGCTCGCGCGACCTTTCACGCGACCCGGCTGATGCTATCCCTAGAACCGCTTGGGTTCGCCGTCGTCGAGGACCGTCAGGCGGCGCACGGTCAGTTCGTCGATCTCGAGCTTCTTGATCTTGGCCCGCCCGATCCCGACCTTGCCGATGGCCAGGGTGCCGATGGCGATGGCGCCGACCGCCAGGGCGCCGAAGGCCATGGCCCCCAGCATCAGGCTGCCCATGGCGCCGAGACCGATCGCCCCAGCGGGCGTGGCCCGCGGCGAGACGAGGACGCGCGTCCGTTCGGGGATGACCGTGACCCGGTTCATCTGTCCTTCTCCATCCCGCCGACCGCCGCCTGGGCCGCCGCGAGCCTGGCGATCGGAACGCGGAAGGGCGAGCAGCTCACATAGTCGAGGCCGACCTTCTCGCAGAACTCGATGGAGGCCGGATCGCCGCCGTGCTCGCCGCAGATGCCGAGCTTGACGTCGGGACGCGCGGCGCGGCCGCGCTCCACGGCGATGCGGATCAGGTCGCCAACGCCTTCCTGGTCGATGCTGACGAAGGGGTCCTTTTCGAAGATCCCCTTCTCCAGATAGGCGTTGAGGAACCGGCCCGAGTCATCGCGGCTGATGCCGAAGGTGGTCTGGGTCAGGTCGTTGGTGCCGAAGGAGAAGAACTCGGCGTTCTCCGCCAGGTCCCCGGCGCGGATGGCGGCGCGCGGCAGCTCGATCATGGTGCCGACCTGGTAGGCGACCTCGCGGCCGCGTTCCTTCATCACCGCCTGGGCGGTCTTGTCGGTAAGGATGCGGAGGAACTTCATCTCCTCGCCCTTGGCGACCAGGGGATGCATGATCTCCGGGATCGGCGCGGTCTTGCCGCTCTCGGCGATCTCGCAGGCCGCCTCGAAAATGGCCCGGACCTGCATCTCGTAGATCTCGGGATAGGAGACGCCCAGGCGGCAGCCGCGGTGGCCCAGCATGGGGTTGGTCTCGTGCAGCTCCTTGGCGCGGCGCATCAGCTTGACGGCGTCGATGCCGCTGGCCTTGGCCAGGCTCTCGAGGTCGGCCTCGGTGTGGGGCAGGAACTCGTGCAGCGGCGGGTCGAGCAGCCGGATGGTGACCGGCAAGCCCTCCATGATCGTGAACAGCTCGACGAAGTCGTTACGCTGCATGGGCAGGATCTTGGCCAGGGCCACGCGGCGGCCCTTCTCGTCGTCGGCCAGGATCATCTCGCGCACGGCGGCGATGCGGTCCTCGTCGAAGAACATGTGCTCGGTGCGGCAGAGGCCGATGCCCTCGGCGCCGAACTGGCGGGCGGTGCGGGCGTCCAGCGGGGTCTCGGCGTTGGCGCGGACCTTCAGGCGCCGGGCCTTGTCGGCCCAGACCATCAGGGTGGCGAAGTCGCCGGTCAGCTCGGGCTCGATCATCTGCACGGCGCCGGCCAGGATCTCGCCCCGGGAGCCGTCGACGGTGATGATCTCGCCGGCCTTGAAGGTGCGGCCGCGGACGCGGAACTCGCCGGCCTTGCCGTCGATCTGCAGTTCGCCGGCGCCGGACACGCAGGGCCGGCCCATGCCGCGGGCGACCACGGCGGCGTGGCTGGTCATGCCGCCGCGGGCGGTGACGATACCCTTGGCCGCGTGCATGCCGTGGATGTCCTCAGGGCTGGTCTCGTCGCGGACCAGGATGACCGCCTCGCCCGCCGAGCCGAGACGCTCAGCCTCGTCGGAGTTGAACACGATCTTGCCGGTGGCCGCGCCCGGCGAGGCCGGCAGGCCGGTGGTGATCACATCGCGCGGGCTGGCCGGGTCGATGGTCGGGTGCAGCAGCTGGTCGAGGCTGGCGGGCTCGACCCGCATGATCGCCTCTTCCTGGGTGATCAGGCCCTCGCTGGCGAGATCGACCGCAACCTTCAGCGCCGCCTTGGCGGTGCGCTTGCCGTTGCGGGTCTGGAGCATGTAGAGGCGCCCCTTCTCCACCGTGAACTCGATGTCCTGCATGTCGCGATAGTGGTGTTCCAGCTTCTCGACGACCGCCTTGAACTGGACGAAGACCTCGGGCAGCGCCTCTTCCATGGAGAGCGACTTCTCGCCCATCTCCTCGCGGGCGATCTTGGTGAGCGCCTGGGGGGTGCGGATGCCGGCCACCACGTCCTCGCCCTGGGCGTTGATCAGGAACTCGCCATAGAGGCGGGCCTCGCCGGTGGACGGGTTGCGGGTGAAGGCGACGCCCGTGGCGGAGCTGTCGCCCATATTGCCGAACACCATCGACTGGACATTGACCGCCGTGCCCCAGCTCTCCGGGATGTCGTGCATGCGGCGATAGAACTTGGCCCGGTCGTTCATCCAGCTGGCGAACACGGCGCCGACCGCGCCCCAGAGCTGGGCGTGGGGGTCCTGCGGGAAGGGCTCGCCCCGCTCCTGCTCGACGGCGGCCTTGTAGTCGGCGACGACCTTTTCCCAGTCCTCGGCGGTGAGCGCCGTGTCGACGGTGACGTCGAGGCGCTCCTTATGCTCGTCGAGGATCTCCTCGAACATGTGGTGGTCCAGGTCGAGGACCACATTGGAATACATCTGGATGAAGCGGCGATAGCTGTCGAAGGCGAAGCGCTTGTCGCCCGACAGCTTGGCCAGGCCCGCCACGGTCTCGTCGTTGAGGCCGAGGTTCAGCACCGTGTCCATCATGCCCGGCATCGAGGCGCGGGCGCCCGAGCGCACCGACACGAGCAGCGGGTTGGAAGGATCGCCGAACACCTTGCCGGTCAGCTTCTCGACCGTCGCCAGGCCGATGGCGACCTGGTCCTTCAGGTCGGCGGGATACTGGCGCTCATTGGCGTAGTAATGGACGCAGGCCTCGGTGGTGATGGTGAAGCCCGGCGGGACCGGCAGGCCCAGGGAAGACATCTCGGCGAGGTTCGCCCCCTTGCCCCCCAGCAGGTTCTTCATGGAGGCGTCGCCGTCGGCCCCGCCTCCGCCAAAGGAATAGACCCAGCGCGACTTGGTCAGCGTTTCGGTCGACATCCTTGTAGTCCTCCTTAGCCGTTGATTTGGCTGAAATCCGCGACCCGTCCCATCAGGTCTCGAACTTGAGCCAGAAGCCGCAAGCGGTTCTCGCGTTCCGCTGCTATCTCAGAATTCACTAATACACCCTCGAAGAAGGCGTCCACCGGTCCGCGCAGTCCCGAGAGGGCCCGCATGGCGGCGGAAAAGTCCTCGTCGTGCAACGCGCGGGCCACCAGGGGTTCGACCTGGTCGAGCGCCTTGATCAGGCCGCCCTCCTGGGCTGGAGCCGTGGCGACGGGGATGGCCGGACCCGCGGGCAGCGGCCCCTTCTTCTCCTCGGCGCGCAGGATGTTGCCGGCCCGCTTGTAGCCGGCCAGCAGGTTCGCGCCGTCCTCGGTCGTCAGGAAGGAATCCAGGGCCTGGACCTTGGCGACGATGCGCACCAGGTCGTCGTCGCCGAGCGCGAAGACCGCGTCCACGAGATCGTGGCGCTTGCCCTGGTCGCGCAGCACCACCTTCAGGCGGTCGGCCAGGAATTCCAGCACCTCGTCGGCCACCACCGGATAGGGGCGGAACTCATAGGCCACCACGCCCTCGGGCGGATCGCCGGCCGGGGCCGAGCGGTCGAAGCGGATGTCGAAGTCCTCGGCCGCGGCCACCACATAGGGCTTGCCCTCGAGCAGGGCGTCCTCGAACTCGTCGACATAGACCTCGAACACCCGCGAGGGCGAGCGAGCGAGCGCGCCCAGATAGCCGGTGGTGCGGCGGGTGGAGACGTAGAGGGCCCGCCCGGGATCCACGAAGCACTTCAGCGCGTGATACCAGTCGCCGACCAGTTGGCGGATCGGCGCGCGGACCTCGGACTGCAGCAGGATGCGGATCACGCCGAGCGCCGCGCGGCGCAGGGCGTAGGGGTCGCGCGAGCCGGTGGGCTTCTCGTCGATGGCGAAGAAGGCCGTGAGGGTGTCGAGCTTCTCGGCCAGGGCCACGGCCATGGTCACCGGGGTGTCAGGCGCCTCATCGGTGGCGCCGATCGGCCGGTAGTGATCGCGGATGGCGTCGGCGACGATGGCGCTGAGCTTCTCCTCGCGGGCGTAGTAGGCGCCCATCAGGCCCTGCAGTTCGGGGAACTCACCGACCATGGCGGTGGTCAGGTCGGCCTTGCTGAGCCGCGCGGCCAGCACCGCCTTGCCGACGTCGGCGCCGACGCGCGGGGCGATGTCCCTGGCCAGCATCTCCAGCCGCTCGACCCGTTCGCCCAGCGTGCCCAGCTTGGCGTGGAAGGTGACGCCGTTCAGCTTGGGCAGACGATCTTCCAGCCCGGTCTTGCGATCCTCATCCCAGAAGAAGCGGGCGTCGTTCAGCCGGGCCGACAGAACCTTGCCGTTGCCGCGCGCGATCTCCTTGCCGCCGTCGGCCGCCTCGATATTGGCCACGGTCAGGAAGTGCGGCGCGAGCTTGCCCGACCGCGGGTCGCGCACGGCGAAGTACTTCTGGTGGGTGCGCATGGAGGTGCGGATCACCTCGGGCGGCAGGTCCAGGAAGGCGGGGTCCATGTCGCCCAGGATCGGGGTCGGCCATTCGGCCAGGCCCGCCACCTCGGCCAGCAGGCCCTCGTCCTCGACAAGTTCCAGGTTGCGCGCGAAGCAGACGGTGCGCGCGCCGTCCATGATCCTGTCCTTGCGCTCCTCGGGATCGAGGATGACGAAGTGGGCCGCCAGCTTGTCGCGGTAGGAGTCGAAGTCCTTCACCTTGAAGGGCTTGCCCGAGCCCATGAAGCGGTGGCCCTCGGTGACGTCGCCGCTGGCGATCCCGTCGATGGTGAAGGAAACCACCTCGCCGTCGAACAGGCAGACGATCCGCTTCAGCGGCCGCACCCAGCGCAGGGTCCCACGGCCCCATGTCATCGACTTGGGCCAGGGGAAATTGCGAACGATCTTGTCGACCATCTCGCCGACGATCTCGGAGGTCGGGCGCCCGGCGCGGTGGATGTGGGCGAACCACAGGCCGTCCTTCTCCACCAGCTTGTCGCGGCTGATCCCCGCCTTGCGCAGGAAGCCCTCGATGGCCTGGTCGGGGGAGCCGACGCGGGGGCCCTTCAGGTCCTCGTGGCGGTCGCCCTGGGCGGCCGGCAGGCCCTCGGCCACCAGGGTCAGACGGCGCGCGCCGGCGAAGGTCTTCAGGCCTTCCGGCAGCAGGCCCTCGGCGGCCAGGTGCTCGCGGGCCATGCGTTCGAAGTCGCGCGCGGCCTGGGCCTGCATGCGCGCGGGAATCTCTTCCGAGAACAGTTCGATCAGAAGCTGGGGCATCAGGCGTTCCCACCTTCATTGGCCACCCAGGCCTCGGCGCACATCTTCGTCAGGTCGCGAATGCGGCCGATATAGCTCTGGCGCTCGGCCACCGCGATGGCGCCCCGCGCGTCCATCAGGTTGAACAGGTGGCTGGCCTTCAGCACATGGTCATAGGCCGGCAGCACGGTGCGCTGGCCCTGGGGCCCCCTGCCCTCCAGCAGCCGCGGCACCTGGGTCTCCATGTCCTCGAACTGACGCTTCAGGGTCTCGACGTCATAGAGGTGGAAGTTGGCCTCCGACTGCTGGCGCTCGTTCTCCAGGAAGACATCACCATAGGTCATCGGCTCGGGGCCGTCCGGATCGTTGAACGCCAGCTGGGTGAAGTGGTCGACGTTCTGGATGTACATGGCCAGGCGCTCCAGGCCGTAGGTCAGCTCGCCGGCCACCGGCCAGACGTCGAGCCCGCCCACCTGCTGGAAGTAGGTGTACTGGGTGACTTCCATCCCATCGCACCAGACTTCCCAGCCCAGGCCCCAGGCCCCGACAGTGGGGTTCTCCCAGTCGTCCTCGACGAAGCGGATATCGTGCAGGCGGGTGTCGAGGCCGATGGCCTCCAGGCTGCCCAGATAGAGCTCCTGCAGATTGTCCGGGTTCGGCTTCAGGATCACCTGGTACTGGTAGTAGTGCTGCAGCCGGTTGGGGTTCTCGCCATAGCGGCCGTCGCCCGGCCGCCGCGAGGGCTGGACATAGGCCGCCCGCCACGGCTTGGGGCCGAGAGCGCGCAGCACCGTGGCCGGGTGCAGGGTGCCGGCCCCCACCTCGACGTCATGCGGTTGCAGAATCACGCAGCCCTGACGGCTCCAATAATCATGCAGTTTCAGGATAAGCCCCTGAAACGAAAGCGGCTTTTGGGTGGGCATCGAATGGACTTCGCAGGCGCAAAAAAAGTCGGCGGACCATAGGGCCCGCCGACCGTCGCCACAAGGCTTTGAAGCGTCTCTCTAGTTACCGCGCGCGGCCGTGCGCCTGCCGGCCCGGGAGAGCGGTTGGCCGTACTTGGCGCGGTTCTCCGGCGTGTCGGCGACCGGGCCGTTGGTGACCACCGAGGTGGTGACCGTGGCCGAGACGTCGACAGCAGCGGCCGTGGCCGGGGTGGCCTCCGTCGTCTTGGTCCCTGGATCGACCATCGTGCCCGCCGGCGGATTGACGGCGGTGTCCTTCATGGCCGACGGCATGGCGTCGGCCGAGATCGGAGGGTTCGCGGTGTCGGTCGGCGGCGTCTGGGCCTGGGCCGCGCCAGCGAGAAACGCCGTCGCGGCGGCCGCGGTAAGCAAGGTCCTGAGATACATGGTCTTCACTCCTGGGTCCTGAATGAAGCCCGGTCCCCCGCATTCCGGGCCGCCCGACGAATTAGCGCGCCGGGTCGGGCTTAGTTCCCCTTCGCCTTGCTGCGCTTGCCGGCGTTGGAGAGCGGCTTGTACTTGGCGCGGTTCTCCGGCGTGTCGGCCACCGGCTGCATGGTGACGGTGGTGGTGCTCGCGGTGACCGCGGCCGAGGCGTCGGCGCCTGGTGTTGCGGCCGGCGCCGTGACGGCGTCGGTGGCCGGAGGCGTCGTCGCGTCGGCGGTCGGAGGGACCGCCTCGGGGGCCGGCGACGGTTCGGCGGCGGGCGGCGGAGCCTGCTCCTGGGTCGCGGCGTCGGCGCCGGCCTTGTCGGCGGAGGGCGGCGGCGTGGCGGCCTCGTCCTTCACCGCGGCCTTGGCGTCGGCTTCCGGTTCGGTGGCCGGGAGCGGCGACGGCGCCATCTCCTTGTTGTCCTGCGCCAGGCACTGAACGGCCTCCAACGCGGCGAGCTTGTCCTTCGGCGGCGCGGCCTTGGGCTTGGCGGCGGCGGCCGGCGGGGTCGCGGGCGTCTCCGGGGCGGTGGTTGAGGCCGCGGCGCCGCTGGCGGTCGCGGAGACTGCGCCCGGCGTCAGCACCTTGTCGACCACGTGGAGGATGCCGTTGCTGGCGGCGATGTCGGCCTGGACGATGGTGGCGTCGTTGACCATCGGCTTTTCGCCGCCGGAAAGCTCGACGGAGGGGCCGGCGACGGTGGCGGCCTTCCGCGTCGCGCCCTTGAAGTCGGCCGAGGTCACCGGCGCGTTGACGATGTGATAGATCATCAGCTTCTGAAGCTGGGCCTTGTTCTCGGGCAGCATCAGCTTTTCCAGCTCACCGGCCGGCAGGGCCGCGAAGGCCGCGTCGGTGGGGGCGAACACCGTCAGGTTCTTGTTGCTCTTCAAGAGGCCCGTGAGATTGGTCGCCTCGGCCGCCTTCAGGAAGGTGGTGAACTGGCCCGACGCCTTGGCCGTTTCGACGATATCGCCGGCCGCCGTGACCTTCGCTGCGGCCGTGGCGCCCGGCGCGGCGGCGTCAGGCGCCGGCGTGCTGGCGGCGGGCGGCTGGGCTGGCGCCTTGGTCGCCGGAGCGGCGGGGGCCTGGGCCTGCGCGGCGCCGGCCAGCAGCGCCGCGACCGCGGCTGTCGTCAGGAATCGGGTCAGATGCATCGGGTCCTCTGGGGGTTGGAGAGATCACGCCCTGGGCCAGGGGGAACCCGGCCGTCGCGGCTCACTACGCGTGGGGCGTCCAGGAGTTTCCGGGATCACGGCTTCGTGAGAGCGCGCCGCGGCGTCGCCTTCATTCGAACGGTCGAGGGTCGCAAACCGGGCGCCTGGAAGCCCAATACGCCTGACTTTTAGGCAAACACCTTGGCCGGCGCCTAACAAATAGGCTCGCGCGGCCTTTTCCTTGACCAGAGGTTACCAAGCGCCCTCGCCGCCCCTCGCCATCGATAGCGTCGCCTTGCTGTCGGAGGGGGAGTGCAAGCCGCGTTTCGCCGACGGCGCGGGAAAACAACCCACTGGCGCGTCTCGGCTTGGGCCGCGCGGGAGCAGGCGATGAAATTGATCATAGCGATCGTCAAACCCTTCAAGCTGGACGACGTGCGCGAAGCGCTCGTCGGCGCCGGCATCGAGGGGCTGACGGTCTCCGAAGTTAAGGGCTACGGCCGCCAGAAGGGGCAGACGGAGATCTACCGGGGCGCCGAGTACCAGGTGAACTTCGTGCCCAAGGTGAAGCTGGAGGCGGTCGTCGACGACGCCGCGGCCGGCAAGGCCGTCGAGGCCATCAAGGCCGCGGCCGCCACCGGCAAGATCGGCGACGGCAAGATCTTCGTCCTCAACGTCGAGGACGCAGTGCGTATTCGGACCGGAGAGTCCGGCACGGCCGCCCTCTAGGGCGCGTCGAACTCATCGGGACATGGGGATCACCACAATGAAATCATCGGGACTGCACAAGCTGACGGGCCTGGCGCTCGCAGCCATTATCGCCGGGGGCGTGCTCGCGCCCGCGGCCTTCGCCCAGGACGCCG
>NZ_JAKFEN010000028.1:0-178315 GCF_036677185.1 Phenylobacterium sp.
TGGGGAGTACGGTCGCAAGATTAAAACTCAAAGGAATTGACGGGGGCCCGCACAAGCGGTGGAGCATGTGGTTTAATTCGAAGCAACGCGCAGAACCTTACCACCTTTTGACATGCCCGGACCACCAGAGAGATCTGGCTTTCCCTTCGGGGACTGGGACACAGGTGCTGCATGGCTGTCGTCAGCTCGTGTCGTGAGATGTTGGGTTAAGTCCCGCAACGAGCGCAACCCACGCCATTAGTTGCCATCATTAAGTTGGGCACTCTAATGGGACCGCCGGTGGTAAGCCGGAGGAAGGTGTGGATGACGTCAAGTCCTCATGGCCCTTACAAGGTGGGCTACACACGTGCTACAATGGCGACTACAGAGGGTTGCAACCCAGCGATGGTGAGCTAATCCCCAAAAGTCGTCTCAGTTCGGATTGCACTCTGCAACTCGAGTGCATGAAGTCGGAATCGCTAGTAATCGCGGATCAGCATGCCGCGGTGAATACGTTCCCGGGCCTTGTACACACCGCCCGTCACACCATGGGAGTTGGTTTTACCCGAAGGCGATGCGCTAACCGCAAGGAGGCAGTCGACCACGGTAGGGTCAGCGACTGGGGTGAAGTCGTAACAAGGTAGCCGTAGGGGAACCTGCGGCTGGATCACCTCCTTTCTAAGGATGAGCCTCCAGAGCCTCTCGCGGTTCTATTGGTTCGTCATAGACACTAAACAGGTGCGGAACGCCGCCGTCTTCGTTTCTCTTTCCGTAAAACACTGCAACCGCATGATTGAGGTTGCGGTGCGATCGCGTGTTCCCGGTCTCGGACCGGGAACGTGCCGCTTCAAGGGCCTGTAGCTCAGTTGGTTAGAGCACACGCCTGATAAGCGTGAGGTCGGCAGTTCGAGTCTGCCTGGGCCCACCACACTTCGTGTGTTCCCTGGGCGGATAGGTCGATGACAGCTCTCACTGAGCGCCTTCTAGTTGGGGCCATAGCTCAGTTGGTAGAGCGCGTGCTTTGCAAGCATGAGGTCGTCGGTTCGATCCCGTCTGGCTCCACCAAGAAGCCTCCCGCCGCGATCGCGGAGATACAAGTTTCCAACGCCTGGCTTCGCCGGCGCTGGCAAAAAGACATCGTGAATTGAAGGGTCTGTCCGGCTCCCCTGAGCTTGAGGACGCACCCGAGAAGACATCAAAACAAAGCGCATGTGTGGGCGTGTCCCGGCCCTTCGTACGGCCGAGACGCATATACCGTCCCCATACATGAGTTTTGCTGAGAACGATCAAGCGCATAAGGGCTTCTGATGGATGCCTTGGCGTCGAGAGGCGATGAAAGACGTGGCACGCTGCGATAAGCACCGGGGAGGCGCGAGCACCCTTTGATCCGGTGATCTCTGAATGGGGAAACCCACCTTTACAATCTGCGAATTTGATTTCCGGCTTCGGCCGGAACTCAGGTTCGTTGGTTGTTCAAAGGTATAATGACCTGAATAAAATAGGGTTCATTAAGCAAACCCGGGGAACTGAAACATCTCAGTACCCGGAGGAAAGGACATCAACCGAGACTCCCGTAGTAGTGGCGAGCGAACCGGGACCAGGCCAGCGCCGTCGTGACATAAAGCCGAATGACTTGGAAAGGTCAGCCATAGCGGGTGATAGCCCCGTAGGCGTCAATTAGCGACGGACTCGAGTAGGGCGGGACACGTGAAATCCTGTCTGAACATGGGGGGACCACCCTCCAAGCCTAAGTACTCCTCGACGACCGATAGTGAACAAGTACCGTGAGGGAAAGGTGAAAAGCACCCCGACGAGGGGAGTGAAATAGAACCTGAAATCGGAAGCCTACAAGCAGTCGGAGCCACCTCGCGTGGTGACGGCGTACCTTTTGTATAATGGGTCAGCGACTTCATGTGCCAAGCAAGCTTAAGCCGATAGGTGTAGGCGTAGGGAAACCGAGTCTGAATAGGGCGAATAAGTTTGTCGCATGACGACCCGAAACCAGGTGATCTATCCATGAGCAGGTTGAAGGTAAGGTAACACTTACTGGAGGACCGAACCCGTGAATGTTGAAAAATTCTGGGATGACTTGTGGATAGGGGTGAAAGGCCAATCAAACCTGGACATAGCTGGTTCTCCGCGAAAACTATTTAGGTAGTGCGTCGGACGAATTCCTTGGGGGGTAGAGCACTGGATGGATGCGGGGGTCGCGAGATCTACCAATTCTAACCAAACTCCGAATACCCAAGAGAACTATCCGGCAGACACACGGCGGGTGCTAACGTCCGTCGTGAAAAGGGAAACAACCCTAACCATCATCTAAGGTCCCCAAGTCCTGGCTAAGTGGGAAACGATGTGGGATTGCTTTGACAACCAGGATGTTGGCTTAGAAGCAGCCATCATTTAAAGAAAGCGTAACAGCTCACTGGTCAAGCGATCCTGCGCGGAAAATGTAACGGGGCTCAAGCCAGGCACCGAAGGTATGGGTTTGCAGTTTACTGCAAGCGGTAGCGGAGCGTTCCGTAAGCCTGTGAAGGTCAGCTGCGAGGCTGGCTGGAGGTATCGGAAGTGAGAATGCTGACATGAGTAGCGACAAAGAGTGTGAGAGACACTCTCGCCGAAAGTCCAAGGGTTCCTGCGTAAAGCTAATCTGCGCAGGGTTAGCCGGCCCCTAAGGCGAGGCCGAAAGGCGTAGTCGATGGGAATCAGGTGAATATTCCTGAGCCAGTTGGTAGTGACGGATCCCGTAAATTGTGAGGGCTTATTGGATTGTTCCTTGCAGTGAAGGGGTCCCTGGAAATAACTCCAACGGAGACCGTACCCGAAACCGACACAGGTGGACAGGTAGAGTATACCAAGGCGCTTGAGAGAACTATGCTGAAGGAACTCGGCAAATTGCACGCGTAACTTCGGGATAAGCGTGACTCTGCTTAGGGCAACCTTTGTAGAGTGGCACAGGCCAGGGGGTAGCGACTGTTTATCAAAAACACAGGGCTCTGCGAAGCCGCAAGGCGACGTATAGGGTCTGACGCCTGCCCGGTGCCGGAAGGTTAAAAGGAGCGGTGAGAGCTGCGAATTGAAGCCCCGGTAAACGGCGGCCGTAACTATAACGGTCCTAAGGTAGCGAAATTCCTTGTCGGGTAAGTTCCGACCTGCACGAATGGCGTAACGACTTCCCCACTGTCTCCAGCATAGGCTCAGCGAAATTGAATTCCCCGTGAAGATGCGGGGTTCCCGCGGTCAGACGGAAAGACCCTATGAACCTTTACTGCAGCTTCGCCTTGGCGTTAGCGGCAACATGTGTAGGATAGGTGGGAGGCTATGAAACCGGGGCGCCAGTTCCGGTGGAGCCATCCTTGAAATACCACCCTTGTTGTCGCTGACGTCTAACCGCAGCCCGTTATCCGGGTTCGGGACATGGCGTGGCGGGCAGTTTGACTGGGGCGGTCGCCTCCCAAAGTGTAACGGAGGCGCGCGATGGTGGGCTCAGAGCGGTCGGAAATCGCTCGACGAGTGCAATGGCATAAGCCCGCCTGACTGCGAGACTGACAAGTCGAGCAGAGACGAAAGTCGGCCATAGTGATCCGGTGGTTCTGCGTGGAAGGGCCATCGCTCAACGAATAAAAGGTACTCTAGGGATAACAGGCTGATTTTGCCCAAGCGTCCACAGCGACGGCAAAGTTTGGCACCTCGATGTCGGCTCATCACATCCTGGGGCTGGAGCAGGTCCCAAGGGTTCGGCTGTTCGCCGATTAAAGTGGTACGTGAGCTGGGTTCAGAACGTCGTGAGACAGTTTGGTCCCTATCTGCCGTGGGTGTACGAAGCTTGAGAGGATCTGTCCCTAGTACGAGAGGACCGGGATGGACACACCTCTGGTGGACCTGTCGTGGCGCCAGCCGCGCAGCAGGGTAGCTAAGTGTGGAATAGATAACCGCTGAAAGCATCTAAGCGGGAAACTAACCTCAAAACAAGGCTTCGCCGAGAGCCGTGGTAGACCACCACGTTGATAGGCCAGGTGTGGAAGTGCCGCGAGGCATGCAGCTTACTGGTACTAATCGCTCGATCGGCTTGATCGTTCTTAGTTGAACTCATGTTCGCTTTGTTGCGCACTCTTCGAGAGTGCTGATGTCTTCTCGTTTTTCATCCGTTTCGTTGACCTGGTGGTTTTGCCGAGAGGTCCCCACCCGATCCCATTCCGAACTCGGTCGTTAAGCCTCTCTGGGCCGATGGTACTTCGTCTTAAGGCGCGGGAGAGTAGGTCGCCGCCAGGTCTACCAAACGGATGAAACGTCCAACCCTTCAATCACGATCTTCTATCCAAGCTTTGCCGCGGGGTGGAGCAGCCCGGTAGCTCGTCAGGCTCATAACCTGAAGGTCACAGGTTCAAATCCTGTCCCCGCACCCAAGACTTCAAAAAGCCCCCGCCGATGCGGGGGCTTTTTTCGTTCCCCAACGCGCTATAGACGGGCCGAAGTCTCCCCGAGGATCCAGATGGCCGAGCCGATCGAACCTTTCCACGCCATCACCATCAGCGGCGTGGCCCATGAGCTGAAGAGCCAGGGGCGCTCGATCATCCATATGGAGTTCGGCCAGCCCTCGACCGGGGCGCCCAAGGCGGCCATCGCCGTGGCCCACCAGGTCCTGGACACCGACGGCATGGGCTACTGGGAGAGCGCGCCGCTGAAGCGCCGCATCGTCCGCCACTATGACGAGACCTATGGCGTCAAGATCGCGCCGGAGCAGCTGATCCTCACCTGCGGCGCCTCGCCGGCCCTGGTCCTGGCGCTATCGATGACCTTCAAGCCCGGCGACCGGGTGGCCACGGCGCGGCCGGGCTATGTGGCCTATCGCAATTCGCTGAAGGCGCTCGGCATGACTCCGGTGGAGGTCGCTTGCGGTCCGGAGGTGCGCTTCCAGATGACCGCCGCGGCCCTTGCGGCCCTGGAGCCCGCGCCGGCCGGGGTGATCCTGGCCAGCCCGGCCAATCCCACAGGCACCATCATCCCGGAGACCGAGCTGGCGGCGATCGCCCAGGTCTGCCGCGCGCGGGGCATCCGCATCATCTCCGACGAGATCTATCACGGGCTGAGCTATGGCGAGCCGACCCGCTCGATGCTGGAGTTCGAGCCCGGTGCCATCGTCATCAACAGCTTCTCGAAGTATTTCAGCATGGCCGCCTGGCGGCTGGGCTGGCTGCTGGTCCCGCCCGACGAGGCGGCGACCGCGCGGGCCTATATGGGCGCGCTGTTCCTGACCCCGCCCTCGCTCAGCCAGCACGCGGCGCTCGCCGCCATGGATTGCCGCGAGGAGCTGGAGGGCCATCTCGAGGTCTACCGGACCAACCGCTCCTTGCTGCTGCAGGCCTTGCCGGCGCTCGGCCTCGACGCCATCGCCCCGCCGGACGGCGCCTTCTACATCTACGCCCGGGTGGGGCACCTGACCGACGACAGCCTGGCCTTCTGCGAGGAGCTGCTACGCGCAACCGGCATCGCCACCGCGCCGGGCCTCGACTTCGATCCCGTCGAGGGGCGGCGGTTCATCCGCATGAGCTTCGCGGTCTCCACCCCCGAGATCGAGGAAGCCCTGCGCCGCCTGACCCCCTGGTTCCAGACCCGCGCCGCCGAGCGGCGGGCGTTGGAAGCGGCGACCTGAGGCCGGGCGAAAAGCGAATGCCTCAGCCTGCAAGCCATAGCGCCGGGGCACGCGGACACTTCTCGATGTCTGGATCGATCTTCAACTCCCAACGCGGAGGCCATTCTTCGTCGCGAGCGCGATCGCTGTCGCCTAGAACAAGGAGGAACGCACCAAGCGAAGATCCTGCCGCCCATTCGGCCTCTTCGTAGCCGCGCTCGTGATCAAAGAAGTAGACGGCGGGGATTTCGACGTTTGGCGTGAGATCAAGGCCGTAGATGCTCCCGCACCCATCGCCGAAGAGCGGCACGGCGTTTGCGTGCAGCAATTCGGTCACTAAGCTATCGGGCGAACGCCAGCCCACGTGGTCGTTCCACCCAGGTGTCATCGCGTAGAATTCCCCGACCTGCGCGATCCGTTCCCGATAGAACTCGATCAAATCCGATGGCAGTTCACGGCCGAGCAGCTTGCGGACGTGTTCGATGATCCGTGCAGAATGGTCAGTACGCTCCCGCTTGAGCAGGCCGCGATCCTCAAGTCGCCGCGCCGCTTCGGCGACAGGAATCCTCATCTCGGCCCCCCTTTGTTGGGCGGTTTGTTCGACCGCGGCACTCCGGCCCGCCGAATGTAGGGTTCCACCAGCCGATCAATGCGCAGCTTAGCTTCCATCAATTCGGCTTGCGTTGGAATGCGGCCCTTGAGTGCTCTTCGGAAGGCGTCCCATTCCCGCGACGCGATGGCATGCGCTTCCGGTCGGAGACCCCACCGGTTCGCCAGCCGATTCGGGTCCGCATTTGGTTTCAGATGGGCCCATTCCAGAGGGTCGCTGTGATGTACCTCGGCCTTCATCTCGGATGCGGCGATGTTGTTTGCACGCTCGAACTTCGCCCGCCCCTTCTCTCGGAAGGCCGTCCTTTCATTGCGAGTGAGGGCCCGCCGGGCGCGCTGCCAGGCCTCGCGGCCGAGGAAGCTGAGAGGTCCTGCGGCGCCTTCCGACCCCGCCACGCCAGTTCCGAGGGCCGAAGCGCCACCCAACCCAAGGACCACCGCGGCTGGGGCCAGAGCCGGAACCGCCATCCAGCTGTTCTGGTTGCTGATCTCCCGTGTCGTCCGCGCGAATTCAGCCTGCTGACGGCGCAACTCCGCGAGATCGCTAGGCGGCGGCGCGTACAGGCTTCCGTATCGGGACCCGGCCTCGCGGGCAGGCTGCAACGATGGTGCGGAAGCAGGTTGAAGCGTCGCGACGGTCGCTGCTCGGTGAGGCATGGGCGCGGTTTGAGCCGCGGCGAGCGGTTGACGCTCTCGCGCATCCAGCACCCGCACGCCCAACGCGACGACATCAGCGGTCCTGGGCGCCGCCCAACCCTGACCGGTATCATTGGAAGCTGCCCACGTGTCTCGACCGGCGGCTTCCGCCGCCTGGCGCCGCGCCGCCTCTCGGCCTCGCCGCGCCATGAATTCCTCAATAGTTTCGCCCACGCCAACGCGCGCCGGCTGAATGCCAGCCATGCCGATCACCTCTCAGAATGTTCTGTTCAAGCGATGGGAGTGGCCGAGCCCGGGTACACGCCTCCAGCGCAGCAAAACTATAGCTCAGGTTGTTCTAGAATGCAAGAACAAAAAGGGAACAAACTGACCGGCGCACTTCGTCTCCTATCCGGCTAGCGCTGAGCTTGGAGCGTCCTACGTCTGATTGAGGAGATCGCGGCCGCTCGGCGTCGAAAGCCCTCACGCCTCCATCAACCCGGCCTTCTCCAGGAAATTCAGCAGCGCGGCATTGAACGCCGCTGGCTGGTCGATATTGGCTGCGTGCCCGGCGCCCTCGATCACCACCTTGCGCGCGTTCGGGATCTTGCCGGCCATGTAGTCGCTGGCGGCGAGGAACGGGGTGTCATCGGCGCCGACCACCACCAGGGACGGTACGGCGATGTCGGGCAGGCTCTCGATCACCCTGGCGTCGCGCTGGGTGAGCATGCCGCGCGCGGCGTGGGCGAGGCCCGTGGCGTCGCGGTGGCGGGCCGTGCGGGTCTCGGCGGTGCCCTTTTCCAGGAGGCCCAGGCCATCGGTCTCGTAGCGGTCGGCGCGCTTCAGCGCATTGGCGTTCCAGCCGTCGCGGGCCTCGTCCTTCTTGTAGCCGGGTCCGGTGTCTATGATCAGCAGGGCCCGCGTGCGCTGCGGGTGGGTGAGGTGGAAGGCCAGGCTCATATAGCCGCCCAGCGACAGGCCCCCGATGATCGCGTCCTTGGCGCCGACGGCGTCCAGGATCGCGGCCATGTCGGCGACCGTGGCCGCTTCCGAATAGGCGGCGGGATCGTCCGGATAGTCCGACTGACCGTGGCCGCGCATGTCCCAGGTGATGAGCTGGAAGTGCGGGGCGAGCGCGTCGATCTGGCCCTTCCACATCTGGGCGGTGGACGAGAAACCGTGGGTCAGGAGGAGGGGCGGGCCCTCCCCATGCACCTCGTAATAGATCTCGACCCCGTCGCGATTGAGCTTGGCCATCGGCCGTCCTCTCGGGCGCCTAGCGCGCCATGTTGATGACCTGCATCTGGGTGAACTCCGCCAGGCCCGCCTCGCCCAGTTCGGAACCGATGCCGGAGGTCTTGGCCCCGCCGAACGGGATGCCGGGGTCGAGCTCGGCATGCTTGTTGATCCAGACCGTGCCGCTCTCCATCCGGCCGGCCAGGTCATAGGCCACGTCCAGGTCGTCGGACCAGATCGAGCCGCCCAGGCCGTAGGCCGAGGCGTTGGCGCGGGCCAGCGCATCCTCGCCGTCGCGGATCTTGATCACCGGCAGGACCGGGCCGAACTGCTCCTCGTCCACCAGCCGCGTGCCGTCGGTGATGTCGCGCACGATGGTCGGGCGGATGAAGTAGCCCTTGCCCTCGGGCGCCAGGCCGCCGGCGATGATCTTGCCGGTCTTGCGGGCGTCCTCGATCACGCCCAGCACCTTCTCGTACTGCATCTTGTTCTGCAGCGGCCCCATCTGGACCCCCTGCTGCAAGCCCTCGCCGACCACGGCGGCGTCGGCCAGCCGAGCCAGTTCGTCGCAGACGGCGTCGTAGATGCTCTCATGCACATAGGCGCGCTTGACGGCGATGCAGACCTGGCCGGAGTTCTGGAAGGCGGCGCTGAAGATCTTGCCCGCCGTGGCCTCGGGGTTCACGTCGCCCAGCACGATGGCCGCGTCGTTGCCGCCGAGCTCCAGGGTGATGCGCTTCAGCGCATCGGCCGCGCCGGCCATCACCTTCTTGCCGGTTTCGGTGGAGCCGGTGAAGGAGATCTTGTTCACGTCCGGATGGGCGGTGAGCGCCCCGCCCAGATCGTTGGCGTCGGCGATGACGTTGAGCACGCCCGGCGGGACCATGTCCTTCACCAGTTCGGCGAAGCGCAGGGTGGAGAGCGGGGTGGTGGCCGCGGGCTTCAGCACCACGGTGTTGCCGGCCAGCAGGGCGGCGGGCACCTTGAAGGCCATCAGGATCATCGGGAAGTTCCAGGGCACGATGGCCCCGACCACGCCCAGGGCGCGGCGGCGCAGCTCGACCTTGCGGCCCGGGCCGTCGTCCAGGACCTTGATCGGCAGGTCCAGGGTCGAGAAATAGCGGAAGAAGGCCGCGGCGCCGTAGACCTCGCCGGTGGCGGCCTCGATGGGCTTGCCCTGCTCCTGGGTCAGCAGCCGGGCCAGTTCCGGCGCATTGGCCTGGATGACATCCGCCATGGCGACCAGGGCGGCGCGGCGCTCGGCGATGGGGGTGTCGCGCCAGGCGGGGAAGGCGGTCTTGGCGGCGGCCACCGCCTTGTCGAGCTGGGCCTTGGAGGCGCGCGGGCAGGTGGCGACCGACTCTTCCGTGGCCGGGTTGATCACCTCCATCGTGGAGTCGCCGTCCTCCAGACGACCGTCGATGAGCAGCTTGAACTGGGCCATGGCGCTTCCTTCCCTTTGCGATTGGCGAAATCTCGCCCACCTGCCGCAGCGGCGGTCAAGACTGCGCGAGCGGAAGTCGAAAGCGCGGTGCGGCGTGATAACTAGAAGCCCCCTGAACTGAGTCCGCCAGGCGCGCGGCGCGGAGACCCCTGATGATCATCGCCGGATGGATTCTCGCCCTGCTGGGACTGGCCCAGGTGGTGTTCGCCGGGACCATCGAGGTCTCGCAGCTCACCGAGGGCAACCGGCTGATCGGCCTGGCGCCCAGCGTGGTGGCCAACGCCGACCTGGTCGGCCAGAGGGCGATGATCCACCAGGCCGGCTGCGCGACCTTCCTGGCCGGGGTGGTGTTCATCGGCGCGGCCTATCTGAAGCCCGCGCCCCCTGGCCAGCAGACCAAGGCCTGGACCAGCATGGCGGCGATCGCGGCCCTGGTGCTGACCGTGGCGGCCCTGGGCGGGTTCGGCGCCTTCCTCTACGCCCTGCATGTGCAGAACGCCGATCAGCGGCTGGTCGACGAGATCAGGGCGCGGGAGGCCAAGAACCTCTCCACCGACGCCCTGATGAAGGAGGCCGAGAAGCGTCTGCGGAACGAAGCCGAAGCCGCCGCGGCGTCGCGCTGACCATGACAGCCCCGCTCTTCTTCGACATCCAGGCGACGCACAATCCGCACCGCTGGTACCTGCCGCTAAGCCCCGGGGTCTGCGTCGGGCCGCCCGGGAACCTGTTCATGTTCGGCGGGGTGGGGCTGGGCTCGTCCATCGCCGCCCTGCAGCGGACCTGCGAGCGGCCGGTGATCTGGGCCACGGCGCAATACCTCTCCTATGCCCGGCCGCCCAGCGTGGTGGACCTGGATGTCTGGGTTCCCGCAGCCGGCAAGTACAACAGCCAGGCTCGGGTGATCGGCCATGTGGGCGACAAGGAGATCTTCACCGTCAACGCCGCCCTCGGCGCGCGGCCCAGCGACCTGTCGCGCCAGTGGCTGGCCATGCCCGACTGCGACCCGCCGGAGGACTGCCCACCCGCCGCCCACTGGCGCGGCGGCGGCGAGGACCTGCACAGCCGCATCGAGGTGCGGGTCGCGAAGGGGCGCTATGGTGGCACGGACGCTGGCGACGGCGAGGATGACGGCCGCCTGCTGCTGTGGATCCGGCCCCGGGAAGCCATCGCCATCGACGCGACCATGCTGGCGATCATGGCCGACTTCGTGCCGGGCGCGGTGGGCAATGCGTTGGGTCTCAACGCCGGCGGCAATAGCCTGGACAACACCATCCGCGTGCGCGCGATCGTGCCCACCGACTGGGTGCTGTGCGACACCCGGATCCTGGGCGTCCACGGCGGGTTCGGACACGGGGCCATGTACCTGTTCGCCCAGGATGGCGAGCTGATGGCCACCGCCAGCCAGTCGCTGATCGTCCGCGTGCACGAGGACCGGCGCTAGGCCAGGGCCTCCAGGGCGGCGATCCGCGCCAGGTCCTTAGGCTGCCCGAACAGCCGGCAAATCTCGGCCTGCTCGGCGATAGTCGGAACGAAGACCCCGCCGATCGCAATCCGCGTCCGAGGTAGAACCAAGCGCCAGCCTTCGTCCGCCTGCACCTCGAACCCTGCCATGATCTCGACGGGCAGGGGCGCGAGCCTGGCCTTGGCGAAGATCCTGGAGCGGAACAGGTCGGAACTCGATAGCGGCGCGACCTCGGCGTTCCAGGCGCCGATGAGACCTCGGGCGTCGCGTTCGCTCACCAGCAGGTCGACATCCGGCGGCGTGAGTCCCGACACCCCGACCAGGGCCATGGCGGCGCTACCGAGCAGCCACCAGTCGTCGGAGAGGCCACCCGCCGCGGCGGCCACGACATCCAGGGTCGCGGCGAGGTCGGGCGTCAGGTCCGATCGACTCATGGCGAGCACGGTAGGGCGGGGTCGCCCCTATCACAAAGGCCGGCGTCGCCGCCGGCCTTTGCTTGGAACTTGTCGGGCCTAGCGCGCGGCCAGGGTCGTGCCGGCTTGGGCCTGGGCGGTGGCCAGTTGCTCGAACGCCACCTTGGTGGTGGCCTTCACGCAGCGGCCGTAGGCGTCCAGCGCCAGGGTCTCGCTGCGGGTCTCATAGAAGCACACCTTCTTGGCGGCCTTGGTGATGTCAGCCTCGATCTGGGCGGACGACTTACCGACCAGGTCGACCTTCACGGAGGAAGCGGCTTGGGCGGGCGCGGAGATGGCCAGAACGGCCAGGGCCGAGAGCGCGAAAGAACGGATCATAATTTGAAGTCCCGAAAGGGGGTTGAAGACCAACCACCTCCCGGCGTTTCCCTTTGGACGGCGGCCAAATCTGTCGCGACCGCTTCGCCCACGACTCGGATACCGCAGGCTCCAGCACGGGTTCAAGGTCAATTTCGCAGTGCGATGAAATCTTTGCTGCGCTGCAAAAAAGCTAGGCGCCTGCCGCTGATCCAGGCGTCCGCGCTGGAGTTGGCGCGTCCGTTGCGACGTGGATTTCCGAAGGCGCCGGAATGAAACACTTGCGTTCCGCCCGGCTTCACCATTGACTAATCTTCGTAAACGCCGAGGCCCCATGCTGCTTTCCGTTCTTGCCGCCGCCGCCGCGCTCTCGGCGTCTTCCGCCGCTCAACCGGCCTCGGCCACCGCCCCGGCTCCCATGGTGGAGGCGGTCACCACCGCGGTGCTGCTGGACTGCCAGGTGTCGGAAACCGGCCTGAAGGATTGCAAAGCGCTCGACGCCCAGGGCGCCACCGCCGACGCGGCCGTGAAGCTGGCGGCCCAGGTCGAGGTTCCGGAGAGCTTCGCGCTGGCCAATCCGGGCCGGATCGTCATCAAGATGACGGTCAACCCCTAAGCTGCGCTTGACCTGACGCCCCGCCTCGACGCTCTTCGCCAGCGTCACCAGAGGCATGGAGCGCGGGCATGGATAGACGTCAGATCGGTCCCTTCGAGGTCTCGGCTATCGGGCTGGGCTGCATGAGCCTGTCCCACGCCTACGGCCCGCCGCCGCCACGCGAACAGGCCCATCAGGTGCTGAAGGGGGCGCTGGACGCCGGTTACACCTTCTTCGACACCGCCGCGGTCTACGGGATCGGTCACAACGAGACCCTGGTGGGCGAGGTTCTGGGCTCGCATCGCAAGGACTTCATCCTGGCCTCGAAATGCGGCCTGACCAACGGCGACAAGCGCGAGCTGAACGGTCGGCCCGAGATCCTGAAGGCCACCTGCGAAGGCAGCCTGAAGCGCCTGGGGACCGACGTCATCGACCTCTACTACCTGCACCGCTGGGACAAGCGCGTGCCGATCGAGGAGAGCGTCGGCGCGCTCTCCGAACTGGTCGCCGAGGGCAAGATCAAGACGATCGGCCTGTCGGAGGTCTCCGCAGACACCCTGCGCCGGGCGCACGCTGTCCATCCCGTCACCGCGCTGCAGACCGAATATTCGCCCTGGACCCGCAATCCGGAGATCGCGGTGCTGGATGCTTGCCGCGAACTAGGCGTCGCCTTCGTGGCCTTCAGCCCCGTGGGTCGCGGCTTCCTGGCGGGCGGCGTCCCCGATCCGAGCGTGCTCAGCGAAGGGGACTTCCGCAAGGACATGCCGCGCTTCCAGGGCGCGGCCTTCGCCGCCAACCTGAAGCTCTATAAGGCGTTCGCGGCGCTCGCCGCCGAATCCGGCTGCACCCCGGCCCAGCTTTGCCTGGCTTGGCTGCTGGCGAAGGACCCGATCATCGTGCCGATCCCCGGCACCACCTCGCCGGCCCACATGGCCGAGAACGCCAAGGCCGCCGAGGTGACGCTGTCGGCGGAAACCCTGGCCAGGGTCGAGGCCCTGGTGAACGAGAAGACCGTCACCGGTCCCCGCTACGCGCCCGCCATGCAGGCCTCGGTCGACACCGAGGGCTAGGCGGCTTCCAGGGTCTCCGAGGCGGTCTTCAGCGCCGCCTTGGCCAGGGTCATGGCGCGGTCGGCGACCACCTCGGCGGGCAGGTCGTGCAGGCCGCGGGGGCGCGGCAGGCTGATCTGGACGATGACCCCATCGTCGGTCAGGACGGAGACGCCCACGACGGTCGGACTGACGGTGACGGACGGCGGAAGCGAAAGGTCGAGCATGTCTGCGTCTCCATTTCCCCAACGGATGGGGATGTGGGACCGCACGCCCAGGATGTCCAGGCACGCTTTTATGACTTGGCGGGTAGGAACCTATTAGGGCTCAGGCCTGGGCGTCTTCGCCGAACAACTCTTCGTGCTTGGCGTGGATCGCGGGCCAGAGGCCGGCGGCCTCGGGCACGTCGAGGTCGAAGTCGCGCTTCAGAACGCCGACGAATTCCTCGGCCGAATTGAGCAGTCGCGTTTCCTTGCCGTCCGGCCGGATGCGGCGATGGGCCCGGCCCAGCAGGCTGACGATGCCGTCCGGCGTATGGCGGAAGGCCAGCGCGGTTTGGACGAAGATCGACTCCGGCGAGGTCGAGAGCCACCGGCAGGTGGCGCCCAGTTCGTCGGGCGAGGCGGGGGCCAGGGTGAAGTCGAAAAAGGGCGCCCCGCCGTTGGCGTGGTTGTGGAATCGCAGCCATTCGCCGTCGAGATCTTCCAGCCGGAACCGGTAGCCAGCGCATTCATGCGCCTGGAATGTCATCGGGAAGGGCTCGAGGATGCCGTCGCCGAAGCCAACGTCGGCGATGTAGGGCTGGTCGAGTTCGACGCGCAGGACCAGGTGGTTGCCCAGCGGACGATCGTCGCGCTCCCCGCGGGCCACGGAACCCGACATGCGGGTGACCGAGAAGCCGATCTCTTGCAGCACCGCGCCCAACAGGCCGTTCATCTCGTAGCACCAGCCGCCGCGCCGCCGGGTGACCAGCTTGTCGAAGGCCGCCGCCGGATCCAGCGTCATCGGCCGGCGAAGCTGGACGTCGAGGTTCTCATAGGGAATGGCCCGCAGGTGACCGCGGTGAAGGGCGGTCAGGGTCGCCAGGTCCGGCCTGGCGCGGCCCGAGAAGCCGATGCGGTCGAAATAGGCCTGGACGTCCACGGCGATTCCCTGAGCTCAGTCGCTCAGGCTAGACGGGAACGCAACGCCAAGCCAGCCGATCACCAGGTCTCGGGCGAGTCCGGCGGGCCGATATCGACGTCCTCGTTGGGGGAGACGTCGGCGACGCCCGGCAGGCCGCGAATGCGCTCGGCCAGGGCCTCGTCGGCGCTGCCCATCAGGACGCCGATGTCGTCGAGCTGCTGGTCGATGGAGAAGCCGTGGTCGGACAGAGTCTTGGCGATCTCCGGCAACGGTCGCTCGGGGGTGGCGGTCACCACCCAGCGCTTGGCGTCGGCCATGCCTGCCTCCTATCGAAAGGACGCCCGCCGCCCTGGGACGGCGGGCGTGACCTCAATCAGGCCGGCGCCTGGACCAATCCCGCGCCCACCCGCGTACGGGGATAGGGCAACGGACGGGCGGTGGCGATCAGCTTGTTCCACAGGGCCTGGCCCCGCAGGTTGGGATTGGTCTGGGCCCAGAGGGCCGCGCAGCCGGCGACATGCGGCGTGGCCATGCTGGTGCCGCTCTTCACGCCATAACGCGTCGGCCGCGGCACGGACGAAAGGACGTCCCGGCCGGGGGCCGCGATCTCGATCTTCCCGAACGACGAGAAGCTCGACGGCGCCAGGTTGGAGTCCAACGAGGCCACCGCCATGATGGTCGGCGAATTGGCCGGCGATCCGGTGGGACCTCCGCTGTTACCCGCCGCGGCGACGATCAGGCAGCCCCGAACAAGGGCGGCGCGGCCCGCGGCCGTGTAGGCGGCCTGGACGGGCGAGCTTGAGCCCAGCGACATCGAAATCACGGCGCACCTGTTGGCGATCGCCCAGTTCATGCCGGCCAGGACGCTGGCGGTGGTGCCGGAGCCGGAATTGGTCAGCACCTTGCCGGGATAGATCGGAGCCTTGTAGGCGATGCCGTAGCGCGGCGTGACGCCGGGCGGGGCGAGCGGACCCGCCGCCGTGCCGATGCAGTGGGTGCCGTGGCTGTGGAGGTCCTGCACCGGCTGGCCGACGAAGGTCTGGGTGAAGAACTGCCGGCCCGTGAAGTCGGGGTGGCCCAGGTCCATGCCGGTGTCGAGCACCGCCAGCCGGATCCCCGCGCCGCTGCGCGAACTGGGCGGAACCTTGCAGCGGGCCAGGCCCCAGGTCGCGCCGAGCACCTCGGCCTCCACATCGGAATCGTCGGGTTCGAGGTCTCCCAGCTGCTCGAAGTCCATGACGATGATGTCGACCGCGCGCCGGAAGCCACGCAGATATTCGGTGGCCACATTGTCGGCGAAGGCGAAATATTCCGGCTCCACGGCCTCGATCGGGCTGTCCTGCGCCAGGGCCTCGACCGCGCTGACACGCGACTTCTGGAGCGCTGCGGCGCTGACCACCGCCACGCCGATTTCGGGCAGGACGAAGGCGTCGGCGTCCCCGAGCTCGGCCAGGCTGATGTCCTGGTCGGCGAAGTCGCGGGCGTCCGCGGTCCGCAGGCCCTCGGCCTGCAGGGACGAGGTCCCGCTTTCGAGCGCCCCTTCCTTGTAGGTGATGACGTAGCGGCCGGTCTGGAGCTCCTCGCCGCTGTGTTGCAGGGCCGCCATGAGCATGTTGTCGATGCCGGAGCCGTTGGCGCCGTTAGCGCCGCCGTTGGTAGGATTCTTAGCCACGTTGCTTCCCTTCCAGGATGGGTGAACGGACCTTGATGTCGCTGCTCAGGCCTAGCCTTCGTCTATGCCACGTCCCACACACAGCGGCGCCACCCCCGTACGCACAGGGTCCAGGTGAACGACCAGTCGATTTTCGAGAACTTGAAGTCGCAATGGCGGCTTCTGACACTTTACAGATTACGCGAATCGCGGGTCAGTTGCAAGGTCAAGTCGGACACGTATGACGTTCACGCCTGCGTGATGGCGCGGGCGCCGTCTCTCACTCGGCGGGAGGTTTCGCTCCGCCGGTGATCATCTCGACGATCTCGGGCCGGATGTTCTCGGAGCCCTTCTCCATCATGTGCTGGACGATGCGGGCGCCGACGGCGGCCTGCATCTGGCCGGTGAACTCGGCCTTGTTGGACTTCACCCAGTCCATGGAGGCCTGGCGGTTGACGTTCAGATCCTGGAAGCGGGGCGCAACATAGCGGGCGAACAGCTCGTAGGACTTCTTCGTCGCTGTCCAGTCGGCCCAGTTGTGGGCCATGAACAGGAAGGCGCCGAAGCCTTTGCTCTCGTCGAGCAGTTGCTGGATCTTGGCCGCCGCGTCGTCCGGCGTGCCGATCACCGCCATGCCGGACTCCATCAGCGCCTCGACGGGATTCTCGGCGTCGGCCGGCACGATGGGCAGGTTGGCGATCTCGCGGAAGTAGTAGATCCACTTCTCCAGGCCGAAGCGGACGTCAGCCATGGCCTGTTCGCGGGTCTCGGCGATGTGCATGGGTCCGACCAGACGCCAGGCGCGGCGGTCCATGGTCTGGCCATAGTCCTTGGCCTGCTCCTCGGCGACCGCCCAGTTGGAGGCCAGCGCATTGAAGCCGCCCGTCGAGGTCGCGCCAAGCGACAGCAGGCCCGCGCCATGCTTGCCCGCCGCCCGCGCGCCGGTCGGCGACACCTGGCTGGCCACGGCGATCTCAACGCTGGGCCGCGAGTAGGGGGTCATCTGCAAGCGGGCGTTGGCGAGCTCGAACCAGTCGGATTTGTGGGTGACCGTCTCGCCGCGCAGCAGGGGCACCAGGACGTCCAGCGCCTCGTCCATGCGGTCGCGCTGCTTGGAAGGCGGAATGCCCATCATGAAGGCGTCGGAGACCAGGGCGCCGGGGCCGACGCCAAACATCACCCGGCCACGGGTCATGTGGTCGAGCTGGTTGATGCGGTCGGCCAGCATCAGGGGATGGTGGTAGGGCAGGGAAGAGACCCCGGTGCCCAGGCGGATGTGCTTGGTGCGCTCCGCCGCGGCGGCGATGAACACCTCGGGCGAGGCGATAAGCTCATAGGCGGCGGAGTGGTGTTCGCCGATCCAGGCCTCGTCATAGCCGAGCTGGTCCATCCACTGGACGAGTTCGAGGTCGCGCTGGATGGCCAGCGTCGGGTTCTCCTCGATGGGATGGAACGGCGCGATGAAGGCGCCGAAACGCAGCTTGTCTCCGAGCATGTGAGCCCTCCCTGGGGGTGTTTTGCGCGACCTTAGCGCCGATTACGCGGGGGACGCCTAGGGGAAAGCTTCAAGCGGCCAGCCAGCGGTGTCGCGGGCCATCTCGCGCCTTTGGAAATTCCGCGAGCCGTGGCAGGAACGCCCTTCGCAGGCGCTCGACGTGAGCGGCGCCGCAGGGTTTCGACGCCGATGAACTACCGCCACGCCTTCCATGCCGGGAACTTCGCCGACCTGGTCAAGCATGCGGCCCTGCTGGATCTGCTCTCCCAGATGCCTCGGCCGTTGACCGTGATCGACACCCATGCCGGCCGCGGGCTCTACGACCTTTCCGGCGACGAGGCGCAGCGTTCCGGCGAGGCCCGGGCGGGGGTCGGCCAGCTGATGAAGGCCCAGGATCTGCCGGCGGCGCTCCAGCCCCTGCGCGCCGCGGTCAGCCAGCTGAACGGCGGCGGGCCGGCGCGGCTCTATCCGGGCTCGCCCCTGCTGATCGCCGGCGCCCTGCGCAAGGGCGACAGCTATCTGGCCTGCGAACTGCGGCCCGAGGAGCATGCGGCCCTGACCCAGGCCCTGACGCCGTGGCCGGCGGCGCGGACGGTTTGCGCCGACGGCTATGCCGAGGCGGCGGCCAGGCTGCCCCGCGACGGCCAGGCCCTGGTGCTGATCGATCCGCCGTTCGAGAAGTCCGACGACTATCGCCGCTGCGTAGAGGCCCTTGGCGCCGTCGCGGCCGCGAACCCCCTGGCCGTGACCCTGGTCTGGCTGCCGCTCAAGGACCTGGAGACCTTCGACAGCTTCGTGCGCGACGCCGAGGACGCCGGGGTCGGGCCGCTGCTGATCGCCGAGGCGCGGATGCGGCCCCTGACCGATCCCATGAAGATGAACGGCTGCGCCCTGGTCGTGGCCCGCGCGCCTGACGGCATGGGCGAGACCCTGCAATCGATCTGCGATTGGACAGTGGGCGCCCTGGGGCAGGGCGGGGCGGCCCGAATCTGGACCGCCACCTAAGGTTCATTTTGCACTTGCGAAGAGATCGGCTAGGATTTGCTGCATCGCACAAACCTTAGCCGTTTGGAGGCGTCCATTGATCCCGTCGCAAACCCTTCCCGAGCTTCCCACTGAGCTCAAGTTCGACCCCAAGAGCGCGATCTATGTGCCGCTGGGCGCAGCCTCGCCGTTCTGGTTCCTCTATGCCGGCGCGGCCTCGGCCGGTGTCGCCTACTGGTGGCTCAGCCGCTGGCGGGAGGCGACGAACCTCGAGGCCCTGTTTGCGAAGACGCCGGCCGTGCTGGAACTCGAAGCCGCTCCGGCCGCCGAACCTGAGGTCGAGGCGCTGGAGCCCGCGGTGGCGGCCGAGCCCGAACCTGAGCCGGCCTTCGTCGCGACTGCGGAACTCCTGCCCGACGCCGCACCGGTGGTCGACGCCGCGCCGGAGACCGAGCCTGAGCCGGTCGTCGAGCCCGAACCGGTGATGGAGGCCGCGCCCGAACTCGCGCCCGAGCCGGCGGCGCCCAAGCCGAAGACGCCGCGCGCCACGCGTTCCATCTCCGACGACCCTGCCTGAGCTTGGCGGTCGGGCGCTTGGCGCGCTAAGGCTTGACCCGCACCTGAGGGACGGTGGGAGAAGCAGTGGCCAAGCGGGCGTTCGACATCCTGGCGGCCCTGACGGGGCTGATCCTGCTCTCGCCGGTGCTCGCCGCCGTGGCGGTCGCCGTGCGCCTGGAGAGCCCCGGCCCGGCCCTGCATTGGTCGCGCCGCGTCGGGCGCGGCAACGGCCTGTTCGCCATGCCGAAGTTCCGCACCATGCGGCTTGGCGCGCCGGACGTGGCGACCCACCTGTTGTCGGACGCGGGCGACTGGATCACGCCACTGGGCGTCTTCCTGCGGCGCACCAGCCTCGACGAGCTGCCTCAGCTCTGGAGCGTCCTTGCCGGGGACATGAGTCTGGTGGGACCGCGGCCGGCCCTGTTCAACCAGGACGACCTCGTGGCCCTGCGCACCGCCGCCGGGGTGGAGGTCCTGCGGCCCGGCCTCACGGGCTGGGCTCAGATCAACGGCCGCGACGCCTTGCCCATCGCCGACAAGGCGCGGCTGGACGCCGACTACCTGGCGCGGCGCAGTTTCCTTTTGGACCTCAAGATCATCGCCCTGACCGGCTTGGCGGCGGTTACAGGCCACGGCGTGCGCCATTAGAGCCTCGCCAAGCGCTAGCTTTGATTGACGGGCCTCTTTTGCTCGTCTCAACTCCGCCGCATCCACACCTCGCAGCGGAGACGTCATGTCCGGCAAGACCAGCGCCATCAGTATCGCCCTCGCCCTGGCCCTGACCGCGGGCGGCGCTGTCGCGGCGACCTCCGTGGAAAAGGCCATCACCCTGCGCCAGGCCAGCTACAAGGAGATGGGCAAGTCGTTCAAGGCGGTGAACGACGAGCTCAAGAAGGACACACCGGACACCAAGCTGATCGCCGCGGAGGCCAAGAAGGTCCACGGCTTCTCCCTCGCCATCCCCAAATGGTTCCCTAAGGGTTCCGGTCCCGAGGCCGGGATCAAGATGCGCGCCAAGGCCGACATCTGGGCCGAGCCCGTCAAGTTCGCCGAGGCCACCAAGGCGCTGCAGGTCGAGAGCCAGAAGTTGCGCGTCGCGGCCGGCAAGGGCGACGTCGAGGCCATCAAGCTCCAGTTCAAGGCCACCGGCGGCGCCTGCGGCGGCTGCCATAAGCCCTTCCGCGCCGAGGAAAAATGAGCGACTCGACCTTGCCCCGCGCGCCCGGCGTGGCGCTATGGGACCTGCCGACCCGGATCTTCCACTGGACCCTGGTGGTGCTGATCCTGGTCGCCTGGTTCTCCGCGGAACAGAACATGCAGCTCCACAGGTGGGCGGGCTACGGGCTGCTGGGCCTGCTGGTCTTCCGGCTCTGGTGGGGCGTGGCGGGCGGCTCGACCGCGCGGTTCGCGAGCTTCCTCACCGGCCCCAAGGCGACCCTGGCCTATTTGAAGACCGCGGGCGAACGCAGCCCCAGCCACGCCGGCGGTCATAATCCCGTCGGCGCCTGGAGCGTGGTGGCGATGATCGCCGTGATGTTGGCCCTGACCGTGCTTGGCCTGTTCGCCGGCGATATCGACGGCCTGGAGTCGGGGCCGCTCACCTATCTGGTGAGCTTCGAGACCAGCCGGCTCTGCGCCGAGTGGCACGAGCTGCTGTTCCGCGTCTTGCAGGGCCTGGTCGTCCTGCACTTGCTGGCGGTGGCCTATTATTGGGCCTGGAAGCGCCAGAACCTGATCGGCGCCATGATCACCGGCAAGAGCGCCTTCGCCGCTGAACCGTTGAAGCGGGGAAGGCTGTGGAGCCTGCTGGTGGGGCTGATCCTGGCGGTGGGCGTCGCGTGGGCGGCGGCCAAGGGGCTGCGGTTCTAGCCCCCGTTGGCCGCGTCGCGCAGGCAGCCCAGCCAGGCTTCCTCACGCGCCTTCTCGGCTTCGCGCAGCTTGGTCTCGGCCTCGCGGACCCCTTCGTCGTGCTTGCGCCATTCCAGCACCGCGCCTTCGCGGGCGGCGCGGGCGGCCTCCATGGTCGGGAAGCGGGCGAGGACGGCGCGGACGCTATAATTGACCGGCGGCCCCACGGTCTCGCGGTCGGGATAGAAGCCGGTGATGGAATCCGCGGTTTCGCTCTCGATGTGGAAGACGTCCGCCCAGCCCGCATGGTGACGCATCAGGGCCCAGGGCCGTTCAATCCAGTCGGTCATCGATCGCTCCTAGAATCCGTGGCCGCAAACTAGCGCGGTCGGCGGCGCACTCCAACGCCGTAGGCGTCAGATTCCGGCTTCTTCGCCAGGGAGCGTCCGGGGACCGCGGAAGGCGACCACATCGCCCTCCTGGTCGCGGCCGACCCCGATGCGCGGGCAGGCGTCGCGCAGGGCGCACAGGTCGCAGGCCGGGTCGAAGTGGCTGCAGATCGACTGGCCGTGGGCCTTGAGCAGCCAGTGCAACTCGAAGAACCGGTCTGCGTCCCAGTCGGCGGGGGCCTGTTCCATCAGACCATCATAGGCCAGGGTCCGGTCGCCGCCGCGCGGGGTGAGGCCGAGCCGGCCGCCGACCCGTTGGACATGGGTGTCGACGGTCAGGACCGGCCGCGCCAGGGTGCTGAAGTTCAGGGTCGCCGCCGCGGCCTTGACGCCCACGCCCGGCAGGCGGGTCAGCCACTCCATGGCCTCGTCCAACGGTTCGTCCTTCAGAAAGTCGAGGTTGAGCTCGCCGCGCTTGAGGATGATCACCCGGATCAGGATCGGCAGCCGCCGCGCCTTGTCCTCGGCGAAGGTCACCGGATCGATCACCGGCTCGATCTGGGCCGGATCGGCCAGGGTCAGGGTCGCCCAGTTCGGGAAGGCCGCGCGCAGGCGGATGAAGGCGGCCCAGGCCACCTCGTCATAGGTGCGCGCGCTGATCACCGCCTTGATGAGCTGGGAGACCGGATCCATCCGATGCTCGGCCCTCTGCGGCCCGAAAACCGCGCGGAGCCGGTCGCGGACGGCCGGCAGATCGGAGGGGAGGGCGAGTCGGATTTGCATGTCGCCGATAAGAACAAATACAGAACATTTGTCAACGACCCGGCTTGACCCTACCAAGAAGGCTGGGCGGAAACGGGAAGGGCCAGGATGAAGCCGGCGTCGGTGTCTGACTATCGTGAGCTGGCGCGGCGCAGGCTGCCGAAGATGTTCTTCGAATATATCGACGGCGGCAGCTACGCCGAGGTGACGCTCGGCCGCAACGTGGCCGACCTGGAGGCCATCACCCTCCGCCAGCGGGTCATGCGCGACATGAGCCAGCTGGACATGAGCGTCGAGGTGTTCGGTGAGACCATGAGCTTTCCCGTGGGCCTGTCGCCGGTGGGCATGGCGGGCATGTACGCCCGCCGCGGCGAAGTCCAGGCGTCCAGGGCCGCGGCTTCGGCCGGCGTGCCGTTCTGCCTCTCGACGGTGGGGGTCTGTTCCGTGGAGGAGGTGGCGGCCTCCGGCGCGCCGCCCTGGTTCCAGCTCTACATGCTGAAGGACCGCGGCTACATGGCCGAGCTGCTGGCGCGCGCCAAGGCGGCGGGCTGCAAGGTTCTGGTCTTCACGGTCGACCTGCCGCTGCCGGGTTCTCGCTATCGCGACGTCCGTTCGGGCTTCACCGGGGCGAGCGGCCTGTCGGGGGCGTTGAACACCGCCTGGCAGGGGGCGACCCATCCGGAATGGCTGTGGGATGTCTGGCTGCACGGCCGGCCGCACACCCTGGGCTGCGTCCAGAGCGCGGTGACCGAAGGCAGGCGGGTCACCGATTTCCTGAGCTGGATCGCGCGCAATTTCGACCGCACCGTCACCTGGGCCGACATCGACTGGGTGCGGAAGACCTGGGACGGACCCATCGTCATCAAGGGGGTGCTGGATCCGGAAGACGCTCGGGAGGCCGTGAAAGCCGGCGCGCAGGGCTTGGTGGTCTCCAACCATGGCGGGCGGCAGCTGGACGGGGTGCGGTCCTCGATCTCGGCCCTGCCCGCGGTGGTGGACGCGGTCGGCGGCGATTTGGAGATCTTCATGGATGGCGGGGTCCGCTCGGGCCTCGACGTGCTGAAGGCCCTGGCCCTGGGCGCCCGGGCCTGTTTCGTCGGCCGGGCCTGGGCCTATGCGCTCGGCGCCGGAGGTCAGCCGATGGTCGAGAAGATGCTGGGGACCCTGCGCAGCGAGCTCGCCGTGGCGATGATCCTGACGGGCTGCAATGTGGCGCAAAAGGCCGACAAAACGCTACTAGACGTCGCACCTTAGAAAATCTTTTCAATTCCGCAGGTTCTGACCCATCGACAAGGGTTGATCTTGCCGTGTAGATGCGCGCCGAATTGGCGTGCGGAACGGTCGGGTTTGGCCGCGTCCGTGCGCGCCTGCGAGCTTACGAGTGAGGGACGCCGATGGGAGCTCCGGAACGTCAAGGTCTGTACGACCCGCGCAACGAACACGATGCGTGCGGCGTGGGGTTTGTGGCCAATATCAAGGGCCGCAAATCGCATGAGGTCGTGGCCTGCGGCCTGGAGATCCTGGTCAATCTGGACCATCGCGGCGCCGTGGGCGCCGATCCGCTGGTGGGCGACGGCGCCGGGATTCTGATCCAGATTCCGGACGGCCTGCTGCGCGACTGGGCCGGCAAGGAAGGCGTCGATCTGCCCCCGCCCGGCGACTACGCCGTGGCCATGTGCTTCCTGCCGCAGGACGCCGCCGCCCGCGAGGTGGCGGTCCACCAGTTCGAGCACTTCCTGAAGGTGGAAGGCCAGACCTTCATCGCCTGGCGTGACGTGCCCATCAACACCGAAGGCCTGGGCGCGGCGGTGCTGGCCCAGATGCCGGTCATCCGCCAGGCCATCGTCGGCCGCGGCCCCAACACCAAGGACCAGGACGCCTTCGAGCGGAAGCTGCTGACCGTGCGCAAGCAGCTCCAGAACCCCCTGGCCGAGATGGCCACGCGGATGAACCTGCCGGGCCTGACCCAGCTCTACCTGCCGTCCTTCTCGACCCGGACGGTGGTCTATAAGGGGCTGCTGCTGGCCGGCCAGGTGGGGACCTTCTACGAGGATCTCGCCAACCCGATCACGGAATCGGCCCTGGCCCTGGTCCACCAGCGGTTCTCGACCAACACCTTCCCGTCCTGGAAGCTCGCCCACCCTTACCGGTTCATCGCCCACAACGGCGAGATCAACACGGTGCGCGGCAACGTGAACTGGATGAACGCCCGGCGGCGCACGCTCGAGAGCGACCTGCTGGGACCCGACCTCAACAAGATGTGGCCGCTGATCCCGCACGGTCAGTCGGACACCGCCTGTCTGGACAATGCGCTCGAGCTGCTGCTGGCCGGCGGCTACCCGCTGGCCCACGCGGTGATGATGCTGATCCCCGAGGCCTGGGCCGGCAATCCGCTGATGAACGCCGAGCGCAAGGCGTTCTATGAGTACCACGCCGCCCTGATGGAGCCGTGGGACGGCCCCGCCGCGGTGGCCTTCACCGACGGCCGCCAGATCGGCGCGACCCTGGACCGCAACGGCCTGCGTCCGGCCCGCTTCGTGGTCACCGACCAGGACCATGTGATCATGGCCTCCGAGATCGGGGTCCTGACCGTTCCGGAAGAGCGGATCGTCCGCAAGTGGCGGCTGCAGCCCGGCAAGATGCTGCTGATCGATATGGAGGAAGGCCGGATCATCGAGGACGAGGAGATCAAGGCGACCCTCTCCCAGGCCGAGCCCTATGCCGAGTGGCTCTCCCAGACTCAGTTCAAGCTGGAGGAGCTGCCCGAGATCGCCTTCGACGAGGCGCTCGCCAACGACGGCGCCCAGCTGCTCGATCGCCAGCAGGCCTTCGGCTACACCCAGGAGGACGTCCAGTTCTTCCTCGAGCCGATGGCCCGGACGGGGGAGGACCCGATCGGCTCCATGGGCGCCGATACGCCCATCGCCGTGCTCTCCAAGCGCCCGAAGCTGCTCTACGAGTATTTCAAGCAGAACTTCGCCCAGGTCACCAACCCGCCCATCGACCCGATCCGCGAGGAGCTGGTCATGAGCCTGGTCTCGATGATCGGGCCGCGGCCGAACCTGCTGGGCCGCCACGCCGGGACCCATAAGCGGCTGGAAGTCTCGCAACCGATCCTCACCAATGAGGATCTGTCGAAGATCCGCTCGATCAGCGAGCTGGTGGACGGATCGTTCCGCACGGCCACCATCGATGCGACCTGGCCGGCCGAGGAAGGCGTCGCGGGCCTGGAGCGGGCGCTGGACCGGGTGTGCCGCGAGGCCACCGACAACGTGCTGGCCGACAAGAACATCCTGATCCTGTCGGATCGCGAGGTCTCGTCCGACCGCATCCCGATTCCGGCGGCGCTCGCCACCGCGGCCGTGCACCACCACCTGATCCGCCAGGGCCTGCGCATGCAGACCGGCCTGGTGATCGAGACCGGCGAAGCCCGCGAAGTGCACCATTTCTGCGTGCTGGCGGGCTATGGCGCGGAAGCGGTGAACCCTTACCTGGCCTTCGAGACCCTGGAGCAGATCCGTGTTTCCACCGCCTCGACGCTCAGCGCCTACGAGGTGCGCAAGAACTACATCAAGGCCATCGGCAAGGGCGTGCTGAAGGTGATGTCCAAGATGGGCATCTCCACCTACCAGTCCTATTGCGGCGCCCAGATCTTCGACGGGGTCGGCCTGTCGAGCGAGCTGATCGAGCAGTACTTCACCGGCACCGCCACCACCATCGAGGGCGTCGGCCTGCGTGAGATCGCCGAGGAGACCGTGCGCCGTCACCGCGACGCCTTTGGCGACAACCCGATCTACGCCTCGATGCTGGACGTTGGCGGGACCTACGCCTTCCGCCTGCGCGGCGAGGAGCACGCCTGGACGCCGGAGACCGTGAGCAAACTGCAGCACGCCGTGCGCGGAAATTTGCCGGATGAATACAAGGCCTTCGCGGCGGGAATTAATGAGCAGTCTGAACGCCTGCTGACCATCCGCGGCCTGATGCGCTTCAAGACCGCCGAGACCCCGATCGCGCTCGACGAGGTCGAACCCGCGGCCGAGATCGTCAAGCGCTTCGCCACCGGGGCGATGAGCTTCGGCTCGATCAGCCGCGAAGCCCACACCACCCTGGCCATGGCCATGAACCGCATCGGCGGCCGGTCGAACACCGGCGAGGGCGGGGAGGAGGCGGATCGCTTCGTTCCGTTGCCGAACGGCGACTCCATGCGCTCGGCGATCAAGCAGGTGGCCTCGGGTCGGTTCGGCGTCACCGCCGAGTACTTGGTCAACGCCGACGACATCCAGATCAAGATGGCCCAGGGCGCCAAGCCCGGCGAGGGCGGCCAGCTGCCCGGCCACAAGGTGGACAAGAACATCGCCCGCGTCCGGCACTCGACGCCGGGTGTCGGCCTGATCAGTCCGCCGCCGCACCACGACATCTATTCGATCGAGGACCTGGCCCAGCTCATCCACGACCTGAAGAACGTGAACTCCAAGGCCCGCATCTCGGTGAAGCTGGTCTCGGAAGTCGGCGTCGGAACGGTCGCCGCCGGGGTGGCCAAGGCGCGCGCGGACCACATCACCATCTCCGGCTTCGAGGGCGGCACCGGCGCCTCGCCCCTGACCTCGCTGACCCATGCGGGTTCGCCCTGGGAGATCGGCCTGGCCGAGACCCAACAGACCCTGCTGCTCAACGGACTGCGGACCCGCGTGGCGGTCCAGGCCGACGGCGGCCTGCGTACCGGGCGCGACGTGGCGGTGGCGGCCCTGCTGGGGGCCGACGAGTTCGGCTTCGCCACGGCCCCGCTGATCGCGGCCGGCTGCATCATGATGAGGAAGTGCCACCTCAACACCTGCCCGGTGGGGGTGGCCACCCAGGACCCCGTGCTGCGCGCGCGCTTCACCGGCCAGCCCGAGCACGTGATCAACTACTTCTTCTTCGTCGCCGAAGAACTGCGCGAGATCATGGCGCAGCTGGGCTTCGCCACGGTCAACGAGATGATTGGCCGGGTCGATCGGCTGGAGATGCGCCACGCGGTGGACCACTGGAAGGCCGGCGGCGTCGACCTCTCCAAGCTCCTCTACGCCATCCCGTCCGAGAGCCCGACCGGCCTCTGGAACATGGACCGGCAGGACCACGGCCTGGAAAAGGCGCTGGACAACACCCTGATCGCCGACGCCCAGGCGGCGCTGGAAGAGGGCAAGCCGGTCCTCGGGGAATACCCAATCAAGAACATCAACCGCACGGTCGGCGCCATGCTGTCGGGCGAGGTGGCGCGCCGCTACGGCCATGCCGGCCTGCCGGACGACACCATCGCCCTGAAGTTCCGCGGCCAGGCCGGCCAGAGCTTCGGCGCCTTCGCCGCCCGCGGGATCAGCCTGGAGCTGACCGGCGACGGCAACGACTATGTGGGCAAGGGCCTGTCTGGCGGCCGGGTGGTGGTGCGCCAACCGCCCGAGGCCAATCGCGACCCGACCGAGAACATCATCGTCGGCAATACGGTGCTCTACGGCGCCATCGCCGGGGAGGCGTATTTCGAGGGCGTGGCCGGCGAACGCTTCGCCGTGCGCAACTCCGGCGCGGTGACGGTGGTGGAAGGCCTGGGCGACCACGGCTGCGAATACATGACCGGCGGCGTGGTGGTGGTGCTGGGCGACACGGGGCGGAACTTCGCCGCCGGGATGTCGGGCGGCGTCGCCTATGTCTATGATCCGAAGGGCCGGTTCGACGCGCTGTGCAACAAGGCCATGGTCGACCTGGACCGCGTGAGCGTGACCGCCTCCGGCCACGACAACGCGCCCAGCCAGAAGGCGGTGTCGGTCGAGAACAGCGGCATGGGCGACATGCTGTCCTTCGACGCCGAGCGCCTGCGCATCCTGATCGAGCGCCACCACCTCTATACGGGGTCGCGGCGGGCGCGCGAGATCCTGGAGACCTGGGAGACGTCGCTGGGGGCCTTCGTGAAGGTCATGCCCAAGGATTATCGGCGCGCCCTGGTCGAGATGGCCGCCGAACGCCAGGCGGTCGCGGCCGTCGCGGCCGAATAGCTTTCAAAGTCGGGAGTTTAGAGCATGGGCAAGCCCACCGGCTTTCTTGAGATCGAGCGCCAGGACCGCACCTATGACGCGCCGTCCGACCGCCTGAAGACCTGGAAGGAATTCACCCATCCGCTAGCCGCGCCGGCCGTGGCCGGCCAGGCCGCGCGGTGCATGGATTGCGGGATTCCATTCTGCCACACCGGCTGTCCGGTCAATAACCAGATCCCCGACTTCAACAATCTGGTCTATCGCGACCAGTGGAAGGCGGCGCTGGAGAACCTGCAGTCGACCAACAACTTCCCGGAGTTCACCGGCCGGGTCTGCCCCGCGCCGTGCGAGGCCGCCTGCACCCTGAACATTGTCGATGCGCCCGTGACCATCAAGACGATCGAATGCCAGATCGTCGACCGGGGATGGGATGAGGGCTGGATCAAGCCGCAGGGCTCGCCCCGCGGCACCGGCAAGCGCGTCGCGGTGGTGGGTTCGGGCCCGGCCGGCCTGGCCTGCGCCCAGCAACTGGCCCGCGCCGGCCATGCGCCCACTGTGTTCGAGAAGAGCGACCGGATCGGCGGCCTGCTGCGCTACGGCATCCCGGACTTCAAGATGGAGAAGCATCTGATCGATCGCCGGATCGCCCAGATGGAGCAGGAAGGCGTGATCTTCCGCACCAATTTCGAAGTCGGGGTCACGGTCTCGGTCCAACGCCTGCTGGACGACTACGACGTGCTGGTGATGGCCGGCGGCGCGGAGAACCCGCGCGACCTGGAGATCCCCGGTCGCGAGCTTCGGGGCGTCCACTACGCCATGGATTTCCTGACCCAGCAGAACAAGCGCAACGCCGGCGACGACGAACTGCGCGCCGCGCCCACCGGGGCGATCTCGGCCACCGGCAAGCATGTGATCGTGATCGGCGGCGGCGACACCGGCAGCGACTGCATCGGCACGTCGAACCGCCATGGCGCGGCCTCGGTCACCCAGCTCGAGATCATGCCGCAGCCTCCGGCCCGCGAGAACAAGTTCATGACCTGGCCGGACTGGCCGCTGAAGCTGCGTACCTCCTCCAGCCAGGAAGAGGGCTGCGAGCGTGACTTCGCCGTCACCACCAAGCAGGTGCTGGGCTCCAACGGCAAGGTCGAGGCCATCGAGTGCGCGCGCATCGAATGGGTGGCCGGCGAGGACGGTCGCCTGACCCCGCAAGAGGTCCCGGGCAGCGCCTTCAAGCTGCCGGCCGACCTGGTCCTGCTGGCCATGGGCTTCGTCGGGCCACGTCACAACGCGTTCGTCGAGCAGGCCGGCGTCGAGCTGGACCCGCGCGGCGCCGTCAAGGCCCCGGTCACGGACTACAAGACCTCGACGCCCAACATCTTCTCCTGCGGCGACATGCGGCGCGGCCAGTCCCTGGTGGTCTGGGCGATCCGCGAGGGCCGCCAGTGCGCCCAGGCCGTGGACGCCTACCTGATGGGTGTCAGCAAGCTGCCGCGCTAACAACGTCAGGCGTTCCTTCTCCCCTTGCGGGAGAAGGTGGCCCCGCGAGAGCGGGGTCGGATGAGGGGGCTCTCAGAACTTGACGGCTAGTGCACCCGGCGAAGCCGACTTGAACCACGAAGGGCACCAAGGGCACGAAGGGAGCTAAACCCTCATAGGCCGCGCCGCCGCGCCTTGGTGCCCTTTGCGCCTTTGTGGTTCATCTTCTTCCAACATTCGCGGCTGCGCCGCCGCCAACCGGATAGGGCTATCGACCCCTCATCCGACCTTGCTTCGCAAGGCCACCTTCTCCCGCAAGGGGAGAAGGACGCTTTTGGCGGACCCTTGATCCGCGAGCTTCACCTTTCGCACCGTCGATGAGCCGCGCTAAACGGGAGGCATGATCGCTTTCCGCGTCGCGGCCATGGCCGCCGTCCTCGTCCTGGTTCCCGGCCTCGCCAGCGCGCAGTCCGAGCCGCTCACCGTCTACAGGGGCGCGACCCTGATCGACGGGACCGGCGCGCCGCCGAAGCCCGGCATGTCCATTCTGGTCAAGGGCGAGCGGATCGAGCGGATCTGGCGGGACGGCGAGATCGCCTTCAAGCTGCCGCCGCAGACCAAGGTGGTGGACGTCTCGGGTCAGTATGTCCTGCCGGGCCTCACCGACAGCCATCAGCACCTGGCGACGCCGCCTGCCCGGACCTGGGCGGAGGCGGAACTCAAGCGCAGCCTCTATGGCGGGATCACCTCGATCCGCGACATGGCCGACGACCTACGCAACGTGGCCGACCTGTCCCGCGCTGCGCGGATCGGCGAGATCGCTGGGCCAGACATCTATTACGCCGCCCTGATGGCCGGCCCGTCGTTCTTCGAGGACAAGCGGGTGCATGCGGCCTCGCGTGGCGCCAGGGCGGGCGAGGTCGGTTGGATGCAGGCCATCGGGCCGCGGACCGACCTGCCCCTGGCGGTCGCCCAGGCGCGCGGCCTCGGCGCCTCGGCGATCAAGGTCTATGCGAACCTGCCAGGCGAGACGGTGGCCGAGATCGCCGCCGAGGCCCACCGCCAGGGCGTGCCGATCTGGGCCCATGCGGCGGTGTTTCCCGCCACCCCAGCCCAGGTGCTGGACGCCAAGGCCGATGTGGTCAGCCATGTCTGCATGCTGGCCTACCAGGTGTCGGACCCGATCCCCGGCCAGTACCACAACCGCGCCGCCGTCGAGGAAGGACGGTTCGGCCAGGGCGTGCATCCGGCGATGGCCGGCCTCTACGCCAGGATGAAGGCCGACGGTGTGGTGCTGGACGCCACGGTGCGGATCTACGAGGCCATGAAAGGGCGGCCGGCCAAGCCCTATTGCTCGACGGATCTCGCCGCGCGCCTGACGCGCGAGGCGCTGGAAGCGGGCGTGACTATCTCGGCGGGCACCGACGGCGCGTCGGCGCCCGAGGCCGCCTATCCGTCGCTGCATGAGGAGCTGGAGCTGCTGGTGGACAAGGCAGGCTTCACCCCCATGCAGGCCATCGTGGCCGCGACCCGCAACGGCGCGCTCTCCGTGCGCAGGGACGCCGACTTCGGGACCGTCGAGGCCGGCAAGTTGGCCAACCTGGTGTTTGTCGCCAAGGACCCCACCGCCGACATCCGCAACCTGCGCACCGTCATCACCACCGTGAAGCGCGGCGTGGCCTATGCCCGCGCCGACTATGATCCCAAGGCCGACCTGGCCGCACGAAAGAGCCAGCCATGATCTCCCGTCGCCAGACCCTCGGCTTCGCCGCCGCCCTCGCGGCCGGTCCCGCCGTCGCCCGCGCCGAAAAGCCGATCATCGTCAACGCCCTGGGCGGACTTTCGAACCCCAACCTGCAGATCGGCCGCCCGGCGGGACCGGCCGCGGACACCTCGATCGTGGATTTCGATGCGCGGGGCCTGCGTGACGCAAAGGCGTCCGGCCTGACGGCTGTGAACATCACCCTGGGCTATGTGGCCGGGCCCCAGGAGCCTTACGCCTATACGCAGAAGACCCTCGACGTCTGGGACAAGATCATCGCCGACAACGCCGCCGACCTGACACTGGTGCGCAAGGCCGGCGACATCGCCAAGGCCGGGGCCGACGGCAAGATCGGGGTGATCTACGGCTTCCAGAACGCTGTCCAGATCGGTGAGAAACTGGAGCGGATCGACGAGTTCGCCGCGCGCGGGGTGCGGATCGTCCAGATCACCTACAACCTCCCCACCCTCCTGGGCGACGGCTCGATGGCGCCGGAGAACCGCGGCCTGACGCCGCTGGGACGCGAGGTGGTGGCGGGCCTGAACCGCGCCAGGCTGATGGTCGACCTGTCGCACTCCGGAGAGCGGACCTGCCTGGACGCCATCGCCGCGTCCAAGGCGCCCATTTCGATCAACCACACCGGCTGCCGGGCGCTCACCGACCTGCCGCGCAACAAGACCGACGCCGAGCTGCGCGGGGTGGCGGAGAAGGGCGGATTTGTCGGCGTCTACTTCATGCCGTTCCTGAACCCGACCAGCCAGGCCAGCGCCGCCGACGTGACAGCCCACATCGAGCACGCCCTGAAGATCTGCGGCGAGGACCATGTGGGGATTGGCACCGACGGGTCGGTGGCCACCATCGATGACATGGAGGCCTACAAGGCCGCGCTCGCCCAGGAGCATGAGGAGCGCAAGGCCGCCGGCATCGCCGCCAAGGGCGAGCGGGCCGACACCCAGCCCTTCGTCATGGACCTGCGGGGCCCCGACCAGTTCCGCAAGCTGGCGAGCCTGCTGCGGGCGCGGGGGCACAGCCAGCGGGTGATCGACAAGGTGATGGGTCGGAACTTCGTCAGCTTCGCCGGGCGCGTCTGGGGCTAGCCCATGAACTGGCCAGCCAGCCAGTAGGTCGCCGCCGAGATCGCCGCCGCCGCCGGGATGGTGATCACCCAGGCGACCACGATCCGCCGCGCCACGCCCCAGCGCACCGCCGAGACCCGCCGCGCCGCGCCGACGCCGACGATGGCGCCGGTGATGGTGTGGGTGGTGGAGACCGGTACGCCCAGGCTGGTGGCCGCGAACAGGGTGATGGCCCCGCCGGTCTCCGCGCAGAAGCCTTGCATGGGTGTCAGCCTGGTGATCTTCGAGCCCATGGTGTGGACGATCCGCCAGCCGCCGAACAGCGTCCCCAGACCCATGGCCGCCTGACAGGACAGCACCACCCACAGCGGCACATGGAATTCGCCGGACGCCGGTCCCATGCCGTGGGCCATCAACAGGGCGGCGATGATGCCCATGGTCTTCTGGGCGTCGTTGCCGCCGTGACCCAGCGAATAGAGCGAGGCGGAGACGAACTGCAGCTTGCGGAACACGCCGTCCACCGCGAGCGGCGTGAAGCGGATGAAGGCCCACGAGACGATCAGGGTCAGCAGCAGGGCCAGGACGAAGCCCGTGCCCGGCGACAGCACGATGGCCGCCAAGGTCTTGTTGAGGCCGGTCCAGATCACCGCGTCCGTCCCCGCCTTGGCCAGGCCCGCGCCGACCAGCCCGCCGATCAGGGCGTGGGAGGACGACGACGGGATCGCCGCCCACCAGGTGAGCAGGTTCCAGCCGATGGCGCCCATCAGGGCCGCGAAGATCAGGCCGTCGGTGATCAGGTTGGGCTCGATGAGCCCCGCGCCCACCGTCTTGGCTACGTGCAGACCGAAGAACAGGAAGGCGATGAAGTTGAAGAAGGAGGCCCAGGCCACGGCCGCGAAGGGGGGCAGGACGCGGGTCGCCACGATCGTGGCGATGGAGTTGGCCGCGTCGTGCAGGCCGTTCAGGAAGTCGAACGCCAGGGCGACGATGATCAGGAAGATCAGGAGCGGCGTGAAGCCGAGAAGGTCCACGTGGCGTTCCCTAGACCTGCTCGATCACGATGCCGCTGATGCGGTTCGCCACATCCTCGAAGCGATCCATCACCTTTTCCAGGTGGCTGTAGATGTCGACGCCGACCACGAAGGCCATGGGGTCGCTGTTGCGGTGGGCCAGGAACAGCGCCTTGCGCCCGGCGTCGTAGATCGCGTCGGAGCGGTCCTCGATCTGGGTGATGTGCTCGGTCAGCTCGTTCAGCCGGTGGGCGTTCTGACGCATCTTGTCCAGCAGACCGACCGCCTCGCGGGTCAGCAGCGCGGCTTCGACGATGATGTCGGCCATCTCGCGCATGGGGTCTTCGAACTCGCGCAGTTCGAACAGGGTGATGACCTTGGCGGTCTTCTGCATCTGGTCGATGGCGTCGTCGAGCGAGGTGGTCAGGTCCTTGATGTCGCTGCGGTCGAACGGGGTGATGAAGGTGCGGCGGACGGCGGTGAGCACCTCGCGGGTGATCTCGTCGGCGGCGTTCTCATGAGCGACCACCCGGGCGCAGGCGGCGGGCACGCCGTCGCCGCCTTTCAGGACGTCACGCAGGGCGCTGGCGCCCTCGACCAAGGTCTGGGCATGGGCCTTGAACAGATGGAAGAATTTCTCTTCCTTCGGCATCATTGCCTGGAACCAGCTCAGCATCTTCGATCCGTCTTCAGATTGTCGGCCGCGCGTCGAGCTGGCCCCCGGGCGGCTCTTAGCGTGTTCCTGCCTCAAGCCCAAGGCGGCTGCTGGGAGCGAGCGCCGCCTCGCGTCGAAAGACCGCGAGTCGCTGGCCCTGGAACAGCGGTTTCCATCCGTCGCCGACCAGATCGTGAGGACCGACCACGATCACGGTGTCGTAGTCGGCCAGGGCGTCGGCTTCGACGTCCGCCTCGGGCGCCGTCAGGACCATGTGCGGTCGGCCCCGCAGGCCCAGCAGGACCAGGTGATGGACGTCCAGGCCGTCGACGATCGCCGCGGCCAGGTCCGGCTGCCGCTCGAGCTGGGACTGGGCGGCCTGAAGTTCGGCCTGCAAGGTTGCGCGCTCCGGAGCGATCACGCCGCGCCAGCGCAGGTCCAGGAAGGTCGAAAGCAGGCCCAGGGCGACGAAATACGCCAGCCACGCGACGGAAGTCCGAATCCGCGTGAGGCAGGCGCTCGCCACGGCGAGGCTGGCGGCGACCGCCATTGTAAACAGCGGGATCCCGGCGTCGAAATTCCAGCGGGTGAGGTAGGGACGGTAGAAGGCGGTGAGCGCCGAGCCGTCCCAGGGGAAGATCGCCATGCCGCCCAGCATGCAGGCGGCCAGGCCCGCTAGGCCCACGAGAGTCACCAGCGCCATGGCGATACGCCAGGGACGGCCGCCGCCGCGCTGGAATTCGCCGATGAACGGAGCGGCGGCGAGCCAGATCATCGGCACGAAGAACTCGAAATAACGGCCCCAGAGGCGGCCGGTCTCGTCAGGCCCATAGACAAGGGCCTTGGCCGAGAAGATCGCCACCATGGCCAGGGTGGCGGCCAGGGCCAGCAGGACCAGAAGGAAGGTGGTCTCCGTCTCGTCCAGGCGATAGCCGCCGCGGCGCAGGCTCCAGCGCCAGCGAGCGATGATCCGCGCCAAGCCCGTGGCGATGGGCACGCCGGCCAGCAGGAGGCTGGCGGACGCCATGGCGGCCAGGGCCCACAGCGCCAGGCTCAGCCCCTCGGGCCCGGTCGGGTTGTCGAGGGCGCGGACATAGTGGCCGCCCAGGAAGAACGTGAAGGGTTGGGTGATCGGCGCGCCGGCGGCCAACTGGACGAGATTGCCCGCCGCCAGGAAGCCGGCCACGAACAGCACGATCCGCGCGGTGAAGACCCACAGCTGTCGGCGGCCCAGCAGGCCGTCCAGCACCGCCAGGGCCATGAAGGCGGCGGCCACGGCCAGGCCGTGCGGTTTGATCAGGGTCAGCAGCCCGGTCAGGGCTCCGGCCAGCAGGGCGTGGGCCGCCGGGCGTTTCAGATAGAGGCGGGTCGTGGCCAGGATCAGCACGCCCAGCAGGCCGACGTACCAGCCCTCCGGCAGAGCTGTGAAGACGAAGCGATAGTAGGGGAACGCCAGGGCCAGCAGCAGGAAGCCGCTGTTGCGCCGGTCGGCGAGCTTCGGCCGCACGGCCATCCAGACCAGGATCAGTCCGCCGAAATAGGCTCCGGCGCCCAGGACGCGAAGCCACTCCAGGAGGTGCTCCGTCCCGTAGGTGACGGCACGTATGATCAGCAGGAAGACGGTGTTGTTGAGCGCCTGGAGCTGCGGGGCGAGCCGCTCATCGGCGGCGAGCGCCTTGTCGTAGAGGGCGTGGATCAGATAGGCGCCCTCGTCGCCCGCATAGATCGGCTCAGGTGCGAAGACCTGGTTCACATAGGCCAACACCACGGCCAGACCCGCCAGCACGAGCAGCCCCATGCCCAGGCGCGCGCCGACCCCATCCTCCGAACCGTCGTCCCCGGCGCTCATGCGCGCAATCTGGCGGTTCGCGGCGAGCGTGACTAGGCCCGGAGCCTTGCTTTCGAATTCGAGGGCCGCCTAGCTGTGCCTCTAACGAGTCCGCGGGAGGCCCCATGCGCATCGAACTTCTCCGATTGGCGATCGCCGCCGTGACGCTGGCCGCCGCGCCGGCCGCCTGGGCCCAAGACCTGCTGATCCACGGCGGGCCGATCAACACGGGGGAAGCCTCGGTCGAAGCCCTGGCCGTCAAGGACGGCAAGGTGGCCTTCGCGGGTCCCCTGGCCCAGGCGCGTCGAGCGGCCCCGGCCGCCAGGGACATCGACCTGAAGGGCGCGGCGGCCTTCCCAGGCTTCGTCGACGCCCACGCCCACCTGTCGGGGATCGGCTTCCGCGAGATGACGCTGAACCTGGAGGGGACGGAGTCGGTCGAGGGCCTGGTGGCCCGGCTGAAAGCCTGGAACACGGCCAATCCGGGGACCGGCGCCGTCTCCGGCCGAGGCTGGATCGAGACCCATTGGCCCGAGAAGCGCTTCCCGAGCCGTCAGGACCTCGATCGCGCGATCCCCGACCGCCCGGTGGTGCTGGGCCGAGCCGACGGCCACGCCATCGTCGCCAACACCGCCATGCTGGCCTTGGCGGGCGTCACCCGCGACACGGCGGTTCCGGCCGGCGGCCAGATCCTCAAGGACGCGGCGGGCGAGCCCACCGGCATGCTGATCGACAACGCCATGGCCCTGGTGCGCGGCAAGGTTCCGCCGCCCACCGCCACGGCCAGGGCCGAGGCGGTCAAGCGCGGGGTCGACCTCTACGCCTCGCGCGGCTGGACCGGCCTGCACGACATGGGCGCCTCGAGCGAGGAGGTCGGCCACCAGCAGGCCCTGGCCGCCAAGGGCCAATTGCCGATCCGCATCGACAACTACATGTCGCCGCAGGACGCCGACCTGGTGCTGGCCTCCGGACCCTCGCAGGACCCGACCGGCCTGGTGCGGGTGCGCGGGGTGAAGCTCTACATGGACGGGGCCCTGGGCTCGCGGGGCGCGGCCCTGCTGGCGCCCTATGCCGACGCGGAGGGGACGGGCCTGATCCTCACCCCGCGCGAGACCATCGACACCTTCCTCAAGCGGGGTCGAGCGTCCGGCGCCCAGATCGCTGTCCACGCCATCGGCGATCGCGGCAACCGCCTGGTCCTGGACGCCTTTCAGCAGGCCTTCGCCGACGACCCGACGGCCCTGCGCAAGGCCCGCTGGCGTGTGGAGCACGCCCAGGTGCTGTCGCCGGAGGACCTGCCGCGTTTCTCCGAGCTTGGGGTGATCGCCTCGATGCAGGCCTCGCACGCCATCGGCGATCTGTATTTCGCCCCCGCCCGCCTGGGCCCGGAGCGGCTGAAGGGCGCCTATGCCTGGGAGAGCCTGGTCAAGAGCGGGGCGGTGGTGGCCGGCGGCTCGGACGCCCCGGTGGAGAAGGGCGACCCGCTGGTGGAGTTCTACGCCGCCGCCTATCGCCACGACCTGAAGGGCTTCGCCGGACCGGACTGGGGACTCGACGAGGCCCTGACCCGCCAGCAGGCGCTGGCCCTGCTGACCCGCGGCCCCGCCTACGCCTCCGCCCGCGAGAGCGAGCTGGGCCTGCTGAAGGTCGGCGCCCCGGCCGATATCTCGGTCTTCTCCGTCGACCTGATGACCGCCCCGTTCCCGGAGATCGCCAAGGCCCGCGCGGTGATGACCGTGGTCGGCGGCAGGATCGTCCACGACACGCGCTAGGGGGCGAGAAGCCGGACGCGTTCGGAATGGGCTGTGGCGTCCCTTCTCCCCTGCAGGGAGAAGGATGATGAGGGTCTCGCCGCTCAACCGCCGAACGTCACCGTGAAGATCGCGCGAGCGGTGCGGGGGGCGATGGGCCAGAGGAGGTCGCTGGTGGAGGCGTACCAGCCGCGCTCATTGGTCAGGTTGGAGACCAGAAGCCGGAGTTGGGCAGGGCGGTCGGCGACGTTGAACCGCGCCCGGGCGCCGAGGCCGAAGGTGGTCAGGGCCGGCGCCTTGAAGGTGTTGCGGGTGTCCGCATACGCTTCGCTCTGGTGGTTCACCTGGGCGTCGAGCGACCAGACCGGGGTGACCTGCCGCTCGATGCTGGCGTTGGCGATCAGCTCCGAGACGCCGGCCGGGCTGGCGCCCACAATGCCGGAGGTCACCAGGGGCCCGCTGATCTCGGCCTCATAGGAGACGGCGCCCAGGACGATGCTGGTCTTGGCGTCCAGCTGTCCGGACAGCGAGGCCTCCAACCCCTTGTGCGACACTTGGCCGACCAGGCCATAGGAGCCGTCGGCGCGGAAGCCGGTGGTCGGCTTGGACACCTCGAAAGCGGCCGCCAGCAGGGTGAGATTGTCGGTGAGCGCGTGGCGCACGCCGATTTCCTTCTGCTTGGCCTTCACCGGCGGCAGCACCTGGTTGCTGTTGGTGGCGTTCTGGGGCGCGAAGCCGGATTCCTCCAGCCCGGTGACATAGCTTCCGAACAGGCTGGTGGCGGGGGAGAGGCTCCAGACGGCCGAGGCATTGTAGTACCAGGCCTGGTCCTCGCCCCGCTCGGTCGAGCCGTCATAGGCCAGCACCTCCTTCTCGTAGCGGCTGCGATGGGCGCCGAGCCGGACCTGCAGCCGGTCCTCCCAGACCAGGCCATAGACCAGGCTGGCGGTGAGCTGGTCGGTCCGGTCCTCGCCGCGCGCGCCGTGCCAGACCGGGCGCGCCGGGGCCGAGGGAGCGGGATCGCGCAGGTTGAAGGCGCCGTTGGCGATGCTGACCGACGAGGAAAGGTCCACCTCGGCGTGCCGGTAGCGCAGGGCGGCGCTGACCAGGTGGTCGACCGCGCCGCCGTCGATCACCCGCGAGACCCGCGCCTCATAAGAATCCGACTGGCTGGTGCGGCCGGGACCCACGAAGGTGGTCGAAGCCGCGCTCCCATCACGGCGCGTGGCGAGGACCGTGAAGTCGGACGCGTCATTGCTGTAGATCGACCGGAACGCCGAGGCGTCGAGTGTCCAGCCGCCGACCTCACCCTTGTAGAGGGCGCCGAGATTGGTGTTCTGGGCCCTGACATTGGCCCAGGTGGGCGAGTGCTGACGCAGCGCCTTGGCCGAGGGCGGGGTGGCGCTGTCCTGCGCCACCACCGCCCAGTCGCCGTCATAGTCGCGGGCGTACCAGGTGGCGAAGACCCGGATGTTGTGGTTTTCCGCCGGGGCCCAGCCGCCGACCGCGCCGATGTCGAAGGCCTCGCCGTTGCCACCCGAGCCCCAGGTGACGTTCGGGCGGTAGAAGGATGCGCCGGCGATCCAGACCTCCTTGGAGGGCGCGGTCCAGGACCCCTCGGCCTGCACCACCGTGGTCCCGAAGTCGCGCCGGCCGCCGCCGACCGTCAACCGGTTGTTGGGACTGGGCGCGCGCAGGCGATAATTCACGACGCCCGAAGGCGCGGGATAGGCGAGGCGGGCGGCGTTGACCCCCACCCGCACGCTGACGCCGCCGATCACTGGATCGTTCAACGGCGCCATCCGCGCGAAATAGGCGTCCTCGACCCGGTAGTTGCCGCTGGCCTGCAGGTCGAAGCCGCGGACCTGGCCCTCCCCGTAGAGGCCGAGTTGTTCGATGCCCACGCGTTCCCCGAAAGCATCGGCGGCGGACCTCACCGCACTTTCCTGGGCGAGGGCGGAGGTCGAGGCGAAGAGGGCGAGCACGAAGGGTGCGGCCGAACATTTCATTCTTGTAATCCCGGGCGAACTGGACTGTTCAGAGACCGGGGTTTGTCGGACAGTGCGGTGGGGACGGCGTGGCTGTGGGCGTGATTTATTCGTGATGGTTTCGCGATGAACGAACACGTGGCCATCCGATGGCCGGAGCTCAACCTGGCGCGAGAACTGCCGTTCAGCCTGGCGGGGACCCAGGTGCGTCCGGCCGCCCTGGAAGCCGAGCACGACGGCAAGGTCGTCACCCTGGAGCCGCGGGTGATGAAGGTGCTGGTGGCGCTGCACCGCTCGCGCGGCCAGCCGGTGAGCCGCGACGAGTTGATCGATCTCTGCTGGGGCGGGCGCATCGTCACCGAGGGCGCGCTCAACCGCTGCGTGGCCCAGCTTCGCAAGGCGCTCGGCGACAATCGGCGCATCGTGGTCGATACGATCCCCACGATAGGCTACCGCCTGCAGGCCAGCGCGGGCGTACATCGCGTCGCCCCGGCGGCCGAGCCGGCGGAGGCGCCGTCGCCTGCGCCGCCGAAGATTTCGCGCCCGACCCTGCTGATCGCAGCCGGATTCGTCGGAGCCGCCGCGGTCGCCGTCGTCGCCCTGTTGGTCGCCCTGCCGCGTCCAGTGACCTGGACGGCGCAGGCCTTCCGGCCCCTGACCTCCGAGCGCGGCCTGGAGACCCATCCTGGCCTCTCGCCGGCCGGCGACCAGATCGTCTACGCCCAGCGTTCCGACGTGGTGTCGCGCCGCGACCTCTATCTGCGCAGCGTGGGGCAAGGGACGCCGGTGCGGATCACCACCGACCCGGCCGACGACCACAGCGCCGTCTGGTCGCCCAAGGGTGATCGCATCGCCTTCGTCCGCACCCCGCTCGAAGGGACGTGCAGTCTGGTGGTGACACCGATTCCGCTCGGCCCGGAACGCATCGTCGCCCGCTGCCAGTCGGCCAGCTACACGCGGGTAAGCTGGCTGGACGATGCGACCCTGGTGATCGGCGACCGGCCGGACGCGGCCTCCATCTGGCGGATCCGCTCGGTGGATATCGAGACCGGCGCGGTGCGCGACCTGACCGCGCCTTCACCCTCGACCCTGGGCGACAGCGACCCCATGGCCTCGCCCGACGGTCGCCACGTGGTGTTCCGCCGCAGCCTGATGCACGGCGCCGACGACCTGTTCCTGCTGGACCTGCGCACCGGCAGGGAGCGCGCGCTGACCACCGATGGCTGGAAGGCGGCGGGCTATGTCTGGTCGGCCGACGGGCGGCACATCTTCTATTCCTCGAACCGGGGCGGCGAGTTCGGCCTCTGGACGGTCGACACCCGGATCGACGGCCCCCCGCGCCAGGTGAGCCTGGGCCTCGGCCAGATCAGCTTCAGCCGTATGTCGGCCGACCGCAACAACCGCCTGGCGGTGGAGATCCCGCGCGGCCGGACCAACCTCGCGGCGCTGGGGCCAGGCGGGGTGACGCGGCCACTGACCAACGACAGCGGCTTCGACTGGGACCCGGACGGCGCGCCTGACGGGGCGGTGGCCTACGCCTCGGACCGCAGCGGCTCCTCGGAGATCTGGGTGACCCATCCCGACGGCCGATCGGTCCGCCTGACCTCCATCGTCGGCAGCTATGTGAGCGCGCCGGCCTGGTCGCCCGACGGGCGCACCATCGCCTTCATCGCCGTGAAGGGGCGCCGCTCGGACCTCTACACCGTGGCGCGCGACGGTTCACGCCTGCGCGACATGACCTGGGATGGCCTGGACAAGCTCTATCCCGAGTTCTCCGCCGATGGGTCCAGCCTCTACTATCTGGAGCGCACGGCGGCGGGATATCGGGTGATGCAGATCGCCCTGACGCCCGGCGCCCATCCGCGAGCCGTGCCGGGCGGCGGCGGCTGGCAGGTGCTGCGCGGCGGACCCGACGGGCGGCTGTACGGCCAGAGGGTCGGAGAGTCCGTGGTCCGCGCCCTGTCGCCCGGCCGGCCGGTCCCGCCGGTCGAGATCGGCGGCTATGACGAATGGGCGGTCGGGACCGACGGCGTCGTGGTGCTGCGCGGCCAACGGGCCGCGCCATCCAGCATCTGGCTGCATCCCTGGAGCGGGCCGCCGCGCAAGCTGGGCGACACGCCGAACTGCTGCGGCTCGGTGGGCCTGGCGCCGGACGGCACGGTGCTGTTCTCACAAAGCCTCGACGATCAGGTCGATCTGGGCCTGGTGGATCTGGCCGCCGGCGGCTAGGCGCAACGAGGCAATCTGCGACCGGTTGCAGGAAGTCTGATTGAACGGATCGTGCGGCCCCAACTAGGGTCGCGGGCATGACCCGCCCGATTCCACGCCCGTTCGGGCGGAACTATGCCTTCGTCGCCGCCGGCGCCGTATTCATGGCCCTCATGGCCGCAGCCGGTCTGCGGGCCGCGCCCGGCGTGCTGATGCTGCCGCTGGAGCGAGCCTTCGGGTGGGACCGCGGCACAGTCTCAGCCGCGGCGGCGGTGGGCATCTTCCTTTACGGCCTGACCGGCCCCTTCGCCGCGGCCCTGATGCAGTCCTTCGGGATCCGGCGCACGGTGGCGCTGGCCCTGCTGCTGATGGCGGTTTCGACCGGCCTCTCGGCCCTGATGACCGAGCCCTGGCAGTATGTGGCGACCTGGGGCGTGATGGCGGGCCTCGGCTCCGGGGCCGTGGCCATGGTGCTGGGGGCCACGGTGGTCAACCGCTGGTTCGTGGAGCGGCGCGGCCTGATGATGGGTCTGCTGACCGCCTCGACGGCGACCGGCTCGCTGATCTTCCTGCCGGGCATGGCGATGGTGGCCGAGCAGGGCGGCTGGCGGCCGGTGGTGCTGATCATCGCCGGGGTCATGGCGCTGCTGGCGCCCATCGTCTGGCTGCTCCTGCCCGAGAGCCCGCAGGCGATCGGCCAGAAGCCCTTTGGCGCCTCCGACGACTATGTCCCCATCCCGCCGCCGGCGGCGCGCGGCGCCCTGGCCGTGGCCTTCGGCGCCCTGTTCCGCGCGGCGCGGACCCGGACCTTCTGGCTGCTGTTCGCCGGCTTCTTCGTCTGCGGCCTGACCACCAACGGCCTGGTGGGGGTGCACATGATCGCCATGTGCGCCGACCAGGGCCTGCCTGAGACGCGGGCGGCGACCCTGCTGGCCCTGATGGGGCTGTTCGACCTGGTGGGCACCACCCTGTCGGGTTGGCTTACCGACCGCTATGACCCGCGCAAGCTGCTGTTCGTCTATTACGGTCTGCGCGGCCTCTCCCTGATGGTCCTGCCCTATACGGACTTCTCCATCGTGGCCCTGGGGATCTTCGCGGTGTTCTACGGCCTGGACTGGATCGCCACCGTGCCGCCCACCGTGCGCCTGGCCACCGAGGCGTTCGGCGACCGGGACGGGCCCATCGTGTTCGGCTGGATCGCCGCTGGACACCAGGCGGGCGCGGCCACCGCGGCGGTGATGGCCGGGGTGCTGCGCGCCTCGCAGGGCCGCTATCTGGAAGCCTTCGTCCTGGCCGGCGCCGCGGCCCTGGTCGCCGCCGTCGCCTCGATCATGATCCGCCGGCAGGTGAAGCCCGCTCTGGCCTAGCGGCGCGAGTCGAGCGCCATCCGCACCGCCAGGGCGCCCAGCACCGTGCCCATCAGCCAGCGCTGAACCATGGCCCAGGTCGGCCGGGTCGCGAGGAACTTGGCCACCGAGCCGGCGGCCAGGATCATCACGCTGTTGCAGGCGAGGCTGGCGGCGATCTGGGTGGCGCCCAGGATCATCCCCTGGGCCAGGATGTCGCCGCGCTCCGGGTGCATGAACTGCGGCAGCAGGGACAGGTAGAGCACAGCGGCCTTGGGGTTCAGCAGGTTGGTGAACAGGCCCATGGCGACGAGCCGGGCGTCGCCGTGCGGCTCCAGCTCGCGCACCGCGAAGGGGGAGGCCGCCCCGGGCTTCAGCGCCTGCCAGGCCAGCCAGGCCAGGTAGCACGCGCCAGTGATCCGCAGCACGTCGTAGGCGATCGGCACCGCCATGACGATCGCGGTCAGGCCGACCACCGCCGAGACCATGTAGAAGATGAAGCCCGCCGCCACCCCGGCCAGGGACATGAACCCCGCGCGGCGGCCCTGGCTGATGGAGCGCGAGATCAGATAGATCATGTTGGGGCCGGGGGTCATGGCCATGCCCAAAGCGATCAATCCGAAAGCGATCCAATCCGTCCAGGCGACCATGTGTCGGCTCCTCTGCTTGGAGCCTGGCTATAGCGGCAGCCTCCGAGTCCCGCGCGCCAGAAATCCCGCGCGGATCGTTAGGCGGTCTCTCAGCGGGCGGGGATCTCGATGTCGCAAACGGTGAAGTCGGCGCCCTTGGCGGCGCGGACCTTAGCGACCAGGGCCTTGAAGGCCGGCCCGCGCTCGTCCAGCACCTCGGCCTTGGGCCGTTCAATGGCCGGGATGTCTGCGGCGACCCGGACGCGGATCATCCGGTCAGGCTCAGCCGGCGGCTCGCCGACCGCCATGGCGCGGATCACCTCGAGGCCTTTCACCGCCCGGCCCCAGACCGTGTAGTCGCCGTCCAGCCGGCGACTGGCCTGGCGCATGAAGAAGATCTCGCTGTTGGCGGTGGTGATGGCTTCCTGCCGCCCCATGCCGGCGACGCCGGGGCAGTAGGCGCCGCTCGCGCGGCGGCCGAGCGGGTTCGTATCCAATAGGTCCTGGGCGCCGATGAAGGGGGTCGATCCGACGAAGCCCTCAACCGCGTCGCTGGTGTCGCGGACGATGACATGGGGATCGCCGGTCTTGATGCGGAAGGTGAACTCCGGCGCCAGGTCGGGGTGCTTGGAGACCCCGCCGTCCCTGTTGTTCGGATTGCCGGTCTGGTCGACGAAGTTCTCGATCACCCGGTGGAACAGCAGGCCGTCATAGACCCCCTCCCGGGCCAGCAGCTTGATCCGCTCCACGGCCTTGGGCGCCAGGTCGGGCCGCATCTCCACCAGGATCGTTCCCTTGGAGGTCTCGATGACCAGGGTCTCGGCGGGGTCCAGGGCCCGCCAGTCGGCGGCCTGGGCGGGCGCCGAAATCGACAGGGCGGCCATACAGAAAGTGAATAGACGAAGCATGTTTTCGACTATCGACAAACCGTCGCCATTCGCAACGGGCGGAGCTTACTAACTTGTAATGCACGCTACCTTGCACCGATCACTACCGTGCGATACACGTTAGCTCGAAGTGGAGGTGCGCGTCGTGGCGGAAGCCGTTCAAGTCCAGCTGAAGAAGGGGGTGCTCGAGCTCTGCGTGCTCGCGCTGCTCTCCCGACAGGACAGCTACGCCTATGAGATCGCGAGCCGTTTGGCCGAGGGGATCGATATGGGGGAAGGCACCATCTATCCGTTGATGCGAAGGATGCAGACCGACGGGCTGGTCGACACCTATCTGGTGGAGAGCTCTTCCGGTCCGCCACGCAAGTATTACAAGCTGACCGAGGCCGGGAAGCAGAGCTTCACGGCCCAGAAGGCGGAATGGGCGGCGTTTTCCCGCGCCGTCGAGGCCATCCTGGGAGACACGAAATGACCCGGCAGGCCTTTATCGACCGGTTGCGGCTGGGCCTCTCGGGGATGCCGCCGCAGGCCATCGCCGACGCCATCGCCGACTATGAGGCGCACTTCGACGAGGGGCTGGCCGCCGGCCGCTCCGAGGAGGAGGTGGCCGCCGCCCTGGGCGATCCCGCTCGGCTGGCGCGCGAGCTGCGCGCCGAGGTCGGCCTCAAGAAGTGGGAAGAGCAGCGCAATCCCTCGGCCGCGGCCGGCGCGATCTTCGCCGTTCTGGGCCTGGGCGCCATCGACCTGCTGATCCTGCTGCCGATCCTGATGGCGGTGGCCGGGACCCTGTTCGGGCTGATCATCGCGGTCATCGCGGTGTTCTTCGCCGGCGGCGTCGTCTTCGCGGTGGGCCCCTTCTTCCAGCCCCCGGGCGGGACGGCGACCGCCCTGCTGGGCGGCATCGGCCTAATGGCCCTGGCGAGCTCCGCCGGCGCCGTGCTGACCCTGATCGTGATCGCCTTCGTCAACGCCCTGGTCTGGTATGGGCGTCTCCACTACCGGCTGCTGAAGCCGGCCATCGAACCTCAAGTGCAAGGGTGAGCTCCATGATCCGCGTCCTCGTCCTCATCGCCATCACCGGGTTCTTCGTCGGCGTGGTGGCGCTCTCCAGCGCCGCGGCCATCGGCGGGCCCGACCTCGCCGCCCGCAACTGGCATTGGATCAATCACTGGAGCGACATCGACTGGGACCATGTCGATCGTGACGTCGACTTCGATATCGACGCCGGCGAGTCCAGTTCCACCGTCACTCGCGAGATCGCCTGGACCGGTGGCTCGGAGCTGGAGATCGACGTCCCAGCCGACGTGCAGTTCACCCAGGCGCCGGGCCCGGGCAAGGTTGTCATCACCGGCCCCAAGCGCGCCGTCGAGCGGGTGGTGCTGGAGAACGGACGCCTGGGGACCGACGGGACCCACTATTCCGGCCGCCGGCTGAAGATCACCATCGCGGCGCCAGATGTCCGCAAGTTCCGCATCGGCGGCGACAGCGAACTGGTGGTCGAGGCCTACAAGCAGGACAGCCTGGCGATCGACGCCTCCGGATCCACCGAGGTGACGGTCCGCGGCGTGACCCGCAAGCTCGCCATCGATGTGTCGGGGTCCTCGGAACTGGATCTCTCAGGGCTCGAGGCCGAGGAGGCGGCGCTCGACAGTTCCGGCAGCGCCGAGACGTCTCTCGCCCCCAAGACCGCGGCCAGGCTGGACATCTCGGGCGCCTCGGAGGTGACCCTGCTCACCAAGCCCGCCCAGCTCGACACCGACATCTCCGGGGCAGGCGAGCTGCACGAGGCGAACTAGGTTCGGCCCCGCTCGAAGGTTCGTCATCCTCGACCGCGCGACGCGCGTGTCGGGGACCCATGAACACCGCGTTCGAAGATCGATCCGCTGGCTCGGAGACCATGGATGGCCGGGACTTACGCCCGGCCATGACGAGCGAGGGTATGGGATTAGCGCTGACCCGAGAGCGCTCTGGCGACCACCGGCGCCAGGCCGCGGGCGATGACCTGGACGCCCTGGGCGTTGGGGTGGAAGCCGTCGCGCTGGTTGAGGGTCGGGGTCTGGGCGACGCCGGCCAGGAGGTTGGGATAGAGGGCCGCCCCATGGGTCCGGGCCACGGCGGCGAACACCGCTTCGAACTCGCGGGCGTAGGCACGGCCGATCACCGCCGGGGGTTTCAGGCCCGCCACCACCACCGCGATCTTCCGCGCCCGCAGCCGAGCGACGATGCGGTCAAGATTGGCCTTGGTCCGCTTGGGATCCTGACCCTGCAGCAGATCGTTGCCGCCCAGCGCCACCACGCAGACGCTCGTGTCCTTCTGGACGCTGAAATCCAGCCGGGCGAGGCCGCCGGCCGTGGTGTCGCCCGAGACGCCCGCGCCGCGCACCAGGGCGCTCGCGCCCAGCCGGTCGAGCTCGGCCTGCAACCGGGCGGGGAGGGCGGCCCGCGCAGGCAGGCCGTAGCCGGCGGTGATGGAGTCGCCCAGCAGCGTGACCACACGCCGTGGCGCCGCCAGGGCCGCGCCGGGCAGGGTCAAGGTCACCGCTGCGATCAAGGCGCGGCGGGTCGTCAGGCTTGTGGGTGTGTCGGCCATTCTCCTGCCCTATCTAAGGCTTCGCTTGCCAAGCCGCCATCGCTTCAGAGGTCCCCTTGTCCGACGCTGGTCCGCCGCTCGTCCTCTCGAACGTCTGCCTCACCCTGCCGTCGGCGGCAGGTCCGGTGGATATCCTGCGCGACCTGAGCTTTTCCGTGGCCGAAAAGGAGCGGGTGGCGGTCACCGGGCCGTCGGGCTCGGGCAAGTCCTCGCTGATCGCCGTCGCCGCCGGCCTGGAGCGGCCGACTTCCGGCTGGGTCACCCTGTTCGGCCGCGAACTCTCGAAGCTGGACGAGGACGGCCGCGCCCGCCTGCGGCGGGGCCGGGTCAGCCTGGTGTTCCAGGCCTTCCACCTGCTGCCCAACATGACGGCGCTCGAGAATGTCGCCGCCCCCATGGAGATCGCTGGGACGGCCGACGCCGAGGCCGTGGCGAAGGGCTGGCTGGACCGGGTCGGGCTCTCGGCGCGCCTGAAGCACTATCCGCACCAACTCTCCGGCGGCGAACAGCAGCGGGTGGCGCTGGCCCGAGCGCTGGCGCCGCGGCCGGCCCTGCTGTTCGCCGACGAACCCACGGGCAATCTGGACGGGGTCAACGCCGCTCATGTGGCCGACCTGCTGTTCGGGCTGGTGGCGGAGGAGGGGGCCGCCCTGGTCCTGGTGACCCACGACGAAGCCCTGGCCGCCCGCGCCGACCGCCGGGTGCGGCTGGCCGACGGGCGCGTGGCGCTGTGAGGTTCCTGGCCTGGCGGTTCGCCGCCCGCGAGCTGCGCTCGGGGGTGAAGGGGTTCCGCATCTTCCTGGCCTGCCTGGCGCTCGGCGTGGCGGCTATCGCCGCGGCGGGATCGACCGCCGAGGCCTTCCGCACCGGCCTGGCTGTCCAGGCGCGCGAGATCCTGGGCGGCGACATGGCTGTCTCCCTGGAGCAGCGCCAGTTCACCGACACCGAGCGCAAAGCCATCGAGGCCGCCGGCGCGACCTCCTGGGCGGTGGGGACACGGGCCATGGCCCAGACCGCGTCCGGCGAGCGCCGCCTGGTCGAGCTGCGCGGGGTGAGCGAGGCCTATCCGCTCTCAGGCAAGGTGACCCTGGAAACCGGCCAGCCCCTTGCCCGGGCCCTGGCCATCCGCGACGGGGTCGCCGGCGCGGCGGTGGAGCGCGCCCTGTTGGAGCGCCTGGGCCTAAAGATCGGCGACCAGATCCTGGTCGGCGAGATGCCGGTGGTGGTCCGCGACGTCCTGTTGGAGGAACCCGACCGGCTGTCGCGCGGCTTCGCGCTGGGCCCGCGGGTGCTGGTCCGCCGCCAGGCGGTGGCGGCGGGCGGGTTCCTGGAGCCAGGCCTGACCTTCGCCGAGACTGCGCGCGTGGCCCTGCCGCCAGCCACGGACCTGAGGGCCGCGCGCCAGGCCCTGCGCAAGGCGTTGAGCGACAAGTCCATCCGCATTCGCGACCGCGAGGACGCCGCCCCGGGGATCCGCTGGCTGATCGACCAGTTGGAATATTTCCTGGGCTTCATCGGCCTGGCCTCCCTGGTGGCCGGCGGCCTGGGGGTGTTCGGCGCCGTGACCGCCTTCCTTGAGGCCCGCAAGCCGTCGATCGCCGTGCTGAAGGCGCTGGGGGCCGAGGGGCCGTTCATCCGCGACCTCTACCTGATCCAGATCGGGGTCCTGGCCCTGCTGGGCGTGGCCATCGGCCTGGCGGTCGGGGCCGCGGCGCCTTTCGTCCTGGGCGGGCTGGTCCCCGACGACATCCCGGTCCCGGCCCTGTTCGACATCTATCCGGTCCCGTTGCTGAAGGCCGCGGCCTTCGGCCTGCTATCGGCGGCGGCCTTCTCCCTGGCGCCGCTGGCTCGGGCGCGGGTGACCCCACCGGCCAGCCTGTTTCGCCGCGACGTCGGGGGGCGGCTGAAGCTGAGCGTGGAGACCGTGGGGGCGGGCGTCGCGGCCCTGGCGCTGGCGGCGCTGTCGGTGATCACCGCGCCGACGCCCCTGGCGGCGGCCGGGATGATCGGCGGGGTGGCGGTGTCGTTCGCCCTGCTGTGGAGCCTGGGGCTGGGCGCGGCCTGGCTGGCTGGGCGGCTGCGGGGGCGGACGCGAGGGTCCGTGCGGATGGGCCTGGCCAATCTGGCGGGACCACGCTCGGCGGCGCGCACCGCCGCGCCCGCCATCGGCTTGGGGGTGGCCCTGCTGTCGGCGGTGGTGCTGATCCAGTCCAGCCTGCTGCGCCAGGTGGCCGAGGTCGCGCCGCGCACCGCGCCGGCCCTGGTGTTCACCGAGATTCCCGGCGCGCGGGCCGCGGAGTTCGATGCGGCGGTGGCCGCCGCCTTCGCCGCCCCCCTGACGCCTGAGACCTATCTGCGCGCGCCGTTCCTCACCGGACGGATCATCCGGCTGGGCGGCATGCCAGTGAACCGCAACGCCATCAACGAGCAGGAGCGCTGGGCCTATGACAACGACATCTCGCTGTCGGCCATCGGGGCGGAACCCAAGAACGCCAAGATCGTCGAGGGGCGCTGGTGGCCGGCCGACTATGCCGGCCCGCCGCTGCTGGCCATGGAGGTCGACGCCGCCCGGGCCGGCCGGCTGAAAGTCGGCAACCTGGTGACCCTGTCGGTGCTGGGCCGCGAGATCGAGGCCAAGGTGGCCGTGCTGCGCGAGGTCGATGTGGGCGGGTTCGGGGCGAGCTTCCCCCTGATGCTGAACCCCTCGGCCCTGGAAGGCGCGGAGCTGCGCCATGTGGCCATCGCCAAGGCCAGCCGGGCGCAGGAGGCCCGCGTAGGACGCGCGCTCGGCGCCGCCTTCCCGGAAGTGAACGTGATCTCGGTGCGCGAACAGCTGGAGGCCGCCACCGACCTGTTCGACCGCCTGGCGCTCGCCATCCGCGGCGCGGCCGGCGTGGCCGCCCTGGCGGGGCTGCTGGTCCTGACCGGGGCCATCGCCGCCCGCGCCCAGGCCCGGGCGCGGGAAGCCACCATCCTCAAGGTGCTGGGCGCCTCGCGGCTGCAGATCCTCGCCGCCTATGTTCTGGAATACGGCGCGGTGGGCCTGATCGCCGGGGTGACCGGCGTCGGCCTGGGCGTGATCGCCGCCTGGCCGGTGGTGACCCTGGTGTTCAAGGCCGACTGGGCCATCGATTGGGGCGGGGTGGCGGCCCTGGTGGGCGGCGCGGCCCTGCTGGCGGGATTGGGCGGACTGCTGGCCTCGCTGCAGGCCCTGGCCAAGCGCCCGGCCGACGCGCTGCGTGCGGAGTAGGGTCTTGCGACGCGTGGACTGAGACCAGGAGGTGTTCCCCCTCTGGGGGAGCTCCCGGCCGAATGGCCGGGTGAGGGGGACTTTGACTCTTGTGGAGGGTCCGATCCCCCTCCGTCTCGTCGCGAAGAGGCGACGATCCACCTCACCCAAATCGCGCTGCGCGCTGGGGGAGGAACTCGAGGCGGAGCGAGTCGCATTAAGTTTCTAGTCACCGAAGCAGCCCGGTATGCGCGGGATGAGGTTAGTCCATTCCGCCGAACCCGTTCGCTTCGACCACGGCGCGGCGTTGCGCGTGCCGCCGCCGCATGACGTGAAGAACTGGCGGACGCTGTGGATGTGGTTGGGGGAGGACGCCCAGGCCATGACCGAGGCCGGCTCCGTCCAGGTCTGCACGCCCGAGGGCTGGACCGTCGCCCAGCCCGGCGACTGGATCGTGCTGTCGGTGAGCGGCGAGTTCCACGTGGCCCATGCGGGACGCCGAGCGTTTCATTCGTAGGGGCCGGATCAGCTCACCTACCGCTCATCCCGGCGCAGGCCGGGACCCAGGTCGTAGGGCGAAGGGCTAGGTGTCTGATCCGAAGCGCGGCGGCTGAATCTGGGTCCCGGCCTGCGCCGGGATGAGCGGGCTTGAGGTCAGGCCGGCTGGTCTGCCGCCTACCGCAGCGAGGCGTTCAACTTGGCGAGCACGTCCACGCCGGGCGCCAGTTCGGCTTCGTTCAGGCTGTTCAAGGGAACATCCACCGTGTCGAGGTTCTCGTGCAGGTCGCGGGCTTCGGGGTCGATGAACAGCAGGCCGGTGACGATCTCGCCCAGGGCCTGGCGGGCCTGGAGATAGGCCAGGGCGCCGACCCGGTCGCTGGGGTCGTAGTGCTGGGCCAGCTTATGAAGCTGCAGGATCGAGCCGTCGTGCTGGGTGACCGGGACGGTCGTGCCGGGAGCGTAGTCGACCTGGATCTCGTCGCGCGGGACGACGACGTCCAGGCGGTTCACCGCCTCGTTGTGCTCGCGGACATAGTCGTAGCTCTTGGTCGAGCCCACGTGGTTGTTGAACTGTACGCAGGGGCTGATGCAGTCGATGAAGGCCGCGCCCTTGTGGGCCAGCGCCGCCTTGATCAGCGGCACCAGCTGGGCCTTGTCGCCGGAGAAGGAGCGGGCGACGAAGGTGGCGCCCATCTGCAGGGCCAGCATGACCAGGTCGATGCCGGCGTCGTGGTTGACCACGCCCTTCTTGGACTTCGAGCCCTTGTCGGAGGTGGCGGAGAACTGGCCCTTGGTCAGGCCGTACACCCCGTTGTTCTCCACGATATAGAGCATGTTCACGCCGCGGCGGATGGAATGGGCGAACTGGCCCAGGCCGATGGAGGCTGAGTCGCCGTCGCCCGAGACGCCCAGATAGATCAAGTCGCGATTGGCCAGGTTGGCGCCGGTGAGCACCGAGGGCATGCGGCCGTGGACGGTGTTGAAGCCGTGGGAATTGCCCAGGAAATAGTCCGGGGTCTTGGATGAGCAACCGATGCCGGAGAGCTTGGCGATCCGGTGCGGCGGCAGCTCCAGCTCGTAGCAGGCCTGGATGATGGCCGCCGAGATCGAGTCATGCCCGCAGCCGGCGCAAAGCGTCGAGACCGAGCCCTCATAGTCGCGCCGGGTGTAGCCCAGGCTGTTGGCCGCGAGCTTGGGGTGATGCAGCTGGGGCTTGGTGATGTAGGTCATTCGGCGGCCTCTGGCGCACGCACCCGCCCGGAAGCGGTCATCAGATCGCCGATGGCGCCGGCGATGAAGCGGGCGGTGATCGGCGAGCCGTCATAGTTCAGCACAGGGACCAGCTTGGCCGGGGCGACGTCGCCCTCGTTGACCAGCAGGGTGCGTAGCTGGGCGTCGCGGTTCTGTTCGACCACGAACACCCGGTCGTGGGCGGCGATGAAGTCGAACACCTCGTCGGCGAAGGGGAAGCCGCGCACGCGCAGGGCGTCCAGGTGCAGACCCTGGGTTTCCAGGGTTTCCAGCGCCTCGTGCATGGAGGGGGTGCTGGAGCCGAAATAGATCACCCCCTCGCGGGTGGCGCGCTTGGCAGGGCGGGCGATCGGGGCCGGGACCAGGGCCTTGGCCGTGTCGAACTTGCGCAGCAGGCGCTCCATGTTGTCGACATAGACCGCGCCCTCTTCGCTGTAGCGGGCATAGGGATTGCGCGAGGTGCCGCGGGTGAAATAGCCGCCCTTGGTGGGGTGCACGCCCGGATAGGTGCGGTACGGGACGCCATCGCCGTCGACGTCGAGGTAGCGGCCGAACTCCTTGCCGGCCTCCAGGTCCTCGTAGGTCATCACCTTGCCGCGGTCGAGCTTGCGCTCGGGGTCCCATTCGAAGGGCTTGGTCAGCCACTCGTTCATGCCGATGTCGAGGTCGAGCATGACGAAGATCGTGGTCTGCAGCCGGTCGGCGAGATCGAAGGCGAGCGCCGCCATCTCGAAGCTTTCGCCCGGATCGGCGGGCAGCAGCATGGGGTGCTTGGTGTCGCCGTGGCCGGCATAGGCGCTGGCCAGCAGGTCAGCCTGTTGCGTCCGGGTGGGCATGCCGGTGGACGGCCCGCCGCGCTGGACGTCGAAGATCACCGCCGGGATCTCGGCGAAATAGGACAGGCCGATGAACTCGGTCATCAGCGAGACTCCGGGCCCCGAGGTGGCGGTGAAGGCGCGCGCGCCGTTCCAGCCGGCGCCCACCACCACGCCGATGGAGGCGATCTCGTCTTCGGCCTGGACGATGGCGTAGCGCGCCTTGCCGCTGTCCGGATCGGTCCGGTAATCCTCGCAGAAGCCGGTGAAGGCCTCGGCGAGCGAGGTCGAGGGGGTGATCGGATACCAGGCGCAGACGGTGGCGCCGCCATAGACCGCGCCCAGGGCCGCGGCCATGTTGCCCTCGACGAAGATGCGGTCGCCGACGCTGTCCGCGCGGGCGACCTTGAGGCCGAGGGGCTGGAGGTTCTCGCTCACATGGTCCCGGCCCATCTTGAGCGCCGCGACATTGGCGGCGATCAGCCGTTCCTTGCCCGCGAACTGCTCGGACAGCAGGGTCTCCAGGACCTCAAGCTCGATGCCAAGAAGGGCGGCCAAGGCCCCGACATAGATGATGTTCTTGAACAGCTGCCGCTCGCGCGGAAGCTGGTAGGCGGCGTTACAGATGGCGGTCAGGGGCACGCCCACCACATTGATGTCGTCGCGGAACTTCTCGCGGGGCAGGGGCTTGGTGGAATCGTAGAACAGGTAGCCGCCCGGCTCGATCTCGGCGATGTCGCGGTCCCAGGTCTGCGGGTTCATGGCGACCATCAGGTCCACCCCGCCGCGCCGCCCCAGGTGGCCCGCCCCGGTGACCCGCACCTCGAACCAGGTGGGCAGGCCCTGGATGTTGGACGGGAAGATGTTGCGCGCCGCCACGGGCACGCCCATCCGCAGGATCGACTTGGCGAACATGCCGTTGGCGCTCGCCGACCCCGATCCGTTGACGTTGGCGAATTTGACGACGAAGTCGTTGACGGCCTCTAGCGGCATGTCCCCCCCGCATGGGTCATATCCAGGAGGAACTTCTGCATGTCCCAGGCCCCAGTGGGGCAGCGTTCGGCGCAGAGGCCGCAATGCAGGCAGACGTCCTCGTCCTTGACCATCACCCGGCCGGTCTTGAGATCGCCGGAGACCAGGATGGCCTGTTCGGTATTGAGCGCCGGGGCGTTGAGACGGCCGCGCAGGTCCTCCTCGTCGCCGTTCTCGGTGAAGGTGATGCAGTCCACAGGGCAGATGTCGGCGCAGGCGTCGCACTCGATGCAGGCGGGCTCGGAGAACACCGTCTGGATGTCGCAGTTGAGGCAACGCTGGGCCTCGCGATAGGCCATCTCACGATCGAAGCCGAGCTCGACCTCGACCTTCACGTCCTTGAGCGCCACGGCCTTGTCGCGCAGCGGCACCCGGTAGCGGAGGTCGTTGGCGATGTCGTTGTCGTAGCTCCACTCGTGGATGCCCATCTTCTGGCTGGCCATGGAGAAGCCTGGCGGCGGGCGCTCGGCGAGGTCCTGGCCCTTGCAGAACTTGTCGATGGAGATGGCCGCGTCGTGGCCCTGGGCCACGGCCCAGATGATGTTCTTGGGCCCGAAGGCCGCGTCGCCGCCGAAGAAGACCTTCGGATGGGTGGACTGGAAGGTCACCGGGTCGACCTGGGGCATGCCCCATTCGTTGAAGACCAGGCCGATGTCGCGCTCCATCCAGGGAAAGGCGTTCTCCTGGCCCACGGCGATCAGGACGTCGTCGCACTCGAAATGCTGGTCGGGCTCGCCAGTGGGGACCAGGCTGCGGCGGCCCCGCTCGTCCAGCCGCGGCTCGACCTTCTCGAAGGTGACGCCGGTCAGGCGACCGTCTTCGTGGGTGAAGGCCTTGGGGACCAGGAAGTTGAGGATCGGGATGTCCTCATGAATGGCGTCTTCCTTCTCCCAGGGCGAGGCCTTCATCTCCTCGAACCCGGAGCGGACGATGACCTTGACGTCCTCGCCGCCCAGGCGGCGCGAGGTGCGGCAGCAGTCCATGGCCGTGTTGCCGCCGCCCAGCACGATCACGCGGCGGCCGATCTTCTCGATGTGGCCGAAGGAGACGCTGGAGAGCCAGTCGATGCCGATGTGGATGTGGCCGGAGACCTCGCGGCGGCCCGGCAGGTCCAGGTCGCGGCCGCGGGGAGCGCCCGAGCCGACAAAGACCGCGTCATAGCCCTCGTCGAGCACCGACTTGAGGCTGTCGACATAGGAGCCCAGCCGCATCTCCATGCCGAGGCCGGTGATGTAGCCCACCTCTTCGTCGATGACGGACTCGGGAAGGCGGAAGCGGGGGATCTGGCTGCGGATCATGCCGCCGGCCTTGGTGTCGCCGTCATAGAGCACCAGCTCGTAGCCCAGGGGCGCCAGGTCGCGCGCCACGGTCAGCGAGGCGGGGCCAGCGCCGATCAGGGCGATCCGCTTGCCGTTGGAGGCGGCGGCGGGCGGGGGCAGGCGGCCGGTGATGTCATCCTTGTTGTCGGCGGCCACGCGCTTGAGGCGGCAGATGGCGACGGGTTCGTCCTCCACCCGGCCGCGGCGGCAGGCCGGCTCGCACGGGCGGTCGCAGGTCCGTCCCAGGATCCCCGGGAAGACGTTGGACTTCCAGTTGACCATGTAGGCGTCGGAATATCGGCCTTCGGCGATCAGACGGATATATTCGGGAACCGGCGTATGGGCAGGACAGGCCCACTGACAATCGACAACCTTGTGGAAGTAGTCGGGACCCTCGGTACTGGTGCGCTGCACAAACCACTCCCTCTCCCCGACGCCGTTCTCCCGCAACCGCGAAGACGAGCTCCAATGGAGCAAATCCAGCCAATTGCGGCGCGACGTTCGTTATCGATGGTAAGTCCTTATCCGGGTCTCGGCCAATACGTTTCTCGGACCGCGGGAGGCGATTTTTCGCCTGGCGGCGTCTGAAAATCGCGATCCGGGTCGCTCTTGGCGCGCCAGCCTCGCGGATGGTGCAGCGCCCAAATCCCGCTCAACAGCCTGTGATCATGCGACGAATCCCGAGCTTGACCCTTTGACTGTCGCGGGATTGTCGTAACACTTGATTAACCCGCAAGGGGTGGCCTGCCGCGAGGAACCATCGATGCCGAATCCGATGATCGACGTCAGTTCAGTGCTCGCTTCGCCCGTTCCCGAAGATTTCGTCTCCTACACCGTCGATCTCGACGACGGCGAAGCCGAGCGGATCGCCGCGGCGATGGCGATCAACGAGCGCCGCGCCCAGGTGGAAAACCCAGAAGGCCTGCGCCGCGCCCGCGCACTCTGACCGACGCACCCGTCGAGACCCAGCCTAGGCTCGCGCAACAGCTCGTCAGAGCTGCGGAATTTCGGCCGCCGACATCGGGACATTGCCTGACAGCCAGAGGCCAATCAGCACCGCGATCGCGACGATGGCGGCCAGCACCAGGGCCCAGGCATTGCCAAGAGTCGGTATGCCGCGAGTCTTGACGTGCGCATCGGCCGCGCGGTGCGGCGTCAAGGGACGTCCGACGCGTGGAATATGCAGATGCGGTAGGTGTAGATTTATCGCCCTCATGGCGACCTCCATACGATGACCGGCGGAGGCCGCGCGTAGACGCAGCCGCGCCTGGCTTTTGTTCAACGGTTTCGCTTGGACTCGGTTCCGGATTCTGCGACTTGCCAACGACCCGCCACGCGCCTCGGATCGAATATTTCCCGACACGCCCTTCATGCACGTCGCCGTGTTTCCCATCTGAAGGGTGGCCGGTCGCCGTGAGTTGAACCGGAGGCGGTCGGCGGGAGTGGTCGCCATGCCGTCTTCCACCGCACTCGCGCACGCCGCCCATGGCCTGGACAGCGAGGTCGGCCGCGTCCTGCGGCGCGTTCTGGTCCGGGGAGCGCGCGACCCGCCCAGGCCGCGGGCAAGGCGCCGTCGCCAAGGCCCTTGGCTGGCCGTCCTCGCGTCGCTGTCGGTCCACGCCATCATCGGCGTCTATGTGTGGAAGGCGAAGTTCGAGCCGAACTACAGAGAATACGCCGACGATGTGACCAGCGTGGAACTGGTCAAGCCCGTACCGCCACCTCCACCGCCGCCGCCGCCTCCGCCGCCCCCGAACACCCCCCCGCCGCCGCCGCCGAAACTGCAGCCCCGCCCGCCCGCCGCCGTGGTCGATCTGCCGCCGACGATTCCGCCGCTTCCCGTCCCGCCGGTTGAGCGCCGGGTGGAGCAGCCCGCCCCGCCCCGCATTGTCGAGCCGTTGCCGCCGACGCCGGTGGTCGCGCCACCGCGCCCGGCCGTGATCCAGAACCCCGATTGGCTGCGCCGGCCCAGCGGGGAGGATTTCGCCCGCTACTATCCCGATCGGGCGTTGCGCATGAGCGTGGAGGGACGGGTGACGTTGAGTTGCACAGTGACCGCCAAGGGCGCCCTGGAGGGCTGCACGGTGGCCTCCGAGGTCCCGGACGATCAGGAGTTCGGCGCGGCCGCCTTGCGCATGACGAGGCTCTTCAAGATGCGGCCCATGACGCGCGACGGTGCGCCGGTCTCAGGAGGGACGGTGAAGATTCCCATTCGATTCACGCTGCCAAGAGACTGAGGCCCCCCAACCTAGCCGGCCGAAGTGCGTCTCGGCGCGCCTAGTTCTTCGGACGCGTCCTGGCTTAGCGCGAGCTCGATGCCGGCAAGCAGGCGCTCGGGCGTGATCGGCTTGGAGATGTGATGATTGGCGCCGGCCTCGACGGCCAGGGCCAGGTGCTCGTCCATGGCGTTGGCGGAGAACATGGCGATCGGCGTGGGCGCATAGCCCGCCGCGGCTTCGCGTCGCCGGATCGTCCGCGTGGCCGCCAGCCCGTCCATCACCGGCATCTGCATGTCCATAAGGATCAGGTCGAACAAGCCCGGCTGGAAGATGTCGACGGCTTCCTGGCCGTTGCCGACGATGGTCAGGTCGATGCCGGTGGGCGCCAGGATGAGCTGGACGACGCGCTGGTTGGTGGGATGGTCTTCGGCCAGCAGGATCCGGATGTTCCCCATATCCGGGGGGGAGGGGCTCGCCGGCTCATCCGTCGCGACCCCGGCGATCTGTCGCCGCCCGTATTCGGCGAGCGTCACGGTCCGCCGGAGCGGCAGATCCACGGTGAACACGCTGCCAGCGCCGGGTTCCGAACGCGCGGAGATCTGGCCCTGCATTAGTTCGGTCAGCGCCTTGCAGATGGCCAGGCCCAGACCCGTGCCGCCGAACTTCCGCGAGATCGAACCGTCGGCCTGGACGAACCGGCTGAACAGGCGGTTGGCGGCCTCGGCGTCGAAACCGATCCCGGAATCGACCACCTCGATGCGGATGATCGTCGGTTCCCCGGGCTGGAAAGGATCGATGGCTTCGACCTTGACGGCGACGGCGCCCGCCGGGGTGAATTTGATGGCGTTGGAGGCGAGGTTCGAAATGACCTGCTTGATCCGCACGGCGTCGCCCTCGAAGACGCCCTGGGCGGCCTCGTCATAGGCGACATGGAATTCCAAGCCCTTCTCGTCGGCGCGGGCGCGCATCAGCTCCGCGGCCACCTCGATCTCCTGGCGCAGGTCGAAGGGCGCGACCTGAAGCTGGAAATTGCCCGCCTCGATCTTGGCCTGGTCGAGGATGTCGGAAAGCATCCGCTCCAGCATCTGGCCTGAGGACTGCACCAGGGCTACCATCTCGCGCTGGCCTGGCGAAAGCTCGGTCCGCGCGAGGGCGCCGGCGATGCCGATCACCCCGTTGAGCGGCGTGCGGATCTCGTGGCTCATATTGGCGACAAAGACGCTTTTGGCGTGGTTGGCGCTCTCGGCGAGGTCGCGGGCGGCCTCGAGCTGGTGCTCCAGCGCCTTGCGCTCGGAGATGTCGATGGTGGTGCCGACCACCCGCAGGGGCTGGCCGTCCGGTGTCCGCGACACCAGCCGACCGCGTGAGAGCACCCACTTGTAGCCGCCGTCCTTGCAGCGCATCCGGAGTTCCGAGGTGGTGTGCGGCGTTCGGTCCTGAAAATGCGCCGCATATTGTTCGCCCAGCATCGGCAGGTCGTCGGGATGGACGAAGACGCGCCAGTCGGCGATCGGCGTCTCGATCTCGCCGGGGGCATAGTCGAGCATGGCCAACCAGGCGGGGCTGGGGTGGAGCCGGCCGCTGCCGACGTCAATCTCGAAAAAGCCGTCGCCCGAGGACTCGACGGCGATCGAGAGTTTGCGCTCGAGATCGACGAACTCGATCTGGCGATTGGTGAGTTCGTTCAGGACCGCGCCATGATCCAGCGAGAAGCGCCGCGCCGCCAACGCCGCCAGTCCAATGAGCGTCGGAATGAGGAAGGATGGCCAGGCCAGGCCAAACGCCAGGGCCGGGCCGAGCGCCGCGGCCATCAGCGCCGGCGATATGGTCGCCAGCAGCAGCGTCCGGTTGGCGCTGAAATGGACGAAGGTGGTCAGGACCGACCCGCCAATCCAGGTCGCGGCCAAGGCGACGCCCACCGGCGACCCGTCGGCCAGCCACAGCACCGTCAGGGTCTGGAATAGGCAGGCGCCCACGAAATTGACGGCCGCCAGGCCGACCGCTGCGCGATCCTCCCGCATCCGGGTCAGGAAGGGCTCGATCAGGGGCTGCGCCACCAGCTCCCAGGCGCCGATCGCCGCGATCCAGGCCGCCGAGACCATCCAGGGCAAAACGTGGAGGGAAATCAGCGCGTAAGCAGCCGCGAATCCGATCCGGTCGAACCTGCCGCGCCGGCCGAGGGTGATCGCCGTGCGAACGTCGAACGCCACGGCCGCGGCGGACCGGTCGTCGGCGACTTTCGCTTTCGGCGCGCGAGGCATCAACGTTTCCCCCCTTTTGGCCAAAGCCTACGCCAGGGGCCTGGAAGGTCGCGTTAACAAGCGCTTGCCGACAAATCGTCGCAGCGCCGCCCCGCATCCGCGGCTGCGGATCGTCCGCCTAGAAATCCAGTCGCAGGCCGACCCGGAACGTGCGGCCGAACACGTCGTAGAGGCTCCGGTTGGTCTGCGGATAGCCCGCCGTGTTCTCGGCGCCGAGCGCGTTCGGATTGCCGACCAGGACCGGTTCGGTGTTGAACAGGTTCTTGATCGAGACGAAGGCCTCGCCGTCGACACTGGCGACCGTGAAGCTGTGGGTGGCCGAAACATCGAAATAGATCGCCCCTTCGATGCTGTTGTCGTTGATCGTGTAGTAGGGCGCGACGCTGGCCGGGCAGGCGCTTTGGCACTCGGTGTAGGCGTTGCTGACCACGCCGTCGCTGACGCCTCGGGCGGTCAGGTTGAACGACCAGGGTTCCAGGTTGTAGGTGGCCGACAGGCGGTAAACCCAGTCCGGCGTGCTGCCGGTATTGGCGCCGGCCAGGTCGATCGCGGTGACGCCGTCGTCCGTCACGTTCTCGATATAGTGGGTGAACATGCCGCGCAGGGTTAGGGCGCCGGCGCCCCAGGCGACGAGGTCCTCCAGGTTGGTGCGGTATGAGACCTCGATGTCGAGGCCCTTCGCCGACATGCTGTTGAGGTTGTCGTAGTAGAGGTCGATGGTGCTCAGCGACCCGTTCACGAACTTCAGGTTGCTGCAGTACGACGCGACTTTCTGGATGTAGCAGTAGTCGGCTGTCTGTTGGGCGGTGACGAAGCTGATGACCCCGTTCACCTTGATGTCGTAGTAGTCGATCGAGGCCTGGAAGCCGGGCAGGAAACGCGGCGAGACCACCACCCCGACGCCATAGCCGTCGGCGACCTCGGGCTTGGCGTTGGGATTGCCCTGCAGGTTCTGGACGAAAGCGGTCGAGACACCGTTGATGTTCACCGAATTGCTGCGCGCGGTGCCGGCGTCGTACAGCTCGCTCATGTTCGCCGCGCGGATGTCGCGCGACGCCGAGGCTCGGAACTTGATGTCGTCGATCGGCGCGTAGGTCAGGCCCGCCTTCCACGTCTTCACCGTGCCCGAGGTGCTGTAATCCGTCAGACGGAACGCGCCGTTGAAGTCCAGGCCGGCATAGAGCGGCACCACGCCTTCCAAATAGGCCTCGGTCACGTCGTACTTGCCGGTGGTGACCTTGTAGTTGCCGTACTTCCAGCCGTTCGCGTACTGGGGATCGACCGTGCCGGTCATCTTCTCCTTGCGATACTCAGCGCCCGCCGCCAGCGAGATCGGCCCGGCCCAGCCCTCGATGCTGCTGGTCGTCAGGTTGAAGGCCGCGACGTCCTGAGTGAATTCCTGCTCACGCAGCGGCGTGCCGAGCACGTAGTTCAGCGCCGCCTGACTGGCCACGCCCACGCCGAAGCGATTGAGTGGCACGCAGCCGTTGCCGGGACTGGTGATCGTGGAGCGACAGACGATCTGGCCGTTGCTGAGCACGGCGTCCGTGGCGAGCGCCAGGCGCGCATTGTTCCAGGTCGGGGTCAGCTGCTCGTGGGTTTGGGTCTTGCCGTGCTGATAGTAGGCGTCCCAGTCGATATCCAGGTTGAACAGCTGGAAGTCGCCCTTGCCGCCGACCACATAGCGCTCTGTCTCGCGGACCATGGCGCTGCCGGAGGCTGGCATGTCGGCGTTGCTGGTGCCCATGGTGAAGGAGGTTAGGCCAAGCGCGGTCATCTGCGCCTTCACCGCGGCCGGCAGGTAGGCGTTGTCGGATCGAATGACGAGGCCGGTCTGGGTCGGCGAGATGTAGTAGCCCAGGCCCTCGTACCTGGCGTAGGACGCCTGGGCGAAAATTTCGACACTGGGTGTCAGCTCGTAGCTGACGCGTCCGAAATAGCTGTCGCGGTCCTCGTTCGGGATCAGGGTGTTGGTGCCGTTGATCCCCGAGGTCGAATATTCCCAGTCGCCGCCGACCATCCACTGGCCCGACACCGCGCCGTAGGCCAGCTGGTTCACCGAGCCGTTGACGCCGAAATAGGTTCCCCGCATCGGGCCCGCGGTGATGAGGCCGCCAGGGGTGTAGGTCGAGATGCCCACATGATCGGCGACGATGTAGTAGGGCGCGGTGGCCGAGAGGTCGGTGTTGCGGATCGCGAAATGGCCGCTCTTGTTCCAGTCGCGGTCGATGGTCTGGACCCCGTCCTGCCGCACCCACTCGGCGCTGACCAAGGCGTGGCCCTTGCCCCCGGCGAAGCCGCCGCCGGCGGTGATGTTGTACTTCCAGTTCTCGCCGTCGCCGTAGGTGGTCTCGCCGTATTCGAGCGTGGTTTTGACCCCGGTGTATTCCTTGTCGAGGATGAAATTGACCACACCGCCGATGGCGTCGGAGCCATAGGCCGAGGAGGCGCCGCCCGTCACCACCTCGACCCGCGAGATCAGCGACTGCGGGAAGGTGTTGGTGTCGACCTGGCCTGTGGCCGCGGAGACGACGGATCGCTGCCCGTCGAACAGCACCAGGGTCCGGCCGGTGCCCAGCGAACGCAGGTTGAGCGCGCTGATGCCGGCCGCGCCGTTGCTGAGCGCCCCTGAGGAGCTGGCCGCCGTCGAGCTGCCGGCCACCGAAGGCATTGTGTTGACGAAGTCGGCGATGTTCGCCGGCGCGGCGGCGGCGATTTCCTGGGCCCCCAGGACGTTCACCGGCGTCGGCGCGTCATAGCCGTCGCGCGCGATCCGCGATCCCGTGACGACGACCTCGTCGACGGCCTCGTCGCCCGCCGCCGTGTCCGTCGCGGACTGGGCGAATGCGGCCTGACCCGACACGAGAAGGGCTGTCGCGCTGACCGTTGCGAGCGCATGGCGCCGGACATTCAATGCCGACCGAAGGCTTTCCGCGAGCTTCATTTCTATCCCCAGATAAGTGTTCGCTAATAAAAGCGGTCGATTGCAATTGTTGTCGCCGTGCGCCTCCTAGAAGGGCAAAGCGGTTCCCTCGGGCGCCGAGCTATTCGGTGCGCCGCTTACTCAACTTGATTTTGAACCCTCGCCCGACCGTCCGAACGGTTGAGCTCGCCATCCGGAACCTAGGCTCCGGTCCACCGCGTTGGTCGCGGCGCATCCTGTTTGTTTCCAGCCCCGTGGACCGCCCCTGGAGGGCGGCTCAGTAAATATCCGCGCAGCGTGCGCGGCGGCAGGAGACACGTATGATAGGACCGCCACGCGCCCCCGACCGCGATTGAGGCCATGTTATTCCGGCGTGCAAATTTGACTTGCGGAATGCGGGTTTTCAGCGCCGAAAATGGGTTTGTGCCGCTGATTTATGCATGGAGTCACAGGACCGATGTCGAAATCCGAACAGATTGAGCTGGATGACGTCGATTATCGGCTCTTGAAGGAGCTCTGCATCGACGGGCGGGCGTCGGACGTCTGGCTGGGGGAGAAGATCAACCTCTCCAGCACGGCCGTGGCGCGGCGGCGCAAGAGCCTGGAGGAGCGCCAGGCGGTGCTGAACTATTCGGCCAACCTCAACATGCCGATGCTCGGCTACAGCGTGGTGGTGTTCGTGGCCATCGAGCTGAGCTCCCAGGCGGAGCGGGCCTTGAACGAATTCGAGCGCGAGGTGGTGAAGTGCCCCTCGGTCTCCTATTGCGGCTTCGTCTCCGGCGACACGGACTTCCTGCTCATGCTGAACGTGGAGTCGTTCGAGGACTATGACCGGGTCTATCGCCGCGAACTCTCCACCCTGCCGCACGTGGCGAAGATCCGCAGTAGCTTCGTGATGCGCGAGGTCGCGCGGCGGGGAACACCGCCGATCGTGTTCCAGGGCAAGGCCTAGACGACCCGCCGGAATCAATTCGGGGAGACGCTGGGCGTCTCCCCGAACCATCCGCGCGCATCCAGCCTCCGCGACAGGTGCGCGAAGACGTTACTTCGTCGGAGCGATGGGATATTTGACGCCCATCTGTTCTAGATAACTCTTATATTTCTTAGGGTTATAGTAGTATGGCTCCATCTTCGGCCGCATCTGCGCCATGATCTCGGCGTTCAGGTGGATGCCCGGCTTGTCGTCCTTGGTCAGGACCGGATCGTACGCCTGGCCCTTCAGTTGGACGTTCTGGAAGTAGTCCTTCGCCGCGGTGACCAGCGACGGCGTGGTGGCGATGTCCAGCACGGTCAGGGCCACGGCCTTGGCCCCCACCACGACGCCCTTGTGGGCGATGGGCGTCGCCATCGCCATGGCCGAAGTGACGTTGTGGCCGATGGCGTTGGGCACGTTCGAGGGATAGCGGATCGTGATGGTCGGGACCGTCCACATGACGTCGCCGATGTCGTCCGACCCGCCGCCCATCGAGACGCCGCGGGAGTCCGGCGTCGAGAGCGGCGCCACCTCGGCGGCGAGCGGTTCGAGCTTGAACTTGTTCACCTCCTGAACGCTCTTGGCGAAGGCTTGGTCGTCGGCGGACCACTGAGGCATGCCGACGCTCTTGATGTTGGCGTAGGCGGCCTCCGCCAGCGGCTTGTTCCCGAAATTGGGCGCGGCGTAGCCGAGCAGCCGACGCTCCACCGTCGTGTCGGTGGCCATGGCCGAGGCCTCCGAGATCTTGTTGCCCAGTTCGTAGAGCGAGCGGATGGAGTCGAAGGTGTTCTCGCGGAAATAGTACCAGACCGACGCCGTGCCCGGCACGATGTTGGGCTGGCCGCCGCCATTGGTGATCACGTAGTGCGAGCGTTGGGTGAGCGGCAGGTGCTCGCGGCGCATGTTCCACGCCGTGTTCATCAGCTCGACCCCGTCGAGAGCGCTGCGTCCGGCCCAGGGCGCGCCGGCGGCGTGCGAGGTCTTGCCGTGGAAGGTGTACTCGACCGACACCATCCCGTTGTTGCCCGCGGGCCCCCAGCCGGTGGAGAAGTCGCGGCTGACATGGGTGAAGATCGAGGCGTCCACGTCCTTGAACACCCCGTCGCGGACATAGAAGGCCTTGGTCGCCAGCAACTCCTCGGCGACGCCCGGCCAGAGCATCAGGCGGCCGGGGATCTTGTTCTTCTCCATGACGTCCTTGGCCGAGAGGGCGGCGACGACCATCAGCGGCATTCCGGAATTGTGGCCCTCGCCATGCCCCGGCGCGCCTACGACCTGCGGCCTGATGTTCGGATCGCCGGGCGCCTGCGACAGGCCCAGCAGGGCGTCGATGTCGCTGCCGAGCGCGATCAGCGGCCCCCCCGAACCCCAGGTGGCGGTCCAGGCGGTGGGGATGCCCGCGATCCCGCGTTCGATCTTGAAGCCGTTCTTCTCGAGGATGCCGGTGATGTATTCGGAGGTCCGAACCTCCTGGAAGCCTGGCTCGGCGAAACTGAACACCGAGTCCACCATCTCCTGAGCGAGCTTCGTGCGCGCCTCGACGCCGGCGATCGCAGCCGCCCGCATCTCCGGCGTGGGCTCCGCCTGGACCGCGAGGCCGGGCAGGGCCAGGGCCGTCCCCAACAGCAGGGCCATCAGCGGCCTGGTTCTTGTGGTGCTATTCATTCAGGTCCCCACGATTGATGGAACTCGCTAGCTTCGACCGCCATCGAGTTTTGAAATGAACTGCGCACCGCCGGAAGGTGACTGACCGCGACTTTGCGATACTCAAAAGCGTCGCGAGACATCCATGATCGTGACGTCCATATGAGATTGTGTTGGTGATATCCGGCTTCGTGGTGCGATATGACGATGAAAATCGACGATACATTGCCTAATCGAGCGCGATATGGATCGCTAGCAATCGAGATTGCATGGAAAATCGTCGCGGACCGTCAAATGAACGATCTCGCGGCGATTTCGCGAGGAACGCGGCGCCGACCTGCTGCTTTGATGGTCGCATGGGCCTCGCGCGCGGGGCCGGGCCGAGGGGTCTCCCCTACTTGGTGCGCGCTTTCAGCGGATAGGAGATCAGCAGGACGAGGTCGCCGCCGCCGACCTGCCGGATCCCCACATTGGCGCCTTCATAGAGGTAGGCCGCCGTCCGGGGCCCGATGCGGCGGGTGTCGCCGTCGGACGTGACCTCGCCCTCGCCCTCGAGGACATAATAGACCTCGTCGTGGGTCAGGACGTGGAGGCCGATGGAGGCGCCGGCGTGCAGGACGCGCTTGCGGAACTCCATGGCCCGCCGCGGCGCCTGGTCCGACAGGCGATAGGCGGTGCTCTCGCCGACGCCCCCGTGCGGCGGGGGCGTCTCGCGCCGCATGACGTCCTGCTCGCGGACGATCGTCATGGGCGCGGCCGGGGCGGCCGGCGACGCCTGTAGGGCGACGGCGGCGAGCGCGGCGGCGAGAGGGCTGAACATGATCGGTCTCCGAGGGACCTAGAAGTTGTAGCGCAGGCCCACGAGATATTGGCGCCCGCTGTGGGTGTAGACGTTCAGGCGGTTGCTCTCGCCGACATACTGATCGTTGAACTCGTCGGTCAGGTTCACCGCCTCGAAGCTGAGCTTGAGGTTCTCGCGCAGGTTCACCGTGGCCTGCATGTCGAGGTTCAGGGTCTCGTTGGTGCCGTGCCGGCTGTTGCCGTCGCTGCCGGGCACCTGGGTGAGGTAGCCCGAGCGGTAGGCCGCCGAGCCCCGGATGCTGAAGCGGTCGGTCTCATAGTAGAGCGTGAAGTTGGCCGCGTTCTTGGACAGGCCCACCAGGGTGGCGCTGACGGTCGGCGCGCCGGGGGCGGTGGAGGTCAGGTACTCGATGTCCGAGTTCACATAGGTGTAGTTGGCGATGAAGCCGAAGTTGCTCCAGAAGCCTGGCAGGAAGCTCAGCGGCTGCTGCCAGTTCAGTTCCACGCCGGTCAGGTCGCCGCCGTCGGAATTGACCGGCTGGGTGACCTGGAACACCTCGGTGGGCAGGGCGCCGGTGCCGGTCAGCAGCGAGTCGGGCAGGCCCAGGGTGTTGAAGACCGCCTCGCGGCGCAGGGTCGCGACGAAGGTGTCGATGCGCTTGAAAAAGAAGCCGGCGGCCAGGATCGTGCCGCTGGACGGATACCATTCCAATGACAGGTCGACATTGGTCGACTTGGTCGGCTCCAGGTCCGGATTGCCCGAGCTGAAGTTTCGGTTCGCGCCCTGGACGCCGACGTCGCCGCCGGGGGAGAGTGAGCCGATGCCCGGTCGGGCGATGGTCTTGGCCGCGCTGAAGCGCGCGACCACGGTGTCGGTCAGGTCGGTGGCGATGTTGAAGGACGGCAGGGCCATGTCGTAGCTGCGCTTGGCCTGGACCCGCTGGATGACGCCGCTGACCGCCGCATAGCCCGCCGACTCCTGGTCGGTCTTGACGTAACGGACGCCGGCGTCGCCGCGCCAGGGCAGGCCGAAGGCGTCGAACTTGAAGTCGGCCTGGACGTAGGCGCCCGTGCTCTCCTCCTGGACCGCGCCGTACTGGCCCCGCGCCGAGGAGTTGTTGGTGTTGGTGAGCGCGTAGATGCCGGAGTTGCTGTAGATGTTCAGCATGGCGTTGTAGGCGTCGATGTCCGGGGCCAGCCAGCTGGTGGCGTTACCCGCCGGCAGGTCGAGATTGCGCCCGAAGCCGGAGAAGACCTTCGACACCGAGGCGAGCTGGGCCGGCGTCAGGGTCTGGACCACGGTCTCGGTGGTCCGATAGGCGCCGTAGGAGTCGTATTCGAACTTCCGCCAATCGACGCCGGCCTTGAAGGTCAGGTTGTCGCTGAAGTCCCACTCGCCATAGATCTTTCCGGTCGAGAACTGGTTCTCCACGAACTGCGGGCGGATGCGCACCTCCGACGTGCCGGTGACGTGCGACCAGTTGGCCGGGTTCGTCGGGTCGAAGCCGAGCAGGATGGTGGGCGCGCGGTCGCCGCGGAAGTCGTAGCTGTAGTTCTGGCTGTTGGCCCGGTCGAAGGTGACGATGGTCGAGACCGGTTGGGTGAAGGTGGAGTCCGCGAAGCCCGCCAGGGCGCCGACCCGCAGGGTGTCGCTGAAGTCGTGGGTCAGGGTGGCGGTGAACTGCTTGAACTCGGTGTTCAGCTCGTCATAGGCCGACTGGGTGCGCAGATCGACGTTGTCCAGCCGGGCGTAGACCAGGTTGCGGTCCTCGACCACGCCGTCGCGGATGATGGTCTGCGGCTTGCCGACCCCGGAGCGCGACAGGCCGATGGCCTGGAGCTGGGCTTCCTTGCGGGTCCCGGCGAGGTAGGCGTAGAGGGCGTCGACCGTCAGCAGGGTCTGGTCGGTGGGCCGGAACTGCACCGTGCCGGTGAGGCCGAGCCGCTTGGACTCGATGTCGTAGCTCACATAGGACGGGATGCGCGGGGCGAAGATGCCGGTGGCCGGATCGGGATTGTTGATCTGGGCCAGGGTGAAGCCGGGCAGGGTGGAGGCGGCGTTGAAGCCGCCGTTGCTGCCGCCGTAGGTCCAGCGCGTGATGTTGGCGCCTTCCTCCTTCAGGCGGCGCTCCTCGTAGGCGGCGGAGACCAGGACGCCCAGCCGATCGTCGAACCAGGTGCGGCTGGCCAGGGCCGAGACCCGCGGCGTGGCCTTCTGGGAGAGGTCGTTGTAGCTGGCGCCCGCCGACATGACGAACTGGGTCTTGTTGCTGTCGAAGGGCCGAGCGGTGGTCAGGTCGACCGTGGCGCCCAGGGAGCCTTCCTCGACATCGGCCGAGGCGGTCTTGCGGACGGCCAGGCTGTTGAAAAGGTCGGAGGCGAAGACGTTGAAGTCGAAGCCGCGGCCACGGTTGGTGCCGCCGCTGTTGGCGGTGCCGCCGGTGGTGCTGATCGCCTCCATGCCGTTGTTGCGCACGCGGGTGTAGTCGGAGCCGAGGCCCCGGACGGTGACCTGGCGGCCTTCACCGTTGATCCGCGAGATCGAGACGCCCGGGATGCGCTGCAGCGACTCGGCCAGGTTCAGATCGGGGAACTGGGCGATGTCCTCGGCCTTGATGGCGTCGACGACGCCTGATTCCTGGCGCTTCATGTTGATCGCGCTGGCGAGGCTGGCGCGGAAGCCGGTGACCACCACCTCGTCGACCTCGGCCGGCGCGGCCGTAGCGTCCTGCGCATGGGCGGCGCCGGCGGCCGATAGGGCCAGGCCGACGGCCAAGCCCGACACACCGCCACGCAGCACGGACCTGAAGCTGGAAATGTTCTTGAACGCCATTGTATCTCTCCCCGCCCGCGGCCGTCGCAGGTCGTTCTTGTCGAGGTCGTCAGCAATGTTCGCTGATCCGGCGCGGCCGGCGGCAACCTCTTGTCGGCGGCGGAAGACTGGTTGGGAGGCGTTCCTAAGGCCAATCCCAATTGGGCATGAACCGATGCGCGATCTGCACCGATACGTCCGTGGGCGTCGCCATCGGCGCCCGTTTCGGCTGTCCGCGTAAGGCCTGCCCGGGCGGTCCATTCCGAGGCGACCGCCTTGGGCCGCCGGCCAAAAGCCTGCCATCCATGCCCAACTTGGATCGGTCCATAGGCGAATTGGCTTAGACCGTCGCCGCCCGCCCCTCTAGCGTCCAGAGCCTAAGGAAACCCTCCGACGAGGGCGAGGCGAATCCCGTTAGCGGGCTCGCCGGGAACAAGACCACCGGGAAGAAGCAACGGATGACCACTCAGGCCGCCGCCGTCGGGATCAAGAGGACGCGGGTCCGCTACCTGATCATCTTCCTGCTGTTCGTCATCACCACCATCAACTACGCCGACCGCGCGACCTTCTCGATCGCCGGTCCGTCGGCGTCGAAGGAGCTGGGCCTCGATCCCGTGGCCATGGGCTACATCCTCTCGGCCTTCGCCTGGGCCTATGTGTTGGGCCAGATTCCGTCCGGCGCGTTGCTGGACCGGTTCGGGTCCAAGCGGATCTACACCGCGGCCCTGGTGCTTTGGTCGCTGTTCACCCTGCTCCAGGGTTTCGCGGGGATCTTCACGGGCCTGGCCGCGGCCGTGGCCCTGTTCGCCATGCGCTTTATGGTCGGCCTGGCCGAGTCCCCCTCATTCCCCGCCAACGCCCGGATCGTCGCGGCCTGGTTTCCGGGGTCGGAGCGAGGCACCGCCTCGGCCATCTTCAACTCCGCGCAGTATTTCGCCCTGGTGGCCTTCGCGCCCCTGATGGGCTGGCTGGTGCACACCTTCGACTGGCATTCGGTGTTCTTCGTCATGGGCGGGGTCGGCCTGCTGGCCGCGGCGATCTTCGTGCGGCTGGTGCATGCGCCTACCGACCATCCGAAGATCAGCCAGGGCGAGTTCGACTATATCGAGGCCGGCGGCGGCCTGGTGCGAATGGAGGACAAGACCGCCGATCGCGGCGCAGCCTTCACCTGGCAAAACGTGCGCAAGGTGCTGACCACCCGCATGCTGCTGGGGGTCTATCTCGGCCAGTACTGCATCAACGTCCTGACCTATTTCTTCGTCACTTGGTTCCCGATCTACCTGGTCAAGGAGCGGGGCCTGTCGATCCTGGAAGCCGGCTTCACCGCCGCGGCGCCGGCCCTGTGCGGCTTCGTCGGCGGCCTGCTGGGCGGGATCATCTCCGACGCCCTGCTGAAGAAGACCGGGTCGCTGACCATCGCGCGCAAGACCCCGCTGCTGGTCGGCATGCTGCTGGCCTCGCTGATCATCGTCTGCAACTACGTCGAGCAGCAGTGGCTGGTGGTGCTGATCATGGCGGTGGCCTTCTTCGGCAAGGGCGTGGCCTCGCTGGGCTGGGCGGTGGTGGCCGACACCTCGCCCAAGGAGATGGCCGGAGTGACCGGCGGCATCTTCAACACCTTCGGCAACATCGCCGGCATCGTGACGCCCATCGTCATCGGCTACATCGTGCAGGGGACGGGCTCGTTCGACGGGGCCCTGATCTTCGTCGGCGCCCACTGCATCATCACCATCCTGGCCTATTTCCTCATCGTCGGGAAAATCGAGCGCCTGAAACTCGATCCCGCCGCCTGATCCGGTGACCCCATGACCACCCGCCGCCGCTTTCTCGCCAGCGCCTCGGCCCTGCTGCTGGGCGCCCCGGCGGCGTCCGCGCGGGCCGGCGAGGGGGGCCGGCTGGAGGTCGCCACGCCGATGGCGCCACCGGAGTGGGCGCTGCTGGAGCGCGAGCTGCTGCGCGCCAACGCGGAGGCCTGCGAGGAATTCTTCGCCCGTTATTTCGACGATCGCGGCTTCCTGCTGGCCTATGAGCGCTGGGGCGCCAATGACGGCCCCGACGACGCCATCGAGAACGTCAACGACTGGCCCCACCTGCATGCGCTGGGCGGATCGGACCGCATCCTTGAGCTCTACAAGAAGGCCTGGGAAGGCAATCTGCGCCAATACGCCCTGGCCAAGACCAAGGACGTGCCGTTCGCCCGCGATGGCATGTACTACAAGGAATTCCCGGTCATGATGGACTGGCAGCACCTCAGCGAGGGGCTGTCGATGTTCAATCTGCAGGGGCTGTCGGACCCGTACGACCCGCGTTTCCGCCAGCGCGCCCGGCGCTTCGCCGGCTTCTACATGAACGAGGATCCGGGGGCGCCCAACTACGACCCCAAGGTCAAGATCATCCGCAGCATGTTCAACGGCAGCCGCGGGCCATTGATGCGCAAGGCCACGCCGCTGGACTGGGCGGGCGATCCTTTCGAGGTCGGCGACCGGTTCCAGATGGAGCACGGTGAGCGGACCTACAAGGAGACCCTGCTGCACTATGCCGAGTACGGCGACATCATCGGCGACAGCCCGCTCAACCTGCACGCCACCACCCTGGCGCTCAACGCCTATATGCTGGACCACGAGGAGAAGTACCGGACCTGGCTGCTCGACTATGTCGACGCCTGGGTGGCGCGGGCCAAGGCCAATGGCGGGGTGCTGCCCAGCAATATCGGGCTGGACGGCAAGATCGGCGGCGCGACCGACGGCAAGTGGTGGGGCGGGGTCTATGGCTGGGGCTTCAGCCCGGTGGCGCCTCCGGGCGGCAAGCGGGAAGACCGCAATCGTGTGCCGCGCTCCATCGTGGCCTTCATGAACGCCTATCTGCTGACCGGCGACGACCGCTATCTCGATGTCTGGCGCAGGCAGAACGACGTCATCAACGCCCAGAAGAAGCTGGTCGACGGCAAGCCCTCGACCCCGCGCATGCACGGCGACGCCGGCTGGTATTCCTATGCGCCCGGCGACTATGTGCTGAACAACTGGGAGATCTGGTACCTCTCCATGCGCGCCTCCGACCGGGCGCGGGCGGGCGACGACCATCCGTGGGTGGCGTTCCTCGAGGGCCGCAATCCGACCTATCCGGGGCAGGCCCTGCGCGCCGACCTGAGCCGCGTGCGCCAGCGGGTCCAGGCCCAGCGGGACGACAAGACCACCCCCGACACCCGGCTTGCCGACAACGCGCTGGACATCAATCCGGCCAGCGTCACGGCCCTGATGCACCTGATGCAAGGGGCCATCCATATCGCCCGGCCACCGTGGAGCAAGACCTCGCCGGCCCAGGGCGGCGCGCCGCTATATGCCCGGCTGCGCTACTTCGATCCGCAGCGACGACGGGCTGGAGTCCCGCCGGACGTGGCGGCCCTGGTCGACAGCCTGACGGACCGGACAACCGGCGTGACCCTGGTCAATGTCAGCCAGACCCAGGCCCGCGAAGTGGTCGTCCAGGGCGGCGGCTACGGCGAGCACCAGATCCTCGGGGTCAGCCTTGAGGGCGGCAAGGAGATCGCGGTGGGCGCGTCCAGCTTCACCGTGCGGCTCGCGCCCGGCGCCGGGGCGCGGCTCACCCTGCGCATGCAGCGCCACGCCAACCGGCCGACCCTGGCCTTCCCCTGGGCCGAGATCAGCTCCCCGGCTTGAAGTAGGGGGCGGCGGCGAACAGCTTGCGCTCCTCGCTCCGCGGGTCGTCGACCATCTTCGACGTGACGTCGAACACCAGGGTTGGGCGACGCTCCAGGGTGTATTTCTCCCAGGCCGGGATCTCGGGACAGTTGGGATCGCCCGTGCGGGCGAAGGCCAGGAAGGCCGCGCTCATCTGCTGCGAGACGGCCAGCGCCGCGGGTCCGGTCCCGGTCTTCGACCCCTCCGCCGCCAGATTGCCGAACACCAGGGCGATGTCGAAACTGTGGAAGGCGCCCAGGCGACCGCCCTCCAGGGGCGACCCGAAGTCGAGCTGGTACATCCAGGCCGGCGCTCCGATCTTCGCCCGTTCCTCGGCCTGGATCAGGTGGCCGCGCCAGGAGCGGCCGGCGGTGGAGGCGGAGAAGAACACGTCCGAGGCCGAGGCCTGGGGATAGAGCTCGCGATAGCGTGCGACCACCACGTCCGGATCGATGTCCACCACCATTTCCGGGGCCAGCCTGGCGGGCAGTTCGTCCCAGTCGAGCGCGAAGTTCTTAGGGTCCCCGGCCAGGAAGGCGCGCGTCTCGTCGTGGGTGTTGCCGATGATCATCGGGATGTGGGCGCTCTCCCGCGGCGCATCGGGGAAGAATGGATGCCGCGACAGGCTGCGGTGATCCATCACCGACCAGAAGATGATCGCGCCCTTGCGCAGGACGGGATCGGTGATCTTCAGCGCGGCGACCAGCTGCTCCGCCGGCAGGGTCCGCAGCAGGTCGGTCTGGTCCGGCTTGAGACCCAGGGCGGCCATGAAGGCCTTGGCCCGCTCGGTGGCGTTGATCGGGCCCATGGAGGTCACGTGCTGGCCGCTCATGGTGGCGACCTTGTGGAACAGGCCCTTGGCGACCGGCATGGCCATCAGGGTGACCAGCTTGGCCCCGCCCCCCGACTGGCCGAAGGCGGTGACATTGTCCGGATCGCCGCCGAACTCGGCGATATTGTCGCGCACCCATTGCAGGGCCAGGATCAGGTCGAGATTGCCCACATTGCCGCTGTCGGCCAGGTCGGGCCCACCCAGCTTGGCGAAATGGCCGTAGCCGAAGACGTTGAGCCGGTGGTTGACCGTCACCACCACCACGTCACCGGTGCGGGCTAGGTTCACGCCGTCATAGAGCGGGTCCGACCCCGAGCCGTTGGCGTGGGCGCCGCCATGGACATAGACCATGACCGGCCGCTGCTTGCCGTCGCGCAGGCCAGGCGTCCAGACATTGAGGAACAGGCAGTCCTCGCTGGTGGCGCCCTCGGCCTTGGTCTGGGGCGAGGCGGGGCCGTAGGCGAGTGCGTCCCTTACGCCGGCCCAGGGCTGCGGCGGCAGCGGCGGCATGAAACGGCGCGGGCCGGTGTCGGCGCCGTAGCGGACGCCCTTGAAGATCGAGATCCCGTCCTGGACGGCGCCACGCACCTTTCCGGCCTTGGTGGCAGCGATCGGAGACTTGGCGGCCGCGGCCGCGGGACTCGCCAGCCCCAGGCCTGCGGCGGCGGCGAGCAGGCGGCGGCGGTCGGTCAGCATGGTCTGGTCGGTCCTTCGGCGCCGCAGGGGATTAGTCGTTCGGCCCCTCGATCAGGGCGGCTTCGGCGATGCAGAGATCGATGAACGGCTGCAGGATCGGGCTGTCATTGTCCTTGCGCCAGGCGATGTAGAGCTCGACCGGACGCGCGGGGGTGGTCTCGACCGGCCGGTACTGAACGTCGTCGAAATGCAGGTTCATCGCCGCCTCGGGCACCAGGGCCGCGCCCAGCCCCGCATGGACCAGGGCCAGCATCGAATGGATCTGGGTGATGTGCTGCACGCAGTTGGGCGTGATCCCATTGGCGTCGAACAGGGTGGTCAGCATGTTGTGGAAATAGCCGGCGCCCTCGGCCGAATACATGATCAGCGGGGCGTCGTCGAAGTCGGCCAGGGTGAGGGAGGCCTTGGCCAGCCGGGCGTCGCCGGTGGGCAGGGCGGCGACCAGGGGCTCGCTCAGCACCCGGGCGGTGGCGAACTCGGCGCGCTCCATGGGCGGGCGTACGAGGCCGATGTCTATGCTGCCGGTGAGCAGGCCCTCGACCTGCTCGCGGGTGACCATCTCGCGCAGGGTCAGGTCGGCGTTGGGCAGGTGGGCGCGCGACAGGATCACCAGGCGCGGCAGGAAGTTGTAGCCGGACGCCGCGGTGAACCCGATGGCGATCTGGCCGGCGTCGCCGCTGGCGATGCGGCGGGTGGCGAGCGCCGCGGACTCGGCCAGGCGCAGGATGCGGCGGGCTTCCAGCAGGAAGGCGCGGCCCGCCGGGGTGAGGCGGACCGAACGGCTGGTGCGGTCCAGCAGGGTGACGCCGAGGATCCGCTCCAGCAGCTGCACCTGCCGGCTGAGCGGCGGCTGGGTCATGTTCAGGCGTTGGGCCGCGCGGCCGAAATGCAGCTCCTCCGCGGTGGCGACGAAGCAGCGAAGTTGGCTGAGCTCGAACATGGGAAAGCGCCCGCTTGTGATCCGCTGATGACGCGAAGCTAGGCGATTGGGGGGCGGGGCGGTAGCCGGGGCCTTCGGCCGCGTCTCGACTACGGCCGCGCTCATGCGAGGTCCAGCTTGCCGTCGATCCGCCGGACCAGGCCCAGCGGATTGTCGTCCCGCAGTTCGGGCGGCAGCAGGGCTTGCGGCAGGTTCTGGTAGCAGAGCGGCCGCAGGAAACGGGCGATGGCCAGGGAGCCCACCGAGGTGGCGCGGCTGTCGGAGGTGGCGGGGAACGGGCCGCCGTGGACCATGGCGTGGCCGACCTCGACCCCCGTTCCGAAACCATTGACCAGGACCCGGCCGGCCTTGAGTTCCAGCTCGGGCAGCAGGTCGCGCGCCAGGTCGGTGTCGCCGGCGTCCATGTGCAGGGCGACAGTCAGTTGGCCTTCGAGCTCGGCGATCGCCGCGCGCAGGGCCGCCGCGTCGGGGCAGCGCACCACCAGCGAGGCCGCGCCGAACACCTCCTCATGCAGGCGGCGATCGGACCGGAAGGTCTCGGCGGAGGTCGCGAACAGCGCCGCCTGGCCCTGGCCCGCGCCGGGGCCGGGCGACTGACCCTGACCGACGGCGGCGACGCCGTCGCGCTCGGCCAGGCTCCGCACCCCGGCGGCGTAGTTCGAGGAGATGCCGGCGGTCAGCATGGTGGCGGCCGGCGCCTGGCCAAGCGCCTGCGCCGCCGCGGCCAGGAAGGCGTCCAGGCCGGGCCCTTCGATGGCGAGGATGAGGCCGGGATTGGTGCAGAACTGGCCCGCGCCCTGGGTCAGGGCGGCCACGAAATCCTTGGCGATGGCGGGGCCGCGGGCGGCGAGCGCCGCGGGCAGGAGCAGGACCGGATTGATGCTGCTCATCTCGGCATAGACCGGGATCGGCTCGGGCCGGGCCTGGGCGACGGCGAGCAGGGCCAGGCCGGCGCGCCGCGAGCCGGTGAACCCGACCGCCTTGATGCGCGGATCGGCGACCAGGGCCTGGGAGATCTCGACGCCGGCGTCGTGCAGCAGGGCGAAGACCCCGGTGGGCAGGCCGTGCGCGGCCACCGCCTCCTGGACGGCGCGGCCGACCAGTTCGGAGGTTCCAGGATGGGCCGGATGGGCCTTGACCACCACGGGACAGCCGGCCGCCAGGGCCGAGGCGGTGTCGCCGCCGGCCACGGAGAAGGCCAGGGGGAAGTTGCTGGCGCCGAACACCGCCACCGGCCCCAGCGGCACGTTGCGCAGCCGCAGGTCGGGTCGGGGCAGGGGCTTGCGCTCGGGCAGGGTCGGGTCGATGCGCGCCTCCAGCCAGCCGCCGTCGCGCAGCACGCCGGCGAACAGGCGAAGCTGGCCGGTGGTGCGGCCGCGTTCGCCTTCGAGGCGGGCGCGGGGCAGGCCGGTCTCGGCCATGGCGCGGACGATCAGCGCATCGCCGATGGCCTCGATCCGCTCGGCGATGGTCTCCAGGAACCGCGCGCGGGCCTCGGGCGAGGTCGCGCGATAGGGGCCGAAGGCCGCGGCGGCGAGGGCGCAGGCCTCGGCCAGATCCGCCTTGGTCGCCCCGCCGAAGGCTGGATCGAGCACCCGTCCGGTGGCGGGATCGACCCCTTGGAGGTCGCCGCCCGAACCCCGTCGCGCGCCGCCGCCGATCAGCAGTTCACCCGTTGGCGGCAATGGCGTGGTCCTTGGTCTGCACGCGGGCGATCAGCGCCTGGAGTTCGGCGCCTTCGGCCTCGGTCAGGTCGGTCAGGGGCGGTCGCACGGGGCCGGCGTCATGGCCGACCGCGATCATCCCCGCCTTGACGATGGAGACCGCGTAGCCGCGGCCCCGGTTGCGCAGGGCGATATAGGGCAGGACGAACTCGCGCAGGCCGGCCAGCACCGTTTCGCGGTCGCGGCGGCGCACGGCCTTGTAGAAGGCCAGCGCCCAGTCGGGCAGGAAGTTGAAGATCGCCGAGGAGTAGGTGGTCACCCCCATCTCCAGATAGGGCAGGGCGAAGGTCTCGGCGGTCGGCAGGCCGCCGATATAGGTGAGCCGGTCGCCCATCCGGGCATAGACCCGCATCATCAGCTCGACGTCGCCGACCCCGTCCTTGAAGCCGACCAGGTTCGGGTTGCGGTCGCAGAGCCCGGCCAGGGTGTCCTCGGTCAGGATGGCGTTGTCGCGGTTGTAGACGATGACCCCCAGGGCGGTGGCGCGGCACACCGCCTCGATATGGGCCGCCAGCCCTTCCTGGGAGGAATTGACCAGATAGGGCGGTAGCAGCAACAGGCCGTCGGCCCCGGCGCGCTCGGCGTCCTGGGCGAGCTCGACGGCGATGGCCGTGCCGTAGCCGCAGCCGGCGATGACCGGGACCTTGCCGGCGGTCTCCTCGACCGCGGCGCGGACCACGCGGCCGACCTCGGAGGGGGACAGGGAGAAGAACTCGCCGGTGCCGCCGGCCGCGAACAGGCCGGCCAGGTCACGCTGCAGCATCCAGGCGCAATGCTGGCGGTAGGGGCCCTCGACGAACTGACGCCGGGCGTCGAAGTGGGTGACCGGAAACGACAGCAGGCCTCCGCCAATCTGCTGGGCCATCTCGGCGGGGGTCATTCGGCTCATCGGTTTCCTCGCTAGGCGTCGGCGTTTTTCGACAGCGAGGCGCGCGTCGCGGGGCCTCGGCCCATCGCGGCCGTTCACTGGAGCCGACGCTAGGAGCAGAGCCGGTCGCGGTCTAAGCCAAAGGCGCTATCGACCGATGCGGGAATTGGCTTGATTGGGCTCCCCAAGCGTCCGGAGCACTGTAGGCTGTATCGCGCCGGCGGCCGGAGGGTCGCAAAAACCCCAGACCCTTGAGGCCCCATGGACTTGCAGCTGAACGACAAGGTTGTCTTCGTCGCGGGGGGCAGCCGCGGAATCGGGCTCGGTATCCTGGAGGCCTGCCTGGCTGAAGGCGCCCGCGTGGCGTTCGCCGCCCGGGGCGAGGGACCGCTGATGGCGGCGCGCGACACGCTGGCCGCGCGATGGGGCGAGGATCGGGTCTGGGCGCGGGCGGGCGACCTGCGCGAGAGCGCGGTCCTGGACGAGATGATCGAGGCCGTCGAGACGGAGTTCGGGCCGATCTGGGGCGCCGTGGCCAATGTCGGGCTCTATCCCTGCCCGCCGGGGTTCGATGTCGATGACGAGACCTGGGACGCGGGCTTCGTCCAGAACCTGGATTCCGCCTATCGGCTGGCGCGGGTCGTCTTGCGCAGGATGACCGAGCGCAAGGAAGGTTCCCTGCTGTTCATCAGCTCAATCGCCGGTGGGGCGGCGCTGGGCACGCCGCTTACCTACGGGACGTCGAAGGCGGCGATGAATCACATGGGCAAGGAGCTGGCGGCCATCGTCGGTCGGCACGGGGTGCGGGTGAACACCATCGCGCCGGGCAACATCATCTTCCCCGGAGGCGACTGGGAGGCGCGGTCGCAGGGCCCCGGCGGCGAGAAGGTGCTGCGCTGGATCAACCGCGAAGTGCCCCTGAAGCGGTTCGGCGCGCCGCACGAGATCGGCGTCGCCGCCGCCTTCCTGCTCAGTCCGGCCGCGAGCTTCGTGACCGGTGTGGTCCTGCCCGTGGACGGCGGCCAGACCAAATAAGCTCTGGCCGCGGCATATCGGGTCGGCGCTTGTCGCTGCCGGACGGCGGCACTAAGTCTCGGCGGACACGCGAAGGATGCGCCGTTGACGGACTTCACCATCCCGGACCTCAAGATCAAACCCCGGGAGGGCGGATACGCCCGGGGGCAGGAGGGGCTGGCGCGTATCCTGACGGCCGCCCTGTCGCTGCTGGTCGAGCAGGGTTCGAAAGCCCTGACCCTGCGCCGGATCGCGGCTGAGTGCGGGCTCAAGGCGGGCAACATCGCCTACTATTTCTCCTCGAAGGAGGAGCTGCTGCGCGAGCTGCTGGATGCGATCATCAGCAGCTATGAGGAGGCGTTCGACGCCATCTATCACGCCCCCGACACGACGGCCGAGGAACGTCTCGAACGGATCGTCATGCTTATCCTCGAGGACATCAAGACGAAGCAGACGACGCGGATTTTTCCGGAACTGTGGGCGATGTCCAACCACGACCCCTTCGTCCACGAGCGCGTGGACCACATCTATCGCCGCGCGCGCGTGGTGCTCAATGACCTCGTGGCGGAGATCAATCCCGCCTTGCCGGCGGACGAACGTGAGACGCTCGCGCTGTTCATGTCGGCCTCGATGGAGGGCATGACCATCTTCGCCGGTCACGACAAGCCTTGGATCGGCAAGATGCCGGCGATTGAGCGGATCGCGGTGAAGTCTTTCCTCTACGCCATTCGCGCCATGCGTCCGGGGGAGATCTCGGGCGTCGTGCAGCCGGACAGCGAGCCTCAGCCCGCCTGAGCCGTCGTCGCGGTCACTTCCGCAATGAACCCGTCCGCCCCGACGCGTGAAGCGCCGGTCGGGGCTCCCTGCCTTGGGAGGCGACAAATCGGTGTGATCCCAAGATTTGTCGAATGACCAAAGTTTGTCGATTGACAAAAGATTGGGTCAGGTCTTTTCTCCTCGTCATTCGGCACGCTCGGAAGCGGCGGCCTGTTGGGGGATTAGACGATGCGTTCGACGAGGCTCCGCTTGGCCCTGGCCGCAGGTCTGGCCTCCGCGCTCGTCGCTCAGCCGTTGTGCGCCCAGCCTTACCCGACGCCGCTGGCCGAAGAGGCGATTCCGAACGTCCTCGTCTTGCCGGAGCGCTATCCCGCGAGCTGGATGATCGTTCACGACTTCAACTTCAACGCACTCGTCGACGGACGCGGCGTCGTGGTCGACACCAACGCCCCGGCGGCGCCGCTCAAGGGCTGGGTGCAGGTCGCCCAGTTCGGCAACATCCTGCACGCCTCGACCAGGCCGGAGCTCTATTCGGCGGAGACCTACTTCTCCCGACTCTCCCGTGGGGAGCGGACCGACGTCGTCACCATCTGGGACAAGGCGACGCTCAAGCCCAAGGGCGAGATCGTCCTGCCCGGCGGCAAGCGCCAGCAGTCGGTCACCTACAAGAACAGCTTCCAGTTCACCAATGGCGAGCGGTGGGCGCTGGTCTCCAACTTCACGCCAGGCCAGTCGGTGACCGTGGTGGACCTGGAGAACCGCAAGGTCCTGGGCGACATCGAGCTGCCCGGCTGCGCGCTCATCTATCCGACGGGCGAGCGCGGGTTCACGACCTTCTGCGCCGACGGGACCATGACCAGCCTGGTCCTCGACGCCGAGGGCAAGCTGGCCTCGAGCGTCACGTCCAAGCCCATCCACGACATCGACAACCAGCCGATGTTCGGCATGCCGGCCTTGGTGGGGCGGACCGCCTGGTTCGTGACCTATCGCGGTCAGCTCCGCGGTTTCGACCTGTCCGGCCAGGTGGCCAAGGAGGTTGGGAGCGGCTTCACCCTTGGCGGGGCCGAGGGGGCCAACCCTGAGTGGCGTCCCGGCGGCTGGCAGGTGATCGCCAGAAGCGCCGCGGGCCACCTCTATGTCCTGATGAACCCCGCGGGCCGCGAGGGCAGCCATAAGGACGGCGGAACCGAGGTCTGGGTGGTCGATCCGGCCACGAAGGCGCGGATCGCGCGGATCCCGTTGCAGGGCGTCGGCTCCTCGATCGAGCTGACCCGCGAGGCGCGGCCGAGGCTGGTGGTGGCTCGCGTCGACAGCGTGATCGATGTCTATGACGCGGTGTCCGGGACCTTCCTGCACAGCCTGGGCGCGCGGGTCGCCTTCAATCCTCAGACCCTGACGGCGGTCGAATGATGGCCGCGCTCGCCCTATTCCTCGCCCTGGTCCTGGCCCTGTCGGCCGGCCACAAGCTTATCGAGCGCGACCGGCTGGGCGTGGCGGCCGCCCGGCTGGCCGGCGTCGACGGCGCCATCGGCCCGGTCCTCAGCCTCACGGCGGCGGCTATCGAGGGCGCGGCCGCCCTGGCGCTGGTGTTGCCCGGTCTCCAGCCGCTCGGCGGCGTGATCGCGGCCCTGGTCTGGAGCGCCTATGGCCTGGCCCTCTGGCGGCGCAAGGGCATGAGCCTCGACTGCGGCTGCACCTTCGCCGCGCGGGAGAAGCCTGTTGACGGCGTGGCCGTCGCCCGCGCCGCGGCGCTGGCGGGCCTGGCCCTGGCCGTCGCGGCGGCTCCGTCCGATCCGATCTCCATCGAAACCCCGTTCGCCGCCCTGGCCCTGCTCGCCCTCTATCTCGCGCTCGGCGAACTGGCGGCCATCCCGGCGCCTCAGAAAAGGAAGGCGTGATGCTCACCTCCCAGATCCTGTTGTGGATCGCCGTGCTTGTGCTGGCCGTGCTCGTGGCCGCGCTGGCCCGGCAGGTCGGCATCCTGCACGAGCGGATCGCCCCGGCCGGCGCCCTGACCCTGCATCAGAAGGTCAAGGTCGGCGACGCGGCCACGCCGATGCTCCTGCGCGCCCTGGACGGATCCAGCGTGACCGTCGGCGGCAAGCGCGACGGCCGCAGCCAGCTGATCTTCTTCGTTTCTCCCGACTGCCCGGTCTGCAAGTCCCTCCTGCCGGTCTTCAAGTCCGCCGCCAGGGCCGAGGCCGACTGGCTCGACGCTCTGCTGGCCAGCGATGGCGACGAGGCCGCGCAACGCCGCATGGTCATGGAGCAGGGGCTGGGCGGCACGCCGTTCGTGCTCTCCGAGGCTCTGGGGCGGTCGTTCGGGGTCTCGAAACTGCCCTATGCCGTCCTGCTCGACGAGACTGGCCGCGTGGCCTCCCTCGGCCTCATCAACAGCCGGGAGCATCTGGAAAGCCTGTTCGAGGCCAAGGAGAGGGGCGTGGCCTCGATCCAGGACTTCCTCGCCCGTCGCCAAGGGGAGGCCTAGGCCGTGGCCCAACTCGACAAGTGGACGGAGACTCTGGCGCGCGGGATCGCCCGCGGTTCGTCGCGGCGCAGCCTGCTGGCCTGGCTGGGCGGAACCCTGACCGGGGCGGCCGTTCTGCCGGTGCTGCCGGTGTCCCGCGCCCATGCGGCCGGGGCGCCGGGCGCCGCCGGCGAGCAACGCCCGCCGATCACCTCCGGCGATCCGCAGGATCCGGGCGACCGGACCCAGTGCGACTACTGGCGCTACTGCGCGATCGACGGTTTCCTCTGCACCTGTTGCGGGGGCAGCGTGAACGCCTGCCCGCCGGGCACGGAGATGTCGCCGATCACCTGGATCGGCACCTGCACCAATCCGGTCGACAAGCGCGCCTACATCATCAGCTACAACGACTGTTGCGGGGTGTCGTCCTGCGGCCACTGCCTATGCAACCGCAACGAGGGCGACCGTCCGCCCGTGCGGCCGCAGTCCAACAACGACTACAACTGGTGCCTGGGCACGGAGAGCAGCGTCTATAACTGCTCGACGGCGATCATTGTCGGCGTGGCGACGGACCGCCGGTGATGCGGGCGCTCTTGCTCCTTCCCCTGCTGCTGGCGACACCGGCCTTGGCCGCGGCGCCGGACGGCGCCTCGATCTACAAGCGCTGCTCGGCTTGCCACCTGCCGACGGGGGCCGGGGTGCCCGGCGCCTATCCGATGCTGGGCGCGAACTTCAAGGCGCTGGCCGCGTCGCCGGCCGGACGCAGCTATCTGATCCTGGTGATCGCCAAGGGCCTGGCCGGCCCGATCACCGTCGAGGGCAAGCCCTTTCGGGGCGTCATGCCCGCCCAGACCCTGGATGACGCGGCCATCGCCGCGGCGCTGAACCATGTCGGCGTGAACGTCGCCATGGCCGGCAAGGGGTTCCGGCCCTTCAGCGCGGCGGAGGTCGCCGCGGCCCGGGCCTCCGGCGCGGCGCTCAATCCTTCGGCAGTCGGCAAGCTGCGCGTCCAGGCGATGGGAAGATGAGGGCCTCGGCGCCCGCCCTGTCGGCCTCGTTGGCGGCTTTCGCCGCCGCCGCGGCCTTGGCCGGAACCGCCACCGCCAGCCGGGCGCAACCGCCGCCGCGCGGCGTCGCCGATCCGATCCAGGCACGCGCCGACTACATGCTGAAGTGCCAGGGGTGCCACCGCCCCGAGGGCGGCGGCGATCTGCGGACCACGCCGCCGATGCGCGGGTCGGTGGCGAAATTCCTCTCCGTGCCGGGCGGGCGCGAATACCTCGGGCGGGTGCCCGGCGTCGCCACGACCGATCTCGACGACGCGCGGCTCGCCGGCCTCCTCAACTGGACGCTCTATCGTTTCGATCCGGCGAACCTGCCGGACGACTTCAGGGCCTACACGGCCGCCGAGATCGGACACCTGCGGCGCACACCGCTGCGCACCGAGGCGTCCCGGGTCCGGGCCGAACTGATCGCGCGCATGCCGGACTGGGAAAGCCCGGGCAAATGACCAAACACTGGGGGAGAAGGTATATGCGGCACTCAATCGCCAGGGGCTATCTGGCCAAAGGATTTCTGGCCCTCCTGCTCACCAGCGCAGCGGGCGCGGCCTATGGGCAGGACGAACCCACGGCCATCGAGGAGGTGATCGTCACGGCCAACAAGCGGGCCGAGAACCTGCAGGACGTGCCGATCTCGGTCTCCGCCATCACCGGTGACGCCCTGGCCAAGAGCCGGGTGACCCAGGCCGACGAGCTGGTGACCAAGATCCCGAACCTGCAGCTCACCTCCACGGTGGGCGACAACACGCCGATCTTCGCCCTGCGCGGCGTGTCGATGTCCGACTACAGCCTGAACCAGTCCAGCCCCGTCGCCACCTATTATGACGAGGTCTACAAGGGCAACTTCGCCTTCCTGGGCGTCTCGATGTTCGACCTGGAGCGCGTGGAGGTCCTGCGGGGGCCGCAGGGCACGCTCTACGGCAAGAACACCACCGGCGGGGCGGTCAACCTGATCACCAAGGCCCCGAGGCTGGGTGAGACGAGCGGCAATATCGGCGTCGGCTACGGCAACTACGATCGGGTTGACGTGAGCGGCGCGGTAAATCTGCCCCTGGGCGAGAACGCCGCCCTGCGGGTGGCCGGGGTCTACGCCAAGGCCGACGGCTGGTTCGAGAACGTGCTGCCGGGCCAGCCGGACCTGGCCAGCGTCAGCGAGTACGGGGTCCGCGCGACCCTGCTCTACGAGCCGTCTGAGCGGCTGCGGATCATCGTGCGCGGATCGACCAGCTACCAGAACCCGCGCAATTACGGGATCTACGCCCAGCCGGAGGCCGTCAATCGCCCGGGGCTCGACGAACGTCAGATCGCCGCGAACGTCACCGACCGGCGCCACGCGCGCACCTACTCCCTGTCGCTGACCGGCAATTTCGACGTCACCGACACCCTGACCGTCACCAGCATCACCTCCTGGGACAAGGGCCGCCTCAATTTCTACGAGGACACCGACGGCCAGGCGATCGAGCTGTTGGAGATCCCCTATGCCGACCGCGCAACCCAGTTCGCCCAGGACCTGCGGCTGACCAGCGATCTCGACGGCCCGTTCAACTTCATCGTCGGCGCCTATTACAACCGCGAAAAGGTCTTCAACCAGACGACCTTCGAGATCGCCAAGGACGTCGATTCCGACGGCCTGCCGGGGGTGACCGACGCCGACTGCGCCATCGGCCTGCCGCTCGGCTGCCTGTTCGAGAACAGCTTCGACCAGCTGAAGGAGAGCGTGGCGCTCTACTCCGACGCCAGCTTCGACCTGACCGAAACCCTGAAGCTGCGCGGCGGCCTGCGCTACACCCACGACACCGGTGAGCAGACCAATTTCCGCTCCGACGCCCTGGGCCCCAACGGGGTGCTGGTGGTCAACCTGATCCCCTCGTCGTCGCTCAGCTACAAGACCAACAACCTGTCGGGAAAGATCGGCCTCGATTACAGCCTGGCCAGCGGCGACCTGGTCTACGCCACCTACAGCCGGGGCTATCGCGCCAACAGCTTCAACGCCCAGGCATTCTTCGACCCGTCCGAGCTGTCGGTCGCCGAGCCCGAGACGGTCGACGCCTTCGAGCTGGGCGCCAAGACCCAGTTCGCCGACCGGCGGGTCACGCTGAACATGGCCGCATTCTACTACCGCTATGAGAACCAGCAGTTCATCAACATCGACCCGTCGACGGCGGCCCAGACCCTGCAGAACATCCCGCGCTCACGCATCATGGGGGGCGAGATCGAACTCACAGCACATGCGAACGAGCGCCTGACCCTGCGTGGCGCCGTCGGCCTCCTCGACACCGAGATCGAGGAGGGGATCGTGAGCGGCGTCGATGTCTCGGGGCGCGAACTGGCCAACGCGCCGGCGCTCACTTTCAGCGGTGGCGTCGACGCCACGGTGATGGACGGCGACAGCGGTAAGCTCAGCCTCCATGCGGATCTGAGCTACGCCTCGAGCCAGTACTTCGAGGTGCTCAACATCCCGCGCCTGCGCCAGGACCGATACGCCCTGGTCTCGGCCCATATCGACTGGGAGTCGGCCGACGGCGCCTGGAACGCGTCGATCTGGGGCAAGAACCTGACCGACCGGTTCTACTTCACCTCGCGGGTCGATCTGCTGGCCGGCTTCGGGTTCGACTACAACCACGTCGGCGCCCCCCGCACGTTCGGCGTCACCGTGGGCCGCAGTTTCTGACCTGACCGCTGACAAGAACAGGTCCCGCCGCGCGACGGCGGGCCAAGGAGGAAACCATGGCTGACTACAGGCTGCTGATCGGCGGCGAGCTCGTCGACGGCGACGCGACGATGGAGGTCATCAATCCGGCCACCGAGGAGGTGCTGGCGATATGTCCACGCGGCTCGGAGCGGCAGCTCAACGCCGCGGTCGCCGCCGCCAAGGCCGCCTTCAAGGGCTGGGCGAAGACGCCCGTGGAGCGCCGACGCGCCCTGGTGCTGGCGCTGGCCGACGCCATCGAGGCGCGCACCGAGGAGTTCGCCCGCCTGCTCACCCAGGAACAGGGCAAGCCGCTGGCCGAATCCACCGCGGAGATCAGCTACACGGCGGCCTTCCTGCGCTACCTCGCCGGCCTCGACCTGGCGAGCCGCCTGATCGAGGACAACGAGACCCGCCGGGTCGAGATGCGCCGCAAGCCGCTCGGCGTGGTTGGATGCATCATCCCCTGGAACTTCCCGGTGCTGATCGTCGCCTTCAAGGCGCCTCTGGCCCTGATCGCGGGCAATACGATCGTCATCAAACCCGCGCCGACCACACCGCTCACCACCCTGCGGCTCGGCGAATTGTGCGCGGCGATCTTCCCCCCGGGCGTGGTCAACATCGTCACCGACAACAACGACCTGGGCGGCGTGCTTACGGCCCATCCCGATGTCGCCAAGATCAGCTTCACGGGCTCCACCGAGACCGGCAAGAAGGTGATGGCCAGCGCGGCCTCCACCATCAAGCGCATCACCCTCGAACTCGGCGGCAACGACGCGGCGATCGTGCTGGGCGATGTGGACCCCAAGGCGGCGGCGGCCGGGATATTCGGCGGCGCCACCATGAATGCTGGCCAGGTCTGCCTGGCGATCAAGCGGGTCTATGCCCACGAGTCGATCTATGACGCCCTGTGCGACGAACTCGCCGTTCTCGCCGACGCCGCGGTTGTCGACGACGGCCTGATGCAGGGGGTGCAGATCGGCCCCCTGCAGAACAAGGCGCAGTACGAAAAGGTGAAGGGGTTCCTGGAGGACGCCCGCGCCGATGGCCGGATCATCGCCGGCGGCGTGGTGGAAGACCGTCCCGGCTACTTCATCCGCCCGACCATCGTGCGCGATATCACCGATGGCACGCGGCTGGTTGACGAGGAGCAGTTCGGTCCAATCCTGCCGGTGATCTCCTTCACCGACGCCGAGGAGGCCTTGGAACGCGCCAACGCCTCGCCCTGGGGCCTGGGCGGCTCGGTCTGGTCCAGGGACCGCGCCCGGGCCTATGCGCTGGCCTGCGAGATGGAGTCCGGAACCGTCTGGATCAACAAGCACCTCGACTTCGGCCCCAACATCCCGTTCGGCGGGGCCAAGCAGTCGGGCATCGGGGTCGAGTTCGCCGAGGAAGGGCTGCACGAGTTCACCCAGCTGCAGGTCATCAACGAAGCCCGATGACGCAACCCGGCCTCATGCAGCCCGTCCCGCTGCAGATCTCCAGCATCCTGAAGCATGCGGTCCGCGCCCACCCGCGGCGCGAGATCGTTTCGCGGCTCGTGGACGAACCCCTGTGGCGATACAGCTACGACGACTTCGCGCGGCGTACGGCGCGGGCCGCCAACCTGCTGAAGCGGCTCGACGTCTCACCGGGCGACCGGGTCACCACCCTGGCCTGGAACACGCACCGCCATCTGGAGCTGTTCTATGCGGCGCCCGGCGTGGGCGCGGTCCTGCACACGGCTAATCCTCGGCTCTCGGACGAGCAGATCGCCTATACGATCAACCATGCCGGAAGCCGGGTGCTGTTCTTCGATCGCTCGTTCTCGGAACTGGTCGATCGCATCCGGGGCCAGCTTCCGACGGTCCGCGGCTTCGTGATGCTGAGCGATCAGGAGCGGTTGATCCCCGGCGCTGTCGGCGCCGTCTCCTACGAGACCCTGATCGCGGGGGAGGCGGACAGCCTTGACTGGCCGGAGTTCGACGAGAACGCCGGGGCTTTCCTCTGCTACACCTCGGGGACCACCGGCGATCCCAAGGGGGTGCTCTATTCGCACCGATCCGTCGTGCTCCACGCCATGGGCGCCGGGCTGTCGGGCGCGTTCGGCTTCTCGGCCTTCGACGTGATCATGCCGTGCTCGTCGCTCTATCACGCCACCGCCTGGGGCCTGCCGTTCACCGGCCTGCTGAGCGGCTGCAAGTTCGTCCTGCCCTGCGACCGGATGGACCCGGCCAGCCTGTCGGAACTCATCGGCGCCGAGGGCGTGACCTTCTCGGGCGGCGTCCCGACCATCTGGACCATGTACCTGGATCACCTGGACCGAACCGGTCAGGACACCGGGCGGCTTCAGCGGGTGGTGATCGGCGGCTCGGCGGTGCCCCGGGCGATGGCCGAGACCTTCCAGCAGCGCCATGGCGTCCAGGTCCTGCAGATCTGGGGCATGACCGAGATGAGCCCGCTGGGCGTCATCGCCACCTCGACGCCCGCCATCGCCGAACGGGGGAAGGCCCATGAGAACGAGGTCATCTGGACGCGGCAGGGACGCCTGCAGTTCGGGGTGGAGCTGAAGGTCGTGGACGAAGCCGGGGTCGAACTCCCCCGCGACGGCATGAGCGCCGGATCGCTGCTCGTCCGCGGGCCCTGGGTGATCGAGCGCTATTATCGCGCCGGCCAGTCGGCCCTCGGGCCGGACGGCTGGTTCGACACGGGGGACATCGCCACCCTGGACGAGGACGGCTTCCTTCGGATCACCGACCGCAAGAAGGATGTCATCAAGTCCGGCGGCGAGTGGATCTCGTCCATCGACATCGAAAACATCATGGCCGCCTGCCCGGGCGTGAAGACCGCCGCGGTCGTGGGCGTCGCCCATCCCAAGTGGGAAGAGCGCCCGATCCTGGTCATCGAGCGACACGAGGGCGCCAAGCTGACGGAAGCCGAGGTCCAGGGGTTCCTCGAGCCGCGCATCGTCAGGTGGTGGATGCCCGACCTCGTCGTTTTCGAGCCCGTGCCGCTGACCGCCACGGGCAAGGTCGACAAGAAGCGCCTTCGCGAAAGGCATGGGGAGGCCCTGATCGCGGCTGTGAAGTGAGCCGTACCTGCCGTCATACGAGTCGCTAGGTGAGGGGGCCGCGCTTGCGATACGTATAAGGTAGGAGTCGTCTTTCCATGGGTGAGCTATGAGCCGCAGGCTCGACAACGCGCTGGAAGCCTTGAAGGCTGTGGGGCCCGAGCGGAGCTTGGACCAACTTGAGCCCGCCGTGTGGCGGCGCATCGAGGCCGTGAGCGAAATGCGTTCGATGGATTGGATCGTGCTGCCAGTGCGGGCGGCCGCGGTGGTCGTGGCGCTGGGCGTCGGCGTGGCCGGCGGCGGGTTCGCCGCCTCGGCGGCCGCGAATGAAAGCCGGGAGATCTCCGTCTTCTCGATCGACTCGCGCCTCGCGCCCTCGACCCTACTCGACGAACAAGGATGAAGTTCGTCGGACGGGGCCTGGTCCTCACGCTCGTGCTGGCCGCGCTCGCGGCGGCCGGCGGCACCTGGGTGGGCGCGCGCTATGTCGTGGAACAGCGGCGCACGCCGTCTCTGCATGAGTTCGTGCATCACGAGCTGGCCCTGTCCGCGGATCAGGAGCGTCGGCTCGAAGCCCTGGAGCAGGACTTCGCCGTCCGTCGGCGGGCGCGCGAGGCGCAGCTTCGGGCCGCCAACGCCGAACTGGCCGCGGCCATCCAGGCCCGGCACGAATATTCCCCCGAGGTGAAGGCCGCGGTCGAGCGGTTCCACCACGCCATGGGCGAGCTCCAGAAGGAGACCATTCTCCATGTCCTGGAGATGCGGAAGGTCCTGACGCCGGAACAGGCGGCCAAGTTCGATCGCCGGATCGCCGAGGCGCTGACCGACCAGGCGCTGTGATCGGCGCCGACGAGGAAAGCGACGCGGCGCTGGCGGCTCGCGCCGTCCGCGGCGAGGACCATGCCTTCACCCTGCTGATGCGCCGTCACAAGGGCGGGCTGTATGGCTTCGTGCGGCGCTATGTGGGCGATACCGACGCCGCCTACGAGGTTGTCCAGGAGAGCTTCGTCGCCGCCTGGAAGGCGCTGGGCCGCTATGACCGCGCCAGGCCCTTCGGTGTCTGGCTGCGCGCCATCGCCCTCAACAAGTGCCGTGACCGCGGCCGGCGCCAGGCCGTGCGCCGCATCGTCCTCGGCGAGAAGGACGCCGAGTCCCCCGAGGCCCAGCGCCAGGCCGATCCGGCGCCGAACGCCGAGGCGGTGCTGGTCTCGGCCCAGCGCCGCGCCGCCCTCGACGCAGCCATCGCCAAGCTGCCTGCGAAGCTCAAGGAACCCTTGATCCTCACCTATTTCGACGAGCTCTCGCAGCAACAGGCCGGCAAGCTTCTGGGGGTCAGCGCCAAGACCGTGGAGACGCGAGTCTACCGAGCCCGTCAGAAGTTGGCCCAGATCCTGGGTCTCGACGCTGAATAAGTGTTCCGCCGGCCGAGGGGTGGAGGACGGCCTTGCGTATCCATCTCTGCAAACGCCCCCTTGACCCTCCCGCCATGGGAAGCCCCATCTCCTCCGCGCCACGAGGATAGGACCTGTCTGTATGCGCCGACGCGCCCCTGCTGATTTCGATCGTCGCCAACTTCTGCGTGGAGCCGCGGCCCTGGGGGGAGGCGCCGCGGTCAGCGCCCTGCTGCCGGCCTGGGCCCAGAGCGCGACGCCGGGCCTGGTCTCCACCCTGCCGACCGTCTCCGGCGAGGAGATCAAGCTCGCCATCGGCCACACGGCGTTCAAGGTCGACGGCCGCGCGGGCCACGCGGTCACCACCAACGGGACCGTGCCCGGACCGCTTGTTCGGCTGAAGGAAGGCCAGAACGTCCGGATCGCGGTGACCAACACCCTGGACGAAGACACCTCGATCCACTGGCACGGCCTGATCCTGCCCTTCCAGATGGACGGCGTCCCGGGCGTCAGCTTCCCCGGCATCAAGCCGGGCGAGACCTTCGTCTATGAGTTCCCGGTCCGCCAGGCCGGCACCTACTGGTACCACAGCCATTCCGGCCTCCAGGAGCAGGAGGGCCACTACGGCCCCATCGTGATCGATCCGGCAGGCCCCGATCCGGTCGCCTACGACCGCGAGCATGTGGTGGTGCTTTCCGACTACAGCTTCATGCATCCGCACGTGATGATGCGGAAGCTCAAGGCCCAGGCGGGCTATTTCAATGAGCAGAAGCAGACCATCGCGGGTCTGATGCGGGGCAGGGACCAGCCGCTGAAGGACCGTGTGGAGTGGTCCAAGATGCTGATGGATCCCACGGACATCCTCGACATCACCGGCTCGACCTACACCTATCTGATCAACGGACATGGCCCGAAGGACAACTGGACCGGCCTGTTCAAGCCCGGCGAGCGGGTGCGGCTGCGCTTCATCAACGCCGGCGCCATGAGCGCCTTCAATGTCCGCATCCCGGGCCTGAAGATGAGCGTCGTCCAGGCCGACGGCCAAAATGTGCGGCCGGTGGAGGTCGACGAGTTCCAGATCTCTCCGGCCGAGACCTATGACATCATCGTCCAGCCGACCGCCGACCAGGCCTACACCCTGGTCGCCGAAGCCGCCGACCGCTCGGGCATGGGCCGGGCCACCCTGGCGCCGCGGCCAGGCATGGTCGCCGCCGTCCCGCCGCTGCGCGAGCGCCCGCTGCTGACCATGCGCGACATGGGTATGGATCACTCGGGCATGGCGGGCATGGAGGGGATGGATCATGGCTCCATGTCCATGCGCGATCCGAGGAACGCGCCGCAGGTGAAGCTGGGGCCGGGCGTGCAGATGATCTCGCCCATGCCGATCGACCGCACCGGAGAGCCGGGCCTAGGTCTCGAGAATGTGGGCCACAAGGCGCTGACCTATCGCGACCTGGTCGCGCTCAACCCCAATCCCGATCCTCGACCACCCTCGCGCGAGATGGAGATTCACCTGACCGGCAACATGGAACGCTTCATGTGGTCGTTCGACGGCGAGAAGTTCAGCCACCTGAAGGCGCCCATCCCCTTCCGTCTGAACGAGCGGGTGCGGGTGACCCTGGTCAACGACTCGATGATGGCCCATCCGATCCACCTCCACGGCCACTTCTATGAGGTGGTGAATGGGAACCCTGGGCATCATCCGATGAAGCACACGGTCAATGTGTTGCCCGGCGGCAAGGTCACCTTCGACCTCACGGCCGACGCCCCCGGCGACTGGGCGTTCCACTGCCACCTGCTGCACCACATGCATGCGGGCATGTTCAACGTCGTCACCGTGCGGCCCCTCGAAGGAGGCGGCGCATGAAACGCCTTCTCCTGATCGGCCTGCTGCCGCTCGCCGTCGCGGCGCCCGCCTCGGCGCAGCACGCCGGCCACACCATGCCTGCGTCGCCGCCGGCGGCCGACCCCCACGCCGGGCACGTCATGCCGGCGGAAGCCGCTCCGCCGCCGATCGATCCGCACGCTGGTCACGACATGTCGAAGATGGAGCCGCCGGTGGGCGCCGAACCTCCGCCGCCGACTCCCAGCGACCACGCGGCCGAGCGATTCCATGCGCCCGCCGCCATGGCCGCGGCGCGCGCGCAACTCGCCCGGGAGCATGGAGGCGAACCTGCCTGGAAGGTGATGCTCAGCACGGCCGAACTCCGCCCCGCCTCGGGCGAGGACAGCTACGCCTGGGAGGGCGAGGCCTGGTACGGCGGCGACGCCCATCGCCTGGTCGTGAAGACGGAAGGCGAGGGCGCCGATCATCTCGAGAGCGCTGAGCTGCAGGCGCTCTATTCCCGCCCGATCAGCCCCTATTTCGATCTTCAGGTCGGGCTGCGGCACGACTTCGAGCCCACCCCGTCACGCACCTACGCCACTCTCGGCTTCGAGGGGCTGGCGCCCTACTGGTTCGAGTTGGAGGGCGCGGCCTTCCTCTCCGACAAGGGCGACATCTCGGCGCGCCTCGAGGGCTCCTACGACCTGCGGCTCACCCAGAAGCTGATCCTGGAACCGCGGGCCGAGATCAATCTCGCGGCCCAGGACGACCCCGCGACCGGGGTCGGCTCGGGCCTCACCGACACCGAGCTCGGCCTGCGCCTGCGCTACGAGTTCCGCCGCGAGTTCGCACCCTATGTCGGCGTCGTCCACGAGCGGAAGTACGGGCGGACCGCCGACTTCGCGCGCGCCGCCGGCGAGGATGTCGACACCACCCGCTTGGTCATCGGCCTGCGGGCCTGGTTCTAGCAACCCGGCCTCTCCGAGGTCGGTTCTTCCGGCGGCCGTCCGCCGCCGCCTATGCCGCGCCGTTGGCGCCAGTCTGGAGATCGAAATGAAAACCTTCGTCCTATCCCTTGCCGCCGCCCTGGCCATGACCTCCGCCGCCGCCGCTCAAGGCGATCACAGCGGCCACGCCGCCCCGACGGCCGCTCCGTCCGCGGCCGTGGTCGAGGGCATCGGCGTCGTGAAGAAGATCGACGCCAAGGCGGGCACGGTCACCCTGGCCCACGACCCCATCAAGGCGCTCAACTGGCCGGCGATGACCATGCCCTTCAAGGTGTCCGACAAGGCCCTGCTCGCAAAGGCGGCCGTCGGCAGCAAGATCCGCTTCCAGCTGAGCGGTCAGACCATCGTGGGCATCCGAGCTTTCTAGGCCATGGGCCTGTCGGTCGGGCCTCGTCGTCGCCCCGGCCGACAGGCCCCCTTGGTCTTCGCGAGACGATCCTGGCGTCCCTCGCCAGCATATTGCGTCGAGAGATGAGGGATCGGTCTTCCCGGTGCGTATCCGTCCTATCCAGCCCTCTGTTTTGCGTGGGGGGCGAAGGATATTCGCATTCAGCTTGGGATTTCAAAAGATCTTAGTGTTTCGAGCATTGCATCCGCGGAAGCGATGATGATGCTCGACATATATCGTCGCAATGGTTGTAAAGATAAGAACTGCTGCCCCATGTGTTCGTTTACGAACCCATGAATATTGTCATGCGCCAAATATAACGCCGAACACGGGTGCTGATTCTGCGATCAAATTTCCGGCGTTCCTGACGAGTAGTGATCGAAAACATACATCCAGGCGCGTATTATGCGCGAAAACGCGACGAGCCAAAAATAGCCAATATCATGCGGATAAGTCCCAAAAACGGGGATATTATTGCCGAATTAATCGCATTTTACCGCATAATGGTCTGGAACTGGCCTGTAGCGGCAATCTCGAGCCAGCTTGAGGGCGTCTAATATGTATATACCTATCTTGACACTCTGACGGGCGAAACAAGACAGTCTGGTGAATGGCGCGGCCTCGCTGGAGATCGGTCGGGCCGGGGTCCAAAGAGACAGGGGATGGCCATGAGCCGGATTTCGAAGCGCCTGCTTTTCGCGAGCGCGCTGTTTACCACCGCGATGCTGAGCACACAGGCAGGCGCGCAGCAGCTGGCCGCCAACGACGTCGACGAGGTCGTGGTCACCGGCAGCCGCATCAAGCGCGAGGACATCACCGGGGTCGGCCCGGCCACGGTGGTCAGCCAGGAGCAGATCGCGCGGGCCGGCATCACCAATGTCGAGGCCTTGCTGCAGCGACTGCCGGCCTCGGCCGGCAACGCCGGCAACCAGACCAACGCCTATTGGACCGGCAACGGCTACGGCACGGCGCAGGTGAACCTGCGCGGCCTGGGCATCAACCGGACCCTCACCCTGATCAACGGTCGTCGCGTCGTGAACGGCGGCACGGGCGCCAACAGCGCCCCCGACCTGAACATGATCCCAACCGCTATCATCGGCCGGATGGACGTCCTGAAGGACGGCGCCTCGGCGATTTACGGCGCCGACGCGGTCGCGGGCGTGGTGAACATCATCACCCTCGACAAGTACGAGGGCCTGAAGCTCTCGGCCAAGTACGGCGTCACCGACGAGAGCGACGGCGGGGAATATAATGTCGACGTCCTATGGGGTCTGCGCGGCGAGCGCGGCGGCGTCACCGCGGCCCTGACCTACCAGAAGACCGAGGTGGTCAACCTGGCCAGCCGCGCGCCCTGCGGCCTGGGCGAGGTCGGCGGCGCGCTGGTCTGCGTCTCCAGCGCCTCGACCATCGGCGGCCGCGCGGTCCTCAACGGCCAGCAGATCAACTTCAACCAGACGCCCGGCGGCAACGGAAATTTCTACGAGCCCTACAGCGCGGCCAAGCACAACTTCAACTCCAACCCGTTCCTGAACGCGGTCTCCCCGCTGGAGCGGATCAGCACGGCGTTCCTGGCCGACTACGAGCTCAACGACAAGGTCAGCCTGTTCGCGGAGTTCTTCTTCACCCACCGCGAAAGCAACCAGATCGCGACGCCGGGGACCTTGCGGAACCTGGTGGTCTCGGCGACCAACCCGACCAATCCGACGGGCCAGAACATCACGGTGATCCAGCGCCGCCTGGCCGAGCCGGGCCCGCGTCAGTTCTTCCAGGAGACCGACACCTACCGGTTGGTGGGCGGCGCCAAGGGCTCGATCGTGGGTGACTGGACCTGGGAAGCGGCCGTGAACTGGGGCCGCAACACCGGCATCGACGGCATGACCAACATCGCCAACAAGGAACGGGTGAATAACACGCTGAACACCGCCGTCTGCAGTACGGCGGCCGGCGCGGCCATTCCCTGCGCCGATTATCTAGGCGCGGGCGACGTCACCCAGCAGGTGCTGGACTATATCCTGTTCACCTCGCGCGACTCCGGCGGCAACGAGCAGCGCAGCATCACCGCCGACGTCACCGGCACGGTCTACCAACTGCCGGCCGGCCCGCTCCTGGCCGCCGCCGGCCTGGTCTATCGGGACGAGGAGGGATGGCGGAACCCCGACGCGCTGACGGTGCTGGGCATCGCCAACACCAACCAACAGGACCCGATCGCCGGTAAGACCAAGGCCAAGGAGGCCTATCTTGAACTTTCCGCGCCGCTGCTGGCCGACCTGCCGATGGTGCGGAAGCTCGAGCTCGACGGTGCGGTCCGCTATTCCGACTACGACCTGTTCGGCAGCAACACGACCTATAAGGTCGGCCTGAACTGGACCGTGATCGACAGCCTGCGCCTGCGGGCGACCTTCGGCACCGGCTTCCGTATTCCGAGCGTGCCCGAGCTGTTCGGCGGTGTGGCCGAGGGCAACCTGACCACGACCGATCCGTGCAGCCGCTACAGCACCAGCGGCAACGCCACCCTGATCGCCAACTGCCAGGCCTCCGGCGTTCCCGCCGGCTACGTCCAGCTCGGCAACACCGTGCTGACCACGGTCGGCGGCAACCAGAACCTGCAGCCGGAAACCGCCGAGACCCTGACCCTCGGCCTGGTGTGGCAGCCGACCCAGGTCAACGGCCTCTCGGTGACCGTCGACTATTTCGACATCAAGATCGAGGACGCCATCCGCTCGATCCCGGGCTCCACCAAGCTGGCGGTCTGCTATGCGGCGCCCGGCCTGACCCACCCCTTCTGCGGCCCGGCCAACTTCACCCGCAGCCCGCTGACCGGGGAGGTCAACTTCCTCTCGGCCCAGCCGTCCAACGCGGGCATGGAGCAGATGAAGGGCGTCGACGTGGGCGTCCGCTACGACTTCGACATCGGCGAACGGCGCGCCAGCCTCGACTGGAACACGACCTATCTCGACGAGTATGTGATCACGCCGTTCCTCGGTGCGGACCCGATCGAGTTCGACGGCCATATCGGCGGCGGCAATGGCGGCTATCCGCACTGGCGATCGAACGCCAGCTTCGCGGTGATGGATGAGCGCTGGACGGGGACCTATTCGGTCCAGTGGATCGGCAAGGCGACCGACTTCAACGCCGCGCCCGCCGACATCGGCTACCGAGCGCCGAACGTCTTCTATCACAACGCCCAATTCGCCTATCGCCTGGGCGAGAGCGCCGACATCGCCGTCGGCGTCGACAACATCTTCGACAAGAAGGCGCCCTTCATCAAAAGCTGGACCGACGGCAATACCGACACCATGACCTACGACCTGCTCGGTCGCCGGGGCTATGTGCGGTTGACCTATCAGTTCAACTAGACGCCTTCGGGCGCCGGGCGGGATACCCCATGTCCTGCCCGGCGCCGATCCCTTCGAGAATTCGGCGGTAAGAGAAACCACGATGCGCTTGCCAGCCTTGGCGCGAACGACCCACAAGTGGCTCGCCCTGATCATCGCCGTCCAGGCGGTGTTCTGGACGCTGAGCGGCCTCTACATGACCGCCGTCCACATCGACATCATCCACGGCGACCACCTGGTGCGGACGGCCGAGCCGCGCGCCCTGTCGATGGCGGGCCTCGTGGAACCCGCCACCTTCGCCCAATCCGGCGCCAGGTCGGTTCGCCTGGAGACCCAGCTCGGCAAGCCCGTCTATGTCGTCGATGCGATCCCGGGCCAGATGCTGTTCGACGCCCGCAGCGGCGCGTTGCTGTCGCCGCTCGACGAAGACGCGGCCCGCGATCGGGCGCTCTTTCACTATGCTGGGACCGGCGGCATCGTGAAGACCGAGCTGCTCGACGTCGTGCCGGGCGAGATCAAGGGCCGGCCGGCGCCGATCTGGCGGGTCGAGTTCGAAGGCTTCTGGCGGCCGACCCTCTACATCTCTCCGCAGACCGGCGGGCTGGTGGCCAAGCGGCACGACCTCTGGCGCATCTTTGACTTCGTCTGGATGTTCCACATCATGGACTACGAGGAGCGCGAGGACGTGAACAACCTCCTGCTGCGCGTGGCCACCTGGATGGCCGTGGCGACCTCGCTCACCGGGGCCTGGCTCCTGCTCTACAGTTTCCGACGCCGGCGCCGCGCGCGCAAAGCCGCAGCCTGAGGTTCCGATGTTCCTGATCCGCACGCTACACAAATGGTTCGGCCTGATCCTCGGCCTGCAGTTCGTCCTCTGGGCGATCAGCGGCGCGATGATGGCGCTGCTTGACCACCACAAGGTCTCGGCCGAGCATTCCGTCCGCGAGCCGGCGGCGCTCATTGTCCCGGCCGACACCCTTCCCCTGGCCCGCGTCGCCGAGGCCGTCGGGGGCCCCATCCTGGCCCTGCGCTTGAAGCCGCTCGGCGACGGTTTCGTCTACGAGGCCGCCACCGCATCCGGCGTGAAGCTGATCGACGCGAAGAGCGGCCGGCCGGTTCCCATCGACGCGGCGAGGGCAGGGACCCTGGCCGCCGCCGCCTTCAGCGGCTCCGAGCCCGTGGCTTCGGTCCGGAAGGTGGACGCGGCCGACGTCGAGACCCGCAAGCTGCCGCTTCCGCTGTGGCGCGTGGAGTTCGCCGACGCCGAGCGCACGACGCTCCTCCTATCGTCGACCAACGGGGACGTCCTCGAGCGCCGCAACAACAGCTGGCGGCTTTGGGACGTGTTCTGGATGATCCACATCATGGACTACACCAAGCGCGAGAGCTTCAACCACCCGCTGATCATCACCGTGGCGGCAGGTATCGCCTGGCTGGCGCTGAGCGGCCTCATCCTGCTTGTCCAGAGCTTCCGCCGCCGCGACTTCGCCTGGATCCTGGACCCCGTCGAGCGTCTGCGCGGCGCGCCGAAGGCGCGAGTACGCGAGAGCTGATCCATCGGCCCGCGGCGTCTACGCGCCGCCTCACCGACCATGATAGCCTCGCGGCGACGATGAGGTCGGGAGGGCCGAGATCCGCATGACGTCCGGCGGCGACACCACGCTCCACAAGCGGATCCGCACGGAGATCGCCGAGCGCATCCTGTCCGGGGAGTTGGCCCCTGGTGATCGGATTCCCTACGAGCACGAGCTGATGGCCCAGTACGGCTGTTCGCGGATGACGGTGAACAAGGCCCTCTCGCCGCTCGCAGAGAGCGGCCTCATCGTCCGGCAGCGGCGCGCGGGAACCTTCGTCTCGCGGCCGAAGGTCCACTCGGCCGTGCTCGACATCCTGGATATCCAGGCGGACATCACCAGCCGCGGCGAGGCCTACGGCTACGAATTGCTGTCGCAGAAATCGCGCGCGGCCAACAAGCGAGACCGCGAGGAACTCGAGCTGGACGGCCCCGCCCAGGTCGTCGCCCTGCGCTGCCTCCATCGGGCCAACGGCCGGCCCTTCGCCTTGGAGGAACGGCTCATCAGCCTTGCGTCGGCGCCCAAGGCCCTGGCGATGAACTTCGCGGCGACGCCGCCGGGAACCTGGCTGCTCGCGTCGGTGGCCTGGACCCAGGCCGAACACCGCATCAGTGCGATCAATGTCTCGCGCGCGACCGCGAAGATCCTGCGGATCGATCCCACGGCCGCGTGTCTCTCCCTGGAGCGACGGACCTGGCGGGGACGCGAGCCGATCACCCAAGTCCGCCTGACCTTCCCGGGCGACTCCTACGACCTCGTGGCGCGCTTCGCCCCGGCCTCGAGCCCGAGCCTGCCGAGCGCGGTTCCGCGTGGCGGCAAGTAGGGGCGACGGCAGGCACGACCGTAGCTCGATGCGGGGCCCGGCTTGAGGGCCTCCACCATTGCACCAGGGCCGCTTCAGGTCCGTGGCCGCTGGAATCGGCTTGACCCTGATCAAGGCCCGGTTCCCGGTTCCGGCCGAACCTACAACTCCCACCGAGCCCGCGCGAAGCGGCTCGCATTGGCGTACGGAGAAATCTACGTGACCGTTCGAAATCCGGTCCTGACGCTGAGCCCGGCGACCGACCTACCCTTCAACAATGGCTTCGTCGGCGCGTGCGACGAACTGTTCACGGTCTGACCATGGCGGCTCGCCGATCCAACCTCGCCCAAGTCATATTCGGCCTGGTGCTCCTCCTGGCGGGACTCTCCGGCACGGCCGCCTTGATCGCGATTACCTATGGAGACTCCGCGGCGTCCCAGTCGTGGGCGCTTCGACTGGGCCTCACCCTCAGCCTGCTCTTCTCGGCGGTCGCCCAGACGATGGTGTTGTTGGGAGGCTGGCTGCTGTGGCGGTCCAAGCACTGAGAGCGCTGATCGTTTCGCCTTCACCCCCGGGGATCGCCCGATGCTGCGCATGGTCCTGAAGACCCCCCGCACGCCGCTCGTCGCGGAGGCGTGCGCCGACCCCGAACCCGGGCCGGGCGAGCTTCGGCTGCGGGTGCGGGCCTGCGGCGTCTGCCGGACCGACCTGCACGTGGTGGATGGAGACCTGGGGGCCCCTGGCGCGCCGGTGGTTCCCGGCCATGAGATCGTTGGTGTCGTCGATGCTCTCGGACCGGGCGTGGCGGGCGTGACGATTGGCGAGCGGCGGGGCGTGGCCTGGCTGGGCGGGACCTGCGGCCTCTGCCGCTACTGCCGCGATGGCCAGGAGAACCTCTGCGACGACCCGACCTTCACCGGCTGGACCCGCGACGGCGGTTATGCGGACACGGTGATTGCTCGGGCCGACTGCACCTTCCCCTTACCGGGAAGCCTGTCCGACCTGGAGGCGGCGCCGTTGCTGTGTGCGGGGCTCATCGGTTTCCGCGCCTGGCGGATGGCGTGTGAAGCCCAGAAGGTCGAGCGGCTCGGACTTTACGGCTTCGGCGCCGCGGCGCACCTCCTGGCGCAGCTCGCCGTCCATAAGGGCCAAACCGTTCTCGCCTTCACGCGCGAAGGGGACGAGGCGGCCCAGGCGCTTGCACGCCAGCTCGGCTGCGTCTGGGCCGGCGGGTCCGGCGAACGGCCGCACGAGCCGCTGGACGCCGCGATCATCTTCGCCCCTGTCGGGGATCTCGTACCCACAGCCCTGGCCGCGGTCCGCAAGGGCGGCATCGTCGTGTGCGGCGGAATCCATATGAGCGACATCCCGAGCTTTCCGTACGATCTGCTCTGGGGCGAACGGCGTCTGGTGTCAGTCGCCAACCTTACTCGCCAGGATGCACGGGACTACCTGCCGCTGGCTCTCGCGGCGGGCGTGCGCCCGCACGTGCGGCGCTACGCACTGCTGGACGCCAATCAGGCGCTCGATGACCTGCGCCATGGCGCGTTTTCGGGCGCGGCGGTGCTGCTGCCTTAGAACCGGGGCGAGGGCCGGTTGAGAAACGCCGACGCGTTGCAGCAGACGGCGACCAGGGCCCCGATCAATCCGCCCAACAGGGCGACCTCGCACCTTGCGGGCGCGATTCCGGTCCGTTCGTCTCTTGACCTCGCGCAAAGCGCCGGGGGCTCCCCGAGGCTTAATTGCGGTCGTCAGCCAAGGAGGCGACCCATGACAACTCACACAACCACGCAGAATTTCGTGCCCGCCCTGCAGCGTAACGCCAAACAGGTGTTCGCGCCCCTGCAGCGTGAGTTCAACCGCTTCTTCGACGAGCTCGGCGATGGCCTCAGCGCCTTCACCGAAACTGACTTCGCGCCGAGCATGGACGTGGTCGAGACAAAGGATGGCCTCAGGGTCACCCTGGAAGTGCCGGGCCTGACCCGCGACCAGATCAAGGTCACGGCCGAGGACGATGTGCTCACCGTGAGCGGCGAGAAGTCGGAAACCAGCGAGAAGACCGAGGGGGCCATGCGCCTCACGGAACGCAGCTTCGGTCGGTTCTCGCGCTCGATCTACCTGCCCCGCAGCGCGGACGGGTCGAAGATCGACGCCGCCATGAAGGATGGCGTGCTTACCATCTCCATCCCGAAGCGTCCGGGGGGCGAGCCCAAGGCCATTGAGATCCAGTCCAAGTAATCCTCCGGCTTCCGGCCTGGTGACTTGGACGCCCCGGCCGACGCCGGCCGGGGCGTCTCCAGGACGACGAGGATCTTCCATGGGCCGCCGCATTGTGATCTTCGGCGGCTGCCCCGGCCTCCGTACCGAACCACTCGCCCGCGTAAGTGTGGCGGTCTATGCCGAAAGCGCTCGCGCCGTTTCGGCCTTGCGCCATCGCAAAGGCGCGCTGTCACGATCGGACTAGGTTGCCCGGCGCCAATGCGGACTCGGCCGCTTGCCGAGGCGGGCCTGACAGGGAGAGGTCAATGCGAACGGCCCGTCTGATTCTTGCCCTAGCCTTGTCCCTGGCCTCGACGGGCTGTGCGCTCTTTGAAGCGCCGCGCGAGGCGGCTCCGACGCCGGCCGGGCGTGGCCACCTGGCGGCGCTGCGCCATTGCGCCGCCTGCCATGCGGTGGAGCCGGGCGGCGTCAGCCCACATCCCAAGGCGGCGGCGTTCGCCAGCCGAGAAATACAGCACACGGCGGGGCTTGAGGGCCGGGTCGCGGCCCTGACGCGGCAGGGCCACTACGGCATGCCGCCGATAGAGCTGGGCGCCCAGGAGGTCGGTGACATCGTGGCCTATATCGAGAGCCTAGGGGAACGAGGTGCTCGCTCCCACGAGGGGTCCCGAGCCGCTTCCCGCCCGCAGGGGCTCCGCCGGGCCGCCCCGCCCGCCGTTGCGCAAGCCGATGAGGCCGGCGTCGACCCCCTTGAGGCGCTGGAGCTCGGCCGCGAGCTCGTGATCAGCAACTGCGGTCGCTGCCACGCGGTCGGGCGCGCGGACGACAGTTCCAATCCCGTCGCGCCGGCCCTCCGCGACCTATGGCGTCGCTACGACGTGGAGGTGCTGGGCGAGGCCCTGGCGGAGGGGATTCTCACCGGCCACCCGGACATGCCCGAGTTCCGGTTCGAACCGCACGAGATCGACTCGATCCTGCGCTACCTGCAGAGCCTCCAGGTGAGGCAGCGGGGCGGCGCGCCGCCCAGTCGGGCATAGCCGCCGTCGATCACGCGCTCCGCGCCGGTGACGAACTTGGCTTCGTCATGGTTGGCTCCCTTGCCAGGTCGCGGCCGGCGTTACGCCTGCGACCGCACAGGCGATTTCCGCATTGCGAGGGAAAGGCATGCGCACCCCGAGCCGGTCAAAGGCGTCGGTGAGGGCCGTAGCCAGATGGGCGTGACAGGGATCACTCAAAGGACAAGCCAGGGTCATCGAAGGCTCCTCGTCGAGAATCCAAGAGCTACGCCCTGCCGCCCCGCCCGAACAATCAGGAGCGTCCCCTAGGTACCAGCACGGAGGCGACCGGCCCCTTCGTTTGATCTGTGTCACGGCGCCGGACGCCGCGCCGGCGCACATTGCCTCTGACCTATGGAGGACAGCATGGACGAAGGCGGCGTGACTTGGATCGTGACGGCGGACGCGGTGGAGGCGCGGTTCTTTTCCGAACCTGTGCGGGCCGGCGCGGTGCGCGAACTGCCGGAGCTGCGGATGACCGCGAGCAACGCCGAGCGCGGCGCCGGGCGCCGTCAGGCGGCCACTGTGCATCAGCGCGTCGGCGCGGGTCGCCATGGCGCGGGCGAGCGCTCGCCGGAACACGAGGCCGAGCGGCGGTTCATGAAGCGAGTGGCGACGCGTCTCATGGTGAGCGCCGGCCGCGGCGACTTCGACCGGCTCGTGCTGATGGGCCCGCCGCACGCCTTGGGAGCCCTGAGGAGCGTGCTGCCCGCCGCGGTGGTCGCGCGGGTGGAGGTCACCGACCCGCACGAGCGCAAACAGGACGATACAGAGGCCCTACGCCGTCACCTCCGCGAAGCCCGTGCTCGGACCTGAGCGCGGCCCTCGACCCCGTCTTCCTCGCCGCCGACGGCCTCGCGCGGTTGATCTCGCTCAAAGCGCGCCGTCCGCTGCTGCGCCAGTCTGATGTCCACAGGAGAAATGCCGATGACGAAATCCCTGACCCGCAAGGTGAAGCACGAGCTCGAGGACACCCTTGAGGACGTCGCCAAGACGCTGCGGCAAGCCGCCGACGGCCTGAGTGACGACGCCGAGAAGGCGGTGGCGCAGGCCGCTCAGGCCCTTCGCCTGGCCGCCGAGGCGCTCGCCGACAAGGCGTCGCCCGAAGTGAAATACGTCGCGCAGAAAGCCGTGGCCGAGGCCAAGGCGCACCCGATCGCCACGGCGGCGGCGGCGCTGTCGGCGGCCGCCGCCCTGATCACCATCCTGAGTGTCAAGCGGAAGAAGTCCGCCTAGCCGGGATCCGCTCGCGGGTGGCCGCCGAGGAGCCGGCGATGACGAGCCGCAGGATGCTGATCGGCGGTCTGGCCGCAACGGCGGCGCTCGGTGGCGTCGCCTGGCGCTTCGGCGCGGACCTTGGCCATGCCCGAGCCGGCGTCCGCCACCGGAGCCGGCTGCTGAGCCTTCCCAGCCAGTCGATTGAATATGCCGACCAGGGCGGCGGTCCTGTCCTGCTGTCGATCCATGGGGCTGGCGGCGGCTTCGACCAGGGACTGGCCAACGCCGCCGAGCTGGTGGGGGATGGCTACCGGATCGTCGCGCCGTCGCGGTTCGGCTATCTCCGCACGCCCGTTCCGCCGGACGCCTCGCCGGCGGCGCAAGCCGAGGCCCATGCGGCGCTGCTGGAGGCGCTCTCGATACCCAAGGCCATCGTCCTCGGCGTCTCGGCGGGCGCCCGATCGGCGGTGGAGCTGGCGTTGCGGCGGCCCGAGCGGGTCGCCGCCGTGATCCTCATGGTCCCCGGACTCTACGCGCCGGAGAGCCCCGTTTCGATCGAACCCAGCCGCGGCAGCCGTTTCGCCTTCTGGGCGGTCAACGCCGGTGGCGACTTCGCCTGGTGGGCCGCGATGAAGATGGCGCCCTCGATCCTCATCCGATTCCTCGGCGTCCGGCCGGAGCTGGTCGCGGCCGCGTCGCCGGCCGAGCGGCGGCGTGTCCTGGACATCGTGCGGAGCGTCGAACCCCTGTCGCAGCGCTATCGCGGCATCAATGTCGACAGCACGCCGGATCTGCACGAACTGCCGCTTGAGCAGATCTCCGCGCCGACCCTGATCGTCTCGGCCCGTGACGACCTCTTCAACACCCTGCCGGCGGCGCAGTACGCGGCGGACCGGATTCCAGGCGCGCGGCTCGCCGTCTACGACACGGGCGGGCACCTCCTGGTCGGGCGCGGGGCGGCGGTCCGCGCAGAGGTGAAGGCGTTTGTCGACAGCGCAGGCGCTGGGAGCGTCGACCGCCAATCTGGATAACCGCCAAGGCATGGGGTTTCCCGACGCCCCCGCGAGAGCTCGGTCAATTGCGAGCGGTCCGCCCATGGAGGTTGCGTCTGGAGTTCTAAAATGCGAAATTAGAACTCACTCGTCAGTAAGCGCCGTCGCTGCTCTCCGCCGCGAGGCTTGATGGCAGAGCGTCTCCGGAAGGGCGACCGGTGCCCCAGATCCTGACTGACGAAGACATCGCAAACTTCCGATCACGTCTCTGCCACGCGGCGGAGGCCTTGCTCGCGGAGGGGGGACGGGGAGCCCTCAGCATGCGCGCCGTGGCGGCGAGGCTGGGAGTCAGTCCCATGACCCCCTACCGCTACTTCGAGAGCAAGCAGGCCCTGGTCACCGCGTTGCAGGTGCGCGCGTTCGAGCGGCTCGCCAAGGCGCTCGAGACAGCCGACTCCGCCTCCGCTAGCGGGGCGTCGAATGCGGTCGGCGAGGCCTATGTCGCCTTCGCCTCGGAGCACCCTTCCGCCTACCGATTGATGTTCGAGCTTCCGCCGAGTGATCAGCGCGCAGATCCAGCGCTTGTCAGCGCCGTAAGCCGCGCGAGGGCGTCCATGTTCCGCAACGCGGAGCGCGCGCTCGGAGGGGTCCGGCCGCCTTCGGACACTCAGCTCGCCGAGGTTCTCTTCTGGGCGATGCTGCACGGGATGCTCGCACTCGAGATAACCAGCAAGCCTCTTCAAGCAATTGACTCCGAACGGCTGCGGGCCGCCGCTGGGAGGGCTCTGGCCACGATTTGCCGAGGGCTGGCGCACAGCCAACCCAAGTCATGCTGAGCCAACCGCTCGGACCAGGTTCGGCTCAACCGTTCCTTGTTCTAGCGCCGGCTGACTGAGCGGAGCCGGGCGACACTAGCCCCCGAGGAATCGCACGACGCGGTCGCCGATCTCGTCTGGTTGCTCAAGGTGAAGGAAGTGGCCGACGCCAGGGAGGACCACACGTTCGAGGCCGTTCGGGAACAGCGCATCCATGCCCTCGCTGAGATAGGCCGCCATGCAGCCGTCTTCGGCGCCATGCAGGTAGAGCGATGGCGCGTTGATCGGACCGTTCGCCCGCGCCTCCAGAGCCTGGATCGCGGGATCCTCTGACGGCGGCCCGAACAACTGGCGGTAAAAACCGAATGCTTGAGTCAGAACGCCAGGCTTGGCGAGGCTCTCCTTCAGCAAGGCGCGCTCGCCATCGGGTAGGACGTAGCTCGGCGACCATTCGCGCCAGAGCCGGTCGATGAACGCGAAATCGTCGAACGGCACGCCGAGTTCGGCGAGACGCGTCTGGAAGTAGAACATGTACCAGCTCCGACGTTGCTGATCCCCGTCGGCGACAAATGCGGTGAGGACTTGCTGGCCGTAGGGGACCGCCATGCCCACCAGCTTGTCGATGCGGTTCGGACCCAGGCTGGCCGCGGAGTAGGCCGCGCGCGCGCCGATGTCGTGTCCCACCAGGCTCGCCGTATCGTGTCCAAGGGCCTCGATCAGCGCGAGCACGTCCTGTCCTAGGGCCGAACCGCCATACTGGCCGTCGGGCGCCGCGCCATCCGGCCAGTATCCGCGCATCGTCGGCGCTACAGCCCAGTAGCCTTCGCCGGCAAGGCGCCGCAGAAGCGGCGCCCAGCTGCGGGCCTGGTCCGGAAAGCCATGGAGGCAAAGCACCAGCGGGCCGTCCCCGGCCTCGAGAACGGGAAACTCGAGACCGTTTGCGGCGACCGTCCGTCGCGTCACGCCCTCGTCGTTCGAAAGCCCTGAATTCGGCAGCGCCATGTGGCCATCCTTCTCTGGTTGGGACCGTTTTGCTCGACCCGGCTCGGGACACAGATCAAGTGCCTGGACCCTCGTTCCCTGGCTATCCCAAGTGTCTTGGTGCGTACGTTTTTCGAACTCGTCGATGGATCGCGACGCCGAAGCCTAGGGCCGCGGCATCGCAGAGAGAGCGGACCCTAGCTGGGGAAGCAGGCGCCGAAGGCCTTCAGCAGTCGCAGGGGACCTTTCAGCCGGATCTTGCGCTGGGCGAGCGCCAAAACGACCGAAAGACGGCCGTCCAGCGTCTGCAACCAGGCTTTCGAGTCTGCTTGGACCCGCAGGTCGGCGTCGCCGACCAGCCCCTGGGTGACCGTCAGTTTCCGGTCGTTGATCACCACCGTGGCTTCGGCCGGCTCCTCTCCGGTGAACACGAAGTGGTAGGTGGCGTTCAGGCCCTTGGACTTCTCCCGCTGGAAACTGAGCGTGATCCCGAAGAGGAACGCCCCGATGGTCGTCGCGCGGGCGCTGGTGCGAACATACCGAAGGGTCTTGTGCGGGAAGATCCTGGCGGCATGGCTTTCGGCGTCGGAGTTCCGGACGACATAGAGGGGCTCCTCCTTGTCCTGCAGCGGTTTGACGACTTTCTCCACGTGGCCCTTCCGGTCGGCGAGGTAGCCTTCCATGATCTCCTCGCCGGCGGGGCACACCGCCACGCAATAGGCGGCGTTGTAGTTGGGACCGTAGGACAGGCTCTGCCACCGCTTCACCGTCTCGGCCACCGGGTGAAGTTCCCGGTACTCTTTGGCCGACTTGGCGTCGGCGATGTCCTCGACCCAGTTTGTGAAGCCGCCCATGAACTGCTGGTAGTTGTGGTTCAGGCAGGTTGAGAAGTCGAAGTACCCGTCCGGCTTGATCGCGCCGACGGGGCAGGCGACGACGCAAAGCCGGCATTCGAAGCACGGGTTGTAGTCGAGCGGCGTCGCCGGAGCCTCGATGTCGAGGTCGACCAGAACCGTGCCCAGCAAGATGAAGCTGCCGAACTTGGGATGGATGACGCTGCGGTGGAGACCGCGCTTGCCCAGGCCGGCCGCCTCGGCGACGATCTTGTGCGAGATGACCCAACCGCGCTCCGGATAGTGATCAAACTCCATGGGGAAGGCCATCGGCGGATTCATCGCCGAGATCCCCATCGCCTCAAGTCGCCGCACCAACTCGCGCGCCACGTCGTCCACGTCGTGGCTGATCTTGTGGAACTCGTTGTTGGCCGCCGAACGGACGGGCGAACGGATCGCGGAGCGCTGCGTGCGGCACACGATGGACACCGCCAGCCGCGCCCCCGGGAAGGCGCGCCGGGCGTGCACGGCTTCCTCCTCCATCAGCGGATCGTCGAAGCTGATCACGCCGCAATCGTCCGCGCCGCACTCCATGGTCAGCGCCTTGAGGGCCTCGATGCTCATGGCGACCGGCGGCGGGCCCGGAGGCTTCAGCCGGATACGTTCGGCGATCGGGTGGTCTTTCAGTCCGGCCATGTCTGGCTCCTGTCGCACTGGGCGCCGCCGAGGGCGGGCTCCTGTAGCTTTTGGGTGGATGCGCCGGCCCTAAGCGGCAGGCCGATGGATCAGGGCCTTCGTCTCGAGATAATCGCCGAAGGCGGCCTCGCCCCACTCGCGGCCATTGCCGGAGGTCTTGTAGCCGCCGAACGGAGCGGCGAAGTCCTCGCCCGCGCCGTTGATGTAGATCATCCCGGCTTCGATCCGCGCGGCGACCTCCTCCGCCCGCTCGTCCGTGGAGGCCTGCACGTAGGCGGCCAGGCCGTAAGGCGTGTCGTTGGCGATGCTGACCGCCTCCTCGACGTCGCCGTAGCCGATGATGCACAGCACCGGCCCGAAGATTTCTTCGCGGGCGATCGTCATGTCGTTGGAGACGTCGGCGAACACGGTGGGGCGGACGTAGTAGCCCTTGGAGAGGCCCTCCGGTCGCCCTGGACCGCCGGTGACGAGGGTTGCGCCCTCCTCGACACCTTGGCGGATAAGGGTCTGGATCCGCGTCCACTGCCTTTCTGAGACCACCGGCCCCATGTAGACGCCAGTTGTTGGATCGCCGACGGAGAGTGTCTCGACCACTTGCGCCGCGATCGCCTTGGCTTCCTCGAGTCTTCCCTGAGGCACCAGCAGCCGCGTCGGCGCGTGACAGGTCTGGCCGCTGTTCATCATCAGGCGATAGATGTTCTCGCCGATCGCCCGCGGCAGATCGGCATCCTCGAGGACGATGTTTGGGGACTTGCCGCCGAGTTCCTGGTGAACGCGCTTGACGGTGCTGGCCGCGCGGATGGCCACGTCAATCCCCGCCCGTGTCGATCCGGTGAAGGAGACCATGTCGACGTCGGCGTGCGCCGAGATCGCCGCGCCCACGGTCGGACCATCGCCGTCGACCAGATTGTACACGCCGGCCGGAACGCCAGCCGCGTGGAGAATCTCGGCGATGATATGGGCGGTGAAGGGCGTTACTTCCGACGGCTTGTGCACCATGGCGGCGCCGGTCGCGATCGCCGGCACGATCTTGCACATCACCTGATTGATCGGCCAGTTCCAGGGCGTGATCATGCCCACGACGCCGATCGGCTCTCGCCGCACGGCGGTCCGCGCGCTGGCCGTATGATCAAAGTCGTAGGTCTTCAGCGCCTCGATGCCGTTCATGAGGTGCATGAGCCCCGCCCCGACCTGCGCCTCCAGGGCCAGCTTGGCGGGTGCGCCGAGCTCTTCAACCAGTGCGTCCGCCAGCTCCTGTTGGCGCGCTGCAAAGCCACCGAGGATGGCGTTGAGCAGCCCCAACCGGTCCTCCCGAGAACTCCGGGCGAAGGTCTGGAAAGCACGTCGCGCCGCCTGCACGGCTCGGTCGACGTCTTCACTCGTCCCCAGTGAGATCTGTCCGACGACGGCTTCGGTGGCCGGGTTGATGATGTGGTGCGCAACGCCGCCGAGCGGCTCGACCCACGCGCCGTCGATGTAGTGCTTGCGATAGTCTCTCATGGCTAAGGCCTCTGGTGCGGAGGCGGGAGGCCGATCGGGCGCCCGCAGGTTGAAGGGGGTTGGCCGAAACGCGTCGGCGCTACTGGCTCACGGGCATGGTCACCCGAAGGCCGTCGAGCGCGGCGGTGACCTTGAGCTGGCAGGACAGACGGCTGTTGGAGGTCGCGCCGTCGGCGAACTCGAGCATCTGCGCCTCGGTCGGGGACCTCTCGGGCAAGGCGCCAAGCCAGGCCTCGTCCACGTAGACGTGGCAGGTGGCGCACGCGCAGGCGCCGCCGCAGTCGGCGTCGATGCCGGGGATGCTGTTCTTGACCGCGCCTTCCATGACGCTGAGGCCGATGACGATGTCGAGGGTGTGCGCCTCGCCGCTGTGCTCGACGTAGGTGATCTGCGGCATAGGGTCGTTCCTGTTCGGGGAGGGGAGGGATCCGGGTGGGCTGGACAGGTGCGGCAGGGGTTCAGGGCCCGCCGCACCCGCTGGCCTGCGAGGCTAGGCGTCGAAGAGGATGACGCTGCGGGCGAGCTCGCCGCGCTTGAGTTCCTCAAAGGCTTCGTTGACCTGGTCGAGCTTGATGCGCCGGGAGATCATTTGATCCAGGTGAAGCTTGCCCTGCATGTAGAAGTCGACGAACCGAGGTAGGTCCACGGGGAAGCGGTTGGATCCCATGAAGCTGCCCTGGATCCGCTTCTCGCCGAGGAACTCGTAGCCATCGAGTTCGATCTTGGTCCCCACCGGGATCATGCCGATCACGTTGGCGACGCCGCCGCGCGCCAGCATGGCGAACGCCTGTTCCGTCGTGGCCTTCAGGCCAATGGCCTCGAAGCTGTGCTCGACACCGCCGCCGGTCAGTTCCCGGACCTGCTGGACGACATCGCCCTCCGAGGCGTTGATCACGTCCGTCGCCCCGAAGCTGCGCGCCAGCTCCAGCTTGCTGGCCTGTCTGTCGATGGCGATGATCCGGCCGGCGCCGGCGATGGCCGCGCCGTTGACCGCCGCCAGGCCCACGCCGCCACAGCCGAGGACCGCGACCGTCTCGCCCGGCCGAACGCGGGAGGTGTGGATGACCGCGCCGACGCCCGTGGTCACGGCGCAACCGAGCAGCGCCGCCACGTCCAGGGGCATGTCCTTGCGGATCGGCGTGCAGGCATGCTCGTGGATGAGCATCTGCTCGGCGAAGGACGACAGGTTCAGAAACTGGTTCAACCCACCGGTGGTGGAGGCCAGCCGCGGCTCCGCGTCGTCGTCGCGTCGCGTCTCCGGAGAGACGCACAGCGACATTCGGCCGGTCAGGCAGTGATTGCAGTGGCCGCAGAAGGCGGAAAGGCAGGTGACCACATGGTCGCCAGGCTTCACCGTGCGGACCTCGGAACCCACCTGTTCCACAACCCCCGACGACTCGTGGCCGAGAACCACGGGCAACGGATAGGGATACGAGCCCTCGATGAAATGCAGGTCCGAGTGACAGACGCCGGCGGCGGCTGTGCGGACGAGCACCTCGTGCGGACCGGGCTTGCCGATCCTGACGTCTTCGATCTGCAAGGGCTGGCCAATTTGGCGCAGGACGGCGGCTTTCATCATGTCACTCCAGAAGCATGGGGCTGCAAGGGGAGGGCCCCGATTGGAAGGGGGAGCTGTCCCGCCGAAGGTCGCGAGTGCGCCTTCGGCAGGCGCAGCGGGTCGGTCATTCGAACCGACGGCTGAGAGAAATCCCGTAGGTGGCCGGCATCCCGGCGAACCGCACCGTGACGTCGATGTTGCGATTGGCCGCGGACCAATAGTAGGTGTCCCCGACGTTGCGGCCCCAGGCCGAGACCCGCCATCTGCCGTCGACGGTCTCGACGCCGACCCGCAGATCAATGAGGGCGTACGCCTTCGTCGCGAGGCTCGGCAGCTCGCCAAGCTGGCTGTTCGAGCGGGTCTGGTAGGTGACGCCGCCGCCGACCACGCCGTTCAGCTGGTCGTTGATGGACCAGACATAGTTTACGTCCGACAGGATCTGCCACTTGGGTGTGTTCGGGAACGCCTCGTCGTCGAAGTTGGCCAGGACGGCGTCCGGGTCGTAGTTCACGAAACCGCCGAGAATCCGTGAATTGATGTACGAGACCCCCGTGCTGATCGTGAGGCCGTGCATCGGCGACCAGGTCGCCTGCAGTTCGGCCCCGCGGATGTCGGATTTCGGGACGTTCACCAAGGCAAGCAATGGACCGAGATTCTGGTCCAAGACCCGCCCGAGGATCTGCTTGTCCTGGTAGTCGTAGTAGAACGCCGCGCCGTTGAGCTGCAGCGTTCGGCTGAGGAGCGCGGTCTTGAAACCCACCTCGTAGGCCAGCACCGATTCCTGCCGCGCGGGATCGAATTGTGGGTTCCTGGTCGCCCCCAGGATCGGGAAGCCCCCCGCCTTGTAGCCCTTGCTGAGGTTCGCGTAGACGAGAGCGCCCTCCTGGGGTTTCCACTCCGCGCCAGCGCGCCAGGAGACGTTGTCCTCGTTCAGCTTGTTGTGGATCATCCCAGGCACGAACTGGGCGTTTGCGGTTCCGCATCCCCCAGGCGGGATCGGCGGATTGGGCGGGAGGCCTTGCGTCGAGCGCAGGAAGTTCCAGAAGTTGCCGAACACGGCCTGCGTGTTGCCGTCGCCCCGGTCAGCGGTGCAGCCTTCGAACTTGTTGTCGCTCTTCGTGTACCGCGCGCCGCCGCTGATGCTTACCGTCTCGGTCAGGTCGTAGTCGACGCTGGCGAACACCGCTTGGGTTTGGGCCCGCTGGCGGCTGATGGCGTTATAGCCTGTGAACACCGGCAAGCCGAAAGGCGTAAGCGAGTACGCGATGGTGCTGTAGGAGAGATCGGTGTCGTCGTTCTGGAACACCTTGTCGTAGGCCGCGCTGGCGCCCACCACGAAGTGGCCTCGGCCAGCCAGTTCGCCCGCCAGCCGGATTTCTTCAGACACCCCGGAAATCCGCCCGTAAGTCACCTGCTCGATGTTGTGCAGAGGCGTTCCGTCGACCTCGATAGGCTGACGACCGGTGAAGTGGTTGTACGAGGTGATGGACGTCAAGGTGAGGTCGTACGGCAGCTTGTAGTCGAGCCGCAGATTGGCTTGGTAGAACTTGTGGTTTCGATCGTAGTTGGCGGCCGGGTCCCAATCCGCGGCGCGAGACGTCCTGGGGGACAGCGGATAGGCGAGCATAGCGGGAACGAAGGCCGCGAGCGGAGGGATAGACGGCGTGATCGCGGTCACCTGCGGGGCCTGGGTGTCCGAATCGTCAATCCACCCATTCAGGTTGAGCTGTGCGGTGAGAGCGTCGGTTGGCGTCCACTCCAGCAAAAGGCGGCCATTGATGAAGTCCTCGCGGCCGAGGGTCCCACCATGCGTGTAGCTCTTCTGCCATCCGTCGCGCTGCGTGGTCTGGAGCGCAACGCGGGCGCGCAGGGTTTCCGCTATGGGGCCGCTGATGAACCCGCTGAGATCGACGGCGTTGAACCTGCCATAGCTGGCGTCCACGCCCGCGGCGAAGGTCTCGGTGGGCTTGGCCGCAACGAAATTGATAGCCCCGCCCGTCGCGTTCTGGCCGAAGAGCGTGCCTTGCGGACCCTTCAGGACTTCGACGCGCTCCAGGTCGAGATTCGCGCCCCGCGTCTCCACGGGGAAGGGCAGGGGAGCCTCATCCACGTACATGCTGACCGTGGGCCGTCCGCCCAGGCTGGTGTCGCTAAAGCCAATCCCCCTCAGCGTGTAGATGGGCGACGCGGTGTAGGAGTCGGCGTAGGTCAGGCCGGGGACGATCTTCACCAGGTCGCGCGGCTCGTCGACGCCCTTCCGGGCGAGTTGCTCGCCCGTCGCCGCCGACACCGACATCGGGACGCTGTTGAGACCCTCCTCCCGCTTCTGGGCGGTGACGACGATTTCCTCAATGGTGTGGCCGGCTGGCGGGATGCCCTCGGCAGCGAATGCGGCTGGCGCAATCAACGCCGCCGAGACGCCGGCCAAGCTCGCTCGGGCTGTGCGCTCCCACCCGTTGTGGCGGTTTCGCTGCGCCCCCTCGCTTCGACCTGACCGGTCGAGATCCGACCAGGAATTCGGTGATGTCGCCGGGTGTCCGCTGCGCATGGTGAAGTTCTTCCCTTCGATGATGGCCGGCTGCCCGGCTCGCTCTTTTTTTGGATCCCCGACCACCTCATGCGGGGGGTGCGAGGCGCTTGGCTCTGGCCGCGGCGTCCTTGCGGCGCGCATTGCGGTCGGTGTGATGATCCGCCGACAAAGCCCATCCAATCAGGGCATATGCCCCTATTGGATGGGAGTTCGCCATTCAGCCTGTTCGAAAAGAACCGGCCACGGGGGAGACTAGGACTAGGTTGCGACGGCGAGGCGGCGGTCGAAGCCCTTCAGGTCGCGGTGCTGCAGCTGATCGGGAGCATCCTTCTCGAACCGCCAGGTCTCCGCCTCGATCACCGCCCGCAGGGACGTCGCCGGTCGCTTCAGCAGACGTTCGACATCGTTGGTGACCTCGGCGATGTACCTGTCCCCGCCATTCTGCAGGGCCAGGTTTTCGAGGTGGAGCGCGGGGTGTTGGGGCAGGTGCGGCGCCAGCTTGTGCAGCAGAGCTCTGAAGTCGTCCATCGTGTTCGGCTCATAGGTGATCTTGCGTCCAAGCGCGGCCGAGAAGTCTTCCGCGAACTCGTACCAATTCTTCCGCGCGGGGCCGGTGAGCTTGTAGGCCGTGCCCTCATGGCCCTTGGGCTCGGCGAGGACGGCGATACAGACGTCGGCGACGTCAACCGTGGCGACCGGCGCAGTCTTGGCGTCGCCGAACGGCAGCCGAATGGTGTCATCTTCCTTGATGGTCGCCGCCGGCATCCACAGCGTGATCGGGTTCTCGACGAACATGGCGGCCTGGATGTGGCAGACCGGGAGGCCGGACCAGTCCAGGGCGCGCTCCGCAGCCCAGTGCACGAACTGCTGGGGCGACCACTGCACGTCCGCGCCCAGGATCGCGATGCGCTCAGCGTCCGGCCGCGACATGTTTTCGAGGGTCATATAGTCCTGCTCGACGTCCGACATGTTCACGAAGATCTCGCAGCCGCCCTCGCGCTCGGCCGCGGCCGCCATCAGGATGGTCGCGTCGGCATAGTAGGGGTTCAGACTCATACTGAAATAGATGCGCTTCACCCCTCGGACGGCGAGGGTGACGTCGCGCGCGTTCAACAGATCGCCGACGAAGACTTCGGCGCCCATTTCGCGAAGATCCTGGGCGCGGCTGTCGTCGGTGCGGACGAAGGCGCGGACGGGCAATCCGCGGGCGCGGAGCCCACGCACGATGCTTCGTCCGATGGAGCCGGTCTGGCCGCCGGCGCTGGTTACGAGAATGGGCGCTTCACTCATGGTCTGCTTCTTTCAATGATGAGTTCGAAGTCTGGGGAATGGCGCCGGTAGGCGCTTGCTGATCGGCGTTTGCGCCAACCGGACCTTCCAGGGACCCGCGATTAGAGCGGGATGCGGACCGGCAACTGGCTGAATCCGTTGGCGAATGACGAGGCGACGCGCACCGGCTCGCCCACGACCTCGATCTTCGGGAAGCGGCTGAGGATCTCTTCCCAGAGGATCTTCAGCTGCATCTCGGCGAGCCGGCTGCCGACGCACCGGTGGATGCCGAAGCCATACGAAAGGTGCTGTCGCGCCCGGGGGCGATCGATCAGGAACTCGTTCGGCCGGTCGATGACCTCTTCGTCGCGATTTCCAGACACGTACCAGATCAGGACCTTGTCGCCCTTGCGGATCAGCTTGCCGCCAAGCTCCACATCCTGGGTGGCGATGCGCCGCATGTAGGCGAGGGGAGTCTGCCAACGGACCATCTCCGAGACCATGTTCGGGATCAGGCTCGGGTCGGCGAGCAGCTTGTCGTACTCCTTGGGGTTCTCGTTCAGCGCCAGCAGACCCCCGGTCATGGAATTCCGGGTGGTGTCATTGCCGCCGATGATCAGCAGCACGGTGTTTCCCAGGAACTCTTCCGGCGTCATGTGCCGCGTGGCTTCGCTGTGTGCGAGCATCGAGATCAAGTCGCCCCGTGGCGGCGCGTTCACGCGCTCGTTCCAGAGTCGGCCGAAATAGGCGCCGCACTCCGTGAGCTCCGTGTGCTGGTAGCTCCGCTCCAGATCGCCGGCGGTGGCCACGTCGGACCAATGGGTCAGGCGACGTCGGTCTTCGAACGGGAAATCGAAGAGCGTCGCCAGCATCTGGGATGTCAGCTCGATCGACACCCGATCGACCCAGTCGAAGGTCTCGCCTCGCGGCAGGCCGTCCAGGATCGCCGCCACCCGACCGCGGATCAGGGGCTCCAGTTCCTTGAGGTTCGGCCCGGCCATCGCGGGCGCGACCGCCATCCGCTGCTCCTGATGGCGCGGCGGATCCATGGCGATGAACATGGGCAATGGGAAGTCGGCCGCCGGATCGCGATAGGTGATCGCCGGCTCCGACGAGAAGAGGCCGTGGTTCGTATCCACGAACACGATGTCGTTGTACTTGGTGATCGACCAGTACGGCCCGTCGGGGTTCGTGTCCGAATAGTGGACCGGGTCTTCGGCGCGCAGGCGCTCGAAGTAGAACTCGAAGGTTCCCTTGCGGAAGAGGTCACTGTCGACGGGGTCGATGTGCTCCAGGGGCAGGGCAAAGGCTTCCGCCCGCGCAGCGTCACGCCAGTTGATCGCGCCGTCGTCCATCGTCGTCTTCCTCGCCGTTTCTCGTTGATCTCGATCCGGTCTTCCTCCGACCTGCCGCGACAGCGCGCGCTGTCGCGTCGGCGGCGGCTCTAGACCGGCGACCTGTTCCCTCCTAAAAGGGGCATATGAGACATATCATCGAGTAAGTATCGAAACAACACTGATATGCTGACGGGGTCATCATTTCGCACTTTCGGTGTTAGGAGCATCGGAGGCCGCCCCCTGGGCAGAGATTGGGAATTCCGAGCGTGGCGCTGAGCGACTTTGAAATCACGGACTTGCCGAGGCACTGCGCGTGCGGTCAGCTGAGACGGGCGGCGCGCCGCATCTCGCGCTACTACGACCTGTGCCTTGCCGACACTGGGCTCAGATCAACTCAGTACACCCTGCTGGGATTCCTGGGGTCGGAAGGTCCCATGACCATGGCCCAACTGGCGAACACCATGACCATGGATCGAGCGACGGTCGGTCACAATCTCCGCCCCCTGGAACGCGATGGCTGGGTCGAGATCAAGGTTAGTGCGACAGATCGCCGGGTACGCGAGGTCAGCATCACGGACCGCGGCCACGACGTGCTGCTGGCGGCCTATCCGGCGTGGCGGCGGGCTCGGGACGGCTTCGAGTCGGCTCTGGGCGCGCGCGAGGTGGCCGATCTGCGAGATCTGATGGCGCGGGTCATCGAGGCGCCGCTGCCCAGCATCGCCTGATCCCGAGGAGCGTCGAGCTGGCCGCCGCGGCTAGAGCAACGGTTCGGCAGCTCGATAGCGCTGCGCCACCTGGCCCGAAAACGTCGAGGACAGGTACTGCTGCCGTGCGGTCTCCAGCGCGTCCCAGGTTTCAGGATTCGGCATGGAGGGGCTCGTGACCGCCTCTCCGGCGGCGAGCCCCGCGAGGGCCGCGTCTACCAGCTGTTCCGCCGTGAGGAAGCTGGAGTCCGGGAACACGGAGTCGCTCATGCCCTGCGATGAGAAGAACTCCGTGCGGATCGGGCCTGGCATCACGAGTTGGATCCGGATCGCGCTGTCGGCGTACTCCAGCTGCAGTGAGCGCGTGAAGTTCGCCACATATCCTTTCGTGCCGCTGTAGACAGCGGCGCCCGCTGACGGTGCGTGGGCGACGATCGATCCCAGGTTGACGAGCGTGCCGCCGTTCCGCTCTCGGAAGCCCGAGAGGGCGGCGACGGAGAGGCGAGTTAGGGCCACGATATTCAGTCGGATCAGCCGCTCGAGCCGGTCGGCTGTGCTCCGCGCCGTGGGTCCGAGCGATCCTCCGCCGGCGTTGTTGACCAGCATCGCAACGCGCTCACTCTCGAGGCGCGCTTCCAGACGGGCCAGATCCTGCGGCTGTTCGAGATCGACGACCATGGTCTCAACGGACGTTCGATGGCGCGACGACAGGTCGGCCGCGAGCTGTTCCAATCGGTCCTGGCGGCGGGCGACGAGGAGGAGCGCCCGGCCCTCGGCGGCGAGCCGGTCGGCGTAAACCGCGCCAATGCCCGAGGAAGCTCCGGTGACGACAGTCAGGTCGCCAGATCCAGCAGTGCTCATAGTGGTCGGTCCGTGTCGAAGCGGGGGACGGTGGGATCAGGCGTGCGTGCGGGGGGAGGCGCGGTTCTCTTCCATCCAGCGCCGCTCGTCTTCGGTGCCCTGCCTGGGTGGGAAATGCCCCTGTATCGACCAGGCTTCGAAGGGCGTTTCGTCGATGTGGAATTCCCAGTCCCAGCCGCGGTCCTTCACCCAGGGCGCGATGACTTCGTTGGCCCTGTCGACGAAACCGATCGCCGCCTCGGGCGATGGGAAGGCGCGGGCGATATGGTCGATCCAGATTCTAACGAAGTTGTTCCGAGCCTCGCCGCCGATGAAGAACGAATCCTCGGCGACTTCCTGGAAGACCACGCCGACATAGAATTTCGGCATGATCCGTCCGTAGAGCTCAGTCACGTGCGCCGAGAACGCCTGTTTGTCCTCACGGGTGTAGGCTCCGACCGGATGATAGACCTTCCAAAGGGGCATGGTTCGTATCCGATCGATCGAGGCCAGATTCCGGCCCCTCGCATGGGAGGGCCGCTGCTTCAAAGAAGCCGTCTCGGTCACGTTCGGTCAAGCAAAAACCATAGTGGGGTGTCGAAAAAAAACTCACTCTCCACCAGAATATCTGCAACGCTACTCTTGCGATGGGGCGTATGGGCCGTGGGTCGAGCGGTGACCCGGAGTTCATCACCAGAACGCAGTCAGTTCGGAGAGCGGCAGAAAATGGCGCTGGCGTTCACGCCGCCGAACCCGAAACTGTTGGTCATGGCATGGGTGAGCCCATCGACCCGACGGGCGGCCTGCAACAGGTCCAGCCCTGTGGCCGCTGCGTCCGGCTCGACCAGGTTCAAGGTTGGCGGCAGGTGCTGGTCTCTCAGGCTAAGCACGGTGAAAGCCGCTTCCAGCGCGCCCGCCGCGCCCAGTAGGTGGCCGGTCGCCGACTTCGTGGCTCCGACGGCGACGCGGGCATCCCCGAACACCGCCTGAATGGCGCGAAGCTCACAGGCGTCGCCCATCGGCGTCGAGGTCGCATGGGCGTTGAGGTAGCCGACCTCGACCGGCGTCACGCCCGCTTGCGCCAGGGCGAGGCGCATGGCGCGCTGCGCACCTTCCCCATCCGCAGGCGCCGCGGTGATGTGATGCGCGTCCGCGCTGCTCCCGTAGCCGACGAGTTCCGCCAGAGGTCGTGCCCCCCTGGCTTCGGCATGGTCCAGGGCCTCGAGCACCAGCATGGCCGCCCCCTCGGCGAGGACGAACCCCGCTCGGCTGGCGTCGAAAGGGCGTGACGCCGCTTCGGGGTGGAGTTCGCAACCGGTCGCCAAGGCGCGGGCGGCGCCGAACGCGCCGAACACCAAAGGATGAAGACAGGCTTCCGAGGCGCCGCAGATGGCCACGTCGGCTTCGTTGGCGCGGATCAAGCGCGCGCCATCGCCCAGAGCCTGGAGACCGGCCGCGAACGCGCCCTCCGGCGCGCCAATGGGACCCTTGAAGCCGTGTCGGATTGATACCCAGCTAGCCCCCATGCTTCCCAGGAAGGTGGGCAAGGCGAAGGGCGACAGCCGTGGAGGCTCCTGATCCACGCTGGGTCGGGCCGCGTTGACGATGGATTCCAATCCGCCAAGGCTGGAGCCGACGACCGTCGCCACCCGAGCATGATCGATTTGGCCGCGATCCAGGATGCCGGCTGCGCGAATGGCTTCGTCAGCCGCGGCGAGCGCGAACTGGACGAAACGGTCCATCTTGCGTCGGTCGCGCGCGCTGGCGGCGGTCTCGGGATCGAAACCGCCCTGCGGGTCTTCGTCGCGCCCGAGGACCGTCCCCGCCACGAGGGGCAGCCGGGAGCTTGTCGGCGACCCCGGCCGCAGCGGCATGCTACGGATTCCCGACCGGCCTGCCAGGAGCCGGGACCACGCCAGTTCGGTTCCGCAGCCAAGCGGCGAGACGACGCCCAAGCCTGTGACAACAACCCTACGCATAAAAACGACTTTCGCTCAGGCCCGCCGGCCTGCGGGCGCGATGGTTCCAATGCTCGAGAGGCTCGCCGCCTGGCATCGGAGGGATCTCGCCCGCGGTCCGGGCAACGGTCTTTTGGATGAGTTCGATTTTAGGATCAACCATGTGCGCTTGGCGGTTCTGAGTTAGGGGTTGAGCGGGCGCTTTAGCTCGAAGCGCGGCGCTTTCGAGCTGAGGCCTTGATCCTTTCCGCAAGTGCGTTCAAAAATAGCATTCACTCAGGTCGTAGCCAATGGTGGATTGCGACCCTCGTCAGGCCAAGGCCGAACGACACGAAAGGAAGCGACCATGAGAACCCGGATCACCGACCTCTTCGGCATCGAGCATCCGATCATACAGGGAGGCATGCACATGGTCGGGTTCGCCGAGATGGCGGCCGCGGTGTCCAATGCCGGCGGCTTGGGCCTTATCACCGGCCTGACCCAGGGCACGCCCGAGAACCTCGACAAGGAAATCCGCCGCTGTCGGGAGATGACCGACAAGCCGTTCGGCGTGAACCTGACGTTTCTGCCTTCGGTGACGCCCCCCGACTATCCCGGGTTCGTCAGGGTGATCATCGAGAGCGGTATCAAGGCGGTGGAGACAGCCGGCAACAATCCCCAACAGTGGCTGCCGGCCCTCAAGGACGCCGGGATCAAGGTGATCCACAAATGCACCTCGGTGCGTCACGCGCTGAAGGCCGAGGCGATCGGCTGCGACGCGGTGAGCGTCGATGGCTTTGAGTGCGGCGGCCACCCGGGTGAGGATGACGTCCCCAACTTCATCCTGTTGCCGCGCGCCGCTGAGGAACTGAAGGTCCCCTTCGTGGCCTCTGGCGGCATGGCCGACGGTCGCTCACTAGTCGCCGCCCTGTCCCTCGGAGCTGAGGGCATGAACATGGGCACGAGGTTCCTGGCCACCAAGGACGCGCCGGTCCATCAGAACGTCAAAGACGCCATCCTTGCCGCCTCGGAGCTCGATACGCGCATCGTGATGCGTCCGCTGCGCAACACCGAGCGGGTGCTGAAGAACGCCGGCGTCACGAGATTGCTCGAGAAGGAGCGTGCCCTGGGCGCGGCCATCACGTTCGAGGACATCGCCCCTGAAGTGGCCGGTGTCTATCCGGCGGTCATGCAGCGCGGCGAGATGGACGCTGGAGCCTGGTCCTGCGGCATGGTCGTGGGTCTGATCAACGACCTCCCCACCGTCCAGGCGCTCATCGACCGGATCATGGCCGAGGCCGACGCGATCATCCGCGGTCGCCTTGCTGGAGCGCTGGACGGCAGGATCGAAGCCCTGGCCCAACCGCGCCAAGCCGCGCTGGTCTGAGGCGCCTGCCCTCGGCGAAAAGGCCCGCCGCCCCAGGGCGGCGGGCCTTTTCTTTGGCCAATGCGGAGCATGGGGGAGGGGGCCGCCAGCGCTCCCGTTGGCGGGTGACCCGGAAGGTCTGCCCGCACTACCCGGTCTGCTCGCGGCCCGCGCAACTGGCTCTAGAAGCGCTTGGTCACCCCGAGCTTGATCACCCGGCCGAGCGGGTTGGCCGTCGCCGGGTCATAGGAGAAATCCAGCCGCGCGAACGGCGGATCCTCGTCGGTGACGTTGATCACCCCCAGGGTCGCCGTCGTGTCTGAGGGCAGATCCAGCCGGTAGACGATATCGGCCGTAACGAAGCTCTTGATTCTCTGGCCGCGTGTGGTCGCGCCCTGACCGTTGTTCGGGGAGGTGAAGATGCCCGCCCGCTGATCGTCCATGGGCCCGATATAGCGCAGTGTGAGGCGCAGATTGTGCCCGTCACGGCCCCACTCCGCGAAGGCCGATCCCTTGAGCCGCGGCAGCGAGTTGGACGGCAGCCGATAGTTGAGTTTGCCCGCCGCCTCGTATGCCGGCGCGACCGCGACGCCGTCCATCTCTAGGGCGGAGACTTCGTAGTTCAGGGTGTAGCTGCCATCGAGGCCAAGATTGACCCGGCCGCCGAACGGCCCGTCCGTCAGTCTGTAGTCCACGCCCAGGTCGATGCCGTCGGTCTTGATCGGAGAGCCGTTCATTACGCCGGTCCGGGCCCGGAGGATCGCCGCCGGCGCGCAGGCGCCCGAGAAGGTCACGCGGCTCACCAGGCCTGCATACGCCGGGTCTGCGCAGCGGTTGGGCTGTCCCGCCGGGAAGATCGCATCAAGGATCTGCGTCCCGGTCACAATGGTGATCGGATCGGAGAAATCGAACCGCCAGTAGTCCAGCGTCGCCGAGAACGGCCCCGCGTTCACGATGAGGCCGACGCTATAGGTGTCCGCGGTCTCGGGTTCCAGGTCCGGGTTCCCAAAGACCTCGACCGCCCGGTAGGAGCCGACTTGCGGGACGAAGATGTTCGAGGTGTTGAGTTGGGTCGGCGACAGATTGACTTCGGGCGCCGCGCGGAAGGTGCTGCCAGCGGAACCGCGGAAGGCGAGCCAGGGCGCCGCCTGCCAGCGCACCGCGATCTTGGGGTTGGTCGTCTTGCCGCCGGAGCTGTCCTCGTGCCGGATCGCAAGCTGCATCTGAATGTCGTCCGTCACCGGGACTTGCAGCTCCGCGAACGCAGCGTGCGTCTTCTGGGTCAGATCGAAGGTGGGATAGTTGCCATAGAAGCTGTACGGCCCGTTGCGCGCCGCGCAACCCGTCGAGCCATTGATGACACTGTCGATGCAGGGGAACTGGTCGTTGCTCGAGAAGCCCAGGCCGCGGGTCTTGTAGGTCGCTTCCCGGTACTGATACCCCGCGGCCCAGGCGACCTGGCCGCCCCAAAGCTTGAGGGGGAGTTCGCCGTCCAGCACGAAATCGAGGACCAGGAGATTGTTCGACGTCTTCGTCCGCTGCGAGTCCTCGCCATACAGCCACTGCACGACCTGCGGGTCGTTGAGGACGCGCGGGTCCAGCGCCACCGCGGCGGCGAACTGCGGGTTCGCCTGGCCCGTGATCGCGTTCGCGGCGACGCCCGTGGAGAACGGATTGACGTAGTAGCAGGCCCCGACGCCGGGCGAGCCCAGGGCGATGTCGCACGGCGCTGCGCCGGCCTTGCTGGCCAAGCCGCGGTAGCCGAGCTCGACCCGGTCGACCAGGAAGTCGGGGTTTATCGAATCATACGACGAGTGGCCGTAGGTCGCTCCGACATCCCACCCGACCCCGCCGAACCGGTCCGACCTGCCTCTGAGGCTGGCGGCCAGGCGATACTCCTTGGCGTAGCGACGGTTCTCCTGCGCCGAACCGTAGAGCGGATTGCCGCCCGCGCCGAACGGCCGGGAGAAGAACGGATGGGCGAGCACCCCGGTGGTGGCGGCGATCGGGTTGGCGGCGGCCACGCTCGGGTTCAGGGCCAGCAGCGTCCTCAGGCCCGGATTGGAGGCCGGGATAAAGTACTGGTTCGGCACGGGCGAAACCAGGGTGGTGGGGAACTGGTTCGGGCCGTAGGAGGGCGACTGGGCGATGTGGAACACCTCAGTCGCGCCGTAGAGCCCTTCCACGTGTAGCCGCGTATCGGCGTTGAAGTCGTAGTTGAACTCCGCGTAGCCCTGATACAGGTTCTGCTTTTCCACGAGGTTGGCATAGTCGGCGAAGCGGAGCAGGCACTGGGTGGCGCTGATCTGCAGCTCGCCGCCGACGGCTGGGCAACCCGGGTCGAGGAAGTTGGCGTTGAACGCCTTGCCGCCGATGTACGTGCCTGGATTGGCCGCCGTCGACCATCCCCCTTGGGGATTGTAGAGGTAGGCCGCCTTGGCTTCGGCCTGCCCGGAGAAGGGAGGCGTGGCGAAGCCCCGGTCGGTGGAGCGTAGCTGGGAGCGGTGCTGATAGCTCACCGCGACGAAGCCGTCCCAGGCCTCGCCGCCCGCGCCGTAGATGGCGCGCGCGGTCCAGTCTCCTTCGGAGCCGTTGATGCGGGAGTAGTCGGCGCCGATCTCCAGCCCGCGCACGTTCGAGCGCGTGATGAAGTTCACCACGCCGCCGATGGCGTCGGAGCCGTAGGTGGCCGCCGCCCCGTCCTTGAGGACCTCCACCCGGCCGATGGCCGCGGGGGAGATCATGTTCACGTCGATGTAGCTTCCCGCGACCGTGCTGCCGCTGGAATCCGGGAGACGTCGCCCGTTCAGGAGCACGAGGGTGCGCGCGGGACCCAGACCCCGAAGGTTGATGTTCGACTGCCCCTCGACGCGGCCCGCGCCATAGGTATTGGCCTCGCCGAATACGCCGGCTGTCGCCGGGATGGATTTGATGAGTTCGACCGTCGAGGGCGTGCCCTGGTTGGCGATCTCCTGCTGACCCAGGACCTGCACGGGAAGCGCCGTCTGCTCCGCAGCTCCGCGAACAAACGAGCCGGTGACGACGACTTCTTCGACGGCCGTCGCCGCGGGCTCGGTTGAGCTGGACTGGCCCCACGCAGGGCTCGACGCCATGACACCGACGGTAAGCGCAAGGACAGCCGTGCTCGCGCAGAGCGACAATTTTTTCATTCTGAGACCTCCCCGCTGCGCTAGCGGCAGCTATGGCCCTCCATGTCGGAATGTGCGTGTGGTGGCAATATATAAAATGCTAAAAAAGAACTTATAATTTTGCGCCAAAATAGCTCAAGATGCCTTGGGAATGAGGAGTCGAGACAAGGTCCCATCTCCAGGGATCGTCATAACGGGTGTGAAAACAGAACGTTTAGGGCGCGCGAGATCAGCTCAGGGTCTCTTCGCGGATGGTTTTGCGGGCGGCCCAGAAACAGCCGAAGGCGCCGACGCCGAAGAGGCTCCCCACGACAAGCGCCCACCGGACCCCTTCGGCGGGGCCGAGGCCGAAGCCGTAGTTGAAGATGTCGGACGTCGCGCCAACCGTTATCGGCCCAAGCCCAAATCCGAGCAGATTGACGATGAAGAGCAATACCGCCGCCGCGGTCGCGCGCATGTGAGGCGGCACGACCGATTGAGCCGTGCCGTAAACCGGGCCGAACCATAGGGTGCCCATGAAGCCGTTCAGCGCCATGAGGCACAGGGCGACGCTCGCCTGAGGCGTCGTGACGGCGAGGATGAAGACGGGAATGGACAGCAGGCTTGCCGCGGCAGGCGCGAGCATCCAGGCCCGCAGATCTCGAGCGCCTAGGCGATCGGAGAGCCAGCCGCCGCACAGCGCGCCCAGGGCGCCGCTCAAGCCGCTGACCAGGCCCAGCGCCAGACCGAGGAATCCGATCGATTTCATTTGGAAACCGGCGATCTGGCTGGCCTGGTCCGCGAGCGCCGCGACCTCGACCGAGTGGTTCCGCAGGAAGAACGAGGCCGTGAAGGGACCGGCGCCAAAGGCGATGAAGGCCTTGATGGCGCCTCCCACGGAGACCAGCCAGAACGTCCGCCGCCGTGCGAGATAGGCCATGGTCTCGCCGAAAGTCGCCGCGTTCGCGGCGAGATGGGCCGCATGCTTCGCCATCTGTCGGCGCGGCTCACGCAGTGTCGTGAAGGCCAGGACCGCGAAGACCAGTCCCGGCGCGCCGGCGATCAGGAAGGCGACGCGCCAACCGTAGGCGTCCGCCACCAGGCCCCCGAGGGCGAGGCCGAGCAGGGTGCCGATCGGCGTTCCCATGGCGTAGAAGGCCAAGGCCGACGCGCGCTTCTCCCTCGGGACATAGTCGACGATCAGCGAATGAGCGGGTGGCGTGCAGCCGGCTTCGCCGACGCCCACACCGACGCGAAACAGCACGAGCTGAATGAAATTCTGCGCTAGGCCGCCCAGGGCCGTGAATGCGCTCCAGACCGCCACGGACGCGCCGATAATCACGGGACGATTCCGCCGCTCCGCGATCCGGGCGATTGGAATGCCCAGGAGCGTATAGAACATTGCGAAAGCCAAACCGCTCAACAGGCCCAGGTGCCAGTCATCGAGCCCGAGATCATGTTTGATGGGCTCGGCCAGGATGGTGATGATCTGGCGGTCCAGGAAGTTCGCGATGTAGATGCCGAGCAGCAGCCACATTGCGTAGCGCGTGTAGCCGGGCGAGTACGGAGCGCATGCCGGAACCTCGGCGAGCGCAGGCTCGGCCTTTTGAGTCAGCGGCGCATTCATGCGGTGTCCTGGCGGGTTGGCGGCTGCGGGGGCGTGGCGGCGGGCGTCCACGCGCGCGCAGGACGCCCGCCGCTGGTCGCGCGGAGTGGGCTATCTCGTTCGGCTGACCGGAGCGCTCAGGCGGGCTGGGCGGTCGTCTGGTCCTTCATCGTCTCGAGCAGGGCGACGACGTCCGCTGGCTGGATCAGTGGACGCGGGTTTGCGGGGGCGAAGACGGACTTCACCGCGATCTCGCCGATCCGTTGATAATCGCTGGGCTGAATGCCCACATCGCTCAACCTGCCGGGCAAGCCCAGCTCCTGGATCAGTTGCTCGAAAGCGTCGGCGGCGCTGCGCCCGGCGGCGCCCAGGGCCGCCGAGATGCGGCGCTGGGCGTCCTCGGTGACTGGGCGATTGTACCGCAGGACGTGCGGCATCAGGACCGGGGTGATCAGGTAGTGGGGCACGCCGAACGTCCCGCCAAGGACGTGGCCGATCGCGTGGCTCGCGCCCATCGGGACCCGGGTCTGCAGGCCGAAGGCTGAGAGCCAGGAGCCGTATTGCGCCAGGCGTCGCGCCTCCAGGTCCGTCGGATCGGACTTGCAGCGCCGCAGGCCTTCGGCGAGCAGGCCGATCCCCTCCGTGACGACGGCGTCCACCAGCGGGGTGCCGAGCTTGGCGCACAGGGCTTCGATCCCGTGATCCATCGACCGTGTGCCGGATCCCAGCCAGAGGGTCTCAGGCGTGTGGATGGTGATCTGCGGATCCAGGATGATCGAGTGCGGCATCATCAGGGGGTGGTGGAAGACCTGCTTCCAGTCCCGCCGTGTGTCGGTCACCAGCGCGCCTGCATTGTACTCGCCGCCGCTGAGCGTCGTGGGGACCACGATCGAGCGCACCCGTGGCGCGCGGAACTGCTTCGATACCGTCGGGGCGCCGGGCGCGCCCGCGGTCAGCTCGTAGCCGTCGAGGCCTTCCTCGTCGAAAATCTCGTGCTCCATGCACATCGTGACGATCTTGACCACGTCGACAACGGAGCCGCCGCCGATGGCCACCAGGAGGTCGGCTCCGGCCGCCGTGGCCGCCTTGGCGATCTCCACGGCGCTCGTGCGGCTCGTATGCTGGGGTACGCGATCGAAGGTTCCCGCGCAGTTGTCGCCCAGCTTCGCCCGGATCTTGTCGATCTCGTCGGTCGTCGTGTTGAGCGTATGGCTCACAACGAGATAGACGCGGGTCGCGCCAAGTCGCTTGGCCTCGGCCAGGACCATGTCGGCCGCCGGCTGCCCAAACAGCACCCGGTCCATTGGCGGAAAGTTCTGAACGCCTGCGAGCCGCATTTTCGCTCCTCCCTGTTCTTCCCGACATGCTGCGTGCGTGTCAGGCTTTCGCCACGGTAGGACCAAAATGGCGTCTATGATAGTATGAAAATAGAACTTATATGATTTCGAGCGGACGAGTTCCCGTGCTCCCGCGCGTACGGTGACGGGAGCGGCTGACCCCTTGGGCGGGCTCTCCACGCCCGACGGGGAGAGATCGAGCTAGGCAATCGATTCTCGTCAGATGGCGGAATTCAGAACCGTATCGGGGTGCGCTTGAGCTGGCCCGTGGCCATCTGCATTGCCGGGAGCGGAGTATCGAGCGGCCATCGCATGACTCTTCGCCTATGGAAGAGCTAAAAACACACTCATAATGTCGAGCGGCGAGCGGACCCTGATAGGGGAGATTGGGGTGGGGAGCCTGTGCCGCCACCAAGGGTGGAACGCAGCGAACAGGCGTGCTATATGGGTTCATATTCGGCATTTGCTCCCGGCGTATTGGTCGGGTTCTGACATTTAGAATGGAGATTGGTCGTGCAGTGGAGCGAGCTTGAGGACCAAGCATGTTCTGTGGCCCGCACTTTGTCGGTGATCGGTGACCGCTGGACGCTCATGATCTTGCGAGACTGCTTCCTGCGGGTCCGGCGGTTTGACGATTTTCAGGAGCGGCTCGGGATCGGCCGCCCCATCCTGTCTGATCGCCTGAACAAGCTCGTGGACGCCTTCGTGCTGACGAAGGTGGCTTATCAGACCAACCCCACCCGCTACGAGTATCGCCTTACGCCCAAAGGGCTGGATCTCTACCCCGTGATCATGTCGATTGTGCACTGGGGCGATGTCCACATGGCCGGCAAGAAGGGCAGGCCGCTCCTCCACCAGCATCTGACGTGCAATCACCAGTTCGATCCGATGATGGTCTGCTCGGAATGCCAGGAATTGCTGGAGCCCCGCCAGGTCCGCACCTCGCCGGGACCCGGCGCGCGCCACCCCCAGCACATGCCCATCGAACTCGCCGCCAGCCTCGGCCGCCGGCCGACTAAGGAAAAGGCGTCTGATGGTGGCGAAGCCCGGCCGAAGGCTAGGGCCAGGAGCAAGGCCAAGGCGTCGGCTGCCGGTTGATCTCAGCCGCTTCACGGCGAAGTCACCGCCTTGGTCGAGGCTACGACCTCCGTCCTGCGTCAGCGGTCGTCGTGGCGACGGTTGCGGTGCGCCCGCGGGAGCGGCGGAAGGCCGCGCGTCCTGCGGCCAAGACGGCAGTGGCGATCTGCGCCCTCAGGCACATCCGTGCTGATCTTGAACGCGCCGGGTTTGCTTGGCCCCGTTCGGAGCATGCCTGCCGCTCCGCAAAAAATAGCGTTTCCGATCGGCGGACATCCGGCGTTGCCGTCTTGACGGATGTCAAAAAAGAACGCACTTAAATACGCCTGACGCAGGCCGGCAAGCCGGTCCAGCGCGCAAGAAAGTCGATGGGTTCTGTCGGACGGCGCGGACTAGCTGCGCCGCCGCAGGCAATGTCGCGAAGGTGAGGAAATATGGGCGAGGCCCTGAACGCCACCCTGGATCTGGCCAGCGGGTTCGCGCCCAAGGCTGTGGACATCAGTTACCGCGAGGACGGCAGCCTCATCCTGCGTTCGCCCATCGCCCTGACGGAGTGCCGGGGGCATCTGTGCGAGTACCTGCCGGCCTGGGCGGCCGAAGCGCCCACACGGACCTTCCTCGCTGAACGCGGCGCCTCCGGCGAGTGGCGGCGCGTTACCTACGCCGACGCCTGGCGGCGCGTGCGCGCGATCGCGCAGGCGCTGCTAGCCCGGGACCTGACGCAGGATCAACCCGTGGCCATTCTGACCGGCAATTCCATCGAACATGCGCTCATCACCTTCGCCGGGATGGCGGCCGGGGTGCCGGTAGCGCCTATTTCGCCAGCCTATAGCCTGCATCCGGAAGGGCTGGGGCGGCTGGCCGGTATTGCGGAGATCCTGAAGCCCGCGATGGTCTTCGTGCAGAACACGCGAGGGCTCGACCGGGTCCGGACGATCCCCGGCCTGGCAAACGCCGAATGGGTGAGCGTCGAGGCGGACCCCACGGCCACGAGTTTCGCGGCGCTGGAGATGAACCCGGCCACGGCGGACGTGGACACCCGCCTATGCCAGGCCCGCCCGGACGACGTCGCCAAGATCCTGTTCACCTCGGGTTCCACCGGAACGCCAAAGGGCGTGCCGCAGACGCAGCGGATGCTCTGCAACGCGATCCACAGCGCGAGCCTGCTTATTCTGGATCATGAGCCGCCGGTGGTGGTCGACTGGATGCCATGGCACCACACCATGGGCGGAAACAACACGCTGCACGGCATCCTGCGCGACGGCGGCTCGCTCTACATTGACGATGGGCGTCCAACGCCGGAGCTCATCGGCCGGACCATCCGGAACCTGAAGGAGATACCCGTCACCTTCGCCCAGAACGTGCCGGCCGGCATTCAGATGCTCGTCGAGGCGATGGAGCAGGACAGTGAGCTGCGGACGAGCTTCTTCAGCCGCATCCGCAGGCTGCTCTACGCCGGAGCCGCCCTGCCGCGGGACACCTGGGAGCGCCTTCAGGCGCTGTCCCTCGCGACCAGCGGCCGCCCCGTTGCGGTTACGTCGGGCTATGGCACGACGGAGACTGCGCCGGGCATCTGCAGCACCTACTGGGCCTGCGAGGGGCGGGGCGAGATCGGACTGCCGCACCCGGGCGTGGAGGTGAAGCTGGTTCCCGCGGGAGATCGCTATGAGATCCGCGCCCGCGGGCCAAACGTCATGCCGGGATATCTCGGCCGCCCGGACCTCAACGAAGCAGCCTTCGACGAAGAAGGCTTCTACAAGGTGGGGGACGCGGTCACCTTTGTCGACCCGCTCGATCCCCGGGCGGGCCTGCGCTTCGCCGGACGCCTGAGCGAGAACTTCAAACTCTCGAATGGATCCTGGGTCATCACCGGCGAACTGCGATCCACGGTGATCGCCGCGGCGCCCGCCATCGCGGAGGCGGTCGTCGCCGGCCAGGATCGCGACGATGTTCGACTCCTGGTCTGGGCGGCGCCGATCGTCCGCGCGGACTTGGTGCGCGACGGCATGAGCGGGGAGTCTCTCGAGGCGGCGTTGCGCGCGCGCATTGCCGATGAACTGCGGGCCTACAACGACCAGAACGCCGGGGCGACCCGGCGCATCAAGGCGTTCGCCGTTCTCAAGGAGCCGCCCTCTCTGGGCGCCGGCGAGGTCACGGACAAGGGCAATGTGAACCAGCGCGCGGTGCTGGCCTCCCAGGCGGACCTCGTCGCGGACCTATACGCCTCCAAGCCATCCGAGCGCGTCGCCGTCCTCTAGTGGCGTCGGGGGCTCGTCCAGTCTGGCCTCGGGGAGAACGAAATGACCACAAGGACACTCGAAGACGCTATCGCCCAGAATCACGCCGCACTCGATGCGATGTTGAAGGGTGACGGCGCCGGTTACGTGGCGCTGCTCTCAGATCGTGACGATGTGACCTGGGGCAATCCGTTCGGCCCGTTTGCGCAAGGCCGCGAGAGCGTTGTGGCCACTTTGGCCAGCGCGGCGGCACGCATGCCGGGCGGCAGGGCGACCGATGCCGATCACATCGCAACATACCTGGCTGAAGACCTTGCAGTCGTGGTCCAAGTGGAACACGGGGAAAGGGCCGAGGAGGCGGACGTTCCGTCGCCGGTGGCCCTCCGTGTCACGAGCGTCTATCGGTTGGAGGGCGATGCCTGGAAGCTTGTTCATAGGCATGCGGATCCAATCACAACGCCGCGCTAAGCTATTCCGTCATTTCCGGGATGGCGGACTCTTCGGGCGTCTAGGTTGGGTCGAAGATTGCCGTCCCCTTGTGGGAGCGCGAAGGCGACGCCTGGTCGCGCAACAGGCCACCTTCGTCCCGGGCCATGAAGCGCTCCTGCCTGGCTGACTGCGGCGCCCGCCCGGGAATCCGACGGGGGCTCCTATCTCGACGTCGATCCACCAGCGCAGCGCGCCAGCGGCTTTGCGTTGTCCGCCGCTGGCCTCAGCCGCGCGAATGCAGCTGCAGCATCGGGTGGTGCTCGTAGTGACCTGCGCCGTTGCTCACGATCGGGTCCTGCGAGGTGTAGGCCGCGATGTCCGCATCATCGGCGATCTGATAGAGCGACACGCCGTAGCCGCCCGCCGGGTCCATCACCGGCCCGTGGGCGACGATCACGCCCTTCTCGAGCAGATCGTCCATGTAGGCGCCGTGCTGCCGCATCCAGGCGCGTTCCTCGGCGCTCATCGTCGCCAGGAAATCAGCGCGAGGCGGGATGTACTTGCAGAGATAGTATTTCATCGGCGGTCTCTGAAAGTTCACGTGTTTCAACGAATGATCCGCGGTCAGACCGCGAGGTCCAGCGCGGTCCGGCGGTGCAAACCTGAAATTCGCCCCGCCCTAGGCCGGCTGCGTCACGGTGGCGGCCGTGATCTCTTCCTCGACGTCGCGGAGCCGGTCCTTGCCGAAGAACAGCTCCTTGCCCACCAGGAACGAAGGGCTTCCAAAGACTCCCGCGTCCACCGCGCCTTGGGTGTTGGCCATAAGCTTTGCCTTCACGGGGTCGGTTTGCGCGAGGCGCAGGATGTCGTCCTTCGGCAGGCCGGCCTCCACGAGCGAGGCCGCGTAGACCTCCGGGTCGTCCATCTTGCGGCCGCGAACCCACATGTCGTCGTAGACCTGATTCACGAAGGCCTGGAACACGCCGGCCTCCTGAGCCGCCACCGCGCCTCGCATCAGCTGGAGCGTATTCACCGGGAAGTGCGGATTGAACCGGAAGTCGGAAAGTCCGTGCTTCCTGAGGAATCTCTCGGTCTCGAGCCGTTCGTATTCGGGCTTGTTCTTGATGTTGGCGAAGGCCGTCGCCGGCGACTGGTTGCCGGTGAGCTTGAACACGCCTCCCAGCAGGATCGGCACATACTTGAACCTGGCCCCGGTGGTGGCCTCGATCTTCGGGAGCACGCGATGGCACATATAGGCGTTCGGGCTACCGAAATCGAAGAAGAACTCGACGTTCATCCCTTTACCTCTGGTCGAAATGCGGCGCTGCCGGAGGCAGTCGACCTATAAGTATGAAAATAGCACTGACAGACGATTGGCCAATGATCAAGGACTTATTGGAACGATCGTTGATTTCGCCGGTCGTGATCGCCGGAGGCGGAGGCCGTTTCGATGCACGGGAGCCGATCGGCGAAATCCCGGTGCGGCCACCACCCGCCGCTTGTCGTCAGTGGAGCTCGATTGAATCCTGAGGCCCACTCTTGAATGCGCGAGCCAGGTGGGCCGCGATCTCCAACGGCGGAAGGCTTGCGGCGGAGGGCTGATCGGAGCCCGTGGGGTAGAACTCGGGCAATGGCGTCCGCAGCAGGCGCGGCAAGCCCGAGAACCCAAGATACCCCTGCGAGCCGGTCGGCGCCGTGAGGTCGAGGCGGACCGCGGCGCGACCGAGTAGGCCTCGACCCTGCTCAAGCGCTGGTCCAAGCGGGCCCACGGCCTTGAGGAACGCCCTATCCGCCGCCTCTGGGTCGGCGAGGCAGGTGAGGGCGGCGTCCACCACGCTCGCCTGCAACCCGCCATATGGCCCGCCTTGGCGCAGGAACGCATGAGCCTGTCCGGCAAGCGCCGAGCGTAGGGCGGGCACGACGCGTGGATCATCCAAGGCGATGGCCAACAGCCCGAAGGTGGCGTCGAACACCTTGATGGGTTGGGTCGCGAGCGCCAGGGCCCTGAGGTACTTCTCAAGGACGGCGTCTCCGAACCTCGCCACGTTCCGCGCCGCCACGGCGCCGAACCATAGTGATCGCTCCCGGACGAGGGGCAGGCTCGGCGTCCAATCTAACCATGTGAAGCTGTCGGCCATCCCGACGAGCCAAGGGCGAGCGCCCTCCGTGGTGGCGAGCAGGCCCAGATGGCTGTTCGCTAGAGCCAGCCGCCAGTACGCCTGGAGTCCTCCCTGTCGCGCCGGCGGCGCGGAGCCAGTCTGAGCCTGAAGGTCCCGCCGGACTTCGTGAAGGCCGGCGATGCAACGCGCGCTGAACCGGTAGGCCGCTCGTTCCAGAAGAGGCGCCCAGCGAAGGAGCTCGGCCATACGCGACCGGGAGGGGTCCGCCGTACGCTCGAAGACGCCCTTCAACATCCTATCGGCCCGAGCCTGTGCGCCGGTCCGGCGGATGCTGGCCTGCATCCGCGGCCCCAGCGCGGGGTCGCATCGAAGCTCTCCGAACAGGTCGAAGCGGGCGCCGGACGGCGGGGCTTCGCGAACCAGAACAACACCCCGCGCGTCGAGCCGGGCCCATACCTCGGGAGAGCCCAGCCGAACGTGGATTGGCTCGACGTCGCGTGCGCCACCTTGTGATCTCAGCCACGACTGCAGCGCCGGGTCGTTCTCGAGCGCGAGCGCCGCCGCAAGGTCGCTGGCCATCTGCGCAACGTCTGCGCCGAGCTTCTCCTGCGTTTGCGTTCCCATCGGCTGTCCCCAGGTCCTAGCCCGTCGCCCGCGCTTTCGATCGGTCAGGATCGGGTCCGATCCAGGCGAGCCACATCGCATGGCTTCATTCGAACTGATTGATATGCATATTTCTGAAATAGAACTGACTGGCAATCTTGCAAGATGTGTTGGCAGCCCAGGACCTTCATGGATGCGCGTGGTTTATGCGACTTTGGGCGGTTGAAGCCCCGCTTGATCCATGCCAAGAAGGTGCGAAATCAACACCTATATAGCAATCGACCCGACTTCGCCGGGTCTACGCCCACCGGGAGGAGGCGGAGATGGATCTCACCTTTAGCGCCGAAGACGAGGCCTTCCGCCAGGACGTGCGGCAATTCCTCGCGAAGACCTTGCCCACGGACCTCGCCCAAAGGGTGAGGCTGGGCAAGCACCTCAGCAAGGCCGAGACCGAGGCCTGGCAAGCCGCCCTCAACGCGCGCGGCTGGCTCGCGCCCCACTGGCCGAAGGAGCATGGCGGCCAAGGCTGGTCGGTGACCCAGCGGTTCATCTGGGACTACGAGAAGTCGCTGGCTCACGCGCCGCCGACCGTTGCGTTCGGACTCAACATGCTGGCTCCGGTGCTCATCAAGTTCGGGTCGGAGGCGCAGAAGGGCTATTGGCTGCCGCGGATGCTGAACGGCGACGACTGGTGGTGCCAGGGGTATTCCGAGCCCGGCGCCGGATCGGACCTCGCCGCCGTCAAGACCACGGCCGTTCGCGACGGCGACGAGTACGTCATCAACGGACAAAAGACGTGGACCAGCCTTGGTCAGCACGCGAACATGATCTTCTGCCTCGTGCGCACGGCCAATACCGGCAAGCGGCAGGAGGGCATTTCCTTCGTTCTGGTGGACATGGATCAGCCGGGCGTCGAGGTCCGGCCGATCATCACCCTGGACGGCGACCACGAGGTCAATGAGGTCTTCTTCACCGACGCCCGCGCCCCGGTGACCAACTTGGTCGGCGAGGAGAACCAGGGCTGGACCTACGCCAAGTACCTGCTGACCTACGAGCGCACCGGCATGGCCATGGTGGGCGCTTCCGTGGCCGCGCTTGGGCTGCTCAAGGATGTGGCGCGGACTGAAACCAAAGGTGGGCGGCCGCTGGCCGACGATCCCTTCTTCGCCGCGCGGATCGCCAAGGTCGAGATCGAGCTGGAGAACCTCAAGACAACCACCCTGCGTGTCGTCGCCGCAGCAGCGGCAGGTGGCGCGCCCGGCGCTGAAAGCTCGATGCTCAAGGTGAAGGGCACTGAGGTGCACCAAGAAATCCGGAGCCTCTCGCGACGCGCCCTGGGACCTTATGCGCTTCCGTTCCAGCCCGAGGTTCTCGCGCCCGGCTCGAATGCCGAGCCAGTGGGACCGGACTACGCGCCCGGTGTGACGCCGGCGTACCTCAACAGCCGCAAGCTCACGATCTACGGCGGCTCCAACGAGGTGCAGCGCAACATCATCACCAAGGCCATCCTCAAGCTCTGAGCGGAACATCAGCCATGGACTTCAAGCCCACATCCGACCAGCAGATGCTGAGCGACTCCCTCCGCCGCTTCGTCGCCGAGCGCCATCCGCTCGAGGTGCGCGCAAGACTCGCCGGCACGGCGCCCGGCTATAGCATCGAGGCCTGGCGGCAGTTCGCCGAGCTCGGCGCGCTGGGTGCGCTGTTCGATCCCGAGCTGGGCGGTTACGGCGGTGCTCCCGGCGACATCGCCACGGTCTTCGAGGCGCTGGGAAGCGGCGCGGTCGCGGGGCCGTTCCTGGCGAGCCTGCTGTCGGGAAGCTGCCTCGCGAGCGTCGGGGGCGAACAGGCGGAGGCGCTGCTGCAAGCCATCATCGCCGGTGACGCCGTCATCGCCTTCGCGCACCAGGAACCCACAAGTCGCTACGAACTCAGCCGGGTGGAAACCAGGGCCGTCGCGGCGGCGGGCGGGTGGCGTCTCTCCGGGGCCAAGGCGGTGGTGTCCTACGGCGACGCCGCCGACCAGTTCATCGTTTCCGCTCGCACGTCCGGCGCACCCGATGAGGAGCTCGGCCTGTCCCTGTTCCTCATCCCCGCCGGAACGCCGGGGCTCTCGATCCGGGGCTATTTGGGCGTCGACGGGTCGCGAAGCGCCGAGGTCTTGCTGGACCAGGTAGAGGTCGGCGCAGATCGGTTGTTGGGTGCGGTGGGCGGAGCATTTGACGTGATCGAAAAGGCCACGGGGGCAGGCGTCATCGCCCTCTGCGCCGACGGCGTCGGCGCCTTGGATGTCGTCAAGGACATGACGGCCGATTACCTGCGCACCCGCAAGCAGTTCGGCCAGCCCATCGGCAGCTTCCAGGCGCTGCAGCATCGGATGGCCACGCTGTTGATCGAGATCGAGCAGGCGCGGTCCGCCGTGACCAACGCCGTGGCGGCCTTCGGCGGGCCGCGCGTCTCCCGCGAACGGGCCCTCTCGGCGGCGAAATACACCCTTGGGTGCGCGACCGCACTCGTGGCGGAGGAAGCGGTCCAGCTACACGGCGGCATCGGAATGACTTGGGAGCTGCCGCTTTCACACTACGTGAAACGCCTCCTGATGCTGGATCACCATCTCGGGGACGTGGACCATCATCTGGAGCGCTACATCGCGCTCGGCCGAGCCGCTTGAAGCCAGCCATGCGGCGCCCGGAGCGTCGTGGCGAGTTTGCTTGACGAGTGCGAAAAAAGAACGCACTTAGATGAACGTCCCCGTCCCACCTCAGGGCGCGCCCGCCACGCGACCGTCTGCCCAGCGCCAGCAATAGGATCTCAAATGTCCAGCTCATCCAGTTCAGAGAGGCCTTCCCGCAACGCCACGGCGGTGGTTGTCGGAGCGGGAGACTTCATCGGCGGCGAGATCGCGAAGCGGTTCGCGGCCGAGGGCTACACCGTCTTCGTCGGCCGCCGCCAGGCGGAGAAGCTCGACCCGCTGAAAGCCGAGATCGAGGCGGCCGGCGGTCGCGTCGTGACCAGGGGCCTCGACGCGCGCGACGAGGATCAGATGATCGCCTTCTACGAGGAGGCCGAGGCCACGGCGCCGATCGAGGCGTCGATCTTCAACATCGGGGCGAACGTCAACTTCCCGCTCGTGGAGACCACGTCGCGCGTCTTCCGGAAGGTGTGGGAGATGGCCTGCTACGCCGGATTCCTCAGCGGCCGGGAAGCGGCCAGGCACATGCTGCCCCGCGGCGCGGGCTCGATCTTCTTCACCGGGGCGACGGCCGGTCTGCGCGGTGGCGTCGGCTACGCGGCCTTTGCGAGCGCCAAGTTCGGGCTCCGGGCGGTGGCTCAGTCGGCCGCGCGAGAACTTGGGCCGCAGGGCATCCATGTGGCGCACCTGGTCATCGATTCAGGGGTGGACACCGCCTGGGTGCGCGAGCGCATGCGCCAGGCCGCGGGCGACGGTCCCATGCCCGATCGGGTCCTGATGCGTCCGGCGGCCGTGGCGGAGGCCTATTGGGCCCTTCACCAGCAGGCCAAGGACGCCTGGACTTTTGAGCAAGAGATTCGGCCCGCTGGCGAACCCTGGTGAGCCAGCGGCGGACGGCCACCAAGCCTGAGCCGTCCGCGCGACGATAGACCACGCTCTACAACGATTTTCCTAGAGGCCCTGAACATGCAGCAGGCGGTGATCGCGGGCTATGTCCGCACCCCCTTTCACTTCGCCCGCAAGGGTGCGCTGGCCGGCGTCCGGCCCGATGACCTGGCGGCGACGGCGATCAGGGCGCTGATCCAGCGAACGGGCGTGGATCCGGCCACGCTGGAGGACGTGATCCTCGGCTGTTCGTTCCCCGAGGGCGCCCAAGGCGACAACGTCGCGCGTATCGCCAGCCTGCTGGCGGGGCTGCCGGTCGAGGTGAGCGGGATGACCGTGAACCGGTTCTGCGGCTCGTCCATGTCGGCCATCCACATCGCCATAGGCCAGATCGCGATCGGAGCCGGTGACGCGTTCGTCGCCGGCGGCGTGGAGTCGATGAGCCAGGTGCCTCCGGGCGGCCTCAGCTCTTCGCCCAATCCCATGCTGATGCAGGCCTACGTCTCCATGGGCGAGACCGCGGAAAATGTCGCCGCGCAGCACCGCGTCACGCGCGCCGAACAGGAGGCGCTGGCCTTCGCGTCGCAGCAGAAGGCGGGCGCCGCCCAGGCCGCTGGCCGCCTGCGCGCTGAGATCGCCGGGGTGATGACGGACGATGGCCTGATCGACACCGACGGATGCCTTCGCCCTGAGACGACGCTCGAGGGCCTGGCCGGCCTGAAACCGGCCTTCCGGCCGGAAGGCACGGTGACGGCGGGCACATCGTCACCGCTCACCGACGGCGCATCGGCGACGCTGATCACCTCGGCCGCCTATGCCGCGGCGCATGGTCTCGAGCCGTTGGCTCTCGTCCGGGCGGTCGCCACGGCGGGGTGTCCGCCGGAGATCATGGGGATGGGCCCAGTCCCGGCGACGCGAAAGGCGCTGGCCCGGGCCGGCCTGACCATTGACGACATCGACATCGTGGAGATCAACGAGGCGTTCGGCAGCCAAGCGGTCGCCTGCATCCGCGAGCTCAATATCCCGCTGGAGAAGGTCAACCTCGACGGGGGCGGACTCGCCATCGGCCACCCGCTGGGCGCCACAGGCGCCCGGATCACCGGCAAGGCGGCTCAGATCCTCAAGCGCGAAGGCAAGCGCTTCGCCCTTTCCACCCAATGCATCGGCGGGGGCCAAGGCATCGCCACGATCCTGGAAGCCGCATGAGCCCGGCGGAGCCCGCCATGCTGCTGGTCGAACGGCCGCTGGCCGGCGTCGCCTTGGTCACCCTGAACCGGCCCGACGCCATGAACGCGCTCTCCAAGGCGCTGCGCAACGCCTTGCATGAGGCCATGGCGGCGTTGGACGCCGATCCCGAGGTGAAGGTGATCGTGCTGACCGGCGCGGGTGAGCGGGCGTTCACGGCGGGGCTGGACCTGAAGGAACTCTCCACCGATCCGCTCGGCATGGGCGCCGCCAACGCCACTGATCCGGCCGAGAATCCGGTTCGCGCGGTGCTCGCCTGCTCCAAACCGGTCGTGGGCGCGATCAACGGCGTCGCGATAACGGGTGGTTTCGAACTCGCGCTCGCATGCGACGTGATCGTCTGCTCCATCAACGCACGCTTCGCCGACACCCACGCCAGGGTCGGCATTACGCCCGGCTGGGGCCTGTCGCAGAAGCTCTCGCGCTGCATCGGCCCCTACCGGGCCAAGGAGCTGTCGCTGACGGGAAACTTCCTCGACGCGAAGACCGCCTACGAATGGGGTCTTGTGAACCGCGTGGTCGCGCCGGAGGAGCTGATTTCGGCCGCCCTGCAGTTGGCGCAGCAGATGGCGGACACCGAGCTCGATATGCTGGTCGTCTACAAGGCCCTGATCGACGACGGCTATGAGTTGGCCTTCGGGGCAGGGCTCGGCCTGGAGCACGAGCGTTCGGTGGCCCACAACGTCACGGTCACTCCGGAGATGGTCGCGGCGCGGCGCGCAGCGGTCCAGGCGCGGGGGCGCAGCCTCGCGTCGCCAGTCCGGTAGCGGAACGGCGAGCGGAAGCCGACGAGGGCGCACGGGAATTCCCTGCAGCGTCGCTGAATTTCCCTGATCATCGTTGTCGCGCGTCCCGAGGGGCGGGAGAGGAAGCCAGTTTGGCCCGCTCAAATGCGCAAAGAGAGTCGCTGGCGGCCGCGGGATCGCGCAACCGCTCTCGTAACCCCCGGGAATGGCGCGAGGAATTTGGGGTTCACGACCTAGCTGATCCGGGATCAGACTAGATGGTGGGGGCAGTAGGATTCGAACCTACGACCCGCTGATTGAGAGTCAGCGGCTGGCCCACGCGGCGTCGGCCCGTCCATCCTGCGTCGCTCAGAGCGCCTCGAGCGCCAGGGCGATACCCTGGCCGCCGCCGATGCAGAGGGTGACGACGCCCTTTGAGATCGCGTCTCGCTTCATGGCATGGAGAAGCCGCGTGACCAGGATCGCCCCGGTCGCCCCGATCGGGTGGCCATGGGCGACGGCCCCGCCTTCGACGTTGACGATGTCTTCCGGTAGGCCGAGCTCGCGGGCGACGGCGATGGGCACCGCGGCGAAGGCTTCGTTGATCTCGATCCGCTCGATGTCGGCGAGCGCCCAGCCGGCGCGATCCAGCGCCCTGCGCACGGCCGGGACCGGACCCAGCCCGAACATCCCCGGCTCGACGGCGGCGACCCCGTAGCCGGCCAGCCTGGCCATGGGTTGGAGACCTTTCGCCTCGGCGAAAGCGCGGTCGGCGACGATCATCGCCGCCCCGGCGCTGTTCAGCCCTGGCGCGTTCCCGGCGGTGATCGTGCCGTCGGGGCGGAAGGCCGGCTTCAGTCGGGCGAGGGTCTCCACCGTGGTGTCTGGGCGTGGCGCTTCGTCGACAGCGAAGCTCTCCGTTCCCTTCTTGCCCTTCACCTCGACGGCGGCGATCTCCGTATCGAAGCGGCCGGCCGCCTGGGCGGCGGCGAAGCGCTGCTGGGAGCGGGCGGCGAAGGCGTCCTGCTCGGCGCGGGTAATCTGCATCTGCGTGACCAGGTCTTCGGTGTGCCACCCGGAATGCTGGCCGGAGAAGGCGTCGTTGAGACCGTCCGTCAGCAGGCTGTCGAGGATCTGGGCGGGGCCCATGCGGTAGCCCCACCGACCGCCGTCCATCAGGTAGGGCGCCCGGTCCATGTTCTCCATGCCGCCGGCGACAGCCGCGTCCGCATCGCCGTTGGCGATCTCCTGCGCGACAGTCAGGATCGCCTGCGCCCCGGATCCGCAGACGCGGTTGACGGTCATGGCCGGGACCGAGACCGGCAGGCCGCCGCCAATGGCGGCCTGCCGCGCCGGGTTCATGCGGTTGCCGGCCTGGATGACGTTACCCATCACCACGGTGCCGATCTCACTAGCGTGGAGGCCGGCTCGACGCAGCGTCTCGCGCACGACGATCGCGCCGAGCTCGGTGGCGGGCAAGGCTTTCAGGGACCCGTTGAAGCCTCCGATCGCGGTGCGAACGGGGTGGCACAGAACAATGTCGCGGGTGCTCATGGGGATTTTCCTTGCTCGACGGCCGACAGGCTCATGCGGATAGATGGTTCAGCAGGGCGCCTAGCCGCCCCAAGGATCGGGGCTCGCCGCGCACCTCGCGGGCCACGGCGGCAAAGTCCGCTGGCCGCCGCTCGACATAGGCGCGGATCGCCTCACGGGTCTCCACCGACCCGCTATGCCGCACCATGCGCGCCGCCTCGGCGTCGAGGGCTGGCAGGAAGTCGAACCGCATGGCGTCGTCGAGGTTGTCCTTGATGAGCCCGATTGCGTGGCGGGGTCCGGCGGCCAGGCGCGCGGCGAGGTCGAACGCCGCGGCGAACAGCTCGTCGTCGGGAAGGACGCGGTTCACCAAGCCCAGCTGCCGGCAGCGTTCGGCGTCCAAATCCTCCGACAGCAGCATGAGCTCGCGGGCCCGGCCGGGCCCCACCGCCCGCGTCAGCAACCAGTTGACGCCATAGTCGCCGGGCAAGCCGATGCGAACATAGGCGGTGCGGACGAACGCGCTGGCGGCGGCTAGCCGGAGATCGCAGGCGAGCGCCAGCGAGAGGCCGGCGCCCGCGGCCGGACCGGGGAGGGCCGCGATGCTCGGCTTTCGGCTCCGGACCAGCGCCCCGGTCAGCATCCGCTGGCGTCGGATCAGCTCGGCGGCCCGGGCTTCGAGGGACACGTCGGCGCGAGGCGGCGAGGCCCCCATGTCCTTCACATCGCCTCCGGCGCAGAACGCGCCGCCGGCGCCGGTGATCAGGAAGGCGCCGACTTCCGGGTCGCCGTCGCAAGCGGCGATGCCGGCTCGCAGCGCCGGCGTCAGTCGATCGGACAGGGCGTTGCGCGCCTCGGGGCGGTTCAGAGTGAAGATGGCGACCCCGTCGCGCACTTCGCCAAGGAGTTCGTCTGTGCCGGTGTCCAGGCGACGGCTGCTCATCGCGACCTCAGAAGGTTTCCGACCACCGCCGCCGCACAGCGCGTGCTCGCGCCAATGGGCTTCGGGTTTTCGGGGTGTTGGTCATCGGGAATGTCTCTGGAGGGCGCGCGACTGGCGGCGCTGGGCCCGCGGTCGAGCTCCAAGCCGATCGGTTAAAATAGGTCCTGAAAAAGAACGGTGTCAATCAGGATGTTGCATCTCATGCAGAAACGGGCGCAAGCTCCCACGCTCGGTCCCAGATGAGCGCGTCTCGCCGGAGTTCTTGACGAGTTCGAAAAAAGGACCAACTGATGGGGGGCAAGGCGCACAGCTGGCCGGCCCGCCACGAGCGATCGCTCGTAGAAGCTCGACGCCTCTTATGGGGTTCGCGATGCGCACCCTGGGACCGACGGCCAAGGACTAGATGAGGATTGATGAGCGCAATCTTGGACGCCCTGCCCACGATGGACCCACGCCTCGCCCCGCCGGCTGCTCTAGGGCGCGCCCGCGATGCAAGGCGCTGACTTTCACTACTATGAGCCGTCCAGCGGCCACGGGCTCAAGCACAATCCGCTGAACGCCTTGATCGCCCCACGCCCGATCGGCTGGATCTCCTCGCGGGACGGGGAGGGGCGCGTCAACCTCGCGCCCTACAGCTTCTTCAACGCCTTCAACTACGACCCGCCGATCATCGGCTTCTCCGGCATCGCCTGGAAGGACAGCGTCCGCAATGCGTCCGAAACGCGTGAGTTCGTCTGGAACCTGGTGACGCGGGAGCTCGGGTCTCAGATGAACGCCACGTCGGCGCCGCTTCCACACGGGGTGGACGAGTTTCCGATCGCCGGCCTGACGGCCGTTCCTGGCCGGCTCGTCAACGTTCCACGGGTGGGGGAAAGCCGGGCTGCCATGGAGTGCAAGGTCATCGACATCGTCCAGTTCCGCAACACCAGCGGCGACAAGGTCAATGGCTGGCTGGTGCTGGGCGAGGTGGTGGCGGTCTACATCGACAAGCTGCTGATCGAGGACGGCGTCTATCAGACCGCGCAGGCCCTTCCGATCATGCGCGCGGGCGGCCTGAACGACTACGTCCAGGTCTCGCCTGAAAACGTGTTTCAGATCATGCGGCTGGCCGGCGCGGCCAGCAAGGAACACCACGGCGCATAGGTCCTCGCGCCCTAGGCGTCCCACCAGGCGGAGAGAAAGATCGACGTGATCAAGCTAGGTGGATCATGTGGTTGCGGGGTCTGCGCCTTTGAGGCGACGGCGGCCCCGAGAGCCCGCTTCATCTGTCATTGTACGATCTGCCAGGCCTTTACGGGCAAGGCTTTCTCGGACGTGGCGGTGCTGCCGGCGAAGGTCGTGCGCTTCGTGAACGCCCAGCAGATCGAGTACAGGACCTATCGAAGCCCACCGAATATCAACCGTGGACATTGCCGGGCGTGCGGAGGGGCCGTGGCGGAGACGGCGGGCTTCGGCCCCGCCAAGATCGTCTTCGTCCCCGCGCAGAATTTCAAGTCCGCCGAGCTGCTGCCTCCGCCCCGGATGCATGTCTTCTACGAACACCGGAAGGCAGATGTCGCGGACGGGCTACCCAAGCATGAGGGCTACTGGCGAAGCCAAGCGGCAATCATCTCGTTGCTCTTTCGGAGCCTGTGAACCGCCTACGCGCGCTCGGCCGCCGCGGTTCGCTCCGGCGCGGGCGACCCGCGGCCGAACCACCGACGGCAAGCGCGGCTGAAGCTGGAGGGATCCGTGTAGCCAAGCTGCTCAGCGATCTGCCCGTGGGACAGGTCGCCGTCTCGCAGCAGGCGCTCGGCGCGACCTCGGAGTTCGGCGTCCACGAGCTCGCGGTAGCCGGCGCCGGCCTCCGAGAGCCGGCGGACCAGGGTGCGTCGCGACACCCCTGTCAGGCGCGCGACCTCGTCCGCGGTGAGGCGGCCGGCGGGCAAGGATTTCAACAGCCGCTCGACGCGTCCGCGTAGCCCGACCGGCGCGGTGAGCCGCGCCTTGGCGGCCTGCAGCTCGTGGAGCGCGACGGCGTACAGTGTGGCGTCGGCGAAGGGAGACTGCAGGGCAAGCCATGCGGTGGGAAAACGGATCGCGTTGCGCTGCGCGCCATAGGCGACGTGCTCGCCGAGTATGGCCCGGACCTGAGGCGCATGTTCCGGCTCGGCGCAGGCGAAGAAAAAGTGCGCTTCGGCAGGCGGCGCGGCCAGCATCGAGGCGATCCCCGCCCTGATTCCCATGAAGGAGATTTCCATCATCGGTCGCCAAAGGCGCTCGTCGAGATCGACCGTCAGCTCATAGTCCATCTGGCTCCACTGCGCGCCGCGCCGCAGCGAGGTGCTGTAAAACGGCGCGCGGACGAAGCCGAACCGGGTGATCAGCTCCATCATCGTGGCCATGTCGGGCGCGGCGACGCCGGCGACCCCGAGCGGGCCATGCGACGAGGGGCTCCATAGCTGGGGCGCACTCAGCGCCCAGCCGTCCCCGAACAGGGCGGTGACGTTCTCGACTTGCCGGACCTGCTGGAAGAGGCTGATATCGGCGGAGGGGTCACGCAGCATGTCTTCGGTGACACCGGTTCCGGCCAGGATGGCGGCCCGCCGCTCCGGGGTGTCGCCGAAGCAGCGCAGGACCAGCCGGAAATAGCCCAGGGACATCGGCAGTTTTTCTAGGGCCTCGACCATCTGGCGCAAAATGCCATGAAGTAGGCGCAAGGCGCCATCCCCCTTCAGCCGCCGGGGTCCTAGGTTGACGGTTCAGACCCGCCTGAAGGTGGGCGGCAGGGAGTGAAGACCATGGCCGACGGAGCCGTCGCCCAGTCCGCGACAGATCGCGCCCATTCCATTCCGCTGGAAGAGATCGACGTCAGCCAACCGGAGCTGTGGCGCACCGACAGCCACTGGCCTTACTTCGAGCGGCTCCGCCGCGAGGATCCGGTGCACTACTGCCGCGACAGCCAGTACGGGCCCTATTGGTCGATCACCAAGTACAACGACATCATGGCGGTCGACACCAATCACCAGGTGTTCTCGTCGGAAGCCGCGCTCGGTGGGATCGTCATCGTCGATCCGGCCACGCCGCTGCGCCTGCCGATGTTCATCGCCATGGACCCGCCCAAGCACGACGCGCAGCGCAAGGTCGTCAGTCCGGCCGTGTCGCCGTTCAACCTGCAACGGATGGAGCCGATCATCCGCGAGCGGGCCGCCAAGATCCTCGATGAGCTGCCGCGCGGCGAGTCCTTCGACTGGGTCGACCGAGTGTCCATCGAGCTGACGACCCAGATGCTGGCCACCCTGTTCGACTTCCCCTTCGAGCAGCGACGCAAGCTGACCTACTGGTCGGACATGGCCACCATGGAGCCAGGCCCCGACATGCCGCTGAAGAACGACGAGGAGAAGCTCGCCGTGCTCATGGAGTGCCTGGGCGCGTTCACCGAACTCTGGAACCAGCGCGTCAACGCCCCGCCGACCGGCGACCTCGTCTCGCTGCTGGCCCACAACGAGGCCACCCGGAACATGAGCCCCGAGGAATATCTCGGAAACCTCATCCTCCTGATCGTGGGTGGCAACGACACGACCCGCAACAGCATCTCGGGCTCGCTGTACGCCCTGAACAAGAATCCCGACCAGTACCAGAAGCTGCGGGACAACCCCGCGCTCATCCCCTCGATGGTCTCCGAGGCCATCCGCTGGCAGACGCCGCTCGCTCATATGCGCCGCACCGCCCTGGAGGACATCGAGTTCGGTGGCAAGCTGATCAAGAAGGGCGACAAGGTGGTCATGTGGTACGTCTCGGGCAACCGCGACGACGAGGTGATCGAGAACCCGGACGCCTTCATTATCGACCGCGAGCGGCCCCGCCAGCACATGTCGTTCGGCTATGGCATCCACCGCTGCGTCGGCAATCGGCTGGCGGAACTCCAGCTGAAGATCGTCTGGGAAGAGATCCTCAAGCGGTTCCCCGTCATCGAGGTTGTCGGCGAGCCGGAGCGCACCCCGGCCTCGTTCGTGAAAGGCTACCTCAACCTTCCGGTCCGCATTCCGGTCTGACGCCGCGCCGCCACGCCCAAGCCTAGCGCCGGCCTCGGCCGCGACGCGTATGAGAAGCTGACATGCCCGTCATCACCTATGTCGAACACGGCGGGAAAGAGCACCGCATCACCCTCCAGCCCGGGGTCAGCCTGATGCAGGGCGCGGTCGCCCACGGCGTCCCCGGCATCGACGGCGACTGCGGCGGCGCCTGCGCCTGCGCCACCTGCCACGTCTTCGTGCATCCCGACTGGATCGCGCGCCTGGGGGACCGCAACGAGATGGAGGCGTCCATGCTGGAGTTCGCCGAGGGGGTTTTGGAGACGTCTCGCCTGGCCTGCCAGATCAAGGTCCACGTGGACCTCGACGGTCTCGTGGTCCACCTGCCGGCCGCACAGCATTGACCGCCGAGGGCCGGCGGGAGTCGGCCGGATCGAAGACAAGGGAACGTAAATGTCGGTCGAGCCGCTCGACGCGCCGTCCAAGACCTATCGGATAGGCCATCTAAGCCGGGAGTTCGGGGTCACCGCCCGTACGCTGCGCTTCTATGAAGAGCTGGGCCTGCTGGCGCCGGATCGGCGGGGCAGTGCACGGCTGTATTCCAGGAAGGACCGGGCTCGGCTCATCCTCATCCTGCAAGGCCGGGCCGTGGGCATACCCCTGGCCGAGGTCGGACACCTCCTCGACCTCCACGAACGCAAGGGCCGGGCCGCCCTGCATGCGGACGCGCTGTCGATCTTCCGGCGGCAGCTCCGGCTCCTGGAGGCGCGCCGTGAGGCGGCCGAGAAGGGGATCGCGATACTTCAATCGGCAATCGCACAGCTGTCTGATCCGGACGAAGCCGGAGTTCCCGAACGCCGCGAGGCGACGCCGGCGGCCGCCGGCGAGCGGCTCTCAGGGCGCGGGCCGCAGTGGTGGGGAAAGGGGCGGGCCCCGCAGGCCGATCTCGTTCAGCGGCGCGACGGCCCGTCGCACGCCGCCGAGGTCCCGCTTGCCGCCCAACTCATCCGCGACTTGGAAGACGGCATCGTCCGTGGCTGAGCGCCGCTGGGATCATTCGCCATCGCCGACAGCCGCGTCCAGGTCGAGGATGGATTGCCGGACCGCGCGCAGGATCTCGTCGGACCGACCCGTGCCGCGGAAGACCCGGGACAGGCTCATCGCGCCGACCATGGCGCACCATGCCGTGACCGCGGCGGCCTCCGCCTTCGGGCCGCTCCCCATCGCCTTGGCCATGTCCTTGAAACTCTTTTCGAGTTGGCGCGCCATCTGCGTGCGGATCTCGTCGTCCTCGGCGCGTCCGACATCGCCCGACAGGGCCGCGATCGCGCAGCCGTCGCGGGTGTCGTCGCGATGCGCCGGGCTGAGATATCCGTTCACGATCGACTTCACCGTGACGGGCGCGTCGGGGATCCTGGCGGCGACGAAAGCGGCCTCGCCGCGGTCCAGCGCCCGCTCGAGGGCGGCGGCGACCAGCGCCGCTCGGGACGGGAAATGGCCGTAGAAGCCGCCGTGCGTCAGGTTCGCCGCCTTCATGATCTCGGCGATGCTCAGGCTATCAAGCCCGCTTTGCCGAATCTGTCGCGCGGCGACGTCGAGGATACGCTCGCGGCTCTCCGCCTTTTCCGCCCGTGAATGGCCCACGCGATCCGCTCCAACTCGTGCTTGACGACTAAATGATGGTCATCATGTTGATCTGTATGCATGAGGCATAACATGCAGGACAGACCAACGACAATCGGCTCGGGTTTTCCGGGGGCCTTGCGCGGACGGGCGCGGCGCGGGCGGGTCCTGCGGCGCTCGTCGGCCGGAGGCGAGGCCCCGCCAGGCGCCGCCTAGATCTGCCCTTCTCGCGACGGCCCCCTTCACGCGAGATAGCCGCCGTTGGCGTCGATCACCATCACCCGATGCGCGACAGGTCGCCCCCGTGAGGGCCCTGGCCTCACCGGAGCTGCGAAAAATCCGCAGGCCGCTTCTCGAAGAAGGCGCTGACCGCTTCCTTTACCTCGGCCGAACGCAGCTGGGCCGCGAAATGGACGCCCTCGGCCGCCGACTGAGCGGCGACGACCTCGCGGTCGTTGCTCTTCATCAGCGACTTGACCAGCCTGACCGCGGTCGGCGCCTGGGCGGCGACAGCCTTCGCCCGGGCTAGCGCTTCGCCGCCCAGCGCATCGTCCGGGAAGACTTCCGCGATGAGGCCCAGGGCTTCGGCCGCCGCCGCGCTGATCTTCCTGCCGGTGAGGAAGAGGTCGGACGCCTTCTGAAGGCCGATGAGGCGCGGCAGCAGGAGTGTCGAGCCGGCCTCCGGCACGAGGCCCAGCCTGACGAAGGGCATCTGGAAGGTCGCGCTCTCGGCGGCATAGACCAGGTCGCAGTGAAGCAGCATCGTGACGCCGATGCCGACGGCCAGGCCGTTCACGGCCGCGATGACCGGCTTCTCGGCCGTACCGAGGTTCTCGATAAAGCGCGTGACTGGGGTCTTCTCGCCGGGTTCCTCTCCGAGCGGGGCCGCGCCCGCCTTGGCGAAGTCCCCCATGTCGTTGCCGGCCGTGAAGGCGTCGCCCATCGCGGTGATTAGGGTCACGCGGACGTCCGGATCGGCGTCGGCCCTTTCGAGGCCATCGGCTAGGGCGCCGTACATCTCGGGGGTCAGGGCGTTCTTCTTGTCGGTGCGGTTGAGCGTCAGCACCTGAACGCCGCCATCGAGCGTCACGAGCACTTTCTGGGTCATCTAGGGGTCTCCTGTCCGGCGGTGCGGACGGATTGAGTGCGGGGCGGCCCGATCGATTGCATCGGGCGGGTGGTTCGCGAGAACGCCCGTCCGGGTTCAGGCCGGCAGGAGCTGCAGCGTCCGCGCGAGGCGTTGGCGGATCAAGCTCTCGGCTTCATCCATGATGCGGTCGAGCAGCGCCTTAACCATCGGGATGTCGTGGATGAGGCCGGCGACCATGCCGCAGCTCCAGCCTCCGGCGTCCATCTCTCCGTCCAGCATGATCCGCGGATAGACCCCGGCCACTTCTGGCGCGATGTCGGCGAAGGTGATTGCCGGGCCGAGGGTCCGCTCCTTTTCCAGGAGCCGATCGACGCCCGCGTTGACGAGCACCCGCTCGGTGTTGCGCAGGGGGCGCATGATCAGCCGGGTGTCGAGCTCGCTGGCCGCCACCAGGGCCTGCTTCACGTTCTCATGCACCGGCGCTTCCTTGGTTGCGATGAAGCGGGTGCCCATGTTCATGCCCTCGGCGCCCAGCGCCAGAGCCGCCACGAGGCTGCGGCCGTCGGCCATGCCGCCGGACGCCACGAAGGGGATTTTCAACTCCTCCGCCGCCCGCGGCAGCAGGATGAAGTTGGGCACGTCGTCCTCGCCCGGGTGGCCGCCGCATTCGAAGCCGTCGATGCTCAGGGCGTCGACGCCGATCGCCTCGGCTTTCAAGGCATGGCGCACGGAGGTGCATTTGTGGATCACCTTGATCCCCGCCTCCTTGAGGACAGGCATCCACTTCTGCGGGTTATTTCCCGCCGTCTCGACGATCTTCACGCCCCCGTCGATGATCGCCTGGATGTAGCCGGGATAGTCCGGCGGTGTTACGGACGGGAGGAAGGTGAGGTTCACGCCGAACGGCTTGTCGGTCATCTCTCGGCACTTGCGGATCTCGTCGGCCAGGTGCTGCGGCGAGGGCTGGGTGAGCGAGGTGATCAGGCCCAGCCCGCCGGCGTTGGCGACCGCCGCCGCCAGCTCCGCGAAGCCGACATAGTGCATGCCGCCCTGGATGATTGGCCGTTCGATGCCGAAGAGCTCGGTGATGCGGGTCTTCATGTGGGGATTCCTGGCGTTCGGTGTTGGGACGGATGTCAGGCGAAACGCGTGAGGCCAAGGGACTCGGCGACGAGCGCCGGCTTTTCGGCGCCCTCGATCTCGACCGTCACCTGGCTCTTGATCAGGATCTCGCCAGGCCCGCGATCCACCACTTCGGTCAGCACGAAGCGGCCGCGGACGCGGCTTCCAGCCCGTACCGGCGACATCATCCGCACCCGGTCGAAGCCATAGTTCACCGCCATAAGGGTTCCCTCGAGCCGGGGCTGGCCGTCGAACATCATCGGCGCCAGGAGCGATAGGGTCAGGAAGCCGTGAGCGACCGTGCCGCCGAACGGGGTCGCCTTGGCGCGTTCGGGATCCACATGGATGAACTGGTGGTCCTCGGTGACGTCGGCGAACTTGTTGATGCGGTCCTGGCCGACTTCGAACCAGCGCGAAACGCCGACCTCCTGGCCGATCATCGCCTTGTAGGCGTCGAGGGTGATTTCAGACATGGGCGACGTCCTTTGCGACGGGAAAAACGGGGCGCGATCGGCCGAGAAAAACGGCCCGGCCGGCGCCTTGCGGCCTCGCCGGCTCCGCCCGATGACGCGCCTGAACACTGGCTGCCCATCAGCATGTCAATCGACATGCTGAGAGTCAATTGCGCGCCGGCCGGTTGGTCGGCTAGCCCCTCTTTGAACCGGCCCTGCTAATTCCCGACCTTGAGGAAGCCGATGATCTCTTCGGCGACGCGTTCGGGCTGCTCCAGTTGCAGGAAGTGACCCGCGTCCTCCATCACGACCTTGCGAAGTCCCGCCGGAAACTGGTTCTCCATTCCGTCGAGCAAGCCAACGCCCATACAGCCGTCGTTGCGGCCATGCAGGTACAGCGACGGCATGGAGATCGGGTCGCCAAGCTTGGCGGCCGCCTCCGCCCACTCGGGCTTCACCTCAGGGCCGCCGAAAAGCTGCCGATAGTATCCCAGCGTCTCTTCCAAGACGCCGGGTTGGGCGAACATGGCCTTCAGCGCCACGCGATCAGCGTCCGGCAAAACGTAGCCCGGTGACCATTCCGCCCAGAGACGATCGATGAAGGCGAAGTCGTTCGCGCCGGCCGCCATGACGGCCATCGGCGTCTGAAAGAAGAACATGTACCAGCTGCGTCGCTGTTGATCCCCGTCGAGCATGAACGCTGCCCGGATTTGCGGTCCGTAGGGCACCGCCATGGTGACGAGCTTGTCGATCCGCTCCGGGGCCAGGTTGGCGGCGGCGTAGGCGGCCGCGGCGCCCCAATCATGGCCGATTACAATGGCCGTCTCTGAGCCCAGAGCCTCAATCAAGGCGACGGCATCGCCGCCGGTGGCCCACGACTGGTAGCAGCCGTTCGGCGCCCTGCCGTCTGGCCAGTAGCCGCGCATCGCCGGGGCCACTGCACGATACCCCTCCTTCGCCAGGCGCTCGATCAGATCCGTCCAACTGCGGGCATGGTCGGGAAAACCATGCAGGCAAAGAACCAAGGGTCCATCGCCCGCCTCAAGGACCGGAAAGTCCAGGCCATTGGCGCGCACGGTGCGTTGTTTGAGGGTCACATGGCGCTCCGGGGTTGGCCTGGACTATGTCAGACTTGATAATCTGAATGCTAATCGTCATGCTGTTTTCGCATGAGATCAAGCGCGAAGTCTCTGGACGACGGGCGCTTGTCATCGGCTCCGATCAGTCGGCGAAGGGCATCGCCCAAGCTGGAGCGAGGCGCAAGGCGAGGGAGGCCACCCTGCTGGGGCGACCTGCTTGATCACCCACAACGAAGGAACGCGCAACATGACCGAAGCCGCCGCCACGGACAGCCAGCTTGCCTCACCCGATGTCGCGCTTATCGTTGGGGGCGGCCCCGGCATCAGCGCAAGCTGCGCCCGGCTGTTTGCCCAGAACCATATGCGTGTCGCGATCGCGGCCAGGGATCCGGACAAGCCTGTGCTGAAGGCCTTGGAGGCGTCTCATGGGGTGCGCCGGTACGGGTGCGATGCCGCCGACCCAGCTGCCGTGGCGCTCCTGTTCCAGGACGTTGTTCGGGACCTCGGGGCTCCGACGCTGGTCGTGCACAACATTGATGGCCGCGTCGCCGGAATCTTCCGCAAGGGCATCACCGAAGCCGACCCGGGCATGGCGCTGGAGACCCTTCGAAACGCGGCCTTCAGCGCCTTTCTGGTCGGCCAGCAGGCCGCGAGCTTGATGCGCGACAATCCCGTGAACGCGAACGGCGCGCGGGGCACGATCATCTTCACGAACGCAAGCGCGGCGCTCAAAGGCTTCCCGACCAGCGCGGCCTTCGCCATGGCGTGCCAGGCTAAATCCGGCCTCGCCCAGAGCATGGCGCGGGAGCTGATGCCCCAGGGCATCCACATCGCGAACGTGCCGATCGACGCCGCGATTGGCTGGACGCGGGAAGATGGCAGCCGCGCCCATCGGCTGGCGGGCACGACGGTCGACGACAACATGGCCGATCCCGACTGCATCGCGGAGACCTATCTGCAACTCCATCGCCAGCATCGGTCGACCTGGGCGTTCGAAGTCGTGTTGCGGCCGTGGTCCGAGAAATGGTGATGGCGAGCGGTCATCACGCGAGCACGCGCGAAATAGCCAACACAGACCCCTTGCGCCTCAGTTGAGCAGCGATGACGCCCACCGTTAGGAGGGCGCGACGCATTCACTCGTCCAGGAACTGGGCCGCGTGCTTCAGAAATCGTTCCGGATACTGGAACTGTGCGCCGTGACCGGCGTCGGGATAGACGATCAGCTGGGCATTCGGGATGTTCTGGACCATGTGCCAGGAGTTGATCGTCGCGATCATGACGTCGTTGACGCCATTGACGATCAATGTCGGCTGATTGATTTCGCCTAGATGGGCGAACGGCTTTTCCGGGTCGAGCGGCGTGACAAAGGCCGTGTTCGCCGCGATTTGCGCCTGCATCAACTCAGGTGAACTCGGCGGATCCTGGTCCTCGCGCTGGTGACGGCGTTTCCAGAAGTCTCGACCGGCCTGTTTGGCCGCATCGGACGGGCCGAAGAACAGGAACAGAAAGTCATCGACAGTCGGCGCCGGTCGGGGTGCGACCTCGAAGATTCTCATATCCGGATCGGGATTCCCGCCGCGGGGCTGTGTGCCGAGCAACATGAGCTTGCGGACGAGATCGGGATGACGCCGGGTCAGATCCTGCGCCACCATCCCCCCGAGCGAGAACCCCACGACGTCGACCTGGGAAAGACCGAGCGTGCGAACCACCTTCGCGGCATCATCGGCCATGTCCTCAATGAGCATGCGTGGCGCGCCCGTGGATGATGCGCAACCCCGATAGTCGTAGAGGATCACTTCGCGGCCCGCGGCCAGTCCATCCGTCATCAGCGGATCCCAATGGTCCATGCCACCGCGGAAATGCTGAAGAAAGAAGAGCGGGGGCTGCGCGGAACCGGAGTCGCCCCAGCGACGATAGGCGAAGCGCTCACCGTCCACTTCGACGAAGCGGCTCGGCGCTGTGAGGTGCGTGTCGGCCATGATTTGCTCCGTTGCTGGTCACCTTAACCGTGATGTGTCTCGTCAAGCGCTGTCGGCCCGAGCGGCCCGGCCTAGGATGGCGGGCGCCCGTCCTTGCGCCCGCCCGTTCCCCTTCGAGCGGCGATTGCGTTTCGAACTCGAGAAGACCGCCGGCCCCGCCTGTGCGATCTGGCTTGGCCAACGACGCCGGATACGGACACCCGAACCCACCCCTGATTGACCGTTAGAGTCCGTCCAACCGGCACCCGCGCGCCACGAGGATGGGCCGAAGCGCCCGGAAGGCCGCCGGATGTCGCATCAGCGGCATGCGCGGATAGAGGTGGTGGATGATGTGGTACTGCATGCCCATCGTCAGAATGTTGCCCAGGCGGCTTCGGAACCCGCGGGTGTCGCGGTAGCGTCCCAGATCCGCGGCCGGATGGTGCGGCGCCCAGCTCAGGAAGAACCGTATGTAGAGGCCGCCAATGATGTGGGGCAGCCAGATGAGCGCCGCCACCTCCACCGCATAGCCCGCCCAGGCGAACCCGAAGAGCAGGGCGTTCTTGGCGAGGGCGTACGCCAGGGCCACGGCGCCGGCGCGGCGAGCGTCGTCGGTCCCGAGGCGCTCCAGGGTCTTGGCGTAGGCGGTGCTCGCCGGCGGAACCGTCTGCAGTTGCATGCCGATGTCCTTGACGATCATGTGCCAGGCGCTGTCGGACCGGGTGTTGATGTCCGGGTCCAGCTCCGGGTCGTTGGCGTGCTTATGGTGCTCATAGTGTGTGAGGCGGGCGGCTTCGTAGGACAATCCCATGGGGACCGGCGAAAGGTGGCCGACGAGTTCGTTGAGCCAGAACAGCCGCTCGCCTTCACGGGCGATGATCCTGTGTTGGGCCTCGTGAGAGGGTAGATAGGCGAGGATCACGTTCACCGTCGCGATGGGCGCCGCCGCCCAGAGGGGCAGGGCGCCCGACAGGGTCAGGGGCCAAAGGGACAGCCAGACGGCCAGGTTTGTAAACGCCCAGGCGATCGAGCCCCACGGAAGGCCGCCCATGAATTCCTCGGCGATCGAACGCTCGAGGCGCAGCAGTTCCTGGGTTGTGAGCGCGCTGAGATCGCGCGCCTGCACCGTTGCGGAAACGCTCATAGCCACCGGCCCTTCAGGTTCGCGAACGCGCCCCACGATCCGCCGATCGCAAGGCCGACAAGTAGGGGCCACTGAGCATGGGCCGCCTCGGGAAGCGCGCGCTCGAGCAGTTGCGCAATCAGCGGCGCGATGAAGCCGAGCCCGAAAATCAGCGGCATGCCTTGAAGCAACATCGCCAGCAGGCGGCCCATGAGGCTGTCAGGGGCCGCGGCGGGCGGACCTGATCCGGCGCCGTCACTCGACGGCTGCGCGACGTCGTCGCGGGGCATGGCGTTTCTCCCTGTCGCCCGCTTCAAGGCAGGTCGGAAGGTGCAGCCTAGGTTGTCGGGAAGCTGGCAGCGATGGCGCGACGCGCCTCACTCATGGCATTTTGCGCCACGTCGCCGAAGGCGGAGCAGCCGATCCGCGGGTCGATCCGGCGCACGACATAGCCCAGAATGCCCCTGCGCATCTCGCTCGATCGAATGGCGACGCGGCCATGGACCAGGCGTCCTCTGCGTCAGGCGGGCTGGCCGGGGCAGGGGTCACTCGCCACCTGCGCCAGCGCTCGCGCCGCCTCCGCGCCGGCTGACAGGATGCGGTCCGAAAGCGCGCCCGAGGGCACGGCTCGCGCCAATTGCAGCGCGCCGATCAGGGTCGCATAGATCCCGAGCGCAACGCCTTGCGGGTCGCGCGTTTGCGGCGGCAGGGTCTCGGCGAACTGGCCAATGACTCCCGTCAACTGCTCGGCGAAGACGTCGCGCGTCTCGACTGGCTGGCGGGCGACCTCCGGCAGGAGGGCGGCGTATGCGCAACCTGTCCCTGGATCGTCGCGGTGCTCGGCTGACAGATAGGCCTCCAGAATCGCCTCCAAGCCGCCCGCGGCCAGGGCCTCGCGCATCTTGTTTGTCTGATCCTCCAACGCTCCCGCGAGGCTCTCGCGCACCAGGTCGGCCTTGGATCGGAAGTGTGGATAGAAGGCTCCATTGGTGAGTCCGGCCTCGCTCATGATCCCAGCCAGACCCGAGGCGGCGATGCCGTCCCGGCGGAATCGTTCAGCCGCGATCTCCGCGATGCGGCGGCGGGAAACGTCCTTGTGGCCTTTTTCGTAACGCATGCGCCCTCACAGCGGCTCAGCCCATTGCATTATGCACATAATATCATATTATGATCATAATGCAATCGCCCAGCGCCCGTTTTTAGGGACGGGCATGGAGGCCACATGACCCTACCCACAGGAAAGACGGCGATCGTCACCGGAGCCTCCACGGGCATCGGCCGAGCCACCGCAGAAGCGCTTGCCCGGAAGGGCTTCACCGTCTTCGGGACCAGCCGCAGGGCCAGCGCCGCGGGCCCGCAACAGGTCACGATGCTGACTTGCGACGTGACCGACGATGAGTCCGTCAAGGCCCTCGTCGCGACCGTGCTGTCGCGGACCGGGCGCATCGACGTCCTGGTCAACAACGCCGGCATCGGTCTGCAGGGCGGCGCCGAAGAGTCCTCGATCGGCCAGGTGCAGGCGCTGTTCGACGTCAATCTGTTCGGGGTCATTCGCGCCACCAACGCGGTGCTCCCGTCCATGCGGCTGCATGGAGGCGGGCGCATCATCAACATCAGTTCCGTGCTGGGGCTGATCCCAGCGCCCTATTCGGCGCACTACTCCGCGACCAAGCACGCGCTCGAAGGCTATTCGGAGTCGCTCGACCACGAGCTGCGGGCCTTCGACATCCGGGTCTCGCTCGTCGAGCCGGCCTATACGCGCAGCGTCTTCGACCAGAACGCCCTCGAGGCGGATTCCACATTGCGCGAATACGATCAGGCCCGGGCCGGCGTGCGCGCCCTCCTTGCGGATGTCATGCCCACGTCGGACCCGCCGGAGGTGGTGGCGGAGACCGTAATCCTGGCGGCCACCGACAGGCGGCCGCGGCGGCGCTACACCGCCGGCAAGGTGGCGCGGCAGATCAGCGTCCTGCGTCGGTTCGTCCCCGCCGACGCGTTCGACAAGAGCCTGCGCAAGCAAATGCGCCTGCCGGCGTAGGGCCAAGCCGCCGTGCGTCCAACCAAGGAATGCGGAATGACTGACGACGCGATCGAGTTGCACATTCCTCGGAAGGGGTCCGCGGCTGTCCTGACGCCGCTGGAGCGTCGGTTGTCGCCGCCGGGCTCGGGCGAGGTGCGAGTCTCCGTCGAGGCGGCCGGCGTCGCCTATGCCGACATCATGATGCGCCAAGGGGTGTATGCGGGACAGTCGCTGCCGGTGACGCCAGGCTATGATTTCGTCGGCCGGGTCGAGGCCTTGGGCGCGGACGTGACCGGGCTGGCGGCAGGCCAGCGGGTCGCCGGCGTGACGGTGTCGGGCTCCTATGCGACCCGCCGCAACGTCAACGCCCAATGGCTGGCGCCGGCGCCGGAAGGCGTCGATGCGGCCAAGCTCGTCGCCGCCGTCCTCAACGGCGTGACCGCCTGGCAGATGTTTCATCGGATCGCCAGTCCCGCCCCCGGCGAGTGGGTGCTGGTGCACGGTGCGGCCGGCGGCGTCGGCAACCTCTTGCTGGAGCTGGCCAGGATCGCCGGCGTCAGGGCGGTCGGAAGCGCCTCGGCGAACAAGGCCGATGTCGTCCGGGCCCGCGGGGGGGAACCCGTCGACTACCGCGGCGAGGATGTCGCGGCGCGGGCGCGCGCGCTGAGCGGGGGCGGGGTCGTGGCCGCGTTCGACCACCTGGGCGGCAAGCACTTCAAGAAGGTCTCCATGGCCGCCCTGCGCCCGGGTGGGGTCGGTGTGCTTTATGGCGCCTACGACATGACGCGCGACGGCAGGGTCAATCCGCTGGCGATCGCCGACCTGGTCATAAACGCCAGCTTCTCCAGCCTCGGGCTGTTTGGAAAAGGCCAGGGGGTCGTCACCTATTCCGCCCAGCCCTGGCGGGACGGGCGCCCGCTCGCATACCAGAAGGACCTCGCCGCGGTGTTGAAGCTCGTCGGGGACGGCGTTCTGTCGCCGCTGGTCGGCGCGACCTTCCCGCTGCACGAGGCGGCGCAGGCCCACCGGGCGCTGGAGACCAGATCGGTCGCCGGCAAGATCGTGCTGGTGACCGCCTGAGCAGGTGCGGTTGCAGCACCACCCCTAGCCGGAGTCCGACGGCGGCCGCCAACCTCAGCCGGCGGCGCCATCGCCTGCTGGGTCCGGACTGCGCCCAGGCGCGGACGCCCCGCGCCTTTGGATCTTCGCGGGCGACGGACCCTCGACCTTCCCGCAGTGCTCGCGGGGCGCTAGGCCCTGGCGTTCCACGCGATAGCGCTCACCCCATTCCCGCAGAGCGGCGAGGACCGGGACGAGCGTGCGGCCGAAGTCGGTGACGGCGTATTCGACGCGTGGGGGGACCTCGGCGAAGACACGGCGGGTGACGACCCCGTCGGCCTCGAGCTCCCGCAACTGAAGCGTGAGCATCCGCTGAGTGGCCTGGGGCACGAGCCGGCTGAGTTCCATGAAGCGCTTCTTGCCGCCCATCAGGTGATACAGGATCAGCGGCTTCCACAGGCCGCCGACCACAGACAGCGTCGTCTCCACGCCGCAATCGCTGCGGGAATCCAGTCGTTTCGGGCGCATGGCGCTACTTCCATAATTGATAGTACCGGCGATGATTGTGCCTTCTTGCAAGATCGCATGCACGTGCCAAATCAGAACCTGCGGACATTTTAGAGGAAGAAGCGATGACGTTCAGGGCTTTGGTGGCGCGCAAGAGCGGCGAGACGATCGTGGCTCAGGTGGAGGCGATGGACGACGCCGACCTGCACGCGGGCGATGTGACCGTCGCGGTGGAATGGTCCACGGTGAACTACAAGGACGGCGCCGCGCTGAGCGGGCGGGCCGGGATCATCAAGGCCTTTCCCCTCATTCCAGGTATCGACCTCGCGGGCGTCGTCGAGTCATCCTCCGACTCGCGGTTCACGGCGGGCGACCGGGTGGTCGTCAACAGCTGGGGCATGAGCCAGACGCACCACGGCGGCTATGCGGAGCGCGCCCGCGTCCCTGGCGATTGGGTGATCAAGCTCCCCGATGCGATCTCGACCCGCCACGCCATGGCGATCGGGACAGCGGGTTACACCGCCATGCTCAGCGTCCTGGCCCTCGAGCACGGTGGCGTCACCCCCGACAAGGGCGACATCCTCGTCACGGGCGCCGCCGGCGGCGTGGGATCGGTCGCCATCGCGCTGCTCTCGCGCCTGGGCTACCGGGTGATCGCCTCGACGGGCCGACCGCAGGAGCAGGCCTATCTCACCGCGCTTGGCGCCGCCGAGATCATCGACCGCGCGACCCTGTCCCAGCCGGCGGCCAGCCCCATTGGCGCCGAGCGCTGGGCCGGCGTGATCGACTCTGTGGGCAGTCACACCCTGGCAAATGCTTTGGCCCAAACCAAATATCGCGGCGTGGTCACCGCATGCGGCCTGGCCCAGGGCATGGACCTGCCCGCGACAGTCCTGCCGTTCATCCTACGCAACATCACCCTGGCCGGGATCGACTCCGTCAACGCGCCCAATGCGGTGCGTGTGGAAGCTTACGCGCGCCTGGCCCGCGACCTCGACCTGGCCAAGCTTGAGAGCACGGTGACCGAGGTCGGCCTCGCCGAGGCGCCCCAGGTGGCCCAGGCGGTGTTGCGCGGCGAGATCCGCGGCCGCGCCCTCGTGGACGTCCGCCGCTAGGCGCCGCCCGCCTCGCGACGGGTCGTCGTGAGGGGAGGGGAGGCGGCCGAACCCAGACAATCCGCGAATGGGGTCGTGATGCGTGTCTTTGTCACTGGAGCTACGGGATGGGTTGGCTTCGCGGTCGTCCAGGAGCTGGTCGCAGCGGGCCACCAGGTTCTCGGTCTGACCCGATCGGATGCAGGGGCGCTGGCTGCGGCGGGGGCCGAGGTCCATCGCGGCTGCCTGGAGGATCCTGAAAGCCTGCGCCGTGGCGCGGCCTTGGCCGACGGCGTGATCCACACGGCATTCAACCATGACTTCTCGCGATATGCGCAGAACAGCGAGATGGACCGGCGCGCCATCGAGGCGCTCGGCGCCGAGCTGGAGGGTTCCGACCGCCCCCTGCTCGCCACCTCCGAGCTACCGTTCCTCACATCGGGCGGGGTCGCGACGGAGGCCGACGCGTTCCATCCCGTCCCTGGCCCCTACGTCCGCCAGTCTGAAACGGCCGTCGACGCCCTGGCGGCCCGCGGCGTCCGCGCGGCGGCCGTCCGCATGCCCCTCTCGGTCCATGGCCCGGGCGATCATGGCTTCGTGCCGGCCCTGATCGACATCGCCCTTGCGAAGGGGGTTTCGGCCTATCCGGGCGACGGGCTCAACCGCTGGCCCGCGACGCACCGGCGCGACGTCGCCCGGGTCTTCCGGCTTGCGCTCGAGCGGGGCGCCGCCGAGGGGCCGTATCACGCGATTGGCGAAGACGGCGTGCCGTTCAAGGCGATCGCGGAGGTCATCGGCCGGCGTCTGAACCTGCCGGTCATCGCCATGTCTCCCGAGAAGTCGGCCGACCATTTCGGCTGGTTCGCGATGTTCGCGGAGATGAACCTCCCCGCGACGAGCCTTCGCACGCGCGCTCTGCTGAATTGGGACCCCGCGCAACCGGGGCTCCTCTCCGACATGGAGCACGCGGGCTACTTCGCCGACTGAAAGGATCGGGCGCCGCCGCCCCTTTGAGTTCGAAATTCACATCCGCCTGCGGCAGATGCGCCAACGCCGCCGCACCGCACCACATTCGGCGCGAGGCGGCGGCGGCCGCGCACCTACCAGGGCTCGTGGAAGGGGCGAATCTCGGCCAGGAAGGACCAGGCGTCCCGCGGCTGGTGGGCCAGGTGGAAAACCTCCGCGGCGATGGAGGTCGGAGAGCAGAAGAAGTCGTCCTTGGCGTCCTTCATCCGTTCCCGTTGCCAGGGAACGTCGATGACCGCGTCGATGATCAGGTAGGCGACGTGCACGCCCTTGGGTCCCAGGTCGCGGGCTAGGGACTCGGCCAGGATGCGCTGGGCGGCCTTGGTGGGCGCGAACCCGGCGAAGAAGGCCTTGCCGCGCTGCGCCGAGGTGTTGCCCGTGACGATCAGGGCGCCTTCGCCAGCCTCGACCATCGCCGGCGTCGTCAGCCGGGCGAGGTGCATCAGGGCCATGGTGTTGATCTCGAAGTTGCGCTGCAGCACCGACGGATCGATGTCGCGGAAGCTGCCGAAGGCGCCGCCCACCGCGTTGTGGACGACCACATTCGGCGCCCCGACCCGAGCGAGCACGCCTTCCAGCGCCGCGAGGTCAGTGACATCGCACGGACAGGCGATCGAGTCGGGGATCTCCGCTTCGAGGGCCGCCAGGCGGTCCGCGTCCCGCGCCAGCATGGCGACGCGGTATCCCCCCTCGGCGAACCGGCGGGCGACAGAGGCTCCGGTGCCGGGTCCGACACCGGTGACCAGGGCGAGGGGTTTGATCGAGGCCATCACGCCATCTCCTTGGGCGCGAGGGATTCGCGCACGAAATCGAGCCGGTCGTTTCCGAAGAACATCTCGTCGCCGACAAAGATGGTGGGCGCGCCGAACATGCCGCGTTCCGCGGCCGCTTCCGTGGCCGCCGCGAGCGTCGCCGCGGTCGCCTCCTGCCCAGCCGCCGCGATCAGATCGGCCGCCGGCAGCCCGCGCGCGGCGAGCGTCGCCTCAAGGCCGGCGGGCGAGGGGTCACCCTGGCCGCCCCAGACCGCATTGAAGATCGTGGCGACGACCGCCGCCCGGGTGGCCTCGTCCTGCGCCGCCGTGGCCACGCGAAGCAGAAGGTCACCATCCATCTTTTCCCGGGCGGGGGGGATCACCTGGACCCCATAGCGCGCCGCCCAGCGTCCCAGGTCCTTGCCTGCATAGGTGCGCTTCACGGGGCAGGTGATGGTGGTCGGCGTATTGTTGACCAGCTTCATCAACGGCAGGACCGAGATCGGCACGAGGCGCACCGGTGCGCCGAGCGTCCCCAGCTGGCTGTGCGCCAGATAACTGTACGGACTCTGGAAGTCGAAATAGAACTCTATGGTCGCGCTCATGCGGCGGCTCCTTTGTTGATGTTGTCGAGGAGGGCGCGGACGGTGTCGTCGGCGCCTGGTCCAGGCTGGTAGCGGATCCTTTCGCGCGGGACCGCGCGGCCGGTCCGAGGATCGACGAGCGCCAACCGCAGCTCGCATCCGGTCTCGGCATCGACCACCTCCATGGTCGGCGCGCCGTAGCCCGTGGCGTCCCAACGGTCGCCCCACTCGCGCAAGGCTGTGGTCACCTTCCAGAAGTCGCGGCCCTTGTCGGTGAGCCGATATTCGTCCCGCGGCGGCCGATCCTGATAGCGCACCCGTTCGACGAGCCCATGCGCCTCCAGGTTCTTCAGGCGCGTGGCCAGGGTGGTGGTCGGAATCCCTATGCTTGCCCGCAGATCGTCGTAGCGATGAAGGCCCAGCGCCAGGTCGCGCAGCAGCAGGATCGTCCACTTGTCGCCGGCCACTTCCAGCGCGCCGGCGATCGAGCAGCGCATCCCAGCGAACGATTTCGGTCTCATGGCGCGGGGCTCCAGTAACTCTTGTAATTAGAGTGACTGGCCGATATCGCTATTGCAAGTGCAAAAAACGTACTCGCCAGATCCGCTTCAACTTGTGCTTGACGGTCTGTATGATGGTCATCATGTTAATTCGCGTGCATGAGGCATGACATCCAGAATGTCGCGGCAATGGGCTGCGGGTTCGCAGTCCGGCCAGGCATGGCGGCCGCGAATCCGCAGCCCACGCCGTAGAGGAAAGGGACGATTATGGCGAAGCCGGTGGCCGTCCTGGCCCTCCTGGCCGACCGCGCCCTGCCCACCTTCGGGCGCATGGAGTTGCAGCCTGCGCGCTTCGACGCCGAGGCCCGGCGGCTGTCGGTCTCGGCTCATATCGGCGCAGAGTTCGCGGACGGCCGAGGCGTCGTCCGCGGCGGCTTCTTCGCCGCCGTCCTGGACGACGTCATGACCGGCGCCGCCATCCTGACCCTCGGCGACGAGGTCCAGCCACGGCTCGTCACCCAGTCGCTCGACTACCTATGCGGCGCAGGCCCGGGCGAGTTCACCGCCGAAGGATGGGTGGTGAGCGTTGGTCCGGACTACTGCCTGACGCGGGCGGAGCTTCGCGGGCCGGGCAGTGAACTCGCCGCCCTCGCCCAGGGCGTGGTCGTGCGGAACACGGGCGACGGTTGAGGCGATGACGGTGGCGGACAATTCGAATGAGAGGGAAGAAGACATGACCGACAGCCGAACCTACGCCCTCGTCACGGGGGCCTCGTCGGGGATCGGCGCGATCTATGCCGATCGTCTTGCGGCGCGCGGCCACGACCTGATCCTTGTCGCCCGCCGACGCGACCGGTTGGAGGCCCTGGCCGCGCGACTGCGCCAGGACCACGGACGGCAGGTGGAGATTCATGCCGCCGACCTCGGCGACCCAGAAGACCTTGCGCGCATCGAGGCGCTGGTGAGCGGGCGCGACGACATCGGGGTCCTAGTGAACAATGCGGGCCTCGGCGCCGGCGCGCCCAGCGTTTCGGCCGATCGCGACGCCGTGGCGACGCTGATCAAGATCAACGTCCTGGCGCTCACGCGGCTCTGCCTCGCCGCCACGCCCCGGTTCGCCGCGCGCGACGACGGGCTGATCATCAACATCGGGTCGGTGATCGCGGTCATCCCGTCCGCGACCGCCGCCGCCTACAGCGGCTCCAAGGCCTATGTCCTCAATTTCTCACGCTCGCTGCAAAGCGAGTTCTCCAAGACGAACGTGAAGGTGCAGGTCGTCATGCCGGGTCCGGTCCGGACCGAGTTCTTCGGCGACCGGCCGCCGCCGTTCCCCGATGAGCTCTTCATGTCGCCCGAGACGGTGGTCGATATCGCGTTCCAGGCGTTGGACCAGGGCGAACTCGTGTGCTGGCCGACCCTGCACGACCTTCAGGCCTGGACGGTCTTCGATGATGCGCGGCGGACGCTGAGCAAGGCGGTCAGCCAGACCGCGGTCCCGCCGGCGCGCTACGGCCTGCCCGCCCCCGAGGCCGCGTGACGGCCGTCCCAACCTCAATTCCAGGAGACCTTCGATGAGTGAAACCGCAGTGCAGGTGGGCCGCGTCCGTCAGGAGCGTCACGGCCACATCCTGAAGATCGTGATCGACAACCCCGGCAAGATGAACGCCTTCAGCCCGGAGATGATGGAGGAGCTGTCGGAGGCGTTCACCGTCCTCGACCGCGACGACGACCTCTGGGTCGGGGTCCTCTGCTCGGTGGGTGAGCATTTCACCGCCGGTCTCGACATGCCCAAGTTCTTCGGGCCCAAGGCGGTGAAGCTCGACCGGCCGGCCGGGAACATCGACCCCTTCGGACTGGAGAACCGCTGCCGCAAGCCGTTGGTGACGGCGATCCAGGGCGTGTGCTTCACCATCGGCATCGAGATCATGTTGGCCGGCGACATCGTGGTGGCGGCCGACAATGCGCGGCTGTGCCAGATGGAGTCCAAGCGGGGGATCGCACCGCTGGGCGGAGCGCACTTCCGCTATGTCACCCGCGCCGGCTGGGGCGACGCCATGTACCACCTGCTGCTCTGCGACGAGTTCACGGCCGCCGAGGCGCACCGGATCGGCCTCGTCCAGGAGGTGGTGGCCCCCGGCCAACAGGTGGAACGGGCGATGGCGCTTGCGGGGATCATCGCGAAGAACGCGCCGCTGGGCATCCAGGTGACCAAGGAAGCGGGCCTCAAGTTCATCGAGGCGGGCGAACGCGCCGCCATCGACGTCATCCCGGCGATCCGCCAGCGGGTGATGGACAGCCAGGACGCCAAGGAAGGCATCCAATCCTTCGTCGAACGTCGCGCGGCGGTCTTCCAAGGCCGCTAAGCCAAGAGGCGTCGGGGAAGGGCGCCTCTTGGACGGATCGTGGCCGTGAGTCCGGCCGCGATCCGTCGTCCTTCCATCCAACGGACAATCCCCATGACGACCTATTCGCCGCCCATCGACGACTACCTGTTTCTGCTGCACGACGTCCTGCGCATTCAGACGCGGCACGACATCGCCGGCTTCGCCGACCTGGAACCGGACCTGACGCGGCAGATCCTGGAAGGGGCGGGCGTCTTCCTGCGAGAAGTGTGGCAGCCGCTGAACCAGGTCGGCGATGAAGAGGGCTGCCGACTGGAGAACGGCGTGGTGCGCACGCCCACCGGCTTCGGCGAGGCCTATCGCGGCTACTGCGAGGCCGGCTGGAACCGGCTGAGCGCCCCGGAGGCCTTCGGCGGCGCCGGCCTGCCGGGGGTCATCTCGCAGGCGGTCTACGAGATGAGCTCATCGGCCAACGCCTCGCTGGCGCACTATCCCGGCCTGACCAACGGCGCCTGTTCGAGCCTGACGCTCACCGGCGCGCCCTGGATGCTCGAGCACGTCGTTCCGCGGATGGTCAGCGGCGAATGGTGCGGCACCATGTGCCTGACCGAGCCGCACTGCGGCACGGACCTGCGGCTGATGAAGACCCTGGCCGTCGCCCAGCCGGACGGCTCATACCGGATCACCGGCGCCAAGATCTTCATCTCCGGCGGCGACCACGACCTGACCGAGAACATCGTCCACCTCGTGCTCGCCAAGCTGCCCGACGCGGAGGGCCGCTATTCGGACGATCTGGCCACCGTGAACCTGTTCATGGTTCCGAAGGTGCTGATCGACCTCAAGACGGGCGGATCGGGTGTGCGCAACGGCGTCACGGTGGGTAGCCTCGAGAAGAAGATGGGGCTGAAGGGCAGCGCCACCTGCGTCCTGAACTTCGACGACGCCGTCGGCTACCGGCTGGGGGAGACCAAGACCGACGCCGCGCCGGGGTCGAAGTCCGCCGCCATGAGCGGCATGTTCCACATGATGAACCATGCCCGCCTGGGCACCGGCCTGGGCGCGGTCGCCGCCGCGGAGGTCGCCTATCAGAACAGCGCGCTCTACGCCCAGGAACGGCGATCCGGCCGCGCGATCGCCCCGGCGGATCGCACCGAGGCGGCGGCGGACCCAATCATCGTCCACCCGGACGTACGCCGCATGCTCCTGCAACAGCGCGCCTTCGTGGAGGGCGCGCGAGCCGCCGCGCTTTGGGTCGCCGAGCTCCTGCATGAGGAACAGGCCGGCGCTGAGCCGGCGCAGCGGCGCCGAGCGGCAGGCCTAGGACAACTGCTGACACCCGTCATCAAGGCCTACTTCTCCGACCGCGGGTTCGAGGGGACCAACGCCGCGGTCCAGGTGTTCGGCGGCCACGGCTATATCCGCGAGAACGGCATGGAGCAGTTCGTCCGCGACGCCCGGATCTACCAGCTCTACGAAGGTTCCAACGGCATCCAGGCGTTCGATCTGGTGGCGCGGAAGCTGCCGTCGGACGGGGGCGCGACGGTCACCGCGTTCCTCGACGAACTCCGCGTGATCGCTGCTTCGGCCGAGACGTGCTCCGCAACGCTCGATCTCTATGCTGGAAGCCTGCTCCGTGGCGTCGAGGCTATCGAGGACGTGGTGACCTGGCTGCGGCAGACCGCCCCGGAACGCGGCGAGACCCTGGGCGCGGCTTCCTATGACGTGCTCAACCTGTTCGGTGTGGTGTTGGTGGGCGCCTTTTGGCTCCGCATGGCCGTCGTCGCCGAAACACAGCTCGCCGCCGGCGAAGGCGATCCGATCTTCATGCGCCGCAAGCTGGTGCTCGCCCGCTACTGGTTTGAACGCGAAATGCCCGCCGTCGACACGTTCGTTCGGCGCGCTCAGTCCGGCGCCGACGGGCTCATGGTCCTCGCGGCCGACGCCTTCTGACGGCAGCCGCTTCCTCCTCAACTCTCTGCAGATATCCAGGACGACCCAAATGACGACGACCCAACTCTTCGATCTCACGGGCAAGACCGCGCTCATCACCGGCGGCTCCCGCGGGCTCGGCCTGCAGATCGCCGAGGCTCTCGGCGACGCTGGCGCGCGCTTGGTCATCTCCTCCCGCAAGGCCGCCGACCTGGAGACGGCCAAGGCCCATCTCGAAGCGCGCGGCGTCACCGTCGACTATGTCGCGGCCGACAACGGCAAGGACGAAGACCTGCTGCGGCTCGCCGACGAATCCATCGCCAAGCTCGGCCGGGTGGACATCCTGGTGAACAACGCCGGCGCGAACTGGGGCGCGCCCGCCGAGGACTATCCGATCGAGGCCTGGGACAAGGTCATGAACCTGAACATCCGCTCGCTCTTCGTCCTGTCGCAGCAGATCGCCAAGCGTTCGATGATCCCCAACCGCTACGGGCGGATCATCAACCTGGCCTCGATCGCCGGCCTGCGCGGGTCCACCGGAGTGATCGCCTACAACACGTCGAAGGGGGCGGTGGTGAACTTCACCCGCGGCCTGGCCGCCGACTGGGGTCCGCATGGGATCACCGTCAATGCCCTGGCCCCGGGCTGGTTTCCCTCGAAGATGACGGCCGGCACCTTGGAGTCCAAGGGTGTCGATCACTTCGCCAATGCCGCGCCGCTGCGGCGCATCGGCGACGATCAGGACCTGAAGGGCGCGGCGCTGCTCTTCGCGTCGGACGCCGGCAAGCACATCACCGGCCAGATCCTGGCTGTCGACGGCGGGGTGAGCGCGGTCTGACGCGGGACCAGCACTCGGCTGCGGCAGGGGCCATCATACGCATACGTGAATGTCGGCTAACATATAGATTGGAGGGCGGGGATGACCGCCGTCGAGACCCACAAGACCGCCTGCATCCTCTGCTACGTGAACTGCGGCCTGGAGGTCGAGGTTCAGGGGCGCCAGATCACCAAGGTCCGCGGCGATCGCGACAATCCGAGGTCCCGCGGCTACCTCTGCCAGAAGGCGGGCCGCATCCCGTTCTACACCAACAACACCGCTCACCGGCTGACCACGCCGCTGCGGCGCACGCCGGCGGGCGACTTCGAGCCGATCGACTGGGACACGGCGATCGGCGAGATCGCCGAGAAGCTGAACGCGATCCGGGCCGAGCACGGGGGTTACGCCTTCGGCTTCTACGGCGGCGGCGGGCAGGGCAACACCCTGGGCGGCCCCTACGGCCTGGCGCTCTCCAAGGCGATGGGATCCTCCATCTTCTACAACGCCTTGTCGCAGGAGAAGACCGGCGACTACTGGGTCAATGGCGAGATGTTCGGCGCCCAGAACTGCCACACGGCCGAGGACGTCGACCACACGGATCTGCTGGTGGTGATCGGCTCCAATCCCTGGATGGCCAACGGCTTCACCCGCGCCCGCGAGGCGGTCGCCGAGATCCGCAAGGACCCGGCCCGCAAACTCCTCGTCATCGATCCGCGGCGTACGGAGGTGGCGGAGCACGCCGACCTGCACCTGTGCCTGCGGCCGGGGACGGACGCCTTCCTCCTGGGCGCGATCCTGGCGATCATCGTGCGCCGCGGCGGGGAGGACCGCGCCTTCATAGCGGCCCACACCGAGGGCTTCGACGCGGTGCGGGACGCGCTCCTGGACATCCCAGTGGACGACTGGATCCGGGTCGCCGACGTCCCCCGCGCCGACGTCGAGGCGGCGGTGGACATGATCCTCACCGCACCGTCGATGACCGTGCGGGTGGACGTCGGGCTGCAACAGGCCCGCAATTCGACGCTGAATTCCTACCTCGAGAAGCTGCTTTTCCTGCTCACCGGAAACTTCGCCAAGCGCGGCGCCAACGGGCTCCACGCCTGGCTCGCGCCGCTGATGGGCCACTCCCGGCCCGATGACGTCGCGCCGGTCACGGGGCAGCTAAAGATCGCGGGCCTCCTGCCGCCCAACACGCTTCCCGCGCAGATCCTGACGAACCATCCCGAGCGCCTGCGGGCCTTCTTCGTGGACTCCGCGAACCCGGCCAACAGCGTGACCAACACCGCCCTCGTGGAGCAGGCCTTCCGGGCCCTCGACCTGATGGTGGTGATCGACGTCGCCATGACCGAGACGGCCCGGCAGGCCGACTATGTGCTGCCGGCCGCCAATCAGTTCGAGAAGTGGGAGAATAGCCTCTTCACCTACGAGTATCCCCGCAACTATTTCCATGTCCGCGCGCCGCTTTTTCCGCCGCTCGAGGGGACGCTCGTCGAGGCGGAGATCTATGCCCGGATCGTGCGCGCCATGGGGGACATGCCGGACGACCGGACCCTTGCAGAGCTGCGGACGCTCGCCGCCAACGACCGCCCGGCCTTCGCGCAGGCGTTCCGGGCGCTCACGCGCGGCGAGCCGAAATATGCCGCGATCGCCGCGGTGATCCTCTACGAGACCCTGGGCGCGACGCTCCCGGACGGGGCTGCGGCCGCCGCGCCCTGGTGGCTTCCCGCCCATCGCTTCGCCGCCGACTACGGCGAGGGCGTCCGCGGCGCCGGGATTCAAGGCGAGGGCTTCGATCTCGGGGAAAACCTGTTCGCCGCGATCCTGTCGGAGCGCTCCAGCGTCGCCTTCAGCGACCTGGGCTACGAAGGCTCCTGGAGCCTGATGAAGCATCCCGACCGGCGCGTGCGCCTGGCCGTGCCGGCGATGCTCGACTGGCTGCGACGTCTCGATCCCGCCGACGCCGAGCCCGATCCGGACTACCCGCTGATGCTGATCGGCGGCCAACGCCGCAACTACAACGCCAACCAGATCATCCGCGACCCACGCTGGCGCAAGACCGATCCGCATGGCGCCCTGCACCTTCATCCGGGCGATCTGGCAGCCACGGGCGGCGGCGCCGGGGATTGGATGGCGGTGGAAACCCGCGTCGGACGGGTCGTGGTCAAGGTCGAAGTGGACGAAAATCTCCGCCCGGGCCAGGCCTCGCTGCCCCACGGCTACGGCCAGATCTACGACACCCCAAGCGGCCGGGTGACGGTGGGCCCCCGGCTGAATGTGATCACGGACTGTGACGACTGCGATCCGATCGCCAAGACGCCGTACCACAAAAACGTCGCGATCCGCGTGAGCCGGGCGACCCCGAGCGAGGTCGAGGCGATGGAGCGCCAGGCGGCCCTGGTCGGCGAGGTCGCCTGAGGCGCGGCGCCGTCCGGGCAATCGCCGCCGCCCCTCATCGGGTAGGTCAGGGGAATGGCGCCCGGAGACGCCGGACCTTCACCTGGCTCATTGAGTTCTCGATTAGGATGTTGGATAACATGCAGATGATCGGCGGACTTCCCGGCCCGTTGGTCATCGATTGGTCACAGGGCCGGCCGGTTCGCCGGCGCGCCCTGTTTCCTTCCCCCGGCCCGCCTTCGGCCTTCGCCAAGGTTGGTCTGGACTACCTCGCCGGCGGCTTTCCCATAGGGCCGTCGGCGCTTTTCTCCCGGCCGGTGCGGGCATAGGCCTGGCGCGCCGACCCGAAGATGGCGAATACGGAGCCCGAACCCCCGGGCGACTTCGCCGGCCGCTCTCCGACCCACCGCCCTCATTGCGTGGCCTTGACCAGATGGGTCTCGAACCAACGGGCAGCGGCGTCGGCGACCAGATCCCGGGAAAGGTGAGGCCAACCCCATAGTGTCCTCCAGAGATCATCATGAGCTGCTTAGCGGCCGGAGACCTCCGCGGACAGGGGACGGGGGACGCGTCCATCAATGGGGTGCGGAACCGGCTCGCGGCCGTGCTGCCGACATTCGCTTGGCGCAAGGCTGGCCCGAGATGACGGCGCTGCGTGCCCGCAGACACATCGGACAAGGACGATCGGGCGCTGATCCGAGCCATCGTGCTGGCTAAGACCTGGGCCGGCGAATTGGAGCGCGGGGAGCTGGCTTCGATCAAGGCGCTCAGCGAACGAGACGGGCTCTGCGATCACCACACCGCCCGGCTGCCGCCGCTGGCGGCCGTCGAAAGGCACACTTCAGGAATGGGGCGGGAGAGAAAGGCGAAGAAGCCCGGTTCAAAGGCGCACAGAGAGCCATCTGCGACGGCGCGATCACGCTCGCCACCCCGTAGCCCTCGGGAATGGCGCGGAGATTTCAGGGTTCACGACCTAGCTGATCCGGGATCAGACTAGATGGTGGGTGCAGTAGGATTCGAACCTACGACCCGCTGATTAAGAGTCAGCTGTTCACTTGTCGCGATCAGATAGCCGGCGCTAAGCGCCACTTGGAATCCGCGCCCAGCACGACCTAGCACTGCGCAAGGGATTCGCCGACGATCTGACCCCAACGGTCGGCGTCAACAACGTCTTGACGAGCAACCGCCGTATAACTCGGAAATTCGCACAAGCCGCTTTTCAACCTAAGCTGACCGATACGATATTTTCGGCCGTCAGGCGTTCGTTGAGCTAAGGAAGGCTTCGCAAATTCCTATGGGCCTCGGAAGGGGGCGGGGCGACCCTCGCCGCTCCTTCATTTGGAGTCGCGCATGACCGCCGCCGATCCTCTGAGCGATGTTGAGCTGGGCCGCCGGCACATTGCGATGGCGTTCGCCAGTTGGGATAGCTTGAAGATTGGCCAGGCAGTCAAGGAGGTCGCACAGGCGCGCGGTGTGAGCAGCGTGGCGGCGGAAGCTGGCGTGACTCGCCAGTTTATTTATCGGCTCGGCGAAGAACCGAACATGCGTTTTCGCGATCTGCTTTCGGTGTTGAAAGTCCTTGGATGGGAGGTTGGTCCTGATCTCGGATGTTCAGGCGCAGCTGCCCGCAACATTCCATTGGATTCCGCGACGCAACATGATGCGTCACAGAGTAGAGATGAAGAGGTGGCTGCGCGAAGGCCGATCTGGCGGCTACGGGACGACGCGGAAGCGTGGGATCTCGTCGATCGGTGCCTGCGATCCGGTGATCCAGCGCAAGCATTGAAATCGCTACAGCAGGTCGCATTGGCGCATGGAATTCCGCAGGTTGCGAAGAAGGCAGGTCTGCGGAAGGAGACCTTGTATAGGGTCTTTCGTGACGGTAACGCCACAATGCGCGTGCTCCTTGCAATCCTCGGCGCCCTAGGAATGTCTCTGGCCCTCGGTGAGCGACTGAGCCGCGCGGAACCGGCGAGGCACTTAGAGTTGGTCGTCTCGCGGGCGCGCTTCCATACCAAGCGGTTGGCAAGCCGTGGAGATCCGCCAGAATAAATGATCTCGAGTCGCAGGTCCGCGGCTCAGTTGGGCAGCCGGGCATGCGAGCTTAGCGACGCTCCGTTGGTGGTAGGGCGACGCCCGACAAAGCAAATTCCAGTGAGCTTTGGCTCGCGGCCGCGTGTGGCGAGGCTTGGTCCACGTCTGAATTTCACATGCAGGTGCGGTAGCAAGGCCGCAGAACTTGAGCGTGGCGCCTGCTACGAGCCATCGATTCCCGGAACAGCGCTCACATCGCTTACACCGTTTCGACTTGATTCTTGGAGGTCTGGGCGCGCCATAATTGCCTATAGAGACCGGGCTCGACCATGAGCTCGGCATGACGGCCTCTTTGGACGATACATCCCCTATCAAGTACCAAGATTTCATCCGCTTCGCTCACGGTCGCGAGGCGATGGGTCACGATCAAGGTAGTGGTTGATTGAGCAATGTTCCGCATCGCCGCCCAAACTGCCTGCTCGGTCGAGGGATCCAACGCGGCAGTCGCTTCGTCGAAAATGACGAGTCTCGCCCGCTTGAGTGCGGCGCGAGCGATTGAAATGCGTTGCTTCTCACCTCCAGAGAGCTTGAGCCCGCGTTCACCCACTAGGGTCTCCAAGCCCTCCGGCAGCTGAGCGAGTAGGTCGGAGAGCCGCGCCCGCTCGACCGCATCGTGAAGTTCACGGTCGTCTGGCCTCTCGGCAGCCAATCCGATGTTTGCGCGGATCGTATCGTTAAAGAGGATGGTATCCTGAGAAACGAGCGCGATCTGGCCGCGCAAGGCTCCAAGCGGTATGGCGGCGATCGACCGACCATCGAGGCGAATTTCGCCCTCGGTCGGTTCGAAGAAACGAAGCACAAGGCGAAGGAGTGATGACTTTCCCGCGCCTGACGGCCCGACGATCCCGAGGGTTGCTCCCGGAGATGCATGGAAACTAATGCCCTCCAGAATTTTGCGTTCGGATCCGTAAGTGAACGACACGTTCTCGAACGTGAGATCCGCCGGAGTGTTCGGCGTTCCGACATCTACGAGGGCGTCAGTGACTTCGGCCTCATGTCGCATGACGGTTCTCAATGCACCGAGATAAGCCAAGCTCTGCGCGATGTCGCGAAACGCGAACCCAAGGACCTCTAGCGGGCGCAGCAGTTGCAGAAGATAGGCATTGATCATAACCAGTCCGCCGAGGCTTAGCCGACCCGCAGCGACGCTATCGCCGGCGAGCAAATGGGTGGCGCCCATCGCGAGACAGAAGACCATTGCCACAGCCAAGCCGTTAACGAGTCGCCGGCGTAGAAAGAGCGCCCACTTCGCTTCCGTCTCCGCGAGGCTGCGGTCATGGCGAGCGACGAAACGGGCTTCCGCCGTGAACGCCTTAATCGTCTCGATGTTCATCAGGCTATCTGTCGTCGCCGCGCCAGTGTCGATCTGAGCGGTCGAAATCGCCTTGGCGGCCTCTCCTAGCCAGGTGACGCCCCAGGCGAAAACGACGGCGTAGGCCAGCATCGCAACAAGCACCGCCGTTGCGATGGCCGGGCCGAGGGCTGCTACCATAATCGTCGCTGCCAATAGCAGCTGCACTGCGATGGGAGCCACGCTCATCGCCAGATGAGCCAGGATCAGCCGCAGGCCGTTGGTGCCATTTGCGATCGTTTGGGTGTGAGCGCCGGCCCGACCATCGAGATGGAAGGCCAGGGGCAAGGCCAGCATGTGGGCGAAGGCCTGGTTGCTAAAGCGACTGATCAGGCGCTGTTCACCTCTGCCATAGGCGAAAGCTTGGATAGGCTCGCATCCTCGTTGTACGAGCAGAGCCAAGATATAGGCGCCGATCAGCCAGGCGAACGATTTGTACGGGGCGCCTGGCTCAAGCCCGTCGATGATGCGTTTGAGCGCAAGCGGCGCCAAGCTTGCTGAGGCACCCCCAACGCACACGAGAATGGCGGACGTCGTGAGCCAAACGACGGACGCTTGATCGCTTGATCGCTTGAGAATGCGCCACAAATCCCACATGTTCTTGATCGCTCCGCGTGCGCTAGTCTTGCGTCTGCGACCTTAGCGGGAAGCCGTGGGGCGGGCGAGGACCGTTCCGGGAAATGCGGGTCAGGTGAGCGTCTTCACAGTCGCCCCGCCCAGCCCTGCGCGAGCTGCTTCGAAATGTCTTCAGCCGTCGTCGGGCCGCGCCACCTTGTATCGAGAGGCCTGCGGCGACGAATCTGATGTGAGCCTCTGTCAAGCGATCCAGCGAGGGGGGGGCAGGCCTAGCCGGACTCGAAATCGGAGGGCTTCGCGCACGCGTGAGGGTGTTCATGGATTGTTCTTGACTGGATGTCTCCCGAGCGGCAACTTTCGTTGGAACGAAGGATTCCAGCGACCGGAGAACCCTTGCTTTGCGCCAGCGCCAGCCCAGAGAGCTAGACGTTCAGCTTTCATCTCGTGACAGGGCGATGAAGCTGGAGGGCCGCGCTGAAGCCCTCGGCGAAATCGCCGATGTCATAGTGGCGCTAGGAGAGCCCATACTGTCTTGGTCCGAATTCAGGCTCTGGATCGAAGGCGAACTCAACGATCTGCGGCTTGAATGTGATCTGCTGGCCCAAGACCTGAACGCGTGATGAACTGCTTGGGTCAGACGTCGGACCAGCGAATGGTTCTTGGGCTCCACTCTGGCTTGCACGGTGTCGGTTGGGGCGTCGTCTCTAGTTCCGAGAGCCGCTTGGCTTACGTAGCGCATGGGGCGATTAAGCCGCCCCCCTCCCTGGTAGTCCATAGACGCCTGTTCCTGATCTTCGAAGGTCTCGCCGAGGTCGCGGCGCTTTACCCCGCTCATGATGCGGCGATCGAGGCGGATCCGGAGATGGATGCAGATCGGGCGCTTGAATTCGGACAGGTTCGCGCTTCGGCCGTTGTCGCATTGGCGAAGGCCGGTCTCGCCGTATCGGAATACGCCTCGAGCGCGATGCGGCGAGCTGTTGCGGATAATCTGGCCGGACGCAATGGGATCGCATTCGCTGTCCGTCGCCTGTTTCCTGCGGCGCATGTGACCTGTGCGTACGCGGCAGCGGCGCTTGCTGTGGCAATGACGCATGCGACGGTCTGCCGAACCAGACTGTTCCCGTCCTGATGCTGGGCTCGAGCCGGTCGCCCCAAGGCCTCTCCTCGCCGCTAGGCCTTGGCGAGTAGCAATTTAGAGTTGCTGCGCTCGATCGGCACAGCTAAGGCTTCTTCTGCGCAGGCGACGCAGTCGCATGACAATTTTCCAGTTCGAACAGGGATGGGACTTACTGGCGATCGACAGCCAGGCCTCCCGCGAACCGGCTTAATAGCGAGCGACGGTTTCCAGATTTCCAAATAGAAGCGCCACGTGATCGAAATGCAAAACCCCTACTGGGTGAACTTGCAGCGCTTCGGTGATCGGACCGCTCTCATTGACGGCGCGACCGGCGAGAAGCTCACTTACCGAGCCTTAGCGGAAGCAACAGAAGGCGTCGCGCAGCACCTTGGGGATCACGAGAAAGGCCTTGTCCTGGCCTTATGCGACACCACGCTCCATGGCGCCGTGGCATTCATTGCAGCCCTTGCATCCAACCATGCTGTGTTCCTGGTCAGTCCACGGACCTCAGTAGACGAGCTCATGATGCTCGTTGCGCGCTTCCAGCCTAGTTTGCTCGTGGGTCCCTCAGCCGTCATTGGCGAACTCGCGCCGAACACGCCCAAGTCCCTAGAATTCGCCGGAGATATGGTCGTTGCACGGCCGCCGTCCAGGTCGACCAAACTTCACCCCGACCTTCGCCTGCTGCTTTCGACCTCCGGCTCCTCGGGTTCGGCCAAGGCTGTGCGCCTGTCGGAGCGCAACATCTGCGTGAGCGCATGGCAGGTCGCTTCGGCGTTGGGAGTGGAGCCTTCCCACCGAGCTTTGCTCACCCTTCCCCTATCGTACACATTCGGGCTGTCGGTCCTTTCCAGTCACCTGCTCTGCGGCGCCAGCGTCGTTCTGGAAAATCGTTCCATCCTGCAGCGTTCGGTGTGGGAAGCATGCACCCACCACACCCCCACGACGATGGCCGGCGTGGCGTTCACCCTCGAGATGCTGATGAAGATCGGATTCGGCGACAATCCCGCCTCCTCGATCACTACCCTTACGCACTCAGGCGACGCTCTGAGCCCAGAGCTATTGAGTTGGTTGTGCTCCCTCTCGCCTCGAATCCGCACGATTCGAATGTATGGCATGACAGAGGCGACCTCCCGGATCTCGGTCTTGCCGTCGGGCGAACTGGACCAAAGTCCCGGCTTGGTTGGCTACGCCGTACCCCTAAGCGACATCACTATTTCTGCCGACCATGAAGTCATCGTCAGTGGCCCGAATATCATGATGGGTTATGCGAATGGCTGGCTGGATCTTGCGAGGGGCGATGATCTAGGCGGTGTTCTGCATACCGGGGACATGGGTCTCGTCGACGACCGGGGGCGGCTGTATTTGACGGGGCGCAAGAGCCGGTTCGTCAAGATCATGGGGGCTCGGCTCAGCTTGGATCTCTTGGAGGAACGGCTTGCCGCGGCTGTGCCGACGATTGTCACAGCGGATAGGGACATCGTCACGGTGACGATAGAGCGTGGCTTTGGCGGCTCGATGAACGATCACCTGGATAAGGCATGTCGGGCGTTGCGCCTGCCCCGGCACGTCTTCAAAATTGTCGAGGTCGACAGCCTTGCGCGAAATCCGAGCGGCAAGCTATCGCGCCGAGGGCTAAGCGACCAGTAGATCGCCCTGCAAGCGTCGCTTGGCCGGGTCGGTAAACGCCAATACCCGCAACGCTCGGATGATGGTGGGGTTCGACGCGATCCACGGTCGAATGAGGACTATAACCCTGACGTGCGTCTGGCGGGCGAAGCCTGCTCCCGGCCCAGCGCCGGCGCCTCGTGTTTCGTCATGATAGCGAGGCTCGCCTATAGCGCGAAAAACAATTCGATCAAGGACAAGCGTCACGGTTGCAATTGTCATTCGTCTCAATCAGGATCGAAGACGATCTTTCCGCCAAGGCCGGTTCGATGTGTCGTCTAATCCCCTCCCGGTGAGGGGTGGATTCTGTATGTGAGGTGGGTGGTTAAATAACGGGTGTATGGGAGCGTCGTAAAAAGTATAGAGCTAATAGTTTCTCGGCCGCTTCAGTACGCTAGAGACCATTCGTGTGTCCTTGTTATATTTGTAAATGAACTGGTAGTCGCATGGGGGGTGGGATTATTTCGTCGGACGCGCACGTAAATATTGAGAATAGCTTGGCGCTAATCTGGTGCGATGTTCTGAGAGTTGGAAGTGTGGCGCCCGATGATGATTTCTTCGACCTCGGGGGCGACTCCCTGGCCGCCGTGCAAATGTCCGCGCGGTCGCGCGAAATATTCGGCGTTGAAGTTCCCGTACAGGTGTTATTCGATGCGCCGCGTTTGGGGCAGCTATCAGCGTGGCTGATTGAGCAACAACGCAGGGCGCGAGCCGAAGTTGAGAGTCCGCTCGGCCTTGTTGTCGTAGGCTCGGCGGCCGACGACCCGAATAGGTTGATCAGGCATAGCGAGAGACCTCCAGCCCCACGACTGGGTGACGACAGGGACGTTTCCACGCTTCCCCTCTCATTTGGCCAGGAACGGCTCTGGTTTCTGGACCAGATGGGACTGTCCGGCGCCGCCTACAACATGGGTCTGGCGGTTCGGTTGGAAGGGGCGCTCGACATCGCAGCGCTTGAAGCGACTTTGACCGAGCTCGTAAGGCGACACGAGAGCTTGCGCACCCGCTTCGAAAATCTGGATGGCGTCGGCGTGCAGGTAGTCGATCCCGCGGGCGTGACGAAGCTCGGGGTGGAAGAGTTAGGGCCACGTCAAGATCCGGCTGATCAGGAAGCACAAATTGCGACGTGGATCCGTGACCGCCGGAGCCAACGCTTCGACCTGGAACGCGGGCCCCCGTTTCGCGCGCAATTGTTGCGGCTGGAGCCGCAGGCCCATGTGTTGTCGGTGAGCCTACATCACATCGTCGCAGACGGCTGGTCGATGGGTGTCTTACGGCGAGAGCTCAGTGAGCTCTACCAGGCCCATCTGGAGGAGCGGGGCTCACAGCTTTCCGAGCCGGATCTGCGCTATGCGGACTATGCCCTTTGGCAAAGGTCCTGGTTGCAGGGTGAGACGCTGGGGCGTCAGCTGGACTACTGGCGTGAGTGCCTCTCGAATGCACCGCTGGTGTTGGAGCTCCCCACGGATCGGCCGCGGCCAGCGGCGGCGAGCTTCCAGGGGGCGTCGCATCGCTTCGAGTTGCCAGAGGAACTGACAACACGTCTGAGGGGATTGGCGCGGCGCGAAGGCGCGACGCTATTCATGGCGCTGTTGGCCGGCTTTCAGGCGATCCTTTCGCGCTGGAGCCGACAGTCCGAGGTGGTGGTGGGAACCTCGGTCGCCGGGCGCGCGCATCGCCAGTTGGAAGGGCTGATCGGGTTCTTCACCAACACGCTTGCGCTACGGACTCGAGTCGATGAGGGCGACAGCTTTCAGACGTTGCTGCGCCGAGTGCGGGAGACTTCGCTCGAGGCGTATGCGCACCAGGACATGCCATTCGAGAAGCTGGTGGCGGAGTTGGCGCCGTCGCGGGATCTGTCGCGAGCCCCGATCTTTCAAGCGATGTGCGTGCTGCAGAACGCACCGGCCGAGCCGCTGAATTTCGCAGGTCTGAAAACAACCGCTGTGTCCGATGACGTGGTGACCGTCAAACACGACCTAACGCTAATGGCTTGGGAAACCGGGCCCGGGCTGCGGTTGACGCTCGACTATGCGACCGAGTTGTTCGACGAGGCGACGGTGGCGCGGTTCGCCCAGCACCTTGTTCGACTGTTCGAACAGGTGTCGCAGGAACCAGAGTTGCGGCTTGCTGCGGTGGATCTGCTGTCGGCCGAGGAGCGCCACCAGGTTGTGGAGGCGTGGAACGCGACGGACGCGGCCTATCCCCGGGACCTGTGCGTGCATCAGCTGTTCGAGGCCCAGGTCCTGCGGGACCCGGAGGCGG